>NZ_QEKH01000006.1 GCF_003096415.1 Victivallis vadensis | reverse complement strand
TTCAATGCCGAAAAAATCAGAGCCCGAGATTTATGGCATTTGACTGTTCGGATTAGCAGGAAATTGTTGGCACATTCCATCAATTGCTGTATCAACCAGAAATATGGGAATTCGCTTCTACAATTTGAACGGATTTTTTGTTAAAAAACTTGCACACGGCGTTTGTATGGAAGTCTTTGTTTTTGCCCATGACTGTATTGTCCATCTTTTTCCAGCTTTTGTCCATTGGCCGATTGCCTGGCTTCCTGTATATTATAAAATAAAATTGCAGAAATGAAAATTCATTTTCTGCAGGGATTATTCATATTCGTCAATAGCTGCTTGACCCGATCGCGTAAAGACGCCCCGGATTGTCTCGGCATTATCCGCCGGACACTGAAAAAAGTGAAAAGATGGAGCGGCGGCGAATTGTCAAAAAAAAGTAAAAAAAACAGCGGCCTATTATTGAAAATTCCGTTTTTGCGGTGTATCTTTGCAAGACTGGCATAGGAAACTTCAAAAAATCAAATAATCAAGTAAACCTAATGCAACAGGGGGGAAATTCCGAATGAAGAAATTATTCCTGGGGATTCTGTTGTTGCTGGTCGCCGCAGCGTTTTATACGATGCTGACCGCAACCGACCGGGCCTCGGAGGTCCCGGTGATCACCTGGCGAACCGATACCAATCCGCAGCGCGAGGAACAGATCATGCTGTTTCGCGAATGGCTGGTCAGGAACGGCCATATTCAGAAGGACAAGGACGGCAAACCGGTTCTTTATACGCAGGAGGAAGCCGACGCGCTCAACGCTCATTACGGAGTGAAACCCGGCGAACCGCACAGCGTGAAGGCCGGAGATAAAAAACCGAACGGCAATGTGGTAGCCGAAACCGCCAGCAACCAGAGTACGCTGATTCAGGCGGTATCCGGGATGGCCGGCGATATCGTCGACACCGCCGAAGTGCTCGGCTATCAGCAGATGGGCGTGGGAGTCCCGCTGACCGAAGATGCGAATAAAAACGGGTACGGCCTCAACACCACCTATCCCGGCATGGCGGGGCTGCTGGTCGGCATGGACGGCGAGCAGTACGCCTATCCCTGCAACGGCTCCAGCGCGACGGTCTGGATCAACATGGACACCCTGAACCGCTTCGGCGTCAAGGAGATCCCGGAAGACTGGACTCCCGAGGATTTCGAGCGGATCGGCAAGGAGTACGTGATGCGGGCCAATGAGGGGCTGCAGCGTCAGGAGTATTTCTTTACGCAGAGCCTCGACAGCGGCGCCGGCGTCAGCCTGCTGACCAACATCGTCCGCAGCAAGGGTTATGACCTCTATAACGAAACTCTGACGCGCTGCGTCGCGGACAACGATATTTTCAAGAAATATATCAAACTCTTTTACAAGTGGACCTATGAGGACCGTCTTGTGCCGAACGCCGCCGACGTCGCGTCGATGAGCACCGAGAGCGGCTATGGCGGCGCGGATTTCTCGAACTTCATTTCCGGCAAATATGCGATGGTGGTGACGGGGCGTTACTGCCTGATCCGCTTCCGCGAAGTGCAGGACGAGAAGAACAAGGCTCTGGTCAAAGAGGGCAAGGAGCCGAATTTCCGGATCAACTTCGCCACCCGCCTGCCTCCCCAGTACGAGTTCAAGAACTTCATCTTCGGCACCCGCGCGGCGATGTTCTACCGCGGCTCCAAGCAGCCGGAACTGGCCAAGCTTTTCATGCAGTTCCTCGCGAGCAAGGAGTATAACCGGTACATCGTGGAAAGAGGCGACGGACTGCCGCCGAATCCGAGTCTGGTGATGGAAGAACTCAAGGCGATTCCGAAGACCCGTCCGAACGAGGGCAATGTGAACCTGCAGGAGGTGGAGTGGGCGATGACCATCGGCATTCCCGGCAATTTCAGCCCTTTCGTGAAGTCCGGTTCGCCCAACTGGCTGCAAAGTTCGATCAACCAGTATTTCAACAACCGCATGACGCTGGATGAGGCGGTCAAAAATATCGAGACCCGTTACAATATGGAAATCGAGACCTCCAAAAAAGCCAATCCCCGCATGATGGAAGCCTGGAAGAAGGATTGGGCCATCCAGCAGAAGATCGACGAATACAAGAAAGCCGGCAGAAAGATTCCGGCCGAATGGATCAAAAACCCGTTCTACCTGAAGTATTACCGTGAAAAGGGGATGCTGCGGGAAAGCACTCCGGGGGAGAAGAAGTAAAATGGCGTTCAACAAAAAAGATGCGAAGGATTGTGCGGTCGGAATCGGTTTCCTGCTGCCCAACATTCTCGGGTTTATGGCGTTTACGGTGATTCCGCTGGTGATGAGCATCTATATGGCCTTCACCGACTGGAACCTTGAAATGCACAACTACTTCCGGTTCGAACCGATCCGGTTCGTCGGATTCGACAACTTCATCAAATTGTTCACTGATCCCGACTTCGGGCAGTATTTCGGGAACACGTTCTTCCTGATGATCGGCATTCCGTTCGGCGTCGCGGGCAGCCTCGTCGCCGCGCTGCTGCTGAACTGGGACTTCAACGGCAGCGGCAAGCGCCGGATCTGGACCACGATGCTGATCACCGCCGTGATGATCGCTTCCGCCGGAATTCTGGTCTGCCTCGGCATGGGGGCGACCGCGATGACGCTGCTGATGGTCTCGCTGATCGGCGGCGTGCTGGTGATCGGTTCACTCGGCGGCAAGACGGTCTACCGGACGCTCTTCTACTTCCCGTACTTCACCGCCGGCGTGGCGACCTATATTCTGTGGAAGAAGCTGTACAATCCGCTGACCGGCCCGATCAACAATGCGCTGCGTCCGATTCTGGAGGCTCTGAACCCGGTCGCGATCCTGATCGCCCCGGCCTGTACGGCGATCGGCATCATCCTGCTGGTGTTCGTCGGTCTCTTTTTCCTGAGCATGGTCCGCCGCAAGCTTCGGCTGTGGCGCGACGGCGAATGCGGCACGCTGAGCGCCTGGCTCGGCATCGCGCTGCTTTCGCTGCCGCTGATCTTCTCCTGGAGCTGGTGTTCCCCTAGCTGGAAGTCGATGGTGGAGTACAACGCCGCCTGTGCGGTGGAAACCGCCAGGCCGGAGGTGCTGGTCAATGTTTCGACTACCAATCCGAATCCGGTCTGGCTGCTGGTGATGGCGATCGCGTTCCTGGCGACGGGCTGGGGATTCGCGGCCTACCGGCTCTCCCGCGGCCGCAAATACAACTGCATCCCCGACCGGGCGATCGGCGACTCCGCGATCGTGGACGGTTCGACGATGGTCGGACTGATGGCGATGGTCGGCATAGCCTGCGTGTTCTGGGTGCTGCCGCAGATGGTGCTGCAGACCAACGGGCAGCCGACGCCCGACGGGCTGACGCCGCCGCAGTGGCTGGCCGACTACTACTGGGCCAAGCCTTCTTTGCTGCTGATGGGGTTCTGGGGTGCGATCGGCTCGAACAATATGCTGCTGTACCTTGCCGGCCTCTCCGGCGTGCCGCAGGAGCTGTATGAGGCCGCCGACATCGACGGCGCCAGCCCGTGGCAGCGGTTCTGGAACATCACCTGGCCGCAGCTCTCCAACGTGACCTTCTTCATCATGATCATGGCGGTGATCGGCGGGTTGCAGGGCGGTTTCGACATGGCCCGCGTGATGACGCAGGGCGGCCCGGCCGGATCGACCACAACGCTGGCGTACTACATCTACACGCAGGGTTTCGGAACCGGACGCCTCGGCTACGCTTCGGCGGTCTCCTGGCTGCTCTTTCTGCTGGTGTTCGTCGTGACGATGTTCAACTGGAAATTCGGCAACCGCTACACCAACGAGTAAGGAAGGCAACGACAGATCATGAAAGAAAACAGCAAATTCCTGACGAACTTCGCCAAGCTGTTCAGCTTGAATGTGGTTCTTACGCTGATGGCGGTGCTGCTGGTGCTGCCGTTCACCTGGATGATTCTCGCGAGCCTCAAAATGCTCGACGAAATCGGTTACGACACCTGGCTGCCGGAAGTCTGCCAGTGGCACAACTACCGCGACGTGTTCACGATGAAGGGGATCTTCTTCGGGCGCTGGTACTGGAACACCGTGTTCGTGTCGGCGTGGATCACCTTTCTGCAGGTGTTCACCAGCAGCCTCGCGGCGTTCAGCTTCTCCCGGCTGCAGTGGAAGGGGCGCGACAAGGTCTTCTTCCTGTACCTGGCCACGATGATGCTGCCCGGCCTCGTGATGATGATTCCGAACTATCAGAATATGATCCGGCTGCATCTGGTGGACACCTACACCGGCCTGATCCTGCCCGGCGCGTTCTCGGCGTTCGGCACCTTCCTGATGCGGCAGTTCATGATGAACATCCCGAAATCGCTGGACGAGGCCGCGGAAATCGACGGCGCTACCAAGTGGCAGCTCTACTGGGACGTGGTGCTTCCGCTGGCCCGTCCGGCGCTGGTCACGCTGACCATCTTCAGCTTCATCGGCAGCTACAACAGTCTGTTCTGGCCGCTGGTGCTGATGAAGAGCCCGGACAAGTACACATTGCCGATCGGCATGCTGGCCTTCGACTCCTCGCAGGGACAGCAGACCAATCTGCTGATGGCCGCGGTCGCGATGAGCGTGGTCCCGATGATCATCATCTTCGTGGCGATGCAAAAGCAGCTGGTCAAGGGCATCATGCTCGGCGGCGTGAAGGGCTGAGTTCCGTCCGTATGGGAGTCACGGGCGGGGCGAACTGTCCTGCCCGTGAAGAGTTTCGATATCCGGCGCCTGATAGTTCCGGTCGCCGCCGAGTTTCAGGAAGCCGCGGTACACGACGCAGAGGATCGCGACGCCGAAGATCGAACAGATTCCGCCGATGAAGAGCGTGTAGTTGTAGCGGTGGCCGATCAGGTCCAGAATCCTGCCCGTCACCGGCGTCAGGATCATCCAGGTGAAGGATTGCAGAATCCACATCGCCGAATTGAACTGCGCGAAATATTTCCTCGGGAACAGCCGGGGACCGAAGGAGGCGGTCAGGGTGCTGAAGCATCCGGAGATCACCCCGTGCAGGATAAAGACGATCGCAAACGACAGATGCCCCGAAATCAGGAACGTTCCGCAGAAGGCGAGCACGCCGTACACCGCCGTCGAAGCGATTCCCATGCGGATCGGATGGAACCGGTCCGCGAGCATGCCGAGAAAATAGCTCAGTCCGAACGAGATGATATAGGTATACGCGAAGTATCTGCCGAGTTCGTCCATGCCGATGTTCAGGCTTTTGGCGTAAAAGATCGTGTATGCGTTAAAGGGGACGTTGGCCATATTCGCGACCGGCACCGCCAGCAGCGCCCAGCGGTAATAGGGCAGCGCGAAACACTCCTTCAGATAGGTGCGGAAGATCGCCGGAATGCTTCCGGCTCCGCGCGGCGCGGGTTCCGCCGGCGGGTACTCCCCCTCCTTCACCTTGCACAGCAGCATGGTGAAACCGGTGCCGTACAGCGCGGCCAGCCCCAGAAAGATCCACATCGAATACGCTTCGGCGTGTCCCAGAAAAAAGAAGTTGAACAGCACGCCCGCCGCGAGGCTGATCGCCCGGAACAGTCCGAAAAAGCGCCCCAGAAACGCCACCGGCACCACATCGTTGACCAGCGCCGTGAAGATCGAGCTGGCCAGCGTATTGCCGAAGTCGAACATGATCCAGAAGAAGCCGAACACCAGCAAACAGGCCATATTCGGCGAAATCGCATCCGCTCCGATCAGGCCGTGCAGTTCCCGTCCCAGCCACGGCGTAAAGGCCAGTCCGATCATCCCCGCCACGATGAACGGGACCGTGAAGGCCAGAAACGGGATGCGCCTGCCGAAACGGCCGCGGTGCCGGTCGGACCGGAAGCTGACCAGCGGCCCGAGGATCGCATTGGTGAAATTGGGGAACGAGAGGATCAGCAGCCCGTAGGTGAAATCGGACACTCCGAACGATTTCACCATCAGTGTCGCCACGCTGCCGACGGCGCGGTCCTTCATCGACCATGCGAAGTCCCCCCACAGCAGCCAGAAGAACAACGCGGCGATCCCGGCGGAGGTATAGGTCAGCGTTCCGACCGACCACAGTTTCGTTTGAGATCTGGACATGGGATGACTCCGGTTTGACGCAGGCAACCGCTACCGCGCGGCAACGCCGTTCCGCAGTTGGCCGGGATCGAAGGTGACGCTCCGCCCGTTGAAAACCACCCGGCAGCGGCCATCCTCCAGCCGGGTGACCTGCGGCTTCGCCCCGCCGGATTTCAGCGGGAACAGCAGCGTGGCGAACCGGAACTCCTTCCGCCGCCTCGCGGTCATCGACAGCGTCGTCGCCGGGTGGAGGTTCCGATCGTTGCGTCCGGCGTACCAGCCCGCCAGACGCGGCTCCTTTTGCCCCGAAACCCGACTGACCTCCAACCCTTCCGGATACAGCGGCACGATCAGAATATCGTAATTCCTGCCGAAGTCCGAAATCACCGCGCCGGGAAGCTCATCGACCGGCTTCAGCTTCAGCGTGTCGAGCTGGAACAGCAGTTCGTAGTCGTGCGCCCGGCCGTCGCGGGAGTTCACCGTGTCGGCCACACAGAAGAAATCCGGCTTCGCGAACAGCACTTCGCGGCGGTGGACGGCAAACTTCGCCTCCTCCGGCCCGAAGCCGTCCCGATAGTCGGCGGCGGCGTAATCAAACCGTTCGTTGGAGATCCACCCCGCCTCGACCGGCGCTTCCGCCGTTTTCGGCTCCCGGCGGAACTGCGCCAGCCCGTCGACCAGCAGCGTATTGTGTCCGGCCCCCGAACGGGCGTGGAAGTAGTGCGGCGACCGGTCGTACTGGCCGCCGCCGTCGTCGAAGATCAGCTCCTCGGAGCCTTTGTAGAGGTTGATGTTCAGCTTGTCCTGATGTTCATGCGCCCGGCCGAGCGGCCCGACGTCGAAGCAGAGGTACGCCGCCTCCGGCCCCCAGTCCGAGCGCATCACCGCGAAACCGCTCCACGGCAGGTACCGCGAGGCCGTCCCGCCCGCCGGCGGCGTTCCCTCCGCGCGGCCGGTCGCCGCCCAGCGGAAATCCTGCCGGTGCGGGAACAGCTGCGAGGCAGGCAGCAGCACCGACTTCGTGCGCAGCGTATAGCAGTCGTTGGTGCGCGGCTGCGTCAGGCCAGGCGCGGCCATCGCGAGGTACGCTTCGGCGGCTTTCTCCAACAGCGGCAGGAAATCCTGCGGCAGCTCCCCGAGCCGTCCGTACTGCCGGGCGATGTGCCAGACGGTTGTATTGTTGTTGAACACCACGGCATGATAGTCCGGCGACAGCTCATTCTGCCAGCCGTCCGGCAGCAGCTGGCGGCGCAGGGCATCGGTGATGATGTTCATCGCCTCGCGCCTCATCGCCGCGGCCTCCCGGAACTCCGGGAAAAAGGACGCGAAGGCGTAGACGCCGCTCATCTCCATTGCGATCCAGTTGCCCATGAAGCGGTTCGGACGGGTTGCCGAACCGTGGCGCATCAGGTGTTGCGCCTGCTGGTGCATCGATGCGACCATCAGCAGCAGCGTTTCATCCGGCACTTCCGGGGAGTTCCGGAAGACCTCGAACGCCAGCGGCCACGGCTTCCCGAGCCGGATGCCCGCTTCGATGGAACGCCACGCGCTGCCCGGCCGGTCGCCGTTGTCGTCCGCGGCGGGAGCCGGAACCTGCAAGATCCAGTCGCGCACCTGACGGTTGAAGGCGCGGGCGCAGGCTTCGTCCTTCTTCCGGTAATAGTCCGCCGCCATGTCGTTCCAGAACCACATCCGGTTGAGCTGCCAGAGCCATTCGTGGTTCTGCGGCGGACGGGCCGCCGTCGCGTCGAACCGGAAGTCGATCCGGCCATCCGGGAAAGCATACGGAACGTTGACCACCGTGACTTCGCCGCGGACCGCCCGCCGGGCCCGTTCCGCGTCATATCCTTTCTGCGCCAGCCCGGCCAGATAGGGATTCTCCGGCTTCCGGCGGTAATAGCCGGCAACCAGCCGGAGCGCCTCCGCCCGGTCTCCGCGCTTCAGCGCGGCGGCATATTCCGGCCCGAAAGGCTCCGCATTCAGCCAGTTCGGCAGGTTGTCGAGAAGCTGATCGCGGCGCTTCTCCGGGGCGTCCGCAGCCGTCCCGGCAACGGGAAGCAGCGCGGCGGCTGCCAGCATCAGGGAAAGAAAGCATCGTTTCATTGCAGTTCTCCGGCGGTGAAAGTTCAAAGTGTGCTGCCGACGCCTTCGGCGCTGATCGTGTACGTAATCGGGGCGGGCAGGGCTTTCAGCTCCCCCCGGTTCATCGACTGCACGTGGAAGTCGTAGAACAACCCGTTGAGGCGGTCGCCGTGGCGCAGCTGGAAACCACGGTCCGACTCCACCTTGCCGGGATGGACGCGGTTGTAGCCGTACCCGAAGTTGCTGCTGATGACCAGATGGCCGCTGTCTCCGAATCCCAGGAGCTGGCTGGGCGACTTGATCCTTTTGACGAAGATATACTTCCGGCTGGCGTCGATGCGGTGCCAGAAGCTGCCGAACCGCTCCTTCATTTCGGCGTTGTATATGCTCGTGTCATCACCCCAGGAGGCCTGTCCATACCGATAGACATTGATGTTGCTGTACTGTGGGCGCTTCATCGTCGGACAGAGCAACACATCGGTCGGCAGACCGCTCTGAACAGGATAGTCTGTGCGGATGGTATTGCTGCTGTTGTAGGAAGGGGAGATGTGCTGCGCCCAGTTGACCGTGTCCGATCCCCACTTGGAGTTGACCGGCACACAGCCGTCGGATTCATCCGAATAGAACGCCAGCGCGACGCCGACCTGCTTGAGGTTGCTGGTGCATTTGATCGAGTGCGCCTTGGAGCGCGCCTGATTCAGAGCCGGCAGCAGCATGGAAGCCAGAATTGCAATAATCGCAATTACCACTAACAGCTCAATCAGCGTAAAACAGAAAAATTTCCGGGAGGCTGCGGGGAAGAAATTCCCCGTTTTACCAGATCGGGCGGTATTCATCGGAATTCCGATAAACTCAAATGAATTATTCTGTATCTTGAATCCTTTCTGTTACCGGTTGCGGAAGCCATCTCCTGTTTCCATATTTATATTATGACGCACATTGCCGTGCAAGACAAGGGAAAAATTAGCAAAGAACAATGCAATAATACAACAAAACACTTTTTCCAGGAAATGCGTTCCCGGCGGGCTGGATTTTCTTTTTCGCGTTGCTATAGTATAAATTGAACGGGAAAGGCCGGTGCAAAATGGATAATTTCAGCTCTTTGCCGCTGATTCTCTATGCCGGAAACTACAACGGCAGGAACTACGGAAAATACAACGGAAAACTTCACTTCCATGACGGCATGGAGCTGGTTTTCATCAAATGCGGCAGCTGCATCAACCGGACGCCGGAAGGGGAATACCCGTCCCGGGCCGGCGATCTGCTGGTCATTCCGCCGCAGCTCAAACACCAGCAGGTCGATCAGGAGTACGTCGAGACATTCTTTGTGGTTTTCGAGACCACCGGAATCCGGGCGCGGCAGCCGATGCACGTGGTGACCGCCGACGGCGACCCCCTGGTCGGCTGCTGGATGGAGCAGATCCTGATGCTCTACCGGAAGCGCCGCCTGAAAGAGTGCAACTTCCTGCTGGCCGCGCTGCTGCAGCACCTGACCCATGCGGAAAACAATCTCGAAGAAGTGGCGGATTACCCGGAACGTTTCCGGCTCGCGCTCGATTATCTCGCCGCCTATCCGGGCGAAACGGTCGCCATCGGTGAAGTCGCAAGGAAGTTCTCCTACAGCACCACGCATTTCAACGCGCTGTTCCACCGCTATTTCGGCAAGAGCCCCTCCGCGTACCGGGAGCAGCTGCGCATGTCGCTGGCCCGGAAACTGCTGCTCAACACCCACGAGGGCATCGCCGAAATCGGCCAGCTCTGCGGTTTTCCCACCGCCCACTATTTCGGCAAGGTATTCCGCCGGACTCACGGGATCTCGCCGCGCGAATACCGCAGCCACCGGACCTTTTACTGGGCGAAAATCGACGAGGACGCAGCCGCCTACCGGCTGACGCCGTGGGATTCCTGAGCAGGACTTCCCCCGCAAAGCGGCTTGGGAATGCGGAGATGAATCTCCGCACTCCAAGACAGTTATGACGGAGTGCGGAAGCTGGTTAAATCATCGAAGGCCAGTCGCAAAGGGGAAAGCCTGCCGCCTTCGCGGCAGGCGGGTCTTACGGCCTTACGGCCTCCAGACCTTGTGCGCTACGCGGCCTGATTTTCAATCAGGCTCCGGTAGCAGGGCGCTGTAGCGCACAAGTGTCTCCGACGGCAAGGGCACTTCGTCCCTTGACCCCGACCGGGTAGCACCCGATGGCAAGTACAGCCGATAGAACCAATAAACTGATAGATAATAACCCCGGTTTTGAGATTTTTGCGCAGCAAAAAGCTCGAAACCGCACTCGGCGCCGGCACCTTGCCGGTCGGGGGGCCCGGGGGGCGAAGCGCCCCCGGCCGCCGGAGGCGAGTCCCCGGGAAGCCATGCCGCTTTCGCGGCAGGCGGGTCTTACGGCCTTACGGCCTCCAGACCTTGTGCGCTACGCGGCCTGATTTTCAATCAGGCTCCGGTAGCAGGGCGCTGTAACGCACAAGTGTCTCCGACGGCAAGGGCACTTCGCCCCTTGACCCCGACCGGCAACGTGCCGGTGCGGAGTAACGCCGATCGAACAAATAAGCTGATAGATACTAACCGGGGGCGAAGCGCCCCCGGCCGCCGGAGGCAATTACTTCTTGATCCGCCAGTCGAGCGCGCCGACCGGGCAGGCTTCGATGCACTCGCCGCATTCGCTGCAGCTCGCGGGGAAGCCCTTGTCGAACGCGGTGCCGACGTAGGTGTAGAACCCGCGCTTTTTCGGGCTGAGCAAACTCCGGTTCACCACCTCTTTGCAGACCTTCACGCAGGTGCTGCACTTGATGCACTTGCCGCGATCCTGAATGATCAGCGGATGGCGGATGTCGTAGCTGACCGGGAGACGTTCGCCCTTGATCGCTTCCGGGTTGCAGCCGTAGCATTCGCCGTGCTCGCGCAGCTTGCAGTCGTGCTTGTCGGTGCAGCTGCACTCGATGCAGCGCTGGCCTTCCTTCATCACCTTCTCTTTGGACATCGTGGAGGTGACCTCCTTGAAGGTGGTCTTGCGCTCCTCGACCGGGATGAAGTCAAGCTGTTCGCGGTCCGCTTCGGAGACGTCGTCGCGCAGGAAAACCAGATCGGACTTCTTCAGGTTCTGCCACTTGCCGCGGGAGACGTAGACGGTGTGTTCCACCGGCAGCGCCTGGCCGGTCAATGCGTTCACGATTTCAAGCGCCGCCTGACGGCCGCCGGCGACGCCTTCGACCACGGTGGCCGCGCCGGAGACGCAGTCGCCCGCCGCATAGACTCGGTCGGCGATCTTCATCGTGCCGGGCTGCACTTCGATGTTGCGGAACCGGTTCGTCGGGAGTCCGGCCGGAACGATGGTTCCCTGTCCGATCGCGCCGATGATGGTGTCGGCTTCGACCTCGAAGTCGCTGCCGGACACCTCGACCGGCTTGCGACGGCCGGAGGCGTCGGGTTCGCCGAGTTCCATCTTGCGGCAGGTCATCACCAGCTTGCCGCCGCGCTTTTCGACCTTCACCGGAGCCACCAGGAAGTCGAAAATCACGCCCTCTTCGCGGGCTTCATGGATTTCGATCTTCTCCGCGGGCATCTCGGCTTCGGTACGGCGGTAGAAGCAGTGAACCTCGGGGCTGCCGAGACGCACGGAGGTGCGCACGCAGTCCATCGCGGTATTGCCGCCGCCGACCACGATCACCTTGCCCGGATTATCGAGCTTGTTGCCGTTTTCGGCCACTTTGCGCAGGAAGTCGATGCCCGGCGTCGCGAGCTCTTCGCCTTCGCAGCGCATCCCGGAGGCTTTCCAGCAGCCGACCGCGATCACCACCGCGTCGAACTCCTTCAGAAGCTCTTCGACCGTCAGGTTGTCGCCGAGTTTTTTGCCGAACACGAACTTCACGCCCATTTTCTCGTAGTGGGCCAGCTCGCGGTCGAGGATCGCCTTGGGCAGCCGGTACTCCGGAATGCCGTAGCGGGTCATACCGCCCGCCTTGGGCATCATTTCAAAGACCGTCGCGGCCACGCCGTTGCGGCGCAGGTAGTACGCGGTCGAAAGCCCGGCAGGGCCGCCGCCGACGATCGCCACTTTCCGGCCGGTTTCCGCCGGAAGCTCTTCCATGTACTCATCGTAGTACAAATCGGCGGCGAGCCGCTTGAATTCGTTGATCGCGACCGGCTTGCCGTACACGTTGCGGCGGCACTCCTTCTCGCAGAAGCGCGGGCAGACGCGGCCGATGGTCATCGGCAGCGGAATGCGCTCCTTGATGATCTTCAGGCTTTCGAGGAACTCGCCCTTGCGCCCGGCGCGGACGTACTCTTCGACGTTCGCATGGGCGGGGCAGGCCAGCGTGCACGGCGCTTCGCAGTCGCCGGAGTGTTCGCTCAGCAGCAGGTTCAGCGCGGTCTTGCGCATGTCGAGCACTTCGGGAGTCGAAGCCTCGATCTCCTGCCCCGGAGCGGGCATCGCGGCGCAGCTCGGCATGAACCGGCCGGTCTTCTTGTCGCGGACCACGCACACAAAGCAGCTGGTGGTCTTGGAGATGCGCTGTTCACGGCACAGGGTCGGAATCTTGATCCCGTTGGCCCGCGCCACTTCCAGAATGGTCTGACCGGGTTCCGCAGTAACGTTCCGGCCGTCCAGAATAAATTCGATACTCATCAGTTGGAACCTTTCTTGACCCGGCTGATCGCCTTCTTGGGACAGATGTCCACGCAGGTGTTGCAGCGGGTGCACTTCGTATTGTCGACCACGAAATCGTCGGAGATCGCCCCGACCGGGCAGTTCTTGATGCAGAGTCTGCACTTGACGCATTTGGACTGGTCGAGCTTCAGGTCGACCAGCGCGTTGCACTGCAGCGCGTCGCACTGGCGGTCGCGCACATGCGCTTCGTATTC
The DNA here is from genome assembly GCF_003096415.1 of Victivallis vadensis. Classification (GTDB taxonomy): domain Bacteria; phylum Verrucomicrobiota; class Lentisphaeria; order Victivallales; family Victivallaceae; genus Victivallis; species Victivallis vadensis. The sequence goes on along the minus strand of NZ_QEKH01000006.1, from coordinate 163,311 downwards.
GTGACGGTAATAGCGCAGCGTCGCCAGCACCGGATTCGGCGCGGTCTGGCCGAGTCCGCACAGCGAACCCATCCGGATCTTCGGGCCGAGGTCCTCCAGCAGAGCGAGGTCCTCCATGCTGCCCTTGCCCGCGACGATCCGCTCAAGCGTCTCGTACATGCGGGTGGTGCCGACGCGGCAGAACGTGCATTTGCCGCAGCTTTCGCGGTGGGTGAAGTCGAGGAAGTACCGCGCGGTCTCCACCATGCAGCGGTCCTTGCCGATCACGATCATGCCGCCGGAGCCCATGATCGCACCAAGTTTGCGCAGCGAATCGTAGTCCACGGGAGTGTCGAAAAGTTCGACCGGGATGCAGCCGCCGGAGGGACCGCCGGTCTGTACCGCTTTGACCTTCTCCGGATCGGCGCCGCCGATGTCGAACACGATCTCGCGCAGCGTGGTGCCCATCGGCACTTCCACCAGGCCGGGATGCTTCAGGTCGCCCGCCAGCGCGAAGAGCTTGGTCCCCTTGCTGCCCTCGGTGCCGACCGACGCGAACGCCGCAGCGCCTTCGCGCAGGATCAGCGGCACGTTGCCGAAGGTTTCGACGTTGTTGATCATCGACGGGTGGCCCATCCAGCCCTTGTCGGTCGGGAACGGGGGACGGAAACGCGGCGTGCCGCGCTGCCCTTCCAGCGACGCGATCAACGCGGTTTCCTCGCCGCACACGAAAGCGCCCGCGCCCTCCTTGATGATGATCTCCAGCTCGCGGCCGTTGACCACATTGAGCTTGTGCTCGTAAATCTGCGCGATCGCGATCTTCAGGTGTTTGATCGCCATTGGATATTCGGCGCGGCAGTAGATGAAAAGCTTGGTCGCACCGGTCGCGTAGGCCGCGATCAGCATGCCTTCAAGCACCTGGTGCGGCGCGGATTCCATCAGCGAGCGGTCCATGAACGCGCCGGGGTCGCCCTCGTCGGCGTTGCAGATCAGAATTTTCTCATCGGCCTGCTTGGCCGCGAGGAAGCCCCACTTGTTGCCGGTCGGGAAGCCGCCGCCTCCGCGGCCGCGCAGCCCGGAGAGCTTCACTTCGTCGACCACCTGCTGACTGGTCATCGCGAGCGCCTTTTCCAGCCCCTTGTAACCGTCATGGGCGACGTAATCCTCAAAGCTGGTCGGATCGATGCGTCCGGCCAGCGCCAGCACCTTGACCAGCTCCTTCGCCTTGCGGGCGGGCGGGATTTCAAAACGGCTCTCCGGCCCGACGCTGAGGATGTTCTGCATCGCCTTGTCGTCGGCTTTCACGTCGCGGTAGAACACGGAATCGCCGTTTTCCAGCACGACCTCCACCATCGGCTCGGCATAGCAGTGGCCGAGACAGCCGGTGCCTTCCACGGGAATATCGCCGGCCCGCTGCTTGAGCAGGTCCATCACAGCCTCGGCCCCGGCGGCCACGCCGCAGCTGGCCACGCCGACCCGGATCTTCTTAATCTTGGCGTCGCTCATTTCGCTTCGTACTCCTTCAGGATTTTGATCGTGCTCTTGCGGTCGAGCTTACCGTAAACCCGGCCGTTGACGCTCATCACGGGAGCGAGGCTGCAGCAGCCGAGACAGGCGACCGTCTCAAGGGAGAAATGTCCCCGCTCGTCGGTCTGGCCGTCCTCGATGCCCAGTGCGCGGCTGACCCACTCCTGCACCAGCGGCGAACCTTTGATGTGACAGGCGGTGCCGTCGCAGATCGCGATCTTATACTTGCCGGGCTTGACCCGCTTGAACTGAGCGTAAAAGCTCAGGACGCCCTCGACTTCGACCTCCGGGATTCCGAAATATTCGGAAATCGCCCGGATGCTCTCATCGGAGACGTAACCCTCGACTCCCTGAACCGCCTGCAACCCCTTGATCAGGTTGCTCGGTTCACGGCCGATCTTCTCCAGAAATGCGTACTTCTGACTCATTTGCCTTTTGAGACTCCTGGTTGGTATGGAAATTCGTCACAACTCTTTTTGTACCGCGAGTTCCCCTTCACGGCCGGGGAACCCGCATAATTCGATCCGCCCCTCGGGAGCGGAATCCCTGACTTCCTCCGCGATCACGCCCAGCGGCACGACCCGGTAACCGAGCTTCAGAACCCGGTCCAGATACTCCTCGAACATCGCGGAACAGCGGCCGCCCTCGGCCTCGGCGTGAATGGTCAGGACATTCAGCGCATCCGGCTTCAGCAGCGAAATCTGGAAGTCGTTGTAGTTCCGGTCCGACACGCCGTCGCGCCCGAGCGCCTCGTCGTAGGTCGGCAGCGTGACCGGAATCTGCAACTGTTCGAGTTTCTTTCCGTTGACGACCGGGTAGAACGGGTGATTTCCACGGCAGTCGCTGTTGTAACGGAACGGAAAATTCGATTTGATTTCAAGCAGCCGGTCATTGGCCCGCCAGCCCGGCGCCGCGCTGGTCGCGGGCAGTTCCCCGGTGATGCCGGTCAGCACCGCCAGCCCCTGCTCGATCTCCTGCACCATCGCGCCGGTGGTCATCGCCATAAGCCGGGCCTGCGCCTTGTGGTGGTCCCATGCGTGGAACCCGATCTCATGCCCCGCCTCTTTGACGGCGCGGATCACGCTGCCGAAGCGCTTGCCGATCTTCGGGCCGGGCCACGCGGTGCCCATCAGGATGATTTCCGGCCCGTACAACCCGGCCGCGTCGGTGCGCAGCATCTTCCACAGGAAAGAGGGCTTCAGCAGCCGCCACAAATGGCGGCCCATATTGTCCGGCCCCACGGAAAAATAGAACGTGCCTTTCACGCCGCGCGCGGCGAGTATCCTGCACAACGCAGGCACGCCGCGGCCGGTGCCGCGGTAGGTGTCCACGTCAATGCGCAATGCAATGGTTTTCATGCGACGGCCCGCAGATCAATCCAGGTTGAATTCGCCGGAGCTGATCGCTTCCGCGAGGAAGAAGTCCAAAGTGGTTTCGATCGACTTTTCCAGCGGGATCGCCGGAGCCCAGTCGAGCAGCTTCTTCGCGTTTTTGATCGACGGCACACGGTGCTGCATATCCTGATAGCCCTTGCCGTAGAACGCGCCGGACTCCACCACCAGATAACCGGCGAAGGGAGGGAACTTCGAACGCAGCGGATGCTTGTCGAACTTCTCGACCAGCATTTCGGCCATCGTCTTGATGCTCGCTTCGTTCTCCGGGTTGCCGATGTTGATGATCGCGCCGGTGCACTTGCCGTCCTTGTTCTCGATGATGCGGTACAGGGCCTCGACGCCCTCCTTGATGTCGACGAAGCAGCGCTTCTGCTCGCCGCCGTCGATCAGCTGGATCGGCGCGCCCTGCACGAGGTTCAGGATCAGCTGGGTGATCGCGCGGGAGCTGCCGATGCGGGCGCTGGTCAGGCTGTCGAGCCGCGGCCCGATCCAGTTGAACGGCCGGAACAGCGTGAAATCGAGCTGCCCCTTCGCGCCGTAGGCCCAGATCACGCGGTCGAGCAGCTGCTTGCAGGTGGAGTAAATCCACCGCTGCATCCGGATCGGGCCGGTGACCAGCTTGGAATTGTCCTCGTCGAACTGCGGGTCCTCGCACATGCCGTAGACCTCGCTGGTGGACGGGAAGATGATCCGCTTGTTGTACTTCACGCAGTAGCGGACGATCCGGAGGTTCTCCTCGAAGTCCAGCTCAAAGACGCGCAGCGGATTGCGGGTGTATTCGATCGGGGTCGCGATCGCGACCAGCGGAAGCACGATGTCGCACTTGCGGATGTGGTATTCGATCCACTCGCGGTGGATCGAAATGTCGCCCTCGCGGAAGTTGAAGCCGGGACGGTCGAGCAGGTGGTCGATGTAGTTGTGGCGCAGATCGAGGCCGTAGACCTCGTACTTGCCGGAGTCCAGCAGCCGTTCGCTGATGTGGCTGCCGATGAAGCCGTTCACGCCGAGAATCAGCACCGACTTCTTGCGGCCCATCTCCTTGAGGCGGCGCGGATCGCAGCCCCAGACCATGTTTTCGACGATGCGCGCGTCGGCGGCGAGCTGGTCGCCGGTCATGAATACGCCGCCGTCGAGCTGGGCGGTCTTGACCCGCACCGCGCCTTCGCCGCACGCGACGGTGAAAGGTTTCGCTCTGAGCACGGTGCCGGGAGCCGCCTTGCGGGAGGCTTCGACCACGTCGACCGACCAGAAGAAGCATTTGCGGTCGCCGATGAAGCTGAACGCGCCCGGATAGGGGCGGGTCACCGCGCGGATCAGGTTCCGCACCTCCTTCGCGGATTTCGTCCAGTCGATCTGGCCGTCGGCGGGCTTGCGGCCGCCGAAGTAAGTGGCCTCGGCTTCATCCTGCGGCGTGCGCGGCGCCTTGCCGCTCTTCAGCAGCGGCAGCGTGCGGTCCAGCAGGATTCCGGCGGCGGTCACGGCCTTGTCGAACAGCGTCCTGGCGGTGTCGTCGTCGCCGATCGCGAATTTCTCCTGGTCGACGATGTCGCCCGCATCCGGTTTCGCGGTCATATAGTGCAGCGTCACGCCGGTTTCGGTTTCGCCGTTGATGATCGCCCAGTTGATCGGAACGCGGCCGCGGTACTTCGGCAGCAGCGAGCCGTGCAGGTTCAGCGCGCCGAGGCGCGGAATCGACAGGAGATCGCCTTTGACCATGTCGCGGAAGTAGAAACTGAAGATGAAATCCGGGGCCATCGCCCTGATCCGGCCGACCCACACCGGGTGGTTGATGTCTTCCGGCGCGAAGACCGGAATGCCGAGTTCGCCGGCCAGCTCGGCGACGGAGCCGAACCAGATATTTTCGCCGGGGTTGTCCCGGTGGGTAAAGATCGCACTGATCTCGAATCCGTTACGAATCAACGCCTCAATGCCGGCGCGCCCGACATTGTGATACGCGAGGACCACACACTTCATTTTCCACTTCCTGACTTGGTTGCAACTGTCTCGAATTACATAGAATATCGTTCTTAATATAAACGCGCAATTGCGTTTTTGCCACATCTCAAGTTGTTATTTTACAGGATTTTTACTGTGCCCGGACGCTTTCGCGTGAAATCAGCCGGTACGGCAGCGTGGCGGCATCGGTCGGAACCGGCGTTCCGTCCAGCCGCCTTTCCAACACGTCGGCGGTGGCGGCGGCGATGGCCGGATAATCCGGGCTGATCGTGGTCTGCGGCGGCACCGCGTGCTGCGAGAAGAAGGTCTGTTCGGAGGCGATCAGCGAAATATCCGCCGGAAGCTGCCGGTTGAACAAGGAAAGCGCGTACAGCGATACGATTCCGGCGTTTCCGCCGGGACAGAACAGCGCGTCGGCCCGCTGCCGCAGCAGTTTGCCGATCAGCTCGACATAGCGGTCGGAACCGGGGCCGGAGAAACAGATCAGCGGCTCCTCGACCGGCAGTTTGCGTTCGCGCAGCGCGGCCAGGATCGCGGCGTGACGGATGTCGGCGTTGCCGGTGCCGGGATCGCCGTGGATGATGCAGCCGATCCGGCGGCAGCCCCGCCGGTACAGGTGATCGATCGCCAGTGTCATGCCCTGCCGTTCGTCGGAGTGCACGAAGCAGACGTCCGGCGAAACCGGCTGCGCGGCGCGGTCCACGATCACCAGCGGCACCGGGAAGCGTTCGGACCAGCCTTTGAAGTCGCCCGGCTCCGCGCCGACCGCGACCGCGCCGCAGAACTGGATGCTTTCCAGCCGTTCGAGGTTGTTGCACGGCAGCACCTCCAGCCGGAAACCGCGGCGCGGCAGCTCCCGCATCAGCGCCATTAAAATCATATCCACGCAGCTCTGGACCGGATAGACCGAATCGTAGGGCGTCACGATCACCACATTCCGCTGTTTGCTGGAGAGGCGCGGATGGTAGCCGTGTTCGCGCGCCGCCGCCAGCACCCGCGCACGCACATCTTCGCGGATATTCGGGTGATGGCTGAACACCCGCGACACCGTCGAAGTCGACACCCCGGCCAGCCGGGCGATTTCCGAGATCGTCATTGCAAGAGTTCCCTTTGTTTTGATGCAGTTTCAATATAACGGGTTTTCTTTTGAGAATCAAGCCGCGATTGCATGATACTTTTCAGAAACAGTGGAAAACGCCGGTTGTACCGGAAGCGGCAGGAGAGTATTGTTATTCACAGGAAAAACAGGAGGACCCGTTTATGAAACGAACCTTTCTCAACCAGCCCGATCCGGTCGTCACCGGAATCTTCGCCGGGCAGACGCCGGCGGAGCTGACCGCCGAAGCGCGGAATTGCGAATTTGAAGGAGCGGACGGCCTCGCGGTCGACCTGGGGGACCTGAAGCCGGAATTCCGCAAGCGCGACGCGCTCAAAGGGGTGATCGACGCGGTGCGGCTGCCTTTCATGTTCTGTTTCTACCGCAACGATCCGCAGCAGCATCTCGGCGACGACGCCCGGCAGGAGGTGCTGCTCGCCGCCGCCGACGCGGGCGCTTCGATCATCGACGTGATGGGGGACCTGTACGATCCCTCCCCGATGGAACTGACCCGCAATCAGGCCGCCGTCGATAAGCAGAAGCGGCTGATCGACCGGATTCACGGCAAGGGGGCCGATGTGGTGATCTCGTCGCACATGCAGTGTCCCCGCACGGCGGAACAGGTGCTCGAACACCTGTCGGAGACCGCGAAACGCGACGCGGATGTGGTAAAGATCGTGACCACGGTGAACAGCGATGACGAACTGGCCGAGGCGTTCCGCACCACGCTGCTGCTGAAACGCGAACTCAAACTGCCGTTCATCCACCTCTGCAACGGCAGTTACAGCCGTCCGCACCGCTTCATGGGGCCGGCGCTCGGCGTGTCGATCCTTTTCGCGGTTTCCCGCTACGAACCGCGCTACGGCATGGGGCAGCCCACCATCCGCGCGATGAAAACCGTACTGCAGAATATGCACTGGAACATCAACAACCTGTAACCTCCCGAAGGAGAAAAGCGACATGAATACTCCACGCAAAGTCCTCGTTCTCGGCGCCACCGGCGCGATGGGCCGCTATCTGGTTCCGCTGCTTGCCGATCTGGGTTATCAGGTCGATGCCGTTTCCCTCGACGAAGTGAAATCCGACAGGCCCAACGTGAACTGCATCAAAGCCGACGCCAAGGACCGGGAAGTCCTGAAACGGCTTCTGGCGAACGGCTGCGACGGCATCGTCGACTTCATGATCTACTCCACCGCCGAGCTTCCCGGCGCTTTGGCGTTCCTGCCGGCGCATACGGACCACTACGTCTATTTGTCGACCTACCGCATCTACGACGACAAGGAGCATCCGGTCAAAGAGAGTTCGCCGCGGCTGCTCGACACCGCCGACAACCTTGTGCTGCGCAATTCGGACGACTATTCCGTCTACAAGGCGCGCGGCGAAAACATCCTGCGCGCGCTGCCGAACCGGAACTGGACCATCGTCCGCCCCGCCATCACCTATTCCTATTTGCGCAACCAGCTCGTGACGCTGGAAGCGCCGGACACCGTGGGGCGGGCCTTCGCCGGGAAAGCCGTCGTCCTCCCGGAACAGGCGCGGAACGTTCAGGCGACGATGAGCTGGGGCGGCGATGTCGCCCGGATGATCGCGGGGCTTTTGTTCAACGAGCACGCGCGCGGCGAAGCCTTCACCGTCGCCACCGCCGAACACCACAGCTGGGGCGAAATCGCCGACTATTACAAGGCGATCTGCAACCTCGAAGCGGTCTGGGTGGACAAGGAGGATTATATCCGCATCCTGCGGCCCGACCCGTATGACTTCGGCGCGCGCTGGCAGCTCGAATATGACCGCCTCTTCGACCGGATCATGGACAACTCCAAGGTGCTCGCGGCAACCGGGATCAGCCAGTCGGAACTGACGCCCCTGTACGACGGCCTTGAAAGGGAGATTTCCCGCTGTCCCAAAGACTATCCGTGGCCCGTCAACCGCCGGATGGACGACTACCTCGCTGCCATGCGGTAAGCCGGAAGGAACTCAAAAATGGATAGAATCAGAATCGCCCAGATCGGCATCACGCACGAACATGCCAACGGGAAAATGTATTCGCTGCGGAAACTGCCTGAGGTGTTCGATATCGTCGGTTATGTCGACGACCGGGAATTCTCCAAATCGCCGCGTTTCGGTAACGATTTTGTAAAACCCTACGAGGGATTGCGGAAACTGACGCTCGATGAGGCGTTCAATATGCCCGGTCTTCAGGCCGTCACCGTGGAGGTGCCGAACAACGAACTCGTCCCGGTCGCGCTGCGCTGCATGGAGCGCAATCTGGCCATGCACATGGACAAGCCCGGCGGCGAGGACCTCGCGCTGTACAAAACGCTGCTCGACGGCTGCAAAGAGCGGAATCTTCCGTTCCAGATGGGCTTCATGTTCCGCGGCAATCCCGCGTTTCAGTTCTGTATCGCCGCGATCCGTAACAAGCTGATCGGCGAGGTGTTCGAGCTGGAAGCCGATATGAACCACTGTTACGGCGGCGAACCCTATCAGGAGTACATCGGCAAATTCGCAGGCGGAATCATGTACAACCTCGGCTGCCATCTGATTGACTTCGTGGCCGCCGCTCTGGGGCGCCCGGAAAACGTGACGCCGTTCCTGAAATCCGCGCCGGGTTATCCGGCCGCGATCCGGAACAACTGCATGGCGGTTCTGGAATATCCGCATGCAACCGTAACCCTCCGCTCCTGCAGCAAGGACATCGCCGATACGGACGGACGCCGCATGAAGATCGTCGGTACCAACGGTTCGATCGCCTTCAATCCGCTGGAGCGTTTCGACGGAAAACCGGTCGAGCTCTCCTTAAACCTCGCGGCCGCCGCCGGAGAATTTCCCGCCGGCAAGCATACGCTCCGTTTTCCACCGCAGGCGGACCGCTACGAGGCCCAGCTGCTCGAATTGGCCCGGATCATCCGGGGCGAGATTGCCAACCCGTACACGTATGAACACGATTATCTGGTGCACGAAGTCACACTGGCCGCCGCCGGATACAACCGCTGGAGATAAGATGCCATGCACGCAATGATTCTCGACGCCGACCGCAATTTCGCCTGGGCCGAAGTACCGGACCCGGTTCCCCGCGACGGCGAAGTGCTGATCCGGGTCTGCGCCGCCGCGGTCAACCGCGCCGACCTGATGCAGAAGGACGGCTGTTACGCGTCACCCGAGGGTTGGCCGCAGTGGTGCGGACTCGAGGTCTCCGGCGAAGTGGTCGCCGCTCCGGCGGACGCGAAAGTCAGGCCGGGCGATAAAGTCTGTGCGCTGCTCGGCGGCGGCGGCTACTCCGAGCTGGTCGCCGTACCGGCGGGCATGGTTATTCCGGTCCCCGAAGGGCTGTCGATGATCGAAGCCGCCTCGCTGCCGGAGGTCTGGAGCACCGTCTACCTCAATCTGATGCACGAGGCGGGCGGCATGAAGCCGGGCGATGTTTTCTATATGCAGGCCGGAGCCAGCGGCGTCGGCCTCGCCGCGATCCAGTTCGCCAAACGGATGGGAGCCGAAGTCATCACCACCATCGGTTCCCCCGAGAAAGCGGCATTCGTGCGTAAACTCGGCGCCGATTACGCGATCGACTACCACACCGAAGACATCCGTACAGTCATCGCCGCCCATCCGCCGACCGTCGCCCTGGACTGCGTCGGCGGGAAACTCATGGGCGAATGTTTCCGTCACATGGCATTCGGCGGCCGCTGGATCATGATCGCCACGCTGGGCGGAGCCGAAACCGCCATCGACCTCGAAACCGTCTGGCGCAAGCGCATCCGGCTGATCGGCAGCACGCTCCGCAGCCGCACGCCGGAAGAGAAAGCCGCGATCCTGCAGGCGCTGGAACGCGAGCTCTGGCCCCTTTTCACCGACGGCAAGCTCGTGACCAATATTCACGCGGTCTTTCCGGTCCGCCAGGTCGACGAAGCTCACAACATACTGCGCCGCAACGAAAACATCGGCAAAGTCGTACTGCGCTTTCCCTGACAGGGAGATGTCTCCGGCGGTCCGGGGCAAGCGCCTTGGTCGCTCCGAAGGGAGCGAAATCCCGGTTCAAGAAACTTGCACACGGCATTAAATTAAAGAATCGGCATCAGGATGATTTGGCTTATTTAGGGATAAGCTCTAACATACAGACTTCAAGGTCAGTTCCAAGGGGTTAAAGTGGCTTGCAGCACGTGGGTGAAACGGTTGGTCACTGTTTTCAGTTCGGTATAGCTTCTGGCGGCGACATGGCCGTCGAAGAAGTTGACGTTGGCGCGGTTGTTATGAACGGTTGCCACACCATCCCTGTCAACGAGGCTTCCGGTCGGAGAGAAAATATAAAGACCGATATTATTGATATCCCGGGTGTCGGCAAGGAATACCGTTGTGCTGGGAGCCTTCATCAGGCTGGGCCGGTAGGAGATGGTTCCGCTCCACGGGGGCGCCTCGATACAGGCGCCGCTGCCGAGAACCGAAGCTGCGTCCGCCCCTCTGCTGCCCAGCCCGGAGTCTACGGCAAAAAGATACATCCCATATATTCCGGTGGATGAGCCGATCGATGTGACCGGATCCGCCGGGCATTTGCCTGCCACGCGAGGCAGATAGTTCGGGAAAAGCCCGAATTCATTCACATCGCCCCAGCAGCCGACTCCGCTCCGCCAATTCGGAACGGTCCAGCCTTTGTTGTTGTCCGCATACAGCAGCATGCCCTGCATGGTCTGCCTGAGATTGCCGAGGCAGCTGGAGGCGCGCGCCGCTTCCCGCGCCTTATTCAGCGCGGGAAGGAGCATAGCTGCAAGAATAGCGATAATTGCAACAATCACAATAAGTTAAATAAGCGTGAATAATATTTTTTCCCCATTTTTCCACTTCCCGTCAATGATGTTTTCTGTTCCATTTTTTCAAATCTCCGGTTATTGGTAAAGTTCCAGATTATCGATCAGCAGCCAATCCGCCGCTTCTCCGCCGTTGACGTCGATGTAGAAGATCAACGTGAGAGCTTTGCCCGGCAGCCGGTCGGCGGGAAGCTCTGCAGAAACTTCGTGCCACCCGTCGGGCGATATCGAAAGCGGCAGGGGTGTCCCCGGATATTTTTTCCCCTCCAGCGGCGGTTCCCCCAGAGCCGCGATTCTCCAGGTTCCGGCCCAATGTCCGCCGGAGAACATCGCCGCGTGAAAGGAAAGCCGCACATCCGGCGAAAGCCTGCCTTTCAGCATGGCTTTGAAGCGGAGCGGACGCCCCGGAAGCATCGGGAGCTGTTCCAGGTGATGGATTCTGCCGCGGAACGGGCCGCCGAGGCGGAGGCAGCCGGAGTTGTCCACACCGCCTTCCGCCTCCACACGGACGCCGGGATGGCAAAACTCCCGGAGATCGTGGAAAAAACTTCCGCCGCGGATGAAGCTGCGCCTCCCGACATCGACCGGGAGCCACCGGATCACCTCCGGCATATCCTCCGAAGGAAGGCGGAAAGTGAATTTCACGACACCCGCCTCGGCGCCGTTGCCGGCGGTGATTTCGCCGGACACCCGGTCACGCCCGGTTCGGACCCGTAATCCGGCCGGGAATTCCGGCGTCTCCGACCAGATGGCCCGGCTGCCGGAGGGCATGGTGAATTCAAAAGATCGCTTTTCATTTGGTTCAAGCTCCATGACCGGCAGGGGGGTCACCGCCGTTTCCGCTTCGGCGGCGAGGCGGCGTTCCTCCATCCATGCCTTTCGGGATTCCGCCGCCGTTTCCGGGAGCTTTCCGCTGCCGAAAAGAAAGCGGGGGCCGCCATTCAATTTCAGCGTGAGGTTCGCCGCCTTGCCCTGACAAACCGGATTGCCGAACAGGTCGCGGACCGTCAATTGATACGGAAAAATAAAAATTGATAAACACGGTAAAATATGATATATTCACGACATGGAAAAACAACATGCAGGAGAAACGGAAACTTGGAGTTGCGCGCCGAAATCAAAACGCGGATGTCGGAATATCTCTGCTTCACCCCGGACGGGCCCGGCGTCTGGGTCGGATTACGGAAGTACTTCGGTACAACGGAAATTATTCACGAACATGATTTCTTCGAATTGGTGCTGGTTCGCGCCGGAACGGGTATCCATCTGACGGAAACCGGAGAATATCAGGTCGGCCCCGGCAGCGTGTTTCTGGTGACCCCGGGCTGCGTGCACGGCTACCGGCAGATGAGCGAATTTGAGATTATCAACATCCTCTATCTGCCGAAGCGGTTGAAAATGGAATTGGCCGATCTGGCAAAAGATGCCGTCTGCCAGGCCATTCTGGGCAAAACTGCCGATTCGGTGCTGCATGACGGTTTCATGCTCGACGCCGACCATATGGCCATAATCGCGTACAGCTGCGGTTTCAGGGAGAGCAATTATTTCTGCAAGCTGTTCCGCCGCAAGTTTTTTTGTCGCCGCAGGAGTATCGCCGCAAATTCCTCCCTCTGCAATCTTCTCCGCGTCGGGGAGTTGATGAAAGGTGAAAAAGCGTTTCTCCGGCTCGTTTTCCAAGCTCCTCGAATGACTTCTTGCTGCAAGCCGGGAAAGCTGCCGGAGCGGTTCCTCGCTTCGCCGGAATCGGGAATCTTTTCCGTAAAAAATTCTTGAAAAATTACAGCGCGGAGCTATATTGCAATCATGTTTGTTCAGTTTGCAGCATCTTGGCAGAGGGAAGTTTTATGAGACCGGGTTTCGACAGCGAGAAGTATTTGGAAGAACAGTCCCACGCGATTCTGGAACGGGCCGCCAAGTTCGGCGACAAGCTCTATCTGGAGTTCGGCGGCAAACTGATCTGCGATTTCCACGCCGCGCGCATCCTTCCCGGTTTCGACCCCAACGCGAAAATCAAGCTGCTGCAGAAGCTCAAGGACAAGGTCGACATCATCATCTGCATTTTCGCCGGGGACATCGAACAGCGTAAAATGCGCGCCGATTTCGGCGTCGCCTACGACACCGACACCATGCGCACCATCGACGACCTGCACGACTGGGGGCTGGAGGTCCGGGGTGTCGTGGTCACGCGCTATCAGGACCAGCCGGCGGTGCGCACCTTCCTGAACAAACTTTCGCGCCGCGGCATCAAGGTCTACACCCACCGCCCGATTCAGGGATATCCGACCGAACTCGACACCATCGTCAGCCGCAAGGGCTACGGCGCAAACTCCTATATCGAAACCGAAAAGCCGATCGTGATCGTGACCGGCCCCGGCCCCAATTCCGGCAAAATGGCGACCTGCCTGTCGCAGGTGTACCACGAGTTTCAGCGCGGCGTCAAGGCCGGCTACGCCAAATTCGAGACTTTCCCGGTCTGGAACCTGCCGCTGAAGCACCCGGTGAACATCGCATACGAGGCGGCCACCGCCGACCTCGCCGATGTGAACATGGTCGATCCCTATCACCTCGAAGCCTACGGAAAGACGGCGGTCAACTACAACCGCGATGTCGAAATCTTCCCGGTGGTCAAGCGCATCTGCGCGCGGATCATGGAGCCGGAGCAGCTCTACCAGTCCCCGACCGACATGGGAGTGAACCGGGTCGGCTTCGCGATCAGCGACGACCGGGTGGTGCGCGAGGCTTCCATTCAGGAGATCATCCGCCGCTACTTCCGCTACATGGCCGATTACGCGACCGGCACCGCCGACAAGGCGGCGGTGGACCGGGTCAAGCTGCTGATGGACGACCTCGGTGTGACCGAGCTCGACCGCAAAGTGGTCGCTCCCGCGCGCAAAGCCGCCAAGGAGGCCGAAACGCAGGGCAAGGGGAACAACAACGTCTACTGCGGCGCGGCGCTGGAGCTGCCGGACGGCACGATCGTGACCGGCAAGAATTCGCCGCTGCTGCATGCCGCTTCCAGCTGCATCCTCAATGCGATCAAACTGCTGGCGAAGCTGCCGGACGACCTGCTGATGCTTTCTCCCGAAGTGATCGATTCGGTTTCCCAGCTCAAGAAAAATGTATTCAAGAACCGCGAAGTCAGCCTCGACCTCGCCGAGACGCTGACGGCGCTCAGCGTCTCGGTGCCGACCAATTCGGCGGCCCGCCTCGCGATGCGCAAGCTGCCGCAGCTCGCCGGCTGCGAAATGCACATCAGCCATCTGCCGACCGCCGGAGACGAGGCGGGACTGCGCAAGCTCGGCATCCGCCTTACCAGCGAACCGGTCTTTACCAGCCGCAACCTGTTTATGGAATAGGAGGTCTTTCATGCTGCCCGAAGCCAATTACGAAGAATCCGAAGCCGGCAACCTGCCGCTGCCCTCTCCGCTTGAGGGGGAAGACGGCGGACGGATCGGCACCGCAACCCGGTGGAACCGCCGCCGGGCCGCCATCCGCGCCGAGTTCGCCCGGATCATGTATGGCGAGCTTCCGCCCCGGCCTGAAGCCGTGCGGTTCGAACTTCGCCGCGAGTGCGACGATGCCATCGATGGCATTGCGATTCGCCGGGAAATCCGCATCCATCTGGAGCAGGGGAGGAAGCATCACTGCATCGACGTGCTGTGGTATCTGCCGAAGTCGGTGAAGGAGCCGGTCCCGGCGATCGTCGGCATGAATTTCCGGGGCAACCACGCCTGTTCTCCGGAGCCGGATGTATTTCCGCCGGAATTTTTCCCGCTCGACGAACCGGTCGAACGGGGCAGCCAGACGGGCCGGTGGTGTTTCCGGCAACTGGTCGAGAGCGGCTTCTCCGTCGCGACCGCATTCCGGGGCGACCTGTTCCCGGACCGGGCGGACGGCCGCGCCGACAGCGTGTTCCGGCTGTACCGCGAAGCCGACGGGCTGACGCCGGAGCATCGCGAACTGACCGCGATCAGCGCATGGGCGTTCGGTTATGTGCAAATGCTCGAACTTCTGGAAACCGACCCGCGCATCGACCGCCGCCGGATCTGGGCGCACGGCCACTCCCGGCTCGGCAAGACCGCGCTGTGGGCAGCCGCCAACGAACCGCGTTTCGCCGGGGTGGTCAGCAACGACTCCGGCTGTTGCGGTGCGGCGTTGAGCCGTCGGAACTTCGGCGAAACGGTCGGGCGCATCACGCAGATGTTCCCGTGGTGGTTCCAAAAGGAGCTTGACCGGTACGCCGGGTGTGAGGCGGAGCTGCCCTTCGACCAGCATTTCCTGTTGGCGCTGGCCGCGCCGCGCCCGGTGCTGGTCGCCAGCGCGACTGAGGACCTGTGGGCCGACCCGCGCGGCGAATTCCTGTCGGCCCGTGCGGCCGGCGAAGTCTACCGGCTGTTCGGCTGCGAGGGGATCGGCGACGCGGAGTTCCCGGCGCCGGAGCAGCCGGTGTTCGGCGACGCGGTCGGCTACTATCTGCGCACCGGCATCCACGATGTGACGCCGGTCGACTGGAAGTTTGTAACGGATTTCATCAGACGCAATTCATAAGGAAAAGGGAATGATCATGGAACGTTTAACCCGCAAGCTGCTGCCCTCCATTCAGACGAAAGATCTGGTGATCGGGCCGCGCGAGGAGTACCCGGTCAAAGTGATGCAGTTCGGCGAAGGCAACTTTCTGCGCGCCTTCATCGACTGGATGATCGACAAGTCCAACGAAGCCGGCAGGTTCGGCGGCATGGTGCAGCTGGTGCAGCCGCTGCCGCAGGGAATGGCCGACTTCATCAATGAGCAGGACGGCCTTTACACATTGATCCTGCGCGGGATGGAAAACGGGGCTCCCGCCGAATACAAGCGGGTCGTGACCTGCGTGAAGGGATGCCTTAAGACCGATTCCGAATGGGACAAGGTGGTCGAATGCGCCTGTCTGCCGTCGCTGGAGCTGGTTTTCTCCAACACCACCGAGGCGGGCATCGAATACCGGCCGGAGGCTTATACGCCCGGCAAGGCGCAGCAGACCTATCCGGCCAAGCTGGCCAGTCTGCTGTACGAGCGGTTCAAGGCGGGGCGGAAAGGTCTGGTGATCGTGCCGTGCGAGCTGATTGACAGGAATGGCGCAAAGCTGCGCGAATGTATCCTTCACTACGCTGCCGACTGGAAGCTCGGCGGCGGCTTCGTGAAATACGTTGAAAACGAGTGTGCGTTCCTGAATACGCTGGTCGACCGGATCGTCGCCGGTTATCCGCGCGCCGAAGCCGCTGCTTATTGCGAAAAACTCGGCTACGAGGATAAATTGCTCGATTGCGGCGAACTTTTCCATCTGTTCGTGATCGAGGGGGATGAGAAGTTCCGCAAGGTCATTCCGTTTGCCGAGGCCGGGCTGAACCTCGTCTGGACCTCCAACCAGACCCCGTACCGCAGCCGCAAGGTGCGGTTCCTGAACGGCGGCCACACGTCGAGCGTGCTCGCCGCCTATTTGGCCGGTTTCGACTTCGTGGACAAAATGACCGCCGATCCGCTGTTCGGCCGGTATCTGCGCACCGCGCTGTTCGACGAGGTGTTCCCGACCGTACAGCTGCCGGACGGCGAAAAGAAGGCGTTCGCCGAGTCGATCATCGACCGCTTCCTGAACCCCTTCGCCAATCACCAGCTCATCTCGATTTCGCTCAATTCGATTTCCAAGTGGCAGGTGCGCGTGCTGCCGTCGCTGCTGGACTACGTCGAACTCAAAGGCAGACTGCCGAAGGTGCTGACTTTCTCCTTCGCCGCGCTGCTCGCGTTCTACCGCGGCACCAAGAATGCCGACGGCAAGTGGATCGGCAAGCGCGCCGCGGGCAGTTATCCGATCAGCGACGACGACGCCAAGATCACCACGATCAATGCCGCTTATGCCGAGCTGGACCGCTCCGGCGACTACCGGAGCTTCATCGAAACCATCGCCTCCAAGACCGATTTCTGGGGCCGTGACCTGAATCAGGTGCCGGGCTTTACCGACGCGGCGGCCGCGTATCTGAAATCCATTGAGGACGACGGCGTCGCCGCCGCGGTCCGCAAGCTGCTGGAGGCGTGAACCATGGCCGAAGCTCCCCGTTACATCAGGATCGGGCGCACCGATAATGTCGCCGTCGCGCTGACCGACCTCGCCGCCGGAGAGCGGTGCGAGGCGGACGGCCTGGCCGTCACGCTGGCGCAGCCGGTTGGGCGCGGCCACAAATTCGCGCTCACCGCCATTCCGGCCCAGAGTGCGGTGATCAAGTACGACATGCCGATCGGCAATGCGACGCGGGAGATCCGGCCCGGCGAGTTCGTGCATACTCACAACTTGAAGACCCGCCTTTCCGGCGAACTCGAATACAGCTACGCTCCGGCGGCTCCGGCGAAGCTCGACCCGTGCGAGGCGGGCCGGACCTTTCAGGGCTTCCGGCGCGCCGACGGCACCGTCGGCATCCGCAATGATCTCTGGATCGTGCCGACCGTCGGCTGCGTGAACAAACTCGCCGAAAACCTCGCCCGCGATTTCGGGCGGCAGTTGCCGCGCGGCACCGTGCGGCGGGCGCTGGCGTTTCCGCACCCCTATGGCTGTTCACAGCTCGGGGGCGACCACGAGATGACTGCGAAAATCCTCGCCGCGCTGGTGAAGCACCCCAACGCGGGCGGCGTGCTGGTCGTCGCGCTCGGCTGCGAAAACAACACGCTCGAAAGTTTCAGGGCGCGGCTCGAAGGCTGCGACCTGTCGCGTGTGCGTTTCCTGAAAGCGCAGGATGACGGCAGCGAGTACGAACAGGGGCTGGAACTGCTCGGAGAACTGGCCGCGCAGGCGGAGGGCTTCAAGCGCGAACCGGTTCCGGTTTCCGAACTTAAAGTCGGCCTGAAGTGCGGCGGCTCCGACGGCCTCTCCGGCATCACCGCGAATCCGCTGATCGGCCGCTTTTCCGACCTGCTGGTCGCGGCGGGCGGCACCACCGTGCTGACCGAAGTGCCCGAAATGTTCGGCGCCGAAACGCTGCTGATGGCCCGCGCCGCCGACCGCGGCGTATTCGACCGCACCGTCGCGATGGTCAACAGCTTCAAGGAGTATTTCCTCCGCCACGGACAGGCGGTCTATGAGAATCCTTCTCCGGGCAACAAAGCCGGCGGCATCTCCACGCTTGAGGAGAAGTCCCTCGGCTGTACCCAGAAGGGCGGCACCGGCCCGGTTTCGGACGTGCTCGACTACGGCGAACCGCTGAAAACCCCCGGCCTGAATCTGCTGACCGGCCCCGGCAACGATATGGTCGCGACCACGGTGCTCACCGCGGCGGGCGCGCAGATCGTATTGTTCAGCACCGGGCGCGGCACTCCCTTCGGCGGGCCGGTTCCGACCGTCAAGATCGCGACCAACCACGAGCTTGCCGAACGCAAGCCGAACTGGATCGATTTCGACGCCGGAGTCCTCGTCAGAGGCGGCACCGATCTCGACAAGCTCGGCAAAGAGCTGTTCGATTATGTGGTCCGGCTCGCCTCCGGCGAAGTCGAAGCCCGCAACGAAACTTACGGTTATCAGGAAATCGCCATCTTCAAGGACGGCGTCACCCTGTAGCCTTGGGATTTCGCCTTCGGCAACCAAGGCGCTTCGCCTCTGGAACCCGACCGGCAAGGCGCCGGCGCCAGGTATGTTTTTGAAATTTTTGCTGTGCAAAAATCTCAAAAACGGTGTCGAAACAGCGATAAAAAACGAACTCCCCGGTACACCTCACGGGAACCGGGGAGTTCGTTTCAATATGCCGGCGGCTTATTCCCTGCCGCAGCACTTCTTGTATTTCTTGCCGCTGCCGCAGGGGCAGTCGTCATTACGGCCGACTTTGGGCACGGTGCGATGGAACGTGATCTGCACGTCGTCCTGTTCCGCCGGAGCTTCCTCCGGCATCGCTTCTGCGCCGCCCGCCATTCCCATCGGAGGCATGCCGCCGAGCATGATCGGCTGGCCGGGAGCGAGATCCGCGGAATTGATCGTGATCGCACCGCCGTCAAGCGTGTTGTGGATCAGTTCCTGCGGCATCGAAGCGAGCAGTTCTTCCAGCGAAATCAGCCGGGTCACGGTGGCCCGGAAGAGATTCGCGGCGACATCCTGATAAATCTGGTCCATCAGGGCCTTGAAGATTTTGTACGCTTCGTGCTTGTACTCGACCAGCGGGTCCTTCTGAGCGTAGACGCGCAGCGACATGCTCGAACGCAGGTTGTCCATCGCGTAGAGATGCTCCTGCCAGAGCCGGTCGATCGCTTCGAGCACGGTGTGGCGTTCCAGATACTTGACCTGATCCTCCGGCAGCGCCGCGTTGCGGTCGACATAGGCCTGTTCGATCCGGTCGACGATCTGGAGCGTCAGCTTATCGGCATCCACCAGACGGGCGCCGTCGATTCCCTCGGTCAGCTCTTCCTCGGTGAAATTCAGCGGGAAAGTCAGATTGAGGTAGGCCAGCAGCGCTTCGATATTGAAACCGTCGCGCTTGGACTCCTTGTCGCCTTCAGCCGGGCTGGCGGCCTTTTGGATCTCCATTTCGACCACCTGCTCGATAATGCCGAACAGCACATCGTGCGGAGTTTCGGAGAGCAGCGCATCCTTGCGGAGGCCGTAGATAATCTCGCGCTGTTTATTCATCACATCGTCGAAGTCCAGCGTGCGTTTGCGGATCGAGAAGTGGTGCTGCTCGACGCGGCGCTGCGCGGTTTCAATCGACTTGGTCAGCCACGGATGCTGCAGCTCGTCGCCCTCCTCCAGACCGAACCGGTCGAAAATCTTCACGATCCGGTCGGAGCCGAAGAGACGCATCAGGTTGTCCTCCAGCGACACGTAGAACTTGGACGAACCGGGGTCGCCCTGACGCGAGCAGCGGCCGCGCAGCTGGCGGTCGATACGGCGCGAATCGTGGCGCGAGCTGCCGATCACATGCAGCCCGCCGAGATCAGCGACACCGGGACCGAGTTTGATGTCGGTGCCGCGGCCGGCCATGTTGGTCGCGACGGTCACCGCCCCGGCCTGACCGGCACGGGCGACGATTTCGGCCTCATGCTGGTGATTTTTCGCATTCAGCACGTTGTGTGGAATGTTGCGCATCTTGAGCATGCGCGACAGGATTTCAGAATCTTCCACCGAAATCGTGCCGAGCAGGATCGGCTGCCCTTTCTTGTGGCGCTCTTCGACATCCTTCAGGATCGCGGTGAACTTCTCGCGTTTGGTCTTGAAGATCGAGTCGTTCTCATCCTTGCGGATGCAGGGCCGGTTGGTCGGCACCACGATCACGTCGAGCTTGTAGATCTGGTGGAACTCGTTCGCCTCGGTTTCGGCGGTACCGGTCATGCCGGCGAGCTTCTTGTACATGCGGAAATAGTTCTGGATGGTGATGGTCGCCATAGTCTGGGTTTCCTGTTCGATCGGAACCCCTTCCTTGGCTTCCAGCGCCTGATGCAGGCCGTCGGAGAAACGGCGGCCCGGCATCAGGCGGCCGGTGTGCTCGTCGACGATCATCACCTTGCGGTCCTGAACCACGTAGTTCACATCCTTTTCAAACAGACAGTAGGCCTTCAGCAACTGCGACAGGTCGTGCAGCCGCTCGCTCTTGGCGGAGAACTCCTCCTGAAACGCATTGCGCTTCTCGGTCTTTTCCGCCGCGGAGAGCGAATCGTCGGAGTCGATTTTGTTGATCGTGCCGAGCAAATCGGGCACGATGAACGCATCCGGATCGTTCGGAGAAAGATTCTTGCGGCCGAGCTCGGTCAGGTCCGCCTCGTGGGTTTTCTCGTCGATCGCGAAATACAGCCCCTCCTGCACCTCCTGCAGCATGCCGCGGTTGGAATCGCTGCGGACGCGGGTTTCGAGCTTTTCCAGCTCCTTGACGATGTCGCCGTCTTCGAGTACGTGCAGCAGCTGCTTGTGAGTCGGCAGGCCGAACTTGACCTGAAGCAGCTTCATCATCGCCTCTTCGCGCTCATCGGCGGACACATCCTGCCTGGAGAGGACCGCGCGCGCTTCACGGACCAGCCGCGAGCAGAGCAGATTCTGCTTGTTGTAGAGGTCGCCGACCAGCGGCTGCAGCACGTCGAACTGGTGGGTCGACATCGGCACCGGGCCGGAGATGATCAGCGGGGTACGCGCTTCGTCGATCAGGATGCTGTCGATTTCGTCGACGATCGCGTAATAGTGGTCGCGCTGCACCAGCTGCGACGCTTCGGTCGCCATGCCCATGTCGCGCAGATAGTCGAAGCCGAATTCACTGTTGGTGCCGTAGGTGATGTCGCAGGCGTACTGCTCGCGGCGGACGTGCGGCGGCTGCATGTTCTGCAGGCAGCCGACCGTCAGGCCGAGAAACTTGTAGACCGTGCCCATCCAGGTGGAGTCGCGCAGTGCGAGGTAATCGTTCACCGTGACCAGCTGGCAGTTCTTGCCGGTCAGCGCGTTCAAATAGAGCGGCATGGTCGCGACGAGGGTTTTTCCTTCGCCGGTTGCCATTTCCGCGATATTGCCGCGGTGCAGCGCGATGCCGCCCATCAGCTGCACGTCGAAGGGAATCATATCCCACACCTGCATCTGGCCGCATACATCGACCTCGGTATGGCGTTCGGCAAGGCGGCGGCAGGCGTTTTTGACCACGGCGAACGCTTCGCACATGATGTCGTCAAGCGTTTCGCCTTTGGCAAGACGCTCCTTGAATTCGGGCGTCTTGGCCTGAAGCTGCTCGTCGGAGAGCTTCCGGTACTCCTCTTCCAGCTGGTTGATCCTGCGGACCAGCGGAATCATCTTCTTCAGGTCGCGCTGGGATTTGGTGCCGAAGATGGCTTTGAGTATATTCGTAAGCATCTTATTTCGACCCCGGGCGATCGATCGCCTGACCTTCCTTGCACATCGGGCATTCCGCCGGATCGAAGGTCGGGAGGGAGAGTTTCAGGGCGCTCTTGAACGGCACGTCGAATTTCGCGTCGCCGCCGGAGCGGTCCACGATCACCGCGATGCCGACGATTTCCGCGCCGAAGCTGCGGGCGAGGTCGATCGTCTGCTGCACCCGGCCGCCTTTGGTGACCACGTCTTCCGCGACCAGAATCCGGTCGCCCGGCTTGATCGAGAAGCCGCGCTTCAGCACCAGCTGACCGTCCTCCTTGTCCGCGAAGATCGCGCGGCAGCCGAGGGCGCGGGCGACCTCCTGGCCGACGATCAGGCCGCCGACCGCGGGAGAGATCACCGCATCGATTTTTTCATTTTTGTACTGCTCCGCGAGGAAACGGCAGACCGTCTCCGCCTTGTCGGGATATTGCAGCAGCAGAGCCGCCTGGAAGAAGCGGTTGCTGTGCAGGCCGCTGCGCAGCTGGAAGTGGCCGGTCAGCAAAGCGCCGGACTCTTCCAGAATTCTGATGATTTCCTGTTCCGTCATAATTTTTTCGACTCCTGATATGTTAAACTTCAGACTTCATAAAAAACAAACGCCGGCTCCTGCACCCGGCGCAGATTTCCTGCTCCGCGGCGCTGCCGACGTGCAACCGGCCCGGGGCCGGCACTGTTTACTGTACTTGCGCTTCTTACCGGAACGTATCCGGGGAAGAAGGCTCGATCCACAAGTGGAAGTCCACCTTGCGGCCGCCGACCTCCAGCGTAATCAGGGTATTCAGGCGCGTCAACAGCAGCGCATAGGGTATCTTCACCTCTCCGCCGGCGACATTCACCGAAACATTGCTGTCTCCGAGAATATCCTCCGCCTTGCGGATGGCGGTAATCAGTTCGAGCATCCGGCCGAGCTTGTCCTTCAACGCCGCATCCAGCTCATAGGCGCGATGGCACTTCGGGCAGACCGCCTGAAATTCCCGGCCGGCGATATCGGCCAGGTTGAATTTGACGATTCCGTCGCACTCCGGATCAAAACAATGAAAGTCAATCTGCGCCTTGGCGCCGAGTTCATTCGCGGACTTGCTCATTCTTCAGGTATCTTTCCTGCCGTTCGATTAGGCTTCTTCACGCTTGATCACTTCGAGGATTCTGGCGGGCGCTCCGACGCATCCGACCAGTTCCTCGATCAGAGCGGAATTGCGCAGCTTGCGCGAGATGCTCGAAAGCAGCTGGAGATAGGCCTCCTGGTTTTCATCGGGGGCGACGGTGAACACGACCACGCGCACCGGCTGGTCGTCCTGCCCCTGGTAATCCTCGATCGGATTCTCGCAGACGCCGATGATCACATAGGGACGGGTGATGTCGTTCACCCGGATGTGCGGCAACGCCAGCATGCCGCCGACGCCGGTGGTCATCATCTGCTCGCGCTTCCAGGTCAGCCGGAAGATCACGTCGCGGTTCAGCTTGGTCAGGTCCGCAGCCCGGGTGATGAGCTGGTCCATGATCTCAAGCTTGTTCCGGCCGTCGAGCGACATCACCGAATCCTTGGTCACATACTGGGTGAAATCATACTTCATTTTTTATCTCCGTAAAACTGTCCTTTGGGCCGCTTGAAAAATTCCGCTGGAATATTGATGAACCGCAGCCGGTTGTCCGAATTATATAATTTATCCTTAAGATATCCCGCCAGTTTCATTTTTTCAACAGGATAAGCCAAAAAAATTTCTTCTAAATCGTTCCGGCTGCTCAAAAAAACGCATTCCGGGCGTTTCCGGGCCGAAACCGGCCGTCTCAACGAAACGGTTACCGTCCGTTTTCACCCGGCGGCAATTCCGTTTTTCCGGTATTTCAGCACCAGCAGCGTGATATCGTCGGCCTGCTCGGCCCCGTCCGCGAACCGGTCGACCGCCGCCACGATGTCGCCGCCGATAATGCGCGGTTCCAGTCCGCGGTCCCGGGCCAGCACCTGCCGGAGGGATTCAGCTCCGAATTCGTGAAATTCCGGATTCATCGCCTCCACCACGCCGTCCGTGTAAAGAACCAGCGCATCCCCCTCTTCGAGCGTGATCCGGGAACTGCCGTACTCCTGATTCTCCACCACCCCCAGCGCCGGGCCGTGCCGGGTGTTGAGCAGCTTGAGTTCGCCGCATCCCTGCAGGATGTAGGGCGGATTGTGTCCGGCGTTGGTGTATTCCACTTCGCCGGTCCGGATGTCCAGCACCCCCAGGAAATAGGTCACGAACATCATCGAATCGTTATTCCGCACCAGCAGGTTGTTGATCCGGGAAATCAACGCCCCCGGCGAATGCTGTTTTTCCGATTCGCTGCGCTGCAGCGTCTGAGTCACGGCCATGAACAGCGCCGCCGGGACCCCCTTGCCTGAAACATCGCCGATAATGAAGCACCAGTGAAACTCGTCCAGAAAGAAAAAATCGTAGAGGTCGCCGCCCACCGCCCGGGCGGGACGCAGCAGCGCGAACAGCGAGAACTCCGGCGTTTCCGGCAGGGGCGGCAGCATCGCCGGCAGGATGCTGCGTTGAATCTGCCGCGCGACCTCCAGTTCGCTTTCGATCTTCTGGCGGATTGCCGTGTTTTCCTGAAGCTCATCGACATACCGTTTCAGTTCATGCTGCATGGAATGGAACGCGCTGCTGAGGCGGCCGATTTCGTCCAGCCCGCGCACCGCCGGAACCGGCGTGTTGAAATTGCCGCTCCCGATCGACTGCGCCACCCCGGCCAGACGGACCAGCGGATGCGAAAAACGGCGGTTGATCACCGCCACGGTCAATACCATCATCAGGATGCCCAGCACAGCCAGGGAGCCGATCTGCCATTCCAGCTGATCCAGCTGCTTCATCAGCATCTTTTCCGGGTAGATCACGCCGACGCTCCAGCCGGGTGTGGAGCACGGGGCGAAATAGAGCCACTGCGCTTCATCGCGCTCCCGGCTGAGCAGTCCGAGCCGGGCGTGTCCGGTTTCCCCCGCCAGCATCGCCTTGCCGACCCGGCGCAGCTTGGAGAGTTCCAGACTGTCGGAAAAGGCGGAGCCGGCCATCGCGTCCGCCATGCTGAAAATCGTGGTATTGTAGACGTGGTGCCGCCGGTCTTCCGCCGGAAGCGGCGGAGCTTCGGCTTCCGTCGTTTCCAGCCAGTCGTTTTCGGCTTCCGCCGGCATTTCGCCGGGAAAGACCGCAAAGCGGCCGAAGCGGGAGAGCAGGAACTCCTCGCCGTAACCGTAAGCGTCGGCGTCCTTGACCATCCTGCCGAGTCCGGCGAGTGAGAGATCGAAACCGACGACTCCCCGGAATTGTCCATCCGGCTTGCGGATCAATTGGCTCCATGTGGTCATGTGCAGACGGGCGTAGGTGTCGAAATAGGGCTCGGTCCAGATGGAGCGGCCCAGCAGCTCCGGCAGCACAAACCAGTCGAATTTATCATATTGATAGCCCGGACCGCCCAGGCGGACAACCCGCGGTTCCCCGGCCGGTCCCTCGTGGATATACAGCATGAAATAGCGGCCGGCCGCCACCGGATCGTCAGGGGGATAAGCGATGCTGATGCCGCAGAGCGCCGGCACCTGCGTTTTGAGTTGCCGATAGGTACGCTCAAGCATCCGGCGCATATCCGCTTCATCCGGCTCGAGCGTTTCCAGCACCGATGCGAACTCCGCCGCGCCGGTCGCCACCACCGGAAATCCGGCGTTGATCTTCCGGGCCGCCAGCTCTACGGACATCTGAGCGGTCCGGGAGATTTCCCCGGTCAACAGATTCCGCACTTCGCGGCGCATCCAGATGAAGCTGAAGGCGAAAATCGCCGCCAGCAATGTGATCAGCGCGATATTCAGCTTGACGGTGAGGCTCAGGTCGCGAAAACGTTTCACGGCTTCACCTCCCGCGGCAGAGCCGGACAGAAATCCTCATAAGACGGCGCGGAGGCCAGTTCTCCATGCCGCGTCAGCAGCTTTACCGTCGAATCATAGCTCTTCCGCTGCAGCTTTCCCCGCAGCTGCGGATTCCCCAGCTCCAGCTCCTTGCTGTAAGCTCCGAGCATCCAGCGCTGGTGGGCGACATCGAAAGCGCTGTTTTCCCGGTCGCAGTAGAGGCGGATATATTTGAGCGCCTCGTTGGGATGCTTCATGGCCAGGCGCCAGCCTTCCAGAATCGCCAACCGCATCAGGCGGCACTCCTCCGGGCAGCGCCGGACGGTTTCCCGCAGCGCGTACAGGCCGTCTTCCGGGATGTTGAGGCCGTAGTCGCGCAACCGGAAGCGGATCAGTTCTTCCGGGTTGAAGCCCGCCGCGAGAATCTGGTAATACTCGTTGTAGCTCATCACCGCCAGTGCGTCCACGGCGTCCCACAGGAACAGCGAAATGCCGCTGTTGACCGGAACGATGTCCACATCGAGCTTCTGCCGGGCCAGGAAAATTTTCGGCAGCGTATCGAAGTTGAACCTCCACACGCCGACCCGGCGGCGGCTGCCGTCCGGACGCCGGGAGTTGAGCTGCCCCAGCCGGCCGACGCCGGCGCCGCGGGCGACCAGCATCACCGAAGAATTCTGGCTGAACTGGGCGATATTGACCAGCGGCGCCGACGCATTGTCATGCCGCAGCGCGGCGACCAGGGGGGCGACCACCAGCTCGGACTCCGGATCCTTCAGGTAGTCGAATATATCCACCTCGGTCAGCCGGTGGCGGATCCGCACATCCAGGCCGTACCGGGCAAAGACTCCGGCCTCTTTCGCATAATAGATGCCCGCGAACTGCGCCTGCGGAATCCACGGCATCGTCAATACCCACCGGCGTCCGGCGGCGGCCGGCGGAATTACGGCGCACAGCAGCAGAAGCGCAAGGAATCGTTTTACCATTTTATTGCACCAGCACCCGTTGAAGCCGGATCGCATTCTTCCCGGAGAAAATCGTTCCGGAGCAACTGCGGAGCACACTCTCCCACTCCTGCGGAGAAGCCGTGAAAACCGGCGGGGCGTCTTTTGCGGGCAGCGCGGCATACGGAAGCTTCACTTTTCCCGCCAGGCAAAGTTCCCGCAGTTTTTCGAAGTCCGGCCACAGGATTGTCAGCGCATCGCTGTCCATCTTTATTTGATACACATTGTGCGTGGGGACCAGCGTGCCGAGCAGCATCGCGTTTTCGACGTCCGGCGGCGGTTTGGCCAGGGAAAGATCCGCGTAAAGGGAATCCGCCACCTTGAAAAATACGGCCTGAAGCTCCAGCTCCACCGTTTTTTCCCCGGCGAATGAACGGTATTCGACTGTTCCGTCCGGCAGGATTTTCAGATGCAGCCGGTCGCCGCTCCACAGGCCGCGCGCCTCCAACGGTACGTCGATCCGGTTCTGCGGTGTATAAAACGGATTCAGCGAAAACAGCGCGCAGCCGGCCAGCGCCGTCAGTGCGATTCCGAACAGAAACAACCGTGTCTTCTTCAACTTTCTCTCCTGCCGACTTTCAAAGTTACTGTAAAATACAGGCTTTTCCGGATTCGTCAAGAACCGGCTTCAAAAAAACGGAAACTTTCGGATGCCGTGAAACCGTTGCTTGAAAAAAGTTCTTTGTGCGTTAGATTAATACGTCGTCTTGCCAAAAAACAGGGAAAAGGGAGGAATACACGACAAATGAAATATCTGGAGCTGACTGTAGGCGCGGTGTTGGTCTACAACTTCGTGCTGTCACGCTTCCTGGGGATCTGCCCGTTTCTGGGGGTCTCCAAGCGTCTGAGTACTGCGATGGGCATGTCCGGCGCAGTGATCTTCGTGATGACGCTCGCATCGTTCATCACGACCTTGCTCTACCGGAACGTACTGCAATTTTCGTTCGGCGGAGAGAAAATCGATCTGATCTTCCTGCAGGTGCTGGTGTTCATCCTGGTGATCGCCGCGCTGGTGCAATTGATCGAAATCATGCTCCAGAAGCTCTCGCCGGTTCTCTATCAGGCGCTCGGCATCTACCTGCCTTTGATCACCACCAACTGCGCGGTGCTCGGCGCGGCCACCATCAGCGCCAACAACGGCTACACGGTGATGGAGTCGACGGTGTTCGGTTTCTTTTCGGGCGTCGGTTTCGCGCTGGCGCTGCTGTTGTTCGCCAGCCTGCGCGAACGTCTTGAGCTGGCGACGCCGCCGGAAGCGTTCAAGGGAACGCCGATCGCGCTGGTGACCGCCGGCATACTTGCAATGGCCTTCGTCGGTTTTTCCGGCCTCTGCTGATTCAGGAGCATCTGACGAATGAATACTGTGGTTTTGATTGCTGTCGTGCTGATGGCCGTGCTGGGGCTGGCCCTCGGCGTGGTGATCGGCTGGTTCGCCAAACTTTTCCGGGTTGAAACCGATTCGCGCGTGGAGCTGGTCACCGAGCTGCTGCCCGGCGCCAACTGCGGCGGCTGCGGCAAGGCGGGCTGCTCCGATTTCGCCAAATCGGTGGTCGCGGGCGAAAATCCGCCGTCCAAGTGTCCGGTGTCCTCTTCCGAGCAGATTTCCGCGATCGCGATGGCGCTCGGCATCGACGCCGGCGAATCCTTCCAGCAGCGGGCGGTGGTCTGCTGCGGCGGCGACATGGAGCAGACCAAGCGGCTGCTGAATTATAACGGCGTGCTCGATTGCGTTTCCGCGTCGCTGGTCGCCGGCGGCCCGAAAGGATGCTCCTACGGCTGCCTCGGCATGGGGACCTGCGCCCATCACTGCCCCTTCGGCGCGATCGAGATGATCAACAATCTGGCGGTGGTCCACCGCGAGCTGTGCGTCGGCTGCGGCAACTGCGTGGCGGCGTGTCCGCGCGGCGTGATCAAGCTGGTGCCCGCCGACGCCGACGTGCATATCTACTGCAATTCCCCGGCCAAGGGCGCCGCCAAGAAGCAGGTCTGCAACGTCCCCTGCATCGGCTGCCGCAAGTGCGCGAAGTTCGCGCCGGACAAATTCACCGTCAACGGTTTCCTCGCCGCGGTCAACTATCAGGCGGAAGCCTTCCCGACCGCGGAAGACGTGTCGGCCGTCGGCTGCCCGACCGGCGCGCTGCTGACCGTCGAGGAACACCTGAAAATCGAACAGAATGAGCCTGAGTGGAGTGCCGGAAAAAAATGAGCAAGAAAGATATCCTGACTTTTGACGGCGGTATCCATCCCGTCTCCGACGGCAAGGCGCTCAGCTGCAACGCCCCGATTACGGCGGCGCCGCTGCTGGACAAATACCGCGTGCTGCTTTCCGAGAACGTCGGCAAACTGCCCAAACCGGTCGTGAAGGCCGGTGACCTCGTGAAGAAATATCAGCTGATCGCCGAGGCGGACGGTTTCGTTTCCGCCAACCTCCACTCTCCGACCAGCGGCAAGGTCACCGGCATCGTCGATGTTCCGGGGCCGATGGGAACTCTGATTCCCGCGATCGAAATCGAAGCCGACGGACAGGACGAGCCGTGCGAACCGATGCCGGCGATCGACTGGCACAAGGCGGATGTGAAAGAACTGCTCAAGCGCACCGCCGACGCCGGGCTGGTCGGCATGGGCGGGGCGGCGTTCCCGACCCACGTGAAACTCTCCCCGCCGCCGGATAAGACCATCGATACGCTGATCCTGAACGGCGCCGAGTGCGAACCCTACCTGACCGCCGATCACCGGCTGATGCTCGAACAGCCCGAACGGGTGCTCGAGGGAGCCGCGATTTCAGCGAAAATCCTGAATGTGAAGAACGTCTATATCGGCGTCGAGGCCAACAAGATCGATGCGATCGAAGCGCTCGGTCGCCGGGCCGCCGAATTCGGCATCAAGGTCGCAACCCTCAAAGTGCAGTATCCGCAGGGGTCCGAAAAGCAGTTGATCATGGCGATCACCGGCCGGAAAGTTCCGACCGGCGGCCTGCCGATGGATGCCGGGTGCGTGGTTCAGAATGTCGGCACCGCCGCCGCGATGACCGACGCGGTCTGCCGCGGCATCCCGCTGGTCGAACGCGTGACCACCATAACCGGCGAAGTGGTGAAAAATCCGGGCAACTGGCTGCTGAAAATCGGTACTCCGGTGATCAAGGCGATCGAGTTCGCGGGCGGTGTGACCGCCGAGCCGGGCAAGCTGATTCTCGGCGGGCCGATGATGGGCTTCGCGCAGAAATCCTTTGAGGTGCCGGTGGCCAAGAACACCTCCGGCATCCTGCTGCTGCCGGTGGAGCTTTCGATGAATTACGGTTCGACCGGCTGCATCCGCTGCGGGCGCTGCGTGGAGGGCTGCCCGATGAACCTGATCCCCTGTCTGCTCGGCAACGCGGTCGAGGCGGAGCGGTTCGACCTCGCCGCCCAGAACCACGTGATGGACTGCCTTGAATGCGGCTCCTGCGCTTATGTCTGCCCGGCCCACCGGCCGCTGGTCCAGCACATGCGCCGCGCCAAGGCCGAAATCCGCAAGCGTAAAAAGTAATTTACAATATAGTGAACAAATCATGAGTGAAAACGAAAAAAACTCTGAAGTGATGCTGCCGACCGGTTCCGAACTGGTGTTGAGCTCCTCTCCTCACCTGAGTTCGCCCGACAGTGTCCGCCGCATCATGTACAAGGTGCTGCTCGCACTGGTTCCCGCCGCGATCGCCGGCGTCTGGTTCTTCGGCTTTTACGCGCTGGTCGTGATGGTCGTGACCATGCTGTTCTGCGTCGGCGCCGAAGCGTTGTGGTGCAAGCTCGCCGGCAAGCCGGTGATGGGAACCATTGCCGACGGCAGCGCCGCGGTGACCGGACTGCTGCTTGCGATGAACCTGCCGCCGGGCGTCCCGCTCTGGGTCTGCCTGATCGGCGCTTTCCTGGCCATCTGGCTCGGCAAGCAGATTTTCGGCGGCATCGGGAACAACCCGTTCAACCCCGCGCTGGTGGCCCGCGTCGGCCTCCTGATCGCGCTGCCCGCGATCATGACCACCTGGCCGGTGCCGCGCAGCTTTGACTCCGCCGATCCTGCCGCGAAAATCACGCATGCGACCGACACTCCGGTCGATTCGATCACCGGCGCGACTCCGCTCGGCGAAGTCGGCACCACCAAAAAGATCCTCGACAAATCCGAAGCGGCCTATGCGAACTTTCAGGCGGTCGACAACGACGCGATGCTGTGGAAGTATTTCCTCGGCGAAAAGGGCGGCTGCATCGGTGAGACCAGCGTGCTGGCGCTGCTGATCGGCGGCATTCTGCTGATCGCTCTCAAACTGATCAACTGGCGCGTGCCGGTCTGCTACATCGGCACGGTCGCGATCATCACCGGGCTGGTGCATTTCTTCTATCCGGGGGTCAGCCCGTCGCCGCTGTTCCACATCCTGACCGGCGGGCTGATGATCGGCGCATTCTTCATGGCGACCGACATGGTCACCTCGCCGATCACCAGCACCGGCTGCGTGGTATTCGCGGTCGGCTGCGGCGTGATCACCAGCGTGATCCGCCTCTGGGGCAACTATCCGGAAGGGGTCAGTTTTTCGATCCTGTTCATGAACGCACTGGTTCCGCTGATCGACCGCTGGTGCAGCCAGCGTCCCTTCGGCTACGTGAGAAAGCGGGGGTAAGCACAAATGAATCTGAAAAACAGTGAAAATCTCTGGGTGCTCGGACTCTTTCTCGGCATCATCGGTCTGGTTTCGGCGCTGATTCTGGCCGTGGTCTCCAATCTGGTGGCCGGGCCGATCGAGCAGGCGGAACTGCGCAACACCAACCAGGCGCTGCGGCAGATCCTGCCCCCCTTCGACAACCAGCCCTCCGAAAAGCGCGTGGAGTTCACCAGCCCGAACGGCTGGCCGGTCTCCTTCATGGCCGCCGTCAAGGACGGCAAGGTCGTGGCGGTCGCCGCCGAAGCGGCCAATCCGCAGGGTTACGCAGGCAATATTCAGGCGCTGATCGGGCTGGAAACCGACGGCGCGATCCGCGCGGTGCTGATCACCAAGCAGAACGAAACCCCCGGACTCGGCGCCAACGTCTGCCAGCGCAAGGTTCAGAAGACCATCTTCACCCTCTTCGACAAACCCGCCGAGGGGCTCGCTCCCAATAAGATCCTCGATCAGTTCGACGGCAAAAAAGCCAGCCCGGACGCCAACTGGCAGGTCAAAAAGGACGGCGGCGAAATCGATTTCATCTCAGGAGCCACGGTTACCAGCCGGGCGGTCACGCTGCTGGTCAGCGAAATCGACCGCACCTATCTCCTGAACCGCGACAAGATCATGCAGGAATTAACCCCGGCGGGAGGAAAATAATCATGGGTATGCTCACTGATTTCACCAAAGGCATCTGGAAAGAGAATCCGGTACTGGTGCTGCTGCTCGGCACCTGCCCGACGCTGGCGCTGACCAACAGCGCGGTAAACGGCTTCGGCATGGGCGTGGCAACCACCTTCGTACTGGCCGGCAGCAACCTGGTCATCTCGCTGATCGCCGGAATCGTGCCGAAAAAGATCCGCATCCCCGTCTATATCGTGGTGATCGCGACCTTCGTGACCGTGATCGACATGCTGATGAAAGCCTATGCGCCGCAGTCGCTCTACCAGGCGCTCGGCATCTTCATCCCGCTGATCGTGGTGAACTGCATCGTGCTCGGCCGCGCCGAAGCCTTCGCTTCGAAAAACGGTCCGGTCCGCTCGATTCTCGACGGTCTCGGCATGGGGCTCGGCTTCACCCTGGCCCTGACGATGCTCGGCGTGATCCGCGAATTCCTGACCAGCGGCTCGGTGTTTGAAGTCAAGGTGATCACCGCGTGGTCGACCGACTTTCTGCTCCCCTCCGCGGCCCCCGGCGCTTTCATCATCGTCGGCTGTATTCTCGCGGCCAAGAACTACTGCAACCGTCGCAAAGCGATCAGGGAAGGACGTCTCTACGTACCTCCCGCCGGTATGGACTGTCATCACTGCCGCATCTGTTTCACCTCCAAAGAGGGTGAAGAATAAAATCGGGGATTTCGCTGCTGATCGCAGCGAGCAGGGCGCTTCGCCCTTGCCGCCGGAGGTAATTTGTGCGCTACTGCGCCCAGCTGCCGGAGCCTGATTGGAAATCAGGCCGCGTGGCGCACAAGGTCTGGAGGCTAAAGGCCGCAAGACCCGCTCGCCTTCAAAACGGCAGGCTCCCCGGCGTGACCGGCCGCCGAAGACTGTATCCGCGGCCGGGAACACTGTCATACGCCATGCGCCAAGGTGCGAAGATTACTTTTTGATTACCAAAGTTCTTCGGAGGATCGAAAAAACTTGATAAATACAGGTTGCGCTCCTACCTTATTTGTGGTATAATATGGAAATGACTGTTAACCTCTTCAGGAGCCTTTGAAAATGAAATCTGCCGGGTCTCGTGTCTTGTTGTTGATTCTGATTCTGGTGCTGGGCGCTGCTTTTGTGTACTGGATGAACCATATGTTCAACACTTCCGCCATCATGCGCGATATGTTCTGCGGCGCCGGCAATCCCGGTGTGCTCGGAGAGGTCGCGCCCGGTTCGCCCAACAGTCTGGCGATGCAGAATGAAAGGTTCGGCCGTATCTCGATGCTGATTTTCTCGGTGATCACCGTGATGCAGTTTCTCGCTTTCGGCGTCGCTTTCGTCGTGATCGGCGGGATCAAAAAAGGCGCGGACTCCGTGAAACTCAAACTCAAGAAGCTTGAAAACGCGGATATCTTTTTTGATGTGCCGCTCTATGTCGGTCTGTTCGGTACCGTGTCGGCGTTTCTGGTGATGACCTTTTCGCCGCAGAGCAGCCGGCTGATCGCGTATTCATCAACCCTGATCGGTATTATTTTCAGTCTGATCCTGCGGGTGGTCCTGCTGTTCCCGTACCGGCAGAAGCTGCTCGGCTGTGACAATAACAGCGAGGCGGGCAAGTGAATCGGGCAATTCTGATTGTAATCTGCGACTTTCTGGTCTCGGCGATGCTGTCGATGATGACCGGAATGGTTCCCGCTCACACCGGCGGGACCGGCGTTGGGCTGGACCACCAGACTACCGCGCTGCTGATCGCCGAACTCCGGCAGCGCCGGCAGGAGTTGACCTCCGCCCGCGAACAGCTCCGCCAGGCCCGGCAGAAGCAGGGCTTCGACGAGGAGCGGGAGCGACAGCTCAGGGAACTGACTGCTCAGCTGGCGGACACCCTCGCCAAAACCGAAAAGCTGGAAAACCAGATGAAGCTGAAGCCGGAATCCGCGGGAGCGCTGACTCCGGAGCAGCTTCAGGCGCGGTTGGACAAAGAGGTGCAGCGCCGCTATCAGCTGCGCCTCGAATATGACGAGGCGCAGGAGCGGGTAGCCGAGCTGCAGCACAGCCTTGCCTCCACCTCCGGCGACCTCAACAAGCTCAATGAGAACTATGCGGCCGCCCGCCAGCGTCTTTCCGATACCCGGGACCGGCTGGATGAGGCGAAAGAGACGCTCAAGGAGCGCGAGGCTAAACTGGACGCCGCTTCCAGAGAGATCATGAAGGCCCGCGAAGAACTGGCCGCCCGCGAGGCGGCTTTGAGCGGAACGCGCGGTCAACTCTCCGAAACAAAGGCCGCCCTCAAGGAGGCCCTGACTCGCACCGGGGAAATTTCACAGGCGAAGCAGCAGCTGGAAGGCGATCTCTCCTATACCCGCGGCCGGTTGACCGCGGCGGAGCGGGAGCTGGCCGAAGCCCGCAGCCAGGCGGAGCGGATCCGAAAGCTCGCCGCCGAGCGCGAGATGGAGCGCAATGAGGCAAAGCGTCAGCTCGCCGAAATGAGCGCGATGCTGAAAAATGCGGTCACCGAGCTTTCACAGACCAAGAATGAACTGGGCAAGACCCGCGAAGTTGCCGCCAACACCGGCAAGGAGCTGATCGTCACGCAGGGCAAAGTTGAGCGGACCAGTCTGGAACTCGAACAGGCGCAGCGGCAGCTTTCCGAAGCGGAAAAGAAGCTTTCCACCGACGTTCTGGCCCGCTATTCCAGCGCCGCGATCCGGCTGGATATCGATGTCACGGAAAAACGTCTTTTCCTGAACCAGCACGGCGGAGGCCGCTTTTTCCTGCCGCTGGTCAAGCTCGACGGCAGGAGTGTGATGGTGAATACTTTCCCGGTTTTCGCCGGGAACGCTTACGAGCCGCTGAACTTCACGGAGATCATCAGGGCCGATTACAAGGTCGATTCGCCGGATGCGCCGGATTCGTCGGCAGGCATCCGCCTGGCCGGGCCGATTCTGACGCTGCCGGATGAACCGCGTGTCGCCGCGATGGAATTCAACCTGGTCGGACGCGCTCCGCTGGAGGTGATGACGATCGAGAAGCTCAAAAAGCGGGGATTGGAGGAGCTGTTTTTGTTCAAGACCTCCTCGTTCGGCAAGCAGAGCGCGGGGTTGGCCGGGCGCTGCTCGCTGGATTTCACCTCCGGCGACCGCTATTTGTATATCCGGAATACCGGCCGCGGAACCGGCAGCGAATTGCGGGCGGAGCCGGGCGATCTGGTGCTGACCAAAGAGGGGGATTTCGTCGGGGTGGTCGTTTCGATCGAAAAGTTCGACTTCGGCCGCCGCGAGGAGGCGAAATGTTACGTGTTTTCCGATGCGTTCAGCTGGAAGGACGCACCGGCGGTCCCGATCGGCAAACAGCCCGGCGAAAACGGTTTCGAGCGTTTCGGCAGCGAGATCCAGCGCCACTATGACGTGATCGGGAAATTTACCGGGAACTAGCATGGCCGCTTCAAACGCTTCCGAAAATCTCTCCTCCTCGTACGGTGACTGCGACAATGAACAGACGTTGATTTACGGAACCGGCGATGACGCGAACCGCATCTCTCCCGAGGAGCTGCGCAAGCTGCTGGATATTCCGCAGGGGGACTGCATTCAGGATTACGACGATCTTTCCACGATCGGCATCGGCGGCATCGGAGCGGTCTTTTCCGCGCGGGAGCCGGGGCTGAACCGGGAAGTCGCGCTGAAAATCCTGCGGCCCCAATACCGCGATCAATCCGAACGGATTGAATCTTTCATCCGGGAAGCCCGGGCGACCGCCCAGATCGATCACCCGAATATTGTTCCGGTGCATCGGCTCGGCGTGTTCGACGACGTCGGCGTCTATTTTTCGATGAAGCGCGTGGAGGGCGAAACGCTGCGCGCGATCCTGCGCAAGCTGGAGGAGAACCGGGCGGGCTACCGCCGCAAATACAACCTGCGCCGCCTGATTGAAATCTTCATGGGCGCCTGCAACGGCGTCGCTTTCGCCCACCGCCACGGCATTCTGCACTGCGACCTGAAGCCCGGCAACGTGATGGTCGGAGACTACGGCGAGGTATTGGTGATGGATTGGGGCATGGCCCATTATCGCCCGGAGCTGGATCAGGGCGGCGTCCGTTCCAAGATGGACCTGGAGGTGGGCGGCCCGCTGTGCTCCGGCGGCAAACACTCCGAGGAGCTGCTGGGGGGGACTCCCGCCTTTATGGCTCCGGAGCAGCTCTGCGGCGAGGAGATCCAGCCGACGGAGCTGTCGGATATCTACGGGCTCGGAGCGATCCTCTATACCCTCCTGACTTGGAAAAGCGCTCCGTTCGATGTAAACCAGGAGCAGCAAAAGCTGCTGGAAGCCGCCGCGCGCGGACAGTTCATCCCGCCCCGCAAAGCGGCGCACCGCGAGCAGCCTATCCCGCTGGAGCTGGAGGCGATCTGCCTGAAGGCGATGGCGCGCAACCGGAAAAAGCGTTATCAGCACGTCGGTGAATTGCTGGCCGATGTGCGCAACTATCTGGACGGTTATCCGGTGGCGGCCTATTCGCCGACGCCGCTCTACCGCCTGACCAAATTGATCCGCCGCCACCCGCTGATCCCGTCGACCCTGATGGCGGCGGTGCTGACGTGGGGCGGTTATTATGCGTTCACGGTGATCAGCAATATTTCGCAGAGCACTTCGCTGATCAATCTGGCGGAATACAATTACGGACAGGCCCGCGAGTACAATGTGATGGCATTGCGGACGGCGCGGCTGCTCCGGGAAAAGGCGGGAGGCGGCGACGCCGACCGGGAGCGCTATTTGCTGACCGAGCTGATCCGGCAGATTGCGGAAATGGAGAACGGCTACAATTCCGCGCTGGAATTCATCTCCCGAGCCCCGGAGCTGGGGGTGCGCGCTCCTCAGGTGGACCGCATGGTCCGGGAGATTTTCAAATCGACGCTGGAACTTTATTTGCAGGCGGGCAATGATTATCAATTGAAAAACGCGCTGCGCCAGTTCCGCGGCCGCTGGAGGCCGATTTTCGAAAAAGCCCAGGAGCAGGATTCCACGCTGGCCCAGCTGGTCGGGGAGATCGATTCGCAGAACGGCTGGCTCCTGCTCCTGCCCGGCAGCGCTTTCGGCTGGAGCGTCAGTATTGCGCATTCGGACGGGACTCCGGTATCGGAGCCGGAAAACGCTTCTTTGCCGCTGCCGCTCAGCGGCCCGGTCCGGCTCCAGCTTCCGGCCGGAACCTATCTGCTGAAGTTCCGGCAGGAGGACGGCACCGCCTTTTCGGCTCCGGCGGTGGTCCGGATCGCCCGGGAAAACCAGCTGGACCTCGAACTTCCGGAGCGGATTCCGGCGGATATGGGATATATTCCCGGCGGCGAATTTCAGCATCAGGTGAAGGCCGACGACTCCGGTATGAGCAATGTCTATCTGCCGCCTTACCTGATCCGTAAACATGAGGTGACGTTCAGGGAGTATCTGGAGTTCTGGAACTCCCTGAACGATCCGGTGTTGAAAAAGAAATGCCTCGGCTGGTACCGGTTCGACCTGAATTCCGGCGGCAGCCGTCCCATCTGGAACGAGGATGGAGTGTTGAATCCGCCCTTTGCCCCGGAACTGCCGGTCATCGGCATCACCGGGGAGGCGGCGATGGAGTATTGCCGCTGGCTCGGGCGAAAGCTGGATCGCACGGTCCGGCTGCCGACGCGGTATGAATGGGAGAAAGCGGCGCGGGGTGTGGATGGGCGCATCTATGTCTGGGGTGATGATTACCTGCCCGGGCTGGCGCTGCTGAGCGATCATCCGCAGGCGGACCGGTATCCGGTCGGGGCGCCGCCCGGCAGTTTCCCGCGTGACGTTTCCGTATTCGGGATTTCCGACCTGACCGGCAATGTGCGTGAATTCATCCGCAATGCGGATGACGCGGGGCCGATGTTCCAGGTCGGAGGCGGTTCGCGGGTCACCGGGCCGGAACAGGCGAAGTGCACGGAATTTTACTATTTGAACGGCAGTGCGGGCGATGTGGGGTTCCGCTATGTGATGGAACTGCCGAAAACGGCGATGGAAAAAAATGATCGATTTTAAAGATGTAGTCAAGAATTATGCCGGAGATGCGATTCTGAACGGAGTCACATTCCGGATCAATCCCGGCGACCGGGTCGGCGTGGTCGGTCCGAACGGAGCCGGCAAAAGTACGCTTTTCGGCATCATCACCGGAGATGTCCAACCCGACCGGGGAACGGTTTCGTTGCCGAAGGACCACCGGCTCGGGATGCTTCGGCAGCATCTGCCCGAAGGCGAGGCGGCCCGGACGCTGCTGGATTTCACCAGCGACGCGATTCCCGAGCTGCGCACCATGAGCGAGGAGTTGCACCGGCTGGAGCAGCAGCTTCACGACGGTGTGGACGACGACGACAAACTTCAGTCGATGCTGGCCCGCCACGGACGGCTCCAGTCGCAGATCGAGCACCTCGGCGCTTACCGGCTCCGGACCGAAGCGGAACAGGCGCTCAGCAACCTCGGTTTTCACGAAGCGGATTTCAACCGGCCGTTGAGTTCCTTTTCCGGGGGCTGGCGGATGCGCGCCGCGCTGGCGCGGGTGCTGATTTCGCAGCCGGATATCCTGATGCTCGACGAACCTTCCAACTATCTGGACATTCCGGCGGTGGAGTGGCTGTGCAGATTCCTGAAATCCTTTCCGGGAACGCTGCTGCTGATTTCGCACGACCGCTTTCTGCTGCGCAAGCTGACCCGGATCACACTGGAAGTCAACTCCGGGCAGGTGGCCCGCTATCCGGGCGATTACGACTACTACCGCGCCGAACGCGAGAACCGGCGTCGCAACCTCGAAGCCGCCAAGCGCAATTCCGACCGCAAGAAAGAGCACCTCGAACGGGTGATCGACCGGTTCCGGGCCAAGAGCTCTAAAGCCGCCCAGGCCAAGAGCTGGCAGAAGGCGCTGGACAAGATGGAGGAGATCGAACTGCCGGACGACCTCAATTACAACGGCGCGATCCGTTTCCCGGCTCCGCCGCCCGGCGGCGTCGAAGCGGCCCGTTTCGAGAATCTCAGCTTCGGCTACACGCCGGACAAACTGATTTTAAAGGATATCAACCTGACCATCGACGCCGGGGACAAGCTCGCTTTCATCGGTTATAACGGCATGGGCAAGACCACCTTGCTGAAGCTGCTGGTCGGCAGGCTCAAGCCGACCTCGGGCCGGGTGGTGCTCGGACATCACAGCGTGGTCGGCTATCAGGCGCAGGAGTTCGCGGACCTGCTGGTGCCGGAGCAGACCGCGTTCGACGTGGTGCGCGGCAACCTGCCGGCGGGAGCTTCGACCGCCGGTTTGATGAACGTGCTCGGCAGCTTCGGCTTCTCGGGCGAGGCGGCGGAAAAGCCGTGCAAGGTGCTCTCCGGCGGTGAAAAGATCCGGCTGTTATTCGCGCGCATCTTCGTGAATCCGCCCAATCTGCTGGTGCTCGACGAACCGACCACCCACCTCGACATCGCGGCGCGCGAGCTGCTGCAGGAGGCGCTGCGCAGTTATCCGGGCACCGTCTGCGTGGTCAGTCACGACATCGAATTCGTGCGCAACGTCGCGACCGGCATTATCGCGATGGAGCCGCCCGGCATCCGCAAATATTTCGGCAACTACGACTACTATCTGGAGAAATCCGCCGAGTTCCGCGCCGCGGGTACGGCCCCGGATCTTGAAGCGCGGGAAAATGCCGGTTCACCGGACCTCGCCCGCAACCGCCGCCGTGCGAGGGCGCAGGCGCGTGAAGCGCTGGCCGCCGACAGGAAAAAAGCCGAGAAACGGGTCGCCGAGCTGGAAAGCCGTTTGGAACAGTTGGAGAAACGGCAGGCCGGGCTGCTTGAACAGCTGGCCGATCCGGGCGCTCTGGATTTCGCCAGCCTGAACCGGGAGCTGGCAAAGATCCAGTCCGATATCACCTCCACGGAAAGCGAGTGGGAAGAGGCCGCGCAGAAGCTCGAAGAGATCCGGTTGGAAAACGAACGCATCCATCAGGAAATCAAATAACCAACTTCAACAAAAAGGGAATGCAAGTATGAAATTCGGAAAATCCATGTTGCTGGCGGCGTTTCTGGCCGTCGGCGGCGCCGTCGCGGCGGATGAAGCGAAGGCCGATATCGGCGTCTGGACCAAT
Organism: Victivallis vadensis; assembly: GCF_003096415.1. GTDB lineage: Bacteria > Verrucomicrobiota > Lentisphaeria > Victivallales > Victivallaceae > Victivallis > Victivallis vadensis. The sequence continues at coordinate 123,388 of NZ_QEKH01000006.1, read as the reverse complement.
GTGCCCGCCGGAATCGAAAACAAGAGCATCACCGGCGTCCGTTTCGGGCTGCCCTGTTCGATCAGCAACGGGACCGTGAAAGGCGCGGAACTGTCGATCTTCTTCAGCGGCACCCGCAATGCCGAAGCTTTCAAGTTCGCGTGGATCGGGGCGACCTGGGCCGAAACGCTCAAAGGCGGCGCACTCGCCTGCGTGAATATCGCCGAAGAACGGCTGGCCGGAATTCAGGTCGGAGCGGTGAACCTCTCCGGGAAAGGCGGATTCCAGCTCGGCTTTTTCAACAACTGCGATGACGACGCGAAGTTCCAGCTCGGACTGATCAACATCAATAAAAACGGCTGGCTGCCATTCATGGTCTTCGTGAATTTCGGTTCCGACACCTTCAAATGACCTGTCCTCAACTTTCAAGGAGAAAAATCGTATGAAACTGTTGAAATCCATGCTTCTTTCCGTTGCCGCGCTGTGTTCCGCCGCCGCCGTCGCCGAAGCCGATATCGGTGTCTGGACCGACGTCCCCGCCGGCATTGAAAACAAGAGCATCACCGGAGCCCGTTTCGGCCTTCCCTGTTCGATCAGCAACGGCAGCGTCAACGGCGGCGAATTCTCAATCTTCTACAGCGGCACCAGATACATGGAGGGAATCAAATTCACCCTGCTCGGCGTCAACAATGCCGAAAAGCTCAGCGGCGGCGCGCTTGCTCTGGTGAACCTGACGCAGCAGTTGAACGGCGCCCAAGTCGGTTTGGTCAATCAGAGCGCCAAAGGCGGCGTTCAGTTCGGCCTGATCAACAACTGCGACGACAACGCCCAGTTCCAGTGCGGGTTGATCAACATCAACAAAAACGGCTGGCTTCCTTTCATGATCTTCGTGAACTTCGGTTCCGCCGTTTTTGAGTAATACTATTTCGTTATTCAAAGATTTTCCGGAGCAGGACGCTGTTGCAGGCGCCCTGTTTTTTTATTTTTTAAACGAAATAACGCCGTGTGCAAGTTTCTTAAACCGGGATTTCGCCTTCGGCGACCAAGGCGCTTCGCCCTTGGAACCCGACCGGCAAGGTGCCGGCGCCGGGTACTTAAGAACCGGGAAAACCGTTCCGGTTTTCCCTCCGGGTGGGGGAGACTCTACTGTGGACAGGCAAGCAGGTACCTGAGCGACACACCGCTCCGGTCGGCGCAAAGCCTGCTTTTTTGCAGGCTTTAGGCACTCCCTGCGGTGAGCTGCCGCCGGAGGTCACGCGCGGAACCTCCAGATGCTGACCAAATAATAGACAGATACCCTGATGGAGGCTGATAAGAGTGTATCTGCCGATATACGTAAAGCGAGGTCAGGCAACAATACAATTGCCATATCACAGGTAAGCATATCTTTGAGTACGAGCCTTACTGAATCTTGCCTGTATTATAGAGACAAGTAGAGTTCAGCCTCCATGAGAGTAACTTCACATCAGATGGTCAGCATCTGGAAGTTCCGCGCGTGACCTCCGGCGGCAGCAGGCGCAGGGAGTGCCTAAAGCCTGCAAAAAAGCAGGCTTTGCGCCGACCGGAGCGGTGTGCCGCTCCTGTACAACCATGCCTGTCTCTACCGGAGCCTTCCCCCCCCCCGGAGGGAAAACCGTTCCGGTTTTCCCGGCTCTCAAGTATTCGGCGCCGGCACCTTGCCGGTCGGGGTGCAGGGGCGAAGCGCCCTGCTCGCTCCAGAGGAGCGAAATCCCCGAATCTCTCCGTGGGAGCTATGCCCGCGAAGAAGTTATTTCTTCACCACCTTGAAAGTGCGCAGCTCGAAAGGCTTGAAAGCGAGTTCGAGGCAGTTGCCGCCGTCGAATTCGTATTCAGCCTCACTGGTCCACTCGACGAGATTGGTTTCGACGAGCTTTACATTTTCGAGGTTGGTCTTCAACACGATGCGATCGGCGCCGCCGCGGGTTTCGACGAAACGGATCACCAGATCATCGCTCTTTTCGGCCTTTTTGAGCACTTCGAGCGTCGAGGTGCCGGAGAGGACCTGGAACGGAGCCTGGACCTGGACCGCCACGCCCGGAGCCGCGATCGGAGCGCGGTTCAGGACGGCGGCCTCGTGCATCACATTGGAGACCGCGAGTTCGCCGGTGTGCGGCAGCAGCGCGTAGGTGAAGACCTGACGGCCCTGGTCGGCATTCCAGTCGGGATACTTGGGCGAGCGCAGCAGGCAGAGGTCGAGGTTGCCCTGATTGGTGCGGTGGCCGTATTTGCAGTCATTCAGGATCGCGACACCGTAGCCGCGTTCGGAGAAGTCCACGTAACGGTGGCCGACGACCTCGAACTTGGCCGAATCCCAGCTGGTGTTGCCGTGGGTCGGGCGCTTCACGTAGCCGTACTGGATATCGAACGCAGCTTCGGAGGTCATTACGTCGACCGGGAAGAGCACGCGGAGCATCCGGCGCACCTCATGCCATTCGACTTCGGTTGCGAAATCGAGCCGCTTGGAACCGGCGCGCAGCGACACCTCCTGACGGATTTCAGAGTTGCCGATCGCGAAGACCAGCTTCACGCTGGACCGGACCGGGCCGGAGACCACATCGGAGATCGATTTGATCTCGGCGCCGGTGCGCTCTTCCTGATCGTAGAAGATATCCACGTCCCACGCCTCGAAGGTATTCGGGCGGTCGACATAGAGTGAGAATACATTGCCCTTCTCGCCGTCGCGCAGGATTTCGCGGCCGGCCTCCTTGTCGAAGCCGCGGACCAGCTCGCCGGCGGCGTTGAATTCGTAGCGGACCAGCTCGTTTTCGAGCACGGTCTCGCGGCGGGTTTCAAGCACGGGCTGCTCCTGCGGCGCGCCGCGACGGAGCACGACGACCGAGTCGGCCGGGATTTCGCCCTGCGCATAGACCTTGCCGTCCTCGACCTGCACCTTGAATTCGTTGCCGCAGCCGTCGGTGACGGCGCATCCGGCCCACGACGCGGGCAGTTCGACCGGGGCGTTGTAGGCGTAGGGGAGGGTGTTGATCAAACTGACCGCGTTTTCGTCGGCGGAGCCGATGGTCTCGAGCGCGTCGGCGATCAGCTTTTCGCAGACCTTGAAGAGTTCAGCGTGCTCCTTTTCGGTCACTTCGTAGACCTTGGTGATCGAGGAACCGGGGATGATGTCGTGGAACTGGTTGATCAGCAGCTTCTTCCACGCCTTGTCCAGAGCTTCGGCCGGATAGGATTCCCGCGGGGCCAGTGAGCAGATGAATTCGGTGGCCGCCAGCAGCTGTTCGAGCTTGCGGTTGTTGCGTTTGGTGCGGGCCTGCGTGGTCAGGGTGCCGCGGTGCATTTCAAGGTAAAGTTCGCCGACCCAGTGGTAGAGCTTGTCGCTGTGCTTGGCGAGCCGCTCGAAGAATGCGTCGGCGCGGCCGAGCCTGACCTTCGGCATGCCTTCCATGTTGCCGAGGCGCAGCGCGTGTTCGATGAACTCCTCTTTCGGGCCGCCGCCGCCGTCGCCGATGCCGAAAAGGCTCAGGAATTCGTCGAGCACGTCGGCCTCCTTGAAGCGGTTCTGGGCCGGGACGAGTTCGGTCGGGGAGACGAAAGCGTTGTAGGTGTTCTCCGGCGGGAAGTGGGTCAGCACCTCGGTGCCGTCGATCCCCTCCCAGATGAAGGTGTTGTGCGGGAACTCGTTGAACTGGTTCCACGAGATCTTCTGGGTCAGGAAGTAGTTGCAGCCCGATTTGCGGATGATCTGCGGCAGTGCGGCGGAGTAGCCGAACACGTCCGGCAGCCACAGGTTCTTCACGTCGAAACCGAATTCGTCCATGAAGAAGTTCTTGCCGTGCAGGAACTGGCGGACCAGCGATTCGCCGCTGGTCAGGTTGCAGTCCGCTTCGACCCACATGCCGCCCTGAATCTCCCAGCTGCCGTCGGCGACGCGCGCTTTGATCTTCTCATAGAGGGAGGGATAATGCTCCTTCACAAACGCATAGTGCTGCGCCTGCGACGCGCCGAACACGTAGCCCGGATACTTTTCGATCATATCGAGCTGGTTCGAGAAAGTGCGGGCGCACTTGCGGATGGTTTCGCGGACCGGCCACAGCCAGCCGGTGTCGATATGCGCATGGCCGACCGCGGTCACAGTCAGCGCGGAGGCGAGCGCGGGCAGCCGGAGCATCTCCTGCAGCGGACCGCGCGCCTTCGCGGCGTTGGCCGGATTGTCGGCGTAGAGGTTGATCGCCTCGTTCATCGCGTGCAGCAGCTTGCGGCGGCGGTAGTCGTTTTCGGGAAGGGTGTCGAAGTAGAGCAGCAGCATCTCGAAGTCGAGGCGCATCTGCCACAGCTCGCGGTTGAACAGGCCGATCTTCATCGCCTTGACCTTGCCGGGGAAGTAGCCCTCCGGCTTTTCGATCAGGCGGTGCGGCTCCTCGTCCATGAAGACGCCGAACAGCGAGTTCGCGGCGGCCTCGACGTAGAGGTCGAGCCTGCCGCCGAGCTGGAAGCTCTTCGGGAACTGGCAGATATCCTTGGTGTAGTTCGCGTTGATCACGCTGTTGCCGGTCAGCGCGAACATCGGGGTGCCGTCGTTGTTGAAGATCAGGCTTTCGCCGGAAAGGTTCAGCTGCATCGCGATTTCGCGCCCCGCCCAGGCTTCGGGCAGGTCGGCCTGCAGATGGAACCAGGCGCTGTCCCACGCTTCGCCCCAATCTTCACCGATTTCGATCGGCTTGTATTCGAGTTTCAGCCGCTCGTCGAACGGCACCGGCTCCGCGGTGCGCGCGAATTCGGCCCGGACCGGAATCGACTCGATAAACAGATCCGGTTCACACCGTCTCCAGAATCTCCGGCAGCGGTCAAGGTACAGCTTCATCTCTTCCTGGCGCATAAAACCCCCGTATCAGATATGTTGGTTGACAATTAAAATGCAATCGGTTGCATCTAATCTACACCGTTTTTCGGAAAACTCAAAGAATTCCGGTAAAAATATTCAAAAAAACGGCCGCCGGATCGATCGTCCGGCGGCCGCTGGGGATTCGTGCGTAAACTACTTGAGTTCCGGCATCGCCACGAAGAACTTGACGCCGCTGTCCTTTTCGAGCTGCGCCATGTAGTCCGTGAAAGCCTGCATCTGCTTCTGCCGCTTCAGAATATTGCCGACGGTTTCCTTGACGTTGTCGAAAGATTCGACCTTTTCACTCTGAAGTTTGTCGCGGCGGATGATGTGATAACCGAACTGGGTCTTGACCGGAGCGGAAATCTCGCCCTCTTTCAGCCCTTCCAGCGCCTTCTGGAACTCGGGGACCATCTCCTTGTCGCTGAACGAGTCGAGGGAACCGCCCTTTGCCTTGCTCGGACAACCGCTCTTCTCGCGGGCCAGCGCTTCGAACCTGGCCGGATCCTTTTTCAGCTCCGCGGAAATCGCGTTGATCTGGTCGAGCGCGGCTTTCTTGGCGGCGTCGTCGGCCTTGTCGTCGACCATGATCAGGATATGGGACGCACGGAAAGTTCCGGGCCGATCCGCCGGAGTGGAGAACTCTTTTTGCTTGTTCTCGTCGTAATATTTGCGCATTTCAGCCTCGGTGACCGTCGGTTCGGCGATCTTGGTCTTGAGAAATTCATCCAGCGCAATCTGCTTTTGGATCTCCGGATTGGAAACCATCTCCTCCTGATACTGTTCAACCGTTTTATTCTGGATCTGGAGCATCTGAGCAAATCGTTCGCGATCCTCCTTGCCGACTTTCTCCCACTGAGCCTTCACCGCTTTTTGCGCATGTTCCTTCGAGGGCTTGAATCCGGCTTTTGCCGCCGCGGCTTCCAGAATCTGCTGGTCAACGAACCACTTGATGACGCCGGGGGCAGCGTTGTCGAGCTGGTCGGCCATCATCGACGGAACCTTGCCATCCGGCATCTGGGCGAGCAGGGGCTTCAGGACCTCCTGCTTGGTGATCTTCTTGTCGCCGATCTGGGCGACCACATCCGGGAGCTTGGCCCAGATTTCCGGCTCCGCCGGCTTCGCGGCCGGTTTGGGGGCTTCCGCCGGCTTCGCGGCCGGTTTGGCTTCCTCCGCCGCGAACGAGCACATCACGGTGCCGGCCGCCAGCAGGGACATCACAGTTTTTGCATTTCTCATCTTCTTTTCTCCTTTTTATAACGGGCGACCCCGCCGGGCCGCCCATCCTCTTGCGTTGCTGTTTACGGCTCCCGGAATTCCGGAAACCTGTTGATTTCACTATATATACACCGCGATCCGTATTTTTTCAAATCGCCTGCGGAAAATCACCGTATTATTTATCCGGTTCCGGCGGAATCTGCAACTGCGACACCAGTTTTCTCAGAAATTCGTAAAAACGGCCGACCGAGGCGATATTGAGCTTTTCCGAGGGGCTGTGCGGATGGATCAGGGTCGGGCCGAACGAAATCATCTGGAGAGCCGGATTGATCCCCGCCAGAATGCCGCACTCCAGCCCGGCGTGAATCACCTTGACCTGAGGCGGAGTGCCGAAAAGTTCCCGGTAGAGTGATTCCGCGGTGCGCAGCAGCTCCGACTCCGGGTCCGGCTCCCAGCCGGGATAGGAGTTGTCCACCGTCGGCCTGCCGCCGGCCGGGGCGAAGTGGGCGGCGATTTCGTCGGTCAGCTTCTGACGTTCCGCATCGACCAGACTGCGCTGGCTGGTACGGATCTTCAACTGCGCCCCGTCGGTTTTCACCGCCGCGAGGTTGGTGCTGGTGCGGACCACGTCGAGGGCGCGATCCATCGAGCGCACGCCGTTCGGACAGGTTGCCAGCAGTGCGACCAGCTTTTCGCGGAAGCTCCGCTCCCAGACCCGTTCGGGCAGGACGGCGGGCCGCAATTCCACCGCGAAATCCGGCGGGGCGTCGAATTCACGGGCGAATTCGAGCGCCAGGTTGGCGGCGCGCAATCGCAGCGTGGCCAGCCGGGCCGGATCGACCGCGCCGAATGCGACCGCTTCGCGCGGAATCACATTGTCAAGCGTGCCGCCGGAGAGCGCGGCGACTTCAAATTCCGGCATCTTTTCCAGCAGCCGCGCCAGAAAGGCGACCGCATTGCCGCGCCGCAGATGGATGTCCACGCCGGAGTGCCCGCCCGCGAGGTTCTTGATCTCGCAGCACAGCCCGGTATAGCCCGGCGGAACCGCCGCCTGCGGCAGCTCGACGTCGATTTCCAGCCGGGCGCCGCCCGCACAGCCGATGTAGAGCTGTCCCTCCTCCTCCGAATCGAGGTTCAGCAGGAAGTCTCCCTTCAGGAACTCCGCGGAAAGGGCGAGCGCTCCGTTGAGCCCGACTTCCTCTGAGACCGTGAATACGCCGGCCAGCGGACCGCATTTCAATTCGGGATCCAGCAGCAGCGCCATCGCGGCGGCCACGCCGATGCCGTCGTCGCTGCCGAGTGTGGTTCCGGCTGCGGATCTGACCCAGCCGTCTTCCACAGTCAGCGGAATCGGTTCACGGGTGAAGTCGAAATCGACGGTCGCGAGCGCCTGGGGCACCATATCGAGATGTCCCTGAAGCAGGATCATCGGGGAATCTTCAAAGCCGGGAGAAGCGGGCCGGTCGATCCGGAGATTGCCGGTCACGTCGATCCGGACGGCAAGTCCGTTTTTTTCCGCCAGCGCCGCCAGCGCCGCGGCAAGTCTGGTTTCATGCCCGGACGGATGCGGAATCGCGCAGATCGCGTCGAAAAGCCGCCAGACGGGGGCCGGTTCCAATTTGGCAAGTTGGGAATTCATCTTATGTGTTTGCTTTCCTGTATTAACTGTTTCTTACTACAAATATACCGGTTCGGTCGGAAATAGCAAATCAGGCTCTTGATTTTTCCGGGAAGAAGGGTATGGTAATTTCTATACGGAATATGAAGAGCCGTGGTTATTTCATCAGGAGGAGAGATTATGAAAAAAATGTGGATGAGCCTGTTGGCGGCAGTCGCAATGATTGCCGGGAGCGCCGCCGGATATGCGGCGGAAACTTCAAAGGCGGAACCTGTTTTGCTGCCGGGCGTGCCGGATAAGAACTGGTTCACCGACTATCGGCAGGCGCTCGCCCGGGCGAAAGCCGAAAAACTGCCGGTCGTGGCGCTTTTTACCGGCGCGGACTGGTGTCCGGCCTGCCTGCAGTTGGAGGCGGAAGTATTGAGCAAACCCGAGTGGAAAAAGAGCGTGGACGGCAAAGCCGTGCTGCTTTTTCTGAACTTTCCAGACAAAAAGTCGAGCTGGCCGAAAGAGTTGTTGGAACAGAATGAAAAACTGAAAGAACATTATAAGGTGGAAGGGTTTCCGACTACGCTGATCCTGAATGCCGACGGCAGGACGGTCGGCCTGATCGACGGCTACATGCCGGGCGGTTACTGGCCGAACAATCTGAGCCGGATTCTTGCCGCTTTGGAATAACACCGCCGAAAGGAGGACGCCATGCCGAACAAAATGATTGCCGTCATCGCTTTTTTCCTGATGACGGTTGCCGCTTTTTGCGCTCCGCCTTTCGAGTGGGAGGCGAAAAGCGCCGGTAACAGCCTGACAGTGACTGCACGGGTCGCGCCGGGGAATTATTTTTATGCGAATTCGCTGATTCTCGTCGTAACCGGAGCCGACGGCAGTGCCGCCGCGATGACGTCAAGCCCGGAAGCGGTGCCCCATCACGATGAATTTCTGGGAGATGTCGGGATCTATCCGGCCGGAACCCATGTCTGGAAGTTCACCGGTATGCCGCCGTTCAAGGCAACGGTGAATTATCAGGGATGCCGTGAAAAAACGGCGGAAAGCCCTGCCATGTGTTTCCTGCCGAAGAAGCTGGATTTGACTCCGGCTGCGTCACCTCTGGCTGAGCTTGAGGAAAAAGCGGCGGCGGCCGAAGTGGGAAAAGAGGAGTTCAAACTGGACCGCAAGGTGATCGGTTTGCAGAATGTTCCGCAGTTCAAGGCGTTCCTGACCGGGACGGACGTCGGCGAAGCGGAAAACTCCGGATTCGGCGCCGATGCCGGCTGGCTCTGGATCGTATTGCTGACCGTGCTCGGCGGTCTGGGATTGAACCTGACGCCCTGCGTGCTGCCGATGATTCCGGTGAACCTGGCGATCATCGGCGCAGACGGAGCGGACAAAATGACCGGCTTCCGGCGCGGCCTCGCGTACGGCATCGGAATGGCGGCCGCCTACGGAATACTCGGCGTGGCGGTGATCCTGACCGGAGCGCGTTTCGGGGAATTGAACGCCTCGAGCTGGTTCAATTTCGCGATCGCGGCGGTCTTCGTCGTGCTGGCGCTGGCGATGTTCGGTTTGTTCAATCTGGATTTATCCGGTAAAGTCAATGTGAAGCCTTCCCGGATCAAAGGCGGCAAAACCGTGGTCGCGCTGGTGATGGGGGCGGTGGCCGCATTGCTGGCCGGAGCCTGCGTCGCCCCGGTGGTGATCGCGGTATTGGTATTGGCGGCGGAACGGTTTCAGGGCGGCAATGTGCTGGCGCTGGGATTGCCCTTTTTGCTGGGCGTCGGCATGGCGCTGCCGTGGCCGCTGGCCGGAGCCGGACTCGGCGTCCTGCCGAAACCGGGACAGTTCATGGTCACGGTCAAGTACGTGTTCGGCGGAATTATCCTGCTGGCGGCGCTCTATTACGGCTATACCGGTTATACGCTGCTCCCGGGCGAGTATTCGCCGGAAGCGGAAATCGCCCGGCTCAAAGCCGGCCTGGCCACCGCCCGCGAACAGAACAAGCCGGTGCTGGTGGACCTCTGGGCCAGTTGGTGCAAAAACTGCAAGAGCATGGAAAAGAATGTACTCAGCGATCCCGAAATCAAACGGGAAATGGAGAAGTTCGTGGTCGTGAAATTCCAGGCGGAAGATCCGGGCGCCTCCGGAATCGACGGCATCATGAAAAAGTGGGACATCCCCGGCTTGCCCGCTTTCGTGATCCTTTCTCCGCAATAAATCGGGGATCACAGTTCGCTCTGCTTGCGCACGACGATGCCGAGCCATTGGAGGTCGGAGGGCTCCACGGGGATCACCATGCCGGCGGGATTGTCGCTGGTCAGCCAGCAATGACCTCCCTGCCGGCGGAGCCGTTTGCACACGACGCAGTCTTCGAACTTGCCTTCGGTCAGGCGGGCGACCACGATCTTGTTGTTCGGAACTTCATCGAGCGACATGCGCTGTTCCACCAGGATGATATCGTCGTCCATGATGGTCGGCTCCATGGAGATGCCGGTGACGCGGAAAGCCTGAGTCCCTTTCCGGGTGCCGACGGGCGCCGGGACGGTTTCGGTATTTTCAGGGTCCCAGCGCGAAAAGAGGCGCGTATCGGGATTGGCCAGCAGGTCGAGATGCCCCGCCGCATTGGCCCATGAGACCACCGGAATCGGGCGGACCAGCATCGCGCCGTCGCCGAAATAGCCGGCGGGAAGCAGCTGCATGCGTTCCGCCGGAGAGATCGGCAATGAATCGTGGTCGATGCCGAGGGCTTCCGCGACCGCGGAGAGGATGTCGGGGAACCAGTTCAGCTTCCCGGAGAGCAGCCGTTCGAGCGTGTGGACGCTGTCGTAGCCGATCAGCCGGTTGAGGTCGGCGGCGGAGGCGACGCCTTCGCGGAGCATCGCGTCCTTGATGCACTCGCGCAGCTCCGGGGTATTGCGGATGGTATCCGGCGTGGTCGGCGGCGCGGCGGGCGGAACCTGCGGCGCCGCAACGGTGCCCATATAGGGTTTCAGGTAGGGATGCACCCGGCTCCACGCGTCGTCGGTGATGGAGGTGGTCCGGCCGCTGAGCCACCGGCCGATGGTCTGCTGCGGGATGCCGACTTTCAGTGAGAACTGGTAGCGGTTGCTGTTCGCTTCGATCGCGCGCTCCAGCGCCGCCCTGATTTCGGAGTCGATTTTCATGATACGGATTCCTTCGTTTGCCCAGTCTGTTTTTCTCTTTGATGTACAATATAATGCTCAAATGTACAAAATCAAATAAAAATGGATAATTTTTTGATTTTTCATTTGAAATATTTGTGCATTGATGTATAATAAGGATGTGGCGAAAGCAGTGCTCCGCTGTGCTGAGTTGGAGCAATATCGTAAAGAGATGGTATAGTCAGGCTGAAAATGCCGACGTGATATTTTTTTGTCTTGAATTGTGCATTGATGTACAAAACAATGGGAGGACGAATTATGATGCAGCAGAAAATCCAGCAGAACCGCCGGAACCGCAACAGCCGCATGGGGGTGAGAAATCCGTATGTGGGTTCCGGGAAAGTGCGTGAGACTCCGTATGGGCCGGTGATGCGGCTGAGCTTCAACCGGGAGGATCTGGTCAAGCTGGCGGAGAGCCTCAACGAACAGGGGTGGGTCAGTTTCGACATCCTGAGCTGCCGTCGCCCGGGGCGCGCCGGGATGACACATTACGGGCGGCTCGACGCGGCGGACCGGATTCCGCAATGGCTGTGACCGGGAGGCGGCGATGAAAGATAAATTCATCATGAAATCCGGCTGGGTGGAGGGCGGCAGCCGCCGTTACCGGTTGTGCGGCTTGCGCGCATTGCTGAATGTATTGGAGAGCATGCCGGCCGGAAAAGCGCCGGATTGCGGGAAAAAGAGTTCAAAACAACAGGAGAAGGTCTGCCATGAATGAAGCTCCGCACTGCTGGAAAAACTATCGTGAAATCTCCGGCGAATGCCGGAACTGCACCTATGCCGAGGCGTGCCGCCTCTGTGCGGCGACCGAGGCGCGGATGCGGCGTCCGCTGGGCGGGCAGGAGTTCGACAGCGTGGCCAACTGGGCGGAGGAACTGGCCGACTGTGACCATATTCCCGGCGTGGAACCGGTTCCGGTCCGGGAACCGGTCTTGCCGGAGCTGGCGGAGCTGTTGCGTTACCTGTTGCATCTCGACGATTATACGCTTGGGGTCCTGGCGGAGCTGATTGCTCCTTCCGCGACGACGGCGCGGGCGGCGACGGTGGCGGAACTGGCCCGGATTCACGGCATCAGCCGTCAGGGGATGCACCGCAAGATGCTGGCGATTGCGAAGGAGTCGCCGGAACTGGCGGGACTGCTCCAGCTGACGGTGCTGAAGCTGCGCAAGAGCCGCCGGGAGTTCACAACGCCCCGCCGCCGGACCCGCGGAAACCGCTCAGCAGCAGCGGGGCACTGCTGCAAGTGCTGACGTCGGCCGGAGGCGCAATCTGATCAGAATGATCAGAATAAGCGCGGTTTTTGAGCTTGCACTATTGCAAATGCGGCCTGTTTTTGGTATAATAATGATCAGAAGCACATAGAAGGAGAGTGCCATGAACAGACCGCCAGTTGCGTCGGAGATGATCGACTACATCAGCGCCCGGGTCTTTGCCGGCAACTACCGGCCCGGCAGCCGGATTCCGTCGGTGCGGGCGCTGATGCGCAGGTTCAACCTGAGCTACGGCTCGGCGCTGAACGGCATCTCCTATCTGTGCGAGCGGGGCCTGCTGGAAAAGCATCCCAAGAGCGGTGTGACCGTCAGCAGCGATCCCCATGCGCAGCAGCCTGCGGGAGGCTGCTGCATCGGGGTGATCACCAGCAACGGGACTCTTGACAACAATCCGGGGCTGGTCTACCATGCGCTGTCGGAAATTCAGCGGAACGCTCTGGAGCAGGATATTTCGCTGATCGCCGCTTCCGGCGTATTCGACACCCTCTCGCCGGTGCTGGAGCACTGCCGGGCGGTGATCGTGATGGTCGAATTGGACGCCCGGTGTGAAAGGTTGCCGTTTTCGGCTCCGGCGGTCGGCATTTTTCAGGCGGACGACTTCGGGGGACAGATGTCGATCGTCGACATCGATCCATACACCACGGCGAAGCAGGCGGTCGATTTCTTCCGGCGGCGTCGCCGGAAAAGAGTCACGGTCCTGACCGATCCCGGGGAGGTCTACCGTCACCGCGCCCGGATTTTCGAGTACCTGTGGCGCGAAAGCGGCGGGGAGAGCGGCGGGATTCTGGTTTCGCCGTTTGACGATCTCGCCGACTGTGCATTCCGGCGGGAGGAGGGGTATTTATTCACCTCGGATCATCATCTGCAGCACTATGCCGAAGCCTGGCGGGATGCATACGGCGGTTCGCTGGCGCAGCGTTTCTGCCTGCTCGGCATCGACGGCAAGAATCTGATGGTGCCGGAATTCGAACATTTCCCGACCGTCGCCGCCGACTGGCATAACATCGGGCGCATCGCCTTTGAAGAAGCCGTCGCGCGATTGAAGAATCCGCTTCGCCCGGCCCGACGCATCCATCTGGCCGGCAAATTAATTGAACCGGAAAACCAGGAGGATTGAAATGAAACAGCGAAACTCGTCCGCCGCCATGAAATTCAGCGGCAGCCCGGCGGCACTCCGCCAATTTACGTTAATCGAATTGCTGGTGGTGATTGCTATTATTGCGATTCTGGCATCGATGCTGCTTCCGGCGCTGAATAAGGCGCGTGAGAAGGCGCGGTCGATCAGTTGCACCAACAACCTCAAGACGATCGGCCTGATGCACACGTTCTACGTGGACACTTACGACGGGTTTTACCCGATTTCCAAGGTGCCGGAGCTGAGCAGCGCCGGATGCTGGCCGATCATCCTGTTCAAAGCCTATACCGGTAATGATCTGCTGAGTAACGCAATCACATTCAAAAACGGCACACATCCGTTCAACTGTCCGAGTGCATTGGGCAAAGCGGAGGCGCTGCAAAACTCCAAGGGGTATAAAAGCAAGGTCAACTGGACTTATCTGCGCATGTTTGCCCAGAACAACCCGGGAAGGCTCGGCACGACGGTCCAGAATGGGAATAATTACCTGAAATCGAGCAAGATACTGATGCCATCCAGCGGCATTTTGATTGCCGACGGCGCGCCTAACAACAGTACCGGTTCGATTTACTCTTCCGGTTTCTGTAATGCCAACGGCGACTATTCGGCGGCGATCAACCGGCAGTACCACCTGCGGGCGCTGGACGACACCGGCAGCGGAACGCCGACCCGTCCCTTCACCGGTCACGCCGGAGACAATGCGACGACGAATTTCCTTTATTTCGACAATCATGCGGCCTCCCAGCACCGCATGTCGGTCAAGAAGTCACAGTGTGACGTCGCCGGGCAGAGAAGGTGGCTCAGTGAGGGCGATGCCGTCGACAGCGGAGATTGAGGTGATTCATTGACCATGCCTGAAAAACAACCCCTGTCTCTTTCGGAGGACGAAAAGGAGTTTTATGAAAAAATTGTCTCTCATCAAGTATATGGCCGGTTTGCTGATGGTCTCCGGCGCGGCGGCCGCCGCCGATCTCGGGAACGGCTTCATTGATCACGGCGTCTGCTCTCCGGTCAGCAGCAACAAGGGGGCCACGGTCGCTACGGACGCCGACGGCAACGATATGCTGGTGTGCATCCTCGCCGATTACCGCGGCGCCAACGGCATTTATACGGTTACACCGGCGACGGGGAAACAGGAGTTCTTCGCGCTGCCGTTCGCGCCGGATGCTTCCTATGCGGTGTTTTCGTCGCTTTACAGCAGCGGCAACCGCTACTACAGCCTTCACAGCAGCCGCCTGACGGAATTCGATCCGGCCGCAAAGAAGTTCCGGGTGTTTCCGACGCACCGGGGAATGGGCATGGCGATGACGGAGGCCGACGACGGCACGATCTGGACGGTCACCTACCCGGACAGCGGGCTGGTCGGATTCCACCCGGAAACCGGCCGGTTCCGGGACTTCGGCCCGCTGCGCAAGGAGAGCTGGGCGCAATATCACCGGACCATCGCGGCGGACGACGCCGGATGGCTCTACTTCGGAGTCGGCAACACCAGGGCGCAATTGGTCGCCTATCACCCGGAAAACGGGAAAAAGGTGGAAGTGTTTCCTGAAAACGAGCGCCCCGAAGGCGCCTGCGGCGTGGTGTTCCGGGCGGAGAACGGCAAGGTTTACGGCACGGTCGGCCCCTACTACAACCAGCGCGACACGGCCGATGCTTTCGCCAGAGCCAAGGCGATCAAACCGGCGCCGCAGTGGTACGAGTTCCACCGCGGCGAATCCCGGAAAATCGACGGGCCGCCGCAGATCACCCTCCGTCCCGTCGTCACCGGCTCGCAGGGCTTCTACAATTACCGGATGCGGGACGGCTGGAAGGTCGACCTCTTCAACCCGGTGGAACGGCGCGCCCGCTTCATCGACCCGCAGGGGAAAAGCGTCACTTTCAACATGGAATATCCGAGCGAAGGCGCCCACATTTCGACGGTCGCGGCGACTTCCGACGGCCTGATCACCGGCGGCACCTCGTTCCCGATGCGCAACTACGTGTACAACCCGGCCGACGGCACGATGATCAACCGCAACGGCTGCGTCCAGTGGAACACCGTCCTGCCGTGGAAGAACCACGTGTTCGTCGGCGGTTACAACGGCGGCTATCTGTTCGACTGGCGGCTCGACGAAAAGTTCGACGGCATTCCGCGTTTCGCCGTGCAGGCCAGAGGAAATCCGCGCTATATCGCCCATGCCGGGAAGGCGCTGATCCGTCCCCATGTGCTGAAGATCACGCCGGACGGCAGGCATCTGCTGATGGGAGGCACGCCGGAATACGGCCATACCGGCGGCGGGCTGGCGGTGTGGGACCGCGGGAGCGGCGACTTTTCCGTCGTCCCCAATCGCGACCTGATCGAAAACCAGAGCGTCTACGCGCTGGCGATGCTGCCGGACGGCCGGATTTTCGGAGGCACGACGGTCGAAGCCGGCACCGGCGGCAAAGTCAAAAGCAAGGAGGCGCGGTTCTTCCAGTTCGATCTTGCCTCCCGCCGGATCGTCTGGAGCACGGTTGCGGTGCCGGGGGCCGGAACGATCCACGACCTGACCGTGCTGCCGGACGGGAAAATCCTGGGCATCGCCGACAAGAAGGAGTTCTTCGTCTTCGATCCGGCGTCGAAGCAGGTGGTCAGGCGCTGGAATTCCGGCGAATACGGCCTTGCCGCCTGGCAGCAGGGGCCGCGCATGTTCGTCCGCGACGGTGATGACATCTACGTGCTGTTCAAACGCCACATCGTGAAGGTCGATCCCGAACGGGGCGGCTTCGGGGCGGCGGTGGCCTCTCCGATCGAAATCCACACCGGCGGGGACTGCCTCGACGGCCGCGTCTACTTCGCCTCCGGTTCCCGCCTCTACAGTTGCCGGCTGCCGGACGGCGGGGCGGCGCAGTCGAACTGACAACCGCTTCTCCCTGAGCAGTTCCCGGCCCGTCGGCTGGCGATCGGGGAGTGGCTCACTTGTACAACAGGAAATGATGATTATGAAAAAAATTCTGCGTACCGCGGTTTCCGGCCTCGGACGTATCGCCTGGGATTTTCACCTGCCGCAGCTTTGCAGACACGCCGGTTTTGAACCGGTCGCGGTGGTCGATCCGTGCCGGGAACGCCTTGCGGAAGCCGCTTCCCGGTTCGGCGTCGGGGGGTTATATACCGATTTCAAAACCATGCTGGACGAACAGCGTCCCGATCTGGTGGTGATCGCTTCGCCGACTCTCTTTCATGCGGAGCAGGCCATCGCGGCGATGCAGGCGGATTGCGACGTTTTCTGCGACAAACCGCTGTCCGTGACCCTGACCGAAGCCGAGGCGATGCTTCAGGCCGCCCGCCGGACCGGGCGCAGGCTGATGACCTACCAGCCGCACCGCCTGAACGGCGAAGCCCGGACGGTCCGCGCAATTCTCGACTCCGGCAAGCTCGGCAAGCTCTATCTGATCGAGCGCCACGTGAGCAACTACTGCCGCCGTAACGACTGGCAGGCGTTTTACCGGAACGGCGGGGGCATGCTGCTGAACTACGGCGCGCATTACATCGACCAGTTTCTGTACCTGACCGGCGGCAAGGTGCGGCGGACGCGCTGCGAACTGCGCCGGATCGCTTCGCTCGGCGACGCGGACGATGTGGTACATGCGCTGATTACCACGACCGCGGGCGTACTCCTCGACCTCGATATCAATCAGGCGGTTGCGCTGCCGCTGCCGGAGTGGCGTATCTGCGGGGAACGCGGTTCCGCCCTCTATCAGGACGGCGAATGGAGGTTGCGCTATTTCGCCGCCGGCGCACTGCCGGAGAGGAAGGCGGATACCGGACTGGCCGCCGCCGGGCGCCGCTATCCGAGCGAACCGATCGCGTGGCGGCAGGAAACGCTGCCGGAGAGTCCGGCCGATCCGGATGCGTATTACCGCTGCTGCTATGAGCATTACGCGCTGGGCCGGCCGCCGTTTGTGACCGGCGACGAACTTCTGGAGCTGATGCGGACGCTCGACGAGTGCCGCCGCAGCGCCGGGGAGCTTGAAGCCGAACCGGTACTCCACTGCTGATGGAAGGGGTATGGAAAGGCTTGAACATCGCAGAAAAGTCTGGCATGCCGGGACTCTGACTTACACGACAACCGGCGTGTGTCTGCTGTTCATCTGGCTGCTGTGGGGCGATTTCGCGTGGTCGATGAAAGAGCGGGCGGTCGGCATGGTCGCAGGGCTGCTGGTGAAGTCGTTCGGCATTTCAGACGGTCTTTACAGCATCCTGATCATCTCGATCCCGAATTTCACGAATATCTTCCTGATGCCGATCGTCAGCTACCGCTCCGACCGGCACCGGGGAAGGTTCGGCCGCCGCATCCCTTATCTTCTGATGTATACGCCGCCGGTGCTGGCCGGGCTGGCCGGGCTGGCCTTCACCCGCCAGATGGGGGCCGCGCTGCAGCAGGGCATCGGGCCGGAAGTCATCTCGCAGAATATGGCGAACCTGATCGTGTTTTCCGTATTCTGGCTTCTGCTCGATCTCGGGACCACCATGACCAACGCCCTGTTCATGGCGCTCTCCAACGATGTCGTGCCCTGTGAACTGATCGGGCGTTTCGTGGCCATGTTCCGCGCGGTCAGCCTCGGCTGCGCGATCATCTTCAACAGTTTTCTGCTGAAGTATGCGGAAACCGAAGTGACGCTGATTTTCCTTTCCCTGGCTTTCCTGTACGGATTCGGGCTGCTCCTGATGTGCGCCAAAGTCAGGGAAGGGGAATATCCGCCCCTCCCGGCGGCGGAAAAAGCGCGTCGGGGAGTGGGGAAAGCGGTCAGAACCTATTTCAAAGAGTGTTTCGCGATGCCCTATTACCGCTGGGTGATCGGCGCTTTCGTGGTCTGCGCCCTGTCGCCGCTGCCGATCAATATTTTCGTGATTTTCTATGTGAAGGCGCTGGGAATCAGTCTGGAGACGTTCGGCTATACGCAGGCGGCGATCTTCGGCTTCGCGATGATTGCCAGTTATCCATTGGGAGCTTTGGCGGACCGTTACCACCCGCTCCGGGTCGGAATGATTTCGATGGGGCTTCTGGTGCTGATCATGCTGGCCGGCGGATTTTTCATCGGCGGAACGCTCTCCTTTACGATCGTCTACGCGGCGCAGGGAGTGTTCATCATGAGCTACAACACGCTGACGGCCTCTTACGGGCAGAGACTGTTTCCGAAAGCCCTGTATGCGCAGTTCAATTCGGCGCTGCAGATGGTGCTGGCGGTTGTCACGGTGCTGGCGGCTCCGCTGATCGGCGGCATTCTGACTTTCGTGGAGAAATCCTTTTATCCGGACGGTTCGGGAGGGCAGTATTTTCTGCTCTTTTTCCTCGGCGGACTGATCGGCCTTGCCGGATTCGCAATGCTGGCCGTGGTATACCGTTACTATCAGAAGCTCGGCGGCGACCGGAGTTACCGGCCGCCGCTGCCGGAATGAACGTTCATCCCGGTTGGCGCGTTTTCACATATCCATGCCGTTTCAGGAAATTTATCTGGCGTTGTCGACAGGGAGGAATTTCACATGGTCGAACATGTTGTCTCCTCTGGCGACGGAAACCATCTGGGTGGCAGGCGTCCTGTTCTTCGCCACCGGATATACCAGCACGACCCGGTTCCGGCCGGCAACCGAAACGAACGGGCAGGGGCGTTTGAATTTGTATGGCTTCCCGTTGATGTAAATTGCGGAAATCTGGTCCGCATTCCACAGGTTCAGCAGCAAATTGTACGGTTCGGCGGCGGGGGAATCGAACTCCAGAGCGAACGCAAATTCGCCTTTCTGCTTTTTGCGGAACTCCTCCGCCTCCGGCTTCCAGCTTTCATCGGCCGAAACCGGGGAGAGGGAGGGGGCCGCCCGGTCGCCGCTGAGTACCGGATGCCACTTTTCGATGGATTTCGCACCGAATCCGTTCAGCGGAGCGGACGGCATGGAAAGCCGGGCCAGCAGTTCCGGCGTGAATGTCCCGGCGGGAAGCGGCCCGACGGCGAGGGCGTTATCCCGTGGAGAGGCGGTTCTGCCGGTTTCGCGCCGGATTGTCATCACCGCATGCAGCCGCTTCGGAACTCCGTTGCACAGCAGGTCGGCCTGAAGGTAAAAGTGGTAATCGCCGTCCCGGAAGCCGGGGCGCGGGTCACGGACACCGAGCGGGAACGACGTGGAAATTTTTCCAGCCGCGGACGGCGGGATCATGCGCCGGACTCCCTCCTTCCACGCCGGAGGCAGCCGCAGGATCAGCGAAACATTCTCAAACTTTCCCGCTGGATCAGCCGGGATAAGGGAGAAATCGATCCTGTTTTCCTGTTCGCGGAACGCCATCTGAACGGTTCCCGAAAGTTCGGTCAGTCTGGCCGGCGCCGGAGTTGCCCCGGTGAAGCGGACCAGTTCGACCGCGACGGGGATTTTGCGGTTGTCGTCATGGGGTAACGCGAATATGCCGTTCGTCGAGACAGGGAGCGGCCTGGAGTTGAGCATGGCGGAGACGGCGTCGCCGCCGGTTTGGACGGTAAGCGGAATGTCGTGGCCGAGTTCGGGCGCGGCGATCCGGGTGATCTCAAAGACGGCGGTGCTGCCGTCCACGGATTTCTTCCGGATATTTGTATGGAAGAACTGATAGCGGTACGCCAGATACTCGTTTTCATTGCAATACCACCAGTCCGGGTTGTTTCCATGCTGCTTGAGGATGCCGTCCAGCACCCGGAAGCCGTCGTCGCTCTGCCAGGTGTGGAGGCCGAGCGTCAGGTGCGGCCCGCCTTTCCAGTCTGGAGTTTTCAGGTTTTTCAAACCGCGCGCGACGCCCTTTTCAAACAGCTCCGGGGAGGGATTGCGGTCGTTGATTCCGAACATGAAACTGCCGAACCACTCGTTTTGCCCCAAGCCGTAACGGCCGGCGGCGTCTCCCCACGGTTCCGGGCCGCCGAAGTGGCCGCTGCGTTTCAGGATATCGCCGATCAGATGGGGCACATGGTCCCGGAAACGGGTCGAACAGGAGGTGTACGGCAGCACGAAAGCGGTCACGCAGGTGTCGTAGGCGGCCTCCTCGCGGATGCGCTGTTCGAGAATCTGGTAAAAGATCCCGGCAGGGAGCAGGCCGGGCAGGTCCTGATGGTCCACCGTGTGTGAACCGAGCGACGAACCGAGCTTCAGGATTTCCGCCGGAACGGTCCGGTCGCTTTGCTCATTCAGGAAATCGTACAGATAGAAGGTTCCTTTGTATCCCTGTGCGGCGAGAGTCTGCGCCATTTTCAAATGGCGGTTGTTGGTGTCGTCCCATCGGGTTGAGAAAGCGAGTTTCTTCCCGCCGGGAAGTTCCAGCTTTTTCAATTCGGCTTTGCGGGCCTCCTCCGGCGTTTTGAACGTTACCCGGAGAGTCTGACTGTACTCCGGCATCCCCAGCGGATTCCCGGCGAAAAGGCCCAACGTGAGCAGACCGAGCAGCGCGGACAGACAGATTCTGTTCATCATCCCAATCCTTTCTCTGTTTTTTTCTGCGTGATCAACAATGTACGGCATTCGGCTTTTTTTCAAGTATGAAAAGACGGAAATCGGATGAATTCTGCGGAATTCGGGAATGGCCGGAAGGGTGCAGGGGTGCGGCCTGTAGGTATCAGGAGTCATAAACAGATAGTTTACTATAGTTTTATCCTGTCGGAATCCGAAATGAGGACTCCGGCGGGAAATGTGGAAATATATTCAGAAAAAAAGACGGTTCATTCTTGACAAATACAGAAAAATATGTCATAATATATATAAAGATATAGAACTTTAAGTAAAATGGAAACCATGGAACGGGTCCTCAAATACCAGGCGATCGAAAGCTACATGCTTCAGGAGTTGTCGTGCGGGCGTTTTGCGTTGAACGGGCGTTTCTTTTCCGAACATGATATCGCCCGGCAGTTCGAGGTGACGATCCTGACGGCGCGGAAAGCCTTTGCCCGGCTTGAGCGGCAGGGATATATCGTGCGCCAGCGCGGGCGCGGTACATTTGTCAAAGCATTGCCGGAGCAGCCGCAGCGGCTGAAGATGATCAGACGCTGTATCATCGGCATTGTGGTGGACGACGGCGATTTCGACAATGACCTAAAACTGGGGCGGATGATTACGGCGCTGCATCGGACCATTGAAAAGGCCGGATACCTTTCGCTGCTGGTCGGCAGGGATTTCAAGGTGCTGGCGGAGGCGGATGCCTCCGGCGTGATCGTGCTCGACCGGATCGGCGAACAGCGGGTGCGTCAGTTGATCTGCACCGGAATTCCGGCGGTCGGGATGTATCCGGCCTGTTCGGGGCTTCCGCGGCTTTCGTTCGATTTCGCGGAGGCTGCCGGGAGAATCGTCGGAAGGTTCGCCCGGAGCGGCGTTCGCCGGATTGCAATGGTCGGGGAAGGCGAAGACGCATTGGCTGTCCGGAACCTTTTTGAAAAAGAGATGGCGCTTGCAGCAAAGGCACACGGCATGGAGTTGACAATCGCGGTCCCTCCGGTCGGCTCGGTGCGTGATCAGTTCGCAGACCTGATTGACAGCTCGTACCGTCCGGAAGCCGTTTTCGCCATGAATTGCTGGTCGCTGGATACGATTTCTGGAGTGTTGCACGAGAAGGGAGTGCAGATGGGGCGGGACATTTCGATTCTGGTGAATGGATCGAATGCGCTGTTGATTCCCGGTTCGCCGGGATATTCGATCATTGATTTGGATATCGGGCTGGCGGCGGAAAACTGCGTCAAACTGCTTCAGCGACTGATCAGTGACCCGCGGGCGGAAGTCCCGTGCATTGTTTCGCCGTATGGTCCGATTATTGAACGCGGTTCCCTGCTGCCGGAATCCGTGGTTTCTGAATCGTGACGGCGAGGTAGTTTTGCACCGGCACGGAGCCGGATAAGCAGATGCGATGGCTTGCAAAAGAGACATAACCGGTTTACTGTGGAGGAAAAAATGCGCGACAAAACAAGGAACAGGCAAATGAGGCGGAATACGCCCGGCATATCGGGCTTTCGGCATCTTAATTTCACATTGATCGAATTGTTAGTTGTGATAGCGATCATCGCGATTCTTGCTTCTTTGCTGCTGCCGGCATTGAATAAGGCGAGGGCAAAGGGGCAGGCCGCCAGATGCCTTTCCAATCTGAAAAGCTGCGGGGAAGCGGCCATGTTGTATGCCGACGAGCAAAAGGAGTATCTGCCGTTGATGATTCTGCGTACACCTCCTTCATGGAGCCACTATTCATGGGCGGATCATATGATTTATACCGGATATCTGCCGGAGGGCAGCGGGGGGACGGTCTGTCCGGCTGCCGCAGGCTCAAATCCGAAAACGGACACCGCAATCAGCGATTGTTACGGCGCGATCGGTGATGTGAACTGCTATTTGCAGACCAACAGCGCCTTCGTGTCGGAAAAGGGTATCGGAATTTCCGGAAACTCCCGCTGTCTGAATCTGCGGCGGCTGAAGAAGTCCTCCTCCACTTTTTACCTAGCAGACAGCTATAACGCCGCAACTCTGCGTCAGAGCAGCATGTTCGGGCTGGGGAACAGCGGTACGCAACATGCGCACGCCCGCCATCAGGGGCGCATCAATTCGGTTTTCACTGACGGTCATGCCGCAGCGCTTCAAAAGGAGCAGTGGGTCGGCAAAACGGTCGAGAGTGAACTGTACCAGATTTATCCGGCCGGTTACACGATCTATAATGAAGTCGGTTTCGGCGAGGTGGTGCAATGGAACAATTGAGGCGTTTCATATTCGGCACCGCGGCGGCGGCGGCGTTCTGGTGCGGGGCGGCGGAGTTGAAGCTGCCGGAAAGCGCCGCCGGAACGGTAAGTGCGGAGCCGGGAAAGCCGTTCTCATGCGTGGTGGAAGTTGAACCGGAGGCGTTCTACCGGCTCGAAGCGGAGCAGAACACTGCGGCCGGCGGGAGTGAAATGAGCGGAATCCTGCGTTCCGCCGAAGGCCGGTGGCTGTTTCAGTATTTCGGCATTCCGGAATCGGAAGCGCCGCGGCGGCTGGTCGCGAAGATCTGTACTCCCGCCGGCGGACGGAAGCTCGAAATCCGCCTGGAGTCCTCCACGGGGCAGGCGGAGTTTTCCGGGGTGCGGCTGGAAAAGGTGGAACGCGGGGAGATCAGGAACGGTGCTTCGATGGAGTTCTGGCTGAATATGGATTACTTCGACGAGGTCTATTATTCGGAGAAGCTGGGAAGCCCGTCGTATGCCGAAAAGGAGATCGCACACTTTTTCCGGCTCTGCCGGGAGCGGGGCGTGACGGGGGTGTTCTGGCGGATCTCCGTGCACGGCCAGGTGGCTTACCATAGCCGGGGAGCGGCGACGGTTTTTCCGGGACCGGTCCCGGTGGAGCAGCTGGATGAGGGCAGGCGGAAGGTCGCGGCCGTGCTCGGCGAGATCGATCCGCTCGCCGTCGCCGTGCGCGAAGCGCGGAGAAACGGCATCCGGATCATGATCTGGATGACGCTGTCGGATGAGGCGATTCTGCACCCGTCAATTCCGGATTTCTGCATGTCCGAATTCCAGCGCGCCAACCGGCACACCATGTTGATGGACCGCCGCGGCCGGGTTCTGCCCGGTACGATGTGCTACAATGAGCCGGAGGCGCTGCAGTACCGGCTGGCGATGATCCGCGAACTGATCGGGTACGGGGCGGACGGGTTTTATCTATGCACGCGCAGCCACAGCCATCAGTTTGGAAGTGATTCGGGGGATGATTACGGTTTTAATCCCGCCGTGGTTGCCGAGTACCGCCGTCTTTACGGAAAAGATATCCGAACGGAAGAATTCGATGTCGGCAAGTGGCGGCAGATCAAAACTCAAGGATATGACCGGCTGCTGCGGGAGGCTTCGGCGCTGATTCACGGTGCCGGACAGAAGCTGGTCCTCGGCGTCGCCGCGGCCACGCTCAGCAACGGCACCATCCTCGGCAATTACGGGAAAACACCGTTCCCGTGGGAAGAAAATTTGCGGGCCGGGCGGCTGGACGGCATTGTGAGTGGTCAGTACATGGTCAGTGACTATTTCGCGTCGCGCGAATACAATCGGTTCAGTCTGGTCGCAAAGCCGGGACAGAAGCTGTTCTTCTGGGCGCAGGTGTACCATTACGGAATGTGCCGGTCATTTACGGCGCGGGAACTGTTGCGCCAGGCCGGGACGTTTGCCTTCCTGAATCCCGGCGGCGGCGTACTCTATCATGAAGCGATGAATTTCGAGGAGGACGAGGCCGGGCTTTTCCGGCCGGTTTCCGAATTTTTCCGGACGGGGGGGGAGTGAATCATGTCCAGTGTATTGTCCGGCGGCGACTGGGCCGTCATTCTGCTGTATTTGTTGGGTGTGACGGGGTTGGGAGTCGTCAGTCGGCTCCGGCACCGGCAGGATGCCGATGAATATCTGATGGCAAAACGTTCAATGAACTGGTTTGTCGTGGCATTGGCGGTGTTCGCGACGCTTTTCAGCACGATCAGTTTCGTATCGATTCCGGGAGAGGCCTACAATTTCGGATTGACGATGATGGCGGTGGCGTTGGGACAGATTCTTTTCGTGCCGCTGGGGATCTGGCTGTTTCTGCGTTTTTTCTTTGCCGCACCTACCTTTTCGGCATACGAGTATCTGGAAAAACGATATGATCGTAACTGCCGCCGGATTGCTGCGGTGATCTTTATCATGATCCGGTTGTTCTATACCGGCGGCGTATTCTATGCGGCGGCGGTAATCTTCGAATCGCTGGCCGGCTGGCGTCCCGAAGCGACGATCGTGGTCATCGGGCTGATCACGCTGGCTTATACGTTCTGGGGCGGAATTCGGGCGGTGATCCTGGCGGATGTGGTCCAGTCGGCGATCATTTTCCTTGGAATCGCGGCGATCCTGTTCCGTCTGTTTCAGGTGACCGGGTTCGACGTCGGCGGGGTGTTGTCGTTTGCCGGAGAACACAACCGTTTGTTCGGCACATTCGCCCAATCGGATTTCTACCGGCTCAATCTGCACGACCGCTGGAATTTCTGGCTGCTGATTCTGGTGGTGGTGCAGATTCCCCTGCAGACGATGTGCTGCGACCAGCTGGTGATCCAGCGGCTGCTGACCAGCAGGAGCTATCATCAGGCGGTGCGCTCGACCTATGCCAACTATCTGCTGAGTATTCCGGTGGTGGTGATGCTCTATGGCATAGGATTGTTTCTGTTCTTCTACTACAATGGAGGCGGCGGCGAGCTGCCGGCGGGATTGCCGGGGGATAAGGTGCTCGGCTTTTTCATCACGGACGAACTGCCGGCGCCGCTGCCGGGCGTCATCATCGTCGCACTGCTGGCGGCGCTGATGAGTACGGTGGCCGGGGCGGTCAACAGCCTGGTGACGGTCTGCTTCAAGGACCTGGTGCTGACCGCGAAGCCGGAATTGGCCGGCACGCCGTGCGAGATGCTTTACTGCCGGGTGCTGACGGTTTTCGGCGGGGGGGGTGCAATCCTGACGGCGCTGATGATGATCGTGGTCGGTCAGGGAGTCCGCACGACGCTGCTGGAGGTGATCGGGGTGTGGAGCAACCTGTGGCCGATTCTTTTCGTGGCCTTTTTATACGGGGTGCTGTCGCAACGGGTTTCCGCGCGGGCAATTCTCTGGACCATGGTCATCGGCGGAATCGTTAATCTGGTGGTGCCGTACCTGATGTACTATGCCGTTCCGGAGGAGATGCGCTGGGGATTCTGGTATCTCGGAGTTCCCGGGGTGCTGTTGGGGTTGGCATTGCCTCCGTTGCTTTCGCGGTTCTGGCCGAACCGGAAAAATCTTGACGGCCTTACCCTGCGGACGTTGCGGCCGGATGGGCGGAGCGCTCCGCCTGCTCCGGATCGTCCGCTTCCTTGAGTGATGTGCTTTGCTCTTTCGCTGTTTTTACGGCAGGATGAGCCGCTTCGGAATGATGCGGCAAAATCCTGCCGTAAAAACTTGTAATTACTCCTGCGGCATACTAGATTATGGGTTGAGGAAATTATCCATCCATCAAGTACGGGAGAATGAACCGATGCGAAAAATCATGTTCCGAATGTTTTTGCCGCTGGTTGCGGTCCTGCTGCTGGCCGCCGGATGCGCCGGCTGGGGCGGCGCGGCCAACAATGCGTTCAAGCCGACGGATTTCGCCGACTACCTGCAGCGCGAGGGGATCAAGGTTGAGAGCGTGCGCGATATGCCGCCGGAACCGTTCCGGGCGACCAGCGGCTGCGCGATCAAGGTCGCCGGTTCGGAGATCGGTGTGTATAAGTATGACCAGACCTCGGCGGTGCAGCGCAAGCGGCTGAACCGGATCGCCCGCGATACGCGCACCTATATCAATGGAATCCCGTATCCGGTGGCGGTGCAGGGGTCGTTCATGGTGTTCGGGCTGGACAAGAATCCGCAGAAACGGGAGATTCTGCGCGTGCTGAAAAAATTCAAATAGAGTTCGGATTGCTGGAAGAACCTTAAAAATCACTAATTTACAGGGAGAGGACGTCATGGCGGAAAAGAAGTATGTGTATTCCTTCGGCGCGGGAAAGTCGGAGGGCGACGGCTCGATGAAGGAACTGCTCGGCGGCAAAGGCGCGAATCTGGCGGAAATGGCTTCGCTGGGGCTGCCGGTGCCGCCCGGCTTCACGATCACCACCGAGTGCTGCGTCGATTATTTCAGGAACGGCAGCGAACTGCCCGCCGGAGTGGAAAAGCAGGTGAAAACTGCGCTCGCCAAAGTGGAAAAGGCGATGGGAATGAAGTTCGGCGATGCGAAGAACCCGCTGCTGGTCTCCTGCCGCTCCGGTGCGCGCAGTTCGATGCCGGGCATGATGGAGACGGTGCTGAACGTCGGCCTTTCGACGAAAACGATTCCGGGGCTGATCGCGAAAACCGGCAACGAGCGGTTCGTGTACGACGCCTACCGGCGGCTGATCATGATGTATTCCGACGTGGTGATGGAGAAGGCCGAGGGGATCGAACCGGCTGAAGGCAAGGCGATCCGCCGCCAGCTTGACGGCATGATGGAGGAGCTGAAGGAAAAGCGCGGCTACGCCTCCGACACCGACCTGACCGTGGATGACCTGAAGCTGCTGTGCGATCAATTCAAAATCCAGATCAGAAAGACGCTGAAAAAGGAGTTCCCGGACGATGCGATGGCCCAGCTCTGGGGCGGCGTCGGCGCGGTGCTGAAAAGCTGGAACGGCAAAAAGGCGGTCTCCTACCGCCGGATCGAAGGCATTCCGGATGAGTGGGGCACCGCGGTGAACGTGCAGAGCATGGTTTTCGGCAATATGGGCGACACTTCCGCGACCGGCGTGGCGTTCACCCGCGACCCGGCGACCGGCGACAACAAGTTCTACGGCGAATGGCTGGTCAATGCGCAGGGCGAGGACGTGGTCGCCGGAACCCGCACCCCGAATCCGCTGAACAACGACACCCGCAATGAGCAGAATAAGGCGCTCAAGTCG
Organism: Victivallis vadensis; assembly: GCF_003096415.1. Classification (GTDB taxonomy): domain Bacteria; phylum Verrucomicrobiota; class Lentisphaeria; order Victivallales; family Victivallaceae; genus Victivallis; species Victivallis vadensis. Next base: position 95,719 of record NZ_QEKH01000006.1, on the reverse strand, counting down.
ATGGAGGAGCTGTATCCGGAACTGTACAGGCAGCTTTTCGACATCCGCTGCAAGCTTGAAGCCCATTACCACGATATGCTCGACATCGAATTCACCATTCAGGAGGGCAAGCTCTTCATGCTGCAGTGCCGCGTCGGCAAGCGCACCGGCACCGCAGCGCTGAATATGGCGATGGATATGCTCGGCGAGAAGATGATCGACGAAAAGACCGCGGTGATGCGGGTCTCTCCGGCGCAGCTCGACGAACTGCTCCACCCGATCCTCGATCCGAAAGCCGAAAAGAAGTTTGAAGTGATCGCCAAGGGGCTTCCGGCGGGGCCGGGCGGCGCGGTCGGGCGGATCGTCTTCAACAGCGAAGAGGCGGTCGCCGCCGCGAAGAAGGGCGAATCCGTGATCATGGTCCGCGAGGAGACCAATCCCGAGGACGTCGAGGGCATGCGCGCCGCGACCGGCATTCTGACCGCGCGCGGCGGCATGACCAGCCATGCGGCGCTGGTCTGCCGCGGCTGGGGCAAGTGCTGCATCGTCGGCGCGGGAGCGTTGGAAATCAGCGAGGCCGCCCACACCATGAAGGTCGGCGGCAAGGTCTACAAGGCGGGTGATGTGATCAGCATCAACGGCACGCGCGGCTATGTGTACGCGGGTGCGGTCGCGATGATGGATTCGAGCGAGAATCCGAAGTTGCAGCACTTTATGAAGCTGGCGGACAAGTTCCGCAAGCTCGGGGTGCGCGCGAATGCGGACAACCCCGCCGATGCCGAAACCGCCCGCAGGTTCGGGGCCGAGGGGATCGGCCTGTTCCGCACCGAGCACATGTTCTACGGCAAAAACAGTGAAAAGCCGCTGTTCGCGCTGCGCAAGATGATCCTGAGCACTACGGTCGAGGAGCGGGTCAAGGCGGTGAAGGAGCTTTTCACTTTCGTGAAGAAGGATATCAAAAATACGCTGACCGCGATGGAGGGGCTGCCGGTCACTTTCCGGCTGCTCGACCCGCCGTTGCACGAATTCGTGCCGAGCGCGAAGGAGGCGCGGCAGGAGCTGGCCAGGGCGCTGGGCATCAGGCTCGCCGACATCGCGAAGCGGGCGGAGGGGCTGCATGAGACCAACCCGATGATGGGCCATCGCGGCGTGCGCCTCGGGATCACCTATCCGGAGGTCTCCGAAATGCAGATGCGCGCAATTCTCGAAGCGGCGGCGGAACTGGAACGCGACGGTGTGAAGTGCAAGCCGGAGATCATGATCCCGGTGACCTGCGACGTGGCGGAGATCAAATTCCAGAAAGGATTGCTGGCGAAGGTCGCGGCGGAGGTCGCGAAGAAGTTCAAGCTGGAAAAGCTCGACTATCTGGTCGGCACGATGATCGAAATCCCGCGCGCGGCATTGCTGGCGGACGAAATGGCGGCGGAAGCGGATTTCTTCAGCTTCGGCACGAACGACTTGACACAGATGACGTTCGGCTTCAGCCGGGACGACATCGGCGGCTTCCTCGGGGACTACCTCGACAAGAAACTGCTGGCGGCGGACCCGTTCCAGACGATCGACCAGAAAGGCGTCGGCAAGCTGATCGACATCGCGGTAAAGGGCGGCCGGTCGGTGAAGCCGAAGCTGAAGATCGGCATCTGCGGCGAGCAGGGCGGCGAGGCGAAATCGGTGGAATTCTGCCATCGTGAGGGACTGAACTACGTTTCATGCAGTCCGTTCCGGGTGCCGATCGCGCGTCTGGCCGCGGCACAGGCCGCGATTGCCAACGAAAAATAAAGCCTTTCAGCAGAATCCCGGATTCCCCGGGATTCCGTTCCTTTGTCGCGGGCAGGGCGTCTTGCCCGCCGGAGGCTGTCGCGAATGCGGCACGGCTTTCCCGGTGCTTCGCTTTTGAGATAGAGAGCACCTCATCCGAAACACTTGTACGCCAGGCCGCAGGATTTATCTGCGACTTCAAAATAACAAGGGCTTCCCGTATCGATTCCGGAAAGCCCTTGTTTCATTCTGGGGTGGAGCGATCAGTCGGCGGCGAAGCCGGCTTCATCGACCAGCAGCTGCTTGAGTTTGGCAAGCGCCTGGTTCTGGATCTGGCGGACGCGCTCGCGGGTGCGGCCGATCTCCTGACTGACCTCTTCGAGGGTCAGCGGGCGGTTGCCGCGCAAACCGAACCGCATTTCGAGGATGCGGCGCTCGCGTTCTTCGAGCTTTTCGAGCAGGTCCATCAGCCGGAACACCGATTCGACATCGCCGAGAATCTGGTCGGGCGTCATGGCGTGACGGTCCGGGATGATATCCTGAAACTCACCCTCTTCCCCCTGCTGGATCGGATCGTGCAGCGAGAAGGTGCGCAGATCGGCCAGCCTGAGGCCGGCGACCGTGCGCTCCGAGAAGTCGAGGTGTTCCGCGATCTCCGCGTCGGAGGGTTCGCGCCCCAGCTCTTCGGCCAGTTTCATGCGGACCGATTTGATCTTGTTGATCTTACCCGCGGACTGCACCGGAATACGGATGGTGCGGCTCTGGTTTGCCAGCGCCCGGCGCATCGACTGCTTGATCCACCATGCGGCGTAGCTGGAAAACTTCGCACCCTTGGCCGGATCGAACTTCTCCACCGCGCGCATCAGGCCGATGTTGCCTTCGCTGATCAGGTCGAGCAGCGGCAATCCGAGTCCCTTGAAATCGTGCGCGATCTTGACCACGAGACGGAGGTTCGCCTTGATCAGGGTTGAACGGGCGTCCTCGTGGCGGTCCTCGTTGTCGCCGTGAATCGCATCGGCCAGTTCGGCCTCCTCTTTCTTGTTCACCAGCGGAATCCGGGCGATTTCGCCCATGTAGACCTTCATCGTGTCGTTTTTGCTGCCGGCGACGACTTTGGAATCCAGCGCAATCTTGCGGGCGGAATCCTTTTCGTGCTTCGTCCGGGGACGGGCGGCGGCGGGCTCGCCGGCCTTGCGGCGGCGGGGACGCGATGCGGACTCTTCGCGCTCGGCCTCCGCATAAGCGGCGGAGTCGTCGATGTCGTCGAGCGAAACCGGAGCCGCTTTGGGCTTCGGCGCGAATTTGGTCGGAGGAGCTTCCACTTTCTTGATCACCAGCTTGCGCCCGGTTTTCAATCCGGCCAGCGGTTCCGGCGACGGGCCGTCATACTCATCATCGGAATCGGCATCGAAACGGGGGGATTCCGGAAGCGGCACGGCGGCAAATGCGGCGGATTTTTTTTCCTGATCGGGCGAAGCGGCTTTTTTCGCGACATCGGCTGCCGCGGAGCCGGCCGCCGTCCTGGCGGTTCCGGCTTTGGCGGCGGATTTCTTTTCTGCCATGAAAGACTCCTTAGCCGTCAAGGGGGGCCGCAGCAGAAAAAAGGCGCGTCGGCTCCGGGAAACGGCATTTTTTACTATAATTATAAAAAAAAATCGCAAAAACATCGGCTTCGGGGCTTCCAAAATCGCCCGCGAAGGCTTATAATAATACAGGTTCCATTCAGTGAAAGAATTGTGATGATTCAGTTTCCGATTCACTGATACCCATAAATTTAACAACATATACTGAAATGCCGAAAAATCAAGCCGCCGGCGCCGATAAATGGCGGAAAAAGATAAAAAAATATCTGGATGATCCTGCCGCAGCAGCTTTGTCGCGGCATTCGGTGGATTCCGCCGCGATTGCGCTGCCGCTTCTGCGGGCGGCGCTGGCCGGAAATGCTCCGCTGATCGCGGCCTTCCCCGAACTGAATCTGGCGGAGCGCGCGGTGGCGGAGCTTGAGGAGTTCCGGCAGGAGCTCGACCTGCCGCTGCGTTTGCTGGTCATTCCCGAGGCCGGGCGTGGCAAGTTGCTGTTTCCGGGCGGCGAAAGCCGGAGGGCGCGCGCATTGAATGCGGCGCTGACCGGAGAGTTCGACCTGGTGGTCGGCAGCGTCCACGCACTGCTCGCTCCCGCTCCCGCCCCGGAAACCACCGTCGAGGCCCAGTTGACGTTGAAGGCCGGCATGGAGCTGCCGATGGCGGAATTGCTGGAAAAGCTGGTCAGGCTCGACTATGACGACGAATATGAAGCGACGGTATCGGGGGAGTTCGCGCGGCGCGGCGGCATCATCGACATCTTCAGCCCCGCCCATGATTTCCCGTGCCGCGTGGAGTTTTTCGGCGACACCATCGATTCACTGCGCAGTTTCGCTCCTGAAACCCAGCGGTCCACCGGGGCGGTCGAAGAGTACCGGGTGATCGGGCGGGCCGGAATCACCGCCGGCGGCGCGGCGGACTCCGACCTTTTCGCCTATTTCGAGGAGCGTGACTACCGGCTGCTGACCCTTTATCCATCCACCGCGCGCGAACGCATCGAACGGTATTCCGGCGAAGCCGCGCTGGCCCGGTTCGACGCGCTGGCCCGCGACCGGGAGGCGGCGGGCCGGGCGCAGGTTTTCTGCGACGCGACGGAACTTTCGCTCTACCAGGACGCCGTTCCCGCCGACGTGCTGCCGCCGCTCGGCGCTGCGGAGTCGCTGATCTCGGGCGAAGCCGGGGAGTCGGCGCTGGAGCTGCGCCGCAAGCTGCTGGTCGAACAGCTCCGGCAGGCGGCCCGCGAGGGAGCCCGGATCGTATTTCTGGCGCCTCACGCCGACAATATTCCGGTGCTGGAAGCCTGGTGCCGCGGACACGGCCTTGCCGGGCGGAATTTCAGCTTTGAACCGGCCTGCATCGGCGCGGGCTTCGCGATCCCTGCCGAACAGCTGATCGCGGTCACTGAGCGCGAGCTGGTCAACGCCGGATTCACCCGGGAAGGACGCAGCAGCGAAAGCGATGTGGTCGCACCGGCAGCCTCCGCCGATGAAGAGCCGATCCGGGTGCCGGAATTTTCGCTGGCCGATCTCGACGAGGGGGATTATGCGGTCCATCTCGACCACGGCATCGGTATCTTCCGCGGCTTCAAGACGCTCGAAAGCCGCGGAATCGGCCGCGAAGTGCTGGTAATGGAGTATAAGGACGGACAGCTGCTCTACGTGCCGCTGCTTCAGGCGCACAAGGTCAGCCGCTACCTCGGCGCGGCGGGACATGTAACGCTGCACAGCCTCGGCGGAGCGCGCTGGAACCGGGACAAGGAGAGCGCCCGCCGCAGCGTCCACTCCTATGCCGCCGACATGCTCCGGCTGCAGGCGATGCGGCAGTCGGCCCCCGGCATCGTCTATCCGCCGGACACTGCCGAAACCAAGGCGTTTTTGCGGGCGTTTCCGTTCCGCGACACGCCCGACCAGTCCCGTTCCACCGCCGAAATCCGGCGCGACATGGAGTCCCCGCGCCCGATGGACCGGCTGCTCTGCGGCGACGTCGGCTACGGCAAGACCGAAATCGCGATGCGTGCCGCCTTCAAGGCGGTTTCCGCCGGTTATCAGGTCGCGATCCTCGCTCCGACCACAGTGCTGGCGCAGCAGCATTATTACAGCTTCCGCGAGCGGTTCGCCGCGTATCCTTACACCATCGACGTATTGAGCCGGTTCCGCACCGCCGCCGAACAGAACGCGATCATGCAGAAGGTCCGCTCCGGCGGCATCGACATTCTGATCGGCACCCACCGGCTCTGCAATCCCGACCTGAAATTCCGCAATCTGGGGCTGGTGGTGATCGACGAGGAACAGCGGTTCGGCGTGAAGCACAAGGAGCGGCTGCGCCGGTTCCGCGCCGAGGTGGACGTATTGACCATGTCCGCGACGCCGATCCCGCGCACCCTCTATCTGGCGATGGCCGGAGCGCGCGACCTCAGCACATTGATGACCGCGCCGAAGCAGCGGCTCCCCGTGAAAACCGTGATCGCGCCGGAGGATGAGATGCAGGTTGCGCAGGCGATCCGGGCCGAACTCGCCCGCGGCGGGCAGGTCTATTATCTCTACAACCGCGTCCGCACCATCGAAGAGAAGGCGGACAAGTTGCGCGCCCTCGTTCCCGAGGCGAAGTTCGCAGTCGCCCACGGCCAGATGAACGAGCATGAGCTTGAAGCGATCATGACCAGTTTCCTTGAAGGCAAAATCGACTGCCTGGTGTGCAGCACCATCATCGAATCCGGCCTCGACGTGCCGAATGCGAACACCATCATCATCGAACGCGCCGACCGCTTCGGCCTCGCCGAGCTTTACCAGTTGCGCGGCCGGGTCGGGCGCTGGACCCATCAGGCCTACGCTTATATGCTGCTGCCGAAAAGCCAGCTGGTCAGCACCGACGCCCGCAAGCGGTTGTCGGCGATCCGGCGCTGCTCGAACCTCGGGGCCGGATTCCAGCTGGCGCTGCACGACCTCGAAATCCGCGGCTCCGGCAACCTGCTCGGCTCCGAACAGTCCGGCCATCTGAACAGCATCGGCTTCGACCTCTACTGTCAGCTGCTGAAGCAGGAGGTGTCCAGACTGCGCGGCGAACAGGTCGAATTTCTTCCCGAAGTCGAAGTCGCGATCGATTTCGTGAGTTTCACCTTGAACGCTCCGCCCGGCGTCCTGCCCGCCGCCTTTCCGCCGGACTACATCGGCGGCGAACGGCTCCGGCTCGACGCCTACCGGCGGCTCGGCGCGCTGGCCTCCGAAGCCGAACTCGAAGATTTCGCCAACGAACTGCGCGACCGCTACGGCAAACTTCCGAAGTGCGCCGAAAACCTGCTCGCGGTAATCCGCCTGCGGCTTCTCGTCGCCCGCGCCGGTTATGAGCTTTTCACCGTCGCCGACGGCAGGGTGATCCTGCGCAATCCCGGCGGCACCGTCTACCGCGACGGCGGCCTGGTTCCGACGCTCGACTACCGCGATCCCCCCGAACTGCGGATGGTCCACCTGCTTGCCATCCTCCGCAAAGTTCCGCCCAAGACAACTGCCTGACAAGGGGATTTCGCCTTGGTCGCTCCGATCAGGAGCGAAATCCCCACTCGAAAAACTTGCACACGGCGTTTTTATCAAGCATGGGAATGGTGCTTTGCCTGAATCCTGATGACAGGATTTGGGCATGTTCCCGGAAAAAACGCCCTTGCGAATTGCAAAAAAGTGCTTTCCGTATTATTTTAATAAGATAGAATTTGAAATCATTTTGCAGTCATTACAATATGGGAGGACCATTGCCATGTCCGGAATTTTCAAAGCCTACGATATCCGCGGAGTCTATCCGGCCGACATCAACGCCGACATCGCCGAAGCGATCGGGCGCGCCTACATCGAATTCACCGGCGCGAAGAAGGTGGTCGTCGGCCGCGACATGCGCCCGCACTCGCAGCCGCTCTTCGAAGGATTGAGCCGCGGCATGCTCGCGCAGGGCGCAGACGTGATCGACCTCGGACTCTGCTCGACCCCGATGAGCTACTTCGCCAACGGCACCCTGAAAGCCGACGGCAGCGTGATGATCACCGCCAGCCACAATCCGGGCGAATGGAACGGCTTCAAGCTCTGCCGCGCCAACGCGGTTCCGATCTCCGGCGCGACCGGCATCATGGACATCCAGAAGATCGCCGAGGCAAAGTCCTGGAAGAAGTGCGACCGGCCCGGCAAACTCTCCAGCTACGACATCGCTCCCGAATACGGCAAATTCCTGCGCTCCTTCGCGAAGATGGACCGCAAACTCAAGGTCGTGGTCGACTACGCGAATGCGATGGGACTCTATGAGATCGCCGGCATCACCGATCTCTTCGACATCGTTCCGCTGTACGACACGCTCGACGGCACCTTCCCGAACCACGAGGCCAACCCGCTCCACCTCGCCACGCTCGACGCGATCCGCGCGAAGGTCAAAGAGGTCGGCGCGGACTTCGGCGCGGCGTTCGACGGCGACGCCGACCGCTGCGGCTTCATCGACGACCGCGGCGAAATCATCCCGATGGACCTCTTCACCGCGCTGATCGCGCAGGACATCCTTTCCAACGGCCCGGCGACGATCCTGTACGACCTGCGCAGCAGCCGGGCGGTGCCGGAGTGCATCCGCGAAAACGGCGGCAAGGCGATCCAGTCGCGGGTCGGCCACGCCTTCATCAAGGCGCAGATGCGCGAAAACGACGCGGTCTTCGCGGGCGAGCTTTCCGGCCACTACTACTTCAAGCAGAACTTCACCGCCGAATCGCAGGGGCTGGCGATGATCATGCTCTCCAACCTGATCTGCAAGAAGAACAAGCCGCTGCACGAGCTGGTCCAGCCGCTGCGCAAATACTTCTCGTCGGGCGAAATCAACTCGACCGTCGCGGACGTGAAGCCGATTCTGGATGCGATCCGCAAAAAATACGCGGACGGCAACATGTATGAGCTGGACGGCATCTCGTCGGAATACCCGAACTGGTGGTTCAACGTCCGTTCCTCCAACACCGAGCCGCTGCTCCGGCTGATCGTCGAAGCCGACACGCGGCAGCTGATGGAGGAAAAACGTGACGAGCTTCTGAAACTGATCCGCGGCTGAGCGTATGCCGCGATAACAAACAACCAAGGAGTCGAATCATGAAAAAAGTCACGTTGTCACTGTTCGGAGCCATGCTGGCGGTCGGAATGCTCACCGGCTGCGGCGAAAAGGCCGATGAGAACAAGACCCCCGAACAGATCAAGTCGGAAGTCGCCAGCTGGGATGCCGCCAGGATCGAAAAGCAGATCGAAGTCTACAAGAAGGCGATCGAAGAAAAGAGCAAAGAGCTGGCCAAAGTCATGGACCAGATCAAGGAAATCCCGCTGCAGGAGCAGCTTGGCGAAAAGGCCAAGGACCTGCGCGCCCAGGCCGATGAAATCGGCAAGTCCCTCGGTAAGCTGAAGGACAACATGGCCGCTTATGTCGATGGACTGAAGGCCAAAAACAAGTAAGTTCTCGCGAACACCGAGGGATGATGGAAGAGTTGTTCGATATCTACGATTCCGCCGGAAACCGGATCGGCGTCGCGCCGCGCCGGGAGTGCCACGGCAATCCCTCGCTGCTCCACCACACCAGCCACGTGGTGGTGTTCCATCCGGACGGGAAGCGCATCCTGCTGCAGAAACGTTCCATGTCCAAGGACATCCAGCCGGGCAAATGGGATACCGCCGTCGGCGGCCACCTTGCGCCGGGCGAAGATTATGAAGCCGGAGCCAGGCGCGAACTTGCCGAGGAACTGGGCTGGAAAGCCCCGGTAACGTTGCGTTATTTGTTCGATGCGCAGATCCGCAATGAAATCGAATCGGAGGATACCCGGGTGTTCGGCGTCACGTTGGCCGGTCCCTTTGAATTTCAGCGCGCGGAGATCGACGAAGTCCGTTTCTGGAGCGCCGACGAGCTGAAAGATCCCGCCAGTCACTCCTTATTCACGCCGAATCTGGTCACTGAGCTGCAGCGGCTCTTCGACGGAGGCTTTCTGTGAGCGAGGGGCAGGCGCAACTGCACTCCCCGTTCCGCGAGGCGCTGAAACGTTTCTGGAGCGACTGGCCGGCGCGCATCGGCACCGTCGGCATCCTGCTGTTGCTGCTCCCGGCGGTTTTCGCGCCGCTCCTGGCCAACGGGAGACCGCTGCTCGTCTGGGGCGGGGACGGGATTTCCCTGCCGTTCTGGCGCACCTTTTTCGCCCCTGACAGCTCCGAATATCTGGTTGAACAGGTGTTCAATTACCTGCTGCTGTTCCTGATCGCGTGGGGCGTGCTGCGTCCGGTCCGTCCCCGGCGGCTGCGGCGGCTTCTGCTGGCCGTCACGGCGGCTCTGCTGGTGCTTCCTTTCTGCCTGACCCAACCCCGGCTGGACAAGACCGACTACCGCCGGCAGGTCGAGCAGTCCGGCGCCCATGCGGTCTTTGCGCCGATTCCCTACGGCCCCTTTGAAATCGTCGCGGCCCCGTTTGAAGCGCCGGGGCGCACCCACTGGCTCGGTGCGGACGACATCGGCCGCGACGTCGCCTCCCGGATGATCTACGGCGCGCGCGCGTCGCTGGCCGTCGGACTCTTCGCGACCGCGATCGCGCTGGCGATCGGCACTCTCGTCGGCATGGCGGCAGGCTACTACCGGGGCTGGTTCGACCTGCTGGTGATGCGGCTGGTCGAAATCCTGCTCTGCTTCCCGACTTTCCTCCTGCTGCTGATCCTGATGTCGATCCTGAAGGACCGCAAGTTCGAGCAGTCGATCCTGATCGTGATCGCGGTGATCGGGCTGACCGGCTGGATCGGCCTCGCGTTCCTGGTGCGCGGAGAAGTGCTCAAACAGCGGGCGCTCCCCTACATCCAGAGCTGCGAAGTGGTCGGCATCCCGGTGTGGCGCACGATGCTGGTGCATCTGCTGCCCAACATCGCCGGACCGATCCTGATCAGCTTCACCTTCGGCGTCGCCGGGGCGATCCTCGCTGAAAGCGGGCTCTCCTTCCTCGGCTTCGGCGTCCAGCCGCCCACTGCCAGCTGGGGCGGACTGCTGCGGCAGGCGTTCGATGATCCGCTCGCCTACTGGCATCTGACCCTGTTTCCGGGCCTCGCCCTCTTCATCGCGGTACTCGCCTTCAACTTCACCGGCGAAGGGCTGCGCAAGGCGCTCGCGCCGCGCTGACGCTTGCAATTTCCCTGATCCGGCTGTATTGTAATACTTTCAGCCAGCAAGGAAATTTGGAAATGAACGAACAGACTCCGCCCGCATTGAACCTGAAACTGCTCGGAACCGGCGCCGCCGACTACGATTGGAACCGCTTCGGCGAGGAGGGCGTGCGTGGCAGCACCAGCTCGCTGCTCGACGGCCATATCCTGATCGACTGCGGCATCACCGGGCTGCGGAATCTGGAGCGGTTCGGCATCTCCTGTGCTGCGATCGACACGCTGCTGATCACCCACTCCCACGACGACCATTTCCTGCCGGAACAGATCGCGGTGCTCGCCGCGGGACGGCCGACGCCGCTGGCGGTCTACGCCTCCGCCGAAGCGGTCGCCGAACTTGGCGGCATTCCGGGCATCGCGGCATTCCCGCTCCATTCCGGCATGAAGTTCCGGCTCGGCGAAACCGCCGTGACCGCGCTGCCCGCCAATCACCTGACCAACATTCCGGGAGAACAGGCGTTTCACTTCTGCTTTGAAACCCCGGCGGGCAATCTGCTCTACGCGCTCGACGGGGCGTGGATGCTCAAGCAGGCGGTCCGGCTGATCGAACACCTCAGGTTCGACTGGATCGTGATGGACTGCACGATGGCCGACTCCGGCGACTTCCGCATTTTCGAGCACACCGACCTCGCGATGGCGGTTCACATGATCGAAACGCTCCGCAATTTGAACATCGTCACTCCCCGCACGCGCATCATCCTCGACCACCTCGCCCGCACGCTGTGGCCCGCGACTGAGGAGGAGCGGCGGCGCAAGATCGCCGGGACCGGCTTCGAACTCGCCTTCGACGGCATGGAGCTGCGCTGAGTTCACCGCGCGTTTTTCATATACTCTTTTATTCTCTGAAGTTTCCGCGGGTTGCAATCCACAACCGGTAGATTTCTTCCCCGGCTTCAACATCCAGCTCCGCTGCCACCGCGATTTCACCGTCGACCAGAGCATCCGCATGGAACGGAATTTCAATGACAGCCTGCCGGCCGGGTTCCAATTCCGGAATCGTGAACCGGATGTTTTCGCCGGGCAATCTCAATATCCCCGAAGTTGCAGAACAAAAGACGCCTCCCGTGTTTTCCAGCCGCAGCACGGTCGAACCGGCCGGGTCAAGAAAAAGACCGGCCCGGAACGGCACTCTTTCCGCGCACTTAAAAAGCCGACCTGAAAGATTGTTCCTGTTCAGAAACAGACCGATTGCTTTCGGCATCGGCATAGTATGCGGCAGTTCGATCCGGCGGTCGCCGACGCAGCCGGTCAGCGGGGCATTCCAGCCCAGTGACGCGGGGGTCGGCCCGGTGAGACGGAATACGGCGACGGCACCGTCTGCATGCAATTTTTCCACGCGCGTAAAAGCCGCACCTGAAATTCTGGCAATCGCTTCATTTTCCGTGCAACAATGCCAATCGGAACGCCGGGCGCACGATGCCAGAATGCGCCGCAATTTTTCCAGTCCGGCCGGAGTGTGGTTGCTGTGCATTCCCAGCGTGATATGAGTCGCACCCTGGCGCAGAAATTGTTCCACTTCAACGAAGAAACGTTCCTCATCCGGTTCACGATCTCCGGGAGTGATCAGAAATGAATTGACGAAACTGCCTACGGGATAACCATAAGGAACAGCCTGATCCCGAAAGTATTCCGGCGCACCCAGCATTCCGGCATGGCGCAGCGCCTTCCCGATTCTCGCGGCGGCCGTGGGATCATCTTTCCGGCGCCACGCACAAAACGGCAACGCGAATGCCGTCACCGGCAATTGGGAACGCACTTCATACAAATAGCGATTTTCAAAAATTTCATTCCAGAGCCTGGCGGCTCCCACTTCGGTCAGCCGGGGATGGGAAAGAGTGTGGTTGCCGACGGTATTGCCGCCATCCACCAGTGTTTTCATCGTTCCCGCGTAATAGTTGGGCCCGGCCTGACAGAGGTAAAATGTACCGGGACAGCCGGTTTCACGCATGACCTCCGCCGTTTTCAAATGGCGGTCGTTGCTGTCATCCCAGCGGCAGGAGAACAGCACGTTTTTGCCGGGAGGAAGTGCGCTGAGCGTCATGGTTGCAGCGGCGGCTTCCTCCTGCGAAGAAAACTCCACCCGGTATTCCCGAACATACTCCGGCAACAGCAGCGGATTGCCTGCCAGGACCGGAAATGTTCCCGCCGCGCACCACATCACCAGAACAAACAGTTTTATCATCCGATCCATTCTATTCGCCTTTTCCGGATTGTTTTCGCGGAAAATTACCGCGTATTGCGTTTGAAATATTTGAGAAGAACCTGTTTGCGCGCAGTATCGGAAACCGGCTGTTCCAAATTCTTGTCATCGGAATGTTCCACGCTCCAGCCCGACCATTCCCGGTAAGCGTGAAAACTCCAGTCCCAGCCGTACTCCTCGAAAACCGAGATCCAGTCATCGAGCCATTGCGCACCGCCGGGCGCCCAGCGGATCACGCCGAACTCTCCGACATAAATCGGCACGTTGTATTTCAATTGGAACTGCCGCATGGGTTCGGCCATCAATCTGATCCATTCGCGGTTCCACCCCTTCGCCGGATCGGGATACGGCCCCACCATCGACCGGGCGCGGATTCCCTGATGCGTATATTCGCCGGGTTCATAAAAATGCGGTGAATAGATGATGTTGGGCAAATTCAGGGGACGCGGATTGTAGGAAGTCTCCACGATGATCGGCGTAACCGGATCGATGGAACGGATTTCCCGCGCCAGTTTTTCAGCGAAACGATCCCAATCCAACGCATCGGAACGCACGTCATAGACTTTGTCGATCGGCTCGTTGACCAGATCATAGCCGTACAGAACCGGATCGCCGTTGAAGGCGGCGGCAATCTCCCGCCAGAGCCGCAGAACCGCGTCCTGCCGTTCCTTCGTCCAGAGTCCGAGATTATTGTTGATATCATTCATTTCTCCGGGAGAGCGATGAAGATCGATCACGACCTTGATTCCGTATTTGCGAAAGAAAGGAAGCACCCGGCGAAGTTCCCCGATCCGGTCGCGGCCCCACTTCAGGTAACTTTCGGCATCGGGAAAAACCGCCGGGCCGCCTTGGAGGAACTGCCACCGGATCAGGTTTCCGCCCCATTCTTCGGCGAAAATCCGGAAATCTTCCTCATTTTTCAGATTTCCCGCCATTGCCCCGCGGTACTTCGGCGTTTTCTGCAAAGGCGCGCGATTCACCCCGGAGGCCGGCGCTTCCGGAGCGGGAACTTCAAGAATGCGGATTTCGCGGTAATCGGCCACTCCCTCCTGTCCGGCATCCCCCAACACCAGTTTGAAGTTTCCGGCATAGGGTGGAATCCGCCACGATCCGAAACTGCGTTCCCAATCACTTTTCTCACGCGCTACCGGAGGCGCCGGACGGTATCCCCAGTTTTCGCGGTATTTATCAAATGGCCGGTAGTCAGGAATCAGTTTGAGGCAATCACCGAATTTCCGGCCCAGTTTTTCCCCGCGCACCACCCCCTCGACCGTCACCATTTTTCCCTTGAGCAACGCCCCGTCGATTGCAAAAGCGGGAGCCGCCGGACCACGCACCCGCAAAAAGGCCGGTTCTCCCGGCTGCCGGACCAACTCGGCCCCGGCAGGTGCGCCGTCTTTCGCGTTCCACTCCCAGATAATGCGCGGCGACTCGGCGGCCGCAGCGAGAACGGCAAGCAGGACGGCAAGCAGCAATACGGCTGTTGTTTTCATCATTTTCCGGCCTCCTTCGCGATGACGCGCGGCGTCGCATTCCGGTCATAGCCGAAATAAACCGCGTGATCAAGCCCCTGCCGGAAAATCAGTTCTTTGTCGCATCTGAGGTTGTTGTAAAGCACCCGGACTCCGGAAGGCGGACAGACCCAGTCGGAAAGTCCGGCGTCAATTCGTACCGGACACCTGACGCGCCCGGCAAAATTCACCGTGTCGTAGTAGAGAAGTCCCGGAGCGGGATCGGGACGCCAGCCACGTACCCGCCCGACCTTGATTCCGCCGAGATCGCAGAACCACGGAATCTGGATCGAACAGCCGGTGACGCCGCCGGTCAATCCGGCAACGGCTACCGATTGAAACGCTCCCTGACTGCCGCCGATGATTTCCAGTTTCTTCCCGTCCCACTCCGGCAGGGTTTTAATAAATTCCGCCGCCCGCAGCCCACGCAGGATCATTCCGTGAAAATAGGTGGTCAACGGCGACTGATTTTCCTCGTTGCGGAAACCGTATCCGGCCAGAACGCTGTGTTGAAGCTCCCGATAATAAGCCGCCTCGCGTCCGTTTTCGATTCCGTGCGGGTTGACGGAAAAAGTGATATATCCACTGTCGCGATAAAGCGGGGCGCTCTGTACCGAATATCCGTCGAACCGCAGCCGCAACGGAAATTTTTTCCCTTCCTTCGCCGCCTTCGGCACCGTGAGATAACCGGAGACCGGCCGGTCGCCCGCACAGGAGAGCTTTACGTCGAAAACATCGACCGCGTCATCGGATTCCACCGCTTTTTTCTCAAGCACCTTCAACGGCACAGCCGCCAGTTTCCGTATTTCCTCCTGCCAGAAAGCATCGAAATCCTCCGGTTCCGGCACTCCCTGCCGAAGTTTCTCCGGAGCGACTCCGGCCGCCAGCCCATACTGGACCGGCCGGGCTCCGGCACCGGGACGCGGCACCCGCCTGACCGGTTCGCCGTTCTCATCCAACAGCATGGCGCGCACCATGACATATCCGGGACGATCCAGCGATGTGACATATTCCAGGGGCCGGTCGGGTGCGACTTCGATGATCCGACTCTCCTCTTTGCCGTCATCCCCTGCCCGCACAAGACGGAGGCGAGCTTCAACCGGTTTGCCGTCGTTGAGCGCCTGAAAACGGAACTTCATGGGTTCATTCTCCCGGTAAAGCGCCTCTTCACGATCGGTGGCTCCGGCAACGGTGAACCTGCTGAAATCCTTCACCGGCAGGGCATCCCGAAACATCGGCTCGCAGAAACGGACGGTTCCGGAAACATTGAGCAGCGCCAGATCGAGTCCCGCCTTTTTCACTCCCTCCGGAAAACACACCTTGAGCGAATGGCGCGTCAGGGGAGAATTCGCATTCGGCACATTCAGACGCAGAAACTGCTCCCCGCCGTCCGTCTTGGTATAATGAAGCTGAACCATAATGCCGTTCCCATTCGCCACGGGTGTCGGAAGTCCCTCCGCACCGACTTTCACGGAAAAGAACAGTTCCCGGCCCGCAATCAGGGCCGGATCAATCGGAATGCCGATCCAGCTCTTCGCGGGTGCGGCATGTTGAAACACCAGTTCCCCCGTTTCCGTCAATTTCCGTGTTGTATTGTTCAACTGCCGCCGTACTTCCGGCGCGTCAAGTCTGACAGCGACCGGTTCTGCGGCGACCATAATCGCCGTCCAGCAGCAAGCAGCGCATACCAACCTAAAGACTGCTTTCACTTTTTCACTCCTTTTCCTGTTCAATTTTTCCAATGAATGCCGTCATCGGATGTCGTCTGAAACGGATCACACTTCCACGGAGCGGCACTTCCGGTCGGATGCGCCGTCACATTACCGCCGAAATACAGCACGTTGACTGCACCGCCATGCCGTGGAGAAACCGTCGGCCAGTCCGGTCCCGGTCCCATGTCGGGACGCCAGCGCAATCCGCCTCTTTCTGCGAACGAAAGATCGCTGTTGACCGCCTGAATGTCAACCAGCAGAAATTTTTCCCCGAGTTGTTTGATCCGGGAAAGCTTCATCCGGCTGCCGGTGTCGCGCTGGAAAACAGTTGACAGCACCGCATAATGCGGCGCATTCATCCACCAGCATTGAGCGGCGACGCCGATCATGTCGAACGTCCCGGTCTGTGCCGGGCAACGCAGCAGACTGTTCGTGACATATCTTCCGCCCGTAAATTGATAACCGCTGGTCCACGGCGCGGCAGGAGAACTCGGATTAGGCCCCATCAGGTAACAGGTCCAGCTCGGCGGATTGTTGGCGCTGGCGGTATCCAACGGCGGCAGGAGATCGTCGTTGTCGCCGAAATATTGCGTGAATCCCACCCCCAGCTGTTTGAGATTGTTGATGCAGACGGCAGTCCTGGCCTTGTCGCGCGCCTTGTTCAGCGCGGGCAGCAGCATGGCAGCAAGAATGGCAATGATAGCAATCACTACCAAAAGCTCAATCAGCGTGAATTTTATATTCACCGGGAACATATGACGATACGGCATGGAGCGCCTGTTCAATCCGGAAATCATCGCTTTGATTTTGAAACCGTTGTCATTCAATCTCATTTTATTCTCCTTGCTCATGGTTGATCTTCAAACACCAGTCTGATCTTTTTGACCCCGACGGGGGCGTGCTTCTTGGAGTGCCATTTTTCAAGGCGGGTCACCGCCGTCCTGATCAGCTGATCATGGGGGGCCACCCATGAGACGATTCCGGCACGGCAGTATTCCCGGCTGTGCACCCCCGGAAACACCCCGTGCAATGTGACCAGCCGGACCTTGCGGCGCAGTTCCGCCGGAAAGCCGTCGAACAGCAGCCACTCCAGCGGAAAGTCGAACGGGCAGAACACCGCATCATATTCGTTCGCCGCCATGTGTTCGATCAGTTGCACCTGAATCCGGTCGAACAGGGTGTAATCCCCTTTCTCCATCTGCTTTTCCGCCTCGAAAAGCGGCAGCCGGAAGGTATGGGCCGCAATACTCGCGCTCAATTCCCGGTTCAATTCCCGCAAGCTGGCGTTGTCCGAAACATTGCATACGGCGAGCACGTTGCGGCACTTCCGCCGCTGCAGGTAGCCGCCGATTTCGCCGCCGGCGGAGGCGTAATCCAGCAGCACCGCCGGCAATGCCGTCCCCTCGAACACCTGATCGATCAGCACCACCGGAATCTCTCTGGCGAGCGATTCGAAGAATTCCCGGTTTTCAGCGGGATTCACCGGAGACACGATCAGGCCGTTCACGCCGTTGCGGTACAGGCTCGTCGCCAGCTTGCGCTCCAGCGCGCAATCCCCCTGCGAGGAGCGCAAGATCGCCATGCACTTCTGCTGGCGGGATTCAAAAACCTGATTGAACAGTGTCGCCAGCGTGATTCCGAAACCGTGCATCCGGTACGGATGGATCAGCGCGAACTTCGGCAGGATGCGCGACTCCTCGTCGATTCTGACCGCCTTCACCCCCTGCCCGTGGGCGATGGAGACGACTGCCTCCGCCTTCAGCTGGCGCATCGCCCGCTGGATCACGCTCAAACTTACCTGAAACCGCTTCGCCAGCTCCCGATAGGTGGGCAGCTGCTGGCCGACCGGAATCTCCCCGCTGCCCAGCATATCCCGCAACTGCCGGGCCACATATTGATATACCGTTTCGGAGTCGACTTGTTCCGGAAGTTTCTGATTCATCGCCATTCCCGCATTGTGTATTCGTGTATTTCATTTATATTATATAACATTTCGGCCGGGAAGTCAACACTTGTCCCGAAAAAAACAAGAGAAATTTGCGGAAAAACAGTTTCCCGGCCATTCGTTCCACTCTTTTTCGCTCCCTCCGGCGAAGCGGTCTATGTTTCGCTTTCGTTAAAAATTCACGATTTGTTGCAATTGCCTATTGACATTTTTATAGAAATGCACTATAATTATAGACAAGTTCTATAAAGCATTTCCAACAGAAAGAGTTTTTCCGATGGACAAACTGCGGTTGACCAAAGCGGACCATGCCCGCGAGTGGCTCGCGAAGGAGATCCGGATCGGCAACTTCGCCAGGGGCGCCACCCTGCCTCCCGAACAGGAACTGGCCGGCCGGCTCGGCGTCAGCTATATGACCATGCGCAAGGCGGTCGGCGCGCTGGTGGACGAAGGGCTGCTCGAACGGGTCAAGGGCAGCGGCACGTTCGTGCGCAACGAGATTCCGGAACAGAAAGTGCAGAAGATTCTCGGACTGGTGCTGCCCGCCTGGGGCGCTCCCGAAAACCTCGACACGGTAATGCACTATTCGCAGGCCTGCGAGGAGAACAGCTGGCTGCTCAAGGTGATCTACGTGCGCAGCTGGGAGGACGGTTCCGTGTACGACCTCTGGATGAACTGCGACGCGCTGGTGCTGACCGTGATTCAGGAGCTGGCCGCGATGCCCGCTTTCCTGCGGGAGAAGTTCCGCGCCTCGACCAAGCCGGTCGTCGTGAACAAGGGCAGCGCCCGGGAGATCGGCCGCGATTCGGTTTATTACGTGCAGGACCGGCAGATGGAACTTCCCTGCGACCGGTTGTACGAACTGGGACACCGCCGGATTCTGCTGGTGGACCAGGTGACCCGGCACGGCGGGGAGCCGGTCACGATCCACTCCAACATGACAGGCTTCCAGGAGATTTTCCGCCGCAAATACCCGCAGGTCGAATACAACACCGCCCTGATGGCGTTCGAGGTGCCGCTCTACCGGCAGCCCCATCCCCTGATCTGCCGCGCGTTTGAAGAACGGCGTGCGGAGCTGGCCGGTTACACCGCGATCATCTGCCCGATGAGCTTCTATCTGGCGGTCACGACGGGACTCCGGCAGATCGGGCTGCGGGTGCCGGAGGATGTTTCGGTGCTGGCGTTCGGCGACCGGCTGGAGGCGGACTACTACTATCCCCGCCCCACCGCGTTTTCAGTCCTGCTGCGCGATCAGGCGTATAAGACGCTCGAACTGGTCAACTGGCGGCTCCTGAATCCGCACGCTCTACCCGTCGCGGTGCAGACCGCCGTGCAATTTCACGAAGGAAACTCATTCGCTCCGGCGAATCCCAAACAGGAAAGGTAACCGAGTCATGAAGAGAGCTGAATTTACCCTTATCGAACTGCTGGTCGTGATTGCCATTATTGCGATCCTCGCCTCGATGCTGCTGCCCGCACTGAATCAGGCGCGGGAAAAGGCGCGTTCCGCAAGCTGCGTCGCCCGTCTCAATCAGGTCTATAAATCCTCGCTGTTCTACGCCGACGACAACCGGCAGACCGTCGCGTTCCGCGCTCCCGCCACCGGCGGCGAAACCCCGTGGTCGTCGGTGCTGATCGAGGGCGGCTACGCGACCAAAAGCGTGATCTTCAACTGTCCGAGCGTTCCCCGCAAGACCGCGGGTTTCAACGGCTTCACCACCTACGGGCTGTACCGCTACAACGCGCCCGACACCGCGACCTTCTACGACAAGAAGAAGGAAACGTGGGGGGATTTCGGCTTCGGCGTCACCGGCACGAACTACATTCTGTACGCGGTTCCGCGCATGAAGCGCCCCTCGGAGGTGTTCATGCACGCCGACACGATGGGAATCTTCACCGATCCCACCTACGGCGGCACCGCGATCAGCCAGTACGCGCCGGAGTGGAACACCGCTCCCGGCAATATCGCCCCGGTTCACAACGGGCGGCTCAACATGAGCTTCTTCGACGGGCACGTCGCCTCGCAGGGCAGAAGCGAACTCAAGGAGATGGGCTTTTCCAAGGCGATCTTCCACAACGGAATCCTGCAGAACCTGTGACGAATATGAAAACAGCCATCTCAACCATACTGGGCGGGTTCCTCTGCCTTGCGGCGGCCGCGGCGCCGGAGTTCGACACTGCCGCCGCCGTGACGGCCTCAGCGCCGGGGGCCGCGTTCCTGCAGGGGGAACAACTCGCGTTCCGGTGGACGCAGCCGGAACGTTCTCCCGGCAAGTGGCAACTGCGCGACTGGCGGAACCGGCTCATCCGGCAGGGCGACTGGCCGGAAGACGGCCGCAAAAAGCTGTTGCTGGCCCCGCTGCCGAACGGCTACTACAAACTGGAACTTTCCGGCGGCGCCGGGAGCCGCGGTTTCGCGGTCGTGCCCGATCCCGCCGGACGGGAGAATAACCCGGAGCAGTTCTTCGCGATGGATTCCGCGCAAAGCTGGCTCGCCCGGCCCGATGCGGGGAATCCCCGGCAGCCGGACAAGCCGTTTGAAGTCGTCTCAGAAACCGCCCGCCGCGCCGGGCTCCGGATGGTGCGCGAACGGCTGAACTGGGCCGAAGTGGAAGCTGTTCCCGGCAAGTACGACTGGCTGCAGTACCAGACCAACGCCGACCTGCTCGCCGAGCGCGGCATCCAGGTTCTCGGCATGTACCATCACGCCCCGGAGTGGGTCAGGCGCAAGGAGGGCAAACTCCCCGTCGACCTCGCCGCGACCTATCGGTTCGCCCAAAAGGCGGCGGAACATTTCCGGGGTAAGATGACCGTCTGGGAGTTCTGGAACGAGCAGGACATCGGCTTTTCCCTCGAAGCCGCCTGGGATTACGCGGCGGCGCTGAAAGCCGCCTCCCTCGGTTTCAAGTCCGCCGATCCGAAGCTGCCGGTCGCAATCGGCGGCTACGCGCTTACGCCGCTGCTGCCCTACGCCGATGTGGTCATGGAAAACGGCGCGGGCGAATACTTCGATATCTTCAATGTCCATACCTACCGCCCCATCTGCGAATTTCCCGAGGCGCTCCGCAGCGTGCGCGACCACCTGAAACGCCATAATATCGCCGACCGTCCGGTCTGGTTCACCGAGAACGGCTCCAACATGGAGGGGGCCGGACGCACCGGCAGCTATATTCCCGGCCTCAAAGCCCACTCTCCCGAACAGGAGCTGCTGATCGCCGAATACCTGCCCAAGATGATGGTCACGATGCAGTCGCTCGGCGTCGCGCGCGATTTCTTTTTCGTGCTGCCCCCCTACAACGAAACCGGCGGCAACAAGGACTGGGGACTGATGCGGCGGGATTTCACGGTGAAACCCGGCTATGCCGCCTTCGCGACGCTGGTCGACCAGCTCGGCAACGCCGCGCCCGAAGGGGAGGTCAGGCTCGGAGACGGCCTGAAAGGTTTCCTGTACCGCCGGAAAGAGGGCGGCAAGGTTCTGGCCTACTGGTGCATCTCCGAGCTGGACACCGACAAGCCGCGCCCGGGCCTCTCCAACGCCGATCTCAAAGCGCGCACCTTCGCGCTGCCGCTCTCCGGCGATATCCGGGGCGTCGATCTGGTCGGCACGCCGTTCACGGCGGAGGCCGGACGTATTCCGGCGACGCGCTATCCGGCTTTTCTGACGGGGGTTGATGCGCTCAGGGCGGACCTCCCGTTCCATGCGCCGCAGGCCGTGCTGCGCCCCGACCGGGAGAGTGCGTTCGACAAAACCGTGATCTTCCGCGCCGAACTCTCCGGCGATTTCCAAATTGCAGTCGGCAAGGACTGCGCGGATGTGAAGAAAACGCCCGCCCGGTTCCGGCTGCAGGTCTGGAACCTGTCGGACCGGGAAAAGCGCGGGACGCTCGCCGCCTCCGGCGGTTCCGTCACCGGAATCCCGGCAGGCGTCACACTCCCTCCCTTCGGCAAAACCGAACTCGAACTCGCCTTCACCCCGGAACTCGACCGGGAATTCAAAGGCAAACTGCGGATCGACGGCGTTTTCAACGGACGCAGGGCGACCCCGCTGGCGATCCCCTGCCGCAGCGTCACCGAGATGAACAGTTCGGGCCGGAAGATCGAAATGCCGCAACTGCTCGACCCCGCCAACTGGCGGAGGAACTCCGCCGGAACCGTCACGATCGAACATGACGCCTCCGAACAGGCGATCCGCTTCACCACCCGCTTTCCCGCCGGAGCCAACCGCTGGAGCTACCCGGAATACACGCTGCAGCTGCCGCAGGAGTCGCTGGCCGGGGCGCTCGGCGTCGCCTTCGAGGCGAAGGTCTCCAAGCCCGCCGCCGTGCAGCAGATGCTGCTGATGGCGGTGCCGCAGGCGGGAAAAGACGTCTACCTCAAGACCGACCGGCCCGCCGGAGAGTACAAAGAACACTTCATCGCATTCCCATCCGATCTCGACACCGGCAAAATCGTGAAACTCCGGCTCGGCGTGAACGCGCTGGAGGACGAGATTGCGGTCAGTGTGCGCAACGTTCGGATTTTCTACCGGCGCTGACCATGATCGACTTCATCAGAGAACTGGCCTCCGCCGCCGGAAAGCTGGCGGCGGAGGGACGCCGGACACTATCGGAGGCGGAAATCCATACCAAGCGCAGCTCCGCCGATCTGGTCACGGCGGTCGACCGCCGGGTCGAGGAGTTCATCTGCGCGGAAATCCGCCGCCGTCACCCCGGCCACGGCATTTTCGGCGAGGAGACGGGCCGCTCCGGCGATCCGGCGGAGTATTGCTGGATCATCGACCCGATCGACGGCACGACCAGTTTCGTGCACGGCTTTCCGTACTACTCGGTGTCGATCGCATTGCAGTACCGCGGGCGAACCGTCGCCGGGGCGGTCTGCGCGCCGGAGCTGGGCGAACTTTTCCATGCGGAAGCCGGAAAGGGGGCGTTCCTGAACGGCGGGCGGCTCCGCGTTTCGGCGACCGGCGAACTCTCACGCGCGCTGCTGGCGACCGGATTCGGCTGCGTCCGCGCCCGGATGCGGCCCGACAACTTCGATTACCTGCCGGAGATCACCCGCCGGGTGCAGGACATCCGGCGCTGCGGCTCCGCCGCGCTCGATCTGTGCAACGTCGCGGCGGGCCGTTTCGACGGCTACTGGGAGTTCGCGCTCCAACCCTACGACATCGCCGCGGGGGTGCTGATTCTCGAAGAGGCCGGAGGCAGGGTCACGGACATCGGAGGCGGCGGCGACTGGCCCGCCAACGGATTCATCGCCACCAATGGAACGCTTCACCCGGCGCTGCTCGGCTGTTTCCCGGAAAAGCGATCTCAGCCGCGGCGAAGCTCGCGATAGGCTCCCGGCTGCATCCCGGTCGCCCGGCGGAAAGCCAGCGACAACGAAACCGGCGAGGAGTAACCGGTCTGCGCCGCGATCTCCGATAACGAAAGTCCGGTGCTGTCCAGCAGGTTCTTCATCCGGTCGATCCTGAGCTGCTGCAGAAATCCGGCGGCGGTCCGGCCGAGGTACCGGCGGAACAGCCGGTTCAGCATCGACTGCGACAGCCCCGCGTACCGGGCGGCTTCGCCGATGCCGACCGAAGTGCCGCAGTTCTGGATCAGGAAACGGATCGCGGTGGCCAGCTTCAGGTGGGGGACCGCGATGATGTCGGTACTGGCCCGGCGGATCACCGCGCTCGGCGAAACCACCTCCGGCTCAAGCGGCACGTCATCGCCGTCCAGCATTTTCTGCATGGTTTCAGCGAGTTTCAGCCCGACTGTGCCGTGTTCGCCGCTGATGCCGGAGAGCGGCACCGGAGTATAGCAGGTGTACAACGGGCGCTGGGAATTGCACAGAATCGCGATCTCCTCCGGCACCCGCAGTTCCAGCTCCTCCACCGCCCGCCAGACCGGCGCCACCACCCATACCGAGGTTAAAGTCAACGCCGCCGGTTTCGGCAAATTCCGCAGGAACTCCCGGATTCCGGCCACCATTTCCGGGTAGGCCGGCGGATTTCCCTCCACCGGAGCGCAATAGTGCGCGTGATACTCCAACCCGCGCTCCCGGGTCAGCTCCAGCAGCGCCCGGCCCGGAGAGACCGGGATGCCGCAGACCTCCCCCGGAAAATCCCGGGCGGAAACCGACGCGAAAACCCGGAACCCCTGTCCGGCGAAAAAATCCACCGCCACTCTCGCCACCGCCCGGGTGTCGCTCAACACCGAACGCACATTGCCGCCCGGCGGCAGAATCCGCGACACCACCGGAATCTTCCCGATATCACGGAGCGCCGCCAGTTCCTCCAGCGTCAGGTAGTCGGAAATCACTCCGTCCCCTTGCCAGCTCTGCGGCAATGTCTCCGTACACAATTCGATCAGCCAGCCCTGCCGCTGACCGAAAGCGTAGATCGGCTGCAGCAACTGGTCGTTCGGCTGCTTGAACGCACACAGGATGTAAGGGGTTTTCTTCGGCATGTTCGTGAAATATATATGGAACTATCAATTTTATGTATTGCCTTGCACATTTCTTCCGGTATAATAATATAACAGAATACAAAGCACTTTCAAGGAAATATCCAACCCAGGGGGCGTATGACCATGCAGAAAATCAACCGGACCGAAGCACCGCAGGAAACCCGCTCGACAGCCGCACGTTACAGATTCACCCTTATTGAGCTGCTCGTGGTGATCGCGATCATCGCGATTCTCGCGTCGATGCTGCTGCCCGCCCTGAACCGGGCGCGAACCTCCGCGCGGGCGATCGGCTGCGTTTCCAACCAGAAACAGGCCGGCACCTTCATCGGCATGTACGCCAATGACAACAATGACTTTTTCATGATGTACATCGACAAGGCCGAAGGCTGGCAATTCCGTCCCCACCATGAGGACAAGCCGGAAAAATACTACTCGGACGCGACATGGGGGCGGGTGCTCCTCAGCGCCGGATATATCCCCAAAACCCTGAAGACGTTCCAGTGCACCGAGCAGAAAGTCGACGCGAACGCCAACTGGACGCTCTACGAATACACCTACGGCGTCAACGCCGACGGCTATTACCGCGGTTATCAGCTGGCCAGTGAAATGGGACGGGGTGATGCCAAACCGGGCTGGCATTTCCGCGGCCTGAAAGCCGGGATGAAGTCCAACAATACCAAAATCCTGCGCCTGAGCAAAGCGCCCGGCGATTTCATCATGGTGGCGGATTCGCGCAACAAAAGTGTCACTCCGGCGTCGGCCATACAACCGGGGAAATACGGTGGCCAGGCGATCATGTACAGCAGCGGAGCGACCTCTTCCCGCTACTGGGCGGTTCACAACAACCGGGTTAACGTGCTGTTCCCGGACCTTCATGCCGCCTCGACGGAACGCGACATCCTGCGGCAGCAGATCGCGGGCGATATGATGTTCTACTACGGCGACGAACCGTAAGATTTTTCTACATATAAGGAGATCGGAAAATGAACGCTTATCCCCATTATCCCGGCCGCCGCATCCTCTCTCTGAACGGCAACTGGCAATTCCGCTTCACCGAAGGCGTTCCGCTTGAAAAAGCCGACGATCCCGGATTCCGCGCCGACTCCCTGATGACGGTCCCGGGAGCGTTCGACGCAATGCCGGAATGGTTCGGCAAGCGCGGGACGGGACTGTACCGGACCGTTTTCACCCTCGACTCCCCCTGTCGCCGCGCCCTGTTGAAACTCGACGGAATCGGGTTGCGCGGGCGTTTCCGGCTCGACGGCCGGGAGATCGGCTTTACCTCTTTGCCCTACTCCGCGGTCGAGTTTGAAGCCGGGCCGCTGGCGGCGGGACGCCACGAGCTGACGGCGGCGGTGGACAACTGTTTCGACTCCAAGGCGATGAAGCTGTTTTTACCTTACTATGATTTCTACGGATTCGGCGGCTTTTACCGGGGAGCGGAACTGCACCTGCTCGACGGCGATTACGCGCTCGACCGGGTGCAGGTGCGTACCGCCGACTGCCGAAACGGTGAAGTGGAACTGCGCTTTCTGTTCTCCGGCGACGTCCCGGAACACCTCGACTGCCGGATCGCCTTCGACACCTCCCGGGCGCCGGTTGAGCGGCAACTGGCAATCGTTCACAATCGCGCCGGACTGCGCCTGGCCGTCCCCGCTTTTGAAACGTGGTCGCCGGAACGCCCGGCGCTGCACACCGTCACGGTTTCCGCCGGAACGGAGCGGATTGTCGAACGTTTCGGCATCCGTGAGATTTCAACGGACGGCAACCGTCTGCTGCTGAATGGGAAACCGCTGTTCCTGAAAGGAGTGAACCGGCATGAATTTCACCCGGAATTCGGCCCGGCCGTCCCGCCGCAGCTGATGCTTGAAGACCTGCAGAACCTGCGCCGGATGAATTGCAACTTCGTGCGCGGCAGCCACTACCCGCAGGACTGCCGCTTCCTCGACCTCTGCGATGAAGCCGGCCTGCTGGTCTGGGAGGAAAGCCTCGGATGGGGCAATACCGCCGAACAGATGGCCGATCCGGAATTCATTCGATTGCAGGAACTTCAGACCCGCCTTATGGTGCGCGGCAGCGTCAACCACCCGGCGGTGATCCTGTGGGGCTTCCTGAACGAATTCGACTCCGCATCGCCGCAGGGATACGCGCTTTGTACAAGACTGGCCGAAGCGATACGCGAAGAAGACGGCAGCCGCCCGATCACCTTTGCCTGCAATCATGTCGATGCCGACATCTGCGCCGGACTGGCGGACGTGATCGCCTTCAACACCTATCCCGGCTGGATCGACGCGGAAAACGACGGCGATCCGCTGGAGAGAATCAAACCGGCCTGCGATGAAATCATCCGCCGCTTCCGCTCGCTTCATCCGAATAAACCGCTGATGGTCGGTGAGATGGGAACCTGCGGCATCTACGGCGCGCACGATTCCGCCGCCGCCCAGTGGTCGGAGGAATTTCAGGCGGAGTATCTCGAAACCGTAATCCGGGCAATTTTCGCCCGCCCGGAGCTTTGCGGCTTCACCGTCTGGCAATACCACGACACCCGCAGCTACCTGCGTTCGGGAGCGAATATCCGTTGCAAACCGCTCGCCTGCAATTTCGCCGGACTTTACGACGGTTTCCGGCATCCCAAGCTGGCCGCCGGAGTCGTCGGCAGGCTCTTCGCCGGGAAATGATCACCCGCGAAAATCGATCCAGATATTTTCACCACGAAAGGGAAATAAACATGACCGGATTCACGCGCGTCCTTACCGTGCTGCTCGGCACCGCCGCACTCCTGCGGGGAGAAAACCCCCGGCTGCTCGACGGCGGCACCCTCGAACTTGACAGATGGCGCGGAACGCTTTCCGCATTCACCTCCCAGTGGCACACCCTGCAGCCCGCCTCGGCGAAACAGGTATTCGATTTGCAGGAAAAAGAGAGCGGACAGCTCCAGCGCTACCGGCTCAACCTTCCCGGCGCGGCGCCGGGAACGCTGACGCTCGCGCTGAATCCGACGGCGGACGGCGGCGGCGAATTCTCCGGCAAGGCGAAATTCGACCGTCCTTCCGCAATCCGCTTCCTCTGCCTGCAGAGCGCCCTGCTGATTTCGCAATACGGCGGAACCGCTTTCGAGGCGGACGGCAAGCTGATCCGCTTTCCCGAAGAGTTCAACGGCGAAGAGATCATCTCCAGAAAGCTGAAGCGGCTGCGGCTGCCGACCCGCAACGGCGAAATCCTGTTCGAGGGGGATTTCTTCCTGCGCATTCAGGACGGGCGCAAGTGGGACGGGGCCTCCTATGGAATGCGTCTCGGCTTTGTGCCGCACTCCGGCACGGAAATCGGCAAGGCGGAAATCACCTTTCGGCTCCGCAGCGGTAAAGCCGGGGCGTTCGGGCCGCCGCTCGGCTCGATCGTGCGTCCCGCCTACGTCGCGGCTCCGGGGGAGCAGTGGAAGCCTTTCACCTACCACCGGAACGTCGAAAAAGGCAGTGCGCTGGATTTTTCGGCACGGCTCGACGCCCCGGCCGGCAAGTACGGCCCCGTGATCGCCGGTCCGGACGGCAGGTTCGTCTTCCGCGACCGGCCGGAAACGCCGGTCCGCTTTTACGGCGCGAACTTCGTCGGCGACTCCCAGCTGCCGAACCGGAAACAGGCGGAAGAGCTGGCCGACCGTCTCGCGGCCTTCGGCTTCAATGCAGTGCGCATCCACCATCACGACAACGAGATCTACGACCGCGGAGGCCGGAATCCGTCGCGCATCGATCCGGAGCGCGCCGACCGGCTGGACTATTTTCTCGCCTGCCTGAAAAAGCGCGGCATCTACTACACCACCGATATTTACGTTTCGCGCCGGAACATTCCCGCCGCCGAACTCGGTACGGCGGGCGCGATCGCCACCCCCGCCGAATACAAGGCGCTCTTCTACGTGGACGACGCGGTCTACGCCGACTGGGAGAGATGGGCCGCCGCGTTCCTCACCCGGGTCAATCCCCACACCGGGCTCGCGCTGAAGGATGATCCGGCCCTGATCACGCTTTCGCTGGTCAACGAGGGCAATCCCGCCTCCTGGTGGAACCGGACGCCCCGGGCGGCAAAGCTGTACAACGCCGCGTTCAAGAAGTGGCAGGCCGATCACCCGCAGGGGAGTTTCGCTGAATTTCTTTCCGGTCTTGCGGTGGGCCGCTACCGGCAGATGGAGAAATTCCTGCGCGGCCTCGGCTGCCGGGTCCTGCTCACCGATCAGAATTTCCAGAACGGAATCGCCCTGGCCGCCGACCGGTCGCACTATGATTTCGTGGACAACCACGCCTACTGGGATCACCCGCGTTTCGCCGAAAAACCGTGGCAGCTGCCGGTGCTGCCCAACCAGATCAACGCGCTGAAGTCGCGCCCCGGCGTCCCCGGACGGCTGTTCCCGACCCGGCTCTTCGGCAAAGGCTTCACGGTCTCCGAATTCGACTACGCCAACCCGAACCGCTACCGGGCCGCCGGACCGGCGCTGATGGCGGGCTATGCGGCGTTTCAGGGCTGGGACGGGCTGTTCCCGTTCGCCTACGCCCACAGCCTCAACGCGGTGACCAATCCCGGCAATACCCGGGGCTTCTTCGACATCGCCACCGACCCGGTCAAGGCGTTCTCGCAGCGCATCGGCGCGCAACTGTTCCTCGCCGGCGGCATCAGGCCTGCCGAACGGGCGTTCGCCGCCGTCGTCACCGAGCCGTTCCGCAAAGGAGGGGAGGCTGAAGCCCCCGAGTCCTTCTGCGACCTCGGTTTCCTCGCCCGGATCGGCGTTGCGGTCACACCGGACGCTCACGAAGGGGTCGGCGCGCTGATCGATATCGGCGCCGGAACGCCGCCCTCCGGCAGGGCGGTTCCGGTCTTCCGAAGCTCCGAAAAGCTGATCCCCGACCTGATCGCAGCCGGACAGCTCCCGCAGGAGTGTTACGACGCGGCGGCGGGCCGCTTCACCAGCCCGGACGGCCAATTGGAGCTGAACCGCCGCGACCGGACATTGCGCATCACCGCCCCCGGCGCCGAAGTGCTGACCCTCGGCCCGAAACAGCAGCTCTCCGGCCGCCGTCTCAGCGTCGACAACCGGGACGCCTTTGCCGTTTTCGCGCTGCTGCCGGTCGATGCGGAACGGATCGACGATGCGCACCGGCTTGTGCTGATGCACCTGACCAACACGCAGGCTTCCGGCATGAAGTTCGGCAACGACAAACTGGACCGGCTCGAATCGTGGGGCCGGACGCCGTTCCTTGCCCGGCGCAATACGGCGCGCGTTTCGCTGCGCCTTCCGGGCGGCGGCTGGGAATTTCACGCGCTTGACACCGCCGGGAAGCGGATCGCCCGGATTCCGGCTCAGGCGCAGCCCGACGGTTCGCTCCGGCTCGAAATCGACAACTTCCGGCATCCCGAAGCGGTCTTCGCCTACGAACTGATCCGGGAGTGAACACCATGCCGGACACTTCCTCCCTCCTCTTCCGGCCCGTCGCGCTCCCCTTCCCGGCGGAAACCGTCCCGCAGCCGGTCTGCGACGGCGAACCCGGCTTCGTCCGGCTCGGCGAATTCGCGTGGCGTCAGGCGTGGGATCACGTATTCGAATCGGACCGGCTGCCCCACTCCCCCTATCTGAACGAAGGGTGCCGGACCAACCGGATCTGGATCTGGGACAGCTGCCTGATGGCCCACTTCGCCCGGTACAGCCCGGCGTTTCCGGTCGAACAGACGCTGGACAACTTCTACGATGTGATGGAAAACCGGTGTTCATCCGACATCCTGGTGCACCACCCGGACAACCCGCCGCTGTTCGCGTGGACCGAACTGCTGCTCTACCGCATTTCCGGCGCGGCGGAGCGGGCGGACCGGCTCATCAACCGCACCCGCAGTCTCGAACGCTGCTACGACTGGTTTGAAAACGGCGACTCCGGGCAGCTGTTCGACTGGGCCGCGATGCCGCGCCTGGCCAAGCGGCTCCGGCTCGGCTACATGTGGAGCGGCCTCCCTTCCGGCATGGACAACACGCCGCGCGGCGCGGGCAACCACTATGACGGCATTCTGTGGCTGGACCTGCTCGCCCAGCAGGGGCTGGCGGCGCTGTCGATCGCCCGCCTCGCCGAAGCGGTCGGGAATCCGGAGTGCGCGGCCCGTTTCCTGCTGAGGTACGAGCAGAAGAAAGAGCTGATGCAACAATATTGGGATGAAGCCTCCGGCTGTTATTTCGACCGGCTGATTTCGCACGGGCGGGAGTTCTGCCGGGTGCTGACACCGGCCTCCTTCTGGCCGTTCCTCGCGGAGATGGGTACGCCGGAGCAACTGGAAACGGCAGCGCGAACCCTGACTGATGACCGGATGCTGGGCGGCGTCGCGCCGTGTCCGTCGGTGTCGCGCTCCGATCCCGCCTTCGATCCGGCGGGCGGCTACTGGCGCGGCGGCGTCTGGGTGCCGACCGCCTACATTGTAATCAAGGCGCTGGAAAAGTACGGCTGCTTCGACCTCGCCCGGCAACTTTCAGTCAGGCTGCTCCGGCACATGCAGCGCACCTTCGAGGAATTTTCGCCGCACACCATCTGGGAGTGCTACAGCCCGACCGCGCCCCGCCCCTCCACCAGCAAGAACGGCAAATTCTGCCGCCCCGATTTCTGCGGCTGGTCGGCGCTGGGACCGGTTTCACTGTTGATCGAAAATGTGATCGGCATCCACCAGGTCGATGCGGCGGCACGCCGAATCCGCTGGAACTGCCCCGGAACCGGACGCTGCGGCGTGCGCAACCTGCGTTTCGGCGGAGAAACGGTCACACTGCTCCATGAAAACGGACGGCTGCACGTCAGAAGCCGCTCCCCCTTCACGCTGGAGTGGAACGGCCGCGACATCGCCTGTCCCGCCGGCGGCGGCGAGTTCGACACCTCAGCCCAGCAGCACGATTTCCCCGCCGCGGCGGGTCGCCGCCATGTCGATCAGCCGCTGGTTGTCGGAACCGCGGAACTTCAGTGAAATATCCTTGCGGCTCTCGATGAACGGACCGTCGACCAGCATCGCCAGCGCATCGAGCAGTTCATCGGTCGCTTCACAGTACGCGCGGCCGCCGGGCAGCAGGTCGCGGTCGTAAATATAGCCGGTATAAGCCCAGATATCTTTTTTCGGCAGTTCAGCCCGGACGCGGCGAACCAGCGGCAGCAGCGCGCGCTGGTTCTCCGGTTCGAAAGGTTCGCCGCCGAGCAGCGACAGGCCGTTGATATAGGAGCGGTCCAGCAGCCGCATGATGCGCTCCTCCGCCCCGCGGTCGAACGGAACGCCGTAGCCGAAATCCCACGTTTCCGGGTTGAAGCAGCCGGGGCAGTGATGGGTGCAGCCCGACACGAACAGCGAAACCCGCACTCCGTCGCCGTTGGCGATGTCCACCGATTTGACCGTACCGTAATTCATCGTGTTATTTCTCCTGTTCAATCAGCTCTCATATCTGCCGGGGGAAGCCATGCCGCATTCGCGGCAGGCGGGTCTTACGGCCTGCGGCCTTCAGACCTTGTGCGCTACGCGGCCTGATTTTCAATCAGGCTCCGGTAGCTGGGCGCATAGCGCACAACTGTCTCCGACGGGCAAGGCGCTTCGCCTTGCAACCCGACCGGGTAGCACCCGGTGGCGCATACCGCCGGTAGAGCAAATTAACTGACAGATAATACCCCGGCCGCCGGAGGCAGCGTATCCTACAGGTGCATCACGCGGTCGCGGATCTCCTGGGTGCGCCCCTGGTTCCAGAACTGCGTGCCGATGTAGCCGCAGGTGCGGCGGGCGACGTTCATCTTGCTCTGGTCGGTGTTGCCGCACTTCGGGCAGCGCCAGATCAGTTTGCCGGATTCATCTTTGACAATCTCGATTTCGCCGTCGAAGCCGCACTCCTGACAGTAGTCGCTCTTGGTGTTCAGCTCGGCGTACATGATGTTGTCGTAGATGAAGCGGATCACCTGAAGCACCGCTTCGATGTTGTTCTGCATGTTCGGCACTTCTACATAGCTGATCGCGCCGCCGGAGGAGAGCGACTGGAACTTCGCTTCGAATGCGAGTTTGTCGAAAGCGTCGATCTTTTCCGACACGTGGACGTGATAGCTGTTGGTGATGTAGTTCCGGTCGGTGACGCCGGGGATGATCCCGAACCGCTTCTGCAGGCAGCGGGCGAATTTGTAGGTCGTCGACTCCAGCGGAGTGCCGTAGATGCCGAAGCCGATGGTGGTCTCTTTCTTCCAGCGGTTGCAGGCGGCGTTCATATGCTCCATGATCCGGATCGCCAGCGGAGTGGCTTCGGGATCGGTGTGGCTCCTGCCGGTCAGGTAGCGGACGCATTCGCAAAGCCCCGCGTACCCCAGCGAAATCGTCGAATATCCGTTGTACAGCAACGGATCGATCGGCTCGCCTTTCTTGAGCCGGGCGATCGCGCCGTACTGCCACAGGATCGGAGCCGCATCCGAAAGCGTCCCCTTGAGCCGGTTGTGGCGGCACATCAGCGCCTTGTAGCAGAGGGCGAGCCGTTCGTCGAAGATCTTCCAGAAGCGGTCCATATCCCTTTCGCTCGACAGCGCGATATCCACCAGATTCAGCGTGACCACGCCCTGATTGAAACGCCCGTAGAACTTGTAGTTGCCGTTGGCGTCGCGCCACGGCGTCAGGGCGGAGCGGCAGCCCATCACCGGGAAGCAGTTGCCCTCTTTCAGCTCCTTCATCTTCTTTTCGCTGATGTAGTCCGGCACCAGCCGTTTCGCGGTGCATTTCGCCGCCTGCCGGGTCAGGTAGTAGTATTCGCCGCTTTCGTCGACGTTATCCTCTTCGAGCACGTAGATCAGTTTCGGGAAGGCTGGAGTGATATAGATGCCCGCCTCGTTCTTGACCCCCTGATAGCGCTGCTTGAGCACCTCCTCGATGATGATCGCGAGATCCTTTTTCTCCTGCTCGCTCTTCGCTTCGTTCAGGTACATGAAAACGGTCACGAACGGAGCCTGCCCGTTGGTGGTCATCAGCGTGACGACCTGGTACTGGATGGTCTGCACGCCGCGGGCGACCTCGTCACGCACACGCTTTTCCACGATCGCGTTGAGCCGCTCCTCGCTGACCGCCGCCCCGGCGAGTTCAAACTCCTCCAGCACTTCGGTGCGGATGCGGCTGCGCGACACCTGAACGAACGGCGCGAGATGGGTCAGCGTGATGCTCTGCCCGCCGTACTGGTTGCTGGCGACCTGCGCGATGATCTGCGTGGCGATGTTGCAGGCGGTCGAAAAGCTGTGCGGCTTCTCGATCTGCGTGCCGGAGATCACGGTGCCGTTCTGCAGCATATCCTCCAGGTTGACCAGATCGCAGTTGTGCATGTGCTGCGCGAAGTAGTCCATGTCGTGGAAGTGGATCAATCCCTGCTCGTGCGCTTCGACGATCTCCGGCGGCAGCAGCAGCCGCCGGGTGATGTCCTTGGAGACTTCGCCGGCCATGTAGTCGCGCTGAACGCTGTTGATGGTCGGATTCTTGTTGGAATTCTCCTGCTTGACCTCCTCGTTGTTGCACTCGATCAGGCTCAGGATCTGGTTGTCGGTGGTGTTGGCCTGCCGGATCAGGTTGCGCACATACCGGTAGGTGATGTACTTCTTGGCGACTTCAAAAGCGCCCTCCTGCATGATCCGGGTCTCGACGATATCCTGAATCTCCTCGACCGACAACGCCCGGTCGAGCGCCTTGCAGATGCCGGAGACATACTCGCCGATCGCCTCTATCTGCTGCGCAGTCAACGCGTTCTTGAATTCCACAGTCTGGTTGGCCTTTGTCACGGCAGCCAGAATTTTCGCGACGGAGAACTCTTCCTCCGCACCGCTTCTCTTTACAATCTTCATTTTCCCTGTCACTATATATTGTGTCCCTGCAATCACTGATTGCTATATGTTGTGTCTTTTACGATACACCATTCCGGCAAAAATGCAATCGCGCCAAGCCGTTTTTTTCGTCCGAAGCGGTATAAAAAACATCCCTTTTCCCCGGTTCCGCTCCCCGAAGGAACAAGGTATCCTCAAGAACCGCAACGCATTGAAACAAATGCGATACATGCTTTAAAAAAATAAGAAAAATTATCGTTACTAAAAAAATAAAAATAGCTGAAACGGTAGCGCAGCCACTTCCGCCGCCCCCCAAAATTCATCAAAAATCCGCAGGAAGAATCATGGAAGAATAAAAAAAATCCACCCTTGCGAGGTGGATGAAAACCGGAAAATGGTGGGCGGCACGAGACTCGAACTCATGACCTCTGCCGTGTGAAAGCAGCGCTCTAGCCAGCTGAGCTAGCCGCCCATACCAGTGAACTGGTACGTTTAATATATTCCATCTTCCGCTTTTGTCAAGCCGGATATCATTTTTTTCAGAGAGAATTATCTGAAATCTTCAACCCGATAGGGCAGCCCGGCCTGACGGGCCGCTTCGGCGTACTCCTCCGGCGGATTGGCGTTGTGCCAGAGCAGGCCCGGATACTTCCGTTTCCGGTCGGTTCCGAGCAGGGCCGACCACAGCGCGTACCCGGAACGTCCCCGGCCCGGACAGTGCAGCTGGCGGTAAGCCGCGAACTCCGGCGTCAGCCACTCGTCGGCCAGTTGCCGCGCGGCGCGGTGCAGCCGCTGTTCCACGAAAATCCGCTTTCCCGGCTGCGCCTCTTTGCGAAGCTGTTCCGCAAGCGGCGCCCACGCCGCCGTCAGCATTCCGGTCGCCTCGGTGCGGAAGCCGTAGCCGTAGCTGGTCGTATAGCTCGAAAAGGTCACCGCGTTCGACGCCCGCGCCAGCTCCGCCAGCTCACCGGCCCACTCCCGGGTCGGGATGAAACGGCGCGACAGCTTGACCAGAAGTTCAATGCCGTTCGCAGCCGCCCACTCCAGCCCCTCCGCGAAGATCCGCATATCCCCCGCCCAGTGGCCGTGACGCACCGGCAGACGCAGGAATTGCGCCCCGTACCGGGCGCAGACCTCCTCCAGCCGCGCGTCGTCCGAACCGTCATCCACCACCAGCACTGGCAGGCGGTTCACATTGACCAGCCAGTGCAGCCCGAGGTCGATGTGCGGCGCGCTGCCGAACGTGCCCAGCACCACGCCGATCTGCGGCTCGCCGGAATAGAGCGGGCCGGATTTTGGGAAACGCTCCCACTTCGAAGGCTCCGGGAAACGCTGCCGCAGCAGCGGGAAAAGCGCCGGAGCCGCCGCGTCATGGTAACCGAGGAACCGTTTGCCCGTCAGCCGGGAGACGTCGACCGTTTCACTCTCACAGGTCGCTTTCACCTCCGTCATCGGAACCGCCTCCGGCACGCCGTAACGGTTCAGGTACAGCGAGATATAGCAGAGGCCGACTTCGGAGTAGAAGTCGAACTCCCGTTCCAGCGCCAGATAACGCTCCTTATTGAACCGCACCGGCGTATGCGCTTCGTAATTCACCGCCGGATACCCCGCTTTCCGCAGCGCCTCCCCGGTATTGCGCAGACTCCGGTGCCAGATCCGGGCGTCGGGAGCGTTGGAGAAACCGAGCAGCCCGTCCCGGCGCGCCGTCACCGGCAGCTCGGTCACGTGCATCTCCTCCAGCAGCACATTGTCATCAGCCCAGAAGATCACTTCGTCGGCGATGCCCTCTGCCCGGAATGCGGTCATCAGCGCATGGTGGATGTTCATCTGCTTGCGCGGATACACGTCGGAGGCCTGAATGAAACGGTACTCCCCGAATCCGGCGGGCGGCCGGTCCGACACCAGCACCAGATTGCGATAGCCTTTCAGGTTGCGCTCGATCGAACGCAGCGCGAAACGCAGCTCGTCATTGGCGGATATGCTGCCGTCGGCGCTGAGCGGAACCAGCACATCGACCGGAGCATCCTTTGAGCAGCGGCACTTCCGGGGAGCGGGCAGCGCCGCGGTCCGCACCGCTTCCCGGTCCGGCGCCTTGCGGTACAGCCCGTGCCGCTGCCGCCAGTCGGCGGCGAGCGCGCACAGTTCGATACGCCGGATCATGCTCTGGTCGAATGCCAGCTCCAGCCCTTCCGGCGCGAGCTTCAGCCGCAGGCTCCGGATATGGTTCGCCAGCTTCGGATCGATGCCGGAGAGTTGTTCCTGAGCTTCATTCAGGTTACCGATCAGCGCCAGCCGGTATTGCGGCGTGTTGTAGCCGGTCAGAATTTCACGGGCGATCACCACGGCGCTCGCCAGATGCTTGATCGCGCAGTCGACGCAGGAATGTTGATTGACGGTCATCGCTTATTCTCCCAGACAGCTGCGGTTGATGCTTTCCAGATTGGCGTAGAGGTAGTTGTCCGCCCCCAGCTTTTCCTCAAACGGCCCCGCAATCAGGCTGTAGAGGTTGGCGGTCGGCATATTCGGTTCGCCGGTATCCGGGTTGAAGTGGGGGACATCGGTACAGCCGAGCGTGAAGGAAAACGGAGCCTGAAGCGTCAGGATTTCCGGGTAGATTCCGGCGCCGTCGGCCAGACATCCCCACGTCGCCACGAACCGGCGGTGGCAGACCAGGTAGTATTGCCCCGGAATCACTTCGTCGCTGGACGAACCGCCGCCGCCGGAGCCGTCTCCACCGGAACCCTCGCCGCCGGAGGAAGATTCATCGGGCGGGCCCGGCGGATCGGGGGGATCGGGCGGCTCCCCGCCGGAGCCTTCTCCGCCGGATTCAGAACCGCCGCCGGAACTCTCTTCGCCTCCTTCGCCGGAACTTTCGCCGCCTCCTTCGCCGGAGCTTTCACTCTCCGCGCCGGAGCCGTCACCGTCGCTGCCCGACTCCGAGAAATCTCCCCCCTCCGATTCGGAGCCGCCGCCGGGGCCTTCGCCGCCCCCCGACTCGGAATTGCCGCCGGACTCGGATTCTCCACCGCTTTCGGAACTGCCGGAACTTTCCGAACCGGAGCCGGAGCCGGAGTCGGATTCCAGTTCGATTCCCTTGAGCTGGATTGCCCCCTCCGGCACCCCATGCTGCTGCTGAAAGACGGCAAGCGTCCCGTCCGGCTCACGGCGGACCTTCGCCAGCACTACGATAAACTCCCCGGTTTCCGGCTTCGGAACCTCCGTGGTGAAGCGATAGGCAGTGGAGATGGAAACCTTTCCCCAGCACGGATCGTCATAAGGGCCACCATCCGCAACCAGCGTCAGCGCCAGCGTCGCGATGCCGCTGCCGTCTACCGCAAGCGTGCCGGCTGGAACCGGAACCCGGAAACGGCGCAGGCCGATCGCCGGAGCACCGCTTTCGACCACCTCCTCCTGCAGATAGAAACGGTCGATATAGACGTATCCGGCCGGAGCGCCGGTATTGCCGACTGAACCGTCGACGATGCGGACGCTTCCGCCCTCTTCCGCCGCAATCACCTTGAAATAGCCGGTGTAAGGCTCCGAAGCGGCGGCGGCCGGAATGCTCTCCTGATCCAGATGGACGCGATAGCCGTAGACGGTACGCTCAACGGCGATGCCGTCCCCGGCCGTCACGGCAGGCAAAAAGGAATCAGACATGAAATATTCTCCTTACGTTTGATGCGTTGTGCAATTTTAACGTAAGGAAATTTGTCAACCCGGATGCCTGTTCCAATCAGGAATTGCTGCCGGCGGTGAAGCCGGAGCTGAACGCCCATTGCAGGTTATAGCCGCCGCAGGGCGCGCCGACCGCCAGCACCTCCCCGGCGAAATACAGTCCGGCGCACAGGCGGCTCGCCATCGTGCGCGGATTGATTTCATCGAGCGGCACGCCGCCGTCGGTCGCCATCGCCTTTTCCCAGCCGTCGGAGCCGGTCACGGCCAGCGGCAGCTTCGTCAGGTTCGCGATCAGGGAATCCCGGACCCCGACGGGCACCCCGGCGGCGCGGAGTCCGGCGCAATTGCCGGAAATCCCGCAGAGCCGTTCCGCCAGCTGACGGCTGAAGTGGCGCGCGAGCAGGGTGCCGAGCTGTTTCCTGCCGTCGGAGCGACTCCATTGCAGAAGCTCCCGCTTCCAGAACTCCGCATCGCGCTCCGCGATCAGGTTCACCGAAAGCGTCAGCTGCTTCTCCGTCAGCAGTCGCCGGTTGATCCGGCCCGAAAGATCCAGCACTGCCGGGCCGGAGACGCCGGTATGCGTGAACAGCAATTCTCCCCGGCCCGATGCTTTCGGGCCGAGCCGGACGGCGGCGTCTTCAAGCACCAGCCCGGCCAGTTCCGCGGGCCACCTCTCTGCGGTACGCAGCCCCACCAGCGCCGGAACCGGCGTCAGCACGGCATGGCCGGCCTGCCGGGCAAGTTCATAGCCGGAACCGCGTCCGCCGAGCGCCGGATAGCCGTTCCCTCCGGTCGCAACCAGAACCCGCGGAGCGCGGATCTCCAGAGAATCGGTACGGACGCCCGCAACCGCCCCGCCGTCGAGCAGCAATTCCCGCACCGGAGAACCGGAATAAAAACGAACGCCGTGCCGCTGCGCCTCCGCCAGCAGCGCTTCCAGCACATCCCGCGCCCGTTCGGAAACCGGGAAATAGTGGAACCCGTCTTTGCACCCGGTCGGCACGCCGCGCCGCGCGAACCACCGCCGCAATGCGGAAGGCGGCAGCGCACGCAGCGCCGGCAGGATCCGGTGCGCATTGCAGGCGAAACGCGCCGCCATCTCATCAGGTTCGAGCACATTGGTCAGGTTGCATTTCCCCGCCCCGGAGGTGAGCAACTTGCGGCCGGGCGACGGCAGATATTCCAGCACAACCACCGTCCGCCCGCGCTCCGCGGCGGTGCAGGCCGCCATCAGCCCGGCCGGGCCGCCGCCGATCACCGCAAGGTCGAAAGAAAGCATCCGCCCCATATCCGCTCACCCCAGCCGCTCAACCAGAACGCAAGTCGGGAGAACCAGCAGTACGCCTGCAACAAGTGCGGCAAGGAAACTCGCCACCCATGCCGTCCACAATGGGCATTTGAACCGAATCTTCTCCGCCCCAAGCAGCGTGGCCAGTCCGGCAATCAGGAAAAACACCGGCACTGCGATCAGAACCCCCTCATGGAATTGCCCGATCTGTATATCCAATTCCCGGAACGTGTGAAAAGAAAGCCGCAGCGAGCCTGCAAAGGCCGCCCAATACAACAGATTCAGGCCGCCCCAGAGCTTCCAGCCGAAGCCGGGACGGACCAGCGGCGCCAGCGCCTCTCCGCCGGGCAGTTTCCGCATGCCGCGGTAAATCCTGATCTGTATGACCAGAATCGCAATCAGCAGCCCGAACAGCGCCGGAACAACCAGAAACGTCAAACTCATATCCTCCACCCCGTATTTGCCTTCACCATATCATGTTCCGGAGAAATTTGCAAGCCGGATATGAAAAAACGCCCAAACGACGGATCGCTTGGACGTTTTCCCGAACAAACACAGTGCCGATCAATGACGGCGCTGCTTGGCCTCGCGGCGCTTGATTTCGGACGGCTTCTCGTAGTGGCGGCGATTGCGCAGCTCCTTGAGCGTACCTTCCTTGTCGAGCTTCTTCTTCAGACGGCGCAGGGCGCGGTCGATGATTTCACCTTTTTTGACGCGAACTTCGGTATCCATGACTTTCACCCCCTTTGCACCGTTTTATATTGACTGTAATGGAAACTATTCACTAAATATACCCCCACCACACCATTTTGTCAAACCGGAATAAACAACAGACCATAAAAACCCGCAATTTTATCACCTGTCAGGAGCCACGAAGCACCGGGGATTTCGCTCCTTTTGGAGCGAAATTCCCGATTGTTATTCCATCACGGTGAAATCCGCGCCAAGCTCCCGGAAATCACGGATAAACCCCGGATAAGTGACGGATGCCGCCTCCGCCTGTTCGATCACGGTTTCCCCGTCGGCGGCGAGGGCGGCCACGGCCAGCGCCATCGCGATCCGGTGGTCGGCGTGGCTGTGCACCTGCGCACCATGGAGCCTGCCGCCGCGGATGATCATGCCATCCGGCAGTTCCTCGATATCGGCCCCCATTCTGGTAAGTTCGGCATTCATCACCGCGATCCGGTCGGTCTCCTTGACCCGCGCCTGCGGCACATTCTCCAGACGGGTTTCGCCGTCGGCCAGCGCCGCCGCAACCGCCATCACCGGCAACGCATCGGGGGTGGAATTCAAATCGAGAACGCATCCGGCCAGCCGCCCGCCCGGAAGGACGCGGAGCTGCCCGCCCCGTTCGATCACCGCCCCCATCTCCTCCAGCAGCCGGAATACGTGCTTGTCTCCCTGCGCATCGCTGAAATCGAGGTTGCGGATCTCGACGCCGTCGCCGGCCAGCGCCGCCGCGACCAGCGGGAATGCCGCCGTGGAGAAGTCCGCCGGGATCACCCGCCTGAATGCCGGGATATGCTGCCCGCCCGGAATCTCCCAGTGCAGCATGTCGTCGCTCCTGCGGTAGCGGATGCCGAAGGAGTCCAGCCACGACAGCGTGATGTCGATATAAGGCTTTTCATGCAGAAATTCAAGGTCAACGGTCGAATCGCCCCCGACATTCGGCAGCGCGAAGAGCAGCGAGGTCAGGAATTGCGAGGTGGTGCCGTCCACCGTGGTCGCGCCGCCGCGCAGCGGCCCCCGGATGGAGAAAGGGCACTTGCCGTTCGAGGATTCCACGGTTGCCCCGAGCTTTTCCAGCGCGCCGAGCAAGCCGGACATCAGCCGGGTGCGCAGCGAGGCATCCCCGTCGAAACCGATCCGGAAGCCCTGCAGCGCGGCCAGCGAAGTCAGCATCCGCAGCCCCGTCCCGGAGTTGCCGAGGTCGACGGTACGGCCCGGATCGGCGAAACGGCCGCCGGTTCCGGTGATCTCCCACCGGTCCGGGAACTCCCGGACCTTCGCTCCGAACAGTTTGGCCGCCTCCAATGTGGAACGGGTGTCGGCGGACTCCAGCGGCGCATACAGCGTGCTGACGCCGTCGGCCATCAGCGCCGCCGCGATGCCGCGGATCGTATGGGATTTGGACCCCGTCACCGCGATCGAGCCGCAAATGCGGGAAGGTTTCACCAGAAGTTTCATCAGCGATCACCTGTGTTTGCAGAATTTCAATTACGCGGGCCTGCCGGAACGGGGCCTACTCCATGATAATGGCGGTGTAGTCGCCGCCCGGCGGGATCATCGGCAGCACATGTTCCTCGTAACCGGTATGCACGTCGAGCAGGAACGGGCCGTCGGCGGCGAGCATTTCCTCGATCGCCGGGACCAGTTCCTCGCGGGTGAACACGTTGCGGCCGGGAATGCCGTAGCCGTTCGCGATCATCACGAAGTCGGGATAGGGGCGGCCGGTGCAGCGGGTGCCGTCACAGTCGTCGCAGTTTTTGGCGGAACCGCAGCCGTTGCTGCCCTTGCAGCGCCCCAGCACGGTATTGCCGCGGTTGTGGTTGTAGAAGCGGTCCTCCCACTGCGCGACCATGCCGAGGTGCTGGTTGTCGAGGATGATCATCTTGACCGGGATCTCCTCCACGAACAGCGTTCCCAATTCCTGAATATTCATCTGGAAGCTGCCGTCGCCGTCGATGTTGATCACGGTCTTTTCGGGGCAGGCGACCTTCGCGCCCATCGCGGCGGGCAGACCGAAGCCCATCGCGCCGAGCCCGCCGGAGGTCAGCAGCTGGCGCGGATAGTTGTAATCGTAATACTGGGCCGCCCACATCTGGTGCTGCCCCACGCCGGGGACGATCACCGCCTGCCCTCTGGTCAGGCGCGACAGCGTTTCCATCACGAACTGCGGCTGCACGTGGTCCGGCTTGTTGCGGTAGTGGAAGGGATACTTCTTTTTCCACTCGCGGATGCGGGCGAACCACTCGGCGTACTCCTGCGGTTCCGGGGCTTCATTGAGCTTGGTCAGCACTTCCCTGATATCGGCGAGCACGCCGAGGTCGGCAGGCTTGTTCTTGTTGATTTCGGAGTCGTCGATATCGACATGAACGATCTTCGCGCCCACTGCGAAACTCTTCGGATTGCCGGTCACGCGGTCGTCGAAGCGCGCGCCGAAAGCGAGCAGCAGGTCGCACTCGTTGGCCGCGTAGTTCGCGTAAACGGTGCCGTGCATGCCGAGCCAGCGCAGCGACAGCGGGTGACTGTCCGGAATCGCGCCGATCCCCATCAGGGTCGTCACGACCGGGATGTTGTAGGATTCGGCGAATTTGACCAGTTCCTCCGACGCGCCCGCCGAGATGATGCCGCCGCCGGCATAGATGCAGGGGCGCTTCGACGCGGCGATCATCGCCTTGATTTTGCCGACCGCAGCCGGGTCGAGCGCCGGGTCGGGGTGATAGTATTTCAATTCGGGAGCCTGATCGAAATCGACCTTGCACTTCTGCTGCTGCACGTTCTTCGGGATGTCGACCACCACCGGACCGGGACGGCCGGACTGCGCGATATAGAAGGCCTCGCGCATGATGCGGGGAATGTCGTTCGCGTCAAGCACCAGAAAACTGTGCTTCACGATCGGGCGGGTCACGCCGATGATGTCGGTTTCCTGAAACACGTTCTTGCCGATCATCGAGCTGGGCACCTGCCCGGTGATGAACACTGTCGGGATCGAATCCATATAGGCGTCGGCGATGCCGGAAACGAGGTTGGTAGCGCCGGGGCCGCTGGTGGCCATGCAGACGCCGACCCTGCCGCTGGCGCGTGCATAGCCGCCCGCTGCGAAAGCGCCGCCCTGCTCGTGGCGCGGCAGCACCACGCGCATTCCGGAGCGGCTCAATGCCTGATGCAGCTCGATGGCCTGTCCGCCCGGATACGCGAATACGACGTCAACTCCGAGAAGCTCCAAACATTTGATCGTGATTTCGCTGCCCTTCAGAAGTCCGGTCGTCTGTGTTTCCATGATTGTTGTTCCTGCACTTATGAGTGATGCCTCCTGTGGTCCGGGAGGCCGCCTGTTTCAAAATTTATGGGATTCGTGAATATAAAATATACCGCAAAAAACGGAAAATTGCAAGCGCGGCGGATACCGGAAACGGCTTATTGCGTGCGTTTTTGCCGATTCCGGGGCGATCTGAAATTGAAAATTATCCAATCCGGTATATATTACTGTAATCGTGTGCTATTCGAGAAAAACGACAACCCGGAGCCGCAATGGCCAAGAT
This sequence comes from Victivallis vadensis, assembly GCF_003096415.1. GTDB lineage: Bacteria > Verrucomicrobiota > Lentisphaeria > Victivallales > Victivallaceae > Victivallis > Victivallis vadensis. The sequence continues at coordinate 52,337 of NZ_QEKH01000006.1, read as the reverse complement.
CGATTATGAGTTTGACAATGAACCGCTTCCGCCGGAGCCCGGCGCCTGGGGCAGGCGGCTTCGTCTTATCGTGATTTTCATTGTGATCGCGGCGATCACCGCCGGGCTGATCTACTGGCTGATGCCCAATGAGGAAACGATGCCTTCCGTAAATCCGCCGGTTCCGGTGGAAAACGGCCAAACTCCTGAAATCGATACGCTGACCGGCAATTCCGCTGAAAGCGGCAAACCGGAAGATAAAACAACCGCCCCCCCGCCGGTCGATGAGAATACAGCAACCGAGTTGCCGGGCGACCCGGTTATTCCACCCGGCGACGGCAGGGGCGAGGGAGAAGGCGAGGACCCCGGCGCCAAGGTCGACATCGTGCCGGACGGCGGCGCCGCCGTCACCATTCCGGAAGAAAACTGGACCAATCCGACCCGGGAGCCGGAAAAGGGCAAGCCGTGGATCGGCGATCCGAAGGAGGACGGGCCGGTCAAGGTTGAAAATCCGCAGCCGGTCGACCTTTCCTCCCAGCTGGCCGAGGGCCGGGAGCTCCTGAAAAACCGGAAATACGAAGCGGCGCTTCAGGCCGCCGAAAAGGCGCTGGCGACTCCGGGATTGGCCGAAAACTCCCCGGAATGGCGGCAGGCGGCCAAACTCCTGACGGAAGCCAACCTCGCGCTGCTGCGCTCCGGCCTGCGCCGGGAGAAGTTCGCAGTGGACTATACCGTCAAATCCGGTGATAATTTCAGCAGGCTCGCCGCGAAATTCGACACCACCATCGACGCGATCAAAATTTCCAGCCGGATGCCGCTGGCCAACAACATCCTGCCGCTCGGCAAGCGGCTGGTGATCTACCCCGGCCCGTGGAAGATCAAAGTGGAAAAGTCCGCCCGATTGCTCAAACTCTACAATGAGTTCCCGGCCGGCGGCAGGCTTTATGCGGTGTTCGACATCGGCATCGGCCGCCTCGGCCGGACCCCCAGCGCCGACTTCGTGATTTCGACCAAGCTGAAAAATCCCGACTGGTACACGCCGGAGGGAAGGGTCATCAAATACGGCGATCCCGAGAATATGCTCGGCGATTATTTCCTCAAGCTCGCCCCGACCGGAACTCCCGACAAACCGTTGCTCGGCTACGGGATTCACGGAACCCGCGACGATGCGAGCGTCACCAAATCCCAGAGCAACGGCTGTATCCGGATGCACAACGCCGACGTGGAGACGCTGTACCGGATCGTGCCGTCCCGCACGCCGGTGGAAATCGTCGATTGAAGCAAGAAAAAATCCATTAGACATACAGGGAGCAAACCATCATGCCCGAATTCCATCTCGAATTTGAAAAGCCGATCATCGAATTGAAAAAGAAGATCGAAGAGATGCAGAAGTTTTCCGAAAGCAACTCCATCGACGTCTCCGACCAGATCGCGTCGCTGACCGAGCGGCTCAACCAGATGATGAATGAAATCTACAGCTCCCTGACCCCGTGGCAGCGCGTCCAGCTCGCCCGCCATCCGGAGCGCCCCTATACGCTCGACTATATCGAGCACATGTTCACCAACTTCGTCGAACTCTCCGGCGACCGCCGCTTCCGCGACGACAAGGCGATCGTCGGCGGCTTCGCCAAATTCCAGGGCAAGCCGGTGATGGTGATCGGCACCCAGAAGGGGCGCGACATGAAATCCAACGTCTACCGCAACTTCGGCTGGCCCAGCCCGGAGGGATACCGCAAGGCGCTGCGGCTGATGCAGCTGGCCGAAAAGGCAGAGGTGCCGATCGTCACATTCATCGATACCCCCGGAGCCTTCCCCGGCATCTCCAGCGAAGAGCGCCACATCGCCGAAGCGATCGCAGTCAACCTGCGCGATATGTTCAACCTGCGCGTACCGGTGGTCTCGGTCATCATCGGTGAAGGCGGTTCGGGCGGCGCGATCGGCATCGGCGTCGGCAACCGCATCCTGATCATGGAAAACGCATATTATTCGGTGATCACCCCGGAAGGGTGCGCCGCGATCCTGTGGAAGGACCGCAAATTCGCGCCGCAGGCGGCGGACGCGCTCCAGCTCACCGCGGAAAAGCTGCTTTCGCTCGGCATCGCCGATGAAATCATCCCGGAGCCGTTCGGCGGCGCCCAGCGCGATTACGAAAAGGCCGCCGAACTGCTCTCCGGCGTACTCGCCAGACACCTGAGCGAGTTGCGCAAGCTCTCCGGCACCAGGCTGCGCGAACAGCGTTACGCCAAATTCCGCGCCTTCGGCCAGTTTACGGACGCCGCTCCCGAAGCGGAACAACCTGAAGAAGAAACGGTGCACGACGAGGCAAGATAAGTGAAAAACCTTCTGACGGTTCGCGAAGCGGTCGAAAGCGACGTGAAAACGATCTTCCGGCTGCTTGAAATTTACGCTGCCAAGGCTATCGTCCTCAGCCGCAGCGAAGAAGATATCCGGTTCTACCTCGGCAACTTCGTGGTCGCCGAAATCGACGGCGTCGTACGCGGCTGCGCCGCCGTGCGCGACTTCGGCAACGACCTGCTCGAAGTCCGCTCCCTCGTCGTCGAACCCGGCTTTCAGGGCAAAGGCATCGGCCGCGCGATGATCGAAGCCATCATCGCCGGACTCAAAATCCGCCGCAACCACTGGCGGCTCTTCACCCTCACCTATCAGGTGGAATTCTTCAAGGCGCTCGGTTTCGCGATCGTCGACCGCACTCTGTTTCCGGAAAAAATCTGGAGCGACTGCTCCAAGTGCCCCAAGCAGGCCTGCTGCGACGAAACCGCCATGCTCGTCGAATACGACACCCGCCTCTAGCATTCGGGATTTCGCCTTCGGCGACCAAGGCGCTTCGCCCTTGGAACCCGACCGGCAAGGTGCCGGTGCCGGATACTTGAGAGCCGGGAAAACCGTTCCGGTTTCCCCTCCGGGCGGGGGAGCCCTGATGGAGACAGGCAAGATTGTACAGGAGCGGCACACTGCTCCGGTCGGCGACCGCATCGGCTTTTTTGCCGACGCCGGGCACTCCCTGCGCCTGCTGCCGCCGGAGGTCACGCGCGGAACGGCCAGATGCTGACCATCTGATGTGAAGTTACTCTGATGGAGGCTGAACTCTCCACGCCTTTTCATACAGGCAAGGTTCAATAAGGCTCGTACTCAAAGATATGCTTGCCTGTGATATGGCAATTGTATTGTTGCCTGACCTCGCTTTGCGTATATCGGCAGATAAACTCTTATCAGCCTCCAGCAGAGTATCTGTCTATTACCCGATCAGCATCTGGAGGTTCCGCGCGTGACCTCCGGCGGCAGCAGGCGCAGGGAGTGCCTAAAGCCTGCAAAAAAGCAGGCTTTGCGCCGACCGGAGCGGTGTGCCGCTCCTGTACAACCATGCCTGTCTCTACCGGAGCCTCCCCCGTCCGGAGGGGAAACCGGAACGGTTTTCCCGGATCTGAAGTATTCGGCACCGGCACCTTGCCGGTCGGGTTCCAAGGGCGAAGCGCCTTGGTCGCCGAAGGCGAAATACCGGATCGGGCATCACATTAGAGGGGACGGCGGCGGCGGAGTTCCGACAGCAGCTCGGCGGGAACGTGCAGCCCGCCGTGGCCGGTGCCGATGGAGAGATTCGGGGAATTCTCGCCGTGGTAGTCGCTGCCGCCGGAGAGGGCGAGGTTGTAAGTTCCGGCCAGTTCGGTCAGCATTCTGGTTTCTTCGGGGCCGAACATGCTGTAATAGGCCTCGATTGCATCCAGTCCGAGCGGGGCGAACCGCTTCATGATCCGGCGTGCCCAGGCGCGTTCGTTGCGTTCGCGGTAGATCGGATGCGCCCAGACGGCGACGCCGCCGGCGGCATGGATCACATCGATCGCGCGGACGGGATCGGGCAGTTCGCGGGGAACATAAGCCGGACTGTTGCGTTTCAGGAGCTTGTCGAATACGCTTTGCAGGCTGGAAAACTGATATTTGCGCATCAGGACCCGGGCGAAATGGGGGCGGCCGATGGAGGCGGTGTCGCTGAAGGCCGCGAATTCCGGATCGTCCCAGGTGACCACGTAGCCGAGGGAGTTGAGCTTGAGCCGGATCGCTTCGTTGCGCTTGGCGCGGTTGCGCCGCATCTCCTCCAGAAATTCATTCAGCACCGGACTGCCGCCGTCGACCCAGAGGCCGACGATATGCAGCTCGCGGCTGCTGAACATTGTGGAGATTTCGACGCCGCCGATCGCTTCAAATTCCGGGTGCCGCGCGGCGGCTTCGCGGAATTCAGCGAGACCGGCGACGGTGTCGTGGTCGGTCAGGGCGGCGGCTTTGAGGCCGGCCGCGACGGCCAGTTCCACGAGTTCGGCGGGGGTGCAGCTGCCGTCCGAACAGCGGCTGTGGGTGTGCAGATCAATATAACTCATAAATCCCGGTGATGTCCGGCGCTCCGGACCATCCGGAACGCAAGCAAAAAATATACCGCCGGAACCGGAATTTTGCAACCGGAAACAGCCGGAAAATCGTTGCGGCGGCAAAGCTTCAGGATCGGTCGGGGGTGAGCAGCAGCGTGGGAATTTCGATTTTGCGCGGCGGACTGATCCGGTCGTTCCGCCTTAATTCGATCAATTCGCAGACCCGGTCGGTCAGCTGCGCGTAATCGACGCAGCCGGTGGTGATCTTCGGATACCAGTACTGAAGCTCCCGGAAGTGCCCTTCGCCGGAGAGCATCAGGTCGCGTCCCGGCAGCCGCCCGGCCTCCATCGCAACGGACGCCACCGCCTGGGCGACGATGTCGTTGTGGCAGATCACCGCGTCGGCGTTTTCCAGCGCACCGGGGTTTTCCCGCAGCAGCTCGCGGGTCAGCTCGAATTCCCGGAACATATTGAAGTCGTTCACATTCTTGGCCGAGAGAATCCGGCCGGTGCAGTCGGGGTGCGAAACCAGCGCCCGCTTGAAACCTTCGAGCTTCATCTCGGCGTCGTAGCCGTAGAAATCGGGACGCAACGCCTTGATGTTGCAGCTGGAGATGAACAGGAAATTGCGCCTGCCCTGCGCGTGAAAGTGTTCAAAGAGCTGTTCGATCTGGCGGTCGTTGCGCCAGAACAGGAAGTCGAACTCCGCGTCAATCCCGGAGAAATCTCCGTGGCGGCGCACTTCCTCGGTCGAATAGACCTCGATCAGCGGCAGGTTGCGCCGGAACAGCGTGTCGCACATCAGGTTGTTCAGTTGGCCGAAATTGATCAGGCAGTCCAGCTCCAGCAGCTGCGTGTTCCAGTCGCTGCGGGAGTCCTCGTCGTTGACCCGCAGGATTTCCAGAGACATGTCCAGCCGGGTGTCGAGCGCGTTCTCCAGGTCGCACAGGAAACGCTGCACCAGCGGGATCGCCGCAGTACGCAGCACCGGCTGGCTGCAATCCTCGCCGAAAACGAAGCCGACCTTGCTGCGCCGCTGGGCGCTCCGGCGCATCAGGATGCCGCCGATATGGGGGCGGTAGTTGAGTTCAAGCATCGCCTGTTTCACGCGGCGGCGCGTTTCCGGGGAGAATGGAAACACCTCGGTTCCGTTGATGAAGCTCGATACCGTCGAAGTGGAGACTTTCGCCACTCTGGCGATGGTATTGATGTTGATTTTGGCAGTTTCGCCGTCCATTTGGTCTATGCTCTTTCCATAGTTAACGTATATTTCACAATCGGTAAAATAGCGGCGCCGGCAGGGTTTGTCAAGCCGCTGCCGGAACCGCGCATGAAATCACCGTTCCGGTTATTCCAATATGATCTCTTTGAGTTCAAATTTCATTGCGGGCCGGTGAATATCCGGCAGGCGCATGGAGCGGTAGTAGAGGAAAAGCTCGCCGCGCTGCCGCTCGAAGGTGAAACCGCCGGTATTTTTCATCCCGGTTTCGATGTCCAGCCGGTACTTGTGCCAGCGGCCATCCCCTTTCAGCGCGACTTCTCCGCAGAGATTCGCCTGCCAGTCGTCGCGGGGAAACAGGAACTGCACGGTTTCATCCGTCGCGGATTTTGCGAGAAAAGTCAGATAGCGGTACGGGCCCGCGGCGCCGGTCTTGTCGTAGACCAGCAGCGCCGCCGGAACCTCGCCGGCAGGCGAATCGGCGAATTCGACCGTCAGCGTGTTGTCCTTGCCGAAGTCGGCGGCAGTGATTTTCCCCGGAACCGTGCTGCCGACCTCCATTGTGCCGCCGGCGTGTCGCAGCCGTTCCGGCGCGGTGAGGTTCAGCAGCTTTTCGCCGGGCTTCTCCCCGGTTACCGCCACCAGTACCGGCACCGGAGTGCCGGTCGGAAGCCAGTCGATCTCGCTGCCGCGCGCCTCGGTGGCGGAGAGAAAGTCGATGGAACGGATTTCAACGTCGGTTTTCGGATTCTCCCACTCGGCGACCCAGGTCGCGACCTCGTGGCCGTCGCCATTGGGGCGGACGATGCCGTTTTTCGCTTCCGGCAGGCGGCGGGGATACCACCAGTCGCCGATGTTCACGCCGCCTTCGAGCGGATAATCGATGCTGGTCCCGTCGGCGTAACGGATGCGGTAAGCGCCCGCCTTGCCCTGGCCGCCCCATGCGGCGGTGTGCAGGAAGAAAAGCCGTGAGAATTTTTGCCCCACCGGGATCTCCCGGATCGCGGCGGGAAAACGCGGGCGTTCGGAGCCGCGCAGCACCAGACAGCTTTTGCCGCCGTTGCGTTCGGGATCGAGGATGCGGAACCGGATGCCGCCCGCCTCCTGGATGCCGGTCGGCATGATGCGGAAGTCCTGTTGGCCCTGATCGGTCCAGCCGCCTTCGCCGTCATTGGCGGTTTCGTCGCGGAAACCGGCGTTGGCTTTGGCGGAGAGGTCGAGGAACACCAGATTCTCCGGGGTTGCATGATAGCGGTTGGAACCGGCCTCCGCAAGCAGCTGCACGTCCTCGCGGCGGGAAACGGCACCGGAGGCGTAGTCGAGCAGGTTGGCGAGGTAAGTTGCGGCGGCGCTGTCCGAATCGCGGCTGGCGGCTGCGTTCAGTTGCGACAACAGCAGCAGCCCCTTGCCTTCGGCGGCCTCCGCGAGCGCCATGCCGATGTCCAGCTTCCCGAGCATCGGCCCCTTGGCCGCGACCGCGTTCCGGGTGAAAGGCAGCAACGAGTTGTTCACCGTATCGCCGTTCGCCGCGTTGTTCCACGTGTCGAAATTACGGTAGTCCAGTCCCCGGAACACCGGATGCTGCGGCAGGACCAGGTCGGCGAAGGTGTTGGCGGCGGTGGAGAGCGCCAGCCCGCCGGGGAAAGTGCTTTTGATGTTTTTCTGCTCCATTACCAGCAGCGTTCCGCCGAGTTCGGAGAGAAAGCGGTTCAACTCCGGGGAATCTGCGAGTTTGAGCTGCTGTCCTTCGGCGATTTCCGGCGGCACGATCAGCAGGCCCGGCTCCTGAAGTTCCGCGATGGAAGCAACCTTGCGGAATGTGATCCGGTGAGCGTCGAGAATCCGCGCCATCGCCGCCACGTTGCCGGGAGCGCCGGTGTCGAGCAGGAAAACCGGCTGTTTTGCCTGGACAGTGCGGGTCAGCACCGCCGGGTCCTGCACGAACGTATCGTAATAGTTCCGGCCGACGGTCCGGCCGTTTTCCCGCAAGGTCAGGCGCATCTGGTAGTGACCCGGTTCCAGCGTGGGGAGCGTCAGCGCGACCTCGGCGGAACGCCGCTGTTGCGGTGCGGGGCAGTCTGTTTCGAAAGAGGTGACCGGCGTGGTTTTCCCGTCCTTTTCGGCGACCATTTCCACATCACAGGTCAGATTGCGGCAGACCCGGTTCCCGGCGTTATGCACGGTGAGGGTCCACGGCGTGGCGCGGCCGGAGAACAGGTTGCCCGGAAACAGCAGGTTGTCCGTATGCAGCGACGGAAGCAGCGGCTGATTCCAGAGCGTCGCCGCCGCCAGCCCCGGATTGCTGAACCACGGCGCGAAGCCGGTGAAATGCGGATTGAGCCGGTAAAGCTCGAAGATCCGCCGTCCGTACCGAACCTGCGCCCAGCGCGCGAAGTCGGGGCCGACCGCCTTGAAGAGCGGAACGCAGCCGGTGAAGCCGATGCCGTTCGGATTGGCCCAGTTGGTCGGGCGGGACGCATACTCCAGATAGTCCCGGAGGAAACCGGCCCGGAACTTCGGATCGGGATAGATACCCCACGAGAAACCGACGTTCTCCCATGAGACCAGCGGCCGTGAGAGCCGCTCTTTTTCTCCGTAGATGCGGAGCATTCCCTGCCGGAGCGTTTCCAACTCTTCCGGCAGCCGGGTCCACGGCTGCGACAGCGCGGTGTAGGAGTGGATGTCGAGGAAATCGGTGTCAAGCCGCTCTTCGCCGTAAGAGGGCCAGCTTCCGGAGGCGGAAAAGGAGCCGACCGGACGCTTCTGCTTATCCAGGGCGCGGATCAGCGCGACCTGCCGGTCCATCTCGCGGACCACCTGCGGCAGGTTGCGGTGGATCACTTCGTTGCCGAGCGACCACATTGTGACCGACGGGTGGTTGCCGGTCGCGTGGAAAAACTCCTCAAGCTCCCGCGAATTGACCCGGGCGAATGCGTCAGGATCGATGGTGTTGGTGAAACACCAGCCCCATTCGTTGTAGATCATGATGCCGCACTCGTCGGCAATCTCCAGCGCCTTCGGCACGATCGGCATATGGGCGTTGCGCACCATCACATAGCCGTGATTCAGGTAACCGAGCAGGAACGATTCGAGCTTCCGCTCCATTTCTGCGGCGGATGCGCCGGTGCCGCCGTAAGCCACCGCAGGAATATTTTCGCCGAAAAGATAGACCGGCTCGCCGTTCAGCAGAAACCGCCCGTCCGCAATGCGGAACTCCCGGAAGCCGAACCGGGCGCTCGCGGCGGATACGATTTCACCGTCACCGCCGGAAAGCGTCAGCAAAAAGTGGTACAGATACGGGGAGGCGATGCCCCACCGCCGCGGATTTTTCAGCGGTACCGTCAATGTGAACTCGTTGACGCCCGGCTTCAGCGTCAGATGCGGCAGGACGGTTTCACCGGTGATGGAACCGGCATCCTGTTTCATCGCCGAAACGACCCGCCCTGTTGGTGAAACCGTGACCGGTTGTGTTCCGGGATTCACCACCCGGCAGTCGACCGAGACCGACGACGAGGCGAGGTCGGGGATCACGGTGAGCCGTTCCGCCCGCAATTGCGGTTCGAGCGAAAGCGTCACATCCTGCCAGATGCCGCCCTTGATATTGTGGATCGCCCATTGCGAACCGTAGGTGTGAGCGACCTTGCGCTGCACGCCGAAAGTCGGGCCGTTGTCGGAGAGGACGCGCACCGCGAGTACGTTTTTCCCCGGCTTGGCCGCCTCAGTCGCGTCGAGCCGGAACGGGGTGAAGTCGCCGTGGTGGCCGCCGACTTTGACGCCGTTCAGGAAAACTTCGGCGTCGTAGCCGACCACGTCGAAATTGAGCATGACGCGCCGGTTGTCCAGTTCTTCCGGCGTCAGAGTGAAAATGGTGCGGTAGTAGCCGCGCACGTAAGGGGTGACGGTGGTCTGCTTTTCCGGATATTTCAGATACCAGTTCAGCGGCACCGCGATGTCGTCCCAGCCGGAATCGTCGAACTCCGGCGCGGCGTAGCGGCGGTCCCGGCCGGCATCCGCCGGAATCGGTTCGGCCGAGGTCTCCAGGCCGGAGCATTTCCAGACGCCGTTCAGCGAGCGTTGCCGGATGAAGTCGCCGAGCTGTCTTTTGCCGTCCGGCAGGACAAGTTCGGCCGCCGGGACGGTTTCGGCCCGTCTGTACTGATGCGGAGCGGGCAGGTAGGGCGGCAGCTCCGCCGCGGCGGTCAGCAGCGCGGCGAAACAGGCGAGACTGGCGGTTTTATGCGTCATCGTTTCTGTTCTCCTGATGGTCTTTCAGCGGTAGAAATTCATATTGATGCAGTTGTCGGGGGCGGTGTTCGGGTCCGAACCCCAGACGGCTTCGACTTCGGGGCCGCCCAGCGGCGCGACATGGCCGTCGAAGAAGCTGAAGTTGCTCCGGCTGCGATGGCGGTAGGCGACCTGCCCGGAACCGGCCCGTTCGCCGTTGCTCAGGTAATCGAGCAGCTTCGGATTCCAGATCAGGTATTCCAGCGCATCCGACCACGCGGCGGAAGCGGTGGGGCGTTTGATGCGCGAAACCTTGTAGGAGCCGGGATTGTCGTAGACATCGAAATAGGTGTAACCGTAAGAGCTGTAGATCAATCCCCAGCCGCCTTTCGCCTCCTGCGCTCCGAAAGAGTCGGGGCACATCAGGCTGGTCGGGAAGCTGTCGCTGATCGGGTCCATCTGGTAGATGCCCGGAATGCCGAGCAGCGAGCGGAACATATCGTTGCCGAAGTAGGAACCGTGCGGAAACTGGAAATTGCCGACGAGACTCGGCATCCACCAGTCGTCGCAGTTGGTGGCGTACATCGCCCCTGCCGAGCCGAACTGCTTCAGGACGTTGACGCACTTGATCGCCTTGGCCGAACTGCGTGCCTGATTCAGTGCCGGCAGCAGCATGGAGGCGAGGATCGCGATGATTGCAATTACAACGAGAAGCTCAATAAGAGTGAAATGGAGTGTTTTTCGGCAGATGGAGCGATAATTGTACTCCCTGCCGGAACGGTTTCCGGAAAGCGACATCGGTTTGAAATGCTGATTCATTGTCTGGACCTTTCTTGGTTAACGCTGAATACATGTTGGCTATGTATCGTATACTGACACTATAATTATACCTCAGACGGCATGGAATGTCAAGGGTTGTTTGCAAAAAAATCGTTAAATTTATCTGAATGAAAACATTCGGGCACTGGTCCGGCCGACAGGAAGAAAAGAAAGGCGAGTATAAGTTTCGCAAATAATATGTATGACGCTGCCGTGGCGGATGGTGGGCGGACAAAGTGTTCCGGTTGCCGGGCACGGGAACCCGTGTCAAAGGGCGGAAGCGGCGGAGAGTTCGCGGCGGAGCTGCTCCAGCGGGAGACCGATGATGTTGTTGAGGTCGCCGGAAATGTGGTCGATCAGCAGGTCGCCGTGCTGCTGGATCGCGTAGGCTCCGGCTTTGTCCAGAACCGGGACAAGCTCCAGATAGCGCTTTACCACGGCGCGGTCGAAGGGCTTGAATACGACTTCGCTGCGTTCCAGCCAGTTCCGGCGGAAGCCGGCGGCGCGGCAGACCAATGCGAGACCGGTCACGACCTGATGGGAATGGCCGGCCAGAGAGAGCAGAAGGCGCTCGGCGTCGGCGAGGTCATGCGGCTTGCCGATGGCTTCGCCCTGAAACAGGATCACGGTGTCGGCGCCGATTATCAGGGCGTCGGGATGACGGGCGGCGACGGCGTCGGCTTTCAACAGGGCGTTGACAAGCGGCACTTCCTCGGGAGAGGCGGCGCGTTTGAGCTCCTCGACCTGCGCGGTTACCGTCTCAAACGGGATTCCCAGCGCACCGAGGAGTTCGCGGCGGCGGGGGGATTCAGAAGCGAGCAGAAGCCGACGCATTGCCGTCACTTTTTTCCATCGGCCTGGCCGGTTCCTTTACCGTGACGGTATCGGCCGCGGCCTTTTCCAGATCGCCTTTGCCCAATTCTTCTACCTGGAACCGGATCGTCTTCATGCTGTCGATGCCGAATACCCGCCGGAGTGTTTCGGTCATTTTCGGCTTGACCTTGTCGGCCAGTTCCGGCAGGCCGCCCTTTTCGTCCGGTGCAAACGTGGTGAACAGCGTCATGCTGTAGTTTTTCCCCCGGCAATAGAGCTGGATGCGTCGTACGGAAAGCTGCGGAAAAGTCGCCAGCACCTGACGGGCGGCGTTTTCCACCGCGTCGCGGGAGATGATCAGGTCCCCGTCCGCGCAGGGAACCGGAATCGAACTGCACCGGTGAGTGCGAAATACGATTTTAACGATGATTTTGATGATGAACAGGAAGACCAGAAGAGCGATCACGAGGCCGAGCCCGGCGATGTAACCGCGATTGAAGTCACTGCTCAGAAGCTGCTGCCAGAATTCCGGCTTGGCAAGATCGGTGATGCTCATAATTACTCCTCCTCAAATCCTTCAACGCTTCGCGGCAGAGTCCGGAAGCCGGAATGCCGCGAAGCCTTTTACCGTCAGTTCAGCGGAATGGCGCTGACCGGAGTTTCTCCATCCTCTTCCTCGTTCTCTTCCGCGACCGGGTCTTCGATCTCCTGAATGATCACGTTGACCTTGGTGACGGTCATGCCGGTGATCTTTTCGATCTTTTCGATCACGGCCTTCTGGACGGCCTGGGCCACTTCCGGAACATTGAAATCGCATTTGATGTTGATTTTGAGCTCCACCGCGACCCGGTTGTTTTCTTCCATTTCCACCGTGATCGCGCGGGACTGCATCCGGCGGCTGCCGACAATCTCGGCGATATTGTCCACCAGCGTGCTGCCGGCCAGACGGGAGACGCCGTCGATGGAGAGCGCGGCCTGACGGACCAGCGAGGAGATCACATTTTCATGGATCTTGACCTCGCCCATCTCCGAGCCTTCGATCACAGTGGTCGCGTTTTCCGCCGCTTCGGTCACTTTCTTGACATCCGCAGTTTTCTTCGTTTCTGATGCTTTCATAATCAACCCTCCTTGTGTGGTGTTGCTCTCTCCTGCATCAACCGTTCGACAAATCCGGTATCGTATTTGCCTTCGATGAAATTCTTGTGGCTGACGATCAGCTTCTGGAACGGAATCGTGGTCTTGATCCCCTCCACCGTGATCTCGTCGAGCGCCCGGCGACAGGTCGCAAGCGCATCCGCCCGGGTCGGCCCCCAGACGATCAGCTTGCCGATCATGCTGTCATAATAAGCGGGAATCCGGTAACCGGAATACACATGCGTATCCATGCGCACATTCGGGCCGCCGGAGGGGATGAACAGCTCAATCCGACCCGGGCTCGGCGTGAAGTTGCGGAACGGGTCTTCCGCATTGATCCGGCACTCGATCGCATGACCGCTGAACTGAATATCTTTCTGGCGGAATGCGAGCCGTTCGCCCGCCGCCACTTTGATCTGCTCCCTGATCAGGTCGACCCGGGTCACCATCTCGGTCACCGGATGCTCCACCTGAATACGGGTGTTCATCTCCATGAAGTAGAAGTTGCCGTCCTCGGTGAACAGAAATTCGATCGTTCCGGCACTGGTGTAACCGGCCGCCTTGGCGGCCTTGACCGCCGCCGCGCCGATCCGTTCCCGGAGCCGGGGCGACAGCGCCGGGGACGGGGATTCTTCGATCAGCTTCTGGTTGCGGCGCTGCACGCTGCAGTCGCGTTCGCCGAGGTGGATCACATTGCCGTAGTTGTCGGCCAGAATCTGCACTTCGATATGGCGCGGATTGACCAGGAACTTTTCCATATACAGCGCGCCGTTGCCGAATGCGTTTTCCGCTTCGGTCTTGGCCGCATGGTATCCCTGCACCAGGCTCGCGTCGTTGTGCGCGATGCGCATGCCGCGCCCGCCGCCGCCGGCGACCGCCTTGATGATGACCGGATACTTCAGCTCATGGGCGATTTTCAACGCTTCCGCTTCGCTGCCGACGATGCCGTCGCTGCCGGGAGTGGTGGGCACTCCCGCCTTTTTCATGGTCTCGCGGGCGACCGCCTTGTCGCCGAGGGCGCGCATCGCTTCCGGCGTCGGCCCGATGAAGGTGATGCCGTGCTTGCGGCAGGCTTCGGCGAAGTAGGCGTTTTCGGACAGGAAGCCGTAGCCGGGATGGATCGCATCCACATCGCAGATCGCCGCCACCGACAGAATCCGATCGATCAGCAGATAACTCGCCGACGACTGCGCGGGCCCGATGCAGACCGCTTCGTCGGCCATTTTGACCGCGAGGCTCTCCGCATCGGCCTGCGAATAGACCGCCACGGTGCGGACTCCCAGTTCGCGGCAGGCCCGGATCACCCGGACTGCGATTTCGCCGCGGTTGGCGATGAGAATTTTATTGAACATATGATTCGGCTTTGTTTCTTCTGTAATATTGAATTTACTCGATCACCAGCAGCGGCTGGCCATACTCGACCGGCTGGCCGTTTTCCACCAGAATCTCTTTGATCACACCGGATTTTTCAGCCTTGATCTCATTCATCACTTTCATCGCTTCGATGATGCCGATCACGCTGTCTTCGGCCACGGTGTCGCCGACTTTCACGAAGGATTCGGCTTCCGGGGAGGCGGCGCGGTAGAAAGTTCCGACCAGCGGCGCATCGATGGTCTTGACCGGAGCGGCGGGGGCGGCGGGAGCCGCAGCCGGAGCAGCCGGAGCAGCAGCGGCGGGAACTGCGGGAGCCGCAACCGGAGCGGCGACCGGAGCCGCAACGGCGGCGACCACGGGGGTTCCGCAGCCGCGGCGGATGCACAGATTGTAGGCCTCCGCTTCAATCTTGAACTCCGTCAGGTCATGATCGCTCATCAGTTTGACTATCGTTTTGATTTCTTCAATTTTCATGGTGAGGAACTCTCTTTTGTGTTATTACTGTCTGATAATCCGTTGATTCGGTTCAAACCAAAACCGGTTTCCGGTTCAGGTGTGCGACGAGCGCACGGAGCGCCCATTCATAGGAGTCCGCACCGAACCCGGCTACCACGCCGATACATTTCGGCGCGGTCAGCGAATGGCTGCGGAACTCTTCGCGTGCGTGAATGTTGCTGAGATGCACTTCGACCGCCGGCAACGCCACCGCCGCCAGCGCATCGCGGATCGCGACCGAAGTATGGGTATAGGCGGCCGGATTCATCACAATGCCGTCAACGCCTTTTTCCTTCGCCGACCCGATGAGATCAATAATGTCCCCCTCGTGGTTGGATTGAAAATCGATCAGCTCGCATCCGAGTTCCGCAGCCGTTTCGCGAAGATGTGCGACAATGGCAGGAAGCGTATCGGCGCCGTAGATTCCCGGCTCACGCACTCCCAGCAACTGCAGATTCGGCCCATTTATCAATAATATTTTCATAACCCAATACTATAGCACGCCGTCGCCGTTTTGTCCAATTCCAATAGGAAACTCTGCTGTGCTAAAGCAGAAAACAGGAACGGTTACTGTAAATTATTTCAGTTCCGTGATATCGACTTTCGGAGTTCCCTGCAACTCGATCAGCCGCGATTCGTTGAAGGCTGTTGCGCTGTCCGCCGGATGCGAAGCTCCGCGCAGACCGGCCAGCAACAGCACGCCGCCGGCGACCAGCACCAGCACGACCAGCACCACCGCCGCGACCATGATGAGGATCAGCTGGCGAATCTTGCGCTCGTTTTCCTCGCTGATCTCATGGTCGATCACGGATTTGGAGATATCTTCCGGAATCTCATATTCCAGCAGTGCCCGGAGCCCGCAGGTGATCTCGTCCGCCCGCTTCGCATCCACATGGTAGAGCGTGCAGAGTTTGCGCACATAACCGAGCACATATACCGGTTGCGGCAGACTGCCGAAGTCTTCGGCTTCCAGTGCGGTCAGGTAGTCGGGGCGGATCTTGGTCTCCTCCGCGATCTCATCGATGGTGAAGTTATTCCGCAGCCGGAGCGCTTTCAGATACTGCCCGAACGACTCCTCCCCTGCCACGTCACTGAATTGCGGACGCAGTCCCGGAGCGGGTTCCGCGGCGGCATGGGGATCCGGCGGGACCTCGCGGATCTCCTCGATTCCGGCGGGCGCGAGTTCACGTCCCCCGGTCAGTTCCCCTTCCGGCTCCGGGTGTCTTTCTTCGTTGCCGAACAGCCCGAGCGTATCTTTTTCCTGATTTTCCATATCTGTAGGCATCCTGCTGAGTTGGGATGATGTTATTCGTTGATCTCCATGCCGTCGAAGATCAGGATTTCACGTTTGTTGCCGCTGCCGGAAGGCGGGCCGACAATGCCGCGCTCCTCCAGAATGTCGATGATCTCCGCCGCGCGGTTGTAGCCGATCTTCAGCCGGCGCTGCAGATAGCTGGTGCTGACCTTGCGGTCGAGGACCACCACTTCCAGCGCCTTTTTGATGTTGTCGTCGTCGCCCGGCTGCACGTATTTCCGGATCAGCGGCGCGATGTCCGAGTAATCCTGGTCGTCGTAGTCGGTCAGGTTCGGATCGTCCTCCCCGTCGACCTCCTCTTCCTCCGCAACCACCTGGCTGTTGAAGCTCTGCGCACGCTGGTCGGAGACGAATTTGACCACCTGTTTGATGTCCGCATCCGCCACCAGCGCGCCCTGCACGCGTTCGAGTTCCATCCCGCCCGGCGCGAGGAAGAGCATGTCGCCCATGCCGAGCAATTTTTCCGCGCCGTTCTGGTCGAGGATCACGCGGCTGTCGATCATCTGGCCGACACGGAATGCGATGCGGGTCGGCAGGTTCGCCTTGATCACGCCGGTCACGATCTGGGTCGAGGGGCGCTGGGTCGCGACCACGATATGGACGCCGGCAGCACGGCCCAGCTGGGCGATGCGGGCGATGTAGGTTTCGGAGTCCTTGCGGGCGTCGGTCATCATCAGTTCGGCCAGCTCGTCGATGATCACGATCAGGATCGGCATCTTGTCCGGGATCGGCTTGCCCTCCTGGTCCAGAATCGGCTCCGGCGAAGCGGGGCGGCTGTTATATTCGGCCAGCTTCTTCACACCGGCGCGAGCGAGGATTTTGTAGCGGTTTTCCATCTCGGTGACTGCCCAGCGCAGGGCGATCGGCACCTTGCGCGAATCGTTGATCACCGGGGTGATCAGGTGCGGCAGCCGCTTGTAATCTTCAAATTCCACGATTTTGGGGTCGACCATGATCAGCCGCAGCTCATCCGGGCTGAAGCGGAAAAGCAGACTGGAAATCAGCGTATTCATGCAGACCGACTTGCCGGAACCGGTCGCGCCCGCGATCAGCAGGTGCGGCGCTTTGGCGAGGTCGAGGATCACCGGATTGCCCGCGACATCCTTGCCGAGCACGATCGGGATGCCGGATTTGGTGTTGTGCCAGGCGTCGGTTTCCATCAGAGAACGCATGAAAACCGCTTCGGAGCGGCTTTTCGGCACCTCGATGCCGACCACGTTGCGCCCCGGAATCGGCGCGAGCACGCGGACGCTTTTGGCGGAGAGGTTCATCGCGATATTGTCGGCGATCTGCTCGACCTTTTTCACGTTGACTCCTTCATCCAGCGAAATTTCAAAGCGGATGATGCGCGGACCGGCGATATAATCGGTGACCACGCCCGGCACCTTGAAGCTGTCGAGGGTGCGCTGCAGAATCAGCTGAAGCCGTTCGATTTCAGTGGTGTCCTGTTCGTTGGAGTCGTTCCCTTTGCTCAACATCGAAATCGGCGGCAGCACATATTCGGCGGCGTGGACGGCGCTCGCCTTTTCGCCGCGTTCCGCGACCTGAACGTTCATCGTGGGAGTGCGTGCCGGCGGAGGCGGTTCGAATGCAGGCGGAGCCGGAACCGGCGCCGGCGTCGACGCAGGAGGCGGCGCGGCAACCGGGGAAACTGCCGGGGCAACCGGCACGGGCGGAGGCTCGGGAGCGGCCGCCGATGCGACGGGCGCCACGGGCGGAGGCGGCTCCGAAATGGGAGCGGGAGCAGGGACGGGGCGCGGCGCCGCAGGCATGGCCGGAATCTCCGGGGCTTCCGGAATCGGAACCAGTTCCGGCTCCTCGATCACAGGCGGCACCGGCGGGGGCGGTTCCGCCACCGGTTGATGCATGTGCTTGGCGCGCAACGCCTCCAGCGCGGCGCGGGCGCTGCCGAAAAGACCGCCGGGGACCGGGGCCGCGGAACGGTATTCCGCCGGATTGACGGCCTGTACCGCCTGTTCCTGAGCCGGAACGGCTTCCGGGCGGACCGCTCCGCTGAATACGTAGTCGCGGAACAGCGCGTGCCAATCCGAAAAATAGATCACCACCAGGCCGCCGGTCAGCAGCGCCCAGCCGAAAATGGTGGTGCCGACCGCGCCGATCAGATTGCGCAGGATTCCTTCCGAAACGCCCAGATCCTCGACGGCGGGAGCGGCCAGCACCTGGCCGATGGTGCCGCCGGAGAGCGCCAGCTCGGGCATGCCGGTGCGTCCGATGCCGAGCTTGTCGGTCAGGTACACGAAGGGATTCGGAGAGAGGGCGAAGAGCAGCATCACGCCCAGCAGCAGCAGCGCTTCGCCCATCAGGAACATCCACGGCCTTCCCCGGCCGGGCAGCAGGGTCCGCACCGTCCGCAGCAGGGTCAGCACCAGCAGTACGTAAGTGGCCAGCCCGAAAAGATTGAACAGCCAGTAGCCGAGGTGCGCGCCGAGGTTGCCGATCCAGTTGGCCGGTGGAGCATCCACGCCGCCGGTTACCGATGCCGCGTCCGCCGGCGAATAGGAGACGATCGCCAGAAACGCCAGCAGCACCAGCGCAAAATAAAAAATATACCGTACCCGGAAGCCGGAGTCCGTTTTCTCCCGGATGACCGCCTCATTCGCCATCGATCGCCACTACCCGTTTAAAGATTGCCGTTTTATTGAATTCAAAGACAGGAATTTTCTCAAATAGTAATATAATGCGGCACGCTTTCAATTGCAATGAACAAGCAGCCGGTTTCGCAGGGTTTTTTCGAGATCCGCCGCGCCGTTGAAACAGTGGGCTTCCCAGCCGCGCTCACGGGCGGCGGCGATCAGGTCGGGACGGTCGTCCACGTAGAGCGCGGGACGGCCGTACCGCTGCTCGAATGCTTCGTAGATCGCCGATTCCGGCTTCATCGCGCCGACTTCGAAGCTGTATACGCCCTCGGGGACGGCGGCGGCCCCGGCGAAAATTTGCCGTACCCGTTCCAGATGGAGGCAGGAGGTGTTGGAGAAAAAGACCGGCCGGATCCCGTGTCCCGGCAGTCGGGCAACCAGTTCGCTCATACCCGGCACCGGTGCGGCGATGATCGAGCAGAACGCTTCAAGCATCGCCTCCTTGTCCAGCTCCGATCCGGTCAGTTCCCGGAATCTTTCAAAATACTCGTCCGCGGTGAGCCGTCCCTTTTCCATCTCGTCATTCAGCACGAACAGTTCCCGCGGCACTTCCGCCGCCGAACGGTAGCCCAGCTTTGCAAAGCAGAGTTCGCCGCGCACCTGCACGCAAACCTGTCCGATATCCAGCGCAATCACTTTCCGGTCCATCCTGTTTCCCTCCGTATTGACATTGGATACTTTATCACGTTTTTCTTGAAAACGCCAGTCGCATTTCTCCATTTCGCGCCATGGGGGAAAGGGACCCGGTTCACTTTTTATGATTTACGGGCACCTTTGAAAATTGGAAGAGCTGGCTGGAAGATGTGTTTTGCTCCCCACGGCCGCAATCTTGCGCGCGGCTGGTTATCTCTGAGTTCCGCCATTTGCAGGATCACGGTTCCTGCCGCAATTCGTGTTTTTTTCGGCCGAACCAATTGGGGGAGGTTCCGTTATTCCAGTTGACGCTCAATTGTTCCGGTCGGTCTCCGCTTGTCCAATTCCAATTTTTCATTTGCCCGACGCCGAGAAGCCACATTGTTTTTTCCGTCGTTTTTTCCGTTTTCTGCAATTCGCTTTTGTGGCACAGAACGATGTGGATATCGTATGATTTTTTCTGTCTGACGCTTGCCAGCATATCCGCTCCATTCGTGATGAGCTGGTGACTGATCTGCTTTTTGTTTGGAGAAATTGTGATCCATATACATTCATTTGGGGCCGGCAGTCGCTGTATCCCGTTTCCGACGAACAGCGGCAACAGCATACCATCCACGGAAATTCCCAGAAGAGGCCGGGTTTGCACGGCGATTGTCGGATGGTCTGATATCGCGATATCACTGCGCATCATGGTATAGGAATCGATTGCGTTCTTAAAGTCTTCGTGTTCCGCCAGACGGCGGGGATCCGGCTGGCCAAGCAGACTTTCTCCGATCGGAAAGAGATAATTATGGCGAACTTGCAGAAGTTCCAATACCGTGGGAGCAATGTCAAATGTTTTACCCGGTGTGGTTACAACGCCGGTTTTTCCTGAATTCAATACCATGTTAAGGTGGTATCTGCGGGGACTTTTCTCCAGGCGGTCGGTCAGGGTATTCGGTGGAGCCAGATGATCGGAAGCCAGAATTACGCAGGTATTTTCCCATCCCGGAGTTTCTTGGAGGCGGCGGATGAAGCGGCTGACTTCATAATCAGTTTTATGAATTGCCTTCAGAAGATCCGGTTGGCCTGTCCCCTGTTCAAACGGAATGGATTCCGGATCGACAAAACCATTCGGCGCATGCGTGTCGATCGTGAAAAGCATAAGATGAAAAGGCTGTTTCCCGGCAATCAGTTGCCGATACTTGTCGAAGGCATATTCGAAAAGCTCCCGGTCATAGCACCCCCAATGCCGGGGAGATTCTCCCCGGGTTCCGCAGGAAATCATTTCATCAAATCCTTCGCGTTCCAGCAGGACGTTTACTCCTGCGAATTCCACTTCCGGCCCCAGGATGAACATTTGACGATAACCTGCCTGATGCAGAATCCATGGAAAAGAGGCCATGCGGGAACCGAACCCCATATTAATGCCGCTGTTCAGGCCGGCCGGCAGATGACGCGGTGTCAATACGCTGCCGGTGAAGGAAGCATACATCCCGCCGAAAGAGAGGTTGGCATTCCAGGCATTTGAAATACAGTCGAAATTCAGCGCCTGTTGCCGTAAGGCCTGGAGGTTCGGAGCCGCTCCGGGGAAGAGTTTCTCATCCAGATAGGTGCGTTCAAAACTTTCCATGTAAATAAAAACCAGGTTTTTACCTGGCGTGGCGACGACCTGTTCCCGAGTGACGTTACCCAGCTTGATGCCGCAATTGCGATAGAACTGCAAATCGAAATTCCTGATTTTTCCAAAACGGCAGAGATTCGGATACAGGCGGCCCAATTTGGGCAGCGAGGAACAACTTGCCGTCAGCCCGCCTCCCAACAGCAGCAACAACAACCACGTCGCCTTGGGCACGGCTCCTTTCGGTTTTCGCCGGAATACAAAGAAAAACGCGGCAATCATGGCGAACCAGACGAACATTCCACCGACGATTTCCCACGGATAAAGAATAATTCCCATACCGAGATTGGTGAAATTGACATTGCAAAGCACTTCGACGGAGATTTCATTTCCCGTGGCCCAGTAGCAACAGAATTCCGCCAATTCCACCAGAAGCAATAAAAAAAACAGCGACATCGTCACGCAAATCCGAAATCCTTGTTTCAACGGGGAAAGATATAAACCATACACGCATAGTCCCATTCCCAGCGCTCCCAGCAGGCGGTACGGCGTAATATCCCAATAGGAAGGACGCAGACATGATGACATCAAGCTGAATATGCCGAAGACGAAGAGCGTCAGCAGCAGCTGCCATATCCCGTCGACTTTTGTCAGCCAACTTTTCATCTTTTTTCTTTTTTCGGAGTCAGCCGTCGTCCGGAACAGCGGAACAGGAAAATCGGCGGTACGTTGGTCCAGACGGTATCCGTCATCTCCACGGCGTCAAAATAGTCCTTCAGCAATTTTTTCAGCCTCAAGCCGCTCGGCAGCCACTGGGCATGCCAGTAACACAGTGTGACGAATATACCATCGGGCTGCATACAGGATGCAATTTCAGCGAGGATTGAACGGCATTGACTTTCTGTAAACAAGGTCCAGGGCAGGCCGGAAACCACGGCGTCAGCCAACCCGCTTTTCTGGGGCTGTAACCATTTTCCCAAATCTTCCGCGTCGCCCCGGTGGATCGCGGTTCCCGGAAAACGTTTCTGTAGATTTTCGTGAAAAACCGGATCAATTTCAACTGCCAGAAAACGACTTTGCGGATCAATGGAGTTCAGTAAGTATTGTGTAATGACTCCGGTGCCGGGGCCCAATTCCACGACGCATCGGCATTTTTCCGGTTCTATTGCTTTGACGGTCGCGCGGCATAATTGAGCGGAAGAAGGGCGTAATGCGCCGATTTTCAACGGATTGTGAATGAAACGCCAGAAAAAATGAAATGAATTTTCCCAGTTCTGCTCTGTCCGCACCATGGTTTCCCGCCTTTTGACTGATTTGATAGTATTGCTTGATTTTACAGGAAAAAATCAGCCGTTCAAAGCACTTAAGTTTTGGACGGCCGATAAAATACAAAGGAACTGTCATACAAAGTGCTAAAGCCAAATGATAAGCTAAAATCACTCTCATTAATTATATTTATTTTATGGAAAATGTCAAGGAGAAATACTGAAAATATTGAAATATTTTTACGTTCACGGAATAAAAAACGCAGTCTATTTGATTAGACTGCGTGAAAAATAGATTTGATCCGGCTCAGAACGAGGCGGCTTCGGCGGATTTGCGTTTTGCGATCTTGCAGCGCGCCACCGCGCTGGTGTCGAGGTCGCCGAGCATGATCCGGATGCGGCGGATGTTCTCGCGGCACTCCGGGATCTTCACCTTTTCGAACAGGTTCACCCGCTGGCTGGTGGTGCGCAGTTCGGCGGAGAGCAGCCGATGCTGCACTTCCAGAACCTTGTACGCCTCCTTCAGCGACACCGCGTCGCGCAACGCCTGAATCGCATCGTCCACGTACCAGTCGGTGTCGAAGATATCCCACGGGATGTTCTCGAACTCCACCGATTCGAAAGTCGGGATCGTGATGCCGGCGATGTTCGAGCTGCCTTTGCGCACGGACTTCACTTTCACATGGTCGGCGATGAAGGCCGCCGCGCCGGCGTCGCCGAACAGCTCCAGCAGCCCGGTCATGCGTTCGACCAGTTCGCGCTGGGCGGCGAGGTTTGCGTTGAGCATTTCGGTGCTCTGGCGGACCTCCATCTGGAGCTGCTGCTTCTTGAGCTGCAGCGTCGGCAGGAAACGCTTGAACTGCTTTTGCGCGTCCTGCTGCTTTTTCAGCTCGGTTTTGGTGAACTTGATCTTAGCCATGCCGCATCACCGTCCGTTCAGTTTTTCTTCGGCCAGTACTGATCGACGAGGTCGGTCTTGATGCCGACTTCGTTGCGGTCGAAGCAGTCGGCGAGAATCTTCCAGCCGAGGTCGAGCGCCTCTTCCAAGGGAATGTTCACCGACAGGTCCATCATATGCTTTTCAAAGAGCTTGCCGTATTTCAGCAGCTTGCTGTCCCACGCGCTCATCTGGAAGCCCATCGACTGCTTTTCCAGCGTGCTGCGGTAGTCCGAATACATCCGGATCATCGAGTCCATGATCGCGCGGTGGTCGGAGCGGGTCTTGCCGTTCACCTGCTGCTTCAACCGCGACAGCGAACCGAAGGGTTCGATGCGCCCGTTGCGCAGATAGAACTGCCCCTCGGTGATGTAGCCGGTATTGTCCGGCACCGGGTGGGTCACATCGTCGCCCGGCATCGTGGTCACCGCCAGAATCGTGATTGAACCTGCGCCGTCGAAGTCCACCGCCTTTTCATAGCGGCTGGCCAGCTGGCTGTACAGGTCGCCCGGATAACCGCGGGTCGCCGGAATCTGTTCCATCGTGATCGCGATCTCCTTGAGCGCGTCCGCGAAGTTGGTCATGTCGGTCAGCAGACAGAGCACCCGCTTGCCCTTGAGCGCATAGGCTTCGGCGACCGCCAACGACATATCCGGCACCATCAGACACTCCACGACCGGGTCGGCGGCGGTGTGCACGAACATCACCGTGCGCGACAGCGCGCCGTGTTCGTCGAGGGTGCGCTTCATGGTCAGGTAGTCGTCGTGCTTGATGCCCATGCCGCCGAGGATGATGATGTCGACCTCGGCCTGCAGCGCGATGCGGGCCAGCAGTTCGTTGTAAGGTTCGCCCGCGATCGAGAAGATCGGCAGCTTCTGCGACTCGACCAGCGTGTTGAACACGTCGATCATCGGGATGTTGGTGCGGATCATGTTGCGCGGAATCACGCGCTTGGCCGGGTTCACCGAAGGACCGCCGATTTCGACCAGGTCGGAGACTACTTCCGGGCGGCCGTCGCGGGGCGTGCCGCGGCCGGAGAACACGCGCCCGAGCAGCGCGTCCGAGCTGGAAACCTGCATCGGGCGGCCGAGGAAGCGGACCTGGTCGCCGGTGCTGATGCCGCGGCTTCCCGCGAAGACCTGCAGCGAAACCTTGCCGTCCGCCAGCCGGATCACCTGAGCGAGCGAGACGCCGCGGGCGCTGGTGACCTCCGCCAGTTCATTGTAGGAGACGTCGTCGGCCTCGACCGTGATCACGTTGCCGGCGATATGGATGATTTTGTGATAGACTTTACGCATTTGCACTGCTCCGTTCCGCGATTTTGGCTTCGATTCCGGCCTCCTGGCGCTTGAACTCCTCGGAATCCATCGGCAGATAGTTCAAATCCATGAACATCTGGCGCAGTTCGAGGAAGTAGCGGCGGGCGGTGTCCTTGTCGGGAAGCGTGAAGCTTCCTTCCAGCACCTTGCTGATCCGGTCAAACATATATCTCTGGCGTTCGGCTCCCGTCGCGCCGTCGACGGCGTCGAAGGTGTTCTGCTGCAGATAGACGTAGTCGAGAAATTCGCTCTTGAGGTAGACCACGAAGTCGTCGAGGCTGGTGCCCTCTTCGCCGATCACCTTCATCATCTGGTTGACTTCGGAGCCCTGCCGCAGGATGCCGCGCGCATAATCCAGCTCCTTGCGGTCGACCACGCTCCGGTATTTGCTCCAGCTGTCCAGCGGATGGATCGCCGGGTAGCGGCGGGCGTCGGAACGCTCGCGGGAGAGCCCGAGGAACGCTCCGACCACCTTCAGCGTCGCCTGCGTGACCGGCTCTTCGAAGTTGCCGCCGGCGGGGGAGACCGCGCCGCCGATGGTCACGGAGCCTTCCTCGCCGGTGCGCAGCCGGACCAGTCCGGCCCGCTCGTAGAAGCTCGCGATCAGCGATTCGAGGTAGGCGGGGAACGCCTCCTCGCCGGGGATCTCCTCCAGGCGGCCGGACATTTCGCGCAGCGCCTGCGCCCAGCGGGAGGTGGAGTCGGCCAGCAGCAGTGTGTTAAGCCCCATCTGGCGGTAGTATTCGGCCAGTGTCACAGCGGTATATACCGACGCTTCGCGCGCGGCCACCGGCATCGAACTGGTATTGCAGATGATGATCGAGCGGTTGATCAGCGGCTGGCCGGTTTTCGGGTCTTCCAGTTCGGGAAACTCGCGCAGGATTTCCACCACTTCACCGGCGCGCTCGCCGCACGCCGCGATGATCACCACGTCGGCTTCGGCGTAGCGGCTGATCGCGTGCTGCAGCACCGTCTTGCCCGCTCCGAACGGACCGGGGGTGCAGAAGGTACCGCCGACCGCGACCGGGAAGAAGGTGTCGATGGTGCGCTGCTGGGTGATCATGGTCCGCTCCGGCAGCAGTTTTTCGGAGTAATCGGTGATCGGAATCTTGACCGGCCAGAACTGGGTCATCGTGATCCTGCGGCTTTCGCCCTGGTCGTTCACCGCGACCGCCATCACCTCGTCGATGGTGTATTCGCCGGGGGCGGCGACCGTCTGCAGCGTCCACTCGCCCTTCCACGCCAGCGGAACCATGATGTAGTGCTTGATGATCCCCTCCGGCACATGGCCGATCCGGTCGCCGGGGCGGACCTTGTCGCCGGGTTTCGCAATCGGCGTGAACGCCCATTTCACATCGCGGTCGAGCGCGCGCAGATAAAGGCCGCGCTTCAGGAAGAAGCCGGATTGTTCGGCCAGCAGATTCAGCGGGTTCTGCAATCCGTCATAGACCTGCTTGAGCAGCCCCGGACCGAGCTCCACGCTCAACAGCTCGTCGGTGAATTCCACTTCGTCGCCCACCTTCAGGCCGTTGGTGCTCTCGAACACCTGCAAGTCCGCGCGGTTGCCCCGGACGCGGATCACTTCGCATTTCAATCTGGTGTCGCCGACTTTCGCAAAGGCGACTTCGTTCTGCATGACCCGGTCGGTGAATTCGACGGTCATCATGTTGCCGTTCACGCCGACAACTTTCTGCGTACTCTTGACCTCTGGCATTATTTAAGCTCCCTGACTCATGGATGTATGTGTTTGCTGTTCCGGCGCCGGCGCTTCGGAGGAGATGCGGTCGACCGCCGCGTTGAAGATCTCCCGCCCGGCGTCGGCGTTGCGGCTGCGGTATTTGTCGAGGATGGACAGCCGCATGCGGTAGATGCAGAGCTGTTCGAAATCGAATTCATGGCCCACTTCGAGGTCGTCGAGGCGGCGCCAGCGGATCCGGTCGATCAGCTTTTCACGTTCCGCCGGATCGGCTGCCGCGGCGGCCTGTGCGACCCCGAGATCGACTTCGCTGAAATATTCCGCCGGATCGGGCAGCGCGGCGGCCTTGTCATCCTCCTTGACGGAGCGGCGCTGGGCGATCCGGGTGCGCAGATACTGCTCGAAACGGATCATTTCCGCCAGCACCGGCGGCTTGCCCGCGCTTTCGCCGGGATCGCGGCCGACGGTGAGCGAACACTGCCGGAGCAACTCGAATTCGGCCGGCGAGACCTGCTCGCGCGCCAGCCCGTCGAAGTCGGCGACGCTCATTTTCGGGCTTTTGCCGGGCGTCAGGCTCGGCAGCGAAGCGCAAAAGTAATAAAACATCTCAATGCCGTTTCGTTAAAATCCTGAACTTACCTGTCGCCTTCAAGCAGCTTCGCGAGCCGCGGGCCGATGAAATCCGCCACCAGCTCGGTCACCGCTTCGCCGGTGAAGTCGAAATAGACCTGCCCGTCCTTGAAGCTGACTTCGCAGCCGCCCTTGATTTCGGGATCGCCGAGCACCTTCGGGGCGGTGCGGAAGCTGTTGAGCAGCGCACCCTGCAGCGCCTTTTCCAGCGCCGGCGCGTCTTTGACGGTCGTCAGGATCGAAACCGACGCATTCGGGTCGGCGGCGAATTTCGCGGCGAGTTCGCGGATCAGCGACGCCATGAATTCCGGCGAAAGCGCCTGGTCGGCGGCGCCGGAAACGGCGCGGGTGATGCGGCGGGTCAGTTCTCCCTGAAGTTCCAGAATGATGTCGCGGGCGGCCTGGCGGATCGCGCTTTCGGCGCGCGCTTCGAGAGCGGCAGCCTGTTCTTCGGCGGCTTTCACGGCCGCGGCGGCATCGGCTTTGGCCTGATCCCTGATCGCCTGTGCCTCCTTGCGTGCGGCGGCGACGAGCTCGGCGCACTCCGCTTCGGTTTTCTTGACACCCACCTCATGGAATTTATCGAGCAGGTTCTGAAGTTCTTCGGACATGTTCATCCCTCGCGGTTTCAGTGGTTCGGTTATTTCCCTATAGATATTAATTCATCCGGTAATGTAAATCCAAAACGGTTTTTTTTCAAATGCCGGATCGGGGGAATGCGCCTTTTTCTTTCCGCCGGCGAAGAAAACCACCCCTTTTTCACGTTGGATTCCCGCCGCCGGGATTGACTTTCCGGCCTTGAAAGGCTACAGTATGAACCATAAACCGTAGGCTCGCCGGGAGCATTCCGTTCCCGGCGGTTCCGGTGGAACACAATTCATTCCATTCAGTAGGGAGAAGAGAGCAGCATGAAAAAAATTCTGGCAATCATGATGATGACGGTGATGGCCGTTTCGATGTTCGCGGCGGAAGCGGTCAGCGCGGAGCGCTCCAAGCTCGCCGGCGAGCTGCTGACCATTATGCGGCAGGAGCAGCAGATGAAGAATGCGTTCCAGATGATGCGCAACATGCAGCAGAAGATGCTGCCGCAGATGCTTGAGCAGAACGGCGTCAAGCTGACGGCGGATCAGCAGGCCGAACAGAAGAAGATGATGGATGAAGTGATGAATATCGTCGAGGAGGAGATGAGCTGGAATAAACTCAAGCCCATCGTCGTCGAGGCTTATGCGACCACCTTTTCGGAGCAGGAACTCAAGGACCTGACCACCTTCTTCAAAAGCCCGGCCGGACAGAATTTTCTGGATAAGACCCCGATGCTGCAGCAGCAGATGATGTCTTCCATCCAGCAGATGGCGATGAATATGAATAAAAAGGTCGGCGAACTGGTTCAGAAGCGCGCGGCGGAGCTTCAGAAGAAACAGGTTGATCAGAAGTAATTTCAGGATCATTCATCATGATTTTCGATTCCATGAACCGTTTCGCCTCCTATGCGAAGCTCTCCCCGGAGGTCTGGAAGAAACTTGCAACGTTCATCGCCGGCTGCACGCCGGAGACGCCCGCCGGCCGTTACGAGATCGACGGCGATAAAGTCTATGCGATGATTCAGGGCTACAACCTCCACGAATTCAATGCCGATAAACTGGAAAACCACCGTGAGTTCGTCGATATCCAGCTGTTGCTGGAGGGTGCGGAAACCATCTGGTGGCGCACGGTCGACGGCCTTGAAGCGACCGAAGCCTACACGCCGGACATCGCGTTTTTCCGTTCCGGCAAGGAGGGCTCGGTGCCGCTGCCGCTGGCGCCCGGCTATTTCGCGCTGTTCCTGCCGGAAGAAGGACACCAGCCCGGCGTCGGCGATCCGGCGGACCGGGTGGTCAAGATGGTGGTCAAAATCCACCGTTCGCTGCTGGAGGCGTGATCGGCCATGGAAAACGCCGCGGTTCATAACGGATTGAGGGCTCTGGAGCTGCTGTTCGCCCGTCCCGGCCGGAACGGAGCGATGGCGCTGCCTGAAGATCCGCTGCTGGAGCGTCTGCGCGGCGCTTTTCTGGCGGCGTCGGAGAAGCCGGTCTCCGGCCGCGCCGCCGTCGCCGACTATCTCAATGCGATTCAGCGCGAGGCCGGGGACGCTCCGGTCGATGCGCAGTTGGCGGGCAGGCTGTTCGACCTCCTGATCGACCACAAGGTGCTGCCCGCTGATCTGGAACGGGAGGAGTGGAGCGAAAACACCGCGTTCCTGCTCCGGCTCGGGCTGGAGCTGCTCGCCGGGATTGCCGCGCTGACGGAGCAGCTGCCGGAGGCGGAGCGCCGCCGGGTGTTTCCCGCCGCGCTGGAGCTGTTCCGGGGAGTCCGGAGCGACCTGCCGGAGCGGGAGTTTGCGGCTCAGCTGCTGGCCTGCGACCGGTTCCGCCGCTGCCGGACCTTCCGCTATCTCGGCGGGAAGTTCATCCAGTCGGAGGTGACTTCGGCCAAGCCGGTGGAGCGTTTTTTCGGTTACCTCGGCATGCGCACCGCGTTTCAGGACCACTTCCGCAAATTCGCCGCCGGCAAAACCAATCTGCCGCTGCTGGTCAACAGCCTGCCCGGTTACGGCAAGACCAGTCTGACCGTCTCCTTCGCGCTGGCGGAGCCGGAGCTGGTGCTGATCCTGCCCGACCCGGAGGCGCTGGAAAAAGGGTGGCTCGAGCTGGTCACGCCGCTGGCGGCGCGGCCGGACCACAAATTCGTGCTGTTTTTCGACGATATCGACCCGCGCCACACTGACTGGTACAGCTTCCGCACCTATGTCGGCGGGGCGTTCACGCTGCCGCCGAATGTGATGCCGGTGCTGGCGGCGAACTATGAATTTCCGGCCAACATCCTGTCGCGCGGGCGCAAGGTCACGTTCCCGGTGTTCGACGAAGTCCGCTGCACCGAGATGATCGAGGAGTTCCTGCAGGGGACTTTCGGGCTTAAGCAGCCCCGCGCCAACCTGGTCTCGGTGATCGCGGCGGATTACACCGAGGATTTCGGGCAGAAGAAGTTCACCGAGCTTTCCCCGCGCAGCCTGATCCGCTATCTGTCGATGTACGAACAGGACAGGATCAAGCGCAAGACCATCATGGAGCTTTCGTTCGGCGAGCTGATCACCCGGCCGGACGCGGAGCTTTTCTACGAATTCAATATCGAACTCATGCGTGCGCTCTACGGCGAGGAGTATATCAAACGCCTCCTCAAGGAACGGCTGCGCGCCTTGGAATAACAACCCACATCAAACGGAGTACAATCAGTATGAACAACTGGATCGAACGCAACCGCGCCTATACGCTGGTCGACGCGGCCGACAACTTCTCCATCGCTTTCGCCGGGATGAAATTCACCGACGCCGACCTCGACAAGCTCGCGCCGAAATTCGAGCGCGCCGCCAGAGAAATGGCCCGCCTTGAAGCCGGAGCGGTCAAGAACCCGGATGAAAACCGCAAGGTCACCCACTTTTCCGACCGCATCGAGTATCCGAAAAGCGCGCTTTTCGCCTCCGTCGAGGAGTTTGCCGAAAAGGTCCGCACCGGTAAAATCACCGGCGAAACCGGCAGGAAGTTCGACGCGGTCGTGGTCAACGGCATCGGCGGCTCCGCGCTCGGCCCGCAGCTGATGCAGTTCGCGATCAACGGCCCCTACTGGAACGAGAAATCCGACGCGCAGCGCAACGGCTATTTGAAGATTTACTTCCTCGACAACACCGATTCGGCCGAATTCGCCGACCTGCTTGAAGTGATGGATCCGGCGGCCACGCTGCATCTGGTGATCTCCAAATCCGGCGGCACCCAGGAGACCAAGAACAACATGATCTCCATGGAGAAGTTCTACGCCGAAAAGGGACTCTCCTTCGCGAAGCACGCCGCCGCGATCACGATGAAAGGCAGCGAACTTGACAAACACGCCCATGAAACCGGCTTCCTCGCGGTTTTCGAAATGGCCGAATCCATCGGCGGGCGCACCAGCGAAACCAGCATCGTCGGCCATCTTCCCGCCGCGCTGACCGGGGTGGACTTCAAGGCGTTCCTCGAAGGCGCCTGTAAAATGGACGAGTGGACCCGCACCGCCGATCCGCGTAAGAATCCGGCGATGATGCTCGCCGCGATGTGGTATATCGCCGGCAACGGCAGGGGCGACCGCAATATGGTGATCGTGCCTTACTCCGACCGGCTGATCCTGCTGTCGCGTTATATGCAGCAGCTGGTGATGGAGAGCCTCGGCAAGGCGCTCGACCTCGACGGCAAGGAGGTCCATCAGGGGCTGAACGTCTTCGGCAACAAGGGCGGCACTGACGCCCACGCCTTTATCCAGCAGCTCAACGATGGCCGCGACGACTTCTTTGCGACTTTCATTGAAGTGATGAAGGATGCGAAACGCCTGCCGATCACCGACGCCAATACGATGGGCAACTACCTGCACGGCTTCCTTGAAGGACTCAGCGCCGCGCTGCGCGGCAAGGGGCGCCAGATCATCACGATCCGCATCCCGGAGGTCAACGAGCGCACTCTCGGCATGGTGATCGCCCTCTACGAGCGCGCGGTCGCGGTTTACGCTGAATTCATCAACATCAACGCGTTCCACCAGCCCGGCGTGCAGGCCTACAAGCTGGCGGCGAAGGGCATCCTGACGCTGCGCGAAACGCTGATGAAGAAGATCGCCGAGCTGAAAGGCGTTTCCGGCACCGCCGAGGAGATTGCGGCCAAGGTCGGCGAACCCGATCAGGCCGTCGAAATCGGCGGGCTGCTCGACAAGGCCGCGGCGAACTGCCCGCACGTGACTCGTGAATTCTGCACGATGGCGAACGCCTGGTACTATACCGTCAAGTAACCTGCCTCCGGCGGCCCGGGGCGCTTCGCCCCCGGGACCCCAGACCGGCAAGGTGCCGGCGCCGGGTACGTTTTAGAGATTTTTGCTGTGCAAAAATCTCTAAAACGGGGTTATTATCTATAAGTCTATTCTATGGACGGTTTACCGCACCGGCACGTCGCCGGTCGGGTTGCAAGGGCGAAGCGCCTTGCCCGTCGGAGACATTCCGTGGGCGAAACGCCCAGCTCAGGTGCCTGATTGAAAATCAGGCCGTGAGCCCACGGAGGTCTGCTGTCCGTCAGGGCAAGCAGACCCGCTTGCCGTAAGCGGCAAGTTTCCCCTTTCTTTTTGACATAACCACGGAAAGTCCGAAATGAATCTCCTGTTGTTAGACGAAAGCGACTATATCGCACCCGGCCTCGTCCGGATCGCCGGACGCCGCCACCGGCAGTTGCTGGAGGTGATCAAGGCCGAACCGGGCAAGTTCTGCAAGGCGGGAATGCTGAACGGCCTGACCGGGACTGCCGAGCTGCTGGAGATCGGCGCGGATGCCGCGACACTGCGTCCCGACTTGACGGTGCCTCCGCCGGAACCGTCGCCGGTCACGCTGATCGCGGCGCTGCCGCGCCCCAAGACTTTCCAGAAGGTGCTGCACGCCGCCGTCACGATGGGAGTGAAGGAGTTCTGGTTCATCGCCTGCTGGAAAGTGGACAAAAGCTACTGGTCCAGCCCCAACCTCGAAACCGCTTCGCTGGATGAAACCTGCCGTCTCGCGCTGGAACAGGCCGGCGACACGGCGATGCCCCGGATCGAATTCCGCAACCGGTTCAAGCCGTTCGTGGAGGATGAGCTTCCCGGTATTCTCGCCGGGCGTCCGGCCTATGCGGGGCATCCCGCTGCGACGGAGCCGATTCCGGTCGGGAGCCGCGGGCCGGCCGCGCTGGTGATCGGTCCTGAGGGCGGCTTCACCGGTTATGAAATTGATCTGCTGGCCCGTCACGGCGTCACGCCGGTCACGCTCGGCCGCCGCACGCTGCGCACCGAAGTCGCGGTGCCAGCGCTGCTTGCAACGCTGACCGCGCAGCCGCGCTGATCGGCGGCTCCGTAAAAGGCGGCGAAGATATACTTGCATTTTGGGAAAGTTCGGGTATATTATCTATTTTCCTGCAGTTGCAGGGGATTTTTCTATAACAGGAGTCTGAGAGATGGAAAACCTTTACGAAACCACTGTCGAACGGTACCGGAACTATGTGATGCCCACCTATGCCCCGAAGATTCTCTTCACCCGCGGGCAGGGGACGCGCCTCTGGGACGCCGACAACCGAGAATATCTCGATTTCGCATCCGGCATTTCCGTCTGCAACCTCGGGCATTGCAATCCGCGCGTGACCGAAGCGATCCGGGAACAGGCGGGCAAGCTCGTGCATGTCTCCAATCTCTATATGAATGAGATGATGCCGCGCCTGGCGGAAAAGCTGATCACCTCCGGCATGGACGGCGTGGTGTTCTTCTGCAACTCCGGTGCCGAAGCCAACGAAGGCATGAGCAAGTTCGCGCGGAAATACGGCAATGCGACGGGCCGCAACGAGATCATTTCGATGGACAATTCGTTCCACGGCCGGACGCTGGCGACGCTGGCCGAAACCGGCCGCGCCAAATACCGCAAGGGCTTCGAGCCGGAGGTCCCCGGCTTCAAACAGGTGCCGTTCAACAATTTCGCGGCGCTGGAAGCCGCCGTTTCCGCCAATACCTGCGCGATCCTGCTTGAGCCGGTGCAGGGCGAGGGCGGCATCCTGCCCGCCGATGCGGAGTACCTGAAGAAGGTGCGCGCGCTGTGCGATGAAAAGGATATCCTGCTGCTCTTCGATGAAGTGCAGTGCGGCATGGGGCGGATCGGGACCCGGTTCGCGTGGCAGAGTTTCGGCGTCGAGCCGGATGCGCTGTCGATGGCCAAGGCGATCGCGAACGGCCTGCCGATGGGGGCTTTTATCGTGAAGCGCAAATACGCGGATGTGCTGAAAGTCGGCATGCACGCGAGCACTTTCGGCGGTACGCCGCTGGTCAGCGCGGCCGCGCTGGCGGTGCAGCAGGCGTTCGACGAGGACGGCGTGCTGGAGAACTGCCGGATTCAGGGCGACTACCTGCGCGCGAAGCTGGTTGAAATCGGCAAGCCCTACTCCTTTGTGAAGACGGTGCGGGGCATGGGCCTGATGATCGGCGTGGTGCTCGACCGCGAGGCCGCGACGCTGGCCGGAATTCTGTTGAAACACAATCTGGTGGTGCTGACCGCGGGCGAAACCGTGCTGCGGCTGCTGCCGCCGTTGACCATTACCCGGGCCGACGCCGACGAGGCGCTGGAAAAGATCGCCGCCGGACTGGCGGAACTCGACCGGATGATTCGGGAGGAACAAAAATGAAGAAAGACCTGTTGACCCTGAGGGACCTGACGCTCGACGACCTGCACGGCATTTTCGAGCTGGCCGCGAAGCTGAAGGCCGAACGGAACAAGATGAATTATACGCCGCTGGCCGGTAAAAGCGTGGGGCTGATTTTCGCGAAATCCTCGACCCGGACCCGCGTTTCGTTTGAAGTCGGCGTCGGCGAACTGGGCGGGCGGCCGCTTTATCTGGACCAGTCCCGGATGCAGGTCGGGCGCGGCGAAACCGTCGCCGACACCGCCAAGGTGCTGAGCCGTTACCTGCACGGCATCGTGATCCGGACCTTTTCGCACGCCGACGTTGAGGAGCTGGCGCGCGAAGCGTCGATTCCGGTGATCAACGCGCTGACCGATGAATACCATCCCTGCCAGATTCTGGCGGATATGCTGACCATCAAGGAGTATTCCGGCAGGGTGGACAAATCGATCCGGGTCGCATTTTACGGCGACGGCCGCAGCAATATAGCGAATTCGCTGATGCTGGCGGCGCGGCTGACCGGCATGGAGATGGTGGTTTCCGCCCCCGCCGAGGAGCGTCCCGCCGAGGAGCTGATGGCCGGCGCGCCGAACATCTGCTGGGAGCCTGATCCGCTGAAGGCGGCCGAAGGCGTCGATTACTTCTATACCGACGTGTGGGTCAGCATGGGCTTCGAGGACGAAAAGGAGCGGCGCATGAAGATTTTCCGTCCCTATCAGGTCAACGAGGCGCTGTTTGAGCGGGCCAGGCCGAATGCGAAGTTCCTGCACTGTCTGCCCGCCCACCGCGGCGAGGAGGTTTCGGCCGGCGTGATGGATGATCCGAAGCGTTCGATCGTCTTTGACGAGGCCGAAAACCGGCTGCATGTGCAGAAAGCGGTGATGGCGCGACTGATCAAGTAGGAGCATCATGTCCGTTGTCGAAGTTCTGCTGATCGCGGTGAGCGTGTCGATCGATGCGCTCGCCGTTTCCATCGGCGGCGCATTGTGCGACCGCACCGGACGCCGCCTGCGCAATGCCGCGTGGGCGGCTCTTTTTTTCGGCGGATTCCAGATTATTATGCCGGTGATCGGTTTCTTCGCGGCCACGATGCTTCAGTCAGTGGTCGCGTCGGTGGATCACTGGCTTGCCTTTGTCCTGCTCGGGCTGGTGGGCGGCAAGATGATCTATGAGGCGATTGCCGAAAAAGAGCCGGAAAAGAACGGGGACGGTTCTCCGTGTCTGAACTGCCCGCCGGACTTCTTCGCACCGAAGGCGCTGGTGGTTCCGGCGGTCGCGACCAGCCTGGATGCGCTGGCGGTCGGGGCAGGGCTGGCCTTTGCCGGAACCGGCATCTGGCTGCCGGCGCTGGCGATGGGAGTGGTTACGGCGGCGGCTTCAATTGCGGGAGTGCTGCTCGGCACCCGGATCGGAATGCTGGCGGGCGAACGGGTGATGATGATCGTCGGCGGCAGCGCAATCATCCTGATCGGCGTTAAAATCCTGCTGGAACACCTGGAACTCCTGCCGTGGTAACTGCATGCCTCCGGCGGCCGGGGGCGCTTCACCTCCCGGTCCCCCCCGACTGGCAAGGGGCCGGCGCCGGGTGCGGTTTCGAGCTTTTTACTGCGCAAAAATCTCAAAACCGGGGTTATTATCTATGAGTTTATTGGCTCTATCGGCAGTACTTGCCACCGGAGGCTACCCGATCGGGGTCAAAGGACGAAGTGCCCTTGTCGTCGAAGACACTTTGTGCGCGTAGCGCCCGGCTGCCGGAGATGCGATTGCAAATCAGGCCGCGCAGCGCACAAGGTCTGCCGCCCGACAGGGCGGACGGATTTACAACGGCAGGCTTTTTTTACACGACTCGCTTTGGGCTGTGTCTATCAGTTTATTGGCTTGATCAACGAAACTCCACCCCGGGATGTTACTGATCGAAGCCGAATCTTATCTTTCACTGTTTTTGCTTCAAGTCAGACTACGTCGGCGCCGCCGGTTCGGCGCCGGAGGCCGAGGCGGTAGGCGCGGGGCGTGGCGCCGAATCTGCGGTGGAACATCCGCGTGAAATAGTTGCTGTCGGGGAAACCGCACGCTTCGGCGGTTTCGGCGATGGAGCCGTCGCCGGTCTGCAACATCATCGCCGCTTTTTCGAGGCGGAGCGAGAGCAGCCACGCCACCGGCGGTTCGCCGATGATCCGCCGGAACTGCCGCCGGAAGCAGGCGACGGAAAATCCGGTGTGTTCGGCCATGCGCCGCAGGCTCCACTCCCCGGCGAAGTCGGCTTCCAGGGTTTTGACCAGCGAGGCGATCCGGTAGCCGGCGCTGCCGATGTTGCGTTCGGCGGATTTGCGGGCGTGGCGGCAGATCAGCGTCAGGATTTTCAGCGCATTGCTGAGGATCATCAGCCGCGCGCCGGAAAGTTCTTGCGTCTCCTCCTCTACAATCTCATCCAGCAGCGCGGTGATCCGGAAAAACAGCTCCGGGTCGAAGCGCCGCACATCGGCCCGGTGTCCCTCCGGCAGCGCGCCGCCCGAGAGCCCCAGATAGGCTTCGATGTCGGGCGCTCCGGGAAATTCCGCGAGCAGCCCCGCGAAGAAGTCCCCCGTGAACAGCACGTTGTAGATGCCGAGCTGCCGGGCGTTGGCGTAGTAGTGCGGCTCCCCCGGCGGGATCAGGTAGACGTCGCCGCTCTCGATATGGCTTTTGACTCCGTCGTGGACGTGGGTGGCGGAGCCGCTGCGCACCACGACCAGCTCGTAGAAGCCGTCGTGGGCGTGGCGGTCGCGGATGCCGTATTCCCGGTCGTGCACGTGGTAGCGG
The DNA here is from genome assembly GCF_003096415.1 of Victivallis vadensis. Taxonomy (GTDB): domain Bacteria; phylum Verrucomicrobiota; class Lentisphaeria; order Victivallales; family Victivallaceae; genus Victivallis; species Victivallis vadensis. The sequence continues at coordinate 15,815 of NZ_QEKH01000006.1, read as the reverse complement.
ACTTCAAAGCCGAAGTTCTGCCACGTCAGTTTGTTTTCCAGATTTGCCATGCCGAAATATAGCACAGAATGTCGAATAAGAAAGAGAAAATCTGGATTTGTGACAGATAATGCTGATTTTATTTCAGAAAATCAAGGATAATCGGCGCAGTTCCTATATATTGAAAGAAAGTAATTGCCATTCCGTAAAAAAATCATAAGGGAGACGCCATGAAAAATCTGTATGCGGATGAACAGTCGAAGTCGTTCGAATCGATCTTTGCCGATCCGAAAGCGCTCTACCGGGAAACCCCGTTCTGGGCGTGGAATTGCGAGTTGAAACCGGATCAGCTGAAACGGCAGATCCTGAATTTCAAAAAGATGGGGATGGGCGGCTTTCACATGCACGCCCGCACCGGACTCGGCACCCCCTACCTCTCGCCCGAATTCATGGCGCGGGTGCGCGAGTGTGTGGAAACCGCGAAATCCGAGGAGATGCTGGCGTGGCTCTACGACGAGGACCGCTGGCCCTCCGGCGCAGCGGGCGGGCTGGTCACGAAGGAGCCGGAATTCCGGGCGCGCTATCTGCTGCTGACCTCCGAAAAACGGACGGAAGCGCCGGACGCCGCCAACGACGACTCCGGCAAGCTGCTGGCCTGCTACTCGATCCGGCTCGACGCGGACGGCGCACTGGACTCCTACAAGCGGATCGGCGCGGATGAACCGGCGGAGGAGGGTGCGGAGAAGTTCTACGCCTACCGGATGGTCGAAACCTCCGATCCGTGGTTCAACGACCAGGCCTATGTCGACACCCTGAATCCGGCGGCGATCCGGAAATTCGTGGACGTGACCTACGAAGCCTATTTCAAGAGTGTCGGCGACGAGTTCAACAAGACCATCCCGGCGATCTTCACCGACGAGCCGCAGTTCACCCGCAAGACGGTGCTGAAGTTCGCACGGGAGAAACGCGATGTGCGCATGCCCTTCACCGACGACCTGCCGGAAACCTACCGCGCCGCTTATGACGCCGACTTCTTCGAGACCTTCCCGGAGGTGATCTGGGAGCTGCCCGGCGGAAAGTATTCCCTGGCGCGCTACCGGTATCACGACCACGTCGCGGAGCGGTTCAGCTCCGCGTTCGCCGATACGATCGGCGGCTGGTGCGAGGAGCACGGCATCCGCTTCTCCGGGCACATGATGGAGGAGCCGACGCTGGAGTCGCAGACCCATGCGCTCGGCGAAGCGATGCGCAGCTACCGCTCCTTCCAGCTCCCCGGCATCGACATGCTCTGCGACTGGATGGAGTTCACCACCGCGAAGCAGGCGGCCAGCGCGTCGCATCAGTACGGCCGGGGCGGGGTGCTCTCCGAACTCGACGGCGTGACCGACTGGGATTTCAATTTCATGGGCCACAAGGGGCATGGGGATTGGCAGGCGGCGCTGGGCGTGACCGTCCGGGTGCCGCATCTGGCGTGGGTGTCGATGGCGGGCGAGGCGAAGCGGGATTATCCGGCTTCGATCAGTTACCAGTCGCCGTGGCACGATAAGTACCGGCTGATCGCGGACCACTTCGCGCGGGTGAATGCGGCGATGACGCGCGGCAGGGCGCGGGTCCGGGTCGGCGTGATCCATCCGATCGAATCTTTCTGGCTGGTCTACGGGCCGCAGGACCGGACCGCCGCCCGCCGCGAACAGGCGGAGGAGGCTTTTGAAAACACGGTCAGCTGGCTGCTGCGCGGCCTGGTCGACTTCGATTTCATTTCCGAGTCGCTGCTGCCGGGGCAGAGCCCGGTCCAGCTCGGCAAGAGTTTCATCGTCGGCGAGATGGGGTATGACGTGGTCGTGGTGCCGCCGACCGTCACGCTGCGCGGCTCCACGCTGGACCGGCTGGAGAAGTTCCGGGCGGCGGGCGGCCGGGTGATCTTCGCCGGGGATGTGGCGACGCTGTGCGATGCGCAGGAGTCCGAACGGCCCGCGCAGGTCGCGCGGAAGTGCGAGGCGATTCCGTTCACGCGCACCGCGCTGCTCGGCGCGCTGGAAAGCGTCCGGGAACTTGAGGTGGTGAAAAAGGCGGACGGTTACCCGCTGGCCACGCTGGTCAGTCAGATGCGCAACGACGGTCCGTATCGCTACCTCTTTCTGGCGAACACCGAACGGCTGGGCGAGGGGCATGAGACGCTGGTCAAAGTGCGCGGCGGCTTCCAGGTGGAATACCTCGATACGCAGACCGGCGCGATCACTCCGGTCGAAGCGCGGCACGAGAACGGCTGGACGGTTTTCGATTTCTGTTTCTATCCGCACGGCCATCTGCTGGTGCGCCTGACCGCGGCGGAGGAGAGCCGCGGCGGAAAGATCGCGCAGCCGCTGCTCGGCGACCGGGCGGTGGAAGCGGCGACGGTCGGGCGGCTCTCCGGCACGATGCCGGTTTCGCTGGACGAACCGAACGTGCTGGTGCTCGATATGCCGAAATGGCGGCTGGAAGGGGATGCCGGATGGCAGGGGCCGGAGGAGATCCTGCGGTTGGACAATCAGGTTCGCGAACGGCTCGGCCTGCGCGAGCGCGGCGGCCATATCGTGCAGCCGTGGGTCTACGGCAAGGATTACCGGAAGCTGGCGACGCTGGAACTTTCCTACCGTTTCGATTCGCTGGTGAAGGTCGAAAATCCGCTCTTTGCGATGGAGGAGCCGGAACGCGCCGAACTCTTCCTCGACGGCCGTCCGGTTGAATTCGAGGAGTGCGGCTGGTGGACCGACGAATCGCTGCGCACCACGATGCTGCCCGCGATCGAACCGGGAGAACACGAGCTGCTGGTCAAAATCGCGTACTCCAACTCCGGCAACGTGGAGAAGTGCTTCCTGCTCGGCGACTTTGGCGTGGAGCTGCGCGGCGATTCCGCCCGGCTTACCGCTCCGGTCCGGGAGCTTTATTGGGGTGATGCGACCCGACAGGGGCTGCCGTTCTATGGCGGCAATATCACCTACCACTGCCGTTTCAACCTCAAAGAAGCGCAGGAGCTCGACCTGCGGCTGCCGTCGCGCGTGACCAATACGCCGACAGGGATGACCTGCCCGAATGCGGCGCGCGAAGTGCCGTTCGCCGCCTATCGCGGCACGCTGGTCAGTGCGGCGCTGGACGGCAAGCCGGCCGGCGATCTGGCGTTCGCCCCGTTCCAGTGTGCGCTCGGCAAAGTGGAAGCCGGAGAGCATCGGCTCGACCTGACCTTGTACGGCAGCCGGGTGAACAGCGCCGGAGCGTTGCACCTTGCCTTCCGGATGAATTGGATGGGACCGGGGGCGTGGCGCACTGAAGGCGATATGTTCAGTTATGAATATCAGGTGCAGCCATTCGGCATCATCACCGCTCCCAAACTGTTGAAGCATTAATCTTCATCGCTGCCGGGATTTCGCCTTCGGCGACCAAGGCGCTTCGCCCTTGGAACCCGACCGGCAAGGTGCCGGTGCCGAATACTTGAGATCCGGGAAAGGCGTTTCGCCTTTCCCTCCGGGTGGGGGAGGCTCTACTGTGGACAGGCAAGCGGGTACAGGAGCGGCACACCGCTCCGGTCGGCGACCGCGTCGGCTTTTTTGCCGACGCCGGGCACTCCCTGCGCCTGCTGCCGCCGGAGGTCACGCTCGGAACCTCCAGATGCTGACCGGATGATGTGAAGTTACACTCATGGAGGCTGAACTCTGCCTGTCTCTATCATGCAGGCAAGGTTCAGTAAGGCTCGTACTCAAAGATATGCTTGTCTGTGATATGACAATTGCATTGTTGCCTGACCTCGCTTTGCGTATATCGGCAGATAAATTCTTATCAGCTTCCATCAGGGTATCTTTCTATTTCCCGGTCAGCATCTGGAGGTTCCGAGCGTGACCTCCGGCGGCAGCAGGCGCAGGGAGTGCCCTCTTCCCCAAAAAGTTGCCTCCCTTCGGCCACGGGCCTCGGGACTTTTGGGCTTTGCCCAAAAGCTGCGGGTACTTTTCGGGGGCCCCTCCCTCCACTCCTCCGTGCGGCTTCGCCGTACTCGTCATTCCGGGCAAAAAAGCCGACGCGGTCGCCGACCGGAGCGGTGTGCCGCTCCTGTACAACCATGCCTGTCTCCATCAGAGCTCCCCCACCCGGAGGGAAAGGCGAAACGCCTTTCCCGGATCTCAAGTATTCGGCACCGGCACCTTGCCGGTCTGGTTCCAAGGGCGAAGCGCCTTGGTCGCCCAAAGGGCGAAATCCCGGGGCGGAGGCGGTATCAGTTGAGACCGAAGAGTGCTTCGGCCATTTGAATTTCCGCCTGGGAGGGTTCCGGGACGTCCCGGAGCGTATCGGTCAGGCGGAGCTGCTCCCACTTGTAGGCGCCGAGCTTGTGGTAGGGCAGCAGGTCGATCCGCCGGATGCAGCGGTAGGGCTTCAGGAATGCGGCCAGCTCTTCGAGCCGTTCGCGGAGCAGGGTGAAGCCCGGCACCAGCACGTGCCGGATCCAGACCGGCCTGGCGGTCTCTTCGCAATAATCCAGTGTGGCAAGGGTGTTGCGGTTGTCGCGGCCGGTCAATTCGCGGCAGAGGGCCGGATTGAGCGCCTTGATGTCGAGCAAAAGCAGATCCGCCCGGTCGATGACCGGCCGGGAGCGTTCCAAGGGGACGGAACCGGCGGTGTCGAGCGCGGTGTGGAAACCGGCCCGCGCGCACCGTTCGAGGATGTCGCGGGCGAATTCCGGCTGCATCAGCGGTTCTCCGCCCGACAGCGTGACGCCGCCGGAGCGGATGAAGTTCCGGCAGGATTCGATTTTGCCGACCACTTCGGCGGAGGAGATCTCCATGCCGCCCCCCAATTCCCAGGTGTCGGGATTGTGGCAGTAGCGGCATCGCAGCGGACAGCCCTGCAGGAATACGACGAAACGCACTCCCGGGCCGTCCAGCGTACCGAAGCTCTCAAACGAATGCACCCTGCCGGTCACGCCTTCCATCGCACGCTCAGAACTTGCTGTGGAAGGTGCGGTTGACCACGTCGAGCTGCTGCTCGCGGGTCAGCTTGATGAAGTTCACGGCGTAGCCGGAGACGCGGATGGTCAGCTGCGGATACTTTTCCGGGTGGTCCATCGCGTCGAGCAGCGTTTCGCGCTTGAGCACGTTCACGTTCAGGTGATGGCCGTTCTCCGTGAAGTAGCCGTCCAGCAGCGAAATCAGGTTCGCCTGCTTTTCCGCCGTGGTTTTGCCGAGCGAATCGGGCACGATGCTGAAGGTGTAGCTGATGCCGTCCTCCGCATAGTCGTAGGGCAGTTTGGCGACCGATTTCAGCGATGCGACCGCGCCGTTCACATCGCGGCCGTGCATCGGGTTCGCGCCGGGGGCGAAGGGCTCGCCCGCCTTGCGCCCGTCCGGGGTCGACGCGGTCTTCTTGCCGTACATCACATTTGAGGTGATGGTCAGGATCGACATGGTCGGTTTGGACTTGCGGTAGGCGTAGTGGCTGGAAAGCTTCTTCTCGAAGCTCTTCACGATCTCCACCGCGATCTGGTCGACGCGGTCGTCGTTGTTGCCGTACTTCGGGAAGTCGCCTTCGGTCACGAAATCGACCGCCAGCCCGGCTTCGTTCAGCACCGGCCGGACTTTCGCGTACTTGATCGCCGACAGGCTGTCCGCCAGCACCGAGAGTCCGGCGATGCCGCCGGCCATTGTGCGGACGATTTCCTCGTCGTGCAGCGCCATTTCGATCCGCTCGTAGCAGTATTTGTCGTGCATGTAGTGGATGATGTTCAGCGTGTCGATGTAGAGTTTGCTGAGCCAGTCGGTGATCTCGTCGAAGTTCCGCATCACCTCGTCGTAGTTCAGATAGCCGTCGCCGGCCAGCAGCGGAATCGCCGGAGCAACCTGCATGTTGTCGTATTTCACGTCGCGGCCGCCGTTGATCGCGTAGAGCAGCGCCTTCGCGAGGTTGCAGCGCGCGCCGAAGAACTGCATCTGCTTGCCGATCCGCATCGCGGAGACGCAGCAGGCGATACCGTAGTCATCGCCGAATTTCACGCGCATCAGGTCGTCGTTCTCATACTGGATCGACGAGGTCAGAATGGAGATTTCGGCGCAGAATTTCTTGAAGTTTTCCGGCAGCTTGACGCTCCACAGCACGGTCAGGTTCGGCTCCGGCGCGGGGCCGAGGTTGACCAGCGTGTGCAGGAAGCGGTAGCTCATTTTAGTGACCATGTGGCGGCCGTCCAGCGACATGCCGCCGAGCGATTCGGTGACCCAGGTGGGATCGCCGCTGAACAGCTCGTCGTAGGCCGGGGTGCGCAGGAAACGCACGATCCGCAGCTTCATGATGAAGTGGTCCACGAACTCCTGAATCTGCTCTTCGGCGTACTTGCCGCTCCTGAGGTCGGCTTCGGCGTAGATGTCGAGGAAGGTCGAGATGCGGCCGATCGACATCGCCGCGCCGTTCTGCTCCTTGACCGCCGCGAGATAGCCGAAATAGAGCCACTGGATCGCCTCTTTGGTGTCTTCCGCCGGGCGGGAGATGTCGAAGCCGTATTTGGCGGCCATCGCCTTGAGTTCCTTGAGCGCCTTGATCTGTTCGGCGATCTCCTCGCGCTTGCGGATGTGGTCGGAGTCCATCACGTCGATGACCATCTCCTTCTTGGCGCGCTGCTTTTCGGCGATCAGGCGGTCCACGCCGTAGAGCGGCACCCGGCGGTAGTCGCCGATGATGCGGCCGCGGCCGTAGGCGTCGGGCAGGCCGGTCATGATGCCGGCGTGGCGGGCCGCCTTCATCTCGTCGGTGTAGACGTCGAATACGCCGTCGTTGTGGGTCTTGCGGTATTTGAACACATTTGCGACCTCCGGGTCCATCTTCCGGCCGTAGGCGTCCAGCTCGGTGTAGATCAGCCGGATGCCGCCGAAGGGCATGATCGCGCGTTTCAGCGGGGCGTCGGTCTGGAGCCCGACGATCTGCTCAAGCTCCCGGTCGATATAGCCCGCCTCATGCGAGTCGATGGTCGAAATCGTCTTTTCGTCGATATCGTAGACACCCTTGCGTTCCCGCTCGATCTTCATCAGGGTGCAGAGCTTCTCCCACAGGGCCCTGGTCCGGTCCGAAGCGGGAGTCAGAAATGATTTATCGCCGTCATAGGGCGTGTAATTGCGCTGGATGAAGTCCCGTACATTGACTTCCTTATTCCACTCGCCGGTCTTGAGTTCCATATTATGATCCTTCCTTTATGTAAATAGTTATCAAACTCAAAAAAATTGAGATATGAATTACCAATATACATCTTGACGGGCTGATTTTCAAGGTGAAAACAGCCCGGAATTGTCACTCCGTTTCGTTGCCGGGCGGGCAACGGCATGGGGGATAATGAATTATGAAGTTCAAAATAATTAGACTCCTTTAATACAGCAGCCGGGGACAGAGCCGCTTCCATGAAAATTTCAGGAGAAATATTGGTTTCCCACTTGACAAAGTGGTCCGGTTGAGTCATAATATACATAGAAAACTATGCAGGTGTGTTGATCCATGAGAAGCAAAGTTCCGAAATACGTGCAGATTGCCGAAATCCTGAAGCGGAGGATTGCAAACGGTAATTATATGTCCCAGAGTTTTCCGGGGGGACCGAAACTGGTTGCGGAATTCGGGGTCAACTACCGGACGGTGCGGCAGGCTTTTCAGCTGCTGCTGGACGAGGGACTGCTGGTGCGCGGTGAAAATGAGCGGCTGGTGCAGCCGGGCGGTGCGGGAAGGACGCCGTTCAAGGTGGCTTTCGTTTCGTCAGGCTACTGCTGTCCGGCCGATAAATGGCTGCTGGCGGTCCGGGAAGCGGCCCGGAAATACCGGTGCATGTTCTGCCGGGTCGTATTCGACACGACGGACGACGCGATTCTCTACGAAACGCTGGACGGGGATTTCGACCTGATCTTTCTGAGCGTCGGCACTCCGGACGGGCTTCTGCTGGACAAGATCAGGCAGAAAAAGGAGAAGGTCGTCCTGCTGTTTGCCGACATGAGCGCGGAGGGGATTCCGTTTTTCGACGGCATCGGCAATGAGGCTTGCGCGTTGATCGTCCGCCATCTGGCGCGGAGAAATTGCAGGAAGATCGATTTTTTCTCCGTGATGCAGACGCCGGAGTTCTACACCGCCCGCCGCGACGTGTGGGAGAAGACGCTGAAAGAACTGAATTGTACCGGAGAGGCGTATTGCGTCATGGGAAACGTGGAGGAAGAACGATTTGTACAGGCGCACCGGCTTGCCGCCGGATTCCTGAAACAGGGGGCGTTTCGGGAGGCCGACGGGGTGTTCTGTTCCGACGTGGAAGCCGCGCAGGGGCTGTTGCGGGCTTTTGCGGATGCCGGAATCCGGGTGCCGGAGGAGATTCAGGTCGCTTCTTTCGGTGCTCCGGAGCTGGCGGCGATGTTCATCCCCTCCATCACGGTGATCAGGACTCCGCCGCTCGCGCCGCTGGCCGCCGAACTTTTTGAACATTTTCTCGGGATCACTCCGCAGCCGGGCAGGCTGCGGTTCAATTTCGACTATCGGAAATTCACGGAGGACGAATTGATCATGCAGGGAGAATCCACATGGAAGAACGAAGGAGGAGTACCATGAAAGTCGGATATAAGGGAGTGTATTATTTTACATTGATCGAATTGCTTATTGTAATTGCAATCATTGCAATTTTAGCCGCACTGCTGTTGCCGGCGCTGAACAAAGCACGGGAAACCGCCCGGAGCGCGCAGTGTTTGAACAACCTGAAACAGCTCAGCCTTGCCGTGACGGGATATGCCGGAGATTACAACGGGTGGGGGCTCGTCTATCCCCCTGCCAAAAGGAACTACGCCCGTTACCGGCTGTTCGGGCCGATCGCCGCCGACCAGAACCAGCATTATACGCTGCTGCCGTATCTGGGGGCCGGAGGGACCTGGCCGGATTACTGGAGCGAACCGGAACGCTACGATGTGGTCAAGCCGGCATTATGTCCGGCCGGCCGCCGCAGCGGTACCGATGCCTTTACCACGAAGGACGGCTCCGAAGTCGTCCCCAACGCGAGCTACGCGGTGAATCAATATGTCTGTTATGAGGACAGCGCGACGAATCGGGCGGATGCGCGGTTCGGCAAATTCGAGAACGTCAGACGGCCGTCGGCCCGGGTGCTGTTTGCGGATGTGGCCGAGAATGTGCCGGTATTCAATACCGTCGGCGCGTCGGCGTTTCCCGCGATGACGCTCGGCTGGCACGGAATCATCTCCACACGGCATCACGGCCTGAGTTCGAACATCGGCTTTGCCGACGGCCACGCGGCAAACTTGCGGCATTACCGGGTGAAGGAACTGGGGTCCGGAGGACAGCCGGCAAACCAGACCGGCTACTGCTGGCACGACGCGTTGAAATGGAATTGAAGAACAGGGGGGAAACAATGAAGAAATGGTCTGTCGTATTTGGCGTATTGGCTTTTATTCCGGCTGCATGGGCCGGGCCGGTGCTCCGGTGGGATGGGACGGAAACCATTCCGCAGTTCCGGCGGTTCGACGCGGCGGGGAAGCAGGATCAGGCTGTCCCCGCCGCCGTCAGGGATGCGGAAACCGGCCGCTTCCGTTATGTGTTCGACGGGCGCAGCCTGCTGGCGGCCTCCTATAAACTCAACGGAGCGCAGACTCTCCGGGTGCAGGTGAGGTTCAAGGCACCGCCGCAGGGAGTGCTGCTCGCACGTAATCGGCCTGCGGAAGGAGTGCGCGGCTTTGAATTCGGGTTTTCCGGCCGGCATCACAGTGATTTCCGGGGAAGTTCTCCTGCCGGTTTCATCTCGGATGGCTATGCCCGTGGCATCGTCGGAATCCTGGGAACGGGGATCGAATGCCGCCCCGGCGTCCGTTACGAATATATCGTCCGGTTTGAGCCGGGGAAGTTCTGCGCCGTCACGGTGATCGACCGGAGCAGCGGGGAGATCGTCTATGGCGGTTCCGTCCCCTGTCCGGCGGTCGGGGCGTTGGCGGAGAAGGCGGGGAACCGGCTGCTCTGTGTCGGCGGCCGCCGTTCGCACAGCCGTTTGTGCGAATATCTGGTGCCGGAGGGAACGGAAATTTTCGGCATTACGGTCTGGGACCGGGCGCTCACGATTCCGGAGCTGCGGCGGGAACTGGGACTGCCTGAAGGTTCTGCAGTAAAAGAACATCCCGCAGCCGTCCGGTTTGTGGACCCGGTTTCCGGGGATGACGCGAATGCCGGAATCTCACCTGAAAAGCCGTTCAGGTCCATCGGGAGAGCCGTCGCCGCCGCCGCGCCGGGCGATACGGTGAAGCTCGCTCCCGGAATCTATTTCGAGCAGGTGAATATTTTAAAGGGAGGGACTCCGGAAGCTCCCCTGACGATTCAGGGCGATCCGGCCGCGCCCGGCAAGGTCATCGTAACGGGAGCCGTGCGGGAAATCCGCGAGGGGAAGGTGAAGTGGAAGCTCGAAGACGAGCAGGCGCGAATTTACAGCGTCCCGCTGGCGGAGCGTCCGGTCCGGGTGCTGTATGACGGAGTCAACCTGCCCGCCGGCGACACCCTGAAAAGCCTGCGGGAAATGATGACGACCGGCGAACCCCGGATGCCTCTGCCGTTTCACGGCCATTACTACGATGCTGAAAGCAAAAAATTGTATGTCCGGCTCCATATCGGCGGGAAATACGGCTCCCGCGATCCGAATGAACACGTTATGAGCGTCGCTTCCCGCTGCTGGGCGGGCGGTTTCAACGGGCGTGCCGGATATCAGCCGAAGGATTCCAATTTTTTCGTGAAAACGGGCGACCGCGCCGGACTGGTTATCGACGGGATCACGTTTGAGACGCCGGGCACCGCCGCCGTGGTCGCGGTCCGTTCCGGCGGGATCGTGGTGCGGAACTGCGTCTTCAGCGGCTGCCGCTGGGCGGTTGCGGGGAGCGGCACCGACGATGTGTTTGTGGAAAACTGCCTGTATCAGTTGAAGGATCTCTGGGGAGAAGCAAAGGAACTGATCGGAAAACGGAAACCGGACCCGCAGGACCCCGCGTGGTATTCCAAATGGCAGTGGCTGCCGAAGCATGTCAGCGACTACACCAAAAGTCATGAAACCGGGGTATTCCTGAATGCCGGGAAGCGGTGGCACCTGCGCAATTCCATCATTGAAAATGCGTTTGACGGCCTCTCCTGCTTCAGCATGGATCGCGCGGAGGATACCCAGATTTACGGCAACCGGTTCGAGAAGCTGCTCGACAATGCGATAGAAGTGGAAAACCATGCGAAGAACGTCCGCATCTACAATAATGTGTTCATCGACATGCCCGATCCCATCTCCGACCAGCCGCTCGGAGGACTGCCGTGGCCGGGGCCGGTCTTCGTCTACCGCAACATCTTTTACGAGAATCCGGAGTCGAAGGAGGTCAGGACGGTTCGCAGCCACGGCGCATTCAAATTCGGCGCGAACTGGCTCAACTGGGAGCGGATCAGGGAGATGGGAAACGGGGCGCCGGATGCGGAAACGCGGACGCGGATTTCCAAACGGTTCCTGTTCGCACCTTATCCCGGATTCCTGGTGTTCAACAATACGATCGATCTGCCGGATCACTGCCTGATCAACCGCGTTCAGCGCCGTTATATGGAGTTCGTCAATTTCCGCTTCTTCAACAACATCATCTCCTGCCGGGAAATTCTGTGGGAGACCCCCGGCTATCAGGGATTGCTTGAATTTTTCAACAACCTTGAGGTTGCGCCGAAGGAAAACGGCGTGATCGCCGGCGCCGGCGGGAAAAAACTCGCTTCATTGGATGGAACGGTCTTCGACCGGCCCGGCGACCGCCGTTATGAACTGCGGCGGGATTCGGCTGCGGCCGGGCTCGGCACGCTGCTGATCGGCGAGATCGATGCGTCGGAGGATGCCGGGGCGGTTTCCCGCGGACAACGCTGGTCGGCGGGAGAGGGGCCGGGAAAAGCGCCGGAACCGGCAAGGCTTTCGCCGTTCGCCCGGAAAGTGTTGTATGAGCCGGCGCTGGTCCGCGCGGCCGGTCCGGTCGCCGGGCGCTGGGGCGTGTATGCGCCGGAGGAACGTTTCCGGATCGCTGTTCCGGCCGGAACGGTCCCGGAGTCTGGAACTGTCGAAATCATCTTCCGCGCGGCGGCTTTCGGGGAGACGGAGGTGCTGGCGGGCTGCGGAGACTTTTCACTGACGGTGGCCGGGGATGGAGCGGGCAGAACGGTTACCGCCTCCGGCGGCGTTGCCCTGCCCGCCGGAACGGACCGGGAATCGTGGCGGACGCTGACGCTGAAACTGGATGGGCGGAATGCCTCGCTCGCGCTGGACGGCGCTCCCGCGCGGCGGCTTCCGTCGCGCCCGGCCGCCGGGGAAACGATCTTTGTAAACGTCGGCCGGAATCCGGTTTTCGATGTATTGATCTCCGAAACTCCCGGAGTATTGTGATAAGCAGCTGACGGAAAAATATTCAGATTCAGAGGTGAATGATGTACGATGTTTTCTCATTGCCGGAGTTCCGGTTTCCGGAAGGTTTCCTGTGGGGCAGCGCCACCGCCGGGCATCAGGTGGAGGGGGACAATATCCACTCCGACCATTGGAAATGGGAGCAGGAGGGGGAGTGCGAAGAGCCTTCCGGGAAAGCCTGCGACAACTGGCGGCTGTTCCGTGAGGACGTGAAGCTGGTCGCGTCGCTGGGCCACCGGGCGTACCGGTATTCGGTGGAGTGGAGCCGGATCGAGCCGGAGGAGGGCCGTTTCGATCCGGCGGCGCTCGACCATTACAAGGAGATGAGCGAGCTTCTGAAACGGAACGGCATTGCGACTTATGTGACGCTGAATCACTTCACGGTGCCGCAGTGGTTCGCGGCCCGGGGCGGATTTCAGGAGCGGGAGAATATCCCGTACTTCCTGCGCTATGTGGAGAAGGTCGTCAAAGCCCTCGCCGGACTGGTCGACTCCTATCTGGTGTTCAACGAATCCTTCCATACGCGCGGCGACAGCCGCCGCGGCTTCAACTTCCTGATCGCCCATGCGCGGGCCTACCGGCTGATCAAGTCGTTGTGCGATGTTCCGGTCAGTTCCGCCCACATGGCGGTACAGCCGTATCCGAACCGCTATTACGACGAGCTGGACCGGCTGATGGCGGCGTACCGCGATTTCCAGTATAACGGCTGTTTCCTGCACGCGATCGCCACCGGCGAACTGATCTCGCCTTTCACGGAGGCCGAAAGCTGCCCGGAACTCAAGGGCGCACTGGATTACTGGGCGGTGAACCTCTACACGCGCACGCTGGTCGACTCCCGCAGGGCGGATCTGGCGGCTCCCCGGTTTCCGCACAAGAAACTGCGCATGATCGACCGGGATTTCTATCTGGAGGAGATGTATCCGGAGGGGATGACCGCCATGCTGGAACGTTTCCGGGACAAACCGGTCTATATCACCGAAAACGGATGCAGCTGCCGTGACGACCGGTTTCGCATCGTCTACCTGACGCTCTACCTCTCCGCGGTGCATGACGCGATTCAGCGCGGAGCGGATGTGCGCGGCTACCTCTACTGGTCGCTGATGGACAATTACGAATGGAATTCGTTCACGCCGCGGTTCGGGCTGGTGGACGTGGATTTCAGGACGTTCCGGCGCACGCCGAAGCCCAGTGCCGCGTTTTTCCGTGAAATTATTGAACACAACGGTTTTTCACAGGCCATCCTGCGGAAATACCTGCACGAATTGCCGACGCTGGAGAAGCCGTAGGCACTCCCCGGAGGATCATTTTTCCCGGCGGTAGGCGTCCAGCGCCTCGCGGAACGGGGAGAGCACCCGTTCGAGCATCCCGTGGCATTCGGAGATCGCCATGCCGTAGTTGGTGACCGGCACCCCGGCGCGGCGGGCCAGCTCCATCCGGCGCAGGGTTTCGCGGCGGTTCAGCATGCAGCTGCCGCAGTGGACCACCAGTTTGAAATCCGCGAGGTCGGCCGGATAATCCCGGCCCGCCGCGACGGTCACCGCCAGCTCCCCGCCGATTTTCTTCGCGAGCCAGCGCGGAATCTTCACCCGGCCGATGTCGTCCTCGCTGGAGTGGTGGGTGCAGGCTTCGGCGATCAGCACCCGGTCGCCGGGCCGCAGGCGGTTGATCGCGGCGGCTCCGGCGGCGAGCAGCGGCATGTCCCCCTTCAGCCGGGCGAACAGCACCGAAAAGGTGGTGCAGGCCACTTCCGCCGGAGTTTCGCGCACCATCAGGTCCACCACCTGCGAGTCGCAGACCACCAGCGCGGGCGGAGTTCTGAGCTGTTCCAGCGCTTTGCGGAATCCCGTTTCCTTGACGACCAGCGCGAGGCAGTCGTGGTCGAGCGCGTCGCGGATCGCCTGCACCTGCGGCAGGATCAGCCGGCCCTTCGGCGCCTGCACGTCGACCGGCACGATCATTACGACCGTATCACCCGGCCTGACCAGGTCGCCCAGCAGCGGCGGAGCCTGGATGAAATCTTCGGGGCAGGCGGCCAGCAGCGCATCCTTCAGCAGCGGCAGCACCCGTTCGCGTTCCGTCGCCCCGCCGGTCGAGGAGACGCACAGAGGCTCGAAGCCGCACTTCTCCTTCAGCATCGCCAGAAATTCCGGCGCGGGCGGCTGTTCGTCGATTTTGTTGACGACCGGAATCAGGCTGACCTTGCGGTCGCGGGCGGCTGCGAGCATATTCTCTTCCGGAACTCCCCAGACGCCCGCGCCGGTCACCAGCAGCAGCACATCGGCTCGGTTGAACGCGCGTTCGCTGCGTTCGACCCGGCGGCCGCCGAGGGCGGTCTCATCGTCGACGCCGGCGGTGTCGAGGAAAAGCACCGGGCCGAGCGGCCGCAGTTCCATCGGTTTTTCCACCACATCGGTGGTGGTGCCGGGAACCGGGGAGGTGATCGCGACGTCCTGGCCGGCGATCAGGTTCAGGAAGCTGGATTTGCCGGAATTGGTGCGTCCGGCGACGGCGATCTGCAAACGCATGGAGCGGGGGGCGCTTTCCATATCGAAATTCTCCTCTGATTGGGCTGTTTCAAGCAAAAAGGACCGCGAAGCGGCGTATCTTCCGCTTCGAGGTCCCCGTTTTCAAATAAAATATCACCGGAAACGGAGAAAGTAAAGCCGCCGCCGGATTGCTTTTTGATTTTTTGCGCCTATTGTAAAAGGTACGAAATGATTTCCGAACAATAGATGCGACATGTTTGAACGAAAGAAAAGAGAGCGCGGCAGCCTGAAACCGCTGCTGCGTTATTATATGCTGAAGCTGGTCCGCAACGACGGCACGCCGGAGTACATCGCGCGCGGCGTGGCGCTGGGATTGGCGGTCGGTTTCGTGATCCCGATGTTTTTCCAGCTGGCGGTCGCGATTCCGCTGTCGTTCCTGCTCCGCGCGGCCAAGGTCCCGGCGATCGCGTTCACCTTCGTCAGCAACCATTTCACGGTGTTCCTGATCTATCCGGTGCAGTGCTGGATCGGCAGCTATCTGATCATGCGTCCCCTGACTTACCGGGAACTGGAGATGAAGCTGAAAGATGTGGTCGCCGACCCGAGCTGGGCCACCTTTTCCGCATTGGGCGTCGACCTCGGGCTGGCGTTTCTGGCCGGCGGCGTGCTGTTCGCGCTGCTGGCCGCGGTGCCGGGCTATTTCCTGACCGTGCGTCTGGTGAAGCGTTACCGCGCGGCCAGAGAACGCCGCCGGCTGAAAAAAGCGGAAGAAAAAAAGTTGTAAAAAAGCCGGTGCCGGGTTATATTAGTTTGTTGAAATCGAAATATTAAGGGTACCTCTATTTATTCAAGGATAAATTGAGATACGGCTGGCAAAAAAAGGAATATCGGAGTATATACAGTTATGAACAATATTGGAGACG
>NZ_QEKH01000005.1 GCF_003096415.1 Victivallis vadensis | reverse complement strand
CATTCGTTATGTTGTATTCTCATGTAATATACTGCAACCCAAGAGGTTTGCCTCTGTTTTAACTTTAATTTTACCTGTTATTTCACGGATTTAGGTCTTCCGCGATGCGGTCAATGAAGGGAACAGTTTCCAAAGACAGACCGTAAAACTGACTGCCAATATCGATTTGAAAAATGAGGAGTGGACACCGATCGGTACTTCGAAAAATGCTTTTCGGGGGACTTTCGACGGTGATGGGAATACCGTCAGCAATCTTTATATCAATCAGCCTTCCCAAAGCGATGTCGGCTTTTTCGGTTTCACCAGAGACGGAGAGGTTAAAAACCTGATCATTGAAAATGCTGATGTGACAGGTTATCTTGATGTCGGCGCGGTTGCCGGAACTCCCTATACTTCAAAATATACCAATATTACGCTCACCGGCACGGTGAAAGTGGAGGGATTCGCCTATGTCGGCGGCATGTTCGGCAAAAACGCCTATGCCAACTTGACCGGCCTGACGATTGACGCCGTTGCCGGCAGTTATGTGAAGGCGGAATCCGAGAATTACAGGACTTATGTCGGCGGTGTCGTCGGCTTCATGGGGGAAGGCAACATCACCGTCAAAGATGTGACCTCCAACATCAACGTCAGCGGCTCCACCTGCGATGTCGGCGGTATTGCAGGTATCGCCCATTACGGCAACACTTTTATCAATGTGACCTGCTTTGCGCAGGAAGTCGTGCTGGTCAATGCGCTGGATGAGGGAGACCATCTGGAAGTCGGAGGAATTGCCGGAGTTTGGCATAATCAGGCCGGCAATACCGTTCAGATGATCAACTGCAAGGTTGAAAATACCGAGTTGAAATCTTCTCTGAATGGTGTGGAACAGGATGTTTCCGCCAATACCGTCACCGGCAAGGCATACAATGCGGAAAGCGAAACCTCCGGCTCGCTGCTGGTCGGCCAGAATGTCACGATTGACGATGCGACGGGCAAATATACCGGCGGAGAGTTCACCGTGAGCGGTCCCGATGCAGTGGATGTTCTGAATGGGAAACTGGCCGACGGCATGCAGGCTTATCCGGAGAGCGACGGTTCGCTGGTTGTGGATGAGGCGGGATATGTCGCTATCGTCGACGATGTCCGCTATAAAACGCTTGCCGAGGCGCTGGAAGCGGCGCAGGCGGGCGGAACCGTCACGCTGCTGGATGATGTGGCATTGGATGCGACTTTGGAAATCGCCAAGAATGTGACGCTGGAATTGGCGGGATTCACGGTTACCGGCAATGTCATTGTGCAGGGGGATGCCGATGTGACTTTCCGGGGCGGCGTGATGACCGCCGCTTCCGGCAATTCGGTGATTGATGTCAAAGGCAGCGCCGTTCTGAATCTCGACGGCATGACCGTGGATGGCGGGAATGCGCTCAATGTCCGCAGTTCCGTCCATGCGGTTGTGTACGAGTCCGTCGGCGGTCTGCATATCACCGGCTCCGAAATCCTCGGCGGCACGCTGAAGCATGATGAAAACTGCGGGAGTATCGGCTCGAACTCCGCGGCACATGCCGTTTATGCCTACGGCAGTTCCGGCGGCAGTATTTCCATTGAGAACTCCACGCTCAAGGGCGGCAACGGCAAAACCGATGCAACTTACACCGGGTATGTCAGCCAGTTGTTTGTCGGCGGCAACGTTGCGCTTCAATTGGGCGGAAACGCTGCTGTGGAGATCAAAAACACCACGATCCACGGAGGAGACAGCGACTGGTACAACGCGGCGGATGCGATCAATGTATCGAATACATTCGACGGAACGTTGAGCATCTCCGGCAGCTCGAAGATCAGCGGCGGAAATGCATTGAACGGCACCGGCCAGAACTGGGGCTACGGTGGACAGGGGATTTATACGCACCAGACCACCGGTTGCACGCAGATCGATATCAGGGATTCCGAAATTACCGGCGGCGACGGAGGCGGCAGTTGGGACGGCAGCGGTATTGAGCTGAATAAGAATGTTTCTACGAATATTGAAAATTCCACGATTGCTTCGGGACAGGGTGCTGCCGGCGGCAACGCGGGAAGCATTTCGATCAATTCCCGGGTATCGGAAGTCGATGTCACTTTGAAGGATGTCACGCTGAACGGCGACGGTAACGGCAATGACGTGATCAAAGGCGCGACCGACGGGATCAAAATCGCCGGAGAGATCACGATTGCCGGCGGTACGCTGGAAGATGTCACGTTCAGCGAAATCGAAACGGGTACTGTGATCAAAACCGCCGGTACCGGAGCGGTGGACGTTTCCAGTGTCACCGGCACAACTTCGGTTCCGGTTTTCAACGAGGCAACCGGCGAATATGAATTTGAGCCTGCCGCCGTGTCCGTGAACGGGAAAGCGTACAGGACGCTTGCCGAAGCTGTCGCAGCCGCTCAGGATGGCGATACCGTTACCGTGCTGGGGAATATTTCCGGCGAAACCGTGACTGTCGACAAGAATCTGACGATCGTCGGAACCAGGACGGGGGAAGAATATGTCGGCGTGCTGAATGATGTGATCATGAATGCCGGCGCAGGCGTTACGCTTTCCGTGAAGGATCTGAAGTTCGGCGGCAACAGCTACGTCAGCGCCGGCAGTGCTGCGGCGTTGAATGTCGAAGGTTGTTATGCTGACGTTACGCCTTCCAAGATAACCGGCAGGTCGGCCTTTATCGTGACCGGAACCAGTGAAGTCAGCACGGGGTTGCTGCTCACGGTCAAAAACAATACCATTATTGCGAGCAAGGGGGGCAATCAGGCCGGAGACGCATATGCAGCGGCGATTTTCGGTTGGAGCTACCTTGCGGACGGTTCGGAAATTTCCGGCAATACTTTCGGTTCCGAAACAGTTCCGTATAATTTCATCGCGGTCAAGACCATGAACGCGATGGCCGGCGCTGTGATCAAGGTTGGGAACAACACGATATACGGTTCGAACGCTTCATTCGATTTTTATGCGTTTGATTTCTTCCAGAATAACAGCCGCGCCAATGTCTATACCGTGCTGCTGGATGGAAATGCCGTGACCAATGCCAATGCGGGAACAAGCGAAAATTCCTTTGTTTTTGCCTGCGTCGAGGCCAATGCGGGTTCGTTTGGGCCCGGTCACGCGCAGGTGCTGATCACCGGAAGCAATACTCAGGATGGAAATGTCGTGGCGCTGGATCAGCTTGACCTGACGGAGGGGCAATACAGCTACGCCGGAACCAGCGTTACCCTTGACGCGGACGGTAAAATCACCGCCGGTGATTTCGCGGGCGATCTGGCGGCCGTTCTGCCGGCTTTGGCTGCGGATTTGTTTGTGACCAGCGACGGTGTCGTGCAGCCTATTGCGGCAGCCGATGTCAGTACGCTTTATGTAAACGGCGAATGGGCTGTCACGCCGGACACTGTGACGGGAACCATCCTTGACGATGGAAAATATTACGATATCAATGCATTTGTCAGTATGGAGGCAGCGACTGCTGCTCAGACGGAAGAAACGGAAATAATTTCAATTACTTCCGGAATCTATGACGGAAACGCAATACAGTTCGTCAAGGGGGTGGAGGTCGCTTCGGAGAGTGCTGTGTTTTCCAATGTCTGGAGTTTCGGCGTCAACAGCGATACCGGACGGGATTTCGACATGGAGACTGCGGAGAAATTCACGGTCACGGGAGACCTCACCGTCGGCCAGTTCTATGCGGAAAAGAACGCCAACGTCTATGTGAAGATCGACGGCAACCTGACCACGGTCGGCAGTTTCGGCGCAAAACTCGCGACGCAGGTGGATGTCAACGGTACTGTGACCGTGACGCCGCCGCAGAATGGAGCGGCTCAGGTGATGGTCTACGGTACGATGAATGTCACCGGCAAGTTGGAGTCCACCTCCGGTGCAATGGGTGCCGTGCTGCGAGTCGGAGACGCGTCTTATGAGACGGAGTACGGGAAAGGTGGCACACTGAATGTTTCCGGCTCGGATGCCTCCATAGTGTTGCGCAACACTACGGGAAGCGCGATCCCCGTCACGGTTTCCGCGTTCAGCTCGCTGACGATTGCTGACGGAGCAACTTTCATCAATGAAACCGGCGGTTTGAAAAATCTTGGAACGGTGACGGTGAATAACGGCACGTTGACGCTCAGTGAAGCATTTGAGAACAGCGGCACACTTAACTTTTCCAATACAACTACCGATTTCGGTACCGTTGCTAATGCGGATGGCGGTATGGTGAATTTCCTCGGCGGCAATGAGATTTCCGGAACCGTCCTCGGGGGCGGCGATGTAAATTTCAACGGTATTCTTTCTTTTGAAGAAGCGGCTGAGGGGGAACCGTCGGTTATCGCGCAGAAAAACGGCGCGGCTGTGACGCTGAAGGCCGGTAAGGACGTTCTGACAGGTAAAGTGGCGGCTGAAGACGTTAATGTCGGCGGTATGGCTTCCGGTATGGTGAGTGGTGTGGAACAACTGGTGTTGCAGGGAGGTTCGCTGGCATTGGAAGACCTGACGATCCACGCAGGCAGTTCCCTGACGATGGACCTGAACAGCAGTTTTGCGTTCTCCGGGACGGTGGCTGTCAATCAGGCCGGAGTCGTCGTGGATGGCACGACCGCCTATGTGTATGGCGCTGGATCATTTACGGTTGATGCTTCCGCGTTCACGACCGGCAGTTACAAGGTGATTGATTACACCGGTACGGCGGTTCAGGATTACTCGTTTGTATCGAATCTCGGCGAGTTGGAAAACAAATTGATCTTCAATAACGATTTGTACATTACCGACAAAAACGCCGAAATTCTCTACGTTTCCAACAGCTATACCGGGGATGCGGGCGATGTCACGGCCGACGGCAATATTCTCGGCTACAACGCCTTTGCAACAGCCAAAGAAGCGTTTTCTTCCGCCAACAGTTCGGGCGGTGCGACGATTGACCTTCAGGACGAAGTTTATACCTATGCCGCTCCGCAGGGGACGGGAGTGGAACTGACCAATGCCGGGACCTACACCGTCATAAACGGCAAGGGAGTGCTTCTGAACTATGAACTGGAAGTCAATCCGGATAAGGCGGACGGAGAATATCTGCTCAACGTGGAAGACGCCCATCTCACCCTGACCAAGCTCACGCTTCGTGCCAACGCCACTATGACGGTGACGGATTCCCGTATTGATTACAATGCCTTTGAGGGTGGCTCCGCCTATCTGTCGGTTTATACGAACAGCGTTCTGAATGTGAGCGGTTCCACCATCGGCTTCGATCCGAGACAGAGCAAAGTCAACGATCCGGCTGACCTGCCGGATGCGGGAACCGGCGCGGGAGCTTACTGGAACTGGGCTCCCACCTGGAATATTTATGGAACGGCCAATATTGAGGATTCCACGTTGTTTGCCTATGTCGGTCAGGCGAATCAGGCCGGTTTTGATGTTCGCGGCAACGGGACGGCAACGATTACCGGTTCTGAAGTCAGCCTTGCTCTTTTGAATGTCGGCACCTCGTATGAAGAAAACAAACTTGATCCGGCTGCCGATAAAAGCAATCTCCTTGCGACGCTGACTCTTGACGGTACGACGGTCAGGAATACGCAGTATCGCGGCGATTACACGACTCAAAACGGCATCAATGTCGGTCAGGAGGATGGTACTTCAGCCGGTAAACTTGTCATCAGGAATGGTTCCGATATTGACTTTACCGTCCTCACCTACAATGACGCTCGTGAAATCGGTCTTTCTGTCCGAAACGACAAGAGCAGTGTGGAAATCTCCGATTCCACTTTCAAGGCGCCCTCGATCACCAACAACGGGACAATTACCGTCAGTGGTTCTGAGTTGAAGGCTGATGAGGTCAAGAACGACGGCACGATTCTGGTTTCCGGTACTTCCGTGCTCAATATCAGCGCCTTGACCGGTGAGATCGTGTTGGTGGACGGTGCGACGCTGACGGATTCCTCCGTCGGCGGCACGGTCAGTGCCGAAGGCAATGTTTCCGTTGCCGGGACGACTTCGGTTGACAGACTGGTTCTGAAAGGCGTCCGGGGAGAAAACAGCGAACTCTCCATCGGAGCGGATGCGGTCGTCGCGGTCAAGCAGCTGGAAGTCGGCACGGGGTTGCAGAAACCGGATCTTGTTCCCGGCGACCCTGCTGCGCGCGAATACTTCTCAAAGGCGCAGATTGACGGTGCGCTTACGGTTGACCGGGCGAACCAGGCCGGCGCGATTTATATCCGGCCCTATGCGGAACTGGTTGTGACCGGTACGCTCAACGTCAAGGGGGAAGTTCACAACCGCGGTTCGCTGGTCGTTGACGGCGGCACGATGAACATCTCCGATTGGGAAACTCCGAAACTGCTCGGTTACACGACCGGCGACAGTCTGACCGTGACCAATCAGGGCAGCATGATTCTGACCGGAGTTTCTGCGGTGACATTCGGGGAAGCCCACGCTTCCAAGGCGGAAATGGGGGTGGAAGCGCAATATGCCGACGGTATGTTTGCCACGATCTCGGCCGGCGGTAAGTTCGAAGCGGATACTCTCGCTTTCCGGAATGACGATGATGTCACTCTGACGGTTACCGGCGAAGGCAGCAGCTTCAAGCTTTACAGTGCGAGCGGCAGAACCGTGACGGGAACGTACAATTACGCGGTGAATGAAGGCGCGATCATTGTCGCGGAGAAGGCTTCTTTCGATGTGAGCGGTCTTGCCAATGCCGAGTTCGTGAACTCCGGAAGCATCACGCTTTCGTCCGCTTCGGCGAAATTCGCGACGTTGACCAACAACGGAACGTTCACCGTTTCCGGCACCAGTACGCTGAATATCGGTTCCGTCAACGCTGCCTCCGGGGATGCACACCGGATTCAGATTGCCGCCGGCACCACTTTGAAAGATTCCGTGATCGGAGGGGATCTCCGGGTTCTCGGAGATCTGACCGTCGACGGCGAACTCGCTCTCGGCAACGGCGGCATCTGGTGCGGCTATGGCAGTACGCAGACCACGGCCACCATTTCCGGCGGGATGATTACGGCGAAATATGCCATGTTCCAATACGGCACCTATGTCATTTCGGCGGATATGACCCTTGATTACGGTTATCTCTCCTACGGCGGGACTTTTACCGTCAATTCGACGATCAAGGCTTCTGGCCAGTCCGGTGAACCTTTCTATGTCCGAGGGGACGTCACGCTTGCCGACGGCGGCAAACTTCTGATCGACAAGGCGCTGTGGCTCGACTATGAAGGCGCTGTCCTGACTGTCGCCGACGGAGCGGCGGTCGAGGCAGGAGGGCTCAAGCTCATCGCCGATACGTCCATGAACGTCAACGGCGGCAGTGTGAAAGTCGGCAATACCCTCGAAAACAACGGAACGTTCACCGTTTCCGGCGCCAGCACGCTGAATATCGGTAAGCTGACTGGAAATACGCTTCAGGTTGTGGCGGATACAACACTTACGGATTCCGTGATCGGCGGAAATGTCAGTGTCGGATTTAATGCGGAAAATGCAGCAGATACAACTTTGACGCTGGCGGGAGATACCTCCATCGGCACCCTGTATGTCGGCAAGGAAAACCGGACGAATGATTACAAGTTCGTTATTGCCGGTGAGGAGACCACGGTCAAACTCGGCTCGCTTTACTCGCGTACAGGGTCAACGATGACTATTTCCAATGGCGCGACGCTTGATATCTCTGATTACTGGCAGAGCAAAGGCATGGTAACGGTTGATGCTTCCACGATTAATCACAGTGGATACAACTTCTATGTCTACAACAATGACAGTACCGACACCGCTGCGATTGCATTGATGAATGGTGCGGTCTTGAACCACATCAACGCATATTCTTTGACGCTTGGCTCCACTACCGAGACGGTCTCCGGAGTTGCGAAGGGGAATGCTTCCGTCACCTTGGAAGGCGGCTCGACACTGAATGTCAACCGTTTGTATCTGAATGCAACGGGAACAGTTGAGGAGGTTGCAGGCGCAGAGGCGAAGACATCGCTTACGGCGGTGGATTCGACAGTTACCGCCCGCGGGGAAGTCGGTATCGGTGCAGGGGCAACCGTGAGCCTCGGCAACTCTGCGTTCACGGCGAATACGCTCATCAGCAGCGGCGCGATTGTGATGGATTCGTTGAGCACGATCACCTGTGCGGGAGCTTTCACCAGCACGGGGACGATCACCGCCAGAGTGGATGCGGCTCAGAGCGGCGTTTCTTTCGTCCAGAAGTTGATCAATGCTTCGACGCTGACCGTGAATGACAGTCTGACGGTCGAAGGCGGCAGGGAGGGCGCGCAGCTGGTCGCGACCGGCAACGCTTTGTGGCTGGATAACTCCGACAAGTCGACGATCCTGATCAATTCGGAGTATGCCGGTGAGGTCGGCAGCGCGATTGCGGGCCGCGACGGTTACTTCTTCGGCTTCAACGCGCTGACGGAATACAGCACTTCGATCGGTGCGGATTCGGCAGTGGAATTCACCGGCGGCTCCTACAGCTTCGCGGATGGTTTCTCATTCACGGGCCGTGAGTTCACCGTGAGCGGCGATACTTCGTTCGACAAGGTGACCGGCGGCGCCGTCGCCGTGACGGGCGGCACCCTTTCGATCGGCACGGTGGAACTGACCGCCGATGTCACGGCGCTGAGCGGCGCGCTGCTGGCTTTCTCCGGCAGCGGCATGGCCGATCTCGCGAACCTCGTGCTGACGGTTTCCGACACGACGGCGATGGCGAACCGCACGAAGTACGTTCTGGCGACCGGCGTGAAGGACGACAGCTTCGCGGTCACCCTGAACGGCGAGACCTACGAACTGAACGTCCGCAAGGACGGTCTGCTGGTCGGTGTCGAGAACGGCGAACTGTATGTGCAGAAGACGGATGACTGGTTCAACAAGGCGGGAGATTCGTCGCTGACGGTTCTTCCGGCGAACGGTTATGCGTTCGGCGGCTCGGATATGCACGAATCCGCCGTTATGTCTGTGGAACGCGACCTGAATGTCGCCACCAATGGGCAGAACGCGGGAGCGCGGGTGTACGGCGGCGGCCTGCTCCGCAATGACGCGCTGTTCTCGGGGACCCAGAAGTGTGAAGTGACCGTCACTGCCGGCGGCGTCGGCAAGGGCGTGATCGGCGGCAACCGGGTCGAATCCGGCTCCATCGGCGGCACCCTGACCAGCTCGGTCACGATCGATTCCGCCGACGGCACGTTCGGATTCATCGTCGGCGGCAATCAGCTGACCGGCGGCGAACTGAACGGCTTCGGAGGCACTTCGGTTACGATTCAGAACGGCACGTTCTCGATGTGGATCAGCGGCGGCTCGGTCGCCGGCGGCGATGCGGCCGCGCAGGTGATGGGCAATACGAATGTGACCATCACGGGCGGCACGTTCAACGGCACCGGCGTATTCGGCGGCGGCTTCGTGCAGGAGAACGGCACGCTGAACCAGGTGGGCAATACGAATGTGACTATTTCGGGCGGCACGTTCGCGGGCAACATCTACGGCGGCCACGGCGCCACCAACAAGGATGCCTCGCCGAACGGGGTGCTGTTCGGCAATACGAACATCACGATTTCGGGCGGTATTTTCAACGGCAACATCTACGGCGGCGGCTTCGACCAGAGCAAGGTTCAGGGGGACACGCACATCACCTTCACCGGTACGGCGGGGGCGGACTTCTCGGTCAACGGCATCATCGACGGCGATGCGTCCAATGCCCGCTACTGGAGCAAGGGCTCGTTCGTGACTGGCGACCGGTATCTGACGTTTGACGCATTCACCGGCGAATTCGGCGCGACGCTGATTACCAACATCGACCAGATGGAGGTGACCGGCGGTTCGGATGTGAACCTGAAGAACCAGCTCGACCTCTCGGAGGTTTCGCAGTGGGAGTTCGACTTCGGCAGCTCGCTGGAAGGATTCGCGCAGAACGATCTCGCCGGCGACACGCTGGTACTGAGCGGCTGGGAGGATCAGCTCGGCGATGAGGGCTGGACCGTGATGAGCGGTTCTTCCATCACCGGTTTCGGCGAGATGGAGGTCACCAACGGTTCCAATCTGATCTTCGCGTGGAATGCGGATGAGCAGTATTATCTCGGAAGCATCGGCGACGAGCAGTTCAAGCTGTCGATGGAAGACGGTGCGATGAAACTTGCCAAGTTGGCGTAATCATAAAAAGCAAAGGAAAATGAACGCGATGGAAAAGGATAAGTTCGAATACGAAACTCCGGCGCTGGAGCCGATGACGGAAAAGGTCACCGCCGTTCAGGGTGCTACCGGCGTGGACCCGGACCCGGAGCATCCGGGCATCGATTGACGCCGATATGAGAAGCAGGGCGGCCCGGTTCCGTTTTTCGCGGAGCCGCGCCGCTTTTTTTTGATGGGAAAATGATGAATCGGATTTTGGAACTGCCTCTGGATTTCTCCCGGCGCATTGCCGTGGGAGCCTCCGGCGAAGAAAATTGCGGATTGCTGGAGCTGCTGGCCGGAATGCTCCGGCTGGAGTGCCGCCCCGGAGAGGCGCGCGAAACTCCGGTGCTGCTCGATTCGGAACGGGAGAACTGCGTTCCGGTCACGCATTCATTCCGCTGGACGGACTGCCGGTTCGACGCAGGGAGGATTGTGCAGGCGTTTCGCGAACCGTGCCGGGAACAGGCCGCACGGGGCGCCGCCATGCGGCTGATGCTGAATTGCGGCTATGTGCTGGAGTTGCTGAAAGGACAGACGCCGTTCGCGCTGTTCCACGGGGCGCTGCTGGAGACGGCGGCGGGCGACGGCGTGCTGCTTTTCGGAACCAGTGAAGTCGGCAAAACCACGTCGCTGAACCGCTGGTTGGCCGAAGGCGGCAGGGGGACGGCGGATGACGAGGTGCTGGTGTTCCGGCAGGGGGAGGAGTTTTTCTGCCGTCCGCTGCCGACCTGGAGCCGGTGTATGCTTGAAGGATGGGACGCGCGGCAATATCCGGTTGCACAGGCGGTGCGGCTGCGGCGGCTGCTGTGGCTGACCCGCGGCGAACGGAAACAGGAGATTGTTCCCGCCGCTCCCGCCGCATGGCATACCCATTTGTTGTCGGCGCTGGTGCTGCATCTGTACGGGCCACTGCGGCTGTTTCCGGCACCGGTGAAGCGGCAGGCCGGTGAAATCAACTGGCGCTTCATCGAAGCACTGGACCGGAAGTTCGCGCCGCGCACGTTGAAGGCCCATTTGCAATATCCGCTGCATGAAACGTTGGAGATGGAACCGTGAAGCCGAAACTGACCGTGATGTTCCGGGAGGAGCCGGACCGCACCGGATTTCTGTTCGATATGGACAGCGGCGCTTCTGTGGTACTGAACCGGACCGGCTGCTTCCTGTGGAAGCTGCTGGAAGCGGGAACTCCGCCCGGAGAACTCCCCGGCAGGCTGGCGGAAGCCTGCGGCGGCGCATTGCCCCCCTCCGCCGCCGCCGAAACCGAAGCCTTCCTGAACAGCCTCCGGCAGGGCGGCTGGATCGGGGAGTAGGGCGGAACCGTCACCGCGCCTCCCGGCGCAGCAGCCGGAAATACATCCCCTTTTCCGGCAAAGTGAAACGGAATTCCGGGCCTCCGCCGAGCGGCTCGCCGGTTTCGGCGTCGGTCATCCGGGCTGCTTCCGGCAACGTGACGGTCAGCGTGCCTCCGTCGGAAGCCGGGACCCAGATGCCGAGGTAGGAGGCGTTGGCGTAGATGTAGGTTTCGTCGCGGCTGGCGTAGCGGTGCACTTTCGCCTGTTTCAGCACCGCTTTCCAGACTTCGGCGGGGGGGCGGGGACCGGACCAGTAGAACCGCCGTTCCCCGGCGGTCAGGCGGTTGACCGCATCCGCCGTGGTGACGGGCACACCGTAGAAGTCATTGGGAACGGTCAGCCGGTTTTCCGCCGACACCATACCGGCGCCGTACAGGAACAGGACGTGGCCGGGAAAGGCGGCCAGCGCTTCGCGGATGGCCGGATTCTGCCGGAACTGCGCCGGAAAGACGAGAAGCCGGTAGCCGCGCTTCACTGCCCGGCCGAGGTCGGAGCTGAGCCGGAAGTCGACCGGGACGCCGAGCCGTTCGATGTCGAAGGAGAGGGCGTCGCGCAGCTCCGCACCCCATTTGCCCGCGTGCAGCGACAGGTCGAACACGCTTTCTTCATCCAGGATGACCGCGACTTCGGCGACGGAGCGCAGGTCGCGGCCCGCCGCTTCGCGGTTGATCTTTTCCGTCGCGGCGGCAAACTCCCGGAAGCGGTCGAAGTGGTACCAGTTGTGCGCGAAGTCGTACCAGTAGCCGCCGACGCCCCAGGTCAGCACCCGCCCGAAATCCCGGCGGTACAGTGTCAGCGTCTGCTCTTCGGCCTGCGCGAATCTGAGGCCGGAATTGGCGTCCGCCTGATACCGCTTCGGATCGGCCAGATGGGTCGGCAGGTCCATCTCCGCGAGGAAGAGCTTGCCGTGCGCCTTGATCGATTCGAGCGGCATGCCGAGCGTGCTGCCGCGGTTGCGGTCGTTGTAGCTGTAGGGGCTGCACAGGGTGTCCACATAAGGGGAGTCCAGCAGCCGCCCGAGCGCGTAGTGTCCGGAGTCGAGCATGTGGTACGGAAAACCGGAGAGGTGGTGCGTGTAGTAGCCGTAAAACACTCCGTACAGCAGCCGGTTGCCGGAGGCCGCCTTGACCGCCCTGCCGAAGTGTTCGATCAGCGACACCGTGAATTCGCTGAAGAACCGGTAGAAGTCGCGGACGTTGCCGGTGTCGGCCGGATTCCGCAGGATGTCGCCAGCCTTGCCTGCCAGCCGTTCCTCACGGGTGGGAATCGCGACCGCGCCGAAACCGGAGAGGGCGGTGTGCCATGCGGCGTTCAGCCTGTCGATGGAACCGTAGCGCTGTTTCAGCCAGGTGCGGTAGGCGTCCAGCATCTGCGGCGAAAAGCCGGGGAATTTCTCCTGATGGTAGCCGAAGTTGTTCCATTCTCCGCAGTTGCCGTAGCCGACCCGGACCATGAAAATCCGGTCGGCGTAGGAGCCGGCCGAGAGCTTGCGCACCGCGGTATCGACGATCTTCGTATAGGCGGAGAGCCATGCTTTCGAGGCGTAGGAGGCGTGCGCCCACGGGCCGCCGAGCAGCGGGATTTCGGTGGAGCCGTCGTCGTAGACGATCGATTCGCCCGGGTTATGCTTCGCCCAGTCGCGCGGCATATAGAGCCACCAGCGCACGAAGATCAGTGCTTCCGGGTCCTGAGCGACGATCGAGGCGACCTGTGAGTTGAGGGTGCGCTCGAATGCCGCGTCGTCGAATTTGCCCTCCTTCCAGAGGCTCCACGGCTGGAATACGATTTCGTACAAATGGCGGCTGGCTTCGCCCAGCTCCCGGACGGTGCGCCGGGCGGTGCCCCAGTTCCAGCCGACATAGCCGAAGATGCCGGGGTAGAGGTTGCCGTTGAGCGCCAGCGTCGGCACGCCGGTCACGCCGTTTTCCGCCACCGCCGCCTCGGGGGGCTGCGGTTTCAGGCCGCGGTCGAAGCCGATCGCGGCGACGTCGTTCAGCGCCGGGAGCGGTTTGCCGTCGGAGCCGGTGAATTCCGCCTGCACCCGGACCGGGACGAGGTTGAATTTCGACTCGCTCTTCATCAGCCGGGCGATGTCGGCGTCGTCGAGGGTCAGAACCAGATTCCGGGCGAGCATCCGGTCCTTTCTGAGCTTCACCGGGACGGCGTCGCCGAGCGGCTGCGCGGAACCGTCCGGGAACAGCAGCCTGAACTTCACCGTCAGTTCGCCGTCGCCGTCCCGGTCGCTGGCGAGCAGCGCAAAGCCGGCGGCGTGGCGGGAGGCGCTCAGGATCGCGGAACTGTCGCCCAGTTCAAGGACCTTGTGTCTGCCGTGGCGGTGGGCGTAATTCATATTGAGATAGGTGTCCGGCTTCATCTCCAGCGTGGCGGCGGCGAGGGAGGACGCCGCGAGTACGGCGGTAAGGAATGATGCGGTCGTTTTCATATTGCGGATACCTCAGGGCCGGAAGGGCCAGTATTTTTTCCAGTTGGCGGAGTCGGTGGTCGAAAAATGGAACTGATGGTGGCGGAGGCTCTCGACGTGGCCGTCGAGCTGCAGCATATTCAGCGTGCCGCCGTGGCGGTAATCCTGGTTCAGGCGGGTGAGCTCGCGGGCATAGTAGTCCGAAGTGACCATCCGGCGTTCGTCGGTCCATTTGTCGGTCATGATGTCGCAGAAGGCGTAGGCGGTCGATGGAGATGAAATGCTGCTGAGCTTCCGGCGCGGATAGTTGCCCGGATTCAGGTCCTTGCCGCCGACTTCGAGCGTGTAGCCGTAGTTGTGACTCCAGTGAAGCGCGGTTCCGGAACTGACCGGCGGCGCGGCGGGGCAAAGTGTGATCTTGGCCTTGCGGTCCTGCGCGTCCTTGCCTTTGACGCGGTTCAGGTATTCATAGCCCCAGTTGCCCGCCTCGACGGCGTACCAGTGAATCCCGTTGCCGTCCCGCCCCCCGGACGAGGTTACCGCCGGCGTGTAGTCGTTGAAGTCGTTCATATAGGCGGCGACGCCCAGCCCGATCTGTTTCAGGTTGCCGGTGCAGGACGCCTTATATGCGGAAGCGCGCGCCTTGTTGAGAGCGGGCAGCAGCATACTCGCCAGAATCGCGATGATCGCTATCACGACCAGCAGCTCAATCAGGGTAAAATACCGTTTTTTCATTTCGTTTCTCCTTTCTTGCGATCCGTTACAGCAGGAACTCGTCCGGGAACATGCTGTAGCCGCGGATTTGTCCTTTGTCCATCGCGTCGTCCACGATGTAATTTACGATATAGAGTTCGCCGTCCGGGAACTGCACCCAGCCGGAATAACCGAGGTCGGATTTCGGGGAGCGGTCGAAGTCGACCGGCAGAATCCGGGCGGACGCCTCCTCGCGCTTTTCGCTCAGCACCGATTCGCGGTCGGTCAGCGCCGCGAAGAAGTTCTGGCACCACGAACCGAGCCAGCCCCGGCCTCCCTGCAGGAAGCGGTAGGTGATCATGATGCGCCCGTCCCGCAGGAAACCGGCGACCGGGCGGTGGCAGCCGGGCAGCGGAAAGTCGGTGATTTCGCCCCAGCTTTCGCCGTTGTCGCGCGACAGGACCTTTTTGCAGTCGTAACCGAGGCCGCTGTTTTCGCGCAGGAACGCGGCCAGCACGCCGCCGCCCAGCGGCAGGATCGAGGCCTCGCAGAGCTGGAACCGGTCCGATCTGGCGACGGTCACGTCGTCGCTCCAGGTTTTGCCGCTGTCGTCGCTGTAGCACAGGAACTGGGCCAGGTTGCCGCCGTCCTCGCGGTGGGCGGAGTAGATCCAGCGGCCGTTTTCAAGTTCGAGCAGCTTGTCCGGCACGATGCCGCGCAGCGGAACCGGGGCCGGGGCGCTCCAGCTTCGGCCGTTGTCGCTTGAGAAGTAGAGCAGATTGACCGCTTCACGGGTGCGGGATTCACCGTTGAGCGGCATCTTGTCGACCGAGACGGCGAGGCGGCCGTCGCGCAGCCGGGTGATCCGGGCGCAGTTATAGTAGTAGTCCCGGTTGCGGGTGCCTTCGGTCAGGGGGCGCTTCGGAGTCCAGGTGCGGCCCCGGTCGAAGGAGTCGGCCAGCATGATCCGGGTGTAATCGCGGTTGCCGTGGTGGGTGCATTCGCTGAAAACGCAGACCAGCCGGCCGTCGGCGGCGAGGGCGGCGTCGGGCCAGGCTTCGTAAAGTTCTGGATCGCGGCTGATGGAAAATTTTTCAATGCTCATGTTGAATTTCTCATTTGGTTCAATCATTGGTTGCTGTTCTAATTATACCGGAAAACGCCCGGAAAAGCAATGATAAAAATTGAATTGCAATAATACTTTTTTAACAGGATGGCTTGACAGCTCCCGGTTCCGGGGATATGTTGTCGCCAAAGGGAGGGACGAGCCTTGATTGCCAGTCTGGAACAGATGACGGAGTTTCTGGAGCGCGCCCGGCAACTGCCGGTGGAGCGGCTCTTTTTCGCCGAACCGCAGCCGGAACCGGAGACATGGATTCATCTGCACCCGTGTTTCCGCTTCATCCAGCCGATGACCGGCGAGAAGGAGGTCCGTTATGCGGCGGGAGGCCGGATCGGGACGCGGCTTTTCCATCCCGGCGAGGTGATCATCGGCCGTCCGGGGGCGTGGATCGACGAACTCTGGAATCACGGGCATGAGATGATTTCGGTGGTGTTTTTCGAGAAGTACGTGCGGGCGCTCTACATCGGCCACGACGGCCTGCGCCCTCCGCAGAAGGGGCCGGATGTCTTTTTCCACACCGTGCGCCCTGCCGATGCCGCGATGCACGCGACGATTCAGGCGCTGCTGGCCGCCGGGAGCGATTCGCGGGCGGCCCGCCTCAATTTGCGGGCGCTGCTGGAGATGGTGCTGGAATTGCTGTACCGGGAGCGCGAAACCTCCATCCCGGAGGAGGAACTGCTCTGGAACCGGGTCTTCGATTATCTGCAGTACACGTTCTGCAACGACATTTCGCGCGAAGATATCGCGGCGGGGGCCGGAATCCATCCGGCACGGCTTTCCCGGCTGGTCCGCAGCCGCACCGGGCTTGCCGTGCGCGAATACCTGAACCGGATGCGGCTTGAATACGCGGTGCAGCTGCTGCGGGAAAGCCGGTTGCCGGTCGAGGAGATCGCGGTGCAGTGCGGCTTCAACTATCCGAGCTACTTCATCCGGCTGTTTCGCCGCCGCTACCGGATTTCGCCGGGAGAGTTCCGGCGGCGGAAAGAAAACGGCTTCACCGGTTGAACGGAAACGGCCGGCCGGCGGTCTATCGTTATTTTTTTGATTTTTTCTTGTATCGCTATTGACTTTTTAATATCGATGTATCATAATTAATAATGTGACGGAAAAGATAACGGGAACGGACCATTATGAATAAATCGGAACAGCTTTATTGCGAACTCAAGGGCCAATTGGTGGCTCGCGCGCCGGGCAGCACTTTCCGGACGGTGCGGTCGATCATGGATGATTTCGACGTGAGCCAGGCGACGGTCAGCAGCGCGATCCAGCGGCTGACCGAGGAAGGATTGCTGCGCAAGAACGGGCGCCGGAGCATGGAGGTCACCGACGCGGTGCTCCGCTACCGCAAGGGTGCGAAACCGGTCTACTGCCTCGCGATTCCGCGCTGGCCGTCGGAATACTACAACATGGTCGAACTCTGCTTCATGGAACAGGCGGAACGGCTCGGCTACGAGCTGGAAATCGTCCATTACGACTGGAAGCAGCGGGTGCCGCGCGAGCTGGAGCTTCCCAAGCTGGACGGTCTGGTGGTGATCACCGGGGTTTCGGACATCACCGGAGATGACGTCAGCTTTCTTGACGCGCTGGATGTGCCTTACGTGATTTTCGGGCGTTTCCTGCCCGGTCTGGCGCTGCATTCGGTCAGCAACGACGAGGAGTACACCGGGGCGGTCGCCGCGCATCATCTGTTTGAACTCGGCCACCGCAAGCTGGCGGTGCTGCATTCCGAACCGGAGGGGGAGGGGATGACGGCGCGCACCAAAGGATTCCGCCAGTTCGCGGAATTGCACGGCTGTTCGGTGGAGGTGATCGAGTGTGGAGTAAGGGCTGGAGACGACGCGGTAAGAAAGAGTTATGAATTTATGAAAAAGCGCTTTTCGGAGAAAGTGCCGGAGTTTTCCGCGCTGTTCGTGCTGAGCGATTCGACGGCATTCGGCATCTATCAGGCCTGCCACGAGTGCGGAATCGCGATTCCGGGGCAACTGGGCGTGGTGACCTGCGGCGAGGCGTGGAACCTTGCCTACCGCGCTCCGGCGCTGACCTCGGTCGGGATCGACCATGCCCGGCTGGTGGAGGAGGCGGTCCGCATTCTGAAGAAAAATGTTCCCGGAAAGTTTGAACACGTGCAGGTGAAAGCCGAACTCACCGTGAGGGCTTCGACCGCGCCGGTCGCGTCCTGATCCGGTTCCGATATTGCAACCCTTAATTTTCAAGGAGGAAACATGAGAAAATTTACATTGATTGAATTGCTGGTGGTGATTGCAATCATCGCCATTCTGGCGGGAATGCTGTTGCCGGCGTTGAACCAGGCGCGGGAGAAAGCGAAGTCGGCGCAGTGCGTCAGCAACCTGAAACAGAGCATGACCGGCCAGCAGCTTTATGCGGACGACAACAAGGGGATGATGGTCTGCTACAGCCACGACCCCAAAGATACCCGCTACGGCTATTTCTGGGCGCGGCTGGCATGGGGCAGGGATGCGGACGGACGCAATACCATCAAGGAGGGCGGCGGCTATATCTCGCCGAAGGTGCTGATGTGTCCGTCATCGAAAAAGAACGGCGACTGGTACAGTACTTACGGCATGTTCAACGATAACTGTACCTGGTCTGAACCAAAGCCGCTGGCGGAGGAGATGGGATACTGCTTTTTCCGGCTTGACGCGGAGAACTCCAACAGTTACCTGCTTCCGGGCAGGATGAAAAAGCCGAGCAGCTTCTTCGTGTTTTCGGATTCGATCATTCCGAGCGGAGCCAATGCCGGGCTGGCCTGTTATGTGTTCCGGGCGCGTGAGGCGATGAACGGCGGCGGCATGTATGCGCAGCATGGCAGTCGCGCCAACGTCGGCCACGCCGACGGCCATGTCGCGTCGTACTCGGGGCCGGAGGCGAACAATTCACCGATGAAGGTGACCTATTTTGTGACTCCGAACCTCTCTCTGATGCCCTGACAGGAGAATAAGATGAAACTTCTGATCTGTGTCATGGTGGCCGCCGGGATATTGGGGAGCGCCTGCGCCGCTCCGCTTCAGAGCATCGAACTCTTTACGCCCGGAAAGGACCGGGCCCGGCTGCTGTTTCACCGGCGGGACAACTCGCTGATCTGCAGCGTTCCGGCCACGGGAGCCGGTATCTCGGTCAATCGGGCGGACGCGCCGGAGGCGGCGTACTTCGACTGTCAGGCGAATC
The DNA here is from genome assembly GCF_003096415.1 of Victivallis vadensis. GTDB lineage: Bacteria > Verrucomicrobiota > Lentisphaeria > Victivallales > Victivallaceae > Victivallis > Victivallis vadensis. The sequence continues at coordinate 165,192 of NZ_QEKH01000005.1, read as the reverse complement.
CGGCGCGGGAGGTGCCGGAGTTCACCAAAGCGAATTTCCGGGGAAAGGTGTTCCTGCCGCCGGATCAGCCGGTCAGTTCGTTCAATCTGCGGCTGGCTGATGCCGACGGCGAAGTGTTCCAGTTCCGCGCGGCGTTGCCGAAGGGGGACGGGAAATGGCATGAAATCGTATTTCCGGTCGATGCCTCCCGGCCGGAGGCGGGACGTTGGGGCGGCGGGGAGAAAGCGGACGGCAAACTGACCATGCCGGTGAAGTTCCGGGGCGTGACCGGCGATTTCGGAGCGGCGGCGGGAACGTTCGGAATCGGGCGGGTGGTCTGCGACGTGCTCGACAGCAACGCTCCGGTCGCCCCGGAACTGCTGACCGGGAGCGGTTCGCCGATTCATGTATTGAAGGCGGGCGAGGAGGAAGAGCTGACGTTGCGTCTGCGCAATCCGCGTTCCCGCCGGCTGTCGGGAGTCCTGAAGTGGTCGCTTGCCGGCGTGCGCGGCGAACCGCTGGGAGAGGCGGCGGAGAGGATCAGCCTTGAACCGGGGCGGGAAAAGCGCCTGGTGTTGCCGCGCCCTGCCGTTTTCGGCGTTTACAAGCTGAATGTGGAGCTGACCGACGACGATCCGGCGGTACGCCCGTACCGGAAGGAGATGCGGTTCGCCTATCTGATTCCTGCCGGGCCGACGCCGGAGCGGAACGATGGATTTGTGTTCGGCGTCTGTTCGCATCCGCAGCGGCACGGTATTGAGGAACAGCGCAAAGAGGCGATGGCCGCCGGCTGGTGCGGCGCAAAGGCGCTGCGGGAGGATATTGAATGGTTTCGGGTGCAGCCTGCCGAGGGGCGCTGGGAGTTCGGCTCCTTCGACCGGGTGGTGGAGACCTTCGGGGAGTATGGAGTTGAGGTGATGCCGATCTTCGCCTACTGTACCGGCTGGGCCAGAGCGAAGGAGTGGAAGCCGCTGAAACCGGAGTTCTTCCACCGGGAGCGTCCCGATTACGGCCACTGGCGGAAGTTCGTCGGAACTTTCGCGGCCCGCTACCGGGACAAGGTGCGCTATGCCGAAGTCTGGAACGAGCCGGACCTCTACATGTTTGCGAACTTTCCGGAAAACGAGTACGTGCGGATGCTGGAAACCGCATACGATGAGCTGAAGCGGGTCGCTCCGGCGTGGCAGGTGCTCTGCGGCGGCTTCGCATGTCTGCCGGGACAGTCCGGCAAGGCGGGCAATCCGGCGGTGATGCCTGCGGTGATCCGGTCGGGAAAGTACGATATTTTCGCATTTCACGGCCACGGCCTGTTCGGAGGCTACCGCAACCAGATCGAACGGCTTCCTTCCTACGGCAACCGCAAGCCGTGGTTCGCGAACGAGACGGCGGTTTCATCGATGGTTCACGGCGAGGAGGTGCAGGCGCAGACGCTGTTCCGCAAGCTGATCTACTCGTGGGCGAAAGGGGCGGTCGGTTACAACTGGTACGACCTGCGCAACGACGGCTTCGACCCGGCCAACAATGAGCACAATTTCGGGATGCTGACCAACGATTTCCATCCGAAACCGGTCTATGCCGCCTACAATGCGCTGGCGAATCTCTACCGGGGAGGAAAATTCCTGCGTGAAGCCCGGCTCGGCAAGGACCTGCACGGCTACTGGTTCCGGGGACGTGACGGCGGGCTGCTGCTGGCGGCGTGGAGCGACACCGGGGACGAGCGGATTCTGCCGCTGGCCGTCGCCGGAATCACCGGCCGGGCCGAGACGGTCGACCTGTACGGCAACGCGAAACCGCTCCCGGTGGAGAACGGTGCCGCAACCTTTGAAATCGGGTCGGAACCGGCCACGTTGCGGGTGACCGGGCAGGCCGGCGAAATCAAGGTTGCCGGGGCGCTGGTCCGCCCTGTCGGAGAGCCGGAGATTGCGCCGGGCGGCGAAGCCGTGTTTGAATTTGAGCTGTACAACCCGGAACGCAAGGCGCGGGATTATCGCGTCCGGCTCGCGCCGCCTCCCGGCATTTCTTTGGAAACAAAACCGGAAACCTTCCGGCTTGCGCCCGGCGAAACCCGGAGGATCGGTTTTCCGGTCCGGGCGGAGGCGGGGTTCCGGTCGCTGCCCGGCAAGCAAAAGGAGCTGACGCTCTTTCTGGGGGCCCGGAGCTTCCGTTACCGGATCGGTTCGGTCACCCGGATTCCGGGGAAAGGATACCGCCCGGAGCCGGACTTCATGCTCGATGCCGCCGGACAGGTGCACGCACTGGTTCCCAATTCGCCGGAGACCGCCCGTCTGTTCTGGAAGGGGCCGCGGGATCTGTCGGCGAAGGTGTGGCTCGGTCGCGACGGTGATACGCTGCTGCTGAAGGCGGAAGTCGCGGACGACAGACACGCGCAACCTCATTCCGGCGAAGAAGTCTGGAAAGGGGACAATATCCAGTTCGCATTGGTATTGCCCGGCCAGAAAGGCAATTGGGAACTTGGCCTGACCCGGCTGGAATCCGGGAAGAGCGAAGTCCACGTATGGCATGCGCCGCAGACGTTCAGACCGGAAGCCGCCGCCGCGAAGATCGCGCTGGAAACCTCCCGCGATGAGAAGGCCGGGCTCACCGGTTACGAGGCGCGCATCCCGTTCGCCGCCGTCGGCCTGACGGAAGCTGTGGGACGCACGGGATTCCGGTTCAATCTGCTGGTCAACGACAATGACGGCTTCGGGCGCGAAAGTTTTATCGCACTCGCGCCCGGCCTCGGCGAAAGCAAGGATCCAAGTCGTTACCCGGTTGTGAAATTCTAGTCATATCGGAGATTTCAGATGGCGTGCTGATTGGTTGCAGGCTGTGAGGTGGCGGCGGAATGGCTGGTTTCGCGGCCGCGGGTCATCCATTTGGAGTTGCGGACGGAGACGAGACAGTAGGGCCCGATCCAGAAGAGAAAAACCAGTTTGAAGATGGCGAATGTGTAGGCGAAGATTGCTTCGCTGCCGCCGCGTCGGGTGCTGTAGATGAATGCCGGAATCGTGGACCAGGCGATCATGCCGAGAATGAGGCCCTGCAGAAACGCTTCGGGGGCGGCGCAGGCTGCCGCGAGGGTCAGCGGCAGCAGCAGGACCGGCAGAAAGAGCCACATGGTCTGCATCAGCAGATTGAACTGGATGCCGAGATGGAACCAGCTGAACTTCCGGAAAGCGAACCGGTACATCGAACAGGTTTCGCGGACGTCGCCCCGGCCCCAGCGCAACAGCATTTTGCAGGTGGTGCGGTAACTGGAGGGAATGATGGTGCGGGCGACCGCATTGCGCTGAAAGACGATCCGGTGGTCATCGGCGAGCAAAAAGGTGGCGAGGGCGCGGTCTTCGGCGATATGGGCCGGTTCTCCGAAGAATTTCTGGTCCACCCATTGGTCGAGAAACGGGAGCAGCGCGGCGCGGCGGTAGGCGCTGAGCGCTCCGGGAGTGCAGAATACGGAGCCGAGCACGCTTTGGGCGGAGCGCATGATCTCGAAGCCGAATACGAAGTTCACATCCATCATGCGCGGCAGAATGCCGTCCTGAAGGTTCAATACCCGGATGCTGCCCGCCACTCCGGCGATTTTGGAGTCGGCGAAGGGGGAGTTCAGGAGCCGCAGAGTGTCGGGTTCGACTACGGAATCGCTGTCCACGGTCACGATCACTTCAGCACGGGATTGCCGGATGCCGCGGTACAGGGCATGGCGCTTGCCGCCGTTCTTTTCCAGTTTGACGGGGGTGATGCGCCCTCCCGACCGGGCGGCTGCAAGCTTGATCCAGTACCAGGTGTCGTCGGCGCTGCCGTCGTCGATCGCCAGGATTTCAAGTTTGGCGGCGGGATAGTCGCTTGCGAGGACGCTGTCGAGTGCGTTCAGCACCGATTTTCCTTCGTTGTAGGCCGGGACGATCACGGTGCAGGTCGGCAATTCCCCGTCGGAGAGCGTCCGGCGGGGACGGTACCGCAGGCAGGCGAGAAACATCAGGAATCCATAATAGAAGATATTGATCCCGAGCACTCCCAGGCCGAACAGGGCGAAAAGCCGGATGGAATGGAACGCCTCGAAGCTTTCCAATGAAAAACGGGAAAAGGCGATGACGAGGACCAGCAGGACCAGGAACAGGGTGCTGTATTTGATCAGGGTAATCAGTTGTTGCTTTTCGGAATGGGAAAACCGCTTTTTCTGTTGCTCGTTCATGTCTCTCGGCGTCCTTGCACTAAACACTGTTTTGTTATAACCGGTGTTAATATACCGTCGGGAGATTGCTGTGATATTGCAGTCGCATTGCAATACGGCAATCCGGGGGCAGCTGGCCGGAACGACAAAAAAAGGAACCGGGAAATTCCGGTTCCTTTCGTTGTGGCGAGTGTTGGAAATCAGCAGTTCTTGCCGTGTTTCACCCATTCGCGGAAGCGCTGGAACAATGCGTACAGCGCCGGGATGAAGGTGATGCCGATGATCGTCGCCAGCAACATTCCCGAGAAGGTGGTGATGCCGATCGCACGGCGGCTGCCCGCGCCCGCGCCGGTGGCGATCACCATCGGGTACACGCCGATGATGAAGCTCCACGCGGTCATCAGCACGGCGCGGTACCGCTGCCGCAGGCCGTCCTGCGCGGCGTCGAAGATCGATTTGCCGGCTTCGCGCTCCTGCTTGGAGAATTCCACCATCAGGATCGCATTCTTACTGGAGAGCCCGACCAGCATGATCAAGCCGAGCTGGGCGTAGATGCTGAGCGAAATCCCCCAGGCCCAGACTCCGAGCAGGCCGCCGAGCAGCGCGAACATCACGCTGACCATCACCGGCATCGGAATCGACCAGCTTTCATACTGGGCGACCAGGAAGAGATAGCCGAACACCAGGGCCAGCGCCATCAGCCCGACGATCTTGCCTTCGTTGCCGCGCTCCTGATAGCTCATATCGGTCCAGCTGATGCGGTACTCTTTGGGCAGTTTTTCCTTGACCAGCTGCTCGATCTCCTTCATCAGCGCGCCGGAGCTGACGCCCGGAATTGACTGGGCGTTCACCGAGGCGGACATCGACTGGTTGAAACGCTGGATCTGGCGCGGGCCGACCATGTAGGAGACCTTGGCGATCGAACTCAGGGGAACCATCTTGCCGTTGTCGCTGCGGATCATGATCTGGCTGATGTCGGAGAGGCTGGAGCGCTCTTTGGCCTCCGACTGAATCTTCACCTGGAACGAGTTGCCGTAGATGTTGAAGTCGTTCACATACAAGCTCGCGAGTTTGCTCTGCAGCGTGGTGAAGATGCGGTTGATCGGGATGTTCATCGATTCGGCTTTGGCGCGGTCGATGTCCAGATAGAGCTGCGGCGTGCTCGCCTCGAAGGAGCTGAACGCATACATCACATGCGGCATCACCTGTTTGTTGTTCAGGTTGGCCAGCAGCCCGTTCAGGGTGCTCATCAGCTCCTGCGGCGTCTGGTTTCCGGTGGCCTGCAGCACGAAGCTGACGCCGCCGGTCACGCCGAGACCCATGATCGCGGGCGGCTGGAACACGTTGATTTTGGCCGAAGCGATATCGGCGGTCTCTTTCAGAATCCGCTGCTGGATCGCGGCGATCTGGGTGTCGGGAGTCTGGCGTTCATCCCACGGCTTCAGCGTCACAATGCCGAGGCCGACGTTTTCGCCGTTGCCGCCGATGAACGAGAAGCCGCTGACGATGATCATGTCCTTGACGCCGGGCAGGTTCTTGACCTTGTCGTAGAACTGCTTCATCGCCAGGTCGGTCCGGTGCAGCGTCGCACCCGGAGGAAGCTGCACGTCGACCATCAGCGCGCCCTTGTCCTCGGCGGGCAGGAATTCGCTCTGGGTTTTGTTGTAGCGCCAGTAGGTCGCGGCGAAGACCCCGCAGAAGATCAGGATCGTCAGGATCGCCCGCCGCACGAACAGCTTCGACACCGAAACATAGCCGTTACGGGTGAAGTTCAACACCTTGTTGAAGCCGATGAACAGCGGATTGCGGGTCTCCTGATGGGGGCGCAGCAGCAGCCGGCAGAGCGCCGGGCTGAGGGTCAGCGCGTTGACGGTCGAGATCACCAGCGAGATGCACATCGTCGCGGAGAACTGAAGATAGATGGTTCCGACCATTCCCCCGTAGAAACCGATCGGAGCGTAGATCGCGACGATCACGAGGGTGGTCGCGATGACCGCACCGGTGATCTGCTGCATGCTCTTTTCGACCGCTTGTTTGGGAGGCAGATGTTCCTCCTCGATGATGCGCATACAGTTTTCCACCACCACGATCGCGTCGTCCACCAGCGAACCGATCACCAGAATCAGCGCGAACATCGTCAGGGTGTTGATGGTGAAACCGAGCGGGATCAGGAACACGAACGTACCCATCAGCGATACCGGAATCGTGATGCTCGGGATCAGCGTCGCGCGCCAGTCCTGCAGGAACAAGTAGGTGATGCCGACCACGAGGAGCAGCGTGACGATCAGGGTCTCGACGATTTCTTCCATCGTGATGCGGATGTATTCGGTCGGGTCGTAGCCGATCGTATAACTGACGCCATCCGGGAAATACTGGGAAAGCTCCTCCAGCTTGGCGTTGGCGGCGTTGATCACGGAGAGTGCGTTGGCGTCGCTGTTGCGGTAGATGGCCAGAGCGACATTTTCCTTGCCGTTGTAGGTGCTGTTCGCGGCATAGGTTTCCGCGCCGAGTTCGATGCGGGCCACGTCGCGCAGCCGGGTCAACTGGCCCTTCTTGCCGACCTTGATGATGATGTCGCCGAATTCGTCGACGCTCTGCAGACGCCCGAGGGTGTTGACCTTGAGCTGGATGTAGTCGTTGCTGCTTTCCGCGCCGACGGTGCCGGCGGCGGCCTGGATGTTCTGGGTCTGGATCGCGGAGATGATCTCCTCCGGGGAGATGTTCAAACTGGACATACGCAGCGGATCGAGCCAGATGCGCATACTGTATGCGCGCTCGCCCATGATGCTCGCCTCGCTGATGCCGTTGATGCGGGCCAGCGCATCGCGGACGTTCAGCCGGATGTAGTTGGAAAGCTCCAGCTGCGACAGCGAAGTGCCGTCCGTCATGAAGGAGTACATCGCCAGAATGTCGCTGGAACGCTTCCGTACGGTCACGCCGAGCGCCTTCACCTCCTCCGGCAGCGACGGTTCGGCGCGCTGGACGGCGTTCTGCACGTTGACCTGCGCCATGTCGTCGTTGGTGCCGGATTCAAAGGTGATGGTCAGAGAGTAGTTGCCGGAATTGTCCGATGTCGAGGAGAAGTAGATCATATCCTCGACGCCGTTCACCTCCGCTTCGATGATCGCACCGACCGTTTCGGCGATCACCTGGGCGCTGGCGCCGGGATAGCTGGCGGAAACGTTGATGGTCGGCGGTGCGATTTCGGGATACTCCGCGATCGGCACCTGCGTCAGGCAGAGGACGCCGGCAAGCACCGTCACCACCGAGATTACGATCGACAGCTTGGGTCGATCAATGAATATTTGTGAAATCATATTGCTGACCTCTTAGAAGTTTTCGGGCGCGGGAATCGGACGGACCACCGCGCCGGGCTGGGCCTTGTGGGTGCCGTCGACGATCACGGTTTCGCCTTCTTTGGCTCCCGACTTGAGCAGCTGGAAGCTGCCGTTCATATTGCCGAGTTTCACCTCGCGGCGTTCCACCTTGTTGTCGGGCGTGACGATATAGATGTAGCTTCCCTTGCTTTCGGTCATGATGGCCGAGAGTTTCACTGCCGGATAGTTCTCCTTGTTGAGCCGGGAGAGCTGCACGGTGATCGGAGCGCCCGGAAGCAGCTTGCCCTCCTTGTTCGGGAAAGTCGCCCAGATCATCACTGTGCCGGTGTCGGAGTCGATCTTGTTGTCGATGAACGCCACCGTTCCCTGAGACGGGTAGAGGGTATCGTCGGCGAGCACCAGCCGGATGTCCGCGGTCTTTTTCATCGTCGCGACATCGCTGTCGAACATGCTGCGGAAATCCCGTTCGCTGATCGCGAAGGAGGCGTAAATGGGATCGACCTGCACGATGTCCGCGAGCTTCTCGCTGCTGGGGGTTACGTAGTTGCCCTGCGTGTAGGTCACCTTGCCGATACGGCCGGAGATCGGCGCGTAAACTTTGGTATAGGAAAGGTCGTTGCGGGCGTCAAGCCATGTCGCTTCGGCCTCGGCCAGCTGGGCTTTGGTGGTTTTGTAAAGTTTGTCGGCTTCGTCGAATGCGTTTTTGGCGACGGCGTTGGTCTTGTACAGGCCGCTCTGGCGGTCGTAGTTGATCTTGGCGTATTCCAGTTCGGCCTTGATCTGGTCGACCTTGGCTTTGGCGGCCTGTTCTTTGGCGCGGTAGGTGGTGTCCTCCAGCTCGAAGAGCAGGTCTCCCTTTTTGACGATGTCGCCTTCCTTGAAGTTGATCGAGTTGATGTACCCGGAAACCCGGGCCACGAGGTCGACCTCTTCGATGGCCTCCAGCCGGCCGACGAATTTCTTGCCGTCCACTTCCGGCTGGAGCACGACTTTTTCGACCAGTACGCTGGGAGCGGGCTGGGCGGTCCGGTCAGCGGCAAAGCTGCTGAGCGCGAGGAACCCGGCGGCACTGAAGAGGGCCGCGCGGTACAGGTTGTTTCTGATCATCTTATTTCTGTCTCCAATTGATGGGTTGATATGCTGCGATGGAATTCCTTGAGCACCTCCAGCAGGGAGCTGCGCTCCGTTTCCGGAAGTGCCTCAAGGAAAGCGACTGTTCGTTCGGTGAAATAGCGGCAGCCTTCGGCCACCAGCCGCCGGCACGTGTCGGTGGTCCTGATGCGGACCGCCCGGCGGTCGAGCGGGCACGGGGTGCGTTCCAGAAGCCGTTTGCGGACCAGAACCTCGACCATGGCCGAGGTCGCGCCCGACGAAAGCTGCAGCCGGTCGGCCAGCGCCTTGAGCGTGACTCCTTCCGGCGCATCGATTGTCAAGTGGATTACGGCTTTGATCATGTGCTGCTGGCTGATGGTCAATTCCTGAAACGTCGCCACCTCCTTGCGGGAGTGGCGGGTCAATGCGTGTTCACGCATGTCGTCGACAATCCCGAAAAGGAGCTGCCATGTCTGCAATGCGATGTCCGGTTGAACCTTCATCGGTGCTGTTGTATCCTCAAATCCTGCCGTAAATCATATTTAAAAACCATAAAATACACCCGGAATAATATTTTGCAAATCCTAATTACTTTTAAAATCGAACTTTTTTGTTTTCCGATCCGCCGGTGCGGATCTTTTCCGGGAAATCATCGGTTCCGCACAAAAAATACCGAAAAAACTTTGGAAAAACTCATTTCAGGAGTTATATTACTCCAATCAGATTTGAAACGGTTTCGCGACGAAACTGCAACCCAGTGATATATGAGGAATGGGATATGGCGGAAAAAATTCGAGTTGGAGTATGGGGGCTTGGACGGGCCGGCAACGGAATGCACTTCAGCGAGCTGGCGATGTATCCGGATCAGTTCGAGGTCGTCGCCGGGTGCGATATCGATATCGAGCGCCGGGAAGCGGCGATGAAGAAAAAACACGGCATTCACGTCTATGACAACAGTGCCGACTTCCTGAAGGATCAGGAGGTGGAGCTGGTCACGATCGCAACCCGTTCGCCGGATCACGTGAAGCACGCGATCGAAGCGGCCGAAGCCGGCAAATACGTGATGGTGGAAAAGCCGATCGCCTGTACGCTGGCCGATGCGCTGGAGCTGAAGAAAGCCTCCGAAAAATTTCCGGGTAAGATCTTTATCCGGCACAACCGCCGTTTCGAACCGGCCTTCGTGCACATCCGCGAAATCATCAAATCCGGCAAGCTGGGCGAAATTTTCGAAATCAAGCTCTGCCGCCACAACTTCCAGTGGCGCGCCGACTGGCAGACGCTGCTGGACTTCGGCGGCGGACAGCTGCTGAACTGGGGGCCGCATATCGTCGATCATGCGCTGCAGTTCCTCGAATCGCCGGTCAGGGAGATCTGGAGCGACCTGAAGCTGGTCGCGGCCAAAGGCGATGCGGAGGATCACCTGAAGATCATTCTCAAGGGCGAAAACGGCCGTATCGTCGACCTTGAAATCTCCGGCGGCGTGAGCCTGCCCGATCCGGTCTATGTGGTGCGCGGCAGCCGCGGCTCCCTGGTCAGCTATGACGAAAAGCGACTGAAGCTGAAGTACCTGAATCCGGCGGTTCCGATTCCGGAAATCAAGGCGTCTTCCGCCAATCCGCCGCTGGAAGGCGGCTTCGGGGGACAGGTCGCGCCGGTCTGGGTGGAAGATGAGCTCGGCGTCGCGCCCTCCACCGGCGACCAGACCGAAAAGATCTGGCTGTATTTGTATGAAACGATCCGCAACGGCGCCCCCTATCCGATCACGATCGACCAGGCGGTCGAAGTGGTACGGGTGATCGACAAGGTCAAGCAGGGGCCCATCGACGTCGTCAAGTAACACGGAACCAAGGAGAAAAAAATTATGAAAGCTCCGGACAGTCAAATTGCCGTAACTCTTTACAATCTGCGCGATTATTGCCAGACTGAAAGCGATCTCGACCGCACCCTCGACAAGGTCTGCGCGATCGGCTATCAGGCGGTGCAGGTCTCCGGCACTCCGCTGGCGGCGGATGTGATCAGAAAGCAGCTCGACAAGCACAATCTGTTCTGCTGCGCCACCCATGAAAATCTGCAGACCATCTCCGGCGACGTCGCTCCGCTGATCGACCGTCTCCAGACCCTCGGATGCGATTTCACCGCGCTCGGCGCTCCCCCGGAAGAGTACCGCACCACCGTCGAAGGCGTGGCCAGGCTGGTGAAAATCTTCAACGAGCAGGGCGCGAAGCTGATGGAAAAGGGTATCCGCCTCGGCTACCACAACCATCATTTTGAATTCATCCGTCTGCCCGGCACGAAAAAGACGATGCTGGAAACTTTCTACGACGACACCGATTCCAGGTGTGTCTCCGCCGAAATCGACGTGCACTGGGTGACCCGCGGCGGCGGCAGCCCGGTCCGCTGGATCAGGAAGGTCGCCGGCCGTATGCCGGTGATCCATTTCAAGGATTTCGCGGTGATCGGCAACAATGAGCCCGCCTTCTGCGAAATCGGCGAAGGCAATCTCGACTGGCCCGCCATCATCGAAGCCTGCCGTGAAACCGGCGTGCGCTGGTATTCCATCGAACAGGATGCGCTCTTCCAGAACCGCGATATCTTCGATTCAATCAAAATCTCCTTCGACAATCTCAAGGCGATGGGCGTCAAGTAAGGATGTCCCGATTTTTCTCCGTCCGGCGATGTGCCGGTGCGGATTCAGGCAGTTTTCCGGCAATACCGGAAAACTGCCTGTTTGACTTTACGGTATCAGAGGCCTAGCGGCTCAAATTGCCCGAAGCATCCGGAAAGGCCGGGTGGCCCCGTTGGAGCTTCCGTGCCTTCCGTGGAAGTCCGTGGGCACAATGCTCGTAAGGCCGGGCGGCCGCCTTGGAGTGCGGAGATTCATCTCCGCTTCAAGTCGCACGTGAGTTTTACGGTTGGCTTGTCATTGCAACAAGAGCAGGCAAGCTGCCCGGAGGGTAACAACTTTTGAGCGCAAGCACAGGCAGGCTGCCCGGAGGGTAGCGAGCACCGCACCTCCGGCCTGCGGATGGCTCCGGGGGACGTCGCGCACGTCCCCCGGACCCCCTCGCCGGTGGCGGAGGCCGGTCCGGTTGCAAGGCACTTCCGCTCGCGGGCGCGGCTTTGCCGCTTACTTGTCCGCCTGGGGCGGCCAACCCTTCATCGCCCGCGTTGCGGGCTACGCCAGGGGGGCTTCGCTCACTACGTTCGGCTTCGTCACTACCGTTCCTCGTTACTTGCCGGAGGCAAGTAATTCCCTCACATTCGTTCGCGGCGCTTGCCGCGCTTGTTGTGCGCCGCGTAAAAGGGATTGCGGTCTTATTTGTGCGCCGCGTAAGTAGTTATGCAGGCCGACCGATGCTTTGCCTGTACTGGTTGTTCGCACGCCCCCCGGAGGGGCATTGGCGTGCGTACCCGGCAGCGGCACCTTGCCGCCGCTCGCGGCGCTTGCCGCGCTTGTTGTGCGCCGCGTAAAAGGGATTGCGGCCTTATTTGTGCGCCGCGTAAGTGGTTATGCAGGCCGACCGATGCTTTGCCTGTACTGGTTGTCCGCACGCCCCCCGGAGGGGCATTGGCGTGCGCACCCGGCAGCGGCACCTTGCCGCACGCGCTTGTTGTGCGCCGCGTAAAAGGGATTGCGGCCTTATTTGTGCGCCGTGTAAGTGGTGATGCAGACCGACCGATGCTTTGCCTGTACTGGCTGCCCGCACGCCCCCCGCAGGGGCATTGGCGGGCGCACTAGGCAGCGGCACCTTGCCGCCGTTCGCGGCGCTTGCCGCGCTTGTTGTGCGCCGCGTAAGTGACCTTGCGGCCTTATTTGTGCGCCGCGTAAGTGGTTATGCAGGCCGACTGATGCTTTGCCTGTACTGGTTGTCCGCACGCTCCCCGGAGGGGCATTGGCGTGCGCACCCGGCAGCGGCACCTTGCCGCCGTTCGCGGCGCTTGCCGCGCTTGTTGTGCGCCGCGTAAGTGACCTTGCGGCCTTATTTGTGCGCCGCGTAAAAGGTTTGGGAGAGCCTGCCAAAGCCTTGCCTGTGCCAGCCGCCGCGCAACTCCGAAGGGCGTAGAGCGCGCACCCGGCAGCGGCACTTTGCCGCCGCTTTGCGTTATCGAGCGACGTGAGGAGCGAGGGTGCAGGGGTGCCCCCTGCCGAGGGGTGGTCAAGGCGGGGGCGAGGAGCCCCCGGCCTTGCGACGGCGAAGGAGCGGGTCTGACTCCTCAAAAAAGAGGAGTCAGACGGAAAGCGGACGCTGTCCGGCGGGTCCCCGGCCTCCTGGCCTTATTGGCTCTACTACCGTTTAAGTTCTTAACCCCAAAGTCAAGCAGGGTGTTTTTCGGCAATGCCGAAAAACACCCTGCGCCCGCACCGGCACGTTGCCGGTCTGGGGGGCGGGGGGCGAAGCGCCCCCGCTGGGGTTTCGGGGCAAAGCCCCGGGCCGCCGGAGGCATGATTTACCAGGAAAGGGTGACGGGATTGCCGGCACGCAGTTCAAGGGAACGGCGGTCGCCGGCCCATTGCAGCTCGAAATTGCCGGGAACGGAGGCGGCCAGACGCAGGCTGACCGGTTGGAAATTCCGCCATTTCAGATCGACGGTGAGACCGCCGCGGGCGCGAATGCCGGTGATTTCGCCGTCGGGCCAGGCGGCGGGGAGAGCGGGCAGGAGGTCCAGCAGGATTCTGCCGTCGGCGGTTTTGCGGTGGCTCTGGAACAACATTTCGACGATTCCGGCGGCGACGCCGAAATTGCCGTCGATCTGGAAGGGGGGATGGGCGTCAAAGAGGTTGAGATAGACTCCGCCGCCGTTGTCGTAGTCGGGAACTTCGGCGGGCTCGACGAAACGCAGCAGATTGCCGATCACTTTGCAGGCGCGGTCGCCGTTGCGGAAACGCGCCCATAATGCGACGCGCCAGCCCATTGCCCAGCCGGTGCTGAGGTCGCCGCGCCGTTCCAGTGAAACCTGGCAGGCGCGGTAAAGATCGGCGTTGACATCGGGGGTGAATACCGCGCCGGGATAGACGCCGTACAGATGCGAGACGTGGCGGTGGTGAATTTCGATTTCGGGGAAATCCTCGCCGTATTCGAGCAATTGTCCGTGGGGACCGGTCACGGGGCGGCGCAGCCGGGCGCGCGCCCGGCGGACGGCGGCGACGGTTTCGTCGCCAATTGCGAGAACGGAAGCGGATTCGAGCAGGTTGTCGAAAAGCTCGGCGGTCAATGTGAGGTCCATCGCACTGCCGCCGCAGACGCCGGATTCTTCGCCGGAAACGGGATCGCGGAATACGTTTTCGGGGGAGGTGGAGGGTGATATGGTCAACTCTCCCTCCGGAGTTTCGACCAGATAATCGAGCAGGAATTCCGCCGCCCCGTGCAGGATCGGATAGATTTCACGCAGGAAATCCCGGTCCTGCGTAAACCGGTAATGCTCCACGAGGTGGCTGGTCAGCCAGATGCCGCCGACCGGCCAGTAGCCCCAGCGGGGCCTGCCGGTCGCGGTGGTCGTGAAACGCCAGAGGTCGGTGTTGTGGTGGAGGCACCAGCCGCGGCAGCCGTAGAAATCGCGGGCGACCCGGCGACCCTTTTCCGCCGCTTCACGGATCAGCCGGAACAGTGGCTCGGTACACGCGCCGAGGTTGGCGGTTTCCGCATGCCAATAGTTCATCTCAAGATTGATGTTGGTGGTGTAATTGCAGCCCCACGGCGGCATCAGCAGATGGTTCCAGATTCCCTGCAGGTTGGCCGGTTCGGAGCCGTGCCGCGAACTTGCGATCAACAAATAGCGGCCGTAGTGGTAGAGCAGGGCGGCCAGTGACGGGGCGAATTCTTCGCCGCACTCCCGGAGCCGCCGGTCCGTCGGCAGCTCGTCGCCGGGACGGGACGGCAGGGCCAGAAAGGACTTGGCGAATAACGGCCGATAATCGGCGAGGTGCCGCTGTTTCAGCTCTTCATAACTGAAGCGCGCGGCGTTGTCGAGTGTCCGGCGGCACCTGGTTTCCGGGGAGTCGCCGCGGCTTCCCGGCATGGTGCGGTAGTCGATGAAGTTGCTGTGAATCGCAATCAGCAGCATGGTTGAAGCCGTCTCATGGAGGATCAGCTCCGCTCCGTCGGCCCGGAACGTCCCGTCTGGGGCGACCACCCGGCAGCGGATCTGGTAACGGATGCCCGTTTCGCCGTCGGGGGATTCCCACCTGATCTGGTCATAACGGTTGTAGAAGGGGCAGGTTCCGTCCAGCCACAGTTCGTTTCCGGCGGCTCCGGCGGTGTGGTGCAGCGGAGTGTCCAACCGGAGCCGGAGAGGACCGGAACCGGTGAGCCGGAGGACGATCACCTGATCCGGGAAGCTCGCGAACACCTCGCGGCGGAATGCCGTGTTGTCCAGCAGGAAGTCCGTGACGGCGACGGCGTTTTCAAGGTCGAGCCCGCGCCGGTAGGAAAGGATGGCGCCGCCGGAATCGCCCGTCAGATGCAGTGCTCCCGCCGGCTGGTAGCTCTGGCAGTTGTGGTCGAGGAGATTTTCCTGAATGTAGCGGTCGGCGTCGGAGAAACGGCGGTCGGCGATCAGCCTGCGGGCCCGGGCCACTTTTGCCGGCCCGTTTTCCAGCAGGGATTCATCCGGCAGGCCGGACCAGAGGGTATCCTCGTTGAGTTCGAGCGTTTCTTCCGCCGTTCCGCCGAAGACCATCGCGCCGATCCGGCCGTTGCCGACCGGCAGCGCGCCCTCCCAGTACGGCGCCGGAGAGGTATACCAAAGCTGTTTCGAATAATCCATGATGCGTCTCCCGATATCCTTTCGCTAATGTTATGGAAGGATAGTATGGCCGTTGTTTCGGAAAATGCAAACGGAGGAATTGAAATAACGCGAAAATAACGCAGGTGAGCCGTTTCAGGCGGCCGGAGGCGTTTCCGGCACCAGCTCGCCGTACAGCTTGGAGTAGGCTTCATAAGCCTTGTTGTAGCGCGAGGCGTTGGAGGCGCTGAAACTCTTGCCGGTATAGCCGCGATAGCGGTTGATGCGGGTCTGTGTGCGTTCGAAATAGCTGCGCATCTGGTTGACGACGCTGATCTCGGCTTCGCTCAGCAGCTTTTCGTTACGGGCAAGCTCGTTTTCGTTCGGCGCGATGTCCAGGTCGCGGATCGGGGAACTTTCGTCGCAGAAGAGTTCATCCTCCAACTCGGTGAAGTTCACCAGCGACTGGGCGATATTGTACATCATCAGCAGCAAATGCAGCATCTTCTTCTCGCGCAGTTCGGTATCGGGGCTGGAGAGGGTGATCAGCATCGCCTCCGTATCGTCGGAGGCGCTTTTGAGCAGTGAACTGATCGCGCAGTAAACCCGGCGCCTCCCGAGCTCATCAAGGGCGAACAGGTCGCGGTTGATGAATTCGCGGGCGCGGTCGTATGCCGCGTCCCGCCGTCCCATCAGGGGGGGCAGGTTCATCTTGACCAGGTGATCCGCCTTGCGCGGCTGCTGGTGAGGCGTGCTGGAAGGCCGCAGGTACTCCCACGTTTTCTTGACCCGGTTGATGATGTCGCTGTGCAGGTTCAGGCTCACGGTTCCGCTTTCCGGTTGACCCGTCCGGAGTCGTCTCCGGACGGTGGTTGGCGCCGCTTTTACGGCAGATAGGTGAACTGGAAGGCCTTGCTGGCCTTGACCGCTTCGCGGATCTTCTGGATCAGCATATCCGGCACTTCGACGTTGGTCTTGACGACCGTCAGCGAGAGGCCGGACTTCAGGTCCTGCGGCGCGCGGATGTCGATGATGTTGATGTTCTTTTCGCCGAGGATTCCGGCGATGCGGCCGATCACGCCCGGCTCATCCTTGTATTCGACGAACAGGTGATGGCCGCTCGGTTCAAGATAGAGCTGGTCGAAGTCGTTCAACCGGGAGATCATCAGGTTGTTTTCCGTGATCGTGCCGCGGGCGCCCGCCTTGTAGATCAGGTTGCCACCGACGAAGAGGTCGATGCTCATAGCTTCGCCATAGTGCTTGGTGTTGTCGACTTCGCGGTTGACCAGCTCAATGCCGGTTTCCGCGAGGAAGTGCTCGGCGTCGGCCGGGCCCTGATCCGCCGCGAATTCGGCGGCGATTCCGGCGGCGATCGGCGGAGTCATCCACTTCGCGTATTTGGCGAGCTCTCCGTAGAAGCTGGTTTCGATGCGGTTCGGATTGTTGTCCTTGCCGAGATAGGCGTTGGTCAGGCTGGCCAGCACGTAGGCGAGCTTCTGATACTTGCCGTCGAGGCCGTCCGGCAGCGCCTTGTTGACCACGCAGTTGGTGATGCCCTGTTCAAAATAGGCTATGGTCTGTTCGGCGGCGCGCTTGGCGGCGACGAAATTCGCCTCATGGGTGTTCGCTCCGAGGTGCGGCAGCATGATGTCGGCGATGTCGGCGACGCTCTTTTCGCCGGCGGCGTCCTTGGCGTAGACGTCGTTGCAGAAGACGATCTTCTTTTCCGCCTTGACCGCGCGGAGGTCTTCCTCGTTCAGGATGCCGGCGCGGGCGCAGTTGATCAGCATGGCGCCCGGCTTCATCATTTCGAAAAGGCGGCGGTTGACCATGCCGCGGGTTTCATCGTTTTCCGGAATATGCAGCGAAACGAAATCGGATTCCGCGAAGATGCGGTCCACGGTGGTCAGCTCGACGCCGAGCTTGTCGGCCAGCGCGGGCGAAAGCATCGGATCGTAACCCAGAACCTTCATTTCAAATCCGGCGAGCCGCTTGACGAGGAGCTGGCCGATGTGGCCGAGACCGAGGATGCCGACGGTTTTGCCGGTCAGCTCGCGGCCCATGAACTTGCTCTTTTCCCAGTCGCCCTTGCGCGTGGAGATGTCGGCGGGGATCAGGTGGCGGCTGGCGGCGAGCATCATCGCGACGACCTCTTCGGCGACCGCGTTGGAGTTGGCGCCGGGGGTGTTCATCACGTCGATGTCATGTTTGCGCGCATATTTGATGTCGATCGTATTGAAACCGGCCCCGGCGCGGACGATCAGCTTGAGCTGAGGCAGCAGGTCGATGATTTCCGGCGTGATTTTTTCGCTGCGGACGATCAGCACTTCGGCGTCGGAGTTGGCCTTGACCAGATCGGCGAGCGGAGTGGCGCCGTCGAGCACCACGTTGTATCCGCGGTCGGACAGCATGGTGGCGGCGAATTTGTCCAATTTAGTGGGAATCAATACCTTGCGCATGATGATATCTCCATGATTCAGTTTTTATGGATGTTCCGGCTTATCAGTTATGATTCTTTAATATACCACGCCGGGGGGTGTTTTTCAACCCGGCGGGCGGAATCAGGCGGTGAATTCGATCAGGACCACTTCGCGGCGGCAGTTGAAGCGCCAGCGCAGCGACTGGTTGCTGATGCCGGAGCTGACGATCATGCGCGTCCCGAACTCCTCGCGTTCGAACTGGCCGTAGGAGAGGGCGCAGCCGTACCGGCTTGACGCGTAGATCGGTCCGATGAACGGCAGCCGTATCTGGCCGCCGTGGGTATGGCCGCAGACCGCCAGCGTCACGCCGCGCAGCGAATCGGCGACGTCCATCGCGATGACGGTGTCAGGACGGTGGACCAGAAGAACATTGGTTTTGTCGCCGCTCCAGCGGCGCGGCAGCTGCGGCGCTCCGAGCGCCAGGTCGTCGCAGCCGTAAAAATAGAACACATCGTCGTTCCAGGACTGGTTGCACAGGAATTCGACGCCGCCCTGACGGCAGATGGAAGCCCAGAGGCTCATCGGGATCCAGCTTTTCCCCCGTTCCCAATTGCCGGGAACGGCAAGGGTGACCGGGGCGGCGGAGGAGAGCTTTTTCAGCATGCCCGGGAGGCAGCCCATATCGACCGCGTCGGCGGAAAGATCGCCGCCGAGCAGCAGGTAACCGGGCCGGTATTCCGCGAGGATCCGCAGGATTCCGGCGAGGCGCTCCCGGTCGGGCGCCCGGTCGCGGTAGTGGAGGTCCGCCGCAAACGCCAGCCGCTTTCCAACGGCCGCGGGATGCGGCGCACGGATGCGGTAGGTCACGGCGCTGACCGGCTTATGCCGTTTTACCTCCACGCCGGAATAGCCCTGCAGCAGACGCCAGCGTTCCAGCCGTTCCGGATGGGGAATGGTCAGGGGGAAATAGAGCTGGTGAAGTTCCGAACTCAAGCGTCCAGCTCCGCGACGATTTCCGGGGAGAGCGGCCGGACTGCGATCAGTTTGTATTGGCGGCTGCCGTCGCTGAACTCCGAACCGACCTTCCGGTTCAGGACCGCTTTGCCGAGACGGGTGCGGTAAGAGAGGAACCGGCGTTCCGGATCGCCGTCCCACGCGCCGAGCAACTGGTAGACCTCCTTTTCGCCGTTTTCGTCCTGCAGTTCGATTTCGGAACCGATCACCGCACTGTCCTCGACCCGGACCGATTTCAGCGAAATCGGCTGGATGCGGGTCAGTTCGCGCTCAAGCTCGCCGCGGCGGCGGCTCAGGAAGTTGCGGCGCTCCTTGGCGGCGTCGAATTCCGAGTTTTCCCGGAAGTCGCCGTGGGCCCGCGCCACTTTCAACGCTTCGCGGTTTTCGGGTACCTGTACGTTGATGATATCGTCCAGTTCCGCCATCAGGCGCTTGTGCGACTTGACGCTGGTGTAGTTCGGCTCCTGTTCGACCGGAGCGCCGGTGTCGGTAACGCCGATGCCGGCCTTGAGGATGCGCTGGCCCGCGCCGTTTTCGAGGTAGTCGCGCAACTCCGGCGAAATGCGGGCCAGCTTGACCATCAGGCTCTGGCGTTCGCCGGGGCTCAGGAACAGCGCGCCCTGCAGCACCGCCGCGAACATCATCGCATCCCCGTCGGCCGCTTTGATCAACTGCTTCTGGAAGTCGACGTTGTCGAGCAGCAGCCCGCGCAGCTCGCGCAGGGCCGCGCCCCACGCCTTGGGCAGATCGTCAAAGGAGAGAGCGCGCGAAACGTTTTCGACGTTCACCAGCTCCAGCAGCTCCTCGCTGGGGCGTTTTTTGCGGTTCTTCCAGATCCAGAGCAGGAAGTCGGCGCTGCAGGTCTTGTGTTCGCAGTAGAAGTCGTACAGCATCTCCTCGCTGATCGAAGCGCAGACCGCGTTCAGGGCCTTCAGCGGAATCCGCATCGCGCACTCCGCCTGATACTCTTCCGGAAAGACGACCGCGGTGGCGGCGGCGAGATTTTCGAGATTTTTGGCGGCGAGCTCACCCCAGACGCTCAGGCGGTCGAGCGCGACCTTGCCGGGAGCGGCGGGCCAGAAAAGCGCCTTGTTGAGCAGCGGAATCATCATCTCTTTGAGCTGTTCAGGCGTGGCGCGCGGGGTGATCCGCGCGACGATCGACGCGAGGAGCTTGACCTCGCGGGCGGCGGTGTCCGCTTTCAGGTTTTCAAAGAAGCGGCGGAAATGGGCGGCCTCTTCATCGGAGAACCTGGCCGCGCCGGCTTCTTCGCCGGTCAGCAGCAGATCCATCTCCTTTAAGCTGCGGCCGTCGCAGGAGCGGCGGGAAGAGCCGTTGGAAAGGCTGCCGGTTGCGGATTTCCAATAGCGGTCGAATCCGGCCGGATCGAATTTCCGGGCGCAGCCGGCCTGCGCCATCGCCTGCATCTGCGCTTCAGACACCGGAGTCAGCGCTTTGCGCTGCACGATGGTGCGGAATTCCGGGGCGCTGATCAGGCGGTTGGCGTCGACCAGCCGGAGCAGTTCCGGGCCGGTTCCGAGGATTACCGCATCCTTGAGCACCACGTCGAGCGGAATTGCCGCGGAGCCGCCGATGCCGCCGAAGGTGTTGACGGTCAGTGAGGCGTTGATGTTGTCCACCGTGCCGGCGGTTCCCCAGCGGCTTGCGCCGGGCAGGAAGATGATCACGCCGTTTTTCAGCGCGACCAGCCGCTGCAGCCGGGCGCTGATTTCGGCGAGGGACATGTTTTCGTCGCGGACGCCGAGCGCCTTCATCACCGGGGTGCGGGTCAGGTAGGGCGGCAGCGTCGCCTTGACTCCGGCGATCAGCATCTTGCGGAAGACGGGGGAGTCGGCCATCGGCAGCGCGGCCAGCCCGACGCAGAACGCGCCCTGCGCGTCGTCGAGTTCATCGTTGCCCCACGCTTCCCAGAGTTCATCGAGCTGTGCGATCACCGGGGCCGGAATCGGATTCCCGGCGGTGGCGAGCTGGGCGAGCAGGGCGTCGAGAGTTTTTTTCGAGGGTTTTTCGAGGGCTGAAACGAGCAATTCTTCAAAGACGGCCGAATCCATTCTATATCTCCAAAAGCTGAGCCGCGCGCGGATACCGGGGCGGAACCGCGCAGCGGGCAAATAATTGTATTGCACATAATATATACGCGGCAAAACATTTTTTCAATGGTTTGCCCACCCCGGAACCGTCGGGGGAGAGGGAAATATCAAATAAAGTTTGCCGATGCCGCAATATCCGGTGTTTCTTGATCGCGGCGGCAGAACGTCCGGAACCGGCAGGAACCGCAGCGGCCGCAGGCGGGCGGAAAGTCCCGTTCGTGCAAGGTGCCGTCCGGGCGGACCGCTCCTTGCATTTCGTCCGCATCGGAGCGGATGGACCGGATTGCGGCGCTGAGATTCAGGTTTTTGCCCAGTTCGGCCAGTTCGCCGGTATTCCGGTCGATGGAGAAGCTGCGCACCGCGCCCGGCGGGCAGCGGTGCTGGTTCAGGGCATGGAATTTATGCAGCGTTACAAGCTCGTCCTCCCCGGAGGCGCGGTTGAAATTTTCGACGATCCAGAGCTCCCGGCCGGTTTTCAGTGCGAAAAGGGGCATGCAGTAGCAACTGAGCTCGTTGAGTTTGACTTCCAGCGGCGCGTCGATCCGGCGGCGCTGCACGAACGGAATGCTGTTCCACTCCCGCCAGATGCCGGATTCGAGACGGCGGGCGCCGGATGAGATGCGGTCGGCCAGCTCGGAAGCGACCTCCCCGGCGGAGACTCCGGGCGTGAAAAGTTCATCCAGCATCGGTTTGCGGTGGTCGCGGCGGAACTCCCCCTTGAGCATCGCCGCGAACTCCCGCCGCATCTGCCGGATCGCGAAGTCGGCGAGCGATTCCGCGGGAACCTCCTCGTCCTCCGCTTCGAACCGGCGGTAGAACAGACTGCGCATCGCGGAGTCGAGCAGCGCATTCACATAGCGCGGCACCGTGAACCGCATTTTGAGCTCGTGCAGTTCGCGGCGGACCGGATCGGCGACATCGGTGTCGTGCCCGCCCCGGGCCGCATAGTAGTAATAGAAATAGCGCCGGCGGCAGCTGTTCCAATAGTGCCGCCGCCGGAGTGACCAGCTGAATGGAAAATCCGCCGCGCAGAGGATCACAGTTTGACCGTCACCTTTTTCCGCATGCGCATCACCTTTTCGACGGCCGCTTCGACCGATTCGGCCCGGGCGAGGCAGACGCCGAGACGGCGGTGCCCCTTGAGTTCCGGTTTGCCGAAAAGGCGGATCTGGGTATCCGGTTCTTCGAGCGCCTCGGCGACGCCGTCGAAACTGACCTGCGCGGAGTTGCCGTCGGCGACGATCGCCTTGGAAGCGGAGGGGCCGTGGAACGCCACATTCGGAATCGGCAGCCCGAGGATCGCCCGGGCGTGCAGGTCAAATTCCGACAAATCCTGCGAGATCATCGTGACCATGCCGGTGTCGTGCGGGCGCGGACTCACTTCGCTGAAGATCACCCGGTCGCCGCACACGAACAGTTCCACTCCGAAAATGCCGTAGCCGCCGAGGGCGCCGGTGACCAGCTTCGCAATCCGCTGCGCTTCGGCGATGGCGGCTTTGCTCATCGGCTGCGGCTGCCAGGACTCCTGATAGTCGCCGTCGATCTGATGATGGCCGATCGGTTCAAGGCAGGTGGTGCCGCCGACGTGGCGGACGGTCAGCAGGGTGATCTCGTAATCGAAGTTCACAAAGCCCTCGACGATCACCTTGCCGGCTCCGGCCCGGCCGCCCTCCTGGGCGATCTTCCAGGCCCGGTCGATATCCGCCTCCGACCTGATCACGCTCTGGCCGTGGCCGGAGGAGCTCATGATCGGCTTGACCACGCAGGGGATGCCGACGGCTCCGACGGCTTCGTCGAACTCCGCGCGGGTCGCCGCGAACCGGTAGGGGCTGGTCGGCACGCCGAGTTCCTCGGCGGCGAGGCGGCGGATGCCTTCGCGGTTCATCGTGAGGCGGGCGGCGCGGGCGGTCGGAACCACCCGGTAGCCCTCCTGTTCGAGTTCGACGAGGGTATCGGTGGCGATCGCTTCGACCTCCGGCACGATCCAGTCGGGCCTTTCCTGTTCGATCACACGACGCAACTCACTGCCGTCTAGCATGTTGATCACATGGGAGCGATGCGCGACCTGCATGCCGGGCGCATTCGGATAACGGTCCACCGCGATCACCTCGACGCCGAAGCGCTGCATTGCGATCACCACCTCTTTTCCAAGCTCGCCCGCCCCGCAGAACAGGACTTTGCAGGCGGAAGGAGTCAGCGCGGTACCGATGGAATTCGACATAATTTTCCCCTTGGTTGTCTCCGGCAGTTAGAATACGCCGCCGGGGAATATGATATTGATGCGGCCGGCCGGCGCCCAGCCGTCCCTGCCGTTGACTTTGACCCGGAGCCAGTCGCCCCGCCGTTCGACCACGGTCGCGGCGCTGCCGCCCGGCACCGTCGCCTCGATCCGCCCGGAAGCGGCGGCGGGCAGGGTGCGCAACTCCAGCGAATTGCCGTTCACGATGCCCCGGTCGGGATTGTACGGGCCGTTCGCCTGCGAAACCGCCGCCGTGATTGCCAGTACGAGCACAAGCGCCGCGCCGGCTTCATAAGTGAGCACGGTGGAGGGCCGGAACGAGTGGCGAAGTCCGAGGCCGATGCACATCAGCGCGAAAACCGCCGCGGCAATCGCCCAGTACTGATCCGGGCGCAGCCGGTCGCGGCACCACAGCAGCAGCGCGCCGGGCGAATTGGTCCGGCCGATTTCGGGAAGCGCCAGCTTGCGGTTGACCAGATTGAGGTTTTCGAGCGTCTCCGAATCGCGCGGCGCAAGCAGGTGGGCCTGCTCGAAACAGTAGAGCGCCCGCGGCAGGTCGTTCATCCGGTAGTAGCTTGAACCGATGTTGTAGAGCAGTGCCGGGGAGGGGGCCTGCGGATTCAACTGTTTGCGGTAGTCCTCGACTGCCTGCTTGAACTCACCCTTGTCGAACGCGGCGTTGAAGTCCGCTTCCGCGCCTTGAAGCAGGAAAAAGGCTCCGAGCAGCGCGAACACGCCGACCCGCTTCAGGAGCTTGCAGAGCTTTTCGACGGTTCCGGGCGGGAAGGAGGCCGCCGCCGCATCGGGGCGGAAGCTGGCGAATTCGGTGTTCCGGAAAAGCTGCCTGAGCTCCGGATCGTCGAGATGCTCCGCTACCTCTCCGGCGGTGGCGCCGTGGGGCAGTTTCAGGGCTTCCGCCAGAAACGGAACCGCCTCCTCGCGCAACACGCGCTCCAGCTCGGAGCCGTTCACGGAGCGGAGCCGGCGGAGCAGCTGCGGCAGCCGGTCGCGAAGCTCGCGGCGGCGCAGGTATTCCGGATCGTTGGCGGCGCGCATCCGGCGGCGGTGGCGCAGCTCCAGCAAAAGCCCGGTCACCGGGCCGCCGATCACGCACAACAGGATGAACCACAGCTGATTGCGGATCAGCGGAAGCTGTACGGCAACTCCCGGTCCCGGCTTCTGATAGAAAATCTCCTCGCGGACCGGGGCGGGGGCGGGAACCTCCGGCTCCGCGACGGCGTCCGGTTCCGGCGGCAGCGCGGCTCCGCTGCTGACGGCGGCGGTGGCCGGGCGGTCGCTCTTGGCGACCGGAATTTCCAGATTGAACTCGCGTACCGCATATTCGCCGGTCGCCGGATCGAAGGTCGCGAACTTCAGCTGCTGTTTGCGGACACCCGGCTCCAGCGGGATCAGCGCATACCGGATTGTGATGTGGTTTGTGATCCCCGCCGACTGCTTTTTGACCTCGCCGGGATAGACCCGGAAGCCCGGCAGCGTCAGCTTCGGCACCGCGAGCGTTTCCGGCGAACCGTCGCCGCTGAGGGTAAGGTTGAGGGTAAGCGGTTCGCCGACCATGCCCGAAGCCTGGTCGAACCGGCACTCCAGCTCCCAGCGCCCGAGCAAGCCGAGGTTCAGGACGCCGGCCGGAGCGGGCGGCAACGCCCGGACCGCGATTTCTCCGGGGGAGGCGAAGACCACTTTATACGGGGTTTTGCGGGGACCGCCGCCGAAGAAATCGAAGAAGTCGTCATCGAAAATCGACTGGGGACGGCGGCGTTGCCGCTGCTCCGAAGGCGGCTGGATGCCGACGGTGACGGTCGCTTCCGGCTTCAGTTTGCCGGGGGCGGTGGCGCGGAACGCGGTGGAGAAAATCGCCTCGTGATAGGGACGGTCCTGCAGCGTCGTCCGGGTGGTACGGATGCGGGCGAATTTCCGGTTCTGCTGGTTTTCGTCGGAGTAGTCGTGAAATACTGCATTGCCAAGCCCGGAAAGTTCCGGATACTCCATCAACTCCATCCGCAGTTGCGGAATCGCGAAGAGTTCGAGGGTCAGCGGAATTTCTTCCCCCACATAATAGAAGTCGCGCTTCTCCGGCAGCAGGATGCGGCCGAACAGCGCCTCCTTCATCGACAGGCTTTCGCCGGAACTTTCGGGCAGGGCAGGCTGTTCGCCCGGGGAAAGCACCTTAATTTCGACCGGTTGGGTCTGCGCGGTCTGATTGCCGATCTGCACCTCGAAGGCCGGGATCGTCAGCGTGCCTTCCCGCTGGGGCTGAATCGGGATCGTATAGCTGTAGCTGCCGACTCCGTTCACGATCCGGGTGCTCTGGCTGATGGAGTTGGTGAGCCAGCGGCCGTTTTCGAGGCGTGGAAACGCCAGATTGCGGAGCCCGGGCAGGTTGGTGGTCAGCGTGTAGTGAACCAGTTCGCCCGCCGCCACGCTCTTCGGCGTTACCGAAACATTCACCTCAAGACCGGCGGCATTCGCCAGCAGTGCGGCGCCTGCCGCCACCGATATCAAAAACAGTTTGAACCGATTCATGATTACCAGTCCTTCTCCACGCGGGGTTGACGGCTGCGCTGATGCTGTTTGATCGCGTCGCGCAGACCTTTTTCTTCATCCGCCATCATCTGAAGCAGCTGTTCGGCGGTTTTCTCATCCATCTTGCCGTCTTCCGGTTTGGCTTCCTCGCCCTGTTGTTCTTTCTGATCCTGTTGGCCTTCCTTGCCTTGCTGCTGCTGATCTTTTTGATCCTTGCCTTGCTGCTGATCTTTTTGATCCTTGCCCTGCTGATCCTTTTGGTCCTGACCTTGAGAACCGCCGAGCGCTTTCATCGCCTCTTCAAGGTGTTTCTGCGCCTCGTCGAACTTCTGCTGTTCGCGCGATTCCTTAGCCTTGTCCAGCTCCTGTCTGGCCTGTTCGGCCTGTTTGCTCAGGTTCTGCTGCTGCAACTCATCGGCCTTGTTTTTCAGCTCTTCGGCGCTTTTGCGCGCCTGATCCAAAGCATTTTCTCCGGATTTCTGCTGCTGATCCTGCTTTTGCTGGTCTTTTTGATCCTGACCTTGCTGCTGATCCTGTTTTTGCTGGTCCTTCTGATCCTGACCTTGCTGACCCTGCTGCTGATCCTGCTTTTGCTGATCTTTCTGATCCTGACCCTGCTGCTGATCCTGCTTTTGCTGATCTTTCTGATCCTGACCTTGCTGACCCTGCTGCTGATCCTGCTTTTGCTGATCTTTCTGATCCTGACCCTGCTGACCCTGCTGCTGATCCTGCTTTTGCTGATCTTTCTGATCCTGCTTTTGCTGGTCTTTTTGATTCTGCTGCTGGGCCTGCTGCGTCTGCTGTTGGGCCTGCTGCTGCAGTTTTTTCAGTTCTTCGATCTTTTTCTTCAGCTCTTCGATCTTTTTGCGGTCGTCTGCGAGCTGCTGGAGGTTGTTGGAAGCTTCCGGCACCGCGTTCTGCAACTGCGGAATCTCCAGACTGCGGACGTAAAGCTCTTCGGCGCTCTTGAGGCGGCCTTCCGCTTTTTTCAGCTCTTCCAGCGCCGGATCAAGCTGCTGGGCCTTCACTTTGGCGACGGCCTGTTGTGCGATGGTCCGGGCGTTGCGATGTTCGCCGGTGCCGAGGTTGTAGAGCGAACGGGTCTGAAGGTCCGGCCGGTCCGCCGCGTCGCGGATCACGGTCTCATACAGATTGGCCGCCTTCTCATCACCGGCGATCTGCCGTTCGCGGGCGAGATTATAAAGCTCGGCCGGATCGGACGGGGGTTCTGGTTCGACCGGAATCTCTTTCGGCTGCTGGGCCGGAGCCGTCTCCGGCTTTTCCGGCGCGGCGGCTCCGGCGAGCAGGAAAAGCATCGCCGGAAGCAACAGCAGCGCCGCCGATTTCGGCCGTGAAAAGCGGTATTCAAGCGGGCGCTCCGAAAGCAGAAAGTAGAGCACCAGACAGATTGCCGCCGCGATCAGCGCCAGCGGAAACTTTTCGATCGGCAGCGTACGCTGCGCGCCCTGCTGTTCCGCGGTGTCGAGGCGTTTGATCCGATTTTCAATCACGGCCAGCCCGGTGTCGGTGACGGTGCTGCGCACATAGATGCCGCCGGTCTCCCCGGCCAGCTTCTTCAGGCTGGTTTCGGCCAGTTTCGAGGTGATCAGCTGACCGGAAGCGTCGCGCTTGAGCGTCCCGTCCGCTTCCGGAACGGGCGCCCCCACTTCCGGATCGCCGAGCCCGACGATGAAAAGCGGAATCTGCCGCTTGCGCAGCTCGTCCACCAGCGCCGCGCTGTTGCCGGCGAGCTCATCCCCGTCGGTGAACAGCAAAATGCCCCGGTTTCCGCCGGCCGCCGCCTTGAACGCCTGTTCCGCGACCCGCAGCGCGGCTTCGAGATTGGTGCCGCCCAATGGAACGGTGTCGGTGTTGAGTTCGTCGATATACTGCGTGAAAGCCAGCGAATCCGAAGTCAGCGGACAGGCAAGATACGCCTTGCCCGCGAAAGCGACCAGTCCGAAACGGTCGTTGGGCGCGGATTCCACCAGCTGGCGGAGCAGGAATTTCGCATGTTCGAGCCGGGACGGCGCGATGTCGGTCGCCAGCATGCTTTTCGACACGTCGAAAATCACCATCAGGTCGCGGCCGCGCGGTTCGAACGGCACCAGTTGCGAGCTCCAGAAAGGACGCGCCGCCGCCGCGATCAGGAAAAGCATGGTCAGCAGCAGCAGGAAGATCCGGAACCGCCGTCGCGGCGGGGACAGTTTAACCGCCGCCGGGTCGGTATCGCCGTTGCCGAGCAGAGCCCGGACTTTCTGTTTTCTGCAATGCGATGCGTAGACCGCCAATACGATTACCGCCAGCAGGACCGGCAGCACCAGATAAAACAGTTGTGGTTGGATGAACCTCATCGTTACAGCCTCCTCATTTGCCGTATCACAATCATTACTCCCCAGTAATATCTATCAATATAACCGGATCGTCTCCAATTGTCAAGTTACAGCGCGGGAGACCGGAGGATTAATTGCGCTGCAGCTGGCGTTTCAACTGGGTGACGGAGCGGCGGATCGTCTCGTTGTCCCGGCAGAGTTCCGGCACTTTTTTTTCCGCATGAAGCACCGTGGCATGGTTGCGGCCGAACGCCGCTCCGATTTCGTTGGAGGAGTTGCCGGTCAGTTCCCGGCAGAGGTACATCGCGATCATGCGCGGCTCCGCGATGCCGCGGGTGCGCTTTTCGCCGAGGATGTCGGTGAGCGTCACGCCGAAATGGCCCGCGACCGCCCGCTGAATCGAATCCAGCGAGATATCCCGCGACGCGCTCTCCTGTGCGAGCTGGCTGTGCAGCAGCTCTTCGGCCTGCTCGATGGTCAGCTTGTCGTTGCCGCTGAGCGACGCATAGCTCGCAAGGCGGATGAACGCCCCGTGCAGCCGGCGGACGTTCGAGGAGATGTTCGCCGCGAGAAATTCGAGGAACTCATCTCCGAGCGGCGCCTTGTTCAGCACGTCGTTGCGCCACATGCGCAGGATCGCGAGGCGCGCCTCGAATTCCGGCACGCCGACTTCGGCGGTCATGCCCGATTCGAACCGGGATTCCAGCCGCTTGTCGAGGTCGGAGATTTCGCACGGCTGGCGGTCGGAGGTCAGGATGATCTGCTTGCGCTGGCTGTAGAGTGTGTTGAAGAGATTGAAAAACTCCTCCTGCATCTGGGTTTTCTTGGCCAGGCTGTGCACGTCGTCGACCAGCAGCACGTCCACATCGCGGACCGAGCTGCGGAACTCGCTGAGGCTGCGGTGCTGCTGGAGCAGGTTGTAGAAGTCGTTCAGCAGTTCGTCGCAGGTCGCGTACCGGACCACCGCCTTCGGGTTGCGGCGGCGTACTTCGACCGTGACCGCCTGCAGCAGATGGGTCTTGCCGACGCCGCTGGCGCCGTACAGATAGAGCGGATTGTAGAGGCCCGGCTCTTCGGCGGCGGTTTTGGCGGCGGCGAAAGCGTGGCGGTTTTCGCCGCCGACCACGAAATTTTCAAAGGTGTGCTCGTCCATGCAGCTGCGCGGGCGGCGCGGCTGGACCGGCTCCGCGGCCGGTTCGGAGGGCCGAACCGGAGCGGCGGCCGCAACCGGCCGCGGTTCCGGCTCGATGACCGGTTCGTGGCCGGGTTCGAGCGCGTAGTCGAAGTCGCTGCCGTCGATCTCTTCGAGCGCCTGGATGATCAGGTCGTCGTACTGGTCGGTGATGATGCTGCCGAAAAAATCGTCGGAAACGCCGAGCTTGAGCATCCGCCCTTCCAATGAGAGCGGCGTCAGTTTCTGGAACCACTGGCGGTACAGGTGTTCGTTCTGTGTTTTCAAACGGCCCGCGGCGATCGCCCAGACGTCGGCCGCGCTCATGTTTTTCGCATCCATCCTAACTGCAATCCTGATTTTGTGCCGAGTTTGTTTTAGAAGCCTCCGCCCTCCCTGCCGGCGGCTTTTAAAAGAAACTCAACGATTCTGTTTTCGACAAAAAAATCCCCACATGCGGCGGCGGTTCTCTCCGTCGCCGTATTTCGGGCCGCCTAAGTTATTAACAACAAGCCGGTGCTCTTTTACTTACGACTTTTTTCCGGGCCGGAAAGGGCTTGGACGGCCCCCGGGACTCCTGTCGGTGCTATCTGCCTGATGCAAGCCTACTTTACGCTGATTTCAGCTCAAAATCCGGATTTTTTCCGAACAAATTCCTTCAATTCCGGTCGGGTTTTTGCGCTATCTTCTGCAATTACGCATACAATGCGGCACTTACGAAAAATCCGGCCGGGATCGCCCGAAGTTATCAACAACTTATTAACAACCACGCCTCTCTTTGCCCGGGGCGCAACACTACACAATTTAGTCTGGATACTGCAATATTTCAAATGGAAAAAACCATCTTTTTAACAAAAAAAATGCGAAATGCCTCTTGACAAAAAGCGGGATATGAGGTATGCGCGAACGGAAATTTATCAAAGGTTTTTTGGCTTTTGCTTTTCCGGGACTTGACAACTCCGCGATTTGATTTATAGTTATTACTATGAATGAGGAATTTTGAGGATTGCGATTGCCGTGCAGGCAGCCTCTGCTGTTTTCGTTAAGATTCGTGGAACCGTCCCTTGAAAGGTATGGTTTCGCGGCTATATTAATGAGTAATAATAATGATTATCAATTAATAATGGCGAAATCGGAGAGTGGAGTATGAACCGTACCGCACAGCGGGATGCTATTTTGAAACAGCTGCGGGCTGTGAAGACCCATCCCACCGCAGACGAATTGTACGCCGGATTGCGTGTGAATATGCCGCAGATCAGTCTCGGCACGGTATACCGCAATCTTGAGCAGATGTCCCAGGCCGGTCTGATCCGGAAGCTGGAGACCGCCGGCAAGCAGAAGCGTTTTGACGGCGATATTTCGGAGCATTTCCATATGCGCTGCCGGGTTTGCGGCGCGGTTGTGGATATTGAGAGTGAAAAGCTCAGGGGATTGAGTGCGATGATCAGGAAATTGCTGCCGGAACTCGGCTGCGATTCCTTTAATCTGGAATTGAGCGGCTGCTGCGGCGGCTGCAAAGAAGAAACCATGGTGACAAACTGAGGAGGAGAAACTATGAGTACGAAAGCGATGGAAGTTTACAAGTGCGATCTCTGCGGCATGATCGTGGAGGTGTTCAAAGCGGGCAGCTGTCCGCCGTCCTGCTGCGGGCAGACCATGACGCTGCAGACTGAGAATACGGTCGACGCCGCCAGGGAAAAGCACGTGCCGGTGGTCGAAGTGCAGGGCTCGGGAATTCTGGTCAAAGTCGGTTCGGTGCCGCATCCGATGGAGCCGGATCATTATATCGAGTGGATCGAAGTGATCAACGGCGCCTACGTGAACCGTTATCAGCTGAAGCCGGGGGAACCGCCGCAGGCGGCGTTCTACGTGCCGATGCAGCCCGGTCTGGTCGTGCGCGCCTATTGCAATAAGCACGGCCTCTGGAAGAACTGAGCTTTTTCCGGGCATTATTTTTGAAAAAATACGCCGGACTGGGTTTGAAGAGACCGGTTCCGGCGTTATATTTCATTAAAAAACAAGAATCCGTCGGCCGGTTTCCGGCCGATGTTCTGGAAGCACAGAGTTTAGCTACGAGGTGAGTGAATGCAGGATTTCTTTAAAGCGGAAAAGGTCGCCGATAACGTCTACTGGGTCGGCGCCGTCGATTGGAACGTACGCAATTTTCACGGTTATAAAACCGGGCGCGGCAGCACCTATAACGCTTTTCTGGTGATCGATGAGAAGGTGACTTTGATCGACACGGTCAAAGCGCCGTTTCTGCATGAGATGCTGGCGCGGATCAGTTCTGTGATCGACCCGTCCAAAATCGACTATATCGTGTCAAACCACTCCGAGCCGGATCACTCCGGGGCGCTGGCCATGACCATCGAGGCCGTGAAGCCGGAAAAGGTTTTCGCTTCCCCGATGGGCGAAAAGGCGCTGAAGGCCTATTACGGCGATCTCGGCGTCACCGTGGTCAAAACCGGGGAGTCGATCAGCCTCGGCAAATCGGCGGTCTCCTTCGTCGAAACCAAGATGCTGCATTGGCCGGACAGCATGGTCACGTATCTGGACAGCGCGAAGATGCTCTTTTCGCAGGATGCGTTCGGCATGCATCTGGCGGGCAGCAGACTGTGGGCCGACGAATACGACCGATCCGTGCTGGAGCATGAGGCGCGGAAGTATTTCGCGAATATCCTGAACCTTCAGGCCGCAAAGGTACTGGATCTGCTGAAGGCGCTGCCGACGTTGAATCTCGATATCCGGACGGTGGCGCCGGACCACGGTCCGCTGTGGCGCCGCCCGGAAGACATCAAGTGGATTCTCGACCTCTATTTCGACTGCGCGACGCAGGCGCCGCGCCCGTATGCGCTGGTCGCTTATTCGACCATGTGGCACTCGACGGAGAAGCTGGCCAACACGATCGCCGACGGCATCCGTTCGACCGGCGTGGAAGTCAAGGTGGCGGATCTCGCGGTCAACGACCGCAGCGCGATCATGACCGACGTGGCGAAGGCCGGCGCGGTTGCCTTCGGCGCGCCGACGATGAACAATCAGATGTTCCCGGCGATGGCGGATGTGCTGACCTATGTGAAGGGGCTGCGGCCGCAGAACAAGATCGGTCTTGCGTTCGGTTCGTTCGGCTGGAGCGGCGAGGGAGCCAAACAGATTGCCGCCGAATTGACCGCGATGGGAATCGAGCAGCCGGTCGAGCCTTTCTTTCAGGTGAAGTACATGCCGACTGAAGCGGATTTGCAGAAAGCCTTCGATTGCGGAGTGAAGCTGGGTCAGGAACTCCTGGCCCGGATCGGTAAATAAAACCAGAAAAGGAGAAATGAAAATGAAGAAGTATGTATGTGATGTCTGCGGCTACGTGTATGATCCCGCCGTCGGCGATCCGGACAACGGCGTCGCTCCCGGCACCGCCTTTGAAGACATTCCGGATACCTGGGTCTGCCCGGAATGCGGAGCGGGCAAGGACAGTTTCTCGGTGCAGGACTGACGTAATTCGCCCACTTTGAGGATTGACGATGAAGATTTGGAAAAAGGCGGCGCTCGGGCTGTTCGCCGCGGCGGCATGCATGGCGCTTCTGGCCGGATGCAGGACGCCGTGGGGCGAAATCAGCGACAACGTCGATAATTCGAAGCAGCTTCGGGTCGGAATGACCAAGGAGCAGGTGCTTCAGGTGATGGGAGAGCCGCTCACGGATGAATCCTATTGCCAGCCGGATGTCTGGTTCTATTATTGGAATACGATCTGGCACGACGGGCTTGTCACTGAGGATGAGTGCATTCCGCTGGTGTTCAAAGACGGAAAGCTGGCCGGATGGGGAAATCCCTTCTACACCAGATTCCGCATCGAACGGCGCACCACCACCAAATCCATCGACGATCGTTAAAACAAAAAATCCCCGGTAGTCTCAACTTCCGGGGATTTTTTATGCCTCGCCGCTGCGTTATTCGGGGATTTCGCCTTTGGCGACCAAGGCGCTTCGCCCTTGGAACCCGACCGGCAAGGTGCCGGTGCCGGGTACTTAGAGCCGGGAAAACCGTTCCGGTTTCCCCTCCGGGAGGGGGAGGCTCCGGTAGAGACAGGCATGGTTGTACAGGAGCGGCACACCGCTTCGGTCGGCGCAAAGCCCGCTTTTTTGCGGGCTTTAGGCACTCCCTGCGCCTGCTGCCGCCGGAGGTCACGCTCGGAACCTCCAGATGCTGACCGGATGATGTGAAATTACACTCATGGAGGCTGAACTCTACCTGTCCTTTCATACAGGTAAAGTTTAGTAAGGCTCGTATTCAAAGATATGCTTGCCTGTGATATGGCAATTGCATTGTTGCCTGACCTTGTCTTACCTATGCGAAAGATCAGCTCTCAACAGCCTCCATCATGGTATCTGTCTATTACCTATCAGCATCTGGAGGTTCTGCGCGTGACCTCCGGCGGCAGCAGGCGCAGGGAGTGCCGCTCCTGTACAACCATGCCTGTCTCCATCAGGGCTCCCCCACCCGGAGGGGAAACCGGAACGGTTTTCCCGGCTCTCAAGTATTCGGCACCGGCACCTTGCCGGTCGGGGTGCAGGGGCGAAGCGCCCTGCTCGCTCCAAAGGAGTGAAATTCCCGATACCGGATGGGTGAGAGGGGATTATTTGAGCACCACCAGATTGTAAAAACTTGGATCATACGGGCGGCTGCCGAGGCCGCCGCCCCAGTGCAGGAAGCCCTTGCGCCCTGCGCCGTCGTTGTCGTTCACCAGGATGGAGAAGAGGAAGCTCCTGCCGGGCCGCAGCTCGCCCGCGCCGAGACTGGAGGCGGGAATGGTCAGGCGATAGGTGTGCCAACGCGCCGTTCCCTCGCGTTTTCCCTCGCGCACCGTGATTTTCACATCCGTGGCGATTCCCGGCCGGCGTCCGGCGAATGGGGTTCGCCAACAGGCTTCCGGGCCGTGGCCGGTCAGGGCGAAATCCAGTTCGACCCGTTCGAGCGGGGAACCGCCTTCGCGGTCGAAATGGAAGCCGGTCTGGATTCCGTCGCTGCCCCAGCCGCGTTCGGCGCTGGGGGCGAGGCGGAAGTGGTCGTCCACCGTCCGCACGGTCAGATAGAGGTGGTCGCGGTCGTAATGGAATTCAAAGGCGGCGTCGAGGTCCTTGTCGCCCTGATAACCGGGATCGGCAAATTTGAAGTAATTGCCCCGTTTCGGCAGCGATACGGCGGCGGCTTTCTCGCCTTTCGGCACCGCGACTGCGATATCGGGCGGAAGCCGGTAGTCGCTTCTTCCCGCTGGAGGAGCGGGGCGTTCAACCGTTCCGGCCAGCCTGACATCGGTGAAATCACCGGTCATCAGAAGCGGCATTTCGTCGATGGTGATCTCCCGGCGCGCCGGATCGAACTTCGCTTTGCGGTCGGCAACCCAGTCGCGCCTGCCCCACGCCAGCGGCTGCGGCGGCTGACCGGGACGGCGCATTTTAAAGGTTCCGGTGCTGCCGGGGCCCTTTTCCCAGACGAGCCCGGAGCGGCGGCCGCCGGTGCTCCACATCGCCTGCGTTTCCCTGCCGTCGTGGCGGAACCGCAGTATCCAGACCGACGGATCGCCCGTATCGAGCCGGCCGAGAAATTCGCCTTTGCGGACGAGGGGGGCCAGGTCGCGCATCACGGCGGCCGCCGGTTTGGGCGTGCCGTCGGCGTTGAACAGCCCGAAATTGTGTTCCCGTTCCGTGATGTCCCAGCCGTCGTCCTGCAGATCGTACCACCATAACCCCCGCAGGTTCGGTACCGTGCGTGCCAGCAGCATCAGCCGCGCAAGGTAGACGGCGCACTCTCCGGCGGTGCGTCCGTGGGGGCCGGTGAAGGAGGGATAACCCATTTCGGTGACGAAAACGGGCTTGCTGTCGCCGTTGTTGTATTTCCTGATCATTTCATCCAGTTTCAGCATGCGCCGCTGCCATGCCTCGGGAGTGGCGGCTTCCCCGCGCTGCTGAAAGTTGTAGGTGTGAATGGAGAGGATGTCGCAGTGATCGGCTATGCCGAGCTGCAGCAGCTTTTCAAAGTATTCGTCGCCGGTGCAGACCGAGCCGGAGACGACCGTCGCGTCGGGATCGGCCTGCTTCAGCGCAGGGTAGGCGGCTTTCAGGAGGTTGATATAGCTTTCGGCATCGCCCCGGCCGCGTTTGGCGGGGTTCATGCCGCAGCCGCCGTCCCATTCGTTCCAGACCTGATAGAACGGAACGCCCCGGCCGCGCAAGCCGGCCGCGACCTGTCCGGCGTAGCGGGCGTAAGCTGCCACCGCCTCGGCGCTGCGCGGATAACTGCCGCCATCGTAGAAGTGGTTGTTGTAGGCGAGGATTCCCAGCACCGGGAGCCCGTTGGCTCTGGCCGTGTCGGCGATGCGCCGGAAAAGGCTTGGAGCGGTCACGATGCCGCGCCGCCGTTCCGCGAGCTTCCACGGCAGGTCCTCCCGGATGGCGTTCAGGTTGCAATCCCGGGCCAGCTTGAGATTGACGTCGAGTATCCCCTTGTCCTGCGTGAAGTGGACGGTCGCGCCGAGCAGGAACTCCTCCGCCTCCGCCGCCCGGCCCGTGAACGGCACGATGGCGGCGGCCAGGAGCAGGGCGGATGTGTATTGCCGGATTGTGGTCGTCATCGAATTTTCTCCTGATTGTTCGGTTATCGGATCACATAGTTGAATTCCGCGTCCGCGGTGATTTCGACGGGACTCCAGTGCCCGACGTGGTTGTCGCCGAAAAGCACATTCGCGCGGCCGTTGTGGCGGATGCCGATCCCCTTCGCGGTGCCGGAGGTCAGCAACTGCCCCGAACCGGTCGGGATGAAGTAGACTTCATCGTAGCTGCTCTGAACCACCGCCACGGCGGAGTCGGCTCCCAGCAGCGTTTTACTGTCCACATATTGCTCCCGGCGGGAGTAGAATACCTCGCCGGTCTTGGAGGAAGTCACTCCCGCCCCCTTCCAGGCGGCCGATCCCTGCTGCAGCCCGTAGCTGTTGGTGCCGTCCGCCGCCGCCCGCCCGGCGGGAAGGGTGTCCGCCGGACAGTTGGCGAAGTTCCGTTTGCCGGTTCCGGGCGGCTCCATGTAGCCCAGCTCGCCGAGCAGGTTCCACCAGGTCCGGCGCCAGGCCGCCGTCGGATATTGGGCCTTTGCCGGCATCACCCAGCCGCCGTGATCCGCGGAATACTGGGTGAACAGAAGGCCGCACTGTTTCAGGTTGCTGACACATGAAATGCTTCGCGCCTTGTCCCGCGCCTTGTTGAGGGCCGGCAGCAGCATCGCCGCCAGAATCGCGATGATTGCTATTACCACAAGCAACTCAATCAAGGTAAAAATATATCTTTTCATTTTTTCCCTCCGTCGTCCATCATATCTGGTTTGTTGATCATAAAGGCTACGGTTCCAATCTGATGTTATGTTTGCTTACCCGGCCCGATGCCGTCCAAGGTCAGCCTTGGAGTGCGGAGCCCGAAAGGCTTGCTCCCGCTGAGCGGGAGTAAGCTTCATCTCCGCTTTCAAGTCTCGCGTGATCATGTAATGATACATAAATTTCATTTACCTTTCCATGCCATTATAGTTTATTATGGCTGATGTAAGCAGCAATGGAAACATCTGCTTACAAAAATTCCCGGATTTTCCTGACCGAACCCCGGTCGAACAGGCGGGGGGCCAGTTCGAGCACGGCGGGAGCGCACCTGCCGTGAATGCGGTCGAGCAGGTGATGCACCATACACTCGGCCAGCTCGGTGAAGTCGACGCCGACCGCCGTCAGCGGCGGATTGCTCCGGTCAAGCTGCGTCAGGTTGTCGATGACGATGCAGCTGAGGTCGCCGGGGATGTTGAGGCCATGAGCGTGCAGCGCCTCAAGGACGCCCGGAGCGGCTCCGGCGGTGTCGATCAGGAGGCCGGTGAAATCGCAGGGGGCGCGGTTCAGCCGGGCGTCCAGCAGTTCCGCCGCGCACTCGGGAGGATATTCGCCGTTTTCGGCGTGGCAGTCCAGCATTTCCACCGCCGCGCCGCCAAAGGCGGCTTCCTGCCGGAAGCTGTCGGCCCGCCGGCGCGAGCATTGGCGGGGGGGCATGCTGCGGATCATCGCGAGACGCCGGTGTCCGCGTTCGAGGAAGTGCCGCGCGGCGAGGATGCCGTTCATGTATTCCTGCTGGGTCAGGTAGCTGATGCGGTCGTTTTCGAAGCCGTCGCCGCAGAGCAGGACCGGCGGGCGAAGCGTCAGCAGCCACCGGTACTCCCGCTCGCTCCAGTTGCGGGTGGCGCCGCCGAGGATCACCGCGTCGGCCGCTTCCAGGGAACACCCGGTAAAGTCGTTGCGCTGATAATCATAGGGATGCGGCAGCAGCCGGAAAGCGCCGGTGCGTTCTTCCTGCTCCCGGAGCGCCCGCAGCCAGTCGGCGTGGAAGGCGCTCGGATAGTCGTGGTGGAAAAACAGGATCACCGGCTTGCGCTCCCGCGCGGAAAGGCGGCTGAAGGAGCCGATCCGTTCGCGCAGCTCCAGCGCCCCTTCCGCCCGCAGAAGCTCCAGTGCGGCCATGACCACGCGCAGATTGGCGCCGAACCGCTTCCGGATTTCGCCGTGACTCAGGAAGCGCCGCCCCGCGGGATAGAGTTCCAGCTCCGCGCGCAGCCGCTTCGCGAGCGCCGCCGCCTGTTCTCCGACCGGCTTTCCCATCTTACCGGAACCGGGTTCCGGCGGTGGTGAGCTCATATTCTCCGGCAGACGGCACGGAACGGCGGAAATTCATATCACTCATAATCGGCTCCCTCGCGGTTGTAAAACGGTTTCCGGCATTTATGATACACGCCGTCCGCCCCGCTGTCAAGGAGACCTTGGGAAAGAAGGGCGGCGAAATCCGTCCGCCGGAAGCGCCGGTTTACGGGCGGGCAACCTCGATCAGCCGGACTTCAAAGGGGGCGAGTTCAAATTCCCCGTCGAGTGCGGCATCGGCATGGTTCCAGAGGTCCTTGCCGGTGATCCGCAGCGGTGTCCGGCCGTCCCGCAGCCGGACTTTC
Organism: Victivallis vadensis; assembly: GCF_003096415.1. GTDB lineage: Bacteria > Verrucomicrobiota > Lentisphaeria > Victivallales > Victivallaceae > Victivallis > Victivallis vadensis. The sequence continues at coordinate 127,054 of NZ_QEKH01000005.1, read as the reverse complement.
TGGACTTTGCCCTTCAGGTTGACGATCGACAAATACTGCGGAGTGCCGTCCGGGGCAGCCGGCAGGCGGCATTCGACCTCGCGGTTCGGAGTGGAACCGCTCCATGCGACCGGCCCGGACATCAGGGCCGCGTCCCCCTCCCAGCCGGGAACCGTGACGACCGTTCCCTTGCCATAGCGGGCGACTCCGGCGGCGGTCACGGCTTTGCGGAAACCGGCGGGCAGGTCGAGCTTTCCGCCGCTGTAGTCGGACCATTCTCCCGGCGCCTGCAGATAAAGCGTGCCGCCGCCGGCAACCCACGCCGCGAACGTCCGGGCGGTCTCCGCCGGGATATGGCGGATCGAACCGGCGGCGACGAGTTTCACCTTGGCCAGATTTTCCGGCGTGACGGTCTGCGGGTACAGGAAACGGACGCCGGAGGGATTGATCCTGAGCCGGTCGTAGGCGGCGTTGAGCAAAGCCGGATACTCCTTTTCACGCAGCAGCTGGTCGTTTTTGTCGTAGTAGAGCCGCACCGCGCCGCCGTCGAGCTGTCGGAACCGGACCAGAACCGGATATAGCATGCGCAGCTTGAGGGAAGTCCGGCCGATCGCGTTCAGGGCGACCGGATAGCGGGAGAAGGATTCGGCGTGCCCGTACCCTTTGCTGTCCCACTGTGCGCGCTGGCCGCGCCAGATGTTGCCGGATTGCAGCCCGCGGCTGACTCCCTGGAACATCCGCATCGCGAGGAACGGCGCGTCGGAGGTGTGTTCCGCGCGGATGAAGTGCCATTCGTGGTTGGTGACCGGATAGCCGGGAAAGAGGCTCCTCAGGTGATCCAGCCACAGCTCGTTGGCGGAGTCCGAACCCGCGACGTTCTGTCCGAGTGCGATGTTGTCCGCCTCGTCGAGCATCTCGTATCCGAGGTTGCCCATCAGCTTGACCCAGACCTGCTTGCCGGGCAGCGCGTCGAGCAGCCGGTCCTTCAGGAAGCCGTAGAAAAGGCTGACTTCGCGGCTCAGGTATTCGGCCCAGTCCACCCGGGCCTGCGGGGGAGCCTGCGGCGAAAGCGCGTCGCGGAGCGTCACATCGCCGACGGCGGCGTACCGCGTCCCCCACGCCCGGTTCAACGCGGCGGCGGTCTGGTACTTCTCTTGCAGGCGGCCGATGAAACCGCGCTCAAACTCCTTTGAACCGGATTTGACGGTGTAGCTGGGTTCGTTGGCGGTGCCGAGGCTGACCAGGTGCGGTTTTTCCAGCAGGAACGGGAGGATGTTGCCGTACATGCGGCGGAACGCCTCCTTCGCCTCCGGGGCCAGTACGTTCCAGTCGAAGTTGTTGTGCCCGGCGTAGGGGCTGCGCGCGTTTTTGAGGTCGCCGGGGATGTGCTTGCAGTAGTGCGAGGAGAGCAGCAGATTGGCGGCCAGTTTGTTGGCGTGGCTGCGTTCCAGATAGTAGTTGAGGCGGGCGGCCTCTCCCCGGAAACTCCGGGGCGCGCCGTGGATCAGGTCGGGATGCGTTTTCAGTTCCATGTTCTTTTTCGCGTCGAAGTTCAGCCAGCGGTCCATGTCGGTCTCGACCACCAGCGAATTGAAGCCGAGTTTCGCGGCGTATTCGCTCCAGTCGAGTGCGGGCATTCCGGTCAGCGGTCCGATCAGCAGGATCGGCTTGCCGTGCTGGGTGATCACTCCGTCGCGGACGGCGAGGGGAGCCGCCGGGTCGTAAGGCGCGAGAGGCGGTTCACGGAGCGTCCCGGCGCGGTATGCGGCCAGCTCCGCTTCGAGCGTGTCGAGCAGACGTTCCACATCGGCCAGCTCGGCGAGGGCGATGCCGAACTCTTTCTGCCGGTTGAAGTCGTCGGGGATGAAGTGGTTCAAGAACAGCTCCGCGGTGGTCCGGGTCACTTCGGGTAGCTGCGCGGCAACGCCGGATTCGCGCAATGAGCCCAGTTCGCCGGTCAGCGTGCCGAGGCGTGTCAGGAGCTGGCGGCGCTGCTTGTCCATCGCGGCGGCGGAAAAGAGCGTCAGCGGCATCGGTTCAGCGTTCTGCGCGATCACCTTGCCCGCCGCGTCGCGGATTGTGGTTTCCAGCCGGTAATCGCCGGGGGCGAACTGCTCCGCAAACCGGGGAATCCGGATCCGGAGCGTGGTGTACGGCGTTCCGAGCGTGACCGGCTGCGTGAAGCTCTTGTCGCCGCACCGGAGTTCCAGCGTCGCCTCCACGGTGCGTTCGACCGCCAGCTCAATGTTGTATTCGAGGTCGGCATCATCCGCCATTTCGAGCGAATGCGGGTTGATCAGGAAGCCGTTTTCGAGCGGCGCTCCGGTTTTCATGCGGGTCGACCACTCCGCCGTGGCCGGATGCGGCGCGGGCAGGAAGCGGATCGCGCCGATGATCATCGACAATTCCTGCTGGTGCGGGACCGCGTCGGCGCGGGCGTTGAAGTCGAAGCGGAGGCTGTCCACGGATTTGCGGCTTTTCTTGACCGGAATCCGCACCGTGTGCCAGCGGTTCGGCTCCAGATTCTTCACGACATCCGACCAGGAGCAGGGGAGCTGGCCGAATCCCTTCGAGGTGCCGAAGCGGGCGACCACACCGAACGGAAACTTCTGCAGCGGATAGATTTCAAACTCGATCTCATCCGCGCCGACGATGTTCAGCTCCGGCGAAAGCATCGACTGCCACGCGACCCAGCCGGGCGCTTTTGGATTCTTTTTGTCGATTTTCACCGAAAACATCAGCGCGCGCTGGCCGGGACGACCCGGCGCATCGACCTCGCTAACCCGCAGCCGGTGTCCGCCGGTGCTGCCGATCCTGGCCCAGTCGGCGGCGCTGCTCATGTCGAGCAGGTATTCGGGGTAGACTTTTTTCCCGCGCAGATATGCCGCTTTTTCGCTGACCTGCGTATCCACGGTCAGCCCGGCGGCGGAACAGATGCCGCACAACAGCAGTGCGGCGGCGATTCTGGTGACGGACATGTCAAAGGCTCCTTTGTTCAGTAACCGCAGGTCGAGAGGCGTTTCAGGATGGTCGTCGCGTTGGGAAACGAGGTGTTCTTTCCTTCCGCGATCATGCCGGCAAGCGTGGCGCCGCCGCCGATCGAACTCGAACCGTTCCGGTAGACGGCGATGTGGCCGTCGGCAAAGGCGACATTCCACTGCAGGCCGTGCGGCATGCTGTAAAGTTTGCTGTCGGTCGCGATATCGTACACCATCGCCAGCTTTTCCTTCTGCATGAAGCCGATGCGGGGCCGAAAGTTCCATTTTGAATTGGCCCATACCGGCAGGCTGTCGTATCCTGCGATGCGGTTGGAGGTGCGCGGCAGGTTTTTCACGGAATCATAGGTGCGGATTTTCTGGGCGGGACAGTAGAGCACGGCTTCATTCAGGTAGCCCTCGATCAGCAGCCCCAGGTTGGTGTAGGATTTCTTGTTGCCGGAGTTGCCGCGGTGGGTGTAGCGGCTGTTGGGAGGCGTCGCGCTCAGTGGAGAATTCGGCATGTATTCGCCGTTGTCGCCGCCGTAGGCGTGGATGCCGACCGCGATCTGCTTGAGGTTGTTCTTGCATTTGGTCATGATCACTTTTTCCCGCGCGCTGTTCAGCGCAGGCAGCAGCAACGCCGCCAGAATCGCGATGATCGCTACAACGACGAGCAGCTCAATCAATGTGAAATTTCGTTTCATGGTTTCTCCTTTATGCCGGAATGCCGGTTGAATTGCGGACGATCAGTTGCGGATGGATCACGCGGGGCTGGAGCGGCTGCGCTTCGCCGTCGAGCTTGCGCAGCAGTCCTTCGACGGTATATCGGGCGATCTCCCCGAATGGAATCTGGACCGAAGTGAGCAGCGGATAGACCGAAATCGCCTGCGGCGTGTCGTCGTAGCCGATCACGGAGAGCTGCTCCGGAATCCGCAGCCCCAGCGCATAGGCGCGCTGGTAGGCGCCGAGGGCCATCTGGTCGTTGGCGGCGAAAATCGCGGTGACTCCCTGTTCAAGCAGCTGCGCGGCGGCGCGGCGGCCGCCGTCGATGGTGTCGTCGCCGTCGGCGAACAAAGCCGGATCGGGAGTTTCCCCGATGGAGGCCAGAAAGCTCCGGCAGCCGTCCAGCACCGGATCGGCGGCGTTCATCCGCCGCCGCCGGGAGCTGATGCAGCCGATCCGGCGGTGGCCGAGGCCGCGCAGGTATTCAAACGCCTGCCGCGCCCCCTCCTCATAGTCGATGTACACCGGCGCGGAAGCCTGCCGCAGGTGTGTGACCAGCGGCAGCGACGGCGCGATCAGTTCCGCTTCGTCGGAAGAGAGCTGCGGCAGCATATTGATCACGCCGTCCACCATGCCGGACGCGAATTTTTCGAGCAGCCGCGTCCCCTTGGCCCGGTCAAGCCCGGCGATGCCGAGCACGATTTCATAGCCCCGGCTGCCGAGCTCCTGCTCCATGCCTTCGAGCAGGATGCCGGTGGCGGCGTTGCGGCACTGGTCCACCAGAATCCCGACCAGCCCGGTGCGGTTCTGTTTCATCGCCCCCGCGAAGTAGTTGGGGCGGTAGTTGAGTTCGCGGATCGCCCGGAGCACCCGGCCGCGCACCTCCTCGCCGACCGGACGGCGTCCGCTCAGCGTGTGCGAAACCGTGGTCACGGAAACCCCCGCCGCGCGGGCGACATCGGTAATTTTGGCTTTGGCCGGCATCTCTGTCTGACTCTCCTGAAAAATGTGATGCAAAATATTTGGCAAAACGTTTTGTCAATAATATTATACCAAAAACGAACGCCGATGTCAAGAGGGAAACGAAAAAAACAGCCGATATTTTTCCGTAATCGGGAAACGGCTTGCGGCGGGCCGGTTGCGGTGGTATGTTATCAGGGGAAAATCAACCGCAACGACAGGAGCCGTCCGCCGTATGGACAAACAATCTGCCGTGCCGGAGCTGCTGGCTCCCGCCGGAAATCTGGAAACCGCGCTGGCCGCATTCGACGCCGGAGCCGACGCCGTTTACGGCGGGCTCGCCAAATTCAACGCCCGCGAACGGGCCGCCAACTTTTCCGCCGCCGACCTCGGGCGGCTGCTTGATTATGCGCACAGCCGGGGACGCCGGGTCTACCTGACGTTCAACACGCTGCTGAAGGAGTCCGAACTCGGCGAGGCGGCGGAGTTTCTGGCGGAGCTGGCCAAACTCCGTCCCGACGCGCTGATCGTGCAGGACCTGGCGGTGATCCGGCTCTGCCGGAGTTACTTCCCCGAACTGGTGTTGCACGCCTCCACCCAGATGGGAATTCACAATTCGGCCGGAATCGCCGCCGCCGCCCGCCGGGGAATCGCGCGGGTGATCCTCGAACGGCAGGTCACGCTTGAGGAACTGCGTGCGATGGCTGAAAGTTCACCGGTGGAGCTGGAGGTGTTCGTGCACGGCTCGCTCTGCTGCTCGCTGTCGGGGCGCTGTCTGCTCTCCTCGGCGCTGGGCGGCTGGAGCGGCAACCGGGGCAAATGCAAACAGCCCTGCCGCCGCCGCTACCGGGCGGAAGGGGCGGAGGGCTTCCTGCTTTCGCCGCGTGACCTGTCGGCTGTTTCGCTGATCCCGGAATTCAGGCGGCTCGGCATCGCTTCGCTGAAGGTGGAGGGGCGGCTGCGTTCTCCCGACTACGTATGGAAGACCGTGCGCGCCTACCGGATGCTGCTGGACGGGCCGCCGGAGCCGGGGCCGGAGCTTGTCGCCGAAGCCGAACAGTTGCTCCGCTCCACCGCGACCCGGCGGCCTTCGCTCGGATTCTATGTGAAGCGGGAGTATCCGGCGCTGATCGACGCCGGGCGGCTCGGCGCATTCGGCAACGTGGTCGGGAGCGTGACGAAACGGGTCCGCAACGGGCTCTGTATCCATACCTCCGACCGGCTCCACCTCGGTGACCGGCTGCGGCTGGTGCCGCCGGACGGCGGGGAGGGGGAGAGCTTTACTTTGATCAATCTGGAAGTGCAGCGCAGACCGGCGGTGAAGGTGCGCGCCGATACCGACTGCTTTATTCCGGGCGACTTTCCGGCGCAGGCGGGTTTCCTGCTCTACAAGATCGGGGAGAACGGTTACGATTTCAGCCGTCAGGCCGCAAGCCTGCCCGCCGGGCGCTTTCCGGTGGCGGTGCGGCTGACGATTTCCGCTTCGGAGTGGCGCGGTGAAATCGCGGAACTGCCCGGCGAGGTGTGGAGCCGCCCGGTGGAGTTTCAGCCCGCGGAGCGCAAGCCCTTCGCCGCCGCCGAAGCCGAAACCGCTTTCGCCTCCGGCGTGCCGGAGCCGTGGAGCGCGGGCCGGGTCGAAGCCGCGGTGGCCGGTTCGTTTTTCGTGCCCGCCAGCGTGCTGAAGGAGCTGCGCCGGGAGTTCTGGAGCTGGGCGGCACAGCGGCTGAAGCTCGAAGAACGTCATTCCCACCTGGCGGAGGCGCTGGCCCGTTTTTACTTCGACTACCGGGCGCTGCCGGGTGCGGCGCCGGAACCGCCCGCGCCCGCGCCGGAATTCACGGTGTCGGCGTTCATCCCGGAGCGGGAGCTGGACGCTGCCCGGCAGACGATCCGCCGGGCGTGGGAGTCCGGCGTGCGCCGTTTCCGGATTGGCGGCATTCACGGCTTTGAACTGCTGAGGCCGTATCCGGGGGCGGAACTCGTCACGATGTTTCCGCTTCAGGTCCCGAACAGCATGGCGGCGTTGTTCCTGAAAGAGGAGGGGGCCGTCGCCGCCGAACCGGCCGTGGAGCTGGACCGCGACGCGCTGGAGCAATTGGAACGTAAATCGCCGCTGCCGCTGGAGCCGCACCGGGAACGGGTCCCGCTGCTGGTGACCCGCGCGCCGCTCCCCGCCGGCGGCTGGCGCGACGAGCGCGGCAACGGCTTTGAAGTGAAGTTCGACCCGGCGACCGGATTGACCGAGCTTTACTCCGCCGTCGCCGTCTCCTTCCTGCTGAACGACTGGAAGTAGGAAGCGGGTCAGTCAACGGCCGGACGGTTCTGCACCGTCGGGGCGACGTAGCCCCGGCGGCCGCCGCTGCGGCTCCAGTAGCGGTAGACCTTGAGCAGCGCGATCAGCCCGAGCGTGGTGAACAGCAGGTCCCAGATGAAGATGTACCGGTAGCCCAGAAAGTCGATGAAGACCCCGCCGCCGAAGTTCGCGAAGATCAGGAATACCGAGACCACCATCGCGTTGGCCGAGGAAAACTGGCCGTAGCTGGCGGCCGGCAGCAGCGACACGAACATCGGCAGTTTGCTGGCATTCTGGATCACATATACGATTGCGATCAGGATTGCGACGATGAAAAACGTGATGTAATCCTGCACGAAGAAGAAGCCGAAGAGATTGGCGGCGATCACCAGCATTGCGCCGGCGATATAGGTCCGCAGCGGATGGAGCCAGTCCACCAGGAAGCCCATCGGGATCAGCAGAAAGAAGGAGATCACCGCGTTGACGCTCATGATGTTGCCGTATTGTTCCAGAGAGAGCCCGAGTTCGTTTTTGGAAAAGAGCAGATTGAACATGGTGCGGCAGACGGTCGAGGCGTCGTTGCAGGCCATCGCGAGGAAGAACCAGCGGTAGAAGCTCAGGCTGAAGCACTCCCGGAAGTAGGTTTTGACCGGATTGCCTTTCGGCGGTTCCGGCGGCGGGTACTGTCCCTCCTTGACCAGCAGGCACATCAGGCCGAAGGCGGTCAGGTAGATCAGCGCCACGACGGTGAAGATCCAGGGCATGTGAAGGTCGGCGTGCTTGATGATGTAGCCGTTGAAGATGAAGCCGGCGACGGTGCCGACCATGCGGAACAGCGCCATGAAGCGCCCCATGAACTGTTTGGGCACCACGTCCGCGAAGATGTAGTAGAAGATCGAGGCCACGAACATGTTGAAGCATTGGAAGCCGACCGCGAATACGATGATGCAGCCGATGGTCACCGCCGCCGCCGACACGTTGCCGCCGAATACCGTCCGCTGCAGGAAAGTGCCGATCGCGTCGCTCCAGCCGAGCAGGATCAGGAACAGCGTCACGAAGGGACTCGCGAACAGCAAATAGGGGATGCGGCGGCCCCAGCGGGTGCGGGTTCGGTCGCTGCGGGTGCTGACGATCGGATTGATCACGAAATTCAGCGCGGCGGGAATGCTGCCGACCACCAGGCCGATCAGCCAGTTCGGGGCGTCATGGTTGTTCAGGAACAGCGGCAGCAGCGACGGGATCAGCATCTCCATCAGCGTGAAGCAGAAATCCCCCCACAGCATCCAGATGAAAAGATTAACCAGCCCGAACAGAGAATACTTCAACGTTCCGACCGTATAATAGGTCCGGCCGTTTTCCACGATCGTTCCGCCGCTGCTCATGATGTATCCCCCCCATCGTTATCGTAATAATACCCGGAGTCCATTTGAAAATTATTTATTGGACAATGTCCATTATACGATGAAAAAGAGAGAAAGTCAAGAGGAAAAACGAAAAAAATATAAAATAATTGGGCAATGTCCAAAATTGAGTTGACTTTTTCGGGAAAGGGGGTATTGTGTAATTGGAAAAAACAGGAGGTGAGGATGGCGACGCCGCGAAAAAACAATAAGACCAATGGAAGCCGCACCCAGCTGCGCGAGGAGATTCTGAACGGCCATTATCTGGCCGGCACCTATTTGCCTTCGGCGCGGGAGCTGGCGAAATCGCTGAATGTTTCCAAGAGCTCCGTGCACAATATCCTGAAGCTGCTGCAGGAGGAGGGGCTGATCCAGATCTATCCGAACTGCGGGGCGCTGGTGCTGGAAAACGGCGCGAGCCGGAATATGCTCAAGCGTTTTTTCGTGCGCCCTTCCGATTTCGGCACATTCCGCTATCTGCCGGTTTCCATGGAGCTGCTGGCCGGGATCGCGGCCGGGGCGGAAAAGAAAAACTGCGAGATGCTGGCTTCGTTTTCCGATTCCGGCCGGATGACCGACGAGATCATCGCCCACTGCATGAACGGCCTGATCCAGGGGATGATCTATCTGCAGTGCGACAACTTCGACGGGTTGATCGCGCCGCTGGAGAAGGCGGCGGTTCCGTATGTGATCGCCGCCGACAACCGGGGGCACGAGGGGGCGCTGCGCACCTATGTCGACTACCGCGCGGCGGCGCGTAACGCGGTGCGCTTCCTGATCGGCAGGGGGCACCGCCGGATCGGCATTGTGACCGGGGCGGTCCGGGATTATCTGTACGCCGAGATGCTGGCCGGATTCCGGGGGGCGCTGGCGGAGGAGGATGTGCCGCTGAATCCGGCCTGGGTGCTCTCCGGCCTCGGTTACGAGCAGAGCGCGGACCAGGTGGGCGTGCTGATGAACTTCCTGAAGCAGCCGGAGCTGCCGACCGCGATCTTCACGGTGCGCGACTACCGGGCCGGCTGGCTGTTCGAGGCCGCCGGAAGGCTCGGAATCGGGATTCCCGGGCAGCTTTCGGTGCTTTCTTTCGACAATCATTCATGGCGCGGTGCGGAAGTCTCCGGCCTGACGACGTTCGCGGAGCCGCTCCGGGAACAGGGCGAGACGGCGGTGGAGCTGCTGCGGCAGTGGGTCGCCTCCGGGAAACGCCCGGAATCCGTCGAGCTGAAACCGGAACTGGTCGAACGCGCCAGCGTGGCGGCGCTGCCGTAAAGCCGAAGCGCCCGGCCGTGGATCCCGGTGCGGATCGGCGTGCTTTCTGCTGTCGGAACTACGGTTGAACTGATATTTTTGGACACCGAACAAAAAATCAGAAAAAATCATCGGAATTTCGATTTGCCCTATTGACTTTTCAATCGGAATCGCGTATAATTGTAATCAGAAAATGGACAGTGTCCAAAATGTTGGAATAATGAAAGGGATCGCATGATGCGGATGATTCTGAAACTGATGCTTCTGCCGCTTCTCTGCCTGCCGGCGACGGGGACGGAAAGCTTTTTGGCTCCCGGCTTCGATTCGGGACGCGGGTTGCCGGAGGACCGGATCTATCCGCAGGGGCGGATTTTCCCGTTCTCCGGTTTCTCTCCGGCGGATACGGCGGCGATGAAGCAGGCCGGTTACACGATGGCCGGGCCGGTCTACAGCGAGTACCAGATCCGCAACCTGACTGCCGATGCGGAGCGCGAAGGGCTGTTTATGATCTACCCGGTCCAGCCGGAGGCGGACGGCGTCAGGCTGACCAAAAAACTGCTGGATGCGCCGGATTTCAATGCGAAGCCTTATTTGAAAAGCATCGCCGCACAGGTGAAGAAGAATGCGGTAAACCGGCGGATCGCGTGGTGGTATCTCGGGCCGGAGGAACTGCGGCCGTGGCGGAAGCGCGATATGGCTTTTCTGAAAGCGGCGGCTGAAACGATCCGCGAAAATGATCCGGAGCGGCGCCCGGTGTGGCTCTATCTGCCGAACCACTATACGAAAGAGCAGATGATTCCGTTCGCCGAAGCTCTCGGCGTGGTGGGCAAGGGAATGTATCCGACCCAGTTGAAAAAGGAGGATGAACGGGTCTGGTGCCGCTGGTCCGCCGAGAGTGAAGCGCAGGCGGTGGCGGAGACCGGTGCGAAGGCGGTTCCGATCGCGGTGCCGGAGATGTTCCGGCAGCCGGAAGCGAAGCATCTGGACATTCTGGAGAAGCTGGTGCGCCACGACGTATATCTGTCGCTGGTGTCGGGGGCGAAAGGCGTGGTGGTGTTCTCGCTGGCGAAGCGCCCCGGCTTCGACGCATACGACCGTTACTTCGACGCCTATGCGCAAATCGCGCGGGAGCTGGCCGGCGAAAAGAAGCTCGGGGAACTCTTCCTGTTCGGCAAACGGCTGGACCGGCTGAAGGTCGAGGTGGTCTCCGGTCCGGCGGCGGTCGCGGTCGATGTGGGGATCAACAACAAAAAGGACGTGCGCGAATACCCGTCCGTGGCATTCGCCGAGATCGGATACCGTGACCGGCGGACGCTGTTTCTGGTGAATTCGGCCCCGGAGGCCGCCGTGAAGGTGCGGGTTTCGGGACTGCCCGAGGGAAAAGTCGGGGTGGCCGACTTGATTTCCGGGCGGAATGCGGTTACTGTGGATCACGGCGGGTTCGAGGTTGAACTGCAGCCGTATGAAGTGAAATGCCTCCGATTTGTTGCCGAGTAAGAACAATCAAACCAGGGAGAGAAATGCCATGAAGAGAAGAAATTTCACCTTAATTGAGCTGCTCGTCGTGATCGCGATCATCGCGATTCTCGCCGGGATGCTGCTGCCGGCGCTGAACAACGCCCGGATGCGGGCCCGTGCGATCAACTGCGTCAGCAACCTGAAGCAGCTCAGCATGGGCGCGGTCGGATATATGGACGACAACCGGATGTACTTCCCGGCGGGCCAGAGCTACCAGCAGGGCGGCGCCAACAGCTACGCATGGAATTATGCGCTGTGGAAGGGAGCGTACATTCCGAAATTCAACAAGGTATTCTTCTGCCCGGATGCGATGCCGACCCAGACGGCGGCGGATGAGAATTCATGGCGCAAGACCTACGGTGGCGTCTACACCGCCGACCAGAAGCCGGTCAGCCTGGCGAAGTCCGATTACCAGAAGGTCGGCGCCTCCAGAATCGGAATGCTGGGATGCGCCCGGAATCCGGGGGACGCGGACAACAGCAACGCATTCCGCATGGTGACCAATGTGACCACGAACGGTTACGGGTATCCCTATCTGGTTCACAGCGGTCGCGGCAATATGGTGTTCTTCGACGGCCATGTCGGTTCGATCGACCACGGCGCGGCGAACTCCGGAGAACGCTGGATCAACTCGACCGGAGTCATTTCTCCGATTATCCGCATGATCCGCCCCGGCGCGATCATTCCCGATGAACTGACGCAGGGGGACTGAACGGGAGCCGATCCCGAAGCGGCCGCCTGCGACGATAAACCTCTGAGGTGGTAATTATGAAAGACGGCAATATCAAAATCATACAGACCAGCCGCCGACGCTGCTTTTTCCGGAATGAACAACCGCTGATGCGCTTCGATGTGATGAACTTCGAGCCGCACAACTTCCACAACTGCTCGCTGACGCTGGAAATCGCCGGAATCGGGATCGTCGGCCGCCGGGATATCCCGAAGCTGAACCACCATGTCGGCGATCTGGAGTTCCGGATCGATACGGCCCGCCTCTGCTGCGGCAGCCACCTGATGGCCGCGGTGCTGGAGTGCGGCGGGAATACGCTGGTCCGGCAGGAGTTCCTGATCGACGTGGTGCCCGCGCCGGAGCCGGACCGCATGGAGTTCTGGCACTGGCCGTCGACGGTTCACTACGATGCGCTGGAAGCCGGCGGGGAGACCGCCGAGCGCGAACTGGACAAGCTCGAAGCCCTCGGCGTGACCTGGAGCCAGTTCCGGGCCGGCTGGGCGGTCGAGCACCCGGACGGCGCGGTTGCGCTGATTGAAAAGGCGATGAAACGCGGCATCCAGCTGGGAATCCTGATCGAAAACACCGCCGGCGGAATTTTCCGGGCCGGGCCGGACGCCCCGGCGGAAGCGCACCGGATCAATCCCGACGGCTCGCGTTCGGAATTCCTGAATCCGTATCATCCTTATACGCAGGAAAAAGCCCGTTTCCTGATCCGGCGGCTGATGGCGCTTTTCGCGGAGTTTCCGGCCTGTTCGACGATGTTCATGAACAGCGAACTGGAGGACAAGCTCAAGCTGCCCTGCGATCCGGAGTCGGTGGCGCATCATGAAGCGGCGATGGGCGTGAAGCTCTCCCGGCTGCGTTCGCTGGAACGGGTGTTCGCGGAGAGCTATCCCGACATTCCCGAACTGGCCCCCGGGGTGGTTTCCGCTTCCGACCCGGAGCTGAAGTACGCCCGTTACTATTTCGAGGAGGGCGACGGCTGGACCCCGATCAACCGGCTGATGGCCGAAACCGCCCGGCAGGCGCGGCCCGACCTGGCGACGATTGCCGATCCGCTGCGGCTGGCGCCGCTGCCCGCGCGGTTCGACGGGCTGGGGACGGTCAGTTCGTGGACCTATACCAATCCTGACCCGAAGCTGACGCTTTTCGTCGAAACCCTCGCCGCCGCCGCCCGGCGGGGGAACCGGGAATTCATCCATACGATCACCCTGTGGAATTACGCCGGGACCTTGACGCCGTGCGGCAGCGACCGGTTCGCGCGGGAGTTTACGTTGCGCATGGGGCCGGACCGCTGGAAGGAGTGCGCGTGGATCAACTTCTCTCGCGGCCCGCAGGCGCTCGGTTGCTACTTCGGCAGTCCGATCGAAGCGTTCTTTGAAGGCGGCGACCCGGCGATTTTTTCACCGGCCACCGAATCCGCGATTGCGGAGTTCAACCGGGAGGTGCTTAAGCCTTTCGGCGCGTTGGCCCGCGCCACTTGCAATTTGCCGCGCCGGGCGGCGGTATTGGACTGTTTCACTTCGAGGGTGTACGGCCGGGTGCCGCGATCCCACGCGCACTACCAGAACTATCAGATTTACGACTTCTATACCATGATGAATATGGCGCAGATTCCCGCCGACGTGATCTTCGAGGAAGATGTGCTTGAGGATGCGCTGGAACGTTATGAGCTGCTGGCGCTGCCCGCCGCCGACACGCTGCCGGAGCCGGTTTACCGCCGGATCGTCGAATTTGCGCGGCGGGGCGGCACGGTGATCGCCGACCGCTGGCTCCGGGCGGAGGTGCCGGGGGTGATCCGGTTCGGCTTCGATTTCTCCTACCGGCGCAATGTGAACGCCAACGCGATCTGCCGGGGCAGTGATTTCGCGGTGGCCGACGACACCAATTTCCGCTCGGAGTGGGGCGGCGAAGTCGCGGTCGACGGCGTGACCGCGGACGAGGACCAGCGCCGCCTGGAAACGTTCGCCGCCGAGATGCGCGAACGGCTCGACGGCGTGGTGCGGCGTGACTTCGATTGTTCTTCGCCGCGCATCCTCTGCAATATGCGCACCGGCGGGCGGCTCCGCTATTTGTTCGCGGTCAACGACCGCCGCACCTGGGACGAACGTTCCGGCAAATACCGGGCGATGATGGAAAAAGGCGTGCCGGAGCATGGCGTCTGGAAAATCGGTCCCTTTGCACAGCCTCCCTTTGTCCGGGAGCTCCTGACCGGACAAACTCCGGATTGCCGGAGCGTGGGCGGCGGTTTCTATGAATTCAAGCTGGAGCTTCCGGCAGCCGGAGGCAGGATTATGGCGATCTCCGAAACGCCGCCGGGAGAGCTTGTACTCCGGGCGGCGCCGCTGCCGGAAGCTTTCAGTCTTGATCTTCGGATCAAAGATGGCGAGGATACCGTAAGGCCGGTCCGGCTTGACATTTACCGGCCCGATGGTATTTTGAGTGAATACAGCGGAGTGCGGCCGGTCCGGGACGGAGTGCTGTCGCTGACGGTTCCGCTGGCGGCGGGCGACCCCGAAGGGCCGTGGCGGATCGAAGCCGCCGACCTGGCCGGAAAAGGAATGTGTTCGATCATCTGGGAAAGAAAGAAGGAGACGGAGCGATGAAGCATCTTCCGTTATTATTGATCGGCTGCATCGCATTGGCGACGGCGGCGCGGGCGGATAAGATCAGCCGGTGGGTGCCGGTTTCGGGCGACTGGGAGCAGACGGACGGCGTCGTCGCCGAACTTTCCGACTCCGCCGACGCGGGAAACCGGCCGCTCTGGATCGTGGCTCCCGGCCCGGAAACTCCGGGAGGAGAGAGCTTTTCGGCGACCGTGACCACGCGGGACGGCGTCGGGGATGTGTTTCTCGCGATCCGCTGGCGGAACCGGGATAATTTCTACGCGCTCCGCTACGGTGACCCGCACCGGCAATTGGAGTTGTTCAAGGTGGTCGACGGGCGGGAGACGGTCCTGGCCAAAACCGAAGGCGCCGGAAAGGCTTCGCCGCAGCAGGCTCCGCTGACCCTGTCGCTCTCGGTGTCGGGGAATGAGCTTACCGCATCCGCCGGCGGAACCACTCTTACCGCCCATGCGGAGAATTTCGCCTCCGGCTCGGTTGCGCTCGGCGTCCGCTACCGTCAGGCGGCTTTCCGCGATATGGAGCTGCGGAAACTGCCGGTTCCGCCGCCTCCTGCCGCAGCGGCAGTGGTCCGCGAAGGGTGGCGCACCGTCTTCCTGAACGATGAAAAGGAGGCGCCGCTATTGTTTCAGGTGAAGAACAACTCCGGGACGGAGTGGAAAGGCATCGAATTCTCCTTCCGGTTCGACGATGCGTTTCCGCCGGAAATCCGCACGGTCGCGGCGCTGAAGCCGGGGGAGCAGAGCACCGTGACCGTCAACTTTCCGGCCGCTTCGCTGCGGGTCGGCGACTACCGCGCCGTCTACCGGCTGACCGATGCCGCGAAACAGGTGCTGGCTTCGGGCGAGCTCGACCTTTCCGTGGCTCCCGTGCCGCGCGCCGGGCGTTTCGAGATGATCCTGTGGGACGGGATCGACTCATATTTGGAACTGGAGCGGCTCGGCTTCACCGCATCGTCGGCGCCGTTCTTCTTCGTGTCGAAGTATGTGCAGGAAGCCGGCTATCTCGAATCGGTGGCCGCCGCCGTGCGCCGTGCCGACGCGGGGCTGAAGCACGGGGTGCGTTCGCTGCTCAAGGTGGATACCCGGCGCTACTGGGACAAGAAGAAATTCGACGCGATGATGATGAAGGATGCCAGAGGCGGCAATCAGCTCTCCGGCGACATCTGCCACAACCACCCTGAATACCGCGGCCATCTGGAGAAATCGGTCGAGGCGCTGGGCGAGGCGGTGCGGGATGCGAAATCCCCGGCTTATCTGCTTTTCGACTCCGAAACCGAAAACGAGGAGCGCAAACTTTATCAGTGCTTCCATCCCGCCTGTCTGGAGCAGGCGAAGCAGGCCGGTTTCGGGCAGCCTCCCGCCCATGTGAACCGCACCTGGGGCATGGTGGGCGTGTCGCTCGGGGCGCAGGCGAAGCAGGCGAAGGAGGGTGTGCTGCCGGCCTCCACGCCGGAGCTGGACTATATCAGGTGGTGGTGGCTGCACGGCTCCGGCTATGTCGACAGCCGTGCGCTGGCGGCGGAGCGGCTGAAGCGGTATCTGCCGAAAGCCCGCGCCTTCCACGACCCGATCCTGCGCAATCCGGCCTTTCTCGGACGGGATCGCGGCATGGATTTCGTGAGCCACTGGACCTACACCAATCCGTCGCCGCTCGGTTTGCTGGAAAACATCGATGAAATGCGCGCCGCCGTGGACGGCAGAAAGCCGGTGGTGCCGAATATCCAGCTCTTCTGGTATACCAACGAAGTGGTCGGCAAGCTTGAAAACGCCGCCGATCGGGCCAAAGCCGCCAAAGAGGCCGACTCCTTTGTGGAAGCGCGCGACGCGGTGCATTTCGGCCGTTTCGTGACGATTTCGCCGGACCATGTGCGTGAAGCGGTGTGGCTGGCGATGTCCCGCCCGGTCGATGCGATCATGCTCGACGGCGGCAGCAGCATCAGCACCACGCCGGGAACCTACGCGAACACCAATCCCGACACCGCCGAGGCGCTGGCGGCGGTGTCCGATACGCTGGTCAAGCCCTACGGGCCGATGCTCAAGGCGATGAACCGCGGCCCCGGCCGGGTGGCGGTGCTGCAGTCGGCGGCAAGTTCGCTCTACGGGCGCACCGGCAACTACGGGAACTCCAACAAGCTCTTCGCGGATGTGTACAACAGCATCCTATTCGCGCAGCTCCAGCCGGATATCCTGTTTGACGAATCCGCCGGGCAGTTGGAACGTTACGACGTGCTGATCGTGCCGGACACCCGCTTCCTGACCGGGAGCGTCCGGGACGCGGTGGTGAAATTCGCGGCAGGCAAGGGAAAGCTTGTGATCGTCGACCAGACCTTCGGGCTGAACGTGCCGGGCGCGATCAAGATGATGTTCCCCGTCACCGAAAAGCTGAGCGCGGCGGAGCAGCAGAAAAGCTGGATCGCCTCCGGCAGGAAACTGAAGGAACTGTTGCTTGCGAAGGGGTTCCGCTATCAGGTCTCCTCGCCGGCGGAGGATGTGATCCTGAGCCGCCGCATCGGGGACGGCGATCAGGCGCTTTTCGTGATCAACGATGCCCGCCGCGCCGGAACCTACGTCGGGCAATACGGCAAAGTGCTGGATGCGGGAGTGCCGCAGACGGTCGCCGTGGAGTTTGCCCCGGAGCTGCTCGCCGGGGGCAGGGCGGTCTACGATGTGCTGACCCGCCGCCTGCTGACGCCCGGAAAGGACGGCGGAATCGACGGCCTGTTCCTCGGCGCCGGCGCGGGACGGCTGCTCTATGTCGCACAGAGTGAAATCACCGGAATCCGCGTGCAGGCCGAGCCGGAAGTGAAGCGCGGCGAAGCGGCCCGGCTTCGGATCACCCTCCGGAGCCGGAAAGGGGCCGCCGGAACTCAGGCGGTCCGGCTGAAAGTAGCGGACAGCTCCGGCCGCCCCAACGCCCTTTCCGGGTACTACGCACTCAAAGACGGCGCATTGGAGCTGCCGCTGCCGATTGCCCGGAACGATGAGCCGGGCCACTGGCAGGTGACGGTTGAGGACCTGATCGCCGGACACACCGCCGAAACCGCCTTTCTGGTGAAATAAACCGCTGATTCGAGAAAGGCGACTGCAATACGCCGGGGCATTGGCCCCGGCTTTTTCTTTGCTGATTCGGAGAATTCGGAAAATTCGGAAAATTTTTTCCCGGCATCTTGACATTTGCGGTTTTCTTTGTCATAATATAAACTGTAATATATCTGTAATATAGCAATCGCTGCCGGCGGCAAGGTGCCGCTGCCGGGTGCGCCCGCCAATGCCCCTCCGGGGGGCGTGCGGCGTCCAGCACAGGCAAGGCGAAGGTTGGTCTCCAAAACCTTTTATGCGGCGCACAACAAGCGCGGTCAGCGCCGCGAACGAATGTGAGGGAATTATTTTGCGGCAGCAAAATAACGAGGAACGATAGTGACGAAGCCGAACGTAGAGAGCGAAGCCTCCCTGGCGTAGTGAGCGTAGCGAACGTTGAAGGGTTGGCGGGCGCAGCCCGACAAGTAAGCGGCAAAGCCGCGCCCGCGAGCGGAAGTGCTCTGAAAGTTCGCGTGAGTCCAAATTCGGACGGGGAGGTCCGGAGGGCGCAACCGGGCCCTCCGGAGCCATCCGCAAATGACCGGCATTTAGTTTGTGGCCTGCAATGGTATGGAAAGGTAACGAAACGTATGAGTGACTGTATGGTCACGTGCGATTGGAAAGCGGAGCTGAAGTCGGCTTCGCCGCCCCTTCGGGCTCCGCACTCCAAGGTTGACGTCGGACGGCATTGGATTGGAGAGAAACCATGTACAATTCAGGAAAGGATGGGCAAATGCGGTACGGAAAGAACGTATGGTACGGGAAGCACCGCCGGAATTTTACGCTGATTGAGCTGCTCGTGGTGATAGCGATCATCGCGATTCTGGCGAGTATGCTGCTGCCGGCGTTGAACCGGGCGCGGGCTTCCGCGCGGGGGACGCAGTGTAAGAACAAGATGAAACAACTCGGCATCGCCCATCAGCTTTATGCGGCCGACCATCAGGATTTCGTGGTGCCGACCCGTCAGACTTATGCTTCGGGGGGCAGGCAGGATTGGGAGACGAGCCTTGGACCCTATGCGTCCCAGCTCTTTCTGGAGCGGTACAACAAGGGGGATTTCACGCCGGACAATCCTGAAGTGGAGAAGAACCGCTATTCGGTGCCGGTCTGCTCCGAATACGTCCCCGGCCCGACGCTGGACAACAGCCTTGAGCAGACCCGCAAACTGGCCGGCTGCGGCGGCATCGCACAGAACAATTTTCTCGGGAACGAACAGCCCGCCGTGAAATTCCCGGGCATCCGTCATGCGTCGAGAATCCTGCTGGCTGGCGAAGGACTGTATTTTTCGATCACCAAGTGGACCGGCGAGTGGGACGGGGCGTGGAATTCAGCCCGTTTTCCGCACCCGGACGGGATGGGGATGCTGCTGGCCGACGGCCACGTTTCCGCGCTGTACGGCAAATATCCCTCCGACGGCCTGCAGCACCGGATCAGCTGGAATCCGGACGGCTCCGACCTCTCCAAATACTGAAGGATACCTCCGATGCCTGATATCAAATACACGCAGCTCTGCATGGAGCTGGAGGAACGGCTGCTCGACGGCGCTTATTCCGGCAAGCTCCCCGGCGTGCACAAGCTCGCCGCCGAATTCAACACTTCGCCGGTCACGATGGGCAAGGCGCTGAAGCTGCTGGAGCGGCGCGGCTATATCGCGATCCTCGACCGGCGCGGCGCTTTCGTGACGCTGCGCAACCGGAACCGGCCCTGCCGGCGGCTGATCTGCCTGGTGAACAGCCTCGGCCATCCGGGGCCGGAGGATTTCATGTACCGGACCACCCTCGACACCGTCGAAAAAGCGGGCTACCGGCTGCTGGTGCTCGGCGCGGGATCGCTGGACATCCTGCGCAACGAGGATTTCCTGACCGCGATCAACGTGGACGGCTACGTCTTTTCCAACTCGGTGCTCGACCTTGAAATCGCCCGCAACCTGCAATTGAACGGGATTCCCTTTGTTTCGGTCAACCAGATCAATGAGCCTTCCACTGTGAATCTGGTCGAATTCGACCATGTGAACAGCCGTCCGGTGCTTTACCGCCATCTGTACGGGCTTGGACACCGCCGTATTGCCGAGATTATCCCGGCCAACCGGCTGGGGTTCTGGACGGAGCACTTCCGCGACATCTACCGCGATTTCATGACGGCGCACCGGATTTTCGACCCTTCGTACTATGTCGGGTATGACCGGCTGCTGCCGGAGCGCGGCGCGCCGGACGAAGCCGCCGCATTGGAACGGTTCAACCTCGACTGCATCGACCGGCTGCTGAACCTTCCTGCCCCGCCGACCGCGATCGTGGTCAACGACCTGCGCACCGGTGAAAAGCTGCGGCAGGTGCTGGCGGAACGGAAACTGCGCGTACCGCATGACATCTCGGTCGCGCTGGTCACAAGCTGGGATTCGGAGGTGCCGTGCGATCCCTTCTACACCCGGCTGATCGGCGACTGCCTGGAGCGGCAGCGGGCCGCGTGCGAGCTGCTGATCCGCCAGCTCGAACAGCCCGCCCCGTCGGTCAAACTCAGATGGCTTGACATGAAATTCCAGCCGGGAGCCGCGACCGGCCCGGCGTCGATGCAATGAGGTGCTCCATGAAACCGTTCTTGTTTCTCTCCATGCTGTTTCTCACCGCCGCCGCGTTCGCGGCGGAAAATCTCGCCTGTTCCCTTGACGGCGGCGGCAGGCCGCGCTGGTGGAACGGCGCCGGCGACACCCGGATCACCGCTCCGGGCGGCAGCCTGACCATCGCGATCGACGGCCCCGGCCACGCTTCGCTGCGGATTCCGGTCAAGCCGGAGTGGAAATTCCTGAAGCTCACCGCTTCGATCCGCACTGTGAACCTCGTCCCCGGCGGACAGAGCTGGCAGAACGGGCGGCTGGCGATGCGCTTTTTCAACGCGAAAAACGAGGCGGTCGGCCCATGGCCGGAGGTGTTCGGCTTCAGCGGCAACACCTCCGGCCGGAAGTGCGCGCGCCTCTATCCGATCCCGGAAGGGGCGGCTTATCTGGCCTTTACGCCGAGCAACTTCGGCAAGTCCGGGCTGGTGGAGTTCTCCGAAATCCGGGTTGAAGCCGTCACTGATCCGGCGGCGCTGGACAAGGACGCCGACCCGCCCGGCGGCGCGGCCGAAGCCGCCCTCTGGTCGCTCGACGACGCCGCCCGCGACGTCAACCGGCACCGCGAAACGGTGTCGCTGAACGGGTTGTGGCGGTTTTTCCCTGCGGCCGGAGCGAAAATTCCGGTGAAAGAGAGCGGCTGGGGCTGGTTCAAGGTTCCCGGCATCTGGCCGGGGCGCACCGGCTGGCTGGCGGCGGAAAGTTCCCAGAAAATCCACCTCTCGCCGCTTGCTCCCCCCTTCGATCCCGCCCGGCTCAACACCGCGTGGTATCGCCGCAGCCTCCACATACCCGGCACGTGGAAGGAACGCCGGATCGAGCTGGAAATCACGATGCTCCAGACCTGCGCGCAGGTGTTCGTCGACGGCAGACCCGCCGGCGAATTTTATTATCCGGGCGGCAGGCTCGACCTGACCGGAGTTCTGACGCCGGGACGGACGCACGAACTGGCGCTGCGGGTTTCGGCTGTTCCCGACGAGAGTGCGAAACAGGTTTTCATGGCGCCGGGGCGGCTGATCGACGCGACGCGCGAACTGAACTGCCGGGGCATCACCGGCGATGTGTTTCTGCACGCGTTCCCGAAAGCGGGCCATCTGACCGACGCCCATCTGATCCCGCTGCTGCGCGACCGGAAACTCGCGGTCGACGCGGGGCTGGCCGGAGTGAAGCCGGGCCGCTACTTTCTGGAGGCGGAGATCCGCGACGGCGATCAGCGCGAAACGGTGTTCCGTTCCGCCGAATTTTCCGTTTCCGCAGCCGATCCGGCGTTCCGCCGCGTCCGGTTTGAAACCGGCTGGGTCGCGCCGAAGCTGTGGGACACCGATGCGCCGCAAAACCTCTATTTCGCCGACATCCGGCTCAAGGCCGCCTCCGGCGAAACGGTCGACCAGTTGTTTGCGCAGGAGTTCGGCTACCGGGAGTTCCGGGTGGAGGGGCGCAACTTCCTGCTGAACGGTTCGCCGATCCACCTGCGGTCACTGGTCAACAACACGATCCGGCAGGGGGCCGAGATGTGCTGTGCCGCCCGCCAGAAAAATCTGGCCGAACGCGCCCGGGATGCCGGTTTCAATCATCTGATCGGCTACGACTACGATTTCGCCCCCGGCACGGTCGGTTACATCGACGCCTTTTACCGCGAAGCCAGCCGGGCGG
Source organism: Victivallis vadensis (assembly GCF_003096415.1). Classification (GTDB taxonomy): domain Bacteria; phylum Verrucomicrobiota; class Lentisphaeria; order Victivallales; family Victivallaceae; genus Victivallis; species Victivallis vadensis. The sequence goes on along the minus strand of NZ_QEKH01000005.1, from coordinate 105,257 downwards.
GAGTGCTGACCTCCCTGACCATGCCGCACGCGAAGGATTTCCGCTGGAAGCTCGACGATCCCGCCGAGGCGGAACGCTACCGGGTTTACGCCGAATCGCTGATCCGCCGGTTCCAGAACCTGTCCGGCGTGGTGCTCTACGCGATGAACCACAACGCGACCGGTTACTTCGGCGACCAGAATCCGCGGAAGCTCGACGGCGTCTACTCTCCCGACGAGCGCATGAAAACCGAAGACCCGCGCCGCCGCGACCTCCAGCGCAGGCAGGCGCTGCTGGCCGCCGGGATCGTCCGCGGCATCGACCCGACCCGCCCGGTCTACCACCACGAATCCGGCAACCTCGGCGAAGTCTCCTCGCTCAACTGCTATCTGAACTGGGTGCCGCGCCAGGAGCGCAGCGACTGGTTCGAGGAGTGGGAACGGCACGGCACCAAGCCGCTGATGCTGGTCGAATGGGGCATGCCGCACACCGCGAGCTGGTCGAGCTTTCGCGGCCCCGCCTTCATCTGGAGCAGTCCGGCGGTACAGTGCGTGTGGCTCAACGAATTCAACGCCGCGCACCTCGGCGAGGAAGCTTACCGGATCGATGCGGCCAAAATCACGCTGTACCGGCTGGAGGAGGAGCTGTGCCGCGGCAACCGCCCGGTGCTCTACAGCCGGCTGCACCGCATGGGCAACAGCCTTGACCCGGACAAGGTGCGCGCGTGGATGACCGCCGACAACTTCCGCGCGATGCGGGCGCGCGGTCTTTCGGGGCTGCTGCCGTGGGACCAGTCGCTGCTGTGGAGTCACCGGGCAAAGGGGAACTTCCCGGCGCTCGATCCGCTGGCGGATCTGAAGCGGCCCGGCATTGTGCCCGATTACTTCGGCTCCAACGGCGGGCAGATGATCGAATCCTTCGACCGTTTCGTCCCCTCCGGCACCGGCGCGGCGGCGCTGCCCGCGCTGCGGGAGCTGACCGGCTGGATCGCGGGCAGATCCGGCGACTTCACCGAAAAGGGACACAACTTCCGCCCCGGCGAAACCGTCTGCAAACAGCTGCTGGTGCTGAACGACACCCGGCGGCCCCAGTCCGTCGAATGCCGCTGGAAACTCCCGGCGCTGAATCTCGCCGGAAGCGCGACGCTGAATCCCGCCCCCGGCACCCGCGCGGAAGCGCCGGTTGAATTCACGATCCCGGAGGGGACCCCGGCGGGGGAGCTGGAACTTCTGGCCGAATTCCGGTTTGCGGACGGTTCCGGCATCACCGACCGGCTGGCGCTCCATGTGATTCCGAAGCGCGCCGAACTGCCGCGGAGCAGAGTCGGGCTTTACGATCCGGCGGGCCGCTCCGCGCCGCTTCTGGCCGAACTCGGCGTCGCGGCCCGGATTGTCCGCACGCAGGCCGACCTTGCCGGAGTGGAACTGCTGGTGATCGGGCGCGAAGGGTTGAAGGAGTTTCCGCTCCGGCTCTCCGGGGCGCTGCGCGGCGGGCTTCGGGTGCTGGTGCTGGAGCAGGACTATCCGGAGCTGGCCCGGCTCGGCTTCCGCGCCAACATCCACGGGCTGCGCGAGGTGTTTGCGCTCGACGGCTCCGCGGTGCTGCGCGACTGGCGCGGCGCGGCGACGCTGGTGCCGCCGGTGCTCGAAACCCCGGAGCTGGAAACCGCCGATCCGACCTGGAACTGGAACGGCTTTGAGAACACCCGCGCGTGGCGCGCCGGCCATCGCGGCACCGTCAACTCGGTATTGTTGGAAAAGCCCTCCGTCGGCGATTTCCTGCCGTTGTACCACGGCGGCTTCGACCTTCAGTACGCGCCGGTGCTGGAGTGGAATAAGCAGGTGATCTTCTGCCAGCTCGACCTCTCCGGCCGCACCGAATCCGATCCGGAGGCGGCCGAACTGTTGCGTTCGCTGCTGCTGCGCCTCGACCGGAGCCGTCCCATTCCGCCGCTTGCGACTTACTATGCGGGCGATCCGCGCGGCGCAAAGCTGCTGGAACAGCTCGGCATCTGCTTTGTGCCCGCTCCCGCGCCGCTGCCCGACGCCGGCGTGCTGGTGCTCGGCCCCGGCGCGAAGCCGGAAGGCGTCGCCGCCGCGGTCGAACGCGGCCTTGCCGTGCTTGCCGTCGGCCTGAACCATGAGGAGCTGGAACGCCACTTCCCCGGCAGATTCAACGCTGCACAGGGAAAGTTCTTTTCGGATTACGTGGAGGGGCTTTCGCGGATGCCGGAGTTCGCCGGGATTTCCAACGCCGAACTGCACTGGCGCACCGAACTGCCGATGGCCGCCTTCGACGCCGCCTCACCGGGGGGGCGCGCACTGTCGCTGTACCGTTCCGGCAAGGGGAAAGCGGTCGCGGTGCAGATCGCGCCGTGGATGTTCGACGAAAAGGAGCAGGCGTTCCGCACCACCCGCCGCCGGACCCAGTTCCTGATTTCGCGGCTGCTGCACAACCTCGGCGCGGAGCCGAAAGCGGACGGCTTCGAGCTGCTCGACGGTTCCGCCGCCAACGGGGGAATCCTGCCGCTCCGCGCCGGCTGGACCGGTAGAGCCGACCCGGAAGCGCGGGGCTGGAAGCTCGGCTGGTTCCGGCCGGGGTTCCAACCGGATTCCGGCTGGAACCCCGTCAGGGTGCCCGGCAACTTCGAGGACCAGTTTGAAGAACTCAAAGAGTACGACGGGCTTTTCTGGTACCGCCTGACTTTCGACCTGCCGGAGGAGCCGCGCCCGGACCGCGATTACCTGCTCCGCCTCGGCGTGATCGACGATGAGTCATGGGTCTGGATCAACGGCCGTTTCCTCGGCGAACTCTCCGAGAAAACCAACCCGGTCGATCACTGGTCGCTGGACCGCAGTTATCCGGTCGGCGGCCGCGACCTGAAGCGGCGCGGCAACGTGCTGACCGTCCTCTGCAACGACCTGCGCATGAAAGGCGGGATGCTCGGCAAGCCGGAACTTCGGAGCGCCCCCGCGTATCCGCTCTACGCGGACACGCCGCAGGCCGTCGACGATCCCTACCGCTATTACCGCTGGTGAGGACGGGGGCTTATTCCGCCAGCACGGCTTTTTGGAACAGGGCGGGGCATTTGCGATCCGCGATTCCGCCGCCGAAGGTCATGTAGCGGCGAACCTTGCCCTCGTCCGCGTCGTTGAAGCAGAGCGCCGCGCCGAAGACTGTTCCGGGTTTCAACTTGAGGGGAGCCAGCAGCTTCCGGGGGATGGCGATCCGGTAAACGGTGGTGCCGCTCTCCTCAGAACGGGTGATGAACTGCCGGACGCCGGAGGCTTCCGCCGGAGTCCGGCGGGTCGGCGGGGCGTGATGGTTCCACGGCTTCTTATTCAGCGCGAAGGTGAATTCGGTGTCGTCGGAGCCGTAGCTGTTCCGGCCGTCGGCGTCGTTGTGCGAATCGATGCCGATCTGGATCGAATCACCCCGCCACGCGGCGTGGTCCGGATTCCGGTTCCGGTGCATATCGTCCCGCACTTCGCTGAAGATGTAAAGGTTTTCTTCGTCCCAGCCGAGCAGTGTGCGGTGCGACAGGTCCGCCGGGCCGCTCCACGGGATCGACGGGTCAGGCGGGAACAGGTGTTCGCGCGTTTGCTGAACGATGCTTCCCGGCCCGTTCAGTTTCGATACGAAATCGAACTTTTCCAGATCGGAAACCGCCAGTTTCGGAATCTCGAACGGCGCGGGCAGTTCGACCGGATTCCGGTACTCTTTGCCGTTCTCCCCCGCCAGTTTCACGGCGAACGCCGCCGGGATCGCGGCGGCGGTTTTCACCGTGACCGTTTCGGCGGACTGGCGCGGCACCGCCAGGATAGTTGCCTGAAGCACACCCGGAATCGCCACCGTCCCTTTCCAGTCGGAGAAGCTGCGGTTTTTCACCTCCAGTTTGAGGTGGTTGCGCTCCCGCAGCCAGGCGCGGACCGTCAGCGGCGGGCGCGAGTCGATCGCACGGAGCAGCGCCGCAAGCACCGTTCCGGCTGCGTTTTCCGAGAGGTAGAGTGGCGCTTCCGTGATCGCGGCTTCGCCCGGCCTGACCGCAGTTCCGTAGATCGAACGCGGCGCGGCGCCGGCGGGCAGCTCCCGGAGCGCCGTTTTCTCCGGCTTTCCGCCGGAATCCCACACGGCATAGGAGGTATGGTTTCCTCTGCGAAGGCGCAACAGCTTGATGTCGCCGTCCAGCAGCAGTTCCGCCGCGTCGGCGCGGTCGATTTCATGGGCGGCCTGCGCGCAGGCCGCGACCGCGGGCAGCGGCCGGATGCCGTTTTCGGTGCGCCAGATTCCGTACAGGAAAGGGCCTCCCTCCCAGCGGTCCAGCCCGGTGAACCAGACCAGCCGGCGGCACTCCGGGTAGCTGCGCGCGATCAGGAACATCCGCGCCAGCCACGCCGCGTGCCGGTGGGCTTCGGGGGCGTGGAACGGAATGCTCTCCTCCAGCGAATAGCCCAGTTCCCCGATCAGGAACTCCTTGCCGTACTTCCGGGCCAGTTCGCTGTGATAACGCATCGATCCGGCGAACTCTCCCTGTTCCGGCGGCGCGCAGTACCGGCCGTCCGCCGCGATGGAGCGGGGCGAACAGTACGGGTGCGGCCCGAGGATGTCGATGGAGCTGTGCGCCTCTGTCAGCACCTTCTCGGTGAAGTCGGAGCGGTTCCCCGATACGCCCGCCAGCAGCCTGATCCCGTATTTCCGGGCGATCGGCGCGGCGGTTTTCAGGAGTTCGCCGTAATACTCCGCGCCGTCCGGCATGTTGCGCAGCTCCAGATCCGGTTCGTTGATGAAGTCAAGGTATTCCGTCTTGCCCCGGAGCTGCCGGAACAGCTGTTCCATGAAAAGCGCCGCCTTCGCCGGATCGGCCTGTGTGCTCCCCGGCTTGCAGCCCCACGCCGGAACCCGTCCCGGCGTAAACTCGCTCTGGATGGTCGGGTGCCAGAACAGTTCCGGCGGCGGCAGGAACGCATACTCCCGGAACTCTCCTTCGCGCGGTTCCATCGCCTTCCAGACCGTGAAACCGCTGCGCAGGTACGATACGCCGATCCGGGGCAGCACCGACTGCGGCAGCGAACTGTCCTGCATCCCGAAAAAGCCCTCCCGCGACGGCGGCGGGAACGGGGCGGTGACCACGAACGGAGCGGCGGAGCTCTTTACTGTCCTTCCGGCATTGTCCAGCACTTCGACCTCTGCCGGATAGTAACCCGGCTCCGCCGCTTCGGCCAGCTCAAATTCCATTACGGCGGTTTTCCCCTTTTCCAGCCGGAAGCTGCGTTCGCGGCGGATTTCCGTACCCGGCACGCCGACGCGCAGCGTGAAGGGCTGCCCCTCCGGCGGAACTCCGGCGTTGAAGGCGTTCACCGCAAGGCGCGGAATCTCCGGCGTATGCACCACGCTTCCCGCGCCGTTCACTGACGGAAAAATGCTGAATGCTTCCGAATGGCGGTAGGGCGTCGCTTCACTCCCTTCTTCCAGCTGGATCGCGTCGATGCGGAACACGATCTCCCCCTGCGGCAGGAATGCCGGGTACAGCACCGTTCCCGCCCGGTCCGTGCGGATGCGGCAACGGTAACGCCTCCACTCGTCGGTGAGCCGGAACTGCGTGAAGCCGACCTGTTTCCAGTCGAGCACGCCGATCAGCGCAAAGGCGATCGTATCGCCGCCCGAAACCCGCCGCGCCGAGAAGCTGACCGTGTAGTCGGTATCTTTCCGGATCGCGTAACCCCAGCGCCCGTGCGCCCACGACACCGCCGAATCGATCTCCAGCGATGAATTTCCCGAGGCCGCGTCGCCGGAAACGGTGCGGATCGGCTCCGCCGAACGGTAGTAGCGGAAGTTCTGCGTGCCGGTCTCGAAGTCGGTGTCCTCCGGGAAGAGGTTGTTTCCCCATGCGGCGACGGCGATGCCCGCCACCACGGACAACAGCAGTTGCTTCATCTATTCGGTCTCCCACACGATATCGTCGAGCAGGAAAACCGACGGCCGCTCCGAAACCGCCCCGTAAAAACGCAGCGAATAGACCGCTCCCGGCTTGAACGGGAACGCCTTGCCGCGTTCCGGCCCGGAGCCGTATTTCATCGAGGCGAGCGGCACGGTGATCTTCTGCCAGTCATCTCCCGAAATTTTCAGATTGGCAACCGCCGTGGCCAGATCCTTGCCGTACCGCTCCTTGCGTTCGGAGAGCGCCAGCGCCGTCGGCGGCGGGCCCGATACCGGCTTGACCAGAAAGGAGACCGCCACCGCCTTTTCCGGCATCACCGGAACCTTGAAGAACTGGATTCCCTGATACCGGGTGCAGCCGCCCAGCATCACTTTCAGCGCGCCGTCGCCGCTGATCGCGTCATCCGTGACGGCAAGCTGCGCGGCGGGGCTTTTCGCGTCTTTGTAGACGGTCCAGCCGTCCGGTTTGCCCTTTTCAAAATCGTCGATTACGACCGGAGCGGCGGCAAGCCGCAGCACGCTCCCCGACAGGATGGCAGTCAGAAACAGTTTTTTCATCGTTCGATCACCCATGTAAATGTGCTGTAGGTTCCGGTATCGGGCGAGAGCCGCTTCGCCGGGATATTGGTCATCCCCGCCGAACCGTCGCCGAACAGCAGCGACAGCCGCCGGTTGTGGAACGCGCCCCCGAATGCCGGGTTCAGCGGATTTTCGCTCTTGTCCCCGAAGCCTTCGATATTGCACCGTACCGCGCCCGAAGTATAAGGCGCCGCACAGTAGAGCAGCGCCACGCCGCTGCCGTACATCATCGCCAGCCGGGGAGTTTTATGACCTTTGGAATTGTATTCCAGATACGCCTGGCTCTTTCTGCCGATGTTGTTGTTGGCCAGCGTGGTGTAGCTGTAGGTACAGCTCCATTTCGTCAGGTTCGTGACCGTCGCGGCGCGCGCCGCCGGACAGACCAGCGGATTCGACGCCGGACGGTACAGGTCGACTCCCCCCAGATAGGAGGCAAGGTTGTGCCGGTACGTGGTTTCAACCGTGATCATATTGTAGCTCTTGCCGTCGGAAGTCGGCTTGGAAGCCGGATTCGGCAGGAAATCGGCGTTGTCCGCGCCATAAAGCGCCAGCGCGGTTCCGGCCTGCTTCAAGTTGGAGGTGCATTGGATCGCCCGCGCCTTCTGCCGCGCCGAGTTCAATGCCGGAAGCAGCATACTTGCGAGTATCGCAATGATCGCTATCACCACGAGCAGCTCAATCAGAGTAAATCTTGCGGTAGTCGGCCTTAAGCGGCGGTATGCGGGGGGCGTGTCCGCCTCGTGCCGCGCCCCCTGCGTCCGGCAAGGTGCCGGTGCCGGGTACGGGACGGTCGACTGGCGGGAGCGCGGTCGGCCGGCGGGGAAGGAAGATCCGCAGTAACGTGAAGTTGTCTTCCCGCTTTTCTGCGGAAAGGCAACTTCACGTTTTTGCTCCGACTTGCCGCTTGCAGAGCATTGACGGAGGCGTGAGAGCTTGCGGAGAATGAGAGAGATGTTCAGATTGCTTGGTACGGGGAGAAACGCGGCGCAAGTCGCCGCTTTCTCTCCCCCGAACCCCTCTCTTTTACGCAGAGCGGTATATGGAAAGAGATTGTATATTTGACAGGTTTTAATAATGAGCAGCTCAATCAAAGTGGATTTCCGTTTCATGTTTGTTCTCCCTGAGTAAGGTTTTATTGCAGCGGACGGGGGGCCTGCAGCACGAACGCTTCCGGGATGCCCGGCTGCTCCATGCGCCAGAACAGCATCTCCAGCGCCCGCTTCGCCATCAGCGGCAGGTCGAGGTCGATCAGGGCCGGATTCGGCCAGAAGTCCCGCAGCAGGACGCTGTTGTCGCAGACGATCACATTTGTCGGGCTGTACTTCTGGAGCAGCCCGAGGCTGTCCAGCCCGCAGCAGAGCTTCACGCCGCAGCGGGCGTTGAAGCCGAAAAAGCCGATCCGCTCCGAGCCTGCTTCGATGTACTGCTTCAGCCGCCCGGTGAAATCGGTGTCGTACTTGCCGAACCGGAACTCCGTCGTCTCAATGCCGAGCGCGTTCATCTCCGCCAGAAACCGGGTGATGCGGGGATGGTCCGGGATTCTCACGATATCGTCGCGCCAGAAAATCGCGCTGCGTTCAACTCCGGCTTTGCGCAGAAACTCCACCGCAAGCGCGACGATCTGCCCGTCGTTGGCGGTGATGCGGTCGCAGTTCCGCCGCTGCTTCTCCCAGCCGAACACCTGTACCGCCGGAATCCGCTCCGGGATCAGCTCCAGCACCGGCGGGTCGTTGTAGAAGAAAAGCGCGTCGAACTTTTCCAATGTCTCCGGTTGCGCCGCCAGCTCCCGCTGGTTCACCACCTGGAAGTCGACGCCGTACTCATTCATCATCGGCCCGAGCGCCGCCAGCAGCGCCGCCCCGATCGGATCGGTTTCATCGACGCTGTTGTCGAGGAACAGCACCGGGCCGAGGTGGGAAAAACGCTTGCCGGGTGCGTTTTCCTGCTTGCGGTTGTAGCTGCGCGGCGTGAAGCCGTCCTTTTCGGCGATCCGCCGGATCCGCTCCTTGACCGCTTCGGAAAGGCGCGGCGAATTTCGCAGCGCCATCGACGCCGTCGCCGCGGTCACGCCCGCTTTTTCCGCAAGGTCGTGCAGGTTTCTGGTTTTTCTCTGGTACGCCATCGTCGTCTCAACTCCTGATGATTGCTTTTATTTTTATTATACCAAAAAACGGCGGCGATGTCAATAGTTTAATAACCGATTTTATAAATTAATTTTTAAACATATTTTAAACAATTGCCGTGATGCAAGTGCGTTATTCGGGACTTCGCCTTCGGCGAGCAGGGGCGAAGCGCCCTGCTCGCTCCAACAGGAGCGAAATCCCGAACGCCGCTTGTATTTCCCTGCCCAAGCCATTATATTTTCCAAACAACCTACCGTATTGTATGAAGTGAATCCGGGGAAAGAAACTGCGATGAAAAAAATACTGTATCTCGATTGTGCGTCCGGCATTTCCGGCGACATGTTCGCCGCCGCGCTGCTGGATCTGAAACTTTGCGACGGGCGGCAGGTGCTCGATGAGCTACGCGCGCTGAATGTGGATGGATTTGAACTGGAGGTTTCTCCGACGCGGAGTTACGGGCTGGCGGCGCTGAATTTCGACGTGAAGCTGGAAGAGCATCACCATCACCATGAGCATGGACATGAAGAAGACAGCGGGCATCATCACCACCATCACGAACACCGCCATCTCGCGGATATTTTCGCGATTTTCGACCGTTCCGGGATGAGTTCCGGGGCGCGGGAACTGGCGAAGCGGATCTTCACGATCGTCGCGGAGGCCGAGGGCAAGGCGCACGGTCTGCCGGTGGAGCAGGTGCATTTCCACGAAGTCGGCGCGGTCGATTCGATCGTCGATATCGCGGCGGCGGCGATCCTGATGGATAAGATCGCCCCCGATGCGGTGGTGATCCGGGAGATTTCGGAGGGGAGCGGTTTTGTGCATTGTCAGCACGGCGAACTGCCGGTCCCGGTTCCGGCGGTGGTCAACATCGCCGCCGCCCATGCGCTGCCGCTGCGCTTCACCGATGCGAAGGGCGAGATGGTCACGCCGACCGGGGCCGCGATCGCGGCGGCGATCCGCACCGCGGACCGGCTGCCGGAGCGGTACACGGTCGCCGCGGTCGGTCTCGGCGCGGGCAAGCGCGACTTCGGCCGCCCCAACATCCTGCGCGCGATGCTGTTGCAGGTGGAGGAAGCCGAAGTCCCCGCCGAGGGGAACGGTATCTGGGTGCTGGAGAGCAATCTCGACGACTGCACCGGCGAGGCGCTGGGGCTGACGATGGAGCGGCTTTTTGCCGCCGGTGCGCGCGACGTGCATTTCCTGCCCTGTTTCATGAAAAAGAACCGCCCGGCGCAGCTGCTGCGGGTGATCTGCGACGAAGCGTTGATCGGCAGGCTGGAATCGGTCATTTTTGAAACCACCACCACCATCGGCATCCGCCGCTCCCGCTGGGAGCGCACGGTGATGGCGCGTGAATCGGTCACGGTCGAATCGGGATACGGCCCGGTCGCGGTCAAACGCTGCCGTCATGGCGAACTGGTGCGCTGTTACCCGGAGTTCGAGAGTGTGCGCGCGGTCGCGGAGGCCTCCGGCGTACCGTACCAGACCGTCTTCGACGCCGCCCGGTGCGAAGCGGAAAAACGGGAGCGTTGAGATGGAGCGCCTGACGGAGCTGCGGACCGAAATCGCCCGGCTGGTGAAGCAGGGTGTCTGCCTTGCGTTTTCCGGCGGGGTGGACAGTGCGCTGCTGCTGGCGCTGGCGGCGGAAGCGCAGCGTTCGGGCGGCGGCGAAATCCAGGCGGTGACTTTTTCCACCCGGCTCCATCCGCAGTCGGATATCGACAATGCGCGGCGGATTGCCGGCGAGGCGGGAGTGCCGCTTCACGTGATCGAGATCGACGAGTTTTCCGACCCTGAGATCGTGCGGAATCCGCCGGACCGCTGTTACCGCTGCAAGAAACATCTGTTCAGCCGTCTGAAGGAGTTCGCCGGGGCGCTGCATTTGCCGGTGGTGATGGACGGCACCAACGCCGACGACCTGCTGGAATACCGCCCGGGCCTGCAGGCGCTGAAGGAGCTGGGGATCAGCAGCCCGCTTGCCGAGCTCGGATTTCCCAAGCGCGAGGTGCGGGAGCTGGCGCGCGGACTGGGGCTTTCGGCCGCGTCGCGCCCGTCGACCCCCTGCCTGGCCACCCGGCTTCCCTACGGCGCCCGGCTGGAGCCGGAGCTGCTGCGGCGGATCGGGGAGGGGGAGGCGCTGCTGCGGGAGGCCGGATTTGCGCAGGTCCGGCTCCGGGTGCATGGCAACATCGCCCGGATCGAGGTTCCGGCGGCGGAGCTGGCGCGGCTGGCGGAACGCGCCGCGGAGCTGGTTCCGGAGCTGAAAAAATTGGGATTTCTCTATGTGACGCTCGATCTGGAGGGGTTCCGGTCGGGAAGCATGGATCTGACCCTGAAAGGGATTCTGAAATGAACGATGTTCTGGCGCTGGCGGAGGAAAATCAGGGAAAGGCGTGGCGGGTGGTCGAAGCGAGCGGCCTGATCGCCGCATGGGAGTCGATCGGCGCCGAGGTTCATCTGGTCGGGTCGCTGAAGACCGGGCTGCTGATGAAGCACCGCGACATCGATTTTCACATCTACACCGCGAAGCTCGAACCGGAAAAGAGTTTCGCGGCAATGGCGAAGATCGCCGCGAACCCGGCGGTGGAACGCGTGACCTACGGCAACCTCGCGGCCACCGACGAGCACTGTTTCGAATGGCACGCGTGGTTCCGGGACGCGGACGGGGAGCTGTGGCAGCTGGATATGATCCAGATCGAGCGCGGCACCTTCTACGACGGCTATTTCGAGCGGGTCGCGGAGCGCATCTCCGCGGTGCTGACGCCCGAATTGAAGCTGGCGATCCTGACCGTGAAGAACGACACGCCCGAAACCGAAAAGGTGATGGGGATCGAGTACTGTCAGGCGGTGATCCGCGACGGAGTCCGCACCTGGCCGGAGTTCGCCGAGTGGCGCAAACTTCATCCCGCCGGCGGCATCGTCGACTGGATGCCGTGACGCTCAGCCGGCTGCGGAATGGAAGTCGATTGCGGCAGAATATTGAAGCGCTGCCGGAAGATAGTCATGCCGTTTTTTCAATTTTTCTCTTGCGGAAGGGGGGGACAGAGCATTCGGCCGGTGAGTTTCAGGGAAGTTCTGTCAACAGTTCGCAGGTGATCCCGAGAATTACGGGGACCGCTTCCCTGCCGCCGGAAACCGCCTTGACTGACTTTACGTTTTTCGCCGGATTCGGATTGTTCCAGCGTGTCACGTAAGCGCCGACGGTGAAACCGGCCGGCCGCTTTTTTTCCCATGCGATATAACCGTTGTTCAACGGCTGCGGGTTGATCCAGTCAGCACATTCCGCAGTGCCGTTTATCGGAAACGCGCAGGTTGTTCCGTCATCATAGGTAATGAGATATTCGAATAGTTTCCCGCTCTTGTTCCCCCAGGCGGCGGCATGTAGAAAATAGAGATTGGCGATTTTGGCGTTTACCGGAATCTCCGGAGTTTCCGTCGGAAAATATTTGATCGTACCTGCCAGTACCGCACAGGATTTTCCGTCGTTGTCCGCCGGATCAATCACCTTGAACGGGACGTTTGCCAGAGTAATTCTGCCGGTCGGGAAATCCCGGGCGTCCAACTCTCCCTGATCGGTCCAGCCCCCTTTGCGGTCGCCGGCAGTTTCATCCTGAAATCCCATGTTGACAGCTCCGGTCATATCCAGTGCGCGGCACTTGGCCGAATCGACTTGATACCCGGCTCGCGCCTGAGCGTGTGCTGCTCGCTTTTCCGCCTCGATTGCTTTGAGTTGCGCGTCGAGTGCGGCCAGACGTTCCGCCAGCTCCCGCTGTATTGCGGAGTTTCTCTTCTGTTCATCGGCCCGGGTCCTTGCATTTTTTCCCGGAGCCGCTGCCGGTGTGGTTGAGACGGCCAGCAGCACCCGTTCCTGTGACGGAAGTGCCAGAAAGATCCCGGCACGCAGTTCTTCGCGCTTCCATTCAAGCCTGCCGGATGGAGCCGCGAAAGGTTCCCGGGTAACCATGTCGGTGACGTAGAAGGAATTGTTCCGGCGGGAACCGGGGAGAGGCGGGATAAATTTCACGGCTCCGGTTTCGCGTCCGTTCCAGTTGCAGAGGAAATAGAGATCGCAATCGTCGCGGCGGATCGCCCGGACTTCAAGTTCATGGGTCTGCCACGCATCTGCCGGGATGATTTTCCATGGGGAAACGTAGCCGGAATCTTGCAGGGCACGATATATTGCATTGCGTTCGCTTTCCGCATCTTTCAAGGCCGGGACGATTCGGAAACCGGCATCCTGCGGAGAGAATTCGGGCAGACTGCGTCCATACTGGTCGAATTTGCCGGAATTTTCTCCCCACAGTACAATACCGCCCGCCGCTGCGAATTTTTTCAGCGTCTCGCGGGTGGCCGGGAAGATGTGGGAAGGGTTCGGCACCGCGATCACTTTGAATGTACCCGCTCCGCGCTCATTGAGTTCCTGCTCCGTCGTTACGCCGACCGGAAGCTGGCGGGACAGGAAGGCGTTGTACCAGTTGAAGCATTGCTGCTGGTATGCGAATTTCTGATCGCCGCGTACCGCGTGCGGCTGACGCCACACCGAGGGCAGGGAGTAGAGAATACCGATATCGTTGAGTGTGCGCGGATACGGCAGCGCGATTTCTGCCAGCCGGGCGATTTCCTGTGAAAAATCTTTGATGCCTTTCAGCGTGTCCAGCGGATAATAATAGGGGTTCAGCAGGGCCGGCGGGTTTCCGATGCCGCTTCGGCGGGCATCATCCAGCGTTTTCCATGGGAAATTGCGTCCTCCTTTCCACCAGCAGTAAATCTGGGAGCCGGAGTAATTGTGAAAAACTTCAAACCACAGCATGGTGGTGAAGTCCGAACGGCGAACCGGAATGCGGCCCAGCGCGCCGTGGTTGCGGGAAACATAACTTTCCTGATTCATGATCGGTTTCTCTCCGGCAAATGCGCGGGCCAGATCGTAAAAGAACATCACCGAAAGAAATTTGTTGTTGTAAACATCTTCCAGATAATTGCCGGAAGTGCCGGAAAAGAGTCCGAATGGCATGCCGCCTTCGCTGCCGAAAATATCCGCAGTTTTCATCAGCTTGTGGTAATCGATGCCGTTTTGTTCGTACCAGAGCGAACTTACGGCGATTTCAATGTCAAAATAGACATTGGGGCGCGGGTCGACTTCCCGGATTGCCGCTTTGCCTGCCTGAAAGATTTCGACGAAACGGTCGCCGAGGAAATCCATCCAGTCCGCTTTCATGCGGCCGCCGGTCCATGGCGAAGGTTCCGCGGCCGCTTCAAAATTTTTCGGCGTTTCGTTTCCCCATACCGCACGGAGCTGTTCCAGGTCGTGATTGTACTTACGCTTCAGCCAGCCGGCAAAAAGTTTTTTGTTTTCCGGATGTTTGGAGTGATACCATTGGACTTCGTTGAAAAGTTCATAGACCCATGGATTGGATTTGCCGCTGTTGAGCCAGAATTCCGCCCCGCCTTTGAAGTAATATTTATAGATATCCTTGCCCGGACGGGTTTCCGGCACATACGGCATGAAGCCGCCGTCGTGCCGGGTATCGGCCGGAAAACCGGCTTGGGAGAGACGGCCGGGCAAATCATTCATCGTGAATAAATGAAGCAGAGAGTAGTCCACAACCAGCGGCATCCCGCTGATCCGGTCGCGGTGGCGGAAGCGGTTCGCCCAGTGTTCGCGGTAAGGGCTGCCCAGCAGCAGGTCCGCCTGCGCGTGGGTCAAACCCATCTCCGGCAGATACTCTTCCGCCACCTGACGGGCAAATGTATAGGTATGGTTGACATTGAATCCCATTTCTCCGGCAATGCGCAGGTCAAGCTGGTCGGTCAGGAGGTCATTGGGTTCGTAAGGAGGCCGGGCGTTGTCGGGAGTGAATTCCCAGAAATTGTTGCCGGCGTCATTGACTCCGAGCATGAAAGTGGGTTTGCCGTGGTAAAAGAAGGTCCCGTTACGGATGACGGGACGCTCGAAGTTGTCCGTTACCGGAACTGCTTTTCGGGGCGGAGGCGGCAATTGTTCCACTTTGAGATCGCTGACTTCAAAATCGGAGTTCCAGGTGCCGCCGAAAGCGATTCCGCCGGAAAACGGGACATCTGATCCGGTTTCCGCGACGAGTTCGCCATTGATATGCAGCGAGGCCTTTTCCGTGAGAACCGTGACGGCGCATTTCAACTCCTGCCCGGCGGTAAACTTTTGGGGCCAGCGGCACTCTTTCAGTTTTTCGGATTTGCCGCCGGCGGTTCCGCGGGAAACCAGAATCTTTCCCTGATGTACCGGAGGAAGGGAAAATTTTATGAAGTGCGGATACCGCCATCCCGCATAAATTTCAAAATAAGCTCCTCCGCGCCGGACCAGCGTAAAACTCACACGGTAATTTTTCCAGTTGTCTTTCGCCAGATAGAAAACCGGGTTGGCGGATTCCGATCTGATTTTCAGCACGCTGTTTTCAATGACCGGATTGCCGCCCCAGCCGGCTCCCGGATTGTCCGCCGGGAATCCGTTGAACAACATCTCCGCTGCGCCCAGCACGAATGCCGGAGCAAGTGCGATGGAGGTCAGAAATTTCTTCATGTCATGATCCTTGAAAATTATAAACGGAATAAACAGTCCGTCAATCCTTCATATTCTTCCCCCACATATAGTGGTGTTCGCCGCTTTCAACGGCAGTATGGAAAAACATGGAAGCGTGTCCGTCGCCATAGCCGACAATACTGCCTTTGCCGTTGCCGTGGCGAACTCCGAAATGGGCGCGATGTTCCAGAATCGGCAATCCGTCGGTTCGTTTATTATCGGCGATGAGCAGCCGCTCCGCAGGGCGTTTGACACGTTTCAGGTAGGTATTGTTTGTGGCCGTCGCCCATCCCATATGGAAGTTCATGCCGTAGTTTTCCTGAAATAAACGATCTCTGGTATTGTTTGACGAGTCCCGGCTGGGACATTGAAAGAGCGGGGAAACCGGAGTGGCAATCCAGACCGAGCCTTGCTGCTGCGAAGTATACCAGTTGTTGTTGACCAGGCCGATACCGACATACCGGGCGATTTGCCCGATCCAGATCACGCTGTCGCCGGAACTGTTTTTCAAACTGCAGCCGTATCCGGAGTATGGCATTAAATTGCCGTTGTTGTCTTCCGTGTATTGGATCATCCCCAGTGCAAGCTGCTTCACATTGTTGAGGCATTTGGCCCCTTTCGCTTTTTCCCGTGCCTGATTCAAAGCGGGAAGCAGCATCGAGGCCAGAATTGCTATGATTGCAATTACGATAAGAAGTTCAATTAATGTGAATTTGATTCTACTCATAATTTCTCCTCTTCCGGCACTTTTGAGAGTTATATTCCGCATGTTCATTACAGGATATTATAGCAAAAAAAAATGATTTTGCCACCTGTCATTTTATTTTTTTTCTGAAAATATAACACATTATGCGAAAAGTGTTATGAATTTATCCAGGGAAGGGTTTATATTATCGATGAGTGGATGTTGATGGCGTCCAAGGCAATAATCGGAGGAGCCAATGCCTGGGAAATTGAAAAAAATAGTACCGCTGACGAAACAGATCGTAAGGAGACTTTCGGACGAAATCCTTTCCGGAGCGCGTCCGGCCGGAGAGCGGCTGCCCAGTCTGCGGGAATTCGCCGGGCTGTACCAGTGCAGTATCGCGGTGATCAATGGTGCATATAACTGTCTGGAAGAGAAGGGATTGATCCGGCGGAGCCATGGGGCCGGCACTTTTGTCGCGGATGATGTCAGATTGGAACATAAAAATTTTTTCCACGCATGGCAGGCGGTATTCGATATGGAACCGTTCAGGAAATTTGTGGAGCGGGCGGCGCCGGAACTCATCATCAATGAGTTCCCTTCCCGGGAATACTTGGGCAACCGCAACTATCTGGAATGGCTGATTCAGCAGAATACCGGACTGGCGAAACATCCCGGACTGATTGCGTTGGACGAGGGGCAGTTGCCGATTCTGGCCGACTGCGGCGTGCTTGAGCCGCTGGATGAGCTGCTGTATCGTTCAAAAATCCTGAGTCCGGAGAAATTTCCGAACTCACTGCTTGACGCCATGCGCTACAACGGGAAACTTTACGCTCTGCCGGTGAATTTCTGCCTGCCGGTGTTATTGTATAACAAGCTGCGCTTCCGACAGGCGGGGCGCCCTTTCCCGGATGACCACTGGGGATGGAACGAACTCCTGGAACATGCGGTCGTACTGGGAAATCAGGAGCTTTCTTTGCAGAGCCTCGGGATTCTGTTTACCGTAAGCATGTATGCGTCCTTTATTTTTCAGAGCGGCGGCTGCTTCTTCGACCTCAACCGGAACTGCGCCATCGCGCGGGATGAAGCGGCGGAGGGACTCATGTTCTTTTCCCGTCTCATGCGGCAGGAGGGCGTCGTCTGGCATCATTACGGAGATCCCCGTGACATTCTGGTGAAGAAGCTGGCTTCCGGCGAGTTGGCGATGGTGCTCGGCGACAGTGTGGATTATACATTGCTGACCCGCATCGCACCGCCGGGAGAGTGGGGTGCGCAGCCGGTTCCGCACGGGAGCTGCCGTGCCGCGGCGGTATCGCTGCGCGGTATCGGAGTGACTTCAAATCATCCGGCGCCGGAAAAGCTCCTCAGAAATCTGGAACTTTTATTCATTCGGAACCATTATGCCGATTTCTGCCGGGAGTGCCTGGCGCTTCCCGCCTATGATCCGGTCGGGCTAGGAGTTGAAAATTTCTGGCTGGAGTGGTTGAAATACGCCAGGCCGCCGATTCAGAACCCCAGTCTGAATGTCATTCCGATGGTATTTGAAACATTGAATCAGGCGCTGGCGCAAAAACGCGAACTGGATCGGAGTCATCTGCTGGAGTATCAGCGCATGATCAATGCCGGATTGTAGATTGTTCCGCGCCGCCCGGAAACGGGGCCGCGCCGGGTTCCGGCCGCGAAGAAAATCACGGCGGTGCTGCTTCCCGGTCCGTCTGGATATTCTGCTGTGATTTTACTTCAGAAGCGGTAAAAAGACAATCCTCATTTCCGTCCTGCCTGACGGAAAAGCGGATATCGGGACCGATGAAAGTGAACATCAGCTGCAGGAGAGGCGGGGGCACATACCGCGCCGGAATTTTTTCGGACTTTATTGTTATACTTCTCTTGGAGGTTTGTTATGCTTTGGGTATAATAAATATTGAAACAACCGGAGGGTATCATGTCGGCCACCAAATGCGCGGAAATCGTAAAGGAGATCGGGGCGGAGATCCGCAACGGCGAACACGGCGCGCCCGGAACCGCGTTCATGACGGTGCGCGAGCTGTGCGATGTATTCGATATTTCTCTGGTCACCGCGCAGCGGATCGTGAACCGGCTCAAGGAGGACGGGCTGCTGGTGCGCAGCGGCAGGCGGACCAGCATCGCCGCGCGTTCGATGCACGGCGCGGCGGCTTCATGCCGGATCGGCGTGGTGGTCACCAAGATCGACAATCCGTTCTTCTCCCGGCTGCTGAATGCGCTGGAACTGGCCGGGAGGCGACGGGGGCTGGAACTGATTTCGGCGGGCAGCGACTACAATGTGCGCCATGAGGAACACCTGTTCCGGATGCTGGAAAACAGCGGTGCTGGCGGTTTTCTGGTCTGTCCCGCGCACGACATCGATTCGGCTCCGGCCCTGCGGAATCTGACGTTGCCCTTCGCGCTGATCGGCCGCCGGGTCGCCGGGGTGGACGCCGACACCGTGATGACCAACGACTTTGAAGCCGGGAGGCTGGCGGCGATCCACCTGATCGAACAGCGCTGTTCGGATTATCTGTACATGGGGATCAGCAACTTCCGCAACGACATGCGGTTCCGCGGCTTTGCATTCGAGCTGCACCAGCGCGGCGTGGAGCTTCCCGGGGAGCGTCATCTGCGCGTCGACGTCGACCGCGACGAAAGCGACCTGCCGGAGTACCTCGCGCGGCTCCACCGCGGCGGCAAGACCGGGGTGTTCTGTTATCACGACTTGTTTGCGCTGCGGATGATCCGGGCGGCGCGGCTGTGCAAATTCTCCATCCCGCGCGAGGTTTCGGTGGTCGGCTTCGACGATCTGCCGATCGCGTCGGAGGTGTATCCGTCGCTGACCAGCATCTCCTATCCGCTGGCCGGAATCGCGGAAAACGCGCTCGAAATGCTGCTGCGCCGCCTGCACGGCGCGAATGACGGGCCGGGGGCGACCAACTATCTGGATCCGACTCTGGTGGTGCGCGAAAGCTCCTTTGATCTGCCGTGACCTTTTTACTTTACATATAACAATATCGGGAGGAACCATGTCAATCACGCGAACCGCCGTCAGCTATTACAACCTCGGCTATGTGGAGCACGCCGAAGCGGATTTCCGCGAAATGCTCGATCACGGCTGTACGACCGTGATCCTGGCGGTCACCGAATTCGATTTCGATTTCTGGCGGCCGAACATCCCGCGCATCGTGGAGGCGGCGCACCGCCTCGGGCTTCAGGTGCTGATCGACCCGTGGGGGATCGGCAAGTTTTTCGGCGGAGAGCAGGTCAGCAAGTTCCTGCAGGACAACACCGGGAACCGGCAGGTTTCGGCGCTGACCGGGGAGGCGCTGCCGTATGCGTGCTTCAACACGCCGAGCTTCCGCGACTACTTCGCGCGGTTCTGCCTGACGCTGGCGCGCGAGGCGGGGGCGGACGGCTTCTTCTGGGACGAGCCGCACTATGCGTTCCCGAAATCCTACGCTTCGATCACCGGCGGCGCGGGCGAGGACTGGACCTGCCGCTGCCCGGTCTGCATGGGGAAGTTCCGGGAGCATTACGGCTATGAGATGCCGAAGGTGATGAACGACGACGTGAAGCGGTTCCGCCGCCGCGAGGCGCTGTTCATCCTTGAGGACACCTCGCGCCGGATCAAGGAGCTGGACCCGGCGCAGGAGATCACCTGCTGCGTGCACGCGACGCTGAACAGCTATTACGTGACCGAACACCGCGGCTACGACGACTGGGACGAAGTCGCGGCCAGCCCGTACTTCGACGTGTTTTCGACCACGATCGTCGCGTGGAACCTGCCGCGCGGCTTCTTCGAGGAGATCACCCGCCGCACGGTCGCGGCCGCGAGAAAGTACGGCAAGCAGTCGGAACGGTGGCTGATGGGCTATTACAGACAGCCGGAGGATTTCGCCGAGATCGACCGGACGGTGGAGCTGTACGAGTCGCTGGGGGTGGACCGGCTCGGCACCTGGACCTACCGGGGCGGCTACGGCACCGTGCTGGCCGCGCCGGACGCGCTGAAACTGTGGGACCGCATCGGAGAGAACTACAAACGTGTCATCGGAAAGGGGAAATGAGATGTTGAACGATTTCGGATATCTGGAACAGATCGAGGCGAACCTGCGCCGGGTCAAAGAGGAGCAGGCCACGAACATTCAGGCCGCCGGGAAGCTGATGGCCGACGCGGTCGAACAGGACCGGCTGATCAGCGTGTACGGCGGCGGCGGGCACACCACACTGGTGATGGGCGAGATGTTCTTCCGGGCGGGCGGCCTCGCGAACATCAACCCGGTCATGGAAACCGGGCTGTCGGTGTTCAACCAGGCGCTGAAGTACCTCGAACTCGAACGCTCCGAGAATTACGGTTCGGCGATCATGAGATATTACGATCTTCAGCCGGGAGACCTGCTGATCATCTTCCACAACATCGGGATCAACGCGGCGACCATCGACGCGGCGCTGGAGGCGAAACGGGCCGGTGCGAAGATCGTCGCGGTGTCCAGCTCGCACTGGCAGAAGGAGATGCCGCCGGACCACTTCATCCGGCACAGTTCCGGGAAGAACCTCTTCGACCTCGCGGACGTCTGCATCGACGACTGCAACCCGGTCGGCGACGCGCAGGTGAAGGTGCCGGGCTTCGATACGCCGATCGCACCGGTGTCGAACGTGGTGGACTTCACCATCGCCCACTGGCTCGAAATCGAATGCGTCCGGCAGTGCGTGGAACGCGGCCTGACGCCGCCGGTCTGGCGCAGTGCGAACGCCCCCGGCGGCGACGAATACAACGCCGCGAACCTGAAAAAATACCGGCCTCTGGTCAAGAACCTGTAAAGGAGGGAAGATGAAGAAAAACAATCATTTTACGCTGATTAAGCTGTTTACGAACATAATTTGTAAAATATACAATCAGTCCACGGCTGCCGCTCTGCGTAAAAGAGAGGGGTTCGGGGGAGAGAAAGCGGCGGCTTGCGCCGCGTCTCTCCCCGTACCAGATAATCTTAACATTACCCAGATGTTCGGCAAGCTCTCACGCCTTCGCCAATGCTCTGCAAGCGGCAAGTCGGAGCAAAAACGTGAAGTTGCCTTTCCGCAAAAAAGCGGGAAGACAACTTCACGTTATTGCGGATCTTCTTCCTTCGCCGAGCGACCGCAGCTCCGCCTGTCGACCGTCCCGTACCCGGCACCGGCACCTTGCCGGACGCAGGGGGCGCGGGGGGCGGCGGATACGCCCCCCGCATCCCGCCGCTTAAGATCATTCACGCTTATTGAGTTGCTCGTGGTGATAGCGATCATCGCGATTCTGGCGTCGATGCTGCTGCCCGCGCTGAACCGGGCGCGGGAGAAGGCACGGGCGATCAGCTGCGCATCCAACCTGAAACAGCTCGGTTTGTATTTCATCAGCTATATCAACGACAACAAAGGGATCCTGCAGGGGTATCAGGTGACGCCGGAACGGTATTGGAACGATTTTCTGAATGGAGGCGAGATCGTGACCGAGAAGGACAAGGTGTTTTTCTGCCCGTCGATGCCGCGCAATCCCAAGGTGTTGGCCGGGCGCTTCGTCACTTACGGCGGCATGCAGACCAATACGGTCTGGCCAATGCCGAAATACCGCGACTGGCGGAAAGTCCCCCATCCGACGGAAACCGCGTTCGCGGGCTGCTGCATGAGTATCAAGCCGGGCGGCAGAGTCGGTTTCTACAACTGTTATATCGGCTCCGGCGACGGGGGCAGAGGCGGTTTCAGCAACATCCACAGCGGTCTCGGGAATCTGGGATATGCGGACGGGCATGTCGGAGCCGTCTCTCCGGCCCGCTTCGGAGAACTGGTCCGGCAGGGGTGGGAAGACCCGGCCAAGGAGGTGTATTATTGCGATGTCGAAGCCGGATGGCGTAAAACCAATTAAGGAAGGAAAGAAAAATGGCAATCAGACGACTGTTACTGGCCGCCGTGCTGCTTCTGGCATGGAGTCTGGCGGCGGAGGTGTATTATCAACAGGATTTCAGCAAGGGGGGCATTCCGTCGCACCACCTGATCGGCATTGTGCCGGTAGAGGGGAAACCGGAATTCAAACAGGCGATGGAATTGCGTTCCCGGCTGGAGCCGGACGGCGGGAAACCGGAACAGGGCAGTTGGAATGCCCGGCTGGCGGTTCCGGCCGGGAAGCCGGTCGAAATCGATTATTGGTTCTGTCCGGTTTCCGGTGACGCCCGCTATGGGCTGCTGGTCAACGACACGGCGGGAAAGAAGCTGGTCACGCTGGTCTGGGACGGCAGACGCCTGCTCGCCGCCGACGGCCAGGCGGGCAAATGGCGCCCTGCCGGGCCGCTGGCCGCCGGGGAGTGGGCGTATATCCGGTATGCGGTGGGAGACGGCGGATACGATCTCTATGTGAATGATATGGAGTATCCGGTGCTGGCCGGAGTGGAATTCCGGGAGGAAGGGCCGGGAACTCCGGGCAAGATCTGGACGCTCGGCTCCGAAAAGGGGGAGTCCGTCAGCCGCTTCGCCGCGATCGAAGTGCACGACGCTTCCCGGGAGCGGGCCGCCCGGCGGCTGCTGGTGCGGGAGGATTTCCGCAACTACAGCCCGCAGGGAAAGCGGCAGCGGATCGTGGAATCCGGTTCGCCGGAGTTTCCGGTCGCGCTGGAAGTCTCGTCCGTCAAGGAAGGCGGCAAGGTGTCGGAGGGAAGCTGGAGCTTTCCGCTGCCCGGTCCGGGCGACGCCGTCGAGCTGGAGGTCGACTATTGGTTCAAGCCGGTTGCGGAGAGCTCCCGCTATGCGCTGCTGGTCAACGCCGCAAACGGCAAACGGATCGTGACGGTGGTTCAGGAAAAAGGAAAGCTGCGCGCGCTCGACGGCGGCGCGTGGGTGAATGCCGGAGCGGTGAAGATGAATGAGTGGAACCGCGTCTGCTACCGGCTGAACCTGTTGAAACGCACATTCGACCTGCTGGTGAACGGGGTTCCGGTGCTGCGCGACGCGAAATTCCGGGATGCGGACGCGGATGCGCCGGGCCGGCTCTGGACGCTCGGCAGCCCTTCCGAAAACTCCGCGACGCTGTTCGGGCCGGTCACGGTGACCGCCGCGACCGGGGAGTTTCCTCCGGCGGCGGTCGGCGAAGCGCCGTTCTTTTTACACGCCGCTCCGTCGTCCGAACCGCAGGCGGGGATGGAACTGCTTCCCGCCGGCGGAGCCGCGAAGGAGACGGCCGAAGTGAAACTGTGGAGGGATGACCGGAATCTGTACGCTCGTTTCGGCCTGAAGGCCGCCGACATGGCCAAACGCTCCGGCGGGACGGCCGAAACGGACGGCAAGGTCTGGCGCGACGACTGTTTCGAACTTTTCCTGCAGCCGGACCGGACCGGCAAAGCCTATTTCCACTGGGTCGGCAATGCCGCCGGAACGCTGTACGATGCCCGCTGCGAAGGTTTTGTGCGGGATAAAAGCTGGAATTCCGGCGCAACCGTGGAAGTCGCAAAGCAGGCCGACGGCTGGAGTGCGCTGCTGACCGTGCCGTTCGCTGCATTGGGCGGCGCTCCCGCGCCGGATGCGGTGTGGGGCTTCAACGCCGGACGCGAGAATCCGGTGACCAGTGAGGTGCTGTCACGGGTGCCGATGGTGCAATTCCACCAGCCGGAGCGGTTCGGCAAGCTCTGCTTCCCCGAAACGGGCGACCGCCGCACGGTCGAAGAACGTACCGCGCGGCTGATGGAGAACGGCTTCGATCTTGCCGCCCTGCGCGGCGAACTGGCCGCAATGCAACAAAAACTCAAAGAAGCCGTGCCGGAGCAGCTCGAAGCGCGCCGGGCGAAGATCGAATCGGCGGTGCGCGGCGCGGCGGAACGGCTTGCCGCTGCCCGGAGTTTTCCCGAATACGCCCGGAGCATCGCCGAATGCCGCCGGCAGTTGGAGGACGGTGAGGCGCTGCTGCTGGATGTGAAGCGGATCGAGGCGTGCTTCGTTCCCGGTTCCGCCGCCGCCCGCCGCGGCTATGCGGTGCTGGTCGAGTCGCCGATGGTGAAGGTGAAGTCCGGTTACGGCGGCAACGGTTCGGACTGCGCCGGATTGCGGCTTTCCGGCAACGAATACGGCAGCTTCCAGACGGTGCTGCTGGCCCGGCCCGGGCAGAGCTTCTCCGGCGTCAAGGCGGAGCTTTCCAGGGTGACCGGCCCGGACGGCAGGGAGGTGAAGGGCGCGAAATTCGCCTCGTATCTGGTCGAGCCGGTGATGACCGCGAAGGCCGCGAAAACGCCGGAGGCGTGGCCGGACATCCTGCGTCCCGGCGCTGCTTTCAAGGTGTCGGGCGGCCTCGTGACGCTGTGGTTCGATCTGTATCTGCCCGCCGGAACTCCGGCCGGGAACTATGCGGCGTCCGTGACTGTGACGCCGGAGGGAATGGAACCGGTCACGGTGCCGGTTACAGTGGCGGCCACCGGGCTGTCGCTGCCGGAAAAGGCGTCGCTGGATACCGCGTTCTGCTTTGCGGACGCGTGGGCGAAGATGTTCTATGGTGCGGATACGCCGCCGGAGAAGCGGCGCGGCTTCCTCCGCTTTCTGCTCGACCACCGGCTCGAACCGATGAACCTGTGGGGCGGCGGGATCGACATCGGCGAGGAGTATCTCGACTATTGCGCCGAAAACGGCAAGGCGATGCTCTTTTTGCCGGTCAACGAGAAGATCCGCGACAATGAGGTGAAGTATCGCGGACTCATCAGGCGGTATGAAGGAAAACTGCGTCCGGTCTTCTTCGGCTACGACGAAGTGCTGGCGGTCGGCACGCCTGAAACGATCGAAACAAGGCTCAAGGCGATGCGGCGGGATTACGGGATCGCGAAGGAACTGTTCCCGGAAGTCCCCCGGCTGAACACCGCCGCAATCGACGCGCGGCTGTACGGCAAGGTGGATATCTGGTGCCCGCTGTTCGACCACCTCGACATGGCGCTGGTGCGCGAACGTCAGGCGAAAGGGGAACTGGTCTGGTGGTATCCGACCGATTATCCGTCCGCTCCGTATGCGAACTTCAACCTCGATTCGCCCGGCATCGACCCGCGCGTGATTCCGTACATGACCTGGAAACTCGGCCTTTCCGGGCTGCTCTACTGGGGGCTGAACCGCGAGTGGATGAGCAATTCCCCGAAGGAGGCGCAGGCCGCGTCGCAGCAGGATTACCGGAGCCGCTCCGTGACGTGGATGACGCCGGAGATCCAGGCGAAGATGGCGCGCGGCGAAGTGCATTGGCCGCAGATTCCGTGGCTACCCTATTTCCGCAGCGCCTTCAACCAGCAGATCAGCGCGACCAACGGCGGCGGCAACCTGATGTATCCGGCCCCCGATTGGGAACCGTGGGCCTCCACGCGGCTCAAGAACCTGCGCGACGGCATGCAGGATTACGAGTACTTCACGATGCTGAAACGCAATACGGAAGCGTTGAAAAACGGAAGCTCGCATCCGGAGCTGGTGAAACGGGCCGAAGCCGCGCTGCAAATCGACGACGATGTGGTCGCCGGAGCGACCGGCTATACGAAAGACCCGGCGAAGCTGCTCGCTTTCCGCGACCGGCTAATCGACCTTGTGCTGGAAACCGGAACGGCCCTCAACGGAAAGGCGAACTGAACCATGCTGCCGATCATCACCCCATCGGAGGCCGCCGGACGCACCGGCGACGGCTTCGTGACCGCCTTCTACTGGCGGATGAATCCGGTATTGGAACGCATTCAACAGGCGATTGCGGAAAATTGCTGCGGGGAACTCTGCTCATTGCGTTTCACCTGGAGCCGGCCGAAACGCTTCGCAACCGGCGAACGGGAGTTTTTGTACGACACCTTCGCCGCGATGCTGGACGGCGCGCAGCAGCTGGCGGGCGCGGAGTTCCGTTCTCTGTACGTCGAGAAGGTTCCGGGCATGAACAATCTCTTTGCGCTGGTCCGGTTCGGCAACGAAGTCGTTGCGGAATGCGAGCTGAACGAATGCCTGCCGGAGACCATGCCGGACATCTGTTTCGTCAAAGCCAATTTCAGCAACGGCCATGTGACCAACCAGCCGCTGGTCGGATATTTCAACGAGGAGGGCATGGTGTTCGCCACCGACGAAATTCTGGAGTTCCCGGTCGCGGAGCTGGCTTCGCTGCCGCCCGCGAACGGTCCGGTTGAACAGATGAAACAGCGGTTCACGGAGGCGGCCCGGCTGGGGCTGGTGCCGCCCGGCCCCGGCAATGCGGCGGCAATTCAAACCATGATCAGGGAGGCTTTGCGATGAATAAAATCAGAATCATGGTCGCCGGAACCGCCAACCCCCACGTGCCTGCCTATCTGCGCGGCGCGGGGCGGCGGGTGGACACAATGGAGGTGGTCGCGGTTTCGGATTTCGACGCCGCCCGGCTGGAACAGGCGCGCGGCTTTCTGGAAAACCGTCCGGGAGTGCGCTTCTATTCCGACTATCGCGAGATGTTCGAGGCGCATCCCGAAGCCGACGCGGTGATGATCGGCAGCGACAACATCGACCACTTCGAAATGTTCAAGGCGGCGGTCTCCCGCAAGCTGCACATCTATATGATGAAGGTGATTTCGATGGATGAGGATGAGTGCCGGGAGATGATCGCGATCGGCCGGAACTATGACCGGGTGATCCAGTGCGAGCTTGAGCTGCACTTCAATCCGCAGTTCGCGTACGCCCGGAAGCTCTTCCGGTCCGGCGCGCTCGGTAAGCTGAAATCGGTCTATCTGACCAATATTTCACAGAGCCCGTGCAACTACTTCCCGAACTGGGGCGACCCGGTGCTCTCCTACGGCAGGCGCGTGCCGCTGCGGCCCGGCTCGGAGACCTGCCGCGGCGGCGCGATCACCGACCATCCGCATCCGTTCGACCTGATCCGCTGGATCACCGGGCGGGAGTTCCGCACCGTCAGCGCGGTTTCGGCCCGGAACCAGCGCGCCCACCTCGCGGTCGAGGATCACGCCGCCATCACCGGCGAACTGGACGATGGCGTGAAGTATTTCATCAATCCCTCCTACTCCAATCTGGAGGAGAAGGTGCCGACCCGGCGGCTGCTCTGGCCGAAGTCGCTGGAGTGCAACCTGAAGCTGACCGGCACGAAGGGATACTTTTCGTGCGACTTCTTCGACCGGCACATCTATATCGTCGGCAACCGTTACGTATCGCCCGACCGGCTGATCGTGGACGGCACGCCGCGGCTGCCGGGCGACCCGGCGGATTCGCTGATCGGCAGTTTCGTTGCGGCCATCGCCGGGGAGCGAAAGCGCCCGGAAACCACGTTGGAGGACAGCTACGCCGCGATCCGGGTGATGAACGCCGCCTACGAGTCGATCCGGCTGGAACGCGAAATCACGCTGGAGGCAACACGATGAAAGAGGAGGGGGGCGAGGTCCTCTACCGCTGCGGGACACTGACTTACACCCGCCTCGGGCTGCTGAATCTCTTCATCTGGCTGCTGTGGGGGGACTTCTGCTTCTCGATGATGGAGACGGTGTCGCCGTCGCTGACGCCGCTGCTGCTGAAGATGCACAATGCGAGCAACCTGACCATCGGAATCCTGATGGGCAGCATCCCCGCGCTGTTGAATTTCATCATCAACCCGATCGTCAGCACCCGCAGCGACCGCACCCGCAGCCGGTGGGGCAGGCGGATTCCGTATCTGCTGTTCACGCCTCCCTTTACCGCGCTCTTTCTGATCCTGCTCGGCTGGAGCGATCAGATCGGCGCGTTCTTTTACAATCTGCTGTGGGGGGACGGCGGGAGTCCCGCGACGTTCACCATCTGCCTGATCGCGTTTTTCGTGATCTGCTATCAGGGATTCGATTTGTTTGTCGGGTCGGTGTTCTACTACATTTTCGCGGACGTGGTGCCGCAGCAGTTCATCGGCCGCTTCATGTCGCTGTTCCGGATCGCCGGAACATTGGGCGGCATGTGCTTCAATCTGCTGGTGATGCCCTATGCGAAAACCCACATGTCGGTCATCTTCACGGTGGTCGCGCTGATCTACGTATTGAGCTTCACCGGGATGTGCCTGAACGTGAAGGAGGGGGAGTATCCGCCGCCTCCGCCGGTGAAGCCGGGGCTGAAGGCGATGGTGGCCGGTTATTTCCGCGACTGTTTTTCGGTGCCGTTCTTTTCGATCCTTTTCGTCGGGCTGGCGTTCAATTACGTGTCGACGGTCTGCCGCAACATGTTCAATCTGCTGTTCGCGCTGAATGACCTCGGGCTGACCACCGCGCAATTCGGCCGGGTCGGCGCGGTCGGCGGCATCGTCGGCGTCGCGCTCTATCTGCCGATGGGATACCTCGTGGACCGGTTCCATCCGCTGCGGATCTATCTGGCCGGGGCGCTGCTGGTGATCTTCGTGAACCCCTTCGGATTCTTTTTCGTGCACGGCTACGGCACGTTCATGGCGATGGGAATCCTGCTCGCCGTCGTCTATACGGTGCAGAACTCCTCGCTGCTGCCGCTGTGCGTGAAACTGTATCCGAAAGAGCAGTTCGGCCAGTTCTGTTCGGCGGCGGCGATGGTCAAGGCCCTGCTGCTGGTCGCCGCCAACGCGGCGGGCGGCTGGTTCATCGATCTCTTCGGCTACCGCTGGCTCTATGTGTGGGATTTCCTTTTTACGATCCCGTGCTTCGTGCTTCTCTTGTGGATCTATTTCCGCTGGAAAAAGCTCGGCGGCGACGAGGGCTATCAACCGCCGCTCAGGCCCTGACTCCGGAGTCAGGGACGGGAGGCGGAGCGGGGGAAGCCGAGCGCGATTGCGAGTATCAGGAAGAAGGCCAATACATAGGGATACCACAGGAACGCCAGCACGTCGAAGGCGGAGACCGCCGCCCCGGCCAGCCCCACCGCCGCCAGCACCTGCGCGCCGTAGGGCAGGATGCCCTGCACGATGCAGCTGGAGGTGTCGAGGATGCTGGCCGATCGGGCCGGCGCGATGCCGTAGCGTTCGGAGATGTCCCGGGCGATCGGCCCGGCGATCACGATTGCGACGGTGTTGTTGGCGGTGAAGACGTTCACCGCCGAAACCAGCAGCGCGATGCCGAATTCGCCGCCGCGCCGCCCGCGGATGTGCCGCTCGATCAGGCCGAGCAGATAGCCGATGCCGCCGTTGTAGCGGATCACTTTCAGCAGGCCGCCCGCGAGCAGCGCGACGATCAGGGTTTCGGACATGCTCAGCGCGCCGTCCCCCGCGCCTTTCAGGAAGCCGAAGAAATCGAAGCTGCCGTTCAGCAGCCCGACCGTCCCGGCCAGTACCGAGCCGAACATCAGCAGCGCCATCACATTGACGCCGAACAGCGCCAGCACCAGCACTGCGAGGTATGGCGCCACCTTGCAGCAGTCGATGAAGGTGATCGGCCTGACCTGCGGCGCGGTTCCGGCGTGGGTGGCGAAAATCAGGTACAGCAGTATGGTCAGGATGGCGGCCGGGATCACGATTTTGATATTCGCGTAGAATTTGCGGTTCATTTCGACCTGCTGGGTGCGGGTGGCCGCGATGGTGGTGTCCGAAATCATCGACAGGTTATCCCCGAACATCGCTCCGCCGACTACCGCTCCGAGACAGACGCCGATCGGGATGCCGAGGTTCTGGGTTACGCCCGCCGCGATCGGCGCGAGCGCGACCACGGTTCCGACGGAGGTGCCGATCGACAGCGAAATAAAGCAGGCCACCAGAAAGAGTCCGCCTACAAGCAGGTTGGGCGGGATGAAAGTCAATGCGAGGTTCACCGTCGCATCGACCGCCCCCATCGCCTTGGCGGTGCTGGCGAAGGCTCCGGCCAGGATGAAGATCAGGCACATGGTCATGATGTCCACGTTGCCCATGCCGTGCGCGAAAAGTTCGATCTTGCTTTTCAGTGAAGCCCTGCGGTTCAGCACCAGCGCGGTCGCCGAGGCGACCAGAAAGGCCACCGGCATCGGAACCTTATAGAAATCTCCCGATGCGATCGAGAGCCCGAGGTAAAAGACCAGGAACACACCGAAAGGGATCAGCGCTTTTGCCCGCGGCTCCCGGTCCTGTGAAAAATCTTCAATATCCATCTCGTATCCGTCCTGCGGTTATGCGTTGTTGAAATTGCATAATATACAGGAGGAACCGGCTTCTTTCAATTTTCATTTTCATAATGATGGCGATGGGTGCGGAAGGCGTTCTCCTCGATCATCTGAACCAGCGTGCCGCCGACAGTCTGGATCGGCGCTCCGGAAACATAGTAGTGTTTGCCGTTGAAATCCGCCTCGAACTGCTGGTAGCGGTTCCGCCGCAGCCGGTTTGCGAAGCGGACCAGCGGCTGAACCGGGGGGCCGCCGGGCAGCCTGCCGTCCTCGTTCGCGAGGAAAAGACCGTCGCCGGTGATCGCGACCACCTGATTGTGGCGGCCGACGAAATAGAGCTCATGAACGGGATCGGCGCGGTGCGCCCGGACCAGCGGGCCGAACGTTTCCTCCAGCCGCAGTTCCAGCCCGGCGATGCCGAGGAACTCTTTGGCGGTGGTGTACAATGGATAACGGCAGTTGATCCGGTGCCGGTCGAGTACGCCCCGGTAAGGTTTGGACCAGCTGATCGCCTGACTGCCGGCGGTCTCTTTGAGCTTGCTCCAGCACTGGGAAAAGGCGGAACTGGCGGGGTCCTCGTAGGTGCCGGGATAACTGTAGCGCACCCCGTCGGCCCACGCGACGAACAGCCGCTGCACCTGATTCTGCGCGCTGAACAGCAACTGATGGATCTCGCGGGTCGGCATGTTGATGTTGTGGCTGCTCAGGTCGTAACGGATGATCTTGTTGCAGATCTCGACATACTGTTTGGCGCCGAGCAGTTCGAGCCGGACGGCGGAGGGATGCTCCGCCGGAATGCGGACCATGTACCGGAGGTTGACCGGATTCGGATAATAGTCCGAACTCTGCATGCCCGGCGGCGAGGTTTCGGCGGAACGGAATCGGTCGTTGTCGTAGAAGGCGGAAGTGCTGCGGTACGGCTCGGCCATATCCTCGATCAGGTTGTCCGCGAAAAGCAGCAGTTGAGCCTGCGCCAGCAGGAATTTCTTCTCCACCGCGGCGGCGAGCTGGTCGGTGTAGGACTGGAATTTGAGGTGCTGGGCCAGGGCGCGGCTGCGCAGCTGTTCCTGCTCGCTGGCGCGGTAATACGAATAAAAAAGCCAGAGGCCGAGCAGGGCGAACAGCGCTCCGAGGATCAGCAGGGATTTGATCCGGTTGCGGTAGACGACCCGGGAGAATTTACGCACCGGCCCGTCCGGAGCCGCCGAAACCTCCTCGTCGTAGATGAAGTGGCGCACATCGGAGGCCAGCGCGCTTACGCTTGCGTAACGCTGTGCCGGATCGGGATGGATCGCCTTGTAGATGATCGCCTTGACCGTGTTGCTGATCTTCAGCTCCGGCAGGTAGTGGCGGTAGCTGTCGGAGTCGCGGATGTCGCTGCGGGTCACGGTGGCGGACGTGCCGGGCGGTGCCGATCCCTCCTCGGATACATTGCCGCTGCTGCTCCGGCGCAGGGTCACGATTTCAAAGAGAACCATGCCGAGCGAGAAAATGTCGACCTGCGGCGTGGTCCGGCGGTCGCGCAGGAACTCCGGCGGCAGGTAGTTGGGGGTTCCGCTGAGATGTTCCGGCACGGTGTCCAGCGCCTGGGCGCTGCCCCAGTCCATCAGGTAGACTTCGCCGAATTCGCCCATCATGATGTTGCCCGGCTTGATGTCGCCGTGCATGATGCCCTGGCTGTGGCAGTAGGAGACCACCTCGCACACCTTCAGAAAGTATTCCAGCCGGGAGATCAGCGCGTGCTGTTCCTGGCGGCTGCTGACCTGTTTGTGGAGATAGGCTTCGCGGGCGGCCTTGATGAACTGGGCGAGCGAGGTGCCGTTGATCAGCTTCATCATCACTTCCCAATGCCCCGCGCTGTCCTTGCCCATCGCGTAGACCGGGACGATCGAAGGATGGTCGAGCCGGGCGTTCAGGCGGCATTCTTCGAGGAAGGCTTCGATCGCGCGCGGATCGTCCCGGAACTTCTCGTTCAGGCTTTTGACCGCGACGATGCGGTCGAAAAACAGGTCGCGGGCCTTGCCGACGCAGCCGACTCCCCCGGCGGCGAAGTTGCACAGGAAACGGAACTGGCGGCTGCTCTCCGGCACCTCCGCCCGGCTTTCTTCCGCCGGTTCCGTCCGGGTGGTATTTTGCCGCGCGTTTCCCGCCAGCACGACGGTCGCATCGATTTCATCGGTATCGACCGGCTTCTTTTCGGAACTCATCTGAAACCTTCCGCTGTATATTGATATTCATTCTGAAAATACAGCATCTCCGGCGAAATTACAAGCCGCGAGCGGGCGGAGCGACGGAATTCCGGCAGTTTTCACTCCTCCGGGTGGCGGTGGGAGTGGAACGCTTTGTTTTCGATCAGCTGCAGCAATACGCCGCCGGAGGTCGGAATCAGAGCGCCGTCGACATGGTAGCGTTTCCCGTTGAATTCCGCTTCGAACTGGCGGTAGTGATTCTCGCGCAACCGTTCTGCGAAGCCGACCAGCGGCTGAACCGAAACGCCGTCGGGCAGCGTGCCGTTCCGGCCGGTCAGGCTGAGACCGTCGGTGTCGAACGAGATCACATGGTGGAACCGCCCGACGTAATAAAACTCGTGAACCGGATCGTCCCGGCGGGCCTGAAGCACGGAAGCGAACAGCTTGGAGACCCGCAACTCTATTCCGGCGAAGCCGAGGAACTCCTTCCGGGGGCTGTACAGCGGATAACTGCAGTTGATCAGGATGCGTCCGGCATTGTTGCGGTAAGGTTTCGACCAGGAAATCTCCTGCTTGTCCGCGGAGTGTTCAAGCTGTTTCCACCAGGCGGAATGGATGGAGTCGTTGAAAACCGTCTGCTGGTAGGTGCCGGGATAGCTGTAGCGCGTTCCGTCGGCCCAGGCGATGAACAGCCGCTGGATCAGGTTGTTCTGATCGAAAAGCTTCGCGTGGAACTGCCGGTCCAGCAGGCTGACCTTGTTGCTGTCGAGCGTGTAGCGGATCACTTTGTTGCAAAGCTGGGTGAACTGCCTCGGGCCGAGCAGGTCAAGCCGGACCGCTTCGGGGCGCTCCGCCGGAATGCGGACCATGTGCCGGAGGTTGACCGGATTCGGATAATATTCCGAATCCTGCATGCCGGGCGGCGAGGTCTCCGGCGACTTGTACTGTTCGTTGTCGTAAAAGGCGGCATCGGCCTCGTGCGGCCTTGCCATCTCCTCGATCAGGTTGTCGGAAAAAAGCAGCAGCTGGGTCTGGGCCAGCAGGAATTTCTTTTCCACCGCGGCAGCCTGGCGGTCGGTGTAGGATTGGAACCGGAGCTGCTGGGTCAGGGCGCGGGTGTGGATGCGCTCCTGCTCGCTGGCGCGGTAATAGGAGTAGAAAAGCCAGCCGCCGAGAAATGCGAAGAGCGCGCCGAGCACCAGCAGCGTCCTGATCCGGTTCCGGTAGACGATCCGGAACAGTTTGCGCACCGGCCCGTCCGGCGATGCCGAGACCTCCTCGTCATAGATGAAATGGCGCACGTCGGAAGCCAGTGCGCTCACGCTCTGGTAGCGCTGCGCCGGGTCGGGATGGATCGCCTTGTAGATGATCGCCTTGATCGCCTTGCCGATTTTCAGCTCCGGCAGGTAGTGCCGGTAGCTGTCGGAGTCGTTCACGTCGTTGCGGGGGCCTGAGGGCTGGGCGCTTTTCGAAGCGGCAGCGGTGTCGGGGACCGCGCCGTTGCCGCTGCGCCGCAGCGTCACGACTTCGAACAGGACCATGCCGAGCGCGAAAACATCCACCTGCGTTGAGGTGCGGCGGTCGCGCAGGAACTCCGGCGGCAGGTAGTTGGGAGTCCCGCTGAGGTGTTCCAGCACGATATTCAGCGGCTGGGCGCTGCCCCAGTCCATCAGGTAGACTTCGCCGAATTCGCCCATCATGATGTTGGCGGGTTTGATGTCGCCGTGCATGATGCCGCGGCTGTGGCAGTAGGAGACCGCTTCGCAGACTTTCAGGAAATATTCCAGCCGGGAGGTTAAGGCGTGGCGCTCCTGACGGTTGCTGATCTTCTTATGGTCGTAGGTCTGGCGGGCGGCCCTGATGAATTGGGCGAACGAACTGCCGTTGACCAGTTTCATCATCACTTCGAGGTGGCCGGATTCATCCTTGCCCATCGCGTAGACGGGCACGATCGAAGGATGGTCGAGCCGGGCGTTCAGGCGGCATTCGTCGAAGAAGGCGCTGACCGCGCGCGGATTGTCCCGGAGTTTTTCATTCAGTTTCTTGACCGCGACGATGCGGTCGAAAATCAGGTCGCGGGCTTTGCCGACCTGTCCGACTCCGCCCGCCGCGAAGTTGCACAGAAAACGATATTGACCGATGCCGCCGGGGAGCTCCGGAACCGCTTGCGCTTCTCCCGCTGCCGGCTGTGTTGACACATCGTCGTTGTGCGCGCCGTTTGCCAGAATCACGGTGGCGTCGATTTCGTCGGAGTCAGTCAGGGTTTCAACCGGCTGCATCCGGGGGCTGTTGTGCTGCGCATCGCCCGCCAGTACTGCGGAAGCGCCGATTTCATCGGTATTGCCCAAACCCTGCACATCGTCCGCCGGCACTACGGCGGCATCGATTTCATCGGTATCGGTCAGTCTCTCTTTTTCGGAACTCATAGTCGGAATTCTCGGCTATCCTTTCATGGTGAAATGATGAAAACAGGAGCGTATGCCGCCTGTTCCGGCATCTGGAGGACTATTGGGAAATAAGCCTCCTGCCCGTTATTATTATACAGTGAAATTCCATGTTTGCAAAGAGGGGCGCCGGAAAAAAATTCTGATAATTTCACAAGCGCCTCTTGACATGGGACCGCTTATCGGGTATAATTAATGTATAGACAACTTGAATTATTTTTTATGAGGGTAAGGAGATGGCGGTGGCATCCGGTCAGAGGAACACCCGGCACGGCGAGCTTAAGGAGATGCTGCTCCGGGAGATACGGAACAGCGGGATCAACACGCGGCTTCCGTCGGAAAACGAGCTGTCACGGCAGTTCGGCGTGTGTCGCGCGACGGTGAACAAGGTGATGGTCGAGCTGGAGCGGGAGCGGTACATCATTCGCCGCCGCGGCAAGGGAACCTTCGTGATCCCGCGCGACCAGAAGCTCGAAAACGGCAATCCGCTGCTCGGCGGAGGCAGGATCGTATCGGTCTATCCCGATTTCTTTTCTTATTCGGACTGGGAGATGACCCATCGGATCGAGCTGGCCGCGCTGAAAAACAACTGCGAGCTTGTTTCGCTGAAGCTGCAGCCGGATTCGGACCTTGAATCCTTATTTGAACTGCTGGAGCGGGAGGAGAGGATCGCTGGAGCGATCATCCGGATCGGTTTCAACCTGACCGGAACGCTGGTGAAGCGGCTGGAGGCGGCGGGGATTCCGATGGTGGTGCTGCTGCCGCCGCCTGAATTCGGTGGAAAGCTGGCTTTCGTCTACGGCGACAACCGGCGCTCGGGCTATCTGAAAATGGAGTGCCTGCTGCGTCACGGCCACCGCCGGATCGGCTACGTTTCCGACCAGCCTTTGCAGAGCGCGGGCGCGCTGCATCTGGAGGGGGTCAAGCAGGCGCTGTACGAATACAAGCTGAACTACCGCGACCTGAAGCGTTCGGAACTGCGGATCGGGAACTGGAGCAATCCGCTGACCGCCGGTTACCGGATCGCGGCGGATCTGCTGGACCGGTACGACCTGACCGCGCTCCTGACCGATTCGCTGCCGGGCGCGTTCGGCGCATTGCGGGTGCTGTACGAACGCGGCCTGAACTGCCCCGGAGATGTCAGCATCGTGACGGTCGGCAAGTTTTTCGGACTGGAGGAACTGGGATGCCCGGCGCTGACGACGACGGAAGTGCCGGGGCAGCAAGTGGTTGACCGGGCATTTGAACTGCTGCTCAAGCCGGGGCAGGGCGGGCTGGTCAATCCGATCGAACCGGTTCTGGTGGAACGTGAAAGCGTTCGCGATTTACGCGGCGCACAATAAGCGCGGGCGGCAAGGTGCCGCTGCCGGGTGCGCCCGCCAATGCCCCTTCGGGGTCGCGCGGCGGCTGGTACTGGCAGGCATTGGTTGGTCTCCATGACCATTTACGCGGCGCACAACAAGCGCGGGCGGCAAGGTGCCGCCGCCGAGTGCGCGCTCTACGCCCTTCGGGGTCGCGCGGCGGCTGGTACTGGCAGACATTGGTTGGTCAGCCAAGCCATTTACGCAGTGCATAAATAAGGCTACGCCGCCATTTACGCGGCGCACAACAAGCGCGGTCAGCGCCGCGAACGAATGTGAGGGCATTACTTGCGGCAGCAAGTAACGAGGAACGATAGTGACGAAGCCGAACGTAGAGAGCGAAGCCCCTCCGGCGTAGTGAGCGCAGCGAACGATGAAGGGTTGGCCGCCGCAGGCGGACAAGTAAGGCCCGCTAGGGCCGCCCGCGAATGGAAGTGCTTCGCAAGTCAACGGGAGTTCCGAGGCGAGCGGGGAGGTCCGGACGGGCGATCGTGCACGCCGCAGGCGGGCAGGCCTTGAAAAGGCCCTCCGGAGCCATCCGCAAACGACTGGCACCCAGTTTGTGACCGGTAACGATACGGAAAGGCAGATTAAACTTATGTATCATGATACAGTCATGTGCGATTGGAAAGCGGACGGCATGAGGCCGGCAGGTAAACATGGCTTTTGAAACAGACAACCCGTTTATCAAGGAGGGAATATGGATAACGTAAGAGAAAATAAACAGATGCAGCGTGGAAACAGGCGTGACGGCAGGGATCATAATTTTACATTGATTGAGCTGCTCGTTGTAATAGCGATTATCGCCATACTGGCGGCGATGCTGCTTCCGGCTTTGAACAAAGCGCGGGATTCGGCGCGGAGCACTGCCTGCCTGAACAACCAAAAACAGCTCGGCACACTGCTGAATATGTATGCGAACGACTTCCGGGATTTTTTTCCGAGCGCGCGCGCCTATGACGACGGCGGGGCGTGGAGTTATGTGATGGTGAAAGCCGGATATCTTCCCGAACCGAAAGTCGGAGGCAGCTCGGCGCTGCTCTGTCCGGGCTTCGCTCCTTTCCGTTACAGGAATTATAAAAGCGTTTACGGGCTGGCCAACGGTTATAATTGCGACAATGCGGTGGGATCGGCCATCAATGCGAATTTCTTCTGGTTTCCGCGCAGCCGGGTTGACGCGAGGATGATTCTGCTGGCCGATGCGGTTCGCGCCGGGGGAGGAGCCGGAAACGAGCAGATCTGGTATCTGGATACGGCGGCCCATCCGACGGATGGACGGGGGGTGATGGAAACGGCTCCGGCGAATAAGGTGGTTCATCTGCGCCACTCCGGCATGCGCCGGGCCAATGTGCTGATGCCCGCCGGAAACGCATTGAGTGTGGATCACCGCTGGCTGGGTGAAAACAAGACGGCCAATTGGGCGGTAACTGCCGGTTTTTAACGATCGGGAAGGGATTGCAATGAAGATCGGATTATTCGGAACGGTTTTAGCCGCGGCTTTCTGTGTCGCGGCTGCGGGACCGGCGGCTCTGGTGGATTTCGGCGCCGAAACTCCCGCATTGGAAATTCACCGTGCGGCGGAAAACGGCCAGACCGGAGTGTATCGGACATTGCCGGACGGAAAGAGGGGATTGCGGTTCGAGTGGGACAATGGCAGTGCGAACCATTTTGAATTTGTATTGAAAGAGTTTCGGAAACTGCCGGAGTTCGACGCCGCCGAAATCCGCGTGACGGCGTACCTGCCGCCGGAGGGGACGCCGCGTACTTTGAATGTCCGGCTGCGGGACCGGGACGGCGAGATGTTCCAGTTTTCGCAGCCGGTTCCGGCGGAGGCGTCGGGGTGGCGTGAGTTCCGTTACCGGATCGACCCGCTGAAACCTGATGCCGGGAGCTGGTACGGCGGCAAAAAGGCGAATAAGAAGATCGATTTCCCGGCATGTTTCGCCGGGTTCGCGGGAGATTTCCGCTCGCACGCCGGAACGGGTTGGATCGGTTTGGAAAAGGTGGAGTTCACCGTGACCAGCGCGCCGCCGCTGCTGTCGCTCGATACCGGCAAAGGTTCCGCGATCGGCGTGCTGACGCCGGGCGAGGAAAAGCAGTTGTCGCTCCGGCTGGAGAACCGCCGCCCCGGCACATTGACGCCGGAGCTGTCGTGGAGCATCACCGATGTTTCCGGAAAGGCGGCCGGGGAGGGAAAGTGGTCGCAGGTGCTGGAATCCGGGAAAACGGCGGAGATTCCGCTGCCGCCGCCCCGGAAGTTCGGCGTATACTATCTGGACCTCCGCCTGAAGGAGAGCGCCGGAGCCGCAGCGGATGTGCGCCGTCTCAGCTATGCGTATCTGGCTCCGGCCGGACCGGTCGCGGGGAAGCGGGAGGAATTCGTATTCGGCATCTGCGCGCACCTGCGCGGCAAACCGGCGGAGGAGCAGCGCCGCGAGGCGATGGCGGCGGCGTGGTGCGGGGCCACGCTGATCCGCGACGACGCGAGCTGGGGACGGATTCAGCCGAAGCCGGGAGAGTGGCGGTTTGAGGTCTACGACCCGATCCGGGAGCTGCTGGCGGAGTACGGGTTGGAGTGGGCGCCGATCCTGAATTTCCCGCCGCTCTGGTCCAGGGCGGCGGATTCCCGGCCGCGACGCAAAGGCGGCTGCCACCGGCCCGAATATCACGACTGGGCGCGGTTCGTGCGCGGATTCGCGGCTCATTACCGCGGCAAAATCCGTTCCGTCGAAATCTGGAACGAGCCGGATCATCCCGGTTTCGCGAATTTCTCCGGCGAGGAGTATGTGGAGCTGCTGAAAACCGCATACCGGGAGATCAAGGCGGTTGCGCCGGAGCTTTCGGTCCTTTCCGGCGGCGTCGCCGGGCTTCAGTCCGAAGAACAGAAGCGGCTGTTCCGCCTGATTCTGGAGTCGAAGAGCTGCGACATGCTCGCGTTCCACGGCCACGGCGGGCTGGGCGGCTACCGCCCGCAGGTCGCCAATCTTCTGAAACTGCGCCGGGAAGCCGGCGCGGATACGCCGTGGTTTGCGAATGAGACCGCGATTTCGGCGATTCTGATCGGGGAGCTGCGGCAGGCGGAGATCCTGTTTCAGAAATTCCTGTACAGCTGGGCGAACGGCGCGTCCGGCTACAACTGGTACGACCTGCGCAACGACGGCGACGACCCCGGCAACAACGAGCACAATTTCGGGCTGCTGACCCGCGACATCCGCCCCAAAGCCGCCTATGCGGCCTACAATATGCTGGCGAACCACTACCGGGGGGCGGAGTTCCTGCGGCCGCTCGCTTTCGGCAACGGGGTGGAGGCGTTCCTGTTCCGGGGGCGGGACGGGAAACTGCTGCTGGCGGTCTGGAGCAACGACGCCGGAGCCGACGGCATTCCGCTGCGGCTGGCCGGCGTGACGGGCATGGCGGCGGAGATCGACCTTTTCGGCAATATGACGCCGCTGCCGGTGCGGCGGGGGGAACTGGCGTTCAAGGCGGGACGGCGTCCGGCGACGGTCCGGGTGGAGGCGGATGCGGCCGGACTGCAGCCAGGCGGCGCTTTCCTGCGCTCCGGCGCCGAATTCACCGTCACCCCGGGGAGCGAGAGCACGGTCACGCCGGAATTTGTGAATCCGACCGGCCGGCCGCTTGCGGTGAAGCTGGCGTGGAAAACTCCCGCCGGGGTCACGGTGCGCGACGCGGTCCGCTCGCTGCGCCTGAAGCCGGGCGAGGCGCGGAAAGTGCCGGTCCGGCTGGCCGTGGCGGAAACCTTCACCCCGCCGGAGCGGGAGCCTGCCGTGCTGCAGCTCGGTCTTGAACTCGGTGCGCTGTGGAAGGGGAGCGTCGGCTGGCCGCTGCATCCGGTGGTGCGGCTGGCTCAGGGAGTGCCCCGGACGCCGACTTTCGTGCTGCGCGATGCTTCGCAGGTGATTCCTTTTGTGCCGAACGTACCCGATAAAGCGCATCTTTTCTGGAAGAACGCAGCGGACCTCAGCGCGGAAATCCGTCTGGGCCGTGATAAGGAGGCACTGCTTTTCGAGGCGGCCGTCACCGACGACGTCCACCATCAGCCGTATGCCGGAGCCGAGGCGTGGAAAGGGGACAACATCCAGATCGCGATGAAGCTGCCCGGACAGAACGGCCTGTGGGAGCTGGGGCTTTCCCGGCTGCGGGACAACTCCGGCGAGGCGTTCTGCTGGCTGGCCCCCGCCGGATTTCCGGCGGAGAAAACCGCCGCGGCGATCCGGCTGGAAACTTCGCGGGACGAGAGGGCGAAGCGGACCGTCTACCGCGCGGCGATCCCCTTCCGGGCGATCGGCCTGACGGAAGCGGCGGCCCGCCGCGGCTTCCGCTTCAACCTGATCGTGAACGACAACGACGGCGAGATGCGCGAATCCTGCATCGGCATCGCGCCGGGCATCGCCGAGGACAAGGACCCGGAGCGTTATCCGACGCTGGTAATTCCGTAGTCCCTACTGCCGGGATTTCGCCCTGCTCGCCAAAGGCGAAATCCCTGATGCCCTGCGGGGGGCCCGGGGAGGTTTATTGTTTCCAGCTTTCGACGATGGCGCGCACGCTGTCGTCGGGGGCTTCCCGGGTCATCGCGTCGAGGCGGGCGGAGGTGCCGTAAGCGGGGAAGTTTTCCAGCCATTTGCGGATGAGCGGTGTAAAGGCTTCCGGCCAGTCGTGCCCGACGCCGGGAACCTTTTCCACGAAGAGCTTTTCCGGGCGGTTCCTTTTCAGGCCGTCGACGGCTTCGTCGAGCCACTTGTGGCGCATGGTGTCATTCGCGCCGATGATGAAGAGGGTGGGACGGTCGGCGATTCGGGCGCTGCCCGCTTTGGAGCCGCCCGCGATCGCGCAGAAGCCGCTGAATGGCTGCCACGCCTTCGGATTGTTTTTCAGGTTGTCGGTGATCGAGTACGCACCGGAGGAGAAGCCGGTCAGGATCACGGTTTTCGGATCGGTCATAGTGGAGTTGCGCAGAATCTGCAGGGCGTGAAAGGCGATCTTCGAGTTGAAATCCCGGCAGGTGCCGATTTTGAGCAACCCTTTTTTCTCGTTTTCGTCATGGTTGTAGTCGGCGGTGACGATGATGAAATTTTCCGGGCCGGTGATCCGCCGCCAGTGCTGCCAGTCTCCGGTGCCGCCGGTGCCGCCGCCGAAATGAATGATGACCGGATGGGGCGTGGCGCGCTTGTAATCGGAGG
Organism: Victivallis vadensis; assembly: GCF_003096415.1. GTDB lineage: Bacteria > Verrucomicrobiota > Lentisphaeria > Victivallales > Victivallaceae > Victivallis > Victivallis vadensis. Next base: position 64,157 of record NZ_QEKH01000005.1, on the reverse strand, counting down.
GGAGGCTCACGCACATCTTGATCGGAGCGGAGCCGCCGGAGGAGGCGGAGTTGCCCAGTTCCGGGAGTTCAAGGGTGAGCAAGGCTTCCGGCTTGAGTTCCGTTTCGGGCAGAGTCCGGGCGGTTTTCGCGTAGGTGTTGCGCTGTTCCGGCCGGAACTGAACGCCTCCGGTGGGAGGCTGCCAGGGGATGGCTCGGGTGATCACGACCCGGCGGACCTGTCCTTCGCGCAACGGTCCGACCGGAATCAGCCGCCCTGCGACCAGCAGCTCCTGATTGAGCAGAGAATCGGTGAAGCGGCTGCCGCTGACCGGATACCGGATGCCGTCGCTGGTCCAGAGTTCCACCGTCTCGCCGTTTTTCACCGCCACGGCCCGCCATACCGCCGCCCGGATTGCGCTGAGCGGCAGCAACGCCGCCAGTCCGCCGATTGCCAACAGTTTACCGTATTTCATATCAGCTCCTGTCATTGGGGGTTTCTAATCAATATCGTATGCGGCTGCCGCAAATGCAAATTGGAAAGATACAAAGAAACGACAAAAAGACATGTCGGAACGGTTTCCGCCGGAAAAGAGCAGCCCCGTATTTGAAACGGCCGCTTTGACCGTTATATTAGAACTCCCGTGAACCTGAACGTCAACCACAGGATCGGGAGTTTTTTCGATGAACGCACTGGAGCTTTTCAATCCGGGCCGGAAGCCGCAGCCGCGCATGGTCCGCCGCGCCGGAATCCGCATCTGCGGAATCATGCATTTCGGACTCAACACCTTTTCGGGCCGCGAGTGGGGATACGGCGACGAATCGCCGGAGCTGTTCAATCCGGCCGCGTTCGATCCCGACCAGATCGCCGCTAGCTGCAAGGCGGGCGGGCTGGACGGCCTGATCCTGGTCTGCAAACATCACGACGGCTTCTGCCTGTGGCCGACGAAAACCACGGCGTATTCGGTCGCGGCTTCGCCGTGGCGCGGCGGCAAAGGGGATTTCGTCGGGGAGATGGCCGCCGCCTGCCGCCGCGCCGGGCTGGAGGTCGGCTTCTACGTGTCGCCGTGGGACCGGCACGACGCGCGCTACGGCAGACCGGAATATGTGACCGAAGTGTTCCGCGAACAGCTCCGCGAGGTGCTGGGCAATTACGGCCCGGCCTTTGAAGTGTGGTTCGACGGGGCCAACGGCGGCGACGGCTGGTACGGCGGCGCGTGCGAAGAACGGCGCATCGACCGCGGCTCCTACTACGGCTGGGCGGAAACCTGGCAGCTGGTCCGGGAACTTCAGCCGGAGGCCGCGATCTTCAGCGACGTCGGCCCCGACCTGCGCTGGGTCGGCAACGAGCGCGGCTACGCGGCGCCGGAGTGCCGCGGCTGCATCACGCCCCGGCCCGCGCCGGGCTCCGCGGGGGAACCGGCCCCCGGCAGCGTCGACGAGGCGAATCTCGGCTGCGGTGACGTGGACGGGCGCCTCTGCATTCCGCCGGAGTGCGATGTGCCGCTGCGGCCGGGCTGGTTCTATCACGAGACGGAAAATTCCAGCTTGCGCAGCGTCGCGCATCTGGTCGAAATCTACGAGCAGTCGGTCGGCAACGGCGGCTTCCTGAATCTGGGGATCTCCCCGGACGCCTCCGGGCGGATGCACCCGGTCGATGTGAAGCGCCTGGCGGAGTTCAAACAGGCGCTGGAGGCGATCCGGGGCGGGGAATTTGCGCGCGGTTCCATCGCGTTGAATGGCGGCGAGGCGGTGCTGGAATTCGGCGGATGCCGCCGGATCAATTTCGTCGAGCTGGCCGAGCCGGTTGCGGAGGAGGAAAAAGTGACCGCCTATACGGTATCGCTCCGCAGCGGCGGGAAGTGGAGCGAGGTGTTTGCCGGCGAATCGATCGGCCTATGCCGTATCCGGCGGTTTGCGGAGACGGAGGGCGATGCGTTGAAGGTCGCGGTGAAATCGGCGCTCGCTCCGGTGCCGGAACTGTCGGTTTGCGTCGCGCTCGCCCCGGAGTTCCGGCGCGACGAGCGCGAGACGCTGCGTCACCCGGACTACCGGAAGCTGGAAAATCCGGCGGTCTCCGGCATGGAGATGGTGTTCGAGCTGCCGGAGGAGACGGAACTGCACGGCTTTGTGTTCACGCCGGTTGCGGGCCGTCCGGCGGGGACGCCGTCACACTGCCGGATTTTCGCCTGGCGCGACGGCGAATGGCAGTGCATCGGCGGCGCGGAGTTCTCCAACGTGCGCGCCAATCCGGTGCCGCAGGTCGCCTATTTCTCCGGCACCCGCGCGAAGCGGCTGAAGTTCGTCGCGACCCGCCTGCTGGAGCCGGCTCCCGAACTGCTCTGCGCCGAATTCGGAATCCTCTCCTGTTCGCATTGAGCCGGTTTCAGCTTTTGTCGAGAATCGGAAATCCGGAGGAGAAAAAACTCCTGAAAAGTCAGCATGCACAGTATGCTTAACTGGCTTACTGTAATCAGATTGTGCAGATAGTTCCGCTTATTGTCCTGTGTCGTATTTATGCTTCTTGTATGCTTTGGTATTGACATTGAGCATGAATTAAGGTATAATTATCGGTGAACAAACGATACATTGCAACAGGGCGGAACAGGGTTATGGACTGGAAAAGCATCCGGATCGAGCAGGGCGACAACCTGCCTTATTACATGCAGCTGGCGCGCGAGATTCGCCGGCTGATTCTGACCGGACGGATTCCGCTGGGGGAGAGGATTCCGGTTTCTCGCGAGCTGATGAAGATTTTCAAATTCAGTTCGACGACGGTGGAAAAGGGGATCGGCATTCTGGTGGAGGAGGGATTTCTGGTGCGCCGTCCGCGCATCGGCACCTTCGTCGCCGAAACGCTTCCGGTCAAGCCGCGCCGCCAGCGGAAGCACTCCGGCAAAGTCAAAGTGCTTTTTACGGATATCTTTCCATACGGGGATTTCTGGTTCCAGATTCTCTTCGAGCTTGAGCGCGGTTTGAGCGAGCTGGGATGCGAGCTTGTTTTCCTGCGCCGTGAGAATTCCGCCGTGATCGATCCGAAGGAACTGGCCTCCGATTGTCTCGGCGTCGTGATGTGCGGCACGAACTCCCTGAGGCTCGCCCGCGAAGTGCAGGCGTACAAGACGCCGCTGGTGCTGATCGGCGGGCTTGATCACGATGTGTCGCATGAGTTCGGACTGGATTTGCTGATGCACGACGATGCCGAAGCCTGTTATTGCGGGGTGAAGCACCTGCTGACCCTCGGACATCGGGGAATCGCCGTACTGACGCCGTGTATCGGCAGCCAGTACGGGAACCGCCAGCGCGAAGGCGTCGAGAGGGCGATGCGCGAATTCGGATTGACGGACCGGGAAATCCGTATCGTCGGTTCTGAATTCGCGACTGTTGAATCCGGGGAGGAACTGACGAAGGAGGTGGTCTCCAGCTTTCCTGACACGACGGCGATTTTCGTAATCGATGCACCGATGGCGATCGGATGTTTGCGGGCCGCCGAGCAACTCGGCCTTTCCGTTCCGCAGGATTTGAGCATTCTGACTGCCGGCAGCCAGTGGCTCTGCTCGATCGTGAATCCGGCGTTGACCTCGCTGACGGCATACGATGAGGTGAAAATTGCCCGGCACGCGCTGGAGAAGCTGTTCGGGCAGATCGACAACCCGGAATATCGCAAAAGTATCACGGTGCTGCCGCGCGACAATAAAGTGGTCTTTCGCCGCTCCGTTCACGCTTTCCGGCGCGCCGGAATCAAATCGGCCCTTTAACCCAATCAATGGAGATTGATATGAAACATCGTTTTACTTTGGTCGAGTTGTTGGTTGTGATTGCAATCATCGCGATTTTGGCTGGAATGTTGTTGCCGGCGCTGAGCCAGGCGCGCGGCAAGGCGCGTTCCATGACTTGCGTGAACAACTTGAAAAATCTCGGTTCCGCAAAGCTTCAATATTCCATGGATAATCACGACAATGATGTTCCATTGACTGTCACCAGCAGTTGGGCAGGACTCTGGCATGAGAATGCCGCTCTGCACATCAACTATCTCGGGATATCCATTCCGAATGTGCAATATGAGTTCTGGAACCGGACGATTCTGGTCAAGCCCGGTCAAGCTTATGTGCCTTTCAAAATGCTCTGTCCCGAAAAGAATTTGAAGTCGGATGACACCTCCGGACTCTATACGCTGGAATCCTATGGGCTGAATGCGGAGGGGTTATCAGGTACACAGGCTTGGAAATTCACGAGAATCAAGTCGCCGTCTGACCGGGTTCATCATGCCGAGTCGGCAAAGGAGTCGGCAAGGAGCGGACAATGGAATATTTATCCTGGAAACGCTTCGTCTGAAACCGGTTATATAACCGGATCAGGAATCCATTTTATCCATTCCCGCCGTGCCAATGTCCTGTTTTTCGACGGGCATACGGCCGCCGTATCCCAGCCGGAGCTGTACGATACAAAACGATGGCAGCCTTACAATTGATCTTCGCCTAAACTAACTTTGAAAGGAAATGAAATGAACCGTTTTCTGTTAATTGCCGGGATGCTGCTCGGAATCTGCGCCGTGCTTCGGGCCGTTGAACTGCCGCCCGGAAGCGTGCTGGAGTCGAACGGCATCCTGAAAATCGGCAATGTGACATTGAGCCTCCGCGCCGCCACCAGCTCCTGGAGTGTTCCGGGAAATGCCCAGTGGCGGAACCTCAAGAGTGAAGCCGGATCGGATTTACGGAACTTTTCCGGGGAGTTTGAATTTTCCGGTGTTCAGGCTCATGCTTCCGAAACGGTACGTCGGACCGGGCCGAACAAATACCGCATTGAAGGGGAATTCAAATTTGCGTCGCCGGTGTTCGCGAATGCCGTTTTCGCCGACTTCGATCTCCCGCTTCCCGGCGTGAAACTGCTGGTGGACGGCAAGGCGGTTATTGTACCGGAAGTCGCCGGAAATCCGGAATTGTTCGATCACCGTCAGGTTCGTTCGATCCGGGTGGAAATGCCGGGAGGAACGGCTTTCGTCATTTCCGGGAAACTTCGCCCCAGAATACAGGATAACCGGAAGTACAACGGCAACTCGGTTTCCATCCGGCTCGCCTGTATCAGGCAATCTGCGCCCGATGGTTTGCTGAATGCCGCAAAGATCGAGTTTGATCTCGAAATTCTGCCGTCCGGGGCGCTCCCCGTTGAATTGGGAAAAGTCGCCAACGGCGGCGTCCCGGATTTTCCGCCTCCCGGTGAATTGAAGTTCAACGGTTTCCCGTTCCGAATTCGTGCGGACGGAAAGACGGTTGCGGTCGGACGCGGCGTTTCCGCCGAACAGGTAAAACTTCCGTTGCCCGCCAACCGGGCTCGGGCGGTCAATCTGCTGCATGCCGTCGATTGGAATCTGCTGGCCGGCTGGCTGCCGGAAAAAGGCAGGCCGGTCGGATTTCTCGATATCACTTATGCCGACGGGAAATGCGAATCGATTCCTGTCAGGAACGATGTCGATTGCGGCAACCGGACCGCGCCGAATAATTCGTGTCCGAATGCGGCATTGGCGATTACGAGCGCAGAGGGGGCTTCTCCCGCCGGATTCTACGCTTCAAGTTTTGCGCTCTCAGGGGAGCGCCCGGTGGCGGTGGCGTTCCGTTCCGCCATGCCGGAAAACGTCACCTGGACGGTCGCCGCGGTGACGCTGAGCGACCGTCCCATCCGTTTCCCGGCACGACCGAGCCGTCCATTTACGATCAAGGAGGGGGAACAGTGGAAACGGCTTCGTTTCGAGCGGAACATCATCCCCGGCAGTCCGCTGGATTTCTCGCGGATCAGCCCGCTGGACGCTCCTGCCGGCAAATACGGTTTTGTCCGTTCCACCTCCGACGGAGAATTCACTTTTGAAAATGCGCCGGACAAACGAATCCGATTTTACGGCGTCAACCTCTGCTTCAGTGCTAACACGCCGGACAGGAAAGATGCGGATGAACTGGTGGAATATCTGGTGCGGATGGGGTATAATACGGTCCGGTTTCATCATCAGGAATCCGAGCTTATCGACAAAAATGCCGCCGATTCGCTGACTTTCGACCCTGTCGCACTGGATAAGCTCGACTACCTTTTCGCAAAATGCAAAGAACACGGTATTTATCTGACTACCGACCTTTATGTGAACCGGCAGTTCAAGCCCGGCGACAACATCGGCGTGAAGAACCCTCAAACTTTGAAAAATGTCAAGGGCCTGCTTGCGGTCAACCGCGCGGCGATGGAAAACTGGAAGGAGTTCGTCCGCCGCTGGATGAACCACAGGAATCCCTATACCGGTATGACCTGGGGCGAGGATCCGGCGCTGGCCACGCTGGCGATGGTCAACGAAGCGTCGCTGGCCGGCAGTTGGGGAGGAAGCCCCGAACTGATTCCGATTTATCGGAAGAAGTTTGAAGATTGGAAAAAAGTGAAAGGGCTGCATGCGGGAGACAACGCCTCCTTCAGCCGCTTCCTGGCCGAATTGGAACTTGAAATGAGTTCCGAAATGCTCGATTTCGTCCGGAACGAACTGAAACTGAAAACTATGTTGACCGGATTCAACTGCAACTATAAACTGGCCGATCGCGCGGACTACACGGATGAACACAGCTATTTTGCCCATCCCAGCTTTCCGGTGAATCCGTGGAATCCGCCGATCCAGTTCGATACCAGTTCTCCGATCCGCAACAATGCGCTGCTGCAGCGGGAGCTCATGCCGCGCCGTTGTTTCGGTAAGCCGTTCACGGTCAGCGAATTCAACTATTGCTACCCCAATCCGTTCCGTGCGGAACAGGGACCGTTGATCGGCGCCTACGCCGCCTTGCAGAACTGGGGAGGATTGTGGCGCTTTACCTGGTGCCACGGAGCGGGCGGGCTCAAAGGAATCAATACTCTTTTCCCTTTCGACGCCGTCAACGATCCTATGCAGCAGCTCAGTGACCGGATTGTGATTGCACTGTTCCTGCGCGGTGACATGGCTCCGGCGAGAGAGAAGATTACTTTCCCGCTTCCCCGTGATTTTGCCGTTCGCGGTTCTCTTCCGCCGGAATCGGGGGAGATCGGACTGAACGCACAGGTCGGCTGGCATATCGACGGAGAACCGCTTCCTGACGGCGCCCGGCTCTTCCGGCCCGGCATGGCCGTTGCTCCCGATCCCCGGCTCAGGTTGGTTCCTGCCGATGGAACTTTCGCGGTCGTCACGGAACGGACGGAAACCGCCACACTGCCGAAAGGGTCGCTTGCAGCGGGAGTGCTCCGGGTGAAAAACGCTGACAGATTCATGACCGTTGCCGCGATCTCCCGGGACGGAAAGCCGCTGGCCGAAAGTGGAGACCTTCTGATTATTCACCTGACCAACCTCTCCGGCAGCAACGTTCCATATGCTGCCAACGATATCTGTAACAGCTGGGGAACGTGGCCGCTGCTGGTCGAACGCGGTACGGCAGAACTGGAATTGGCCGGTCCGGCGCCGTGGCGGGTTGCCGCGCTGGCGACGGACGGTTCGGAACTCGGCGAGGTTTCGGGAGAATTCAAAAACGGAATTTTCCGGTTCAAGGCGGATACCGGCTGTTTTCCCGGCGGGGTGATGGCCTACCACCTGACCCGCTGAAACTCATGCTCCGGTCATCTCGGCGAGGAGCGGCAGCATGGTGCGGTACATCCGGTAGAAGCCGAGATCGTTCGGATGGCAGCCGTCCACGGTGCAGGCGTCGCGCTCCTCGGCGCCGAACAGCAGTTCGCCGTCGAGAAACCGCACGTGCCGGTCGCCCGCCGCGGCCGCGTGTTCCCAGGTCGCGCGAATGATCTCCCGGCGGCGGATGTCGGCGGCGGTGCCGTGGAAGTCGCATCTTGACACGAGTAACACCGGCAGCTCCGGCCGCCGGTTTCGGATCGCCCGGAAGAACGGTTCGTGGGTCGCTTCCAGGTGGGCTTCGTCCGGCGCGTTGTGGTCGTAGTCGAGCACGACGGCGGCGAGCTCCAGTTCGCCGATCGCTTCGGCCAGCGCGATTTCCCCCTTGCCGCTGCCGGAGAAGCCGAGGTTGATCTCCTCCGCATCCAGAGCGCGGCAGAGCAGATTGGCGTAGGAGTTGCCGGGGCGCGACGCACAGCCTCCCTGTGTGATGCTCGAACCGTAGAACAGGATCGGTTTCGCTATCCGGTGCGGTGCGGGCGGCAGCACCGCGCTGCCCGGAGCAACGCCGATTTCAACCGAGGCCGCGCCGCCGTAGAGCGGCAGGTTCAACAGATATTCGGTCATTTTGCCGGAGCCGTCGCGCAGCAGCGGCAGCTCCAGCAGTTGCTGGTCGCGGTTCGGCTGGGCGGCGGCCTGAAAGACGAAACCCCCGCTTTCTCTCCGGTAGAGGTCGAAGCCCGCGCTGCCGGTGCGCGGCATGTGATTCATATCAAAGGAGTAAGCCAGTTGCGCGCGCAGCGCAAGGCAGGGCGAATCGGTGCGGAAACGGATCGTGCCGCCCGAGGTGTGGTGCGCGAGATCGAGGGCTCCCTGATTGATTTCGGCGGTGGTGAAATGTTCCGGCAGCCGATAGAGCGGGGCGTCGGGTTTGCGCCACGCGAAGCCCTCCGCCGCAAACGGCGGCTGCAGCGCATCGCGGAACTCCACATCCAGCTCGCCGACGGAGGCGATTTTGAAATTCCGGTCGATTTCGGAGATATCGCGCGGTTTCATTTCAGCTCCGAAACCTTTCCGGTTGCGGTTTCGACCTGATAGTGGCGGGTGTCATTCAGCGGGGCGGTGTTGTCCAGCCGGGAGCCGTCCAGCTGCCAGTGGCTGCCGTTGAGTGTTGCGGTGAACGGCAGATAGGCCGCCGCTTCCGGGGTCGCCCGGATCAGGGCCTGGACCGCGGCCCGGCTGTCGGAAATTTTCGCTCCGGCCGGGGCGGAGGCCGCCGGTTTGACGAAGGAGTCGACGAATTTCAGCAGCCGCGCATACTCCGGCGTGCCGATCGAATTGGTTTTCAGCAGATAGGTGAGCACGGCGTTGTCGCCGATCCGCACCATGCCGCAGGTCAGGTATCGCCACTCTCCGGCGGGCGGGAGCTTTTCGGCGTATTTGCGGTCGGTCAGATAGAGCAGCGCGGCGGGACGGCCCGCCGGGTTGGCCGGGTAAACCCGGAAAAGCTGTTCCACGCACTGCGGCAGAAATTCGCGTGCACGCACCCGCAGCGCGTTTTCCAGCTTGTCGGCGTCATTGAGCACTCCCTCCGAAGCCAGCGACGCGAGAAAGGTCAGCTGCATCTGATACTGCTGCTGCGGGCCGGTGATTTCGGCGACCGCGATGCGGTTGGGCATGTATTTTTCCAGCTTGAGCTGCGCGCCCTGCGGCGGTTGAAGCCGGAAGCGGTCCTCGCGCGACATGCGGATATTGATCGGTTCGGCGACGGCGGCAATGGCGAGAAGCAGCAGTACGGCTGTCGCCGGAATTTTCGGAAACGTTCTCATCTTCATGGTATCCTCTCCGGGAGATGTTGGATCTTCCTGTCTTATTCAATATAATACCATTTCGACGACTTTTAAATATGAAAGCCGGACAAATCGCGGAATTTCAGGGATTCCGAGGCGGAGCGGCGGCGAAATTCCCGACCTCCTGTTCAAACAGAATAAAGGGGAATCGTTCCGGATTCTTATTCTCGCCGATGCCGGGGGCGATGTGAATCCAGCCGTCGCGCCCTTCGCCGTCGTTGTCGTTGATCAGCAGGTTGAAACGGAATCCCTGCCGGGCGGCTGCCGGAGTGAGGGCGACCGTTTTCAGCGGAATGGCCAGTTCATATCCGGTCACGTTTTCTTTCCGGGTGGTGACGAGCTTCATCTCCTGTGCCGCCTCCGGGGCGAAACCGTCCGGAGCCTGGTAAAGGAACACCTCGGACCGGCCGGTGTCGAGCCGGGAGAGTCCGAGTTCCCAGCAGCCCCGCTGTCCCGGCAGTTGGAAGGCGAGCTGGATATTGTCGCCTTTCCAGACGGAGAATCCCGTAAAGGGCTGGACGTGCCTGTCGTCGGTCACCAGAACCTTGATCCGCAGTTCGCCGCCATCAAGTTTCAGGAAAAGTTCGGCGCTGAGGTCGTCCGGGCCGCGCCAGAGGCGGTGGGCCAGCGCCGGGTCCGCCGCGGTCAGCGAGACCACCTGGGAGATATCGCGGAGCCGGAAGTCGGGGGCGCGGTCGAAATCCGCCCGGGCCGGAATCACGACCGCCGAATTGACCGGAATGTCGAGGCTGCCCCGCCACGGCGTGCCGTGCAGCTCGTAGGCGAGCCTGAGTTGGCAGGTGTGTCCGTATTCCGGTTTGAAGCCGGGGAGGGCGGAGAGTTCAAATTCGACGGTTTCCGTCCGGTTCGGCGGGACGGTGAGGTGTCTGGCGTTCCCGGAAACCCGGAACTCCTCCGGCAGGTTTTCCAGTTTGAGCCGGAACTCTCTTTCCCGGTCGAACGGGTTGAAAAGCCGGCAGGCGACCCGGAAGCTCCGGCCGGGAGCGGCCGCGCCGGAAGCCGCCGCTTCCAGAAGCCGTCCGGCCAGTTCGACACGGCTCGCGCCTTTCAGTTTCAGCGTGGCGGGCATCGGAGTCAGCGAAAGAAGCGCCACGCCCTGTTCCGTCTCCTGTGGGACTTCGTTCCCCATCAGGTCGATGACGGAGGCCGCGGCGGCGTCGGTGCGGAGAGCGACGGAGAGCGTACTGCCGGAACCGGATTCGTTCCAGGCGGGAATCAGGAGGTTTTTCCCGTCCGCAAAGACGAAGGCCGGAAAATCGTCGCCCGTTTCGAGCGGGCGGAGGAATCGCGCTTCCCGGAACGTGCCGGCGAGCATATTGAATACGGAGTAGACCGGCTTGGGCTGGAAATCGAAGCTCATCATCCCGTAATTGTGTTCCGCGTTCATCGGGTCGAAACCGTCATTGCGCAGGTTGTACCAGTTGTAGCCGACCGCGCCGCGCGCCCATGCGAAAATCAGCTTTTTAAAGAGGGTCAGTGCCTGGTTGCGTTCGGTGCCGTTCATGGAGCTGACCGCCGTTTCGTTGGCGTACCACGGGACGTCGGTTCCCGTTTCCCGGCGCATCGGCAGGAACTTGCCGTCCACCGCATTGCGGAACCGGTCGAAAGAACCGTGCTGGTGGTAGGCGTGAAGCTGGAAAGCGCCCCGGGCCAGCTTCAGGCAGTCGCGCTGGAAAGTGGGGCTTTTCAGGCCGGTGTGGCCGATGGCGGTCGCGAAGCCGCCGGTCATGACGACTGCTTCCGGCGCGTTCTGCCGGGCGATTTCTCCGGCGGTTTTCAGGAGGGCCGCGTACTCTTCGAGACTCATGCGGTTGAAGCCGGAGAGGTCCGGCTCGTTCCAGACCTCCCAGTAGCGGATTTTGCCGCGGTAGCGGGACAGCACGGTCCGCACATAATTGCGCCATGCGCCGGGATCGGGCGCACCCCGGTTCCAGCTTTTCCAGTCGGAAGCGTTGCGTCGTTCCGGGGGGGCGGCCCAGCGCGGGGTGAAGCCGAAGAAGCCCTGAAGCTCGATTCCGGCCGCCAGATGGCGGTCGATCAGGGAGTCGAGCGGCGCGAAGTTCCACCGGTCCGGCGCGGGCTGCAGACGCTGCCACTCGAAGGTGTTCCGCACGATCTTCGCGCCGCAGAGGGCCGCCGCCTCGATCCCTTTCTGCTGTTCGCCCGGACTCCAGGAGGCGGAGTTGTTGCAGATTCCGAACAGAAAGCCCGGCGCCCGCCCGGGAGTCGGACCGGCGGGAGCGAGGTAGGCGAAGTTTCCGGTTTTGCGGCTCCGGAATTCCGGCGCGCCGTGTTCGGTGATGTCGGCGGCGACTTCCCAATGGCCGAAAGAACCGGGCAACCGCCGGGGAGTGTGGCCGGCGGTCTCTCCGGCTTCCAGTTGGAATGTCGCGCGCTCCCGGAAACCGTTCCCGAAAAAGTCGCGGAATTCCAGATCGGCGGTGAATTCGCCGCCCCGGTTGGAGCGGTTGGTGAACTTCAGCTTGAATGCGTTCTCTTCGCCCCATTTCAGCACATGCAGGGCGTTGCCGGTGACGATTTCCAAGTCCAGCGCCCCGGAGGGCGGTTCCGCCGTGACGAGGGTTGCCCCCGTCAGCAATACGGCTCCCGGCGTATCGCCGTCGCAGGAGAGGGTGAAACCCTCCGCCCGGAACGGGAGGCGGGCGCCGGCAAACAGGGAGTCCAGATCGACTTCGAGCGTGTTTTTCCCCAGCTTCAGGGGAAGCGCCGGAGTTTTCAAAAGCCGGTTGCCCGCGTCCCGGAAACTCCAGCGGAGCCGGGGATTTCCGGCGAGAAGTTCCGCCGTGACTTTCAGCTTCCGCGGCTTTGCGTGGAAGGTGCGGACCGGGTTGCGGCGTTCAGTCACGAAACATTCGCCGACGATTCCGGTGACCAGCAAGGCTTCGGAACCGGGATGAAGTTCCCCGGTTCCGCTTCTGCGGCGGTGGATTTCGTCGGAGTTGAATGTGTGGAACGGCCGTTCTGCGGAGACGGTTCCGCCTCCGGCAACGCCGATTTCGACCGAAAGCAGTTCCAGACTCGTCCGGTTTCCCTGCCGGGCGTGGTCGATGCTGAATCCGTAGACGCGGGCGGGCTGGTCGAGCATTTTATTGCCGTCGCCGCCCCAGCCGTGCGGCTGACTGCCGGCGGGAATCTCCCAGACGGCTTCGATGAGGCCGTCCCGGACGACGGCGGGCCGGGAGAACTGGAAATTTTCGTTGCCGCTGTCGAGCAGGCGCAAACTCACCTTGCGAACCGGCGTATCCGCCGGAACCCGGAATCGGGCGGTAACCGAAAGCCGGGTGAATTCCGGCAGTTTCCGCTTCTCCGGGAAAGAGAGGGAGATGTACTTGGATTCCTGCGGATTCCAGGTGACCGCGACTCCGTCGCCGGAACGCGGAAAAAGAATCGGTTCCTTTTGGCCCGGAATATGCAGATACAGCCCCCGGTCCGGCGAAAGCCGGATGCGTTCCGCCGCGGCGGATGCGGCGATGAGCTGGAACAGCAAAAAAAGCGAAAGAAAAATGCGCGTTTTCATATCATGATCCTGCGGGATTAGGGGATGACGAGGCTCCAGTTGACTTCCTTGTAGCGGACCTGCGACACGTGGCCGTCGAACCACAGGACGGATTTTCTGGCGCTGTGGCGGAACGAGGCTTCAAAGCCGTTCTGGAACAGGCCGTTGTAGACGTTGTTCAAGTAAGTGCCGTTCCGGATGTTGCACGGGATGCCCGCGTTGGCGGCCATCTCCGCGCCGTAGCCCAGCTCCGAAACAAAGAGCATCCGCGAGGGGGAGGGCGGGGCGATCCCGCCGGAGCTTTTGGTGCAGCGGGAGTCCGGCTTGGCATAGAGGCTGTTTCCGCCGGGAGAATTCAAGTCGACTTCCGGTGGCGCGGCGAGGGCGGTCATGCGGAAGTCCTCCTTGTAGCGGCCGAAGGTGTTCATCGCATAGCAGGACATATCTTTCTTGCCGATCACAAGACCGGGACAGTTCAATACACCGGCGTTGCGGATGTCGGAGGCGTCCTGCCACACGTCGATTCCGTCATGCGCCCGGGGAACGCCGCGCTGCCCGAGATAGGGAGCCGTGCGGAATGTCCAGACGAAGGATTCCCCCGGATAAGCCGCTCCCGCCTCCTGCGAAGGTTTGGCCGCCGGATAATATTTGTGGTCCCCGGCATAGAACGCAAGTCCCGAAAAGACCTGTTTCAAGTTGCTGACGCATTGGATGCTCCGGGCCTGGTTCCGGGCTTTCTGGAGGACCGGGAGCAGCATCGCGGCCAGTATCGCGATGATCGCTATCACCACGAGCAGCTCAATCAGCGTAAATTTTGCGATGGCCGGCCTTACATGGCGGTATGCGGGGGGCGTATCCGCCGCCCCCCGCGCCCCCTGCGTCCGGCAAGGTGCCGGTGCCGGGTACGGGACGGTCGACAGGCGGGGCCGCGGTTGCTCGGCGGGGGAAGAAGATTCGCAATAACGTGAAATCATCTTCCCGCTTTTTTGCGGAAAGATGATTTCACGTTTTTGCTCCGACTTGCCGCTTGCAGAGCATTGGCGGAGGCGTGAGAGCTTGCCGGGAGTGTGCGAGAGGTTGAGATCGTTTGGTACGGGGAGAGACGCGGCGCTGGTCGCCGCTTTCTCTCCCCCGCGCCCCTCTCTTTTACGCAGAGCGGCAGTCGTGGACTGATTGTATATTTTACAAGTTGTGTTCACGAGCAGCTCGATAAGTGTAAAATTGCTTGTCAGTCTGCGGGAGCCGCTTACGGGGGAATGGGGGAATTTTTCGGTCAGCATTTGGAGTTTCCTTTGTTGTTGGACATGAGGAAAGAAGACCCCGGAACCGGCGCCGTCGAACCGCGTTCGACCAGTTCAAACCGGATTCCGGTATTGATCAATTCCGAATTGCGCAACAGTTTCTGCGCCGCTTCGTAGGTGCAGCGGACCATCTGCTGCATATCGTCGTCCACCGTGGTCAGCCCCGGATGGAAAAATTCGCTGTCGCCGGTGTTGCCGCAGCCGATGATGCTGACTTCCTCCGGGATTTTCACCCCGGCTTCATAAAAGGCTTTGTAGGCGCCCAGCACCGGTTCTTCGCTGATGAAGAAAAAGCCGGTCGCCTCCGGCCTGCCGTCGTGCAGCAGGTTGGTGATGGTCCGGTACACTTTCGGCAGGGAGTTTTCTCCGGGGGCGATGCCGCAGTCGATGACCTGCGGAGTGACGCCGTTGAGTTCGCAATATTGCAGAAAGCCCTTGCAGCGGCTCTCCACGGCGGATATGCGCGGTTCGGTGATGACCAGCGCCAGTTTGCGGTGGCCGAGTTCCAGCAGTTCCCGGGCGACTTTCATGCCGATGAACTCCTCGTCCCGCCAGACGCAATTCAGCCGGAGGCGGTTGCAGTCCCTGCCGAAAACGATGAAGGGAATCCCGAACGATTCGAGCAGCGCCGCGTCTTCGTTCCGCAGGTTGTCCGCGGAGGGCGACACGATCAGCAGGTCGATGCGGGTGCGCGGAAGCACCGGAATCACCCGGTATTTCTGATAGTCGAACGGCAGGAAAAGCAGCTCGAACCCATATTCGTCCTTCAACTTGTAAAAGTGATACTGCTTGAGCGCGTTGGACTTGCCCGGCCAGTTCGGGATGGACAACCCGATGACCGGACGGGCGCCGGGGCTGTACTTGAGCACTTCCTCGGTCACGAAAGTGCCGCTGCCGACGTTGCGCGAAAGCAGCTTTTCCTCCTCAAGGTCGGCGAGGGCCTTGCAGACCGTCGCCTGGCTGACGCCGTGCGACTTCATCAGTTCGCGCACGGAAGGAAAACTGCTGCCGGGAGACATGGCGAAGAGCTGTTCCTTCAACTCCCGGTACAACTGCTCGTACTTGTGGCCGGAGGACACGGCGGCGTTTTTTCTGACCATTTGAAAAGGCTTTCCCGTTTGGCTGATTCAGTTCCGTCTGGCATAGTATAATGTGTCGATACACTTAAATCAAGTCTCGATACATTGAAATTTTAAAAAAAATTGCCGGCAGGGAGCCGCTGCCGGGAGGGCACGCCAATGCCGCTCCGGAGGCATGCGGCGACTGGCACATGCAAGGTGAAGGCCGGTCTCCTCCCTCATTACGGCATTTGGCTGCGGGAGTATGGCGCGGAATCGGCGCCGCAGCGGGAATGGACCTTGTAAAACGTTGATTATGTAGTATATTGTAATAGGTTGAAAACGTTTCATACAAGGAATCGTGATTATGAAAAAGATTTTTCCGATATTCTGTATCCTGCTGCTGGCCGGCGGAAGTCCGCTGTGGGCCGCCTATGCGAAGATCGGCGACTACCGCGATGTCGAGGTGGTCAATGTGACCTGGCGCGGCATTGAGGTGCTCCACCGGGACGGCGGCTGCATCCTGACCGAAAAAGACCTCTCCGACGCGGACAAGGCGACGCTGAAAAAGGAGCTTGAACAGCACCGGCAACTGCTCAAGGAACAGCAGGCCCGCTGGGAGGAGCGCAGAAAAGAGCTGGAAAAAGAGAAGAAAATCGCCGAACAGCAGGCCAGGTCCGTGAATAACGTGATGAATCAGGCGAAGAAGAACAAGAATCTCGCTGCCCGGCTGAAAACCCTTGAAGACGCGAAACGGAAGTTTCCGAAGGCCGCCAACATGCAGGCGCTGAACAAACTGATCTCCGACACCCGCAAGGCCAAGAAAGCCGCCGACGACAAGGCCCGCAAAGCCCGGGAGGCCGCCGCGAAAAAGAAAGCCGAGGAAGAAAAGAAAAAGCGCGAGCAGCAATGAACCGGCCGTTTACCGTGGGGAGGCGAAGTGTCCGAGCTGCCGGTACTCTCGAGGGGAAAGCCCGGTCTTTTTCCTGAAAACGCGGGAGAAGTGACAGGTATCGTAGAAACCGAGCCGCAGCGCAATTTCCCCGATGGTAAGTTTTCGTTCTTCAAGCAGGCGGCGTGCTTGCCGGATGCGGAGGGCGCCGATGTGGCCGGGAACGGAGTTGCCCGTCCATTGCCGGAATGCGCCGGCGAAAGCCGGCGTGCTCATGCCCGCCACGCCGGCCAGTTCCCGCAGGGATATGGTACTGCCGAGATGGGCATTGATGTATTCAAATACTTTGGAGGCGCTTGGCCGGTGCCCCGGCGGGATGTGCCGTTCGCAGTTCCCGCGCCGCAGCAGCCGGACCAGAAAAACGGCGAACAGCGCGCGTACGGCCGCTTCATAACCCGGAAGGCGTTTCTTCAGTTCTACAATGATCTCCTGAAAACGGAATTCTTCCGCATCGGTTTCATCGTTTTCCAATTGATAGAGCTTCCGGTCCGTCCGGCTTTCCCAGTCGTCAAGCAGAGGAGTCAGCGCGGGTTCGTGCTGCAGTAGTTCGCGTCGAAAAAGAATGTTGTAAAAAGTACAGCTGGATGCCATCTCGTAACAATGCGTGTCGTGCGGATTGAGTATGTAAACGTCGCCGCGCAGCACCGGGTAGGACAGATCGTTGATCCGGCAGAGACCGGTGCCGCGCGTGATGAACACGAGTTCAAAACAGTCATGTCTGTGCAGACCGATCGCGCCTGCTTTCTGCACCGGCCAGACCGCGAGGGGCAGATCGGGAGAACAATAGTCGTTCAGATGATACAATTCCATTGAAAATACCGCCCTGTTTTTCTATAAAAATAGTCCGGGTTGAAGCGAAGTCAAGAAAAATATCGTATTGTACAACTCTTTCTTGAAATCATACAACTTTTCCCGGCGGTGCTGTGCTATACTATACCATCAACAACGAAAGGCGGAGCTTTCATGAATTATCAGACTTATTTCGACAAGGTCTACGGCTGTTGGCTGGGAAAGTGCGTGTGCGGTTCGATCGGTGCGCCGTTGGAAGGGTGCAAACAGGCTTTCGACTACCGGTTCCAGCCGGAATTCTGGCGGATCACGGAGCCGAACGACGATCTGGAGCTTCAGATTCTCTGGCTCAACGTACTGGAAGAAATCGGGCTCGATTTTGATTCGGACGATCTGGCGCAGGCGTTTCTGAACCACGTTCCCTACAATCCGGGCGAATATGCTTATTTCAAGCGCAATTTCCGGCGGGGGATTCATCCGCCGGTTTCCGGTTCCTACAACAATCATTTTTATCATCAGGGGATGGGCTGCTGCATCCGCGCTGAGATCTGGGCGTGTCTCGCGGCGGGCGATCCCGGACTGGCCGGGCGAATCTGCCGGTTGGACGGACAGATCGACCATTCGGAGGAGTCGGTTTATTCCGAAGCCTTTATCGCGGCGATGGAGGCGGCCGCCTTTGTGGAAGATGACCTGCAGAAACTGATCGACGCCGGCCTGGCGGTGATCCCTGCCGCTTCCAGGCTGGCCCGGCTCATCGCCGATACCCGCCGGTTCTGCCGCGAAGAGCCGGATTGGCGCGGGGTGCGCGAACGGATCATCCGCGATTACGGCCATCCGGACTGCACGAATATGTTTGAGAATATCGGCATTACGCTGACGGCGCTGCTGATGGGGGACGGCGATATGGAGCGGACCACCATGATCGCGTTGAACAGCGGTTTCGATACCGATTGCACCTGCGGAATCGCCGGAGCGGTTCTCGGCATCATCCGGGGGGCGGAAAAGCTGCGGAAGGATTACGGCATGGAAGATACCGGTTATGTGACGAATTTCGAGCTGCACCGCCGTTCCGACCGGATTGAGGACCTTGCCGCCGATATCGCCCGGCTGACGCTTGAGGCGGAGCGGTTCTGGAACAGGAAGCTCAAGGTGACGGAAATTCCGGCCGGGGTGGAAGCATTCCGGCTGCCGACGCGGAAGCGCGATTTCCGCTTTGAGGTGGAATACCGGGGTATGCCGGTGATCGCCGCAGGAGGTGAGGCGGAGTGTGTGTTGAAGATTTTCAATTTGTCAGACCGGTTCCGGGAAGGCGTGCTGACGCTGACCGGCAGTGAAGCGTTCCGGTTTGAATATGAAGCGGATGTGAGGATTGAGGCCGGTGGAAGTGCCGGGATTCCGGTACGGGTGCGGCATCTGGAGCCACACCGGATTCTGGATGGCGATCTGATCCGGGCGGAATTCGGCGGGACTGTTTTTCTGTTCGGATTCGCGGCGGCGGTGCCGTGGCAGGTCTACGGACCTTTCTGGGGGAATTTTGCGACGGTTCCGCAGGTGAAACTTGGCGAGGAGTCATATCTGCGGCATATTCCGCAAGGGGGATTCAACAATAATTGCACGGCAATTCGCAATTATCACTTGAATATGCGCGCCGGGTTGGATCTGGTCGGGCTGGATGAGGCGGCGCTGGCGGCCGGAACGCTTGAACTTCCGCCGCACGGCCGGGTGAACGCCGTGGATGACCTGATCCCGGTGGACCAGGTATTCGGCTTTCAGGGGCCGGCGGTGTTTTACCTCGTTTCGGAATTCGTGACGAAAGAGGATGGGAAGATCGGCATTTCGATCGGCCGTACTTCTCCGCTGGTGTTCTGGCTGGATGGCCGGGAGCTGGCGCGGGCGGAATTTGAGACTTACCTGACTCCGGAAAACATCAATCTGGACCCGGTCGATTTGCCCGCCGGAAAACATCGTGCGGTTTTCAAAGTGGCGAGGCAGAGCGACACGACGAAATTGAGCATCAATTATAAAGCCGCTTTCCGCCCGGGAGAGCGTATGGATGCCCATGTCGTCGGCTGGGAATTTCTGGACGGGACGGAATGAAAAAAACTTGTTATGGATTCACCCGGCCCGTTATCTCCGGAGGGTAAGCCCGGCAACCGAGAACGGCTCCAGCCGCACCGGTATGGTCAGATTGCCCTCCTCGTCGCTGCGGTGCGATTGCTCCTGCGGTGCGGATGCTCCAAGCCGGGAAGCTGAAGTGGAATCCTCCTGCGCGATGCTCACGGCATAGGCGGCATCCGGCCGCAGGTTGCGGAAACGGACCGGCACGGTCATCGCCGTCGCGTCACCGGCGGGAGCGTAACGGCTGATCAGTACCGCGGCGGCATCGGCGTTTCCGGCGGCGAGCACGGCGGTGTCTTCCGGCGAAACCGGGACTGCCAGTTGCTGCTCCGGCAGTTCGGCAAAGGCTTGCAGGACTCGCGACGCGGTGCGCCGGTTCCCCTGCGGGTCGAGCAGGCTGGAAGCCGGGTCGCGGTAGTGCTCGATGCGGAAGAAAGCCGCGCCGTCGATTTTGCCGTATTCCTGCATTGCCGCGAGCGCGTAGCCGGTCCACGCGGCGACCTGCGCGGCGGGAAAGCGGTTCACCGATTCGGCCGGAAGGTTCCATTCGGTGTAGAAGAGCGGCAGTTCCCGCCCCAGTTCCCGGCGGCACAGTTCCTGCATCCGTTCGGCGAAGCGTACGTAGTTCTGCGGTGCGGGAGTTCCGTTTTTGCCCGCCCAGTCGCCGTAATAGTGGATCGTGATGAAGTCCAGCGGTGCGGGGTTCTCTTTCAGGTATCGGAACCAGCCCGCATAATGTTCCGGGTACTGGGCGTTGTCGCCGAAACCGCCGACCAGCGCGCCGGGATCGGTCTGCTTGACCGCGTTGGCGACCATTCCGTAAAGCTCGAAGAAGCGGCGGTTTCCGTTCTTCCAGTCGGTCCAGAACCAACTGCCGGAGGGTTCGTTCCAGAACTCCCAATACTTGACGCCGTATTTTCGGTCGATATTCACGTGGCGGACGATTTCGGCGCAGAATTCCGCGTAAGCCCGGAAGTCCTTCGGCGGCGTGAAAGCCGGAACTTTCGCCGCCGGGTCGCTCGCCAGGTGTTGCGGCGTGCTGAAAAGGTTGATGATCACTTCGCCGCCGGCTTTTCGGACCGCCTCGATCTCCTCGTCAAGTTTCGTCCAGTTGAATTTCCCGGTTGACGCGTCATAGAGGGCGTGGGGACGGCTGTTGGTGATCATTTCGATACGGACGAGCGGAAGCGGCAGCCCCTCCAGCCCCTTGCGGATCGCCGGCTTGAAGAAACTTCCGGCGTTGCCGCCCTGCGACACCCCGGCGAGTTTGCGGTTGATCGTTCCCGTCTGTTTCGCGATATCGACCTCGATTTCCGGCGCAGCGGAGAGGGAGGCGGCGAAAGCCAGCGCGGCAACGCCGGTGCAGAATGTTCTGAGCATGTAAAAATCCTTTCCTGAAATTTATTTTTTGACGTAGGCGGAATTGATGACAAGGGCCTTGAAGCCGTATTCCCACAACTCGGTTTTTCCCTGAGCGGCGGCGTGTCCGTCGGCGAAACCGCCGGAGGCCCGGTTGCCGTGCTGCAGGGCGACGCCGACGCTTTCGGAACTGCTGATGGAGTGCGGGTCGAATACGGTATCCCCTTTGCCCTTGTTGCTTCCGGCGCAGTAAAGGGTGTCGGTCAGCAGCATCAGGCCGGAGGGATTCTTCATCCGGGCCGTCGCGTAGTAGATGCCGTCATTGGGCACCTCCTTCAGGTATTTGCCGAACCTCTCTTTATTCGTTTCATAGAATGAATAGTTGCCGAGGTTGGCGCGGTACATGCCGTAGGTGTTCCAGTAGTCGCCCCGGGCCGTGAGCGAAGGGCAGAAAAGCGTCTTCTGTGTCGTGAACTCCTGCTCCTTCAGCACCTGTCCCCACGGCCGGTTGGGCGGATTGGTGGTCTTGACCACCAGCCAGCCGTCGAAAGCGTCGGAGTAGAGGATATGCGCCCGCGTCAACTGGCCGATCTGATTCAGGCAGCTGATGCCGCGCGCCTTTTCCCGCGCCTGATTCAGCGCCGGCAGCAGCATCGCCGCCAGAATCGCGATGATTGCGATCACTACGAGCAGCTCAATAAGGGTAAACGGCCTTACATGGCGGTATGCGGGGGGCGTATCCGCCGCCCCCCGCGCCCCCTGCGTCCGGCAAGGTGCCGGTGCCGGGTACGGGACAGTCGACAGGCGGTGGCGCGGTCGGCCGGCGGGGAAGGAAGATCCGCAATAACGTGAAGTTGTCTTCCCGCTTTTTTGCGGAAAGACAACTTCACGTTTTTGCTCCGACTTGCCGCTTGCAGAGCATTGGCCAAGGCGTAAGAGCCTGCGAAGAATGAGAGAGATGTTCAGATTGGTTGGTACGGGGAGAGACGCGGCGCAAATCGCCGCTTTCTCTCCCCCGAACCCCTCTCTTTTACGCAGAGCGGCATATGGGGATAGATAGTATATTTTACAAGTTGTGTTCACGAGCAGCTCAATCAGGGTGAAATTTGCGATTGCCTGTTTCAGGCGGCAGACGGCGTCTGCTGACGGCGCGGCTGAAGTCGGATGCCGGAAGCGTTTCATTGTTTTGAGACTCCTGTATCAAGTTGGTTGGACTTTTGAATCTAAATGATTATGTTTTGTTTTTGTATTGTCTGCTATAAGTATACCAAACAATTATCGTTTTGTCAATATCGGAATGGATTTTTTTTGAGTTTTTTCTCTGTATTGGGCTGGAATGATGAATTTTTCGGAAAAAATCATAAAAGATTAGCAAATGACTTGCAAAAGCATGTTTTGTTTGGTATAATATACAAAGGAAATAAAATGATAACCTTTTAGCGAGGAAGCCGCATCCATGTCGGACAAACTGATTTATCTGCGCATCGAGGAGGAGATCCGGAACCGGATCGCTTCGGGGGTCTATCCGCCGGGCAGCCAATTGCCGACGGAAAAGGAGCTGGTCGATGAATTTCAGGTGAGCCGCCTGACTATCAGCAAGAGCCTCTCCAACCTGGTCGGGGAGGGGCTGGTCACCCGCACCCGCGGCCGAGGCTCCTTCATCAACCGTCCCGTGGGCGCCCCGGTGCGGCGGGCGGAGGGCAGGCCGGAGAAGGAACCGGGGATTTTCAAATTCATCAGTCCGCCTGTTTCGGTCGGGGACGACGCGCAGGTGCGGCACGGCATTCTTGAGGGGATGCGCGACACGGTGCGTTCGGCGGGTTATACGGTGGGTGTTGATTTTTTCAACAGCGTGGATGAGGAACTGGAGCTGCTGCGCGAGTATTCGCGTCCGCTGAACGACGGATTCGTGATCTGGTCGGTCCAGCATCCCGCGATCGCGGAGCAGCTGGCGGCGCTGCGGCAGGAGGGTTTTCCCTTTGTGCTGGTGGACAGCTTCTTTCCTGATTCGCCGGGGGACAGCGTGCTGACCGACAATGCGGCGGGAGCCGAGACGGTGGTCCGCCATCTTTATGAACTCGGCCACTGCCGGATCGCCTATCTGAGCGCCCCGGTCAGCCGGGTCAGCCTCTCCGAGCGCCTGGCCGGGGCGGTCGGCGCATTCGCCCGCTGCGGCCTTGAAATCGACGGACGGCTCGGCATCATTCCCGGCGCTGAAACGGTCAACGTGCAGGAGATGAATGGCTCCCAGCAGGAGTTCGTGCGCAACTGGCTGCGCGGCCAGCTCAACGGACCGCTGCCGCCGACCGCGGTTTTCTGCAGCAACGACACGCTGGCGGTGACGGTCTGCCGGATGCTTGAAGAGTATAAAATCCGGGTGCCGGACGAGGTCAGCGTAGTCGGCTTCGACAACATCAACCTCGGCGCGTGGCTGCCGGTGCCGCTGACCACGGTCGCGCACGACTTCTACCGGATCGGCCGCCTGGCCGGAAGCATCCTGCTCAAACGCAGACAGGGCGGCGACCCGATGCCGCTGCAGTACCGGGTGCCGCCCGAGTTGATCGTGCGCGGTTCCACCTGCGCCGTCAGGGCGTGAACTTCAGGGTTTTTCGCCGGTCAGTGAAGCGGCGTAGTCGCTGAGCGAATTGTCGCGCGCCCCCATGATCACGATCGTGTCGCCGGGCTTGCTCTGCAGCAGCAGGAAATCGGTCAGCAGTTCCCGGTTCGGGAAGTACATGAAACGCTCCGGGCGGCGGCAGCGGCTCTGCCAGTCGGCCAGCACCTCCTCCGGCTTCGGCCTGAAGCTGGAGGTGCCGCCCGCATAATACGGCGGCAGCAGGATGAAGCGGTCGTTATTGCGCAGTTCCGGCTCGATTTCGAGATAGAGCTGGTCGCGCATGAAGCCGAAGGGGGCGTAGCCGTGCGGCTGGAACACCGCGTAGATATTGCCGTCGCCCATCTCGCGCATCGCGCGGAAGCAGGAGACGATTTTTTCCGGATTGTGCGCGTAGTCGTCGTAGACCGTCGCCCCGGAAGCGGTAAGCCCGGCGTAATCGTTGCGCCGCCAGACGCCGTCGAACCGTTCCAGCGCCTCAATCGTTTCGGCGGGATCAAAGCCAATCCACTCCAGCAGCGCGTCGATCGCGAGTGCATTCATCGCCATGTGAAAGCCGGGCTGCGGCAACTCCAGTTTGCGGCCGCCGGTGAAACGGGCCACCGGGAGGCGGCTCTCCAGCCGGAACCCTTCGGAACGCATTCCGTAGATCGACAGCAGATTGGTCGCGCCGATGGTGTCGGTGACCGCCCGGTCGCCGGAGGGGGCGAGCCGTTCGCGCCGCCCTCCCTGGCTGTAGATCGCGTCGGTGCGGGTCAGGATGCGGTACTCCTCGATTGCGAACTGCGAATCCGGCCGGGGAGAGGCGTCGATGACCCGTACCGGAAAGCCGGGCTTCAGGCGGGGCCGGACCAGTTCATAGACCTCGCGTTCCAATACCGCGCCTTTTTTCACTTTTGCCAGAAACTCCCCGAACACCCGGACCAGCTCGTCTTTTTCGTAGTGGTCGCAGCCGAGGTTCAGGATAATCGCGTAGTCGGGGGAGTAGTTCACAAGGCTCTTGTCGCTCTCATCCGCTTCGAATACGAAGTACTTTCCGGCTCCGTGACGGTAATTGCCCGCGTACCTGCCGCCGGTGAAGCGCTTGATCAGCGCGCCGTCGAGGCAGGAGGGATCGGCCCCGAGATTGGTCAGCGCCTCGGCCAGATAGGCGGTCACGGTGCTTTTGCCGCAGCTGCCGGTGACGGCGATGGAACACTCGAAACCGGATTCGCGTATCACGCGCTCAAGCAACTGCGAACGGTGGATGCGGTCGATTCCGGCGCCCGCGACGAAGTCGGCGTTGCCTTCTTCGATCGCGGTGGAATAGACCAGGAGATCGGGGCGGCCGTCCCGGATATAGGAGCCGTCCTGCGGATAGATGCGGATGCCCTGAAGTTCGAGCGCGTCGATGATACGGCGGTTTTTGGGGCGCTCCGCGCCGCGGTCGCTGCCGGTCACGGTGTACCCGGAATCCGCGCACATCGCGGCCAGCCCGCTCATGCCGATTCCGCCGATTCCGATAAAATGCAGATGTGTCATAGTCAAACTCTTTATCTGTGATGCAGTTTTCCGGTTGTCCGGCAGGCACGTTCCGCACGGACGCCATGCCGCCTTTTCCTACTTGAGCGCGAGTGCGAGCGCGAGCAGCGCGGCAGGGGCGCTGAGACGGAACAGCGGGATCAGGCGGGCGAAGTTCAGCGTGCCCCCGAACAGGTGGGATTTGCGGGGGATCCAGAGCCGCCGGTCCCTGGCGTTGCAGTAGAAAATACGGTTGCTACTTCGCGGTTTTCCTTTGTCGTTCACGGTGAATATCTCCTTTGGTCTGTAAGTTACGGTGTGGTGCGGTTGTTTTCCAGCAGGGCGGGATCGGGCTGGATGTTCAGGTGCCGGAGCACGCGGGTCATGGTCGCTTTGAAGGTCGGCGCGGCGACGGTCGCGGCATAGTAGGAACCTTTGGGTTCGTCCATCGTGACCAGCATCACGAGGGCGGGATTGCGGGCCGGGACGAAACCGACGAAGCTGGAAAAGTACTTGCCGGAGGCATAATGGCCGCGTTCGATGATGCGGCCGTTGGAATCGCGTCTGGTCGGGATGTATTTGCGGCTGGTTCCGGTTTTGCCGGCGACTTCGTAGCCGGGGATGGCGGCTTTCACGGCGGTGCCGCCCTTCTGGGTTACTTTGATCATCATGCTGATCAGCGTCGCGCAGGTTTCCGGGCGATCGAACATCTGCACCGGCGGCGGCGAGGGGATGCGGGTCACTTCGCCGGTGACGGGGTCTTCGAGCCGGTCGATCAGCCGAAGCTGCGGCATTTTGCCGTTGTTGGCGAGCGCACAGTAGGCACGGATCATCTGCAGCGGAGTCACGCGCACGCCGTAGCCGATCGGGAAGCGGGTGATCGAGAGGCCGTCCCATTTCTTGACCGGCAGCACGAGGCCGGATTCCTCGATCGGGAAGGGGAGGCCGGTCTTGTCGCCGAACCGGAAGGTTTTCAGTGCCTGATAGACCCGTTGTTCGCCGAGCATCATCGCGACCTTGGCGGTGCCGATGTTGCTGGATTTCTGGATCACGCCTTCGACGGTCAGCTTGTCGTAGGGATGGGAATCGCGCAGCGGTTTATTGAGGTAGATCCAGACGCCGTGGTTGCAGTCGATTTCGGTCTGGGGGGTCACGAAGCCCCAGTCGAGGGCTTTGCCGATGGTGAAGGGCTTGATGATCGAACCCGGCTCCATGCTGTCTTCGGCGATCCGGGTGCGGGCCGCTTCGGCGGTGAAGGTGGAGCGGATGTTCGGGTTGAAAGTGGGCCGCTGGGCGATCGCGAGGATATTGCCGGTTCTGGGATCGGCGATGGCGGCATACAGGGTGGCGGGCTGCCACTTCTCATAGGAGGCGTCCAGCTCCTCTTCGAGAATCGCCTGAATCGGTTCGCTGATGGTCAGGTAGATGTTCTTGCCGTCGCGGCTCTGCTCGAATTCATGGATGCCGTAGCTGAGGGGAGCGCCGTCGCGGGTGCGCTCATAGCGTTCGCGCCCCTCTTCCGGATTCATCTGGGCGTTCATCTGTCTTTCGAGTCCGATCTGGGGCACGTCGACGTCGTCGACCACGTTGGTGTAACCGAGAACGTTGGAGAGCAAAGACCCTTTGGGATAGGTTCGCATATAGGAGTCTTTGTAGACGAGGGCGTAAATTTTATTGAGCTTGGTCTGCTCCTTGATTTTAGCGGCGGCCTGCAGCGAGGTGTTGCGGTCGATCATCGCGTACCGGTTCGGGACGAGGTCGGGGGAGCCGTCCGGCCGGTAGAGCAGCTTGCCGTCGCGGCCGCGGCGCTGCCGGACCGGGTTGAGCTTGCGGTAAAAGGAGTCGTAGGTGTCGTCCAGATGTTTCGCCAGGATGAACGCCAGCTTGCGGCGCTGCGCGTCGCCGGTCAGGTTGAACGGATCGCAGGTGATGCTGACGCAGGGACTGTTGCTGACCAGCAGATTGCCGTGAACGTCGAAGATTTCGCCGCGTTTGCCGGTGGTGACCCGGGTGGTGGTGTAGCGTTTGCGCGCTTCCTGCAGGTAGAATTCATGATCGATGACCTGGACATAATAAAAGCGTGCAATCAATCCGAGCATGATCGGGATCAGGATCACTGCCGCCAGAATCCTGATCCGTCTTCGTATTTTGTCGTTGGTACTGAGCATGAAAGGGGAACTCCGCAGGGGAACGTCAGTTGCGGATCACTCCGCTGCCCGGGGTGCGGACCGCGGCGACCGATTCCAGCGGAATGCGGGCGGCCTGGTCAGGGGTCAGGATCGACATGGTCGCGACCTGTCCCGGATTCGGACCGTGCAGTTTGAGATCGAAACGCGCGATCATGTTCTTGATGTGCGGCCACGCCATCAGCTGCTCGCGCTGAATGCGGAGCTGGGCGATCTCGCGCTCGGTTTCATGGAGCACGCGTTCGGTTTTGCGGATCTGCCGCTGGGTTTCGGCGATCTTCTGGTTGAGATAGATGTAGACGTTCAACAGCGCCGCGACGGCGGCGGCGGCGAACAGGAATTTCCCT
The DNA here is from genome assembly GCF_003096415.1 of Victivallis vadensis. GTDB lineage: Bacteria > Verrucomicrobiota > Lentisphaeria > Victivallales > Victivallaceae > Victivallis > Victivallis vadensis. Next base: position 36,952 of record NZ_QEKH01000005.1, on the reverse strand, counting down.
ACCATGGCCAGCTTGCCGCTGACCGGCGAATGCTGCGGCGTACGCACTTTCGTCCGTGTGCTCCTCTGATTGGCGGATTGGATGTTCATGACTGTGTTCCCCCTCGTTCCTCTATATGCTCAAATAATTTTTTCAATTCAAACCAGTTTTTCGGCCGCCCGAAGCCGGGCCGGAGCCGAACGGCGGTTTTCCGCCAATTCATCTTCCCGGGCCGTGACCACCTTGTTGGTCAACACCTTCAGCGTCGACTGCTTGCCGCAGACGCAGACCGGCAGCCCGGGCGGACAAATGCAGCTGGCCGCCGCGTCCCGGAAATAGTTCTTCACAATCCGGTCTTCCAGCGAATGGAAGCTGATCACCACGATCCGGCCGCCCTTTTTCAGCAGCTTTTCCGCTGCCGGAAGCGCCCGCTCCAGTTCGCCGAGTTCATCGTTGACTGCGATCCGGAGCGCCTGAAACACCAGCGTCGGGGCCGGCAGCTTGCCCGGCTTCGACTTGCCCAGCACCTCGTCGCACAGCCCGACCAGATCGGCCGTGGTCGCGAACGGATGCGTTTCGCGTTTTTTCACGATCGCGGCGGCGACGCGGCGCGATTTGTCCACTTCGCCGTATTCGCGCAGCACCCGCTCCAGCTCCTGTTCGCTTGCGCGGTTCAGGAACCGGCTGGCGGTCAACTCGCTGCGCTGGTCCATGCGCATATCCAGCGGACCTTCGGCGCGCCACGAAAAACCGCGTCCGGCATGGTCGAGCTGCGGCGATGATACGCCGATATCCAGCAGGATTCCATCCACTTCCTCCCAGCCGTGTTCCGCGGCCCGTCCGGCCAAACTGGAATAATCGCCGCGCACCAGCGTCACCCGGTTTCCGGCGAAAGCCAGCGTTTCGGCCGCCTTCGCCAGCGCGTTTTCGTCGCGGTCGATGCCGAGCAGCTCCAATTGCGGATACCGCCGGAGCAGCAGCGCACTGTGCCCCCCGCCGCCGACGGTCCCGTCGATCAGCCGGGCCGGCCGGTCCGACGGAAAAGTCAGATACTTAAGCACCTCCCGCCGGAGTACCGGTATGTGTTCAAATGCCGCTTCCATATTCCCGTCACGCTTTCCCGAGGATGCCGCCGAGCAATCCGGCGATGTCGCTGTTGTCGTCGCTCACCTTCTGGATCTCGTCCAGATACATATTCAAACTCTCTTCGTCGTTCGGCATCGTCCAGTTTTCCGGCGCCGTCAGCCGGATATGGGTCAAGGCGCCGATCAGCTTCAGCTGCCCCTTCACGCCGATTTCGTCGAGCATCCTGCGGTCCAGCGCAATGCGTCCCTGCTTGTCGCAGCGGCACTGGCGCGAACGCGAACCCAGATAGGCGAATGCCATCTGCATTTTCGGATTGGCGATCGCGAGCTTCTTCGCTTTTTCCACGAATTCGAGAAAGGTCGCGATCGGCAGCAGCACCAGCGCCTTGCCGCGCGCCGGAATCATCACCAGTTCGGTTTCCCCGTCACGGCTCCGCCAGTCGCTCGGCAGAGAGACGCGGCACTGCGCATCAAGCGCGTGATCGTACTCCCCGAGAAACAATCCCGAAAAAAGACTGGTTTTGGCGGACGGCATACCTAATTCTTCCTATTCATCCCTATCTATACCTATTTTACTACAAAATCCATTTTTTTCAACCGCACTTTCCCTTTTTTTGCAGAGTTTTTCCCGTTTTAAGCCCTTGATTTTTACATCATTCGGAAAACCGTACCGTAAGCCGCCGTGAAAAGGTTCCCCGGCGTCCTCGCTCTTTGCATCTCCCGATAGCTCAAAGTCCCCTCCGAAAATCCCCCGGCCAACCTTGGAGTGCGGAGCCCGAAGGGCTTGCTCCCACTCTGCGGGAGTAAGATTCATCTCCGCTTTCAAGTCGCACATGAGTTTTATGGTTGGCTTGTCATTGCATCAAGAACAGGCGGAGCTGCCCGGAGGTATTGCTTTTCTTAAGCACAAGAACAGGCAAGCTGCCCGGAGGGTAGTGAGCACCGGGCCTCCGGCCTGCGGATGGCTCCGGGGGACGTCGCGCACGTCCCCCGGACCCCCTCGCCGGTGGCGGAGGCCGGTCCGGTTGCGGAGCACTTCCGCTCGCGGGCGCGGCTTCGCCGCTTACTTGTCCGCCTGCGGCGGCCAACCCCTTCAACGCCCGCGTTGCGGGCTACGCCAGGGGGGGCTTCGCTCACTACGTTCGGCTTCGTCACTACCGTTCCTCGTTACTTGCCGGAGGCAAGTAATTCCCTCACATTCGTTCGCGGCGCGAACCCGCGCTTGTTGTGCGCCGCGTAAGCGGTATTGCGGCCTTATTTGTGCGCTGCGTAAGTGGTTATACAGACCGCCCCGATACCTTGCGCGTGCAGGGACATTGGCGTGCGCACCCGGCAGCGGCACCTTGCCGCCGCACCCGGTATCGGACCTTGCCGCACGCGTAAATGGCTTTGCTGACCAACCTTCGCTTGCCTGTACTGGTTGCCCGCACGCCCCCCCCGGAGGGGCATTGGCGTGCGCACCCGGCAGCGGCACCTTGCCGCCGCACCCGGTATCGGACCTTGCCGCCGCTTTGCGTTATCGAGCGACGTGAGGAGCGAGGGTGCAGGGTTGCCCCCCTGCCGAGGGGTGGTCAAGGCGGGGGCGAGGAGCCCCCGGCCTTGCGACGGCGAGGAAGCGGGCATCTTTCCGCAAAAAAGCGGGAAGATGCGCAAAGCGGACGCTGTCCGGCGGGTCCCCGGCTTCCTGGCCTTATTGGCTCTATTACCGTTTAAGTCCTTACCCCAAAGTCAAGCAGGGTGTTTTTCGGCATTGCCGAAAAACACCCTGCGCCCGCACCGGCACGTTGCCGGTCTGGGGGGGCGGGGGGCGAAGCGTCCCCGCTGGGGGCCGGGGGCAAAGCCCCGGGCCGCCGGAGGCATTCCCCCGTAATTTTTGCGTATGGAGTATTGCAAAGGGGAAGAGGGGGGGATATTTTATCGGGTAAAACCGAAAGGGTGGATGATGGGTTTTCTGCATGATATGCTGCGCCGACTGCCTTGGCCGCTGCTGGTGCTGGGAGGGATGCTGATTGTTTATGCAATGCTGCTGAAAGTGTATCTGGTGCCGACGACGGGCGGAACGGATCAGAACGGGTATCATGTTTCGGCGCGGATGTTCAACCTGAACGGAGTGTTCTACCAGAAGACGGCGGACGACCTGCAATTCGTCGGCAGCATGTGGGTGGTGAACGAACGGGGCGAATACTATCCGAAATATCCGCCGCTGTATCCGCTGCTGGCGGCGGGGATGAACCGGCTGATGGGGCCGGGGGGCGGATTCTACGCGACCTTGTGGGGGGCGATTCTGGCGGCGGCGGGCATGTACGTGCTGGCGCGGCGTTTCGTCGGGGAGTGGTACGGAGTGCTCGGGGCGGGGCTGGTGATGCTGTGCCCGGTGTTCACGGCACTCGGAATCACGCGCAATTCGCATACGCCGAGCGTCGCGTTGCTGGTATGGGGGATGGCGGCGGTGATCTATGGCGCGACCGCGCGGCGGAGGCTCTGCCAATGGCTGCTGCCGTTCGCGGGGGGAGCCCTGATCGCATATACGACCGGAATCCGTTACACCGATTTCCTGATGATCTTCGTGCCGGCGGCGTTTGCGGTGCTGTTCACGCGGGGGGCGAGGCGGTGGCGGGTGCTGGCGGCATTGGCGGCGGGAGCGGCGGTGCCGTTCTGTGTGCTGGCGCTGTTTTTGTGGCAGGCCTACGGCGCGCCGTGGCGCACCGGGTATTCGCTGACGGATGAATCGAGTTCATTTGAGCTGCGGTTCGTGTGGGATAATCTGCTGATCTATCTGCCGGAGTTCTTCATGCTGGTGGTCGGCCCGGTCGGGCTGGCGGCGCTGCCGGGCTGGCGTTGGCGTTGGCGGCGGGCGGTGTTCTGGGCGGTCTGGATTCTGCCGACGTTCCTGTTGTATCTGACTTATTACTGGGCGCCGGACGGGGAGTCGACCGGCGCGATGCGTTTCCTGATGCCGCTGATGCCGGCGGTGTTCCTGCTGGCGCTGCTGGGTTTGCGGCGGTTGCTGCGGCTGCTGCCGGACCGGCGGCTGGCGGCGTCGGCGCTGGCGCTGCTGATCGCGGTGCAGGGCATCTGGGGAGTGACCCGGATCACCCGGCTCTGCGAAGGCAAGGCGGCGAACGACCTGCAATATCTGGTGCTGCTCGAATCGATGAAAAACCATATCCCGGACGGTGCGGCGGTGATCGCCTCCGGCGGGCTGCTGAACGAAGCCGATTTCGAGCGGCGCTGGCGGCTCTATCCGAGTTATCTGCTGACGCCGTGGGGGATTCGCAACACGGTGGAGCGTTCGCTCGGCGTGCAGGCGGCGGGTCTGCAGAAGGAACGGGCGCTGGCGCTCAAAGAGAAGCTCGGTTCACTCAATTCCGGGAAGCTTCAGGAGTATTTGCGCGGTTTCTTTGAAGAGTTGGCGGCGGCGGGACATCCGGTCTATTTCGTGGGGCGCGGCAGCGAGGTGAACCAGTTCCGCCGCAGTTTCCACCGCTGGTTCGAGCTGGAAGCCGCCGGGACGGTGGCGGGGGAGCGCCCCGCGTACCTGTTGCGTCCGGTAAAGCGCGACGCCAGCCGGTATCAGGAGGCGGAAAAGAGGCATAAGCCGGTTCCGATGCCGGTCTGGGAGATCGTGCGCCTGGGCGCGAAACGGCCGAAGGCGTTGACCAGCGCCGGAACCGAACAGGAGCTGCGCGAGGAACGCCGGGAGATTCTCGACCGCCTGAACCGCGACAACGATCCCGAACTTGCCCGCGACCTCGCCCGCCTTGAAGCGATCCGGGACGAATCGCAGGAGATGCGCCGCCAGATCCAGCAGCAGAAAAGGGCGGCCGAGGCGCGGCGCAGGGCGGCGGAAAAGCGCAAGGCCGAAGCCGCGAAAAAAGCGGCACAGGCCCGGCGGAAAGATGAGGCGAAGCCGCAGAAGTAGCGGGAGCGGGCCGAACCGGGACTTTGTTGCCGACGGAACGAAATCCCGGGCCGGTTTGCCACCGCGGGTTACTCCCACTCGAGGCGGAGGGTGCGGATCTCGCCGGGATGGAACGTCAGGTTGAGACCGGATACTTCTTCGATTTCCGTTTCGTCGAGGCGGCAGAGCGCGATGCGGCGCGGAGGCGCGGCAAAGCCGAGCTCCCCGGAGACCGGGCAGGCCGTCGGATTGCAGAGCCGCAGGACCGCCGAACCGGGTTTGCCGTCCTCCGCCGGTTTGAGCGCGGAGTAAACCAGCTCGCCGGAAAGGGTGAAGAAACTTTGGTCCGGCCTGCTTTCGACCAGCTCAGAAGCGATCAGGTAGGAGGGAAGGTCCACCCGGAGCTTCTGTTCCGCCCGGACCAGCTCCGCAAACGTGCGTTCCGCCGGGAAGAGGTCGAGCGCGTAGTCGAACTCCCGGTCTCCGGGGAGCTGGCCGTCGGTTTCGCCGTCGGTCTGGACAGTGCGGCGGAAGGCGCGCAGCAGCGTGACCGCGATGGAACGGTTTTCATCTTCGAGGAATCCGGCTTCATGCAGCCCGGCGCGGCTCAGGAAGGCGATGCCGCCCGCCGCGTCGCGCTTGCCGATGATCCCGGCGAAGTTCTTTTCGACCATCTCCGGCTCCGGCCACGGTTCGGAGAGGGTGCCGTGAGTGCGGCCGTCGGGGCGTTCGAGGCAGGCGAACGCCTGCTCCGCGAAGCCGCCTCCGGCGATGCCGGTCGGGAGCAGCAGCTGCAGCCGGTAATCGCGCACGTTGTTATGCACGACGGTGTGCATGCCGACCCGTTCGGAATTCCGGTCGAGGGTCACGGTGGTCACGATTTCGAGGGTGGCGGATTCGCGGCTCTCGCGGATTCCGGCGTAGGATTCGTGGATGGTCCCGGCGAATTCCAGCTCCTGCGGCACTTCGTACTGACGGGTGATTTCAAATTGAATCCGTTCCGGGCCGTCGCAGACCAAGGCGGTCTGGGCGCGGCTCGCGGCGGCGATGCGGCGGTTGCCGACCGGGCGGACGTGGTTCCAGCCGTCACCGATTTCGCGGTCGATGCGGTAGTCGTTGAGCCTGCGGTAAGCGCGCCCGCTGCGACGGTCGGTCAGGTCGAAGGTGCCGTCCGGGTTGATGTCGAGCCGGAGGAGTCCGTTGTCGGCGGAGGTCGGCCCGACGGCAAGCGTCGCGAAACTGCGGACCACATCTTCAGAGGGGCGCAGCTGCACGGTGGTCCAGCCGGCCGCCCGCAGCCGGGTGCGGAATGCGACCATGTAGAGGTCGCAACTGCGCGCATCCTGCCGGTGGAACGAACAGGTCTGGTTGCGGCGGATTGACTTGAGCTGATAGACGATTTCGCCGCCTTGCTCATCGTACAGCCGGAAGCTGTTGAAAAATTCGTAGCCGAACGGCTCAGCCTGCCGTTTCGGATAGGCCGTGTCGGCCGGGAAGACCAGTTCGACCTCGCGGATCTCATCCAGCTCGAAAGGCAGCGGGTTGTAGAGCCGCAGCGTGTAGCAGCCGTCGGCGGCGGCGCGGTTCGGATCGGCGACGCCCGGCTTCAGCAGTGCGGCGCGGTCGGTGGTCTGAATCTCCTTGACCAGGGTGCGGCCGATGTCGCGCACCTCCTCGAAACGGCTCAGGATCTGCCGGTGCACCCGGTCGATCGAACAGCCGCAGATGGAGTCGTGGGCATGGTTCTGCAGCAGGTGTTTCCACTGGTAGTTCAACATCGGGAGCTGCTCGGTCTTTCCGGCGGCGGCGAAGGCGGCGAACGCCGGATCGAGCAGCAGTTCAAGTTCGTTCTGGCACAGGTCGTTGCCCTGCTTGACGTCATAACGCGAACTGAGCGTGGCGCTGATCTGCCAGCCGTTGTGGTCGGCGTGACAGGCGGGCTGGATCTGTTCGCCGCGGATCACCGGGCGTTCGGCGCAACCGAACTCATGGTCGAAAAGCTCGGTGTAGTCGGTGTGGATCACCCCGGCGTCGGGATAGGCCTCCTGAATCCAGCGCAGCATCTTCGACGTATCCGGCGACGGACAGGCATGGTCGAAGCCGTCGGAGAGGATGAAGCTGCCGTTCCAGCGGTTGCGGTCGCGCTCGACATATTCCCGGAGCCGGGTCTTGAACGCCTGTTCGTCCAGCGGTTCGGCGGAGTGATTGCCGCGCACGTCGAAGGTGAATTCGGAGTAACCGCACCACTTGCCGAGGTTGATATGCGGCAGCCGGGTGCCGTCGGGCGCTTCCCACCAGAGCAGGTGCTCCCTGCCTTTGTCCTCCGTGCCGCGCCACGCGACGGAACCTTTGAGCCGGAATCCGGCCAGAATCTGCGGAAGCTGCGCGATATGGCCGAAGATGTCGCACACGTAGCCGACCGGCCACGGGGCGTGCCCGAATTCTTCGGCGACCTTTTTCCCAGTCAGCAGATTGCGGATCAGCGCCTCGCCGGAGACCAGGAACTCATCCGGCATCACATACCACGGGCCGACGTTCAGTTTGCCCGCTCGGATCAGCGCCTCCAGCTTCGGCCGCCAGTCGGGGCGGATTTCGCAGATATCCTCCAGCACGATGGTCTGCCCGTCGAAGGTGAACCGGCGATAGTCGGGATCGCGCTCGAAAATTTCCAGCAGCACCCGCGCGGTGTCGACCAGATACTTGCGGAACTCCTGAAACGGCTGATACCACTCCCGGTCCCAGTGAGTCGAATTGAAGTAGTAGAATTTCATCGTCGCATCTCCTTGGATTACATCGTCCTTGAAATTTCAAACCGTATCCATCCGGCAGGCGGAGGCCAAGTAACGCCGGGGAAAGCCTGCCGTTTTGAAGGCAGGCGGGTCTGCCCGCTCTGCCGGGCAGCAGACCTTGTGCGCTACGCGGCCTGATTTTCAATCAGGCTCCGGCAGCTGGGCGCTGCGCACACAAGTGTCTCCGACGGGCAAGGCGCTTCGCCCTTGCAACCCGACCGGGTAGCACCCGGGGGCAAGTACCGCTGGTAGAGCTGACCCATCCCGTTATTAATACCCCCGGTTTTGTAATTTTTACGCAGTAAAAATTCAAAGCCGAACCCGGCGCCGGCACCTTGCCGGTCGGGGGGACCGGGGGGGGGGGCGAAGCGCCCCCGGCCGCCGGAGGCACTCCCCTGTTATTTGCGATTGCTGCCGAACAGGCGGATTTTGGCGCGCATCACTTCGCGGATCGCCGCTTCCGGTTTCACGCAGGCGGTCACGTCCCAATAGGAGAGGTTCGGGGCGGCGGCCAGTTCGTCGAGCATGGTTTTGTGCCAGGCGTGCATCACCTCCGAACAGATGTTGATCTTCGCAATGCCGTTGGCGATCGCGTTGCGCAACTGATCCTCCGGGGTGCCGGAGCCGCCGTGCAGAACCAGCGGAACAGGGGAAACGGCGTCGATTTCCCGGAGCAGGCCGATTTCGAGTCTGGGGGCGGTCACGTAGACGCCGTGGGCGGTGCCGATGGAAACGGCCAGCGCGTCGCAGCCGGAGCGTTCGACGAATTCCGCGACGGAGGCCGGATCGGTGTAGACGTTGTGCGCTCCGGCGTTGCCGGTGAGTTCGCCTTCGCCGCCGACGGCCTGCGCGTCGCCGACGTGGCCGAGTTCGGCTTCGACGCTGACGCCGCGTCGGTGCATCAGCCCGGCAACCTCCCGCACCGCCGCGATGTTTTCATCGAAGGGGCGGCTGGAGGCATCGAGCATCACGCCGGAAAAGCCGGCGTCGGCGCAGCGCACGCACAGTCCGGTCGTGGCCGCATGATCGAGCATGATCGCGACCGGAACTCTGGAGCGGAATGCGGCGAGCCGGGCGGCGGCGCTCCAGTATTCGATCATCGAGCCGACGAGGTCGGGTTCAATTGCGGCGAGGATCACCGGGGAGTTCTCCTCCTCGGCGACTTCGACCGCCGCGCGGATCATCGCGGCGTTGGAGACGTCGAACATCGGCACGGCGTAGCACGCCCGCCGCGCATCCTGCAATACTTCCTTTAGAGAAACCAGTGACATGAGAGCTGCCTTTCGGATAAAATGTGTCCTTTTTCACAATATACAATGGAACGGCGGCGGCGGCGTTGCTTCTTTTAATCGATTCCGATACTTTTTTACGCGAGAGAGCGTCGGTGGCGGCGGCGGTAGTCGCGGGGCGAAACTCCTTTGTCCGCGAGAAAACGGCGGTTGAAGTTGGAGAGGTTGGGGAAACCGGACTCCTGCGCGATGTCCAGCACCGAGCGGTCGGTGCGGATCAGCAGCTGGGCGGCGCGGTTCAGTTTGAGGCCGAGGATATATTCGATGAACCGCCGCCGGGTCGCCTTGCGGAAGTAGCTGCTGAACGCCGGGGGCGTCATGCAGGCGACGGCGGCGGTTTCGGCGAGCGTGACCGGCATCCCCCGGTCGAGGCGGCGGTGGATGAAGCCGAGCACCCGGTTCAGCCGCTCGTCGGGCGGCGGCGCCGCTTCGGTGGGCGGGGCCGGATTCAGCGAGCGCAGCGGCAGCCGGGCGATTGCGTCGAGAATTTCCAGCAGCTTCAGCAGTTTCGGAAGTCCTTCGAGGTCAAAGAGCGAACGCAGCGGTCCGAGCAGCCCCGGCACATGTTCCGGCGGGACGTGCAGCCCGCGGCCGGCTTCGCCGAGCAATGTGCGCAAAGCGGCGGCTTCGGGGCGGTCGAGCAGGTCTTTGCCGCAGAAGCCGGGCAGGAATTTGACGGTGCGGGTGCGGCTCCACTCCGGCCCGGTGCTGTCGGCGGCGCGGGTCAGGTAGTGGTGCGGCACCATGCCGCCGATCAGCACGAGGTCCAGCTCCGAAAAGGGTTCGAGCGAACTGCCGATGAAGCGCGTGCCGAAGCCGGATTCGACCAGCGTGAGTTCGCACTCCGGATGGACGTGGAACAAACAGTCCAGCACCGGCCCCGTGTTGAGTTCGGTGCTGAACGAAGCCCCCGGCGGAGGCAGGACGGTTTCAAAATGGTACTTCATATTAAAAAAATATCATAAGCGGATAAGAAATCAAGAGTTTTTCCGCGGTTTCCCGCTATAATAATGGTAAAAAGCCAAAAGGAGATTGCCATGAAACGATCCGAAATCAACCTCCGCATCCGGGAGGGCATCGCGTTTTTCGACCGGATGGGATTCAAGCTGCCGCCGTTCGCGTTTTTCACGCGGGAGGATTGGCAGAAAGAGGCGGCGGACGCGGCGGAGATTTTCGACCTCCAGCTCGGATGGGACGTGACCGCGTTCGGCGGCCCGGACTTCCTGCGGACCGGGCTGCTGCTCTTCACGCTGCGCAACGGCAGGGCCGGAGACGGGCGCTACCGCAAACCTTATGCGGAAAAGATCATGATGGTCCGCGAAAATCAGGTCACCCCGTGCCACTTCCACTGGAAGAAGTGCGAGGACATCATCAACCGCGGCGGCGGCAACCTGGTGGTCGAGCTTTACCACGCCGATCCGACCCGGAACCGGCTGGTTTCCGGCAGCTTCCCGATCAGCGTGAACGGCCTGCGCCGCACGATGGAGCCGGGGGAGAAACTGATCCTGACTCCCGGCGAAAGCGTCTGCCTCGAATCGATTCACGCCCACCGCTTCTACGGGGAGCCGGGCAGGGGGGAGGTGCTGGTCGGCGAGGTGTCGATGGTCAACGACGACGAAAACGACAACTGCTTCCTCGACGGGGTGATCCGGTTCGATCCGGTCGAGGAGGATGAGCCGCCGGAGTGGATTCCGGCGGCGGATTACCGCAAATTCGTGACGGAGGCGGATCATGCGTGACGGAATCATCGGCGCGGGCAACTGGATTCTGGACAAGGTCAAGACCATCGACCGCTGGCCGGGCGAGGGGAATCTGTGCAATATCCTCGCGGAAGAGCAGGCGGGCGGAGGCGGCCCCTGCAATGTGCTGTTCGACCTGGCGGCGATGGACCCGGCGCTGCCGCTGTACGCGGCGGGACGGATCGGGGCGGATGCGGACGGCGATTTCCTGCTCGCCGAAATCCGCCGCCGCGGGATCGACGACCGTTTCATGGCCCGTTCGGCCGCCGCTCCGACCGGCTATACCGACGTGATGTCGGGGGAGGGCAGGCGGACGTTCTTCCACTGCCGGGGAGCCAACGCCGAACTCGCCCCGGAGGATCTGGAACGGATCGGGCTTCCGGCCCGCTTCTTCTACCTGGGCTATTTGCTGCTGCTGGACCGGCTGGACGCGCCGGAACCGCGGTTCGGCACCGGAGCGGCGCGGGTGCTGGCGGCGATGCGGCGGAACGGCTGCGAAACCGTGGTGGACTTCGTGTCGGAGGCCCCTGAAAAGTTCGCGAAAACGGTCTGCCTAGCGTTGCCGCAGATCGACATATTGATCATCAACGAGCTGGAGGCGGCCTGCTGTCTCGGGAAACCGGTGCGGAAAACGGATGGTTCTCTTGATGAAACCCGGCTGCGCCCGGCGGCGGAGTGCCTGATGGCGGGCGGTGTGAATTCACTGGTGGTGCTGCACTACCCGGAAGGGGCGGCGGCGCTGGACAGACAGGGAAACTTCCTGACCGTTCCGTCGTGCGAACTGGAGCGCGCCCGGATCGTCGGAACCAACGGTGCCGGGGACGCCTTCGCCGCCGGGGTGATCTACGCACTGTACCGCAACCGCCCGCTGCGTGAAGCATTGGAGCTGGGCAGCGTGTCGAGCTATTACAATCTGCTCTCGCCGACCGCCAGCGGCGGCGCGGTCGATTTCGCCCGGATGGAGGCAAAGCGCCGGAACTGCTTCGGCGGCTGAAGCGCGGCTTGCGGTTTGTCGAAACGGCGGAACGCGGCCGGGGAGTTTCAAAGCGTGCCGTAGATGCGGTCGCCGGCGTCGCCGAGGCCGGGCACGATGTATTTGTTTTCGTTCAGCCCGGCGTCGAGGCAGCCGGTGTAGACCTTGACCTCCGGCGAAGTTGCTTCGATCGCGTCGCGCCCCTCCGGGCTGCTCACGATGGCCAGCACCAGAATCTGCCGGAACCCCTCGCGCTTCAGAAGATCGATCGCCGCCGCCAGCGAGCCGCCGGTCGCCAGCATCGGGTCGACCACCACCGCGACCGAATCCGGCCCGGCCGCGGGCAGCTTGCAGTAGTATTCGTGCGGCAGTTTGGTTTCATGGTCGCGTTCGAGGCCGACGAAGCCGACTTTCGCATCCGGCACCAGCCGCAGCAGCCCGTCGAGCATCCCCATTCCGGCGCGCAGAATCGGCACGATCACCACGTCGTTCCTGATCCGGTAGCCGGTGGCGGAGGCGATCGGTGTCTCCACCGGGACGGTTTCCACCTCCAGATTCTTCAGCGCCTCGTAGGCGATGAAGGCGGTGATCTCCTCGACACATTCGCGGAACTGTTTGGAACCGGTCGCGCGGTCGCGCAGAATGGTCAGTTTCGCCTTGACGCAAGGATGATCGACGACGTGGAACATGATTCAAAGGCCCTTTCTGTGGATATTTTCCTTACCATACAGCCGCGGCGGGATTTTTCCACCCTTCCGGCCGGGAATTATTTGACAAACTTGCCTCTGCCCAGTATTGTAACGGATGTTTTACAGAAAGAGATCAATCCTATGCAGCATTTGAATACCGGCGCGCTCGCCCTCTATCACGGCAAAGCCGCCGTGATCACCGCGATCAACAAAGACAAGATCGACATCCGCATCGAAGGCGGTTCCGCCAAAAGCGTCCGCCCCAAAGATATTGAAGTGATCCATCCGGGGCCGGTCGCGTCGCTGCCGCCCGCCGCTCCGAAAGAGCCGGATTTCGCCGAGATCCTCGAATTGACCGAGGGCGAAACGCTTCCTTTCGGAGAGTTTGTCGAACTGGCTTACGGCAGCAATACCGCCGGAGCCGCGTGGGCCGCCGTGCAGGCGCTGGCCGATGGCACCTATTTCACCGGTTCGCCCGCCGCCGGAGTCACCGGGCGCAACCCGGAGGAAGTCGCCGCCGCGCTGGCCGCGCAACGGGCCAAAGCCGAGGAAAAGGCCGCCCGCGAAGCCCTGCTTGAGCGCATCCGCAACGGCGCCGTCACTCCCGATGACCGCACCAGCCTGCGTGAAATCGAACAGGTCGCATTCGGCAAGGCCCCGTCCAGCAAATTGCTGCGCGACCTCGGCATGGAAGCGACGCCGGAAAAGGCGCACGCACTGCTGCTGAAACTCGGCGTCTGGGACAATCAGGTTGATCCGTGGCCGGCCCGGTTCGATGTCGCGCCCGACAATCCGGCGATTCCGCTTGGGCCGCTGCCGGAGGAAAAGCGCGCCGACCTGACCGGCATGGTCTCCTATGCGATCGACGACGAAGGGAGCAACGATCCCGACGACGCGGTCGGTTTTGCGGACGGGCTGGTCTGGGTGCACGTCGCCGATCCGGCGGCGGTGGTCACGCCGGATTCCCCCGCCGATCTCGAAGCGCGCGAGCGCGGCGAGAACCTCTATCTGCCTGAGCGGATCAGCCACATGCTGCCGCCGGAGGCCACCGATATTTTCGGATTGGGATTGCAGGAGATCAGCCCGGCGATGAGTTTCGGAATCCGCATCACCCCGGAGGGGGAGGCGGTATTGGAAAAGATCGAGCTTTCCACCATCCGCGCTGAACGGCTCACCTACGAATCCGCCGCCGCTCACTGGGAGGAGGAGCCGCTGGCGAGCCTCCGCGCCGAACTTGAACGTTTCAAGGAGAAGCGCCGCGCCGAGGGGGCGTTGTTCATCCAGCTTCCCGAAGTCAAAATCCGGGTCGTCGACGGCGAGGTGAAAATTTCCCCCTGCGCGATCACCAGAGAGCGCGAACTGGTCGCCAATGCGATGCTGGCCGCCGGTTCCGCGGTCGCAAAATACGCCGAAGCCCATGACATTGCGCTGCCTTTCGTGGTGCAGCCGCCGCCGGAGATTGAAGAGCGCGGCACCTCCTTCACGGATATGTACGCATTGCGCAAGGCCTGCGCGCCGAGCGTGGTGCAGACCGTCGCCGGAAAGCACTCCGGGCTTGGACTCGAACCCTATGTGCGCGTGACCAGCCCGCTGCGCCGCTACGCCGATCTGCTCGCGCACCAGCAGTTGCGCAAACACTTGAAGGGAGAGGAGCTTTTCACCTCCGACGAACTTGAAGCGCGCCTGTTCACCAGCGAAGCCGCCGCGCTGATCCGGCGCAAGCTGGAGCGCTCCGCCAACGAGTTCTGGACTCTGGTCTATCTCGACCAGCATCCGGAGTGGAGCGGCGAGGCGATCCTCGCTTTCCGTCAGGACGACCGGCTGACCTTCGTGATCCCGGAACTGGCCTACGAATTCAAGAACCGGTTCGGCGGCAGGATCGCACTGGGCGAAACGGTCAAGGTGACGCTGAGCGCCGTGGATCTCGCCGCTTCCGCCGCCCGGCTGCGCATCGGCTGATGCCTCCGGCGGCCGGGATTACTATCTATCAGTTTATTGGCTCTATTGGCAGCTCTCCGCTCCGGCACGTTGCCGGTCAGCGGCCGCATTCCGGCACGATGTCGATCACATCGGCCCAGACGGCGTCGGGATCTTCGCTGATATAACGGATCTTCGCTTCAAGCTGTTCCCAGAGCGGATCGTATTCGTACATCTCGTAGCTGTGCCCCCAGAAGTAGAAAACGCCGGTCTGCTTCGCGTGTTCGTATTTCTGCATGAAATCGCACGCCTGAAAGTGGCAGGAGGAGTCGAGCGTCATCGGTTCCTGGCACGCGGCCACATCGTCGGTGTTGCGGGTGGTGCGGCCATAGGCGAAACCGAGTTCGCGCAGTCCCCTGACGGTGGACGGCGTGAACGCGCCGCAGGGCCACGCGAAGCCGCGGCACTCCCGCTCGAACAGCTCTTCGAGAAAGTTCCGGGCGTCGAGGGCGGCCTTGAAAAACACGTCGTCCGGCACGCTTCCGGCCACCTCGTGCCGGAAACAGTGGGAAGCCACCTGAAAGCCGTCATAGATTTCGCGCAGCTGTTTCCGCCCGACCCGGCCTCCGGCGAAGCCGTGGTGACTCCAGCCGACGTGGTTCAACGGCTGCCAGAAGGGCTTGACCGGTTCGTCGGCGAGAAAGCCCGGATTGAGATTGAATGTCGCCTTGGCGTTGTATTTGCGGAGAAGTTCCGTCAGGCGGAGATCGGTGTAGACTCCGTCGTCCCAGCATTGCACGACCTTGAGCATCGCTTTGTTTCCCTTATTTGCTGTATTGCTGTTCCCGGTTTCCGGCTTTACATTTCCGGCAAACGGAATATATTACCATAACGCTTTTACAATCTTTTTACAATCGTTTTTCATTGTTTTGACAAATTTTCGCCGGATGCGGCTATGTTAGAGGATAGGAACCAACAACCTGAGGAGGTAAACCATGAATAAAAGTTATCTGTCACTTCTTTGCTGCGGCGTCACGGCGCTGGCGGCGGCGGTCGAACCGATCGTTCCGGCGCCGATCACCGGACTTACGCTTTTCAAGAACGGCCTTGCCGTGGTCGAGCGCGTCGCGAAGCCCGGCCCCGGCCCGTTCCTCGTCGACGAGGAGATCGAGCCGCTGCACGGAACGCTGTGGTTCAGTCCTGCCGACGGCCTGACCGTGGCGCGGGTCAACCGCAGGCTTTCCACGCCGAACTATCAACCGTTCAACAACTTCACCGCGACCTACGAGAACTGCCGCGTGACCGTCGAACTTCAGAGTTACGGCAATCAGCCCGCCCAGACGCTGACCGGAACTGTGGTGAATCCGGTCAAGGCCCGGCCGCCGAAGCGGTTCGGGAACCGGCAGGAACAGATTTACGTGCAGCCTTTCCTGACGCTGAAGCTGAATTCCGGCGAACTCGTGACCTTCCAGACCGGCCGGATCGCCTCCATTCAGGCGGCTTCGATCCGCGAAACCCTCGAAGTCGAACGTCCGGTATGGCTCTTCAATTCCCGGATCAAGATGGCGGGGCCGATGTACATCAACTACCTGACGCGCGGCGTCACCTGGGCGCCTTCCTACCGGCTTGCGCTGGGGCCGGAGGCGAAGCTCCAAATCGACCAGTCCGCCGTGATCAGCAACGAGCTGGCCGACCTCAAGGATGTGAATGTGAATCTGGTTTCCGGTTTCCCGAACATCCGCTGCGCCGATGTGACCAGCCCGATGTCGACCAAATTCGACCTGAACACCTTCTTCAGCCAGCTTTCCGGCGGTATGGGATACGCTCGTGACAGTTCCATGATGATGAATCAGGCGCGGGTGTATGAAGCTTTGCCTGTTTCGGCCAAAAGCAAAGGGCTTTCTCCGTTGCCGGAATCCGGCGCCACCGAGGACATCCAGATCACTCCGGCGGGCAAGGTCACGCTGGCGGCGGGCGACGCGCTCTATCTGCCGCTGGCTTCCGCCGAAGCCTCCTACGAGCGGCTGGTCGAGTGGAACATCCCCGACAACCGCAACGAATACGGCCGCCCGCTGAACCGCGACAGCCAGACCGCTTCCGGCGAACTGTGGGATGCGGTCCGTTTCAAGAACCCCTTCGAGCGCGCGATCACCTCCAGCCCGGTTGAAATCGTGGACGGCGACAAGGTGCTCGGCCAGTCCGAAACCGGCTGGGTCAACCCCGGCGAAAGCACGGTCGTGAAGATCACCAAAGCATTGACCGTCGTCGGCAAGGCGGTCGAATATGAAGCCGCCGGAGTTCCGAAAGCGGATTCGAGCCTGAAGCGGATCAACGAAGAACGGATCGTTCTTGCCGGATACACCTACCGCAAGCCCGAAGTGATCGGCGAACTCACGCTGAAGAATTACCGCCAGAGCAACGCCAGGGTGCTGGTCAACCTCGAATTCTCCGGCGAACTGATTTCAGCCGACGGCAACCCGAAACGCAGCATGCCCGAACGCGGCATCTATTCGGTGAACCAGCGCAACCGCCTTGAATGGGAAGTCGAACTCAAGCCCGGCGAAGAACTGAAGCTCAACTACAAGTATTCAGTGCTGGTGCGTCTGTAACCGGAGGCAGATCGCGGGGGAAAGCCTGCCGCGAAAGCGGCGGGCCTTGTGCGCTATGCGCACAAATTACCTCCGGCGGCAAGGGCACTTCATCCCTTGATCCCGACCGGCAACGTGCCGGTGCGGAGTACTGCCCATAGAGCCAATCTATTACCCCGGGGCAAAGTCCCGGGGAAGCCATGCCGCATTCGCGGCAGGCGGGTCTGCCCGCCCTGTCGGGCGGCAGACCTTGTGCGCTACGCGGCCTGATTTTCAATCAGGCTCCGGTAGCTGGGCGCTGCGCGCACAAATTACCTCCGGTGGCAAGGGCACTTCGTCCCTTGACCCCGACCGGGGGGCGAAGCGCCCCCGGCCGCCGGAGGCATCGCCGGGAATTACTTGACTTCGAGCATCCGGAGAATCGGGCGGACGGCGGCTTCGCGCAGTTCAGGGGCGATTTCGATCTGTTCGGTGAGATCGCGCAGCGAACGGGCGACGTCTTCAAGAGTGATCTTCTTCATATTCGGGCAGATCATTTCAGGCTGAAGCGGCAGAAACTCCTTGCCCGGATTTTCGTTGCGGAGCCGGTGCAGGATTCCCGCCTCGGTGCCGATGATGAACCGCTTCGCGTTGGATTCGCGCACGAATTTGAGGATGCCGCCGGTGCTGAGGGCCTGATCGGCGGCGGCGACGACTTCCGGGGTGCATTCGGGGTGGACCAGCACCAGCGCGTCCGGGGCGGCGGCGCGGGCCTTTTCGATCATTTCGACGGTGACGCGGTTGTGGGTCGGGCAGAAGCCGGGCCACAGGTCCATATCGACGCCGAGTTTGCCGGAGATGTTGCCGCCGAGGTTGCGGTCGGGCAGGAACAGAATCTCGCGGTCTTTCGGCAGGGATTGAATGATCTTTTCCGCATTGCCGGAGGTGCAGCAGATGTCGACCTGCGCCTTGACGGCGGCGGTGCTGTTCACGTAGGCGACGAAGATCGCGTCGGGATGAGCCTTGCGGTAGTTGGCGACCGGTTCGGGATCGGCCATGTCCGCCATTGGGCAGCCCGCGTCGGAATTGGGCAGCAGCACCATCGACTGCGGCGACAGCAGCTTGGCGGTTTCGGCCATGAAACGCACGCCGCAGAAGACGATCACTTCAGCGTTCACGGCTTTCGCCTTGATGCTCAGTTCGAGGGAGTCTCCGGTGAAGTCGGCGATATCCTGTACTTCGGGCCGGACATAGTTGTGGGCGAGGATCACCGCATGGCGCTCCTCCTTGAGGCGTTTGATTTCATCGGTAAGCGTTGACATCGACCACTCCTTTGCGGTTGGTTGCTTGAATAATACGAATGAAAGCGGCGGCGGCTTCCTCCGCCTCCGCGATGGAGGACTCCGCGCCGAAGGAGAAGCGGACCGCCCCGGCCGCGGTCAGCGCCGGATATCCGAGGTCCAGCAGAAGCCGCGACGGCTCCGAGCCGCGGCCGGAACAGGCGCTGCCCGCCGAGGCCGCGACTCCGGCGGCGTAGAGCGCGTCCACCAGTTTCCCGGCATCCTCTCCGGGCAATGAAACCAGCGAAGTGCCGGGGAGGCGGGGGCGGTCCGTCGCGATCAGTTCAAACGGGAGGCCGGAGGCCGCGAGCAGCTCTTCAAAGCGGTCCCGCGCGCAGGAAGAAAACCTTGCGGGATCGGCCAGCCGTGCGGCGGCGCCGAAACCGACGATGCCCGGCACATTCAATGTGCCGGAACGCCGCCCCCGCTGCTGGCCGCCGCCGTCGATCAGCGGCGGAAGCTCCACGCCGGAGCGGATATAGAGCGCCCCGACCCCTTTCGGGCCGCCGAGCTTGTGGGCGGAAAAACTCAGGAAATCGCAATCCAGTTCATGCACGTCCACCGGAATCTTACCGGCTGCCTGCGTCGCGTCGAGGTGGAACAGCGCCCCGGCGGCGTGAATCCGCCGCGCCAATTCGGGAACGCCGGCGAGCAGTTCGCCGGTTTCGTGGCAGGCGAGATTGAAGGCGACCAGCCTTGCGCCGTCCTTCAGGACTTCCTCCAATTCCGCCGGATCGGTCAGCCGGGCGCCGAGCGACCGGGCAGGGCGGTAGATCGAAGCGTGTTCATGCCGGGAGATCAGGAGGCCGCGCCTGCCCGCCCCCTGCAGTACGGTGTTGTTGCTCTCGGTGGCGCCGCTGGTGAAAACCAGCTCGTCAACTTCCGCTCCGATGCGCCGGGCGACCTGTGCCGCGGCCTGTTCGACCGCCTCCAACGCCCGCAGGCCGAATCCGTGACGGCTGGCGGGATTGCCGAACTCCTCCCGGAAAAACGGGAGCATCGCGTCAATCACCGGCTGCCGGCACGGCGCCGTGGCGTTGAAATCGCAATAGATCATTGGAAAGAGCGGTCCCAATCCTTGAATACCGGCACCATGCCGTGCTTGCGGATTCCGGCGCAGACCTGCTCGACGCTGGACTGGTCGTTCATCGAGAACTGGCCGAGGTTCTTGCCGTCGAGGTGGTCCTGATAGCCGCCCGGATCGACCTGCGAACCGGCGGAGAGGTGGCTGACCGCCGATTCGGCCATCCGCAGCCGGAACTCCGGCTTCTCGCGGGTGGAGAGGATCAGGTCCGCCTCGTGGAACGCGAGCCGGAAAGCCAGTATCATCTGTTCGAGGTCGTGGTCGGAAAGCGGCGCGGGCACGTTATAGCCCCACTTGGTCGGAGTGATCCGCGGGAAGCTGAACTGCGGATGGCTCTTCCAGAAGTGCTTCCTGATCCACAGCCCGTGGACCGCCATGTTGGAGGCTTCGAGCCGCCAGTTCGGATTCAGCCCGAGCAGCGCGCCCATCCCGAGGTTGTAGAAACCCGCCTTGCCGCCCTCGGCCAGCGCGTTCAGCCGGAACTGGTAGTTCGCCTTCGGCCCGGAGGGGTGGAACGACGGGTAAAGCTCGGGATCGTAGGTCTCCTGGAAGATGGTCAGTCCGTGGCAGCCCGCTTCGTAGAGCTTGCGGTACGACGGTTCGGTCATCGGATAATATTCGATGTTGATATAGGCGAAATCGTTTTTCAGCACCCGGATCAGATCGGCGGTGAAGTCCGGCGAAATCTTCGCGTCCTCGCCGGTGATCAGCAGCAGGCTCTCATGGCCCATGTCGCGGATGATCCGCGCCTCGTTCAACACCTCGTCGAAGGAGAGGCGGCGGCGCGGATAGTCGTAAGATTTGCGGAAGCCGCAGTAGACGCAGTTGTTCATGCAGTAACTGGAGATGTACAGCGGAGCGAACGTGCGCACCGTGTTGCCGAAATGGCGGCGCTTGATCCGCGCCGAAACCTCGGTCATCTCCGGCAGCAGGTCCGCTGCTGCCGGGCTGATGAAGTGCAGGAAATCGGTGAACTTGTGTTCGGCCTGCGACAGCGAACGCTTCACCTGTTCGGGCTTCACGCTTCTGATGTAGCCGTCGATCTCCTCGGCGGTGAAGTTGCTGTAGGGGAGCATTTTCATGATTACACCACCGCGTTGAAGCTGTCCATCGGGCTGGTGGCGCAAGCGCGGTCGAGCACCGCGGCCGGCCGGGCCGTCAGGGCGGCTTCGGAAGCCTTGACCGCCGCCGCGAAGGCTCCGGCCATCGCCGCCGGATCGCCCGCTGCCGCGACCGCGCTGTTGACCAGCACGGCGGAGGCGCCGAGTTCGATCGCGTGTCCGGCGTGGGAGGGCAGGCCGAGCCCGGCGTCGACCACGACCGGCAGATTGGATTGTTCGATGATGATGCGCAGCATCGCCTCGGTTTCGATGCCGCGGTTGCTGCCGATCGGGGAGCCGAGCGGCATCACCGCCGCGACGCCCGCCTCTTCCAGCCGCTTCGCAAGCACCGGGTCGGCGTTGATGTAGGGCAGTACGGTAAAGCCCATCGCGACCAGTTCGACCGCCGCCTTGTAGGTTTCGACGGGATCGGGCAGCAGGTAGTTCGGATCGGGGTGGATTTCGAGCTTGATCCAGTCGTATCCGGCGGCGCGGGCGATCTTGCCGATGCGGACCGCGTCCTCGGCGGTGCGCGCGCCGGAGGTGTTCAGCATCACCTTGACGCCGGCGGGAACGGCGGCGAGAATATCCTCGTCCTGCCCCTCTTTGCCGATTTCGACCCGGCGGAGCGCGACGGTGACAAGTTCGGTGCCGGAAGCCTGAATCGCGGCGGAAAGCTCCGCGTTGGAGGAGAATTTGCCGGTGCCGAGGAACAGCCGGGAGGTGAATTCCCTGCCGGCGATGATCAGCGGTTTCATAGTGATAATCGATCCTTTCCTCAAGAGATGAATTCCGCGCCGAACCGGCCGGAACAAAACAGGTGATAGATAAATTGAATGTAATATAGCACGTTTTCCCGAAAAAGAAAGTTGCGCCCCGGAGTTTCACGGAAACCCGTCCGGTGCCGGCATGTTTCAGGAGTCTGTGATCCGTTGAAGGTTCAGTTTCTCAATTCAATGAATGCCGTGTGCAAGTTTCCTGAAGTGGGATTTCGCCTTTGGCGAGCAGGGCGCTTCGCCCCTGCACCCCGACCGGCAAGGTGCCGGCGCCGGGTACTTAGAGCCGGGAAAACCGTTCCGGTTTTCCCTCCGGGTGGGGGAGACTCTACTGTGGACAGGCAAGCGGGTACCTGAGCGGCACACCGCTCCGGTCGGCACAGAGCCTGCTTTTTTGCAGGCTCCAGGCACTCCCTGCGCCTGCTGCCGCCGGAGGTCACGCTCGGAACTTCCAGATGCTGACCATCTGATGTGAAATTACTCTCATGGAGGCTGAACTCTACTTATCTTTTCCTACAGGTAAGATCCAGTAAGGCTCGTACTCAAAGATATGCTTGCCTGTGATATGACAATTGCATTGTTGCCTGACCTCGCTTTGCGTATATCGGCAGACAAACTCTTATCAGCCTCCATCAGGGTATCTTTCTATTACCCGGTCAGCATCTGGAAGTTCCGAGCGTGACCTCCGGCGGCAGCAGGCGCAGGGAGTGCCTAAAGCCTGCAAAAAAGCAGGCTTTGCGCCGACCGGAGCGGTGTGCCGCTCCTGTACAACCATGCCTGTCTCCATCAGGGCTCCCCCCTCCCGGAGGGAAAGGCGAAACGCCTTTCCCGGATCTCGTACCCGGCGCCGGCACCTTGCCGGTCGGGGTGCAGGGGCGAAGCGCCTTGGTCGCCAAAGGCGAAATCCCGGTTTGTCGCGCTGAAATCAGTATTTTGTCAGAATTCGGTCAAGGCTGTTGCAACCCGTTTCCCCCGTGTTACCTTATCTGCGGACAGATTTGAAAACCAGAATAACGGGGGGACACATGAACAGATTTTTCGATTCACTGGCCTGTACGGTACTGGCAGGAGTCGTATTGGGCTTCGCCGGCGGCTGTACTGAAAAAAAATCCAAAGCGGTCGCGGAGCGCGAGGTGCGCGTGACGCTCGAACCATTGCAGAAGCGCGTTTTCCGGCGGCAGATTCCGGTGCAGGGCACCGTCTGGCCGGTCGAATATGCGACGATTTCCGCCAAAATCAGCGGCACGCTGGAGCTGCTGAAAGTGGATGAGGGCGACAGCCGGAAAAAAGGGGATGTGCTGTTCGGCATCGACCGGCAGATCCTGAAGAATCAGGTGACGGTCCGCGAGGATGAGATCAAGGTCAAGCAGGCGGAGCTGGAGAGCGCCAGGTTCATGCTGGAGAGCGCCGAGATTTCCGAACGCAAGGCGATTCTGGACTACGAACGTTTCCTGACGCTGTGGCAGTCCAAGGCGACCAGCCAGACCGAATTCGAAACCTACGAAACCACCTATAAAAAGGCTGAGATGGATGTGAAGAGCGCCAAGGCCGCCGTGATCAACGCCGAAGCCCAGCTCAAACAGGCGCAGGGCAACCTGACCATCGCGCGGAAAAATCTGGATGACTCCGTGCTGCACGCCCCCTTCGACTGTGTCGTCGCCGACAAGTACGTCGAGGAAAACGAGTATGTGACTGCGGGGCAGCAGATCCTGAAGCTGGAAAACCAGAAACAGCTTGAGGTGATCTGCTATATCAGTTCCGTCTATTACGATCAGGTCGCCGCCGGGAAGACGCCGGTGCGGTTCGCGCTCGACGGCGTGGAAAAAGGGCAGGGGGTGGTGACTTACAAGGCGCCGAGCATCGATCCGGAAAGCCGCACGTTCAAGCTCAAGGTGCTGGTCCCGCCGGATATCTCGCTGGTCAGCGGCACCTTGTGCGACCTGAATCTGATTCTTGAGGAGAAAGAGGCCTACGGGCTGCCGGCCGATGCGCTTTTGCTCCGGGCGAACGACCGGTACATCGTCTACGCGGCCGGCAAGGACAACCGCGCGAAGAGCTTCGACGTGGTGCGCGGCATCGTGGACGGCAAATACTGCGAAGTGGTGAATGCCGCCGAGCTGCTGAAGGAGCGTTTCGTGGTGACCGGCCAGACCTTCGTGAACAACGGCTCGCTGCTGCGGGCGGTCAACGTGAAGTAACGGAGGGCTCCGGTCATGTTTTTGAGCAGATGGTCCGTACAGCGGCCGATCGCGATGACGGCCCTGATCATCGTACTGGTGATGATCGGTATCAGCCTCTATCCCCGGATCAGCATCGACCTGCTGCCGAATATGGAGATTCCGACGGTACTGGTGCGCTGCGAATATCAGGGCGCCAGCCCGACCGAAATCGAAGTCGAAATCGTCAAGCGGATCGAGGACGCCGTCTCCTCGCTCGACGGTATCAAACATATCACCAGCATGTCGATCGAGGATGAGGCGCGCATCCAGCTGGAATTCAACATGGGTACCGATGTCGACGTCGCCGCGACCGATATCCGCGAAGCGCTGAACCGCATCCGCGAGGACCTGCCCGACGGAGCGAACGAGCCGACGATCCGCAAGATCGACACCAACGCAACCACCGTGGCGCAGGTGTTTCTGGTCGGCGACCGCACGCAGGACGACCTCTATGACTACGCGGACGACGTGATCGCGGACCGTTTCTCCTCGGTGCCCGGCGTCGGCGAGGTCCGCGTCTACGGCGCGAATGAGATGCAGATTCACGTGCTGCTCGACCGCGAGAAACTGACCGCGATGAACCTGTCGATCAACGACGTGGTCGCCAAGCTCGAACAGAATAACGTGCGCGAACCGTTGGGCCGCATCCAGTTCGACAAGGGCGAGAAGAACGTGACTTTCGACGGCGACTTCAAGGATTTCGAGCAGATCAGGGCGCTTGAAGTCGGCAAGTTCAAGAACAAGCGCGTCTATCTGCGCGACGTCGCCGAGGTGAAGTTCATGAGCCGTGAAGTGCGCAGCAAGGCGTATGTGAACGGTCAGCCCGCCGCCCGCTTCCGGATCGTCAAAAAGGGCGAGGCCAACGCGATCGAGGTGATCAACGGCATCCGCCAGCGGTTCGACGCGATGGTGAAGAACGGCGAACTGCCGACCGGCATGGAGCTGGTCTGGTTCACCGACTCCGGCGCGTTCATCCAGGCTTCGGTGGACGATGCGTGGAGCAGCATCGTGACCGGCATCATCCTGACGGCGGTGTTGTTGTTTCTGTTTCTGCACGAACCGAAATCGACCTTCATCGTGATGATTTCGATGCCGATTTCGGTGGTGGTGACTTTCGCGGTGATGGCCTACTTCAATTATTCGTTCAACATCATGACGCTGCTGTCGCTGGGGTGTTCGGTCGGCGTGCTGGTGACCAACTCGATCGTGGTGATCGAAAACATCTTCAAGCATCTCGACCGGGGCGAACCGATCAAGACCGCCGCCGAGCGCGGCACCGGCGAGGTGATCGCGGCGGTCTCCGCCAGCGCCCTGACGAATGTGGTGGTGTTCGTGCCGGTGATGATGATGACCACCCGTATCGGCAGCATGATGGTGCCGTTCGCCGGAGTGATGGTCGGCGCGACGCTGGTGTCGCTCTTCATCAGTTTTACGCTGACGCCGATTCTGGCCTGCGTGCTGCTGAAGCGCAAGAAAAAGCGGGGCAGCGCGCCGGAGAAGCGCGGCTGGCTTCAGACCATGTTCCTGCCGTGGGACATGGGCTACGACTGGCTCTGCCGGAAGTTCGACCGGAGCATCGAGTGGACCGCGCGCCATCCGAAAAGCCTGATGCTGACGGTGCTGGCGCTGGCGGCGGGCGTATCCTTCTGGATCGTGCCGCAGGTGGGGCTGTCGTTTCTGCCTTTCTGCGACCAGGGCGAAATCCGGATCAAATTTGAATTCCCGACCAACTACAACCTCGACACCACGGACCGGCTGATCCGGGAGGCGGCGGACCACCTGAAGAAATTCGACTTCATCCGGGGCATGTCGATTTCGGTCGGCGATTCGGACGGCGGCAGCGGACAGGTCAGTTCGGCGGTCTACATGGGGCAGATCACGCTGCGCACCACCGACAAGTTTGAACGCGAGGAGACGATTTACGACCTGCAGGCCCAGTTGCGCAAGGAGCTTTCCTATCTGGACAACTGCCGGATCACGCTGTCGATCCCGGCGACTTTCGGCGGCAGCGGCGCGGAGATCCGGTGCGTGATGAACGGCACCGACCTTGACGTATTGGAAAACGCCGAAATGCAGGTGATGGAGAAACTTCCGGCGATGGGCCTGACCCGCGACCTCGACTCCAGCCGCCGCGAACGCAAGCCCAATATCAACATTACTCCCCGCCGGACCGTATTGCAGAATCTCGGAATGTCGGCCAACGAGCTTTACGAGTATCTGCTCGGTTCCCTCGACGGCATCGAAGTCGGCGATTATCGCGACGGCGCGCGTACCTTCGATATCCGCGTGAAGAATCAGAAGGAGTACGGCGAAGCGCAGTTGCGGCAGGCGGCTCCGGCGGTCAAGGACAACAATCCGCTCGGCGCGGAGGCGCTGGCCGAAATCACCGAGGATGCCCGTCCCGTGGTGGTCAACCGCTACGACAAGGTGCGCACGATGTGGCTCTACGCGAATACCGCCCCCGGAGCGGCGCTCGGCACGGTTTCGGAAGCGATCGGCAAACTGGCGCAGGAGTCGCTGCCGCCCGGCTACGGTGTGCGAATGAGCGGCAACGTGGAACTGATGAATGAGACGGCACGGGAGTTTATGCAGGTGATCGTGCTGGCGACGATCCTGACCTATTTGCTGATCGCCGCGATCATGGAGTCGTGGACCCGCCCGTTCCTGATCATGTTCACGGTGCCGCTGGGCTTCCTCGGCATGTATGCGACGCTGTGGGCGGCGGGCATGTCGATGTCGATGATGGGGCTGCTCGGCGGCGTGATGATGATCGGCATCGTGGTGAACAACGCGATCCTGATCATGGACGAATGCGCCGCACTGGTCAAATCCGGAGTGACCACCCACAAGGCGATGCTGCTGGCGACCCAGTCGAAATTCCGCCCGATCGTGATGACCAGCATCGCGTCGGTGGCGGGCATGCTGCCGATGGCGTTCGGAACCGGGCTTGGCTCCGAATTGCGCTCAAGCTGCGGCATGGGTGTGGTCGGCGGCCTGACGATCGCATCGCTGCTGACGCTGTATGTGATTCCGGCGCTGTACTTCATTTTCGTGCATGACACCGCGAAGCCGCGCCGCCGTTGGTTCCATCGGCTCCTGCTTCGGCTCTCCGGCAGGGGAAAGCGCTGCAAAGCCTAGAGCTTGTACCGAAAGTCGCGTCGATTTTATCAGGCTTCGCGTCTGACATTTCGGCGCGGCATCAGGCCAATTCTTTATTTCGGGATAAGCTCCCGGGAAAGGCTTCAGGCGGGAATGTGGCGCAACAGGAAGAACATGTAGCGTTTGTGCTCCTTGAAATTCTCCGGGTTGCGCGCGCCGCTGAAATACTTGTACTCCAGTTTTTCGAGCTTCTTGCGGAAGAACAGCTTGGCCAGCCAGCGGGTCGGAGTGTAGAGCAGTTTGTAATTGCTGGAAAATTCGTCGAGAACCATATCCCGGATCGGCACCGCGACCTGCTGCAGGGTTTCATCGACCAGCTGCATATTGGGCGCGGTGTTCTCGGTGATGTCGATTTCTTCGATCTGCCGGAACTCTCCGGCTTCGGCGAGCCGCTCCCGGAAACGGCTCAGGCGGTGGCCGCCTCCCATCGCGCTTTTCCGGCCGGAGTTGGATTCAATCCGGAAAAAGTCGGCGATCATGACCGCGCCGCCCGGATTCAGGTATTTTTTGAATCTCTCGAAGATGCCGTCAAGCTGGATGTACTGGAAACTCTCGCTGAAGAGCAGCATGTCGTACTTTTTCCCTTCCGGGAGTTCTTCGAAAATGCAGTTGTAGAGATGGCCGCGCCCCTTGAGCTTGCTTTCCGTGACCTCCGACAGATAGGGGCTTGGTGATACGCAATCGACCTGATAGCCGCGTTCGAGCAGGAGTTCGGCATTGTGCCCCGTCCCGCAGCCGACGTCGAGGATGGTCGTCACGCCTTCCGGCAGGTGGTCGCACAGGAACTGGCTGTAAAGGTCCTGCGCACGGGGCAGGTTTTCCAGGCTGACCGGCAGGTCCTCCGGCCAGAAACCGTAGTGCAAGTGATCGGTGTGCAGCAGGTAGCGGCCGCAGATATTGGCGATGCGCAGTCCGATTTCCTGGGAGCTCGGGTTGCTCTTTTTATTGGAACGATTCATCGGAAATTCCTTAAACTTTGGGGATATGAACAACTGAACGGAGAATGCAAAACAACGGAATGAGGCAAAGCCTTTCCCCGGTCAGCAGCGCAGCACCGCGCGTCGTCTGCAGCACTGCAGAAAACGCGGCGCGGGCCGGATTTCAGGCGGCGTCCCGATGCCGGAAAACGCCGGAACCGGGATTTCAGCATACGCGGGCATACCGACCGGTTCCGGCGCAAAAACACCCCTGCGGCTGTCGGTAAAGTCGGCCTGAAACTGCGTGAGTACACTCAGGCGGCAATCCGGCGCGCACTCCCCGTTCAGCGGAGACCGGGAAACACCCGCAAGCACAGCCGCGCTTCCGGTCGGCATTGCGATATAACTGTCGGGGTCCTGCGTCAAAAACGACTGCCCCCACAGAAAAATAAAGACACACCACAGGACGGCGCTCAGGCGGACTGCGGCGTGTAAACGATTCACGAATTGTAAAATCAAAAAGTACATAAGGGGGGTAATATACACCATCCGCGCCGTTTTTCAATCCCCGGCATTCCGCAGGAAATTACAGTTTGGCAACATTCGCGGTTACGGAAGCTAAACTATCGTGTAGCCTCCGTCCGCCATCAGGTTGCTGCCGTAGACAAAAGCGGAGTCCCCGCAGGCCAGGAACAGCACCACCCGCGCAATTTCCTCCGGGCGTCCGAAGCGCTTCAGGGGCTGGAGCGCCAGAAAACTCCGCAGTCCTTTCTCCACGTCTCCGGTATCGCGCGCCCCGTCGTACAGCCCGGGAGTTTCCGTTGTGCCGGGGGCGACCGCGTTGACCCGGATTCCGTGCGGCATCAGCGCGATCGCCGCCGCCCGGGTAAAACTTGCCACGCCGCCCTTCGAGGCGTGATACGCGATGTAGCCCGGCGAACCGACCACGGCGAAGGTACTGGAAAAATTCACGATCACGCCCCGTTTCCCCGCCGCAATCATCAGTTTGGCCGCGTCGCGCGTCATCCGGAATGTGCCGGAGAGATTCACGCTCAACACCCGGTCGAACTCCTCGTCCGTCGTCTCCAGCAGCGGCTTGTTGAGCTGCCATGCCGCGTCGTTGACCAGAATGTCGGGCGCTCCGAAACGGGCCGCCGCCGCGTCGAGCGCCTGTCGCGCCTGCGCCGCATCCCCGACGTCGCAGCGGAAAAACGCGGCATCGTGTCCGCCGCTCCGAAGCCCGGCGGCGGCCGCTTCGCCCTGTTCGGCGTCGAGGTCCAGAATGGCGACCCGCGCTCCCTCGGCCGCGAACAGTTCGCAGACGGCGCGGCCGATCCCCTTGGCGCCTCCGGTCACGATTGCAGATTGGTTCTCAAGTTTCATCGCTTTTTTCTCCGTTTATACATCGATTTTCAGCAATAAAATATCACATTTTCCCGCTGAATCAACTGACGCGGCACAATAAATCGGAAATCCGAAGCGTTAATGCAGGTAATGAAACGATAAAAAATCAGGGAGTCTTTACAGATGAAAAAGATGTTGCGTGTACTTCTGGTACTGGTCATTCTGGGGGCGCTGGCCGGCGGCGCTTACTGGGGGTATCAGCGATATGCCGGCGGCAAGACCACCGTCCGCTACAATACCGAGCCGGTCGTCCGCGCCGATATCGCCAGCACCATCAGCGCCACCGGCACCGTCGAACCGGAGGAACTGGTCAACGTCGGCGCGCAGGTGACCGGCAAGATCGTCTCCTTCGGCACCGATGCCGACGGCAAGAGCGTCGACTACGGCTCGCGGGTCAAGGCGGGCGCGGTGCTGGCCAATATCGACGACGCGACCTACGATGCGGAGGTCCGTTCGGCGAAGGCGGCCAAACAGCAGGCCGAAGCCTCGATCCTGAGCGCGCAGGCGAGCATCAAGCAGTCCAGGGCCAAACTGAAGCTGGCGGAAAGCAACTGGAAGCGCGCCCAGCAGCTTTTCCCGCAGAAAGCGATGGCGGAAAGTGAATATGACGATGCGCAGTCCGAATATTTCGCCGCCGTCGCCGCCGTGCTGGTCGCGGAGGCTTCGCTTGCACAGGCCAACGCGCAGCTCGCCACCGCCGAGGCTTCGCTGGACAAAGCGCAGCGGAACCTCGACTACTGCGTGATCTCCTCGCCGGTGGACGGCGTGATCATCGACCGCCGGGTCAGCATCGGCCAGACGGTGGTTTCGAGCATGAGCGCTTCAAGCATCTTCCTGATCGCGAAAGACCTGAAGCGGATGCAGGTGTGGGTTTCGGTCAACGAAGCCGATATCGGCAGCATCAAGCAGGGTATGCCGGTCACCTTCACGGTGGACGCCTTCCCGGACCGCACCTTTCAGGGGGAGGTCTACAAAATCCGCCTCAATGCGACGATGTCGCAGAACGTGGTCACCTATGTGGTCGAAGTTTCGACCGACAACTCCGACGGCGTACTGCTTCCCTACCTGACCGCCAACGTGAAATTCATCAAGGACAGCCGCAAACAGGCGCTGACCGTGCCGAACGCCGCGCTGCGCTACCTGCCCGAAGCCTCGCAGATCCGCCCGGAATACCAGGCGGCGCTGGCCGAAGCGGCTGAACTGCGCGGCACCGGCGAGCGCATCGTCTGGGTCCGCGACAACGACGAACTGAGGCCGGAAAAGATCACGGTCGGACTCAATGACGGCATCGTCACCGAAGTCGCTTCCGGCAATCTCGCCGAAGGCATGGAGATCGTCACCGGTTCGACCGTGATCTCCGCCGAGGAGCCGGGCGCCTCTTCCGCCGATGCGGGCAGCCCCTTCCTGCCGAAACCGCCGCACCGGGACAATAAGAAAAAGTAATCCGCCGGAGCATCGCCATGAAACTGATTGAACTGAAAGATATCACCAAGACCTATTTCCTCGGTGAGATCGACGTGCCGGTGCTGAAAGGCATCACGCTCTCGATCGACAAGGGGGAGTACGTCGCGCTGATGGGCGCCTCCGGCTCCGGCAAGAGCACGCTGATGAACATCCTCGGCTGCCTCGACCGCCAGACCACCGGCGACTACCTGCTCGATGGCGAGGAGGTGGGCCGCGCCTCGGGCGATCGCCGCGCGCTGGTGCGGAACCAGAAAATCGGCTTTGTGTTCCAGAGCTTCAACCTGCTTCCGCGCACGACCGCGCTGGAAAACGTGATCATGCCGCTCTCCTACACCGCCGGCAACCTCTCCCGCCGCGAATGCCGCGAGCGGGGGATCGCGATGCTCAGGCGGGTCGGGCTTTCCGACCGGATCTATCACTATCCGTCTCAGCTTTCGGGCGGCCAGCAGCAGCGCGTCGCGATCGCCCGCGCGCTGGTCAACCGTCCTCCGGTGCTTTTCGCCGACGAACCGACCGGCAACCTCGATTCCAAGACCAGCGAGGAGGTCATGCAGATGTTCAGCGAACTCAATGCCGAGGGGATTACCGTGATCCTCGTGACCCACTCGGTGGAAATCGCCAATTTCGCGAAGCGGTCCATTCACGTGCAGGACGGGCGGATCGTCAGCGGCACTTATGAAGGAAAGGCGGTGCAGTCATGACCGTATTCAGCACCATTCACGTCGCATTCAAGGCGCTGCTGCGCAATCCGACCCGCGCGCTGCTGACCACGCTCGGCATCGTGATCGGCATCGCGGCGGTGATCACGATGATGGAGATCGGCAACGGTTCTTCGCAGTCGATCAAAAGCTCGATCGAAAAGATGGGCGCGAACACCATTCTGGTGCTTCCCGGCGCTTCCCGGCGCGGCGGCGTCAGCCAGGGTTCCGGCAGCCGGATGACCCTGACGCCGGAGGACTGCGAAGCGATCCTGCGCGAATGCACCACCGTCGGGCGCGCCGTGCCGGTGGTCAACGGGCAGGGATATCAGGCGATTTCGGGCAACATCAACTACGCGCCTCGGCAGATTTCCGGCAGCGCGCCGGATTTTCTGGAGATCCGCAACTGGGAGATCGAGGAGGGACGCAACTTCACCGAACGTGAAGTCGAGGCACGCAGCCGGGTCTGCCTGGTCGGTTCGACGATCGTGCGGGAAGTTTTCGGCGGCCGTTCCCCGATCGACAGCGAACTGCGCATCAAGGATACCGCCTTCAAGGTGATCGGTGTGCTCAAGAGCAAGGGC
This sequence comes from Victivallis vadensis, assembly GCF_003096415.1. Taxonomy (GTDB): domain Bacteria; phylum Verrucomicrobiota; class Lentisphaeria; order Victivallales; family Victivallaceae; genus Victivallis; species Victivallis vadensis. The sequence goes on along the minus strand of NZ_QEKH01000005.1, from coordinate 5,279 downwards.
GCCAATATGATGGGGGCGGATGAGGACGATATCATCATCGCGCCGTGGACCACCGTGAGGCTCCGCCTGACCGGCCTCAAGACCGGCACCGCCACCGATACGACCAGCATCGCCGCCACCAGCCCCTCCGACCTCTATCCTGCCGAAGGGATCGCGTTCTACCCGGAGCCGACCGAAAACGCGGAAACCGATACGCTGCTGGTTCCCAAATTCATTCAGGTCGACATGATCCTGATGACCGCGGTTTCGCCGGACAAGGTCGGCGACGTCGAGGAGGAGGTCACCGCGCTGCTGCGCGAGCGCCACCGGCTGAAAGCCGACGAGGAGAACGACTTCCATATCCGCAACTCCGCCGAATTCATGAAGATGCTGACCGGCACCTCGGCGGTGATGACCAATCTGCTGCTCGGCGTGGCGCTGATCTCGCTGATCGTCGGCGGCGTCGGCATCATGAACATCATGCTGGTTTCCGTGACCGAACGGACCCGTGAAATCGGCCTGCGCATGGCGGTCGGAGCGCGCTCGCGGGATATCCTGCAGCAGTTCCTGATCGAATCGATGGTGCTCTGTCTGGTCGGCGGCGTGGTCGGAATCCTGCTCGGGCACGGTTCGGCGCTGCTGGTGCAGAAATACCTGAACTGGCCGATCATCTCAAGCCCGGAGGCGGTGGTCGCCGCCGTGGTGGTTTCCGCCGCGGTAGGCGTGGTGTTCGGCTTCTATCCCGCCTGGAAAGCCTCGCGCCTCGACCCGATCGAAGCCCTGCGCTACGAATAACTTCCGGGCTTTTTCCTGCCGCGGGCCGGGTGCGTTTCACCCGGCCCGCGACGTTTCGGCTTCTCCAATGCGGTTCAATTTCTGAAAAAACGGAAAGGAGGATTGATTTCCGGCGATATGGCGGTTATCTTAAAGATAATTATTTTTCAAATCGATTGAATTTTGAAGTGAATATGCAGAAAAACAAGTTCCGCCTGAGCTATCCCGGCATGGTTCCGGATGACAAATGCCGCCGTTTCGTCCCCCCGGTGCGACTGGTCCGCGAATGCGGAAACGTGCGCAACGCCGCCCGCCTGCTGAACCGGGTGCACATCCAGAGCTTCTGCAGTTTTTCGCCTGATCCCTGTGTCATTCCGCCGGGCGGCGAACTCCTGCTCGACTTCGGGATCGAACTGCACGGCCAGTTGACGGTCAACTCCGATGCGATGCAGTGCTCCGCCTTGAAGGTCACGTTCGGCGAATCGGTTTCCGAAGCCCTCGGCACGCCGACCACCGATCACGCGCCGCATCAGGAGCTGCTGACGATTCCGATGCTGGGGCAGGTCAACTTCGGCAATACCGCGTTCCGCTTCGTGCGGCTTGAGGTTCCGGCGGACCGGCCGGAGGTGAAGTTGACCGGGGTCTGTGCGACCGCGATTTACCGCGACTGGGAATACGTCGGTTACTTCGACTCCGACGACGAACGGCTCAACCGGATCTGGCATACCGGAGCCTATACCGTACATCTGAATTGCCAGGACTACATCTACGACGGCGTGAAGCGCGACCGGCTGGTCTGGATGGGGGATCTCTATCCGGAAATCCGCACGCTGCTGGCGGTTTTTGAAGATACGGAGCTGATCGAAAAGAGCCTCGACTTCGTCCGCGACCGCACGCCGCGCGACAAATGGATGAACACCGCCAGCAGCTACTCCTGCTGGTGGATCATCTGCCTGCGCGATTTTTACCGCGCCCGCGGCAACTACTCCTACCTGAAAAGCCAGAAAGCGGAACTTTTCGCGCTGCTGAACCGCCTGCTTGCCTGTATTGCGCCTGACGGTTCCGAGGCCCTGACTGAATGGCGCTTCCTCGACTGGTCGACCGCCGAAGACGACGCGGCCAAGCACGCCGGACTTCAGGGTCTGCTGGCCTGGACGCTCGACAGCGGCACGGAATTGGCGCTTGAACTCAATCATCCGCGCCTCGCCCGGCGCTGTGCCGCCGGCGCCGCCCGGCTCCGTACCGTTGCTCCTGAATGCGGCGGGAACAAGATTGCGGCGGCGATGCAGATTCTGGGCAAAGTCGCCGATCCGGCACGGCTCAACGCCGAAATCATGCGGCACGAACCGGCCCGCGGCATCAGCACCTTTTACGGTTACTTCGTGCTGCTGGCGCGCGCGCACGCCGGCGATCTCGGCGGAGCGCTTGATGTGATCCGCGACTACTGGGGTGCGATGCTCGACTTCGGTGCGACGACCTTCTGGGAAGATTTCGATCTGGACTGGACGGAAAACGCCTACGGCATCGACCGGCTCCCGGTTCCGGGAAAACAGGATATCCACGGCGATTTCGGCAAGCATTGCTACCGGGGGCTGCGCCACAGCCTCTGCCACGGCTGGGCGGGCGGGCCGACCGCGTTCCTGTCGGAACACGTGCTCGGCGTCACGCCGGCGGCTCCCGGCTATGCGGCGGCGCGCATCTCTCCGGCGCTTCCCGGCCTCACCCGGGTCGAAGGCGCGGTGCCGACTCCGTTCGGGCCGATCGAAGTTTCAGTCCGCGCCGTCGGCAACCGGATCCGGAAGTGCGTCAAACTTCCCGGAGAAATCCGCGAACTTCGCTGAATCTGCCCGCATGAAAAACGCGCCGCCTCCATTCGGGAACGCGGCGCGTTTTTTGCGGTTTCAGGTTCAATAGACCTCGCGGATGTCGATGATATTCAACTGCGGAATCTCCAGCCCCTGATGCCGGTTCAACTGAGGCGTCGCCAGAACATCCAGCGTCTTGCCGTAGAAGGCGGAACTCGGCCGGTTGAAGGCGATGAAATCGATCTGGCCGGTCCGTCCCCGGAGGGTGCCGCGCGTATGCGCCCCTCCCACCACCGAGCAACGCTGCACCTGCACCTCGTTGAACCGGTAGATCGGCTTGACATTACTGTGTCCGAACGGCGAGAGCATCGCCAGATATTTGAAGAACTCCGGCGTCAGTTCATGCAGCGAGGCTTCGCCGTCATAGCTGATGAAGTCCTCCAGGTCCGCCGAGGAAATCTGCTTGCGCACCTCCCGGTCCATCGCCTCGAAGAAGTCGGCGATCCGGTCCGCCTTGAGGCCGATGCCGACCGCCATCGGGTGGCCGCCGTAACGGTCGAGAAGCTCCGAAGTATGGCTGAGCACCTCCACCAGGTTCAGGCAGGCGATGCTGCGGCCGGAACCGTAGGCGACATCCCCCTGAATCGTCAGCACGATGGTCGGGCGGTTGTAGTCGCGGGCCAGCCGCGAAGCCACGATCCCGATCACTCCCTGGTGCCAGTCGCGTCCGGCGACCAGCAGCGAATATTCGCTCTGCCACGCCAGATTGCGCTCGATCTGCTCGCAGGCTTCCTGATAGATCTCCTGCTCCTTCTCCTGCCGGACCCGGTTGTAGGTTTCCAGCTGGGAGGCGCACTGATACGCTTCGACGATATGCTCCGACTCCAGCAGCTGCAGCGCCACGTTGGCATCGCCGACCCGTCCGGCGGCATTGATCCGCGGAGCCAGCCGGAATGTGATATCCGCCGGAGTCAATTCGGAGCGCAGCTTGGAACTTTCGATCAGCGCCCGGACGCCCGGACGCAGCTGCTTGCGAAGTGTTTCAATGCCGAACTTGACCATTACCCGGTTTTCGCCGAGCAGCGGAACGATATCCGCGACGGTTCCCAGCGCCACATAGTCGAGCACCTCTTCCAGACGGGTCTGGAAACCGCCCAGATTGTGCTCCCGCCCGTATTTGATGAAAGCGTGGGACAGCTTGAAAGCCGCACCGGCTCCGGAGAGCAGCTGGAGGTCCTCCAATTCAGGATAGACCTTGGGATTGATCACCGCGAGCGCCTTGGGCAGTTCGCTGCCGGCCTCGTGGTGGTCGGTCACGATCACGTCGATCCCGCGCTCCACGGCGTCGTTGACGGCGTCGCAGCTGGTGATGCCGCAATCGACGGTGACGAGCACCTTGCACGGCCCGAAGGTGTCAAGCGCCTTCTGCAGCGACTCCGGAGTAAAACCGTACCCGTCATCGAACCGGTGCGGAATGAAGGAGTGGACGATCCCGCCGTTCTGCCGCAGCACGAGCGCGAGCAGTGCGCTGGCGGTGATGCCGTCGGTATCGTAGTCGCCGTGAATCAGGATGGGCTCTTTGTGCGCGATGGCATCCCAAAGCCGTCGGGAGGCCTCCTGAATTCCGGGAAACCGGTAAGGATCCGTCAGATTTGCGAGGCGGGGATTCAGAAAATCCTGGATATTGTCTTCGCCGATTCCGCGAGCGGCAAAGTAAAGCGCGATCGGATGGGGCAGAGAAAACTTCTGCTGAATCCTGTTGGCTTGTTCATCCAGATTATTCCCGGCAAGTTTCCAATTTTTTACACCCATGTTACTCTTTCCATTTAACAACTCATACTATACGATAACGCCAAAAGTAGCAGCCGCCAAATAGAAAAAACAGTTTTTTTTGATTTTTTCTCATTTTTTCCATTTGCTTTTTCTGAAATTCGGGATATCTTATGTACCAACGAAGCGAGGGAAACGCTGCAAAGCGGTGAGCTTGAGATCGTGAGTTGATAAAATAAAAATAAGTGCCGTCGTGGCGGAATGGCAGACGCGCTAGGTTCAGGTCCTAGTTCTTTCACCGGAGTGAGGGTTCAACTCCCTCCGACGGCACCAATTTTTGAATTTGATTCGGTTATGAGACCGGGTCGGGGAAGCAGACGCTTTTGTAGAGACAGTTTGCGTTCCGTATATGCGGGTATGGCATAACGGCTGTGCACCAGCCTTCCAAGCTGGTTATACGGGTTCGACCCCCGTTACCCGCTCCAACTTTGGTGGGATTCCCGAGTGGCCAAAGGGGGCAGACTGTAAATCTGCTAGCACGTCTTTCGATGGTTCGAATCCATCTCCCACCACCATTTTAGATTTTCGCCGTCCGTTGGACGGCTTTTTTATTGCTTTTGAGCGTAAAAGTGCCTGTTTCAAATCTCGGACTTACACCAACAAAATGGTGGTGGGATTTTTCATGGTACACATTTGGTACACAAATGGTACACAAAATCCTCTGCCGACAGAGGTGTAAAAATGGGAAAGGATTACCTTCTCGACCGGAACGGAACTTTTTATTTCAGGATGAGGGTTCCGGCTCTTTTCAGGAAACAGCTCGGCATATCCGAAATCCGACATGTTCTCAAAGATTGTTATTGTCCCAAATTTTGTGAAACACACTTGTAGTTTCCAACGCCGATAACGACGTTGCCGATAATTTGCATACGTTTTTGCCAGTAGTCCTCC
>NZ_QEKH01000004.1 GCF_003096415.1 Victivallis vadensis | reverse complement strand
AATGGCGAATTCTACAAAGTCGGCACGAACGCGTTCAGCACTCTCTCGGAAGCGGTCAGCGCCGCAGAGGAGAACAGCGTCCTGACCGTCGCGGGTGCAAACTACGGCAGCGCCGCGCTCAACATCAACGCGTCCCAGACCTGGAAGGCGGGCGACGATGCCGCCGTGGAAACCGGGGCCGTCACCCTTGCGGACGGCGTAGTCTGGACCAACAACGCGGATGTGACCGTCACCTCGCTGCAGGGAGGCAGCCTTGTTCTCGGCACGGGCGCAGCTCTCACCTGGAATGCGGCAGGCCAGACGCTTGAACTGACCACCGACATCACGGGCCCCGGTACTTTTACCGTCAATGCGGCAGCGTTCTATGCCGACGGCAAAGCCGTCACGCTGGGAGGAACAGTCGGCAACGTCTACGGCAGCGGCCTCACCGGTACATCCGTCGATTCCGTGGAGCTCTCCATCGCCGGAAGCATGACCGGCAATGTTTACGGGTTGGCCTCCGGTGCCGCGGTTACGGGTTCGGTTACGGTCAATCGCAGCGCCGACAGCATCGGCAGCAGCTACAACACCCAGCTGGCGCAGAGCAACAACACAATCGGAGCGGTCCGGGCGGATGCCGACTATTCGGCGGTCATCGCAACTCTCAACTATACCGGCGGTACCCACCAGTATGGCGGCCGGATCGGTTATGGAGTCGATTCCGTGATCTACGGCAGTACTCTGCTGAGCGTTTCCGGCAATACCCGCTTCGAACTCGATACCAAAACCAATCCCGGCTGGGGCGACCTGCTCACCGGCGGTTACTGGGCCGCGAGCCGTTCGGTGATCCATGGCAATACGGCAGTGGAAATCACCGGCGCGGCGTCCGTCGGCAAAGCGGCGGATAACACCAACACGAACGACTGGGGCGGCAATATCATCGGCGGCAGCGGCGGTGAAGTCAAAGGCGACAGCCGTGTCCTGATCGATACGACCGGCGAAATCAACCTCGGCGGCAGCAGCATCATCGGCGGCGGAAGCTGGAGCGGTACGGTGCGGAATTCCAGTGTGACCATCAATAACGGCACAGTTTCGATCTACCGGATCAAGGCTTCCAACGGCACCTATGAGGAACATGCCAAGCGCGGCATCTACGGCGGCAGCTACGGTAACGCCACCACCTCGGAAAATGCTTCGATCACGATCAACGGCGGAGTTTTCAACGGTATTCTCTTCTATGCGGGAAGCCAGGTCACCAATGTGAAGAACGCCACGATTACGATCAACGGCGGCGTGTTCAACAATGCGGCAATCACTGATTCCGCCGCTGCGGCAGCCCTCGGAAAGACGGAACTGGAAACCTGCTTCGACGGCACCCGCGACCGCGTGACCGGAGAGAGCGTGCTGGAACTCAATGTCGCGAGCTTCGGAGCCAAGGTGCAGAATTTCCATATCGTCCGGATTCTGGCTGATGTGACTCTGTCGAGCGAACTGGTCAATATCGACAGATTCGATATCGCGACCGGTAAGCAGCTGACCTTGAATACCGATGCACAACTTACCGGCCTGACCGGCGGATCCCTGAATATAACCGCCGGAAATACCCTGACGCTGGATGCGGCCAATGCCGATCTTACACTCGGCTCGGACGTCACCGGCGACGGCAAGTTCGTGATCACGAACGGCAAGACGGTATACGCCGCCGGCAGGAACATCACGCTGAGCGACAGCTCGGTGAACATGATCGCCGGAGCCACCTACTCGCCGGGTGCGGGAAAAAGCAAGGACTTCGCGGAAACCAACCTGACGTTGAACAATGTGACCGCGGCCTCTTCCGTTTACGGCGGTTCCTATTATACCGACCATGTCGGCACCGCCAACCTGACCATCAACGGCGGCACTTACAACGGCCGGGTGGTCGGCGGTTCCACCTGCGACGACTATAACGAGAACATCGTGGTCGACCGCACCAACGTCGTGATCACCGCCGGAACCTTCAAGCAGGAGGTCTACGGCGGCAGCAACGCGGCGGCGACGGTGAAATCCGGCAGCAGCCTGACCATCTCCGGCGGCACTTTCTCGAACTCGGTGTTCGGCGGAGGCAGCGGCAGGTCCGTGGTCGGCGACTGGGAGCTCATCGACGGCATTGCGGTGGAAAAGGCCGATTCGCCGAAAGCCGACAGCAGCCTGACCATCTCCGGCGGCACTTTCAACTCCAACGGCGCCACCGGCGGCGTTTACGGCGGCAACGCCCACGGTTTCGTGACCGGCAACGCCTCCGTGACCATCACCGGCGACGGCAAGGTCTCGATCCGCGGCCCGGTGGTCGGCGGCAACAACGCCTCCAGTCCCTCCGGCCGGGCGGCCAACTACATCGGCGGCAATACCTATGTGACGATCGAAAACGCCAACGCCGTGATCGCGGGCCATGTGTTCGGCGGTTCCAGCAGCCAGAAGTACGATGAGGCGGGCGGTTCCGCGACGCTGGTCAAGGGCGACAGCCATGTGACCATCACTGCCGGAACCGTGCAGAGCGCCAGCGGCAGCACCGGCCGGGTCTACGGCGGCGGCTGCGGCATTGAAGGCGGCCTCTCCGTAGTGGAAGGCACCGCCTACGTGACGATCGGCACCGAGGGTGTCGCGGATGCCGAAAACAAGTTGAACGTCCAGAACGTCTACGGTTCCGGCAACAGTTACAGCAGCGTCGGCAATGCGGTGGTCGAGATTCACGACTCCGTCAACCGCGCTTATCTGGCCGATGAAAACGCCGTGATCAAGGGGACTGCTTCGATGACCGTGACCGCGGACATCCGCAACGGCGTCGCCGCCGTGCTCGGCGGCGCGAAGATCGGCACGGCGACCACCGGCGTCAACACGACTGAAATCGTAACCGTGAAAATCTCCGGCGACCAGAGCTGCTTCCACGTGATGGGCAGCGGCAACGGTGCGGCGGTCTACGGCAGCATGGGGCTTTACCTTGACGGCGCGAACCTGCTGCTGGCCAACGACACCAGCCCCGCCTGGAGTGAACTGCTGGTCGGCGGCTTCTACGGCGAAAGCACCGGCGAAGTGTTCGGCGACGCGCTCGTATCGATCGCCAATTCCACGATCGCGACGAAAAACACCTCTAAGAAGGGGAATATCGTCGGCGCGGGCGGCGGTACGGTCCACGGCACCAGCCGGGTCATGATCGGCGACAACGTCGATCTGGTCTGCAAGGATATCGCCGCCGGCCCGAGCTGGAAAGGTTCGGTCGGCAACTCCGAGCTTGTGATCGACGGCGCCAATACTTCTGTGACGGCCACTTCGATCAGCGGCGGAGCGTTCGGCAGCGGCAGCACGGTCCTCGGCGATTCCTCGGTCACGATCAATGCGGGAACCGTAAACGTGGACACGATCAGCGCGGCAGGTCGGGTATGGCTTCTGGGTGTATATGGAACGGTGGGCGGAAACGCTGCCGTGACGGTCAACGGCGGTTCCATCACCGCGACGACGATTCACGGCGGGCGCAATACTGTGACAGGAACGAGTTCCTTCATCTTCAATGATGCGACGGTATTCGACGTTTCCACCATCAAAGCGTTCGATGTGATCGAAATCAACAAGAACGCAATGACCTTCCAGAACCTGTCGGATATCGGAGAGATCCGGTTCGGCGCCGGAGTCACGGAGGTTGCGTTCAACAACGTCACCTTCGATGGTGAAAGCAACACGCTCGACCTGACCGGCCTCCAGGTTTCCGCCGCGAAGATCAGCATGGGAGCCGGAGACGACATTCTGAAGCTCGGTGCGGGCAGCAGGCTCACCGGTACGGTCGATCTGGGCGCCGGGAAGAATACGCTGTCGATCGTGAACGGCGCGGATTACAGCGGCGCGACCTTCACCGGCGTGACCCGGCTGGAAGTCGGAGCCGGTGCGACCGGAACCATGGCGATCGACAATCTGGTCGGCGGAGTGGAGGAACTCTGCATCAGCCTGGACGGCCGCAGCTACGACAGCACGGAAGCGGCGGTCAGCGTCACCGGGGCGCTGGATTCGAGCCTGTCGATTTCGATCGAAGTCCCGGCGGTCTGGGGCGGTGCGGAGAGCGCGAAAGAGATCATCCTGATCAGGAACCTGACCGGTTCGACCGGCGGGCTCGGCATCGACGGCATGACGATCACCGTCTTCGGCAAGCTCGGCAAGATTTCCGGCGAATTGGGTTCCGCGCAGGTCGGCGGAGCGGCCACGGTCGACTTCGGCATGGGAGCGAACTGGGGGCTCAAGCTCAACGGCAACGGCGACTTGGTGTTCTACAACGATATGCCCCAAACCATGGCTGCGTTCAATGAACCGTCGATCGCCTCGGCGATGAACTGCCTCGCGACCGAGAACATCGTCTCCGGCTGCGGCAGCACGCTCGACGCGCTGAACCTCAACCTGGATGCCGACGACAAGAAGCAGCTGGCATAAGCGACAACCAAAACAAAGGCTCCGGGAAACCGGAGCCGGAATCATATAAGGAAAAGAAAATGGAAAAATTCGACTATGAACGTCCCGAACTGATCGAATTCAGTGACTGGAACGGTATTCAGGGAGCCGACAGCTCCGGCACCGGCGGAGAACCCGACCAGCCCTGAGCCCCCTCCCGGCATCGGGATTTCGCCTTCGGAGAGCAGGGCGTTTGCCCCTGCACTCCGATCGGTAAGGTACTGGTGCCGAATACTTGAGAGCCGGGAAAAACGTTCCGGTTTCCACTTCGTGCGGGGAGAGAGGCGGTTGAGACAGGCAGGGGTGTACAGGAACGGCACATCGCTCCGGTCGGTGACCGCGTCGGCTTTTGGGGCGGAGTGACGAGTAAGAAAAAATCGAGCCTGACCAACGGGAAGGCACGAGTTCCGTTACACAGAAAATGGAGTTTGGAGAACGTTGGCAATGCTAAAGGTATTGCCGACGGGTCTAAGCGCTCACAAAAAGTACCCGCAGTTTAGCTCTGCCCTATAAATGCTAACCGGCATGACTGAACGCGACGCATTTTAAGCGTGCGGATATGTTAGAGTGCTTCCGAGGTCGTTCCGAAAGCAGTGCGACAAATTCCAGCCAATGATCAAGGGATGTCGCATTGTCAATAATTCCGGGATTACGGCTTTTTTAAACAGTGCAAACAACAAACGGGTTTCAAGCCATAGGCTGCGGTTTGGCATTATGTAACCTGCGTATTCCATTGAGTTTTCGGATGGGAAATGGCATTTCTTGATTCCCTGCTTTCGCAAAGCCTCCTGCTCCTTCAAAGTATCTGTCGGAGTTCGCTTGCAGACACAGAGCCGTCCGACAATTTGCCGTTCGCCGTTACGGATACAAGCCGGATGGGGAGAAGTTCCTCCGTCGCGGTATCCGCATCGATTGTTCCCTGATAGCGGGCGCAGCGCGAGCCACAAAGAGGGAACAAGCCAGCGCAAACTGATGATCGAATGCCGTGTTCGCAGGAATGTGGAGCGACAGAAAAGCGGCGGAACCTCCCCTACACCATTGAAGAGAGAAACGGCTTGCGGCAAGGCTATTTTGTCAGTTCGCTCCAGAATTTCAGACGGCACAGGGTGGCGGCGAACAGCAGCAGCAGGGCGGCGGCAAAAGAGAGGGCGATTGCGTGCGGATGCTCCCATTCCGGGGAGGAAAGGTCGCTGATGGCACCCAGCGAAAAATACTTGAAGCGGTTGCTGATCATTCCGGTCCCGAAGATCGTGCAGCATGCCGCGCCGGAAAAGCACGCAAAAGCGAGTATTGCCCAAAAAGCTCCCCGGCGTTTCCGGACGGTGGCAAGCGGCAGGAATAACCCGGCGGCAAGGTTGAGAAAGAGCAGGACGGCGAACAGCAGGTCGCCCTGCAGCCAGAGATCGCGGCGGATATAGGTCGGAATCAGTGTTGCCGGGATACTGAATCCGCCGCAATACCAGACTGCTCCGGCACTGACCGCCGCCGCCAGACACGATCCGGCGAAGAGGAAGCGGGGAATATACAAGCGGTAAAGACGACAGACCAAGATCAGGTAATATAAGACAGCGAGCAATTCCACTGCCATGTAAAACCAGAATAGAATCACAGTTTTCGGCGTTCCGATACAAATTGTAAAAGAGAATAAAAACTGGAAAGCAGGGATCAGAAAAGAAATGCAAATCAGAGTGACCGGAAGTAGCAGTGACAGGGCAAAGAGCGCCCCCCGCATGGGATCGGATCGGAAAAAAACTCTTTGAAGTATCGCTTTCATCACCGCTCCCCCCGTATTTGTCAGTCCGATATTGCAATATACGCCTTTTCTGAGGAAGAATCAATATCTTGTCTGCCCTTTCTTAGGTTTATCAATCATGTCCTTCCGGGAGTCGTTTTGCGAAGAGGAAACTCCGACATTCATCACGGAGTCGGCGATGCGCCCCTGACGGGCGGATGCGACGACGCCGGTGATCTGCGCTTTGGCGCTTTCTCCGCTGGGAGTTACATGGAAGGTCGCCACGATCTTCTTTTCTTCTCCGGGGGCGATGGTGAACGGAATTGATTGCGGTTCACACTTCCAGTTTTCGGGTAGTTGAAGCGAGGCTGTGCCCCGTTCCGTTTCACTGCCGAGGTTGGTGAGCCGGAGGTGGACCGGATAGGGCTCTCCGGCCTTCAAGGTCGCGGAAAGGTTCGGCTTGTCGAAAACGGATTTGCGGGCCGGATGCTTCTTTTCCGCCGGAAGTACCGCCTGAATCAGGGTTTTCCACTTGTCGTTCGGCTGGAACTCCGCCGGAAAGAGGTTCAGGCTGAAATGCTCCGCCTCCCGCAGCAGCTCCGGGGCGGCTCCCAGCACGAATTGCGGGTAGTCGTCGAGCCGGAGGGTCAGGAAGCCGTTGTCGGTTCTGACTTTGCGCCGGTTGCCCATCAGGTCCGCGACTTCAACCTCGGGAACGCCGACCCGGAAACGAACCGGCAGCGGCTCCGGTTCCCGTTCCGCCGGAAAACCGTTCCACAACAGCGAGGTTCCCGGCTTCTGGTCTTGCCATGCCGGGGTGTCGATCGCTTCGGCTTCGACCTTCTGCCGGTAGAGGGTGGCCCAGCAGGCCAGCAGCGGGCGGTTCTCCGGGGTGCGGAAGGCGCGGATGTAGACATAGGGTTTCAATTCCGGGTTCCGGCTGCTTTCGACGGTTTCGCGGTCGGCGGCGAGCAGCTCCTTTTCCAGCCCCGGCGTGGCCTGCCCGAACCAGGAGCGGCTGAATTCCGCGTCGCGGTCCATCGCATTGGAAATCCGTCCCGGCGACAGCAGTTCCCCGGCGTATCTGGCGCCGTCAAGCAGCCGGGTCATCGCCGCGTAAGCCGGGTAGGCCGGGCGCGGCTGGCCGTATTCGGTGATTCCGAAGCCGCCGTAGCTGTCGACGGTGAACCACATCTTGTTGGAGAGTCCGTAGGCGAGGGCCTGCAGATAGCTGCGGACCATGAAGGCCGCCGCGATGCCGCTCTCCGAAACCGAGCGCAGCGGGTACTTTTCCACGCGGCGGTCCGGATAGCGCGTCAGGTAGCCGTTTTCGCTGTCGTACACCGGCTTGGCTCCGAAGCGGTCCATCAGGCCGCGCAGCAGCGTGACCCGGTCGTGCAGCCAGAATTCGCGGGTCATGGTGTTGTTGACCTCGGGGGCGCGGGGAAAGCAGTGCAAATGCACAAAGAGCGCATCCATATAATCCCACGCTCCGTTCTGCTGGAACTCCTCAAGCCAGTGGATGTCCACTCCGGCGATGCCGCTGGAACCGACCTGCAGCGCCGGATCGTGCTGTTTGAGTTTTACGTATTCGATCTTCATCTCCTCGGCGAAATCGACGGGCAATCGGCGGGCGTTCACCTCGTTGGCGGCTTCGGTCAGCCGGAAGGTGCCGGGAGGCATCCGCAGGCTTTCGGCGGCCGACGGCACCGGTTCGAGCTGCCGGACGGCCTGCTCGCGCAGGTATGCCGCCGCCTGTTCCGGCGTGTAGACGCCGCTTTCCGGCAGGGCGGGCATGGCGGCTCCTTCCGGCAGGACCGGCCAGGCGCGGCGGATCATGCTCATGCCGATCCACTCCATCAGGTCGAGCTTTTCGACGGTCTTGCGGTTCCAGGGGTAGAGGATGCCGCCGAAGATCGAGCCTTTTTTGAACTTCCGTTCCGTCGGGGGCAGGATACAGAAGCTCTGGCGCAGCGGAGCGGCATCCGGCAGGTCGAGCCGCAGCTCGAAGTAGCCGTAGCGGTCGACCGGCAGGGGAACGGCCTGCTCCGTCGCTTTGCCCGGCTCCGCCGCCAGTTTCAGTGCGGGGGAGGCGACCGGTTCGCCGCGGTGGTCGCGGATCTCGAAGCGGGTGTCCAGCTTCAGCGGGCGGCCGGTCCGGTTCAGCAGCCGGAACACCGCCTCGCGCCGGTCGCCGTCGAGGATCACGTTGCAGTAACGCTGAAATTCAAAACGGGCCTGCACCGGCTGCTTCGACAGGCGGCTGAACACCGGCGGCCTGCCGCAATACGGGGTCAGGGCAAGCACCAGATTCAGGCGGTGTTCGCCGTCCTTTCCGGGCCACTCCAGCCGGGTGGAGCTGTTTTTCTGTTTGCGGTTGTAGGAGAGCTGCAAAGGAGGATCGGATTCCAGCCGCAGTCCGCAACTGCCTCCTTCCGGCCCGTTGTCGGCAGCGGAGCCGAGCAGCCGCAGCTCCTCCCGGGGATACGAGAAGATGAGCCGCTGCCGGAAAATCTCCTTCATATCTCCCCGGTAGCGGCCGTCGAAACTGATCTTGAGCCACTCCGGATACGCTTCGATCACGCCGGTGAGGGCGACCCGCCCGGCCTGCGGGCCGGTGAAGCGGTATTCAAACCGGATCACGTCACATTCGGGCCGGCGTTCCGTCTCCACCGCCTGGAAGCCGCCGGTGCGGAAGAAAAAATTCCAATCCTTGTCCGCCGCATCGAAACTGATCCGGCTCAGAAAAGGGGCGAACGTGCCGTCCGGCTGCCGGATGGAGACGGCGATGCTCCGGCTGTAGTCCAGTTGGTAATCCTTGCCCTGATAAAACTTCGGTTCGGCGGCATTGCCGCAGAAAACAGCAAAAATGATAAAAAGGAATGCAAACTTGTGCATGGCGGAATCTCCTGATCGTTCAGCGGCCGAAACAGTCGCGGTCGGCGGCGAGCCAGCTGGTGTATTTGCGGTATTCGACATGGCCGTCGCAGAAGCCGCCGATCGCTCCGCCGGCATGCCGGTCCGAAAAGCTCTGGGCAAGCGTGATGCTCCACGGGGTCGCCAGGGGGGAATAAAACGAAATGCTGCCGCGGGTATCGCCGACGAGCACCCGGGCGGAGGCGTCTTTGATGCGGGAGAGCTTGAGCGAATGGTTGTAGCCGACTCCGTAGGTCTGGCTGGCGTAGATGCCGAATTGCCCGGATTCGGAGACGGCGGATGGACAGATGAAAACTCCGGTCCGGCTTTTGCCTCCGGCCTCGCTCTCCCAGCTTTTGGGGGCCGGCAGGTAGTTGCCGCGCACCAGCAGATTTGTCCACCAGTTGTTGTTGCGCGACGGGTTGGTGCCGGTGAAACTGACGGCGAGATTCAGCGGCGGCGTGTTGTCGCCGAAGTCCCCGGCATACATCAGGATTCCGGCCATCACCTGTTTCTGGTTGGCGGCGCAGTTGCTCTGCTGCGCGTGCATCCGCGCCTTGTTGAGAGCCGGCAGCAGCATCCCGGCGAGAATCGCAATGATTGCCACTACCACGAGCAGCTCAATCAGCGTAAATCTTGCGGTAGTCGGCCTTAAGCGGCGGTATGCGGGGGGCGTATCCGCCTCGTGCCGCGCCCCCTGCGTCCGGCAAGGTGCCGGTGCCGGGTACGGGGCGGTCGACAGGCGGAGGCGCGGTCGGCCGGCGGGGAAGGAAGATCCGCAATAACGTGAAGTTGTCTTCCCGCTTTTCTGCGGAAAAACAACTTCATGTTTTTGCTCCGACTTGCCGCTTGCAGAGCATTGGCCAAGGCGTGAGAGCTTGCGGGGAATATGTGAAAAGTTGAGGATGTTTGGTACGGGGAGAGACGCGGCGCAAGTCGCCGCTTTCTCTCCCCCGAACCCCTCTCTTTCCCGCAGAGCGGCATATGGAGACCGATTGCATATTTTATAAATAATATTCACGAGCAGCTCAAGCAGCGTAAATTGGAGACATGCCGTCCTCAACGGAGCTGCGGGGGAAGGCGGAGGTATGATGTGTGCGGTTCGAGTGGGATTCATGGGGGAGGCTCCTTTATCTTGTGTGCCGGTGACTTGACTTATTTATGCGGAATGCTTTCCCGGTCGACTATGACCGCCGGGTATCTGCGTTCGCGCTGCCGGGGCAGGTTCCCCGCGAGGATGTCGAGCGCGTCGCGGCTCATCGCGGTGAAATCGGTCCGGGTGCTGGACAGCGCGGGCGTACAGTCCTGCAGGATCGGATCGTCGCCGTGGGCGAGGATGCCGACCTCCTCCGGGACGCGGATGCCGTGCTCCCACAGCACCCGCCGCCCCGCGAATGCGCCCGCTGACCCGATGTAGATCAGTCCGGTGAGTTCGCGTTCGCGGATTTCGCCGAGAGAGTCGAGGGTGACTTTGCGGCTCGCCTCGCGGCTGCTCTCCCACGATTTGATCGCGCCGGAAAGCAGGGTCAGTTCGATGCCGGATTCGGCGGCGGCCTCCTGGGCGCCCGCGATCATCTGCTGCGGAATCGTCCCGTCCGGAACGGCGCGGATGAAGCCGATCCGCCGGTGTCCCTTGTCGCGGAAGCAGCGGATGCAGCTTTGCCCGTTGGCGCGGGCGTCCGGAAGCAGCAGCGATACGTTGTCCGGCAGTTCGTCGTAGGTGAAATAGCTGTCGAGGATCACTGCGGGGCAGGGGAAGGCGCCGAGCTGTTCGAGCACTCCGTCTTCGAGATGATCGGCGGAGGACATCAGCACCACGCCGCGCAGGTTTTCCGTGCGGGCCACGTCGCGGAGCAGGCCGGAGCGGTCGCTGTCGCGCTGCAGCCGGTAGTTCCGCGCGGTGAAACCCAGCTGCCGGGCATAGGCGTTCAGGGTGTGTTCCATCTGCCAGATCGTGCTGGCGAAGTAGTCCACGCACAGGAATGCGACGTTGCCGCGCCCGGCCTCCTCCGCCGGGGGACGGACTGTAAACGGCGCGGCCCCGGAGCGGCTGACGATCCCGGTCCCCCGGCGGCAGTACAGGACACCCTCCTTTTCGAGGTCGTGCACCGCCCGGCTGACCGGAGACTGCGAGGCGTGGAACCGCCGCATCAGTTCGGCAATGGTCGGCATCCGGAGGCGCGACTCCGGTTTCAGTGCTTCCGCTTTCAGGAATGCTTTGATTTCATCGTATTTTCGGGACATGGGTCATCTTCCGTTTTTACTTCCACAAAAGAACTATATTGATATTATGACCGATTTCAGTCGATTTGTCAAGGGGGGAGTGCTGTTTTTTTCGGAAAAAAACGGTAAAGAGCCGCAACAGACCGGCTGCGGCGGGGAAAAAGCGGTTGCATTTGCCGGATTGGCGGAGTATACTATCCGGGACGGACACAACAGGAGCATGATACGATGGCGCATCCGGCGGAACTGCCGACAGTGAGGCTGACTTCAAACCGGTTCTGGGGCGGGGATTTCCACTTCAGCATCTTCACGGTGCGCCATACGCCGGAGAGCCATCCGTTCCAGTACTGCCGGAATTTCTGGAAGATCATCTACGTACTCTCCGGCTGCGGCGCGGAGGTGATCGACGGCGTCGGGTACGCACTGCGGCCGGATACCCTGTTCGTGATCCATCCCGACGACGTGACCCGCTTCGAACTGGCGGGCGATTCGGAGATCGAAATCTGCAACATCCTCTTTCTGCCGGAGTTGATCGCGTTCGGCGCGCCGTTTCTGGCGGACTATCCCGATTTCATGCGCATTTTCGACCCCGCCCGGAAGCCGGAGGTCGGGCGCGAGCAGCGCGAACGGCTCTATATCCAGAAGGCGGACCAGTCCATCGCCGCGCTGGTCCGGGCGATGCTGCGCGAGTTCAACCAGGCGCAGGCGAACTACCGTTCGGTGATCCGCCTCCAGCTGCTCGAACTGCTGTGCCGGATCGCCCGGCAGAGCGACCGCAAGATCCGCCGCAGCCGGGGGCGGGCGGTCGCGGAACAGGCCGCCGACTTCCTCCGCGAGCACCATAGTGAACCTTTCGAGCCGGCGGCGCTGGCGGCGCGGTTCGGCGTGAGCCGCCAGTATCTCCACCGGGTTTTTTCGCGCACGTACGGGATGAGTCTCGGCGATGCGCTGCGCGACTGCCGGTTGACCGCCGCGTACCGGCAGTTGCTCGAACACCCGGAACGCACGGTTTCGGAGGTCTGTTACGGCTGCGGTTTCAACGATTTGAGCTACTTCTACCGGTTGTTCCGGGCGCGCTACGGCTGCGCGCCGGGACGGTTGCGCGGCTGACGGGGCGGGCGGAGAATTGTTTGGACTGGAGTAAACTTTTTCACGGAATCGTCCGCCCCGCGTTCCGCCGTCCAATTCTTCCATATTTTTTCTGCTATACTATATGGCGTATCATCAACCACGCGAGGTAGCCATGCAATTGAAGAATGTGACGCTCGAACTGAGCGCAAAGCCGTTCCGCGACGACAGCGACGCCGAACTCCGGCGGGTGGCGCGGAAGCTGTTCACCCAGTGGAAGCCGCTGACCGACCGGGCCGAACGGATTTCGGTGCTGCTGTGGATCGCCGACGGCAGCGAAATCCTTGAATACACCGGGAATCCCGAAGCGCCGCTGGAGTGGAATTACTGGTACGGCGTCGCCAATCCCGATCCGAATCCTCCCGCCGGTCTTTCGGAGCGGGCGTGGAAAAATACCCACCTGAGGCCGGTGAAGTTTCGCCCCGACGCCGCGCCGCGCACCTATGGCTGGCTGAAGCGGCTGATCGCGGTGCTCCGCGAAACCGGAGCCGAAATCGGTGGAAAACCGGTCCGGATCGGCGCGACCTTCGACAACGGCCCCGAATTCGCGGTGTCGGCGTTCAAATACCGCAAACATCCCGAAATCGCGCAGGCGCACACTTTGTATCCGCACAGTTTCGTGGTCTGCACCGCGGCGCTGCGCGCCGATCCGCAGCCTTACGCCGGTTTCCCGGAGGGGATTCCGGAGGGGACGCCGCTCGGCGCGTTTCTGGGGCGGCAGCTCCGCTGTTTCGCGCATGACCTCGGCTATGACTACATCTGGCTCTCGAACGGGATGGGCTTCGGCGCGGAAACGTGGGGGATCACCGGGAGCTTGTTCGACAAGAAGGAGTTCCGCCCGGAAAAAGCGCCGGAAGCTGCCGCCGCGATGCTCCGCTTCTGGGAGGAGTTCACCCGCAATGCCGGCGATATTCCGGTCGAAACGCGCGGCAGCAACTTTTCGGCGGGGCTGGAGATGGCGACCGACGGCTGCCCGCTCGGCGAAATCTACCGCCGTTACCGGATTGCGCCGCCGGTCAATTCGCCGTGGGCGGCGCTGAACTTCAACACCGGCGTGGAGCTGGCGGCGTGGATGAGTCATGTCGCGGAGGCGCCGGGCGGGGAGTTTCCGTTCCGCTTCTACATCCACGATCCGTGGTTCCGCAACAGCCCGTGGCTGGACCGCTACGGCCGCGAACCGTGGGACATCTATCTGCCGCTGTCGATCGGACGGCTCGGCGCGTCGGGGAAAATCGAAACCCCGTCGAGCGTGGCGCTGCTGTCGGCGGACGATTCCGAGGGCGCAATGCCCGATCAGGTGCCGCAGGAGGTGATCCCGCATCTGCTGGACGCGCTCGATCACGGACCGGACCGGCTCGCGCCGCTGCTCTGGGTTTACCCCTTCGACGAATACGACCGGACGGTCGCCGGGGCAGGGGAGGGGGCGCGCCCGGCGCCGGTGTTCGCGGAGGAGTGGTATCTCGGCGCGGCGATCCAGAACGGGCTGCCGCTGAATACCGTGGTTTCGACCGGGAACTTCCGCAAGCTGGCGGCGGAGCGCCCGGAGCTGTTCGCGGGCTGTGTGCTGGCCGTGCCGCTGTCGGGCGTGACGCCGGAGAATCTCGCGGCATTGCGGCAGGCGGCCGCCGCCGGGGCGGAGTGCCTGTTCTACGGAGCGGCGGCCCACGCGCTGCCGGAACTGCGCGAATGGCTTGGAATCGCTCTGGCCGAACCGGTGGCCGGGGAGGTCACGGTGCGGCTCGCGATGGAACAGGATCGTTGCGAAACCGGCGCCCCCGCCGCTTCGCTCCCGGTAGTGGAACAGTTCAACGCCGGAGGGCTGGCGGCGGTGCTGAAGCCGGAAGCTGGAGCGGTGGAACTGGCATCGGCGGTACGGGATGGAGCGCGTCGGCTGCTCGCGTCGGTGCGGACGCTTGAAAACGGTTCAAGGCTCGGTTTCGTGCGTGCGCTGACTCCGTGCGACTCCGAAGTGAAGCCGGGGCGTCACCTCGACCTGCTGCCGCCGTCGGAGGCGTTTCCGGCGGAACGGCTGATGCGGCTGGCGCTGGCGGAGTTCGGCTGGAAGCTGCGTTTTACCGGCTTCGGGGCGGATACGCTGCTGCCCCGGATCAACCTGTCGCGCCATGACAATGCATTCTGCTGGTCGGTGTTCGCGCCGGACACCACGGCGGAAATGCGGCTCAATACGCCGTTCGGCGCGCCGGTGCCGGACGAGATGGAGACCCGGCTCTGCGGCGGCGACGCGCTGTGGCATCCCGGCAAATGCATGCACCGGGCCTGCCGCTGTTTCGTGCGGCAGCGGCAGGATGCGGTGATCGGCTGCAAGACGATGTGGGCGGAGTATGCCGGAGTGAAGGGAAGAATGCAGTATGCCGGATTCCGGGACGCCGAGGTGCGTTTCTTCCCGCCGGAAGGGTGCGAAGCGACGCTGGAGGTTGTGAATCCGCCCCCGGAAGACCGTTGGAATCTGCTCAGCGAGGCGCTGCTGCCGGTCGAATGGGAGGATACCCCGCACGGCCGCTGCGCGGTGGTCAGGAACGTCAATGGAACGCTCCGCTTCGCATGGTGAAAACAACAGGAGAAGCTATGGAAATGAATCTGTTGCAGGTTGCCCGCCGCAAACCGCTCACAGCGACGGTCGGGGTGATGTCGGTCGGGCTGGATACCTACTGGGAACAGTTTCCCGGCCTGCTTGAGAGGATGCGCGCCAAAAGCGTGCGCCTCTGCGAAAAGCTGTGCGCCAATCAGGTGGTCGTCCGCGATTTCGGGATGATCGACCGGGCCGAAAAGGCGTATGCGGCGCTGCCGGAAATCGAGGCGGCGCAACCGGATGTGCTGTTTGTGGATATGGTCACTTACGCGACCAGCGCGACGTTCGCGGCGATCGTGCGCAAACTGACGGTTCCGGTGGTGCTGGTTGCGCTGCAGCCGGAGGCGGCATTGGATTATCCGAATGCGACGACTTTCATGCAGCTCTGCAACGACGACCTCTGTTCGGTGCCGGAGTTCACCGGGGTGGCGGTCCGGATGGGGCGCCCCGTCGCGGATGTGATCATCGGGCGGCTCGACGGCGATCCGGCGGCGGACGCGGCGCTGGCCGAATGGTGCCGCATCGCCCATGTCCGGCACGATCTTGCCCGTGCCCGGATCGGCTACATGGGCCGGGTGCTGGAGACGATGCTGGATATGCAGACCGATCCGGCCGCGCTGACCGCCGCCTTCGGCTGTCACGCGGTGCCGTGTGAACCGGATGAGATCATGCGGGAGTTCGCGCCGCTGGCGGCGGACGACCCGGCGGTGGCGGCGATGTCGCGGCGGATTCTGGAGTTCTTCGACACTCCCGAGCCGGTCGGCGACCCGCTGACCGCCCGGCTGACAGAAGCGGATCTGCTGCTGGCGTCGCGCGCGGCGGTCGCGCTGGAACGGTTCATCGACCGCCGGAAGCTCGACGGTTTCGCATACTATTACGAGGGCGAACCGGGTTCGGAGCTGCGCAAGCTGGTCACGAACTTCATCGTCGGCAACTCTTTGCTGACCGGGGCGGGTTTCCCGATGTGCGGCGAATTCGACCTCAAGACCTGCGTGGCGATGCTGATTATGGACCGGCTGGAGATCGGCGGCAGCTTTGCGGAATTCCATCCGGTTGATTTTGAACGGGATACCGTGCTGGTCGGCCATGACGGGCCGCACCATCTGAACATCGCGGACCGCCGCCCGGTGCTGCGCAGCCTGAAAAAGTATCACGGCAAGCCGGGGGCGGGCGCGGGCGTGGAGTTCAACATCAGGACCGGGCCGATCACGATGCTGAGCATCGGCGTGAATGCGTCGGGAAAGTTCAGGTTCGTGATCGCCGAAGGCGAATCCGTGCCGGGACCGATCCCGCCGACCGGAAACACCAACACGCACGGCCGGTTCGCTCCCGATGTGCGCACCTTCCTGAAACGGTGGTGCCTCGCCGGGCCGACCCACCACTTCGCGCTCGGCGTCGGCCGTCACGCCCGCGCGATCGAACGGGTCGCCGCCACATTCGGCGTGGAGTCCGTGATTGTCACTGGGGAAAATTTCGGTTTACAAGTCACCGGATGAGAAGCTCATAGGCCATCACGCCGCCTTTGAAAAAGTTGTCCGGATGCAGGACGGCCTTGCCGTCGGGAAGCGGCTTGGGCTGTCGTTCCCCGACGGTTTCACCGGCGGCGGACAGGGCCTGAACGGTCACGGCTCCTGCAGGAAAGAGAAATCCAGCGCGTTTCCCGGTTTGGCTGCGGGGAAATCATATTGCGGCAACGGCCGGTATTCGGCGTCATCCGGTCACGTGAAACCGCCCCCGCTGCGGAAGCTGGACGCCGGGACAAGCCAATGTGAATTGCAGCGAGGCCTGCCGGATCGCGCTGTTTTTCGTAATTAACCGCAGCCTGAACAGGTAATTGCCGTGATCGTTCCGGCGGTTTCGCGGGTCCGGTTCAGCGCCGGAAGCAGCGGGCGGCAAGGATGACGATAACTGCAATTACGATCAACAGTTCAATCGCCGTCAAAAAAAGCCCGCCGCCCCCTCGGGAATGGCGCCGGAACATCCGGCGCAGGGGACGGCGGGCGGGAAGGAGCTTCTTCAGCGCTGCCCGGCCGGTTTGAGATGGCGGTGGTACTCCTGCAGGCTGCACACCTCGAAGCGGCCGAATTCCATCTTGTCGGTCAGCCCTTCGATTGCGGCGGTCATGCCGGCCATCGTGGTGGTGACGGGGATTCCGGCGGCGAGCGCCTGCGAGCGCATCCGGGTCTCGTCGACCATCGCCTCCGCGCCGTTTTCACTGGTGTTGATGATCCACTGGACCTGCTTTTCCTGAATCAGGTCCAGCAGGTTCGGGCGGCCGCGGGAGATGCGGAAGATCGCGCGCGACTTGATGCCGTGGTTCCACAGCAAAGTGGAGGTTCCGAGCGTCGCGTAGAGGTCGAAACCGAGCTTGACCAGCCGCCGGGCCAGTTCCACCGCCTGCGGCTTGTCCTCGTCGCGGACCGACAGAAACACATTGCCGGAATAGGGCAGGCGGCTGCCCGCTGCAAGCTGGCTCTTGAGATAGGCCAGCCCGCGGTCGGGATCGAGGCTCATCACTTCGCCGGTCGATTTCATCTCCGGGCTGAGCATGATGTCCACGCCCGGAAATTTCACGAAGGGGAATACCGCCTCCTTGACCGCCGTGTAGGGCAGTTCTACCTCACGGGTGAAACCGAGTCCGTCCAGCGTCTCCCCCGCCATGCAGCGCGCAGCGAGGCCCGCCAGCGGCACGCCGATCGCCTTGCTGACGAAGGGAACGGTGCGCGAGGCGCGCGGATTGACTTCGATCATGTAGATTTCGCCGTCCTTGACCGCCAGCTGCATATTCATCAGGCCGCATACGTGCAGTTCCCGGGCGAATTCCCGCGCATAGGCGCGCACCTTTTCCTGAATTTCCGCCGACAGGGTCATCGGAGGAATCACGCTGGCCGAGTCGCCGGAGTGGATGCCGGCGGGTTCGACGTGCTCGAGGATCGCGCCGATCACGGTACGGCGGCCGTCGCTGATGCAGTCCACATCCAGCTCCACCGCGTTTTCGAGGAACCGGTCGATCAGGATCGGCTTGCCTTCCGCGACCGCAGCGGCCGCTTCCACGTATTTGCGCAGATAGGCCTCCTTGTAGACGATCACCATGCCGCGTCCGCCGAGCACGAAGGAGGGGCGCACCAGCAGCGGATAGCCGATCCGGTCCGCGATTTCGACCGCTTCCGCGACGTTATGGGCGATGCCGGATTCCGGCTGGCGGATGCCGATTTTTTCGGAGAGCCGCTTGAAGAAATCCCGGTCCTCGGCGGCGTCGATGTCGTCGGGACTGGTGCCGATCACGTTGGCTCCGGCGGCTTCCAGCTGCCGGGCGAGGTTCAGCGGGGTCTGGCCGCCGAACTGCACGATCACGCCCGCGCATTGTTCGCGCTCGTAGACCGCGATCACATCCTCCAGCGTCAGCGGTTCGAAATAGAGTTTGTCGCTGGAATCGTAGTCGGTCGAAACCGTCTCCGGGTTGCTGTTGACCATCACCACTTCATAGCCCGCCTTGCGCAGCGCGAAGGCCGCGTGCACGCAGCAGTAGTCGAATTCGATCCCCTGTCCGATCCGGTTGGGGCCGCCGCCGAGGATCATGATGCTCTTCTTGCCGCCGGAGCCGCGGACCGGTTCGTCATATTCGCCGCAGGTCGAATAGTAGTAAGGGGTTTTCGCTTCGAACTCCCCGGCGCAGGTGTCCACCGTGCCGTAGACCGGGGTGAGTCCGGCGCGCCGGCGCGCCGCACGCACTTCGCACTCGGTTGCGTGCAGCAGAAAGGCGATCTGCCGGTCAGAGTAGCCGAACTCCCTGGCCTGCCGGAAGAGCGGCAGGTCTCCGGCCAGCGTTTCGAGCGTTCCGGCCGCGGCGATCTCCTCTTCGAAGGCGGCCAGCTCCGCGAGATGGCGCAGGAAATAGGGATCGATCCGGGTCAGTTCATGGAGCCGTTCTTCGGACCAGCCGCGCTTCATCGCGGCGCGCAGCACATAGATGCGTTCGGCGTTGGGGCGGATCAGTTCGGCCTCCATTGCCGCGTCGGACATCGCTTCATACGGTTCATCCTTGCCGTCCGCTCCGAAACCGGCCCGGCCGGTTTCCAGCGAACGCAGCGCTTTCTGGAACGCCTGCTTGAGGTTCCGCCCGATTGCCATCGCCTCGCCGACCGACTTCATCTGCGTGCCGAGCGTCGAATCGGCGGCGGGGAATTTCTCGAAGGTGAAACGCGGCACCTTGACGACCACATAGTCGAGCGCCGGCTCGAAGCAGCTCGGCGTCTCGCCGGTGATGTCGTTGCGGAGCTCATCGAGCGTGTAGCCGACCGCCAGCAGCGCCGCGATCTTCGCGATCGGGAAGCCGGTCGCTTTGGAAGCCAGTGCACTGGAACGCGATACGCGCGGATTCATCTCGATGATGATCCGCCGCCCGTTTTCGGGATTGACCGCCCACTGCACGTTCGAACCGCCGGTTTCGACGCCGATGGATTGCATCACCTTCAGGCTGTCGTCGCGCATGGCCTGATACTCGGCGTCGGTCAGGGTCTGGATCGGCGCGACGGTGATCGAGTCGCCGGTGTGCACGCCCATCGGATCGAGGTTTTCGATCGAACAGACGATCACGGCGTTGCCCTTTTTGTCGCGCATCACCTCCATTTCGAACTCCTTCCAGCCGAGCAGCGATTCTTCGATCAGCACCTCGGAGTTCAGGCTGGCCGCAAGGCCGCGTGTGACGATCGCGTCGAACTCCTCCGGGGTGTGCGCGATGCCGCCGCCGGTGCCGCCGAGAGTGAAGCCGGGGCGGATGATCAGCGGCCAGCTGCCGATCGCATCCGCGACCGCCAGCGCCTCCGCCATCGAGTGCGCCGAACCGGAGCGGGGCAGGTCAAGCCCGATGCCCTGCATGGTCTGCTTGAAGAGCTGCCGGTCCTCCGCCTTGCTGATCGCATCGGCGGTCGCGCCGATCAGTTCGACCTGATAGCGGTGCAGGATTCCCTTTTCTTCCAGCTCCATCGCGAGGTTCAGCGCGGTCTGGCCGCCGAGGGTGGGCAGCAGCGCGTCGGGACGCTCGCGCCGGATGATTTCGTGCAGGATGTCGCTGGTCAGCGGCTCGATGTAGGTGCGGTCTGCGAATTCCGGGTCGGTCATGATCGTGGCCGGATTGCTGTTGACCAGCACGACCTCGAACCCTTCGCGTTTCAGGACTTTGCAGGCCTGCACGCCGGAGTAGTCGAACTCGCAGCCCTGGCCGATCACGATCGGACCGGAGCCGATCAGCATGATTTTTCTGATGTCTGTGCGTTTCGGCATGATTTATCTCCCTTGCCGGTGTTGCAGCGCCGCGGCCACCAGCCCGTTGAACAGCGGGTGGGCCTTGCGGGGGCGCGATTTGAATTCGGGGTGAAACTGGCATCCGATGAAATAGGGATGATCCGCTTCGAGTTCGACGACTTCGACCAGCCGGTCGTCCGGACTGGTCCCGGTCGCGGCCAGTCCGGCTTCGGCGAGCCG
Source organism: Victivallis vadensis (assembly GCF_003096415.1). Lineage (GTDB taxonomy): Bacteria > Verrucomicrobiota > Lentisphaeria > Victivallales > Victivallaceae > Victivallis > Victivallis vadensis. The sequence goes on along the minus strand of NZ_QEKH01000004.1, from coordinate 177,565 downwards.
GGCGCGGAAGGCCGGGTTGAATTCGTAGCGGTGGCGGTGGCGCTCGCCGGTTTCGGAAACTCCGTAAAGTTCCGCGCTGCGGCTGCCGGGGCGGAACCGGCAGGGGTAGGAGCCGAGCCGCATCGTGCCGCCCTTTTCGGTCACGCCGCGCTGGCCGGCCATCAGGTCGATCACCGCGTGGGCGGTGTCCGGATCGAATTCGGTGCTGTTCGCATCCTGCCAGCCGAGCACGTTGCGGGCGAATTCGATCACCGCGCACTGCATCCCGAGGCAAATGCCGAGAAACGGGATTTTGCGGGTCCGGGCGTATTCGACCGCCCGGACCTTGCCCGGCACGCCGCGCCCGCCGAAGCCGCCCGGCACCAGAATGCCGTCGGCCTCCTTCAGGATCAGGGCCGGATCGCCTTTTTCCAGCTCCTCGGCTTCGACCTTCAGGAACCGGATTTTCGCGTTGTTCGCGATCCCGGCGTGGTTCAATGCCTCGTAGATGCTTTTGTAGGCGTCCTGATGCTTGATGTACTTGCCGACCACCGCGATGGTGCATTCGCGCGTCGGATGGAGCACACCGTCGAGCCACGCGAGATAGTCCGCCAGATCAAGGGTGCGGCGGTCGAGCCGGAGCAGGTCGAGGGTTTTCACGTCCAGTTCCTGCCGGGCGAGTTCGAGCGGCACTTCGTAGATGGAGTTCTGCACGTCAAGTTCTTCGACCACATACTCTTCGGGCACGTTGCAGAAGAGCGACAGCTTTTTGAAGTGATCCGGCTCCATCGGGATTTCGGTGCGGCAGACCAGCAGATCCGGCGCGATGCCGATGTTGCGCAGCGTCGCGACCGAATGCTGCGACGGCTTGGTTTTCAGCTCCTTCGCGGCCCGGATGTAGGGCACCAGCGTCAGGTGCAGGAAGATCGCGTTGTCGCGCCCCGCCTCCAGCCGGAACTGGCGTGCCGCTTCGAGGAAGGGGAGGGACTCGATATCGCCGGCGGTGCCGCCGATTTCGGTGATCGCGATATCCGTGTCGGCGGAGTCGAGCGACCGGATCGCGCGCTTGATCTCGTCGGTGATGTGCGGAATCACCTGCACGGTCGCGCCGAGGTAGCCGCCCGCCCGCTCCCGGGCGATCACGTTGCCGTAGATGCGGCCTGAGGTGTAATTGCTGGCGCGCGAACAGCTTACTCCGGCCAGCCGCTCGTAGTGGCCGAGGTCGAGGTCGGTTTCGGCGCCGTCATCGGTCACGAACACCTCGCCGTGCTGGTAGGGGCTCATGGTGCCGGGATCGACGTTCAGATAGGGGTCGAGTTTCTGCATCGCGACGCGGTAGCCGCGTTTTTCGAGCAGCAGCGCGAGGCTTGCTCCGGTGATCCCTTTGCCGAGGCTGGAAACCACGCCTCCGGTTACGAAAATATGCTTGGTCATGGTTCAACGCTCCAGAAGGTTGCGGAATTGGGTGAAAAGATAGCCCGAATCGTGCGGCCCCGGCGCGGATTCCGGGTGGTATTGGACGCTGAAAGCCGGTTCGGATCTGTGGCGGATGCCTTCTATCGTGTTGTCGTTCAAATTGATATGGGTGACTTCAAGGCAGGAGGGCAGCCGTTCGGAACTCAAGGCGAAGTTGTGGTTCTGGCTAGTGATTTCGACCGCGCCGGTCGCGAGGTTGCGGACCGGGTGGTTGCAGCCGTGGTGGCCGAACTTCAGCCGTCCGCACTCCGCTCCCGCCGCCAGCCCGAGCAGCTGGTGGCCGAGGCAGATGCCCATCAGCGGCACCTTGCCGAGAAGGGCGCGGATCATTTCGACGGCGTACCGGACCGCCGCCGGGTCGGCGGGGCCGTTGGAGAGGAACACCCCGTCCGGCCGTTCGGCGAGCACCCCGGCCGCGGTGCTGCGGGCCGGAAGCACGGTTACGCGCATTCCCGCCGCCGCGAGCCCGCGCAGGATGTTGTACTTGATCCCGTAGTCTAGCGCGACCACATGGAAATCGCCGGAGTCGTTCCACTCGAAGCGTTTGCCGGCGGTCACCCTGGCCGCGTAGTCCTGTCCGTCCAGCCCTTCCCAGGCGCGGGCCTTTTCGACCGCCTCGGCTTCCGTGACCGGTTCGCCGGAGACGTGCAGATAGGCGCGCTGGCTGCCCCGGCTGCGGAGCGCGACGGTCAGTTTCCGCGTATCGATTCCCGCGATACCCGGTTTGCCGGAGCGCTTCAGCAGTTCGGCCAGCGATTCGGTCGAACGGAAGTTGGAGGGGGCGTTCAGCTCGTGGATCACCAGCCCGTTCAGAAACAATCCGCGGGATTCGACATCCTGCGGATTGCAGCCGTAATTGCCGATTTCCGGCGCGGTCAGCGTCACGAACTGGCCGGCGTAGGAGGGATCGGTGAGGATCTCCTGATAGCCGGTCATGCCGGTGTTGAACACCGCTTCCCCGACCGCGTCGACCGGCGCGCCGAAGCTCCAGCCCCGGAAGATTTCGCCGTCGGCGAGGGCGAGGAAAGCGGCCCGCTCCCGCATCTTTTTCCATTGGTTCATTTGAAACTCCTTCCCCGTTGTTTCAATATTCAATACGCGCGTTCGTCGCGTTTTTCCATATAGTTGACCAGCGCCCGGTTCACCACCCGGAAGCCGCCCGGCGTCGGATAGTCGCCGGTGAAATACCAGTCGCCCCGGTGGTCCGGGCAGCATTTCGCGAGATTCGCGCAGGTCTGGAACACCAGCGTGAGTTCCGCGCGCAGCCCCTCCGGTTTCAGCCGCCGGGCGATCGCATCGGTCAGTTCGGCATCGGTGAATTCGTCGTAAACCGGCTTCACGCAGTTGGTCATCTCCGGTTCCGGGCCGGAGAGCTGCCGTTTGGCCTCCTCGTAACAGCGTTCGAGCAATTCGGACTTGCCGTGCATGTTGAGCAGGTCGACGGCGGCTTCGAAGGCGACCAGCTCCCTGAGGCTGGCCATGTCGATGCCGTAGCAGTCCGGGTATCGGATCGGCGGAGCGGCCGACGCGATCACGATCCGGCGCGGCGCGAGGCGGTCGAGGATCGGCAGGATCGCGTTGCGCATCGTGTTGCCGCGCACGATCGAGTCGTCGATCACCACCAGCGAATCCGAGCCCGGATGCAGCAGCCCGTAGGTCACGTCGTAGATGTGCATGTAGAAGTCGCGCCGCGCCGCCGCGTCCGCGATGAAGGTGCGGAACTTCGCATCCTTGACCGCGATCTGCCCGAAACGCACTTTCGGCATGCGTCCGGCCGGAGTTTCGCGCCAGCACTCCTCCTGCAGCGCTTCGAGCATGCCGTGGAAGCTGATCTGCGCGGTGTTCGGGATGTAGGAAAAGAGCGTGTTCTCCCAGTCGCGGTTCACCGCTTCGAGCAGCTGCGGCACCAGCGCGCGGCCGAGCGCCTTGCGCTCCTGATGGATTCCGGCGTCGTTGCCGCGCGAGAAGTAGATCCGCTCGAACACGCACCGCCGCAGGGGCTTCCGGGGCAGGCACTGCTCGAACCGCACCTCGGCGTCGCGCGAGATCAGCAGCGCCTGTCCGGGCGGAAGTTCGCCGACTTCGGCGGTGGAGCAGTCGAACGCGGCCTGGATCGCGGGCCGTTCGGAGCTGACCGCGACCACTTCGTCGTCGAAGTAGTAGTAGCCGGGGCGGATGCCGGCGGGATCGCGCACCGCGAACGCTTCGCCGTTGCCGAGCAGTCCGCAGAGGGTGTAGGCGCCGTCGAAGTTGCGCATTGCGTCGGCCAGCACTTCGGCGAGGCTGAAGTTGTGCCGGCGGCGGTCGCGCATCTGTTCGAGGTAATGGCCGATCAGCTGCAGGATCAGCGCGCCGTCCTGACGGCTGGCGGGGTGGTGTCCGGTCGCCTGCAGGATGCGGAAGATTTCGGCGGTGTCGGTCAGGTTGAAGTTGCCGGCCAGCAGCAGCGTGCGGTCGAGGCAGGCGTTTTCGCGCACGAAGGGGTGGCACGCCTCCAGCCCGGAGCGGCCGAAAGTTCCGTAGCGCAGGTGGCCGAGGTAAAGTTCGCCGCAGAAGGGGTAGAGATGCTTCATCGCGTCGCCGGAGAGCGGCTCGTCGGGCAGGGGAGGGATGGCCGAACCGATCTTTTCGAGCAGGTCGGCGAGGCAGGGGGGGCGGTTGGACTTTTCCAGCCGGTAGCACGGGACGCCCGGTTCGGGATCGAGTCCGACGCAGGCGATGCCCGCGCCGTCCTGCCCCCGGTTGTGCTGTTTCTCCAGCATCAGGGCAAGTTTCTGGAACCCGTAATAGGCGGTTCCGTATTTGCGCTGGAAATACTCCACTCCGCGGCGGAGGCGGAGCAAAGTCACCGCGCACTCATGTTTGATCTGATCCGACATGGCCGTTCTTTCATTCTTTCTTTTGCTGATTCTGAACTGATTGCGGAATCCGCCGCCAACCGGTGTGCTCCGCGATCCGTTCAAAAACCTTCCCGCTCCCGGCAGTGGTTTGTGCCGCCGGAGAACGGGAAGGGAAACGGGGCGTGTCAGTAAATGAACAGCATCTCGCGGTATTTGGGCAGCGGCCAGTTGGCGTCGGGGACGAGCCGTTCGAGCTTGTCCACGGTGAGCCGCAGGTCGTTCATCGCGGCGATGATCTCCTCGTGACAGCCGCCGAGGGCGGTTCTGAGGGCTTCGCACTTGACGGAAAGCTCGTCGAGGCCGGAACCGAGTTCCCCGGCGCATTTTTCCAGCCCCGCGAGGCCGGAGGCGATTCCGGCGGCCTTGGCGTCGGCCAGAGCTTTGGCGATCATGCCGAACTCCTTCGCGACGGCGGGCTGGACCATGCTGCCGGCGATTTCGAGGGCGATCTCGCCTTCGATGCGGATTTTGCGGTGGTAATCTTCAAGGAACACCTCGTAGCGGGATTCGAGTTCGCGCCGGTTGTAGACGCGGTATTTCTCGAACATTGCGATATTTTCCTCTTTGGTCAGGCAGCGCAGCGCGTCCATCGTGGTCGCGGCGTTGGGCAGCCCGCGCCGGGCGGCCTCGGCCTTCCACTCGTCGGTGTAGCCGTTGCCGTTGAAGATGATCCGCTTGTGGGCGCTGATGATCCGCGAAAGGAGATGCTGCAGCCCGGTGTTGAACTCCTCTTTCGGGAGTTTTTCCAGCTCGTCGCTGATCCGGTCGATGGATTCGGCGACGATGGTGTTGAGCACCGTGTTGGGACCGGAGCAGGACTGGCTCGAACCCGGGGCGCGGAACTCGAACTTGTTGCCGGTGAACGCAAAGGGACTGGTCCGGTTGCGGTCGGTCGCGTCGCGGGGCAGCGGCGGCAGCGTATCCACGCCGATCTTCATGGTTCCGGCCTGGCGGCAGGAGGTCGCGGCGCCCTTTTCGAGCTGCTCGATCACGTCGGCGAGCTGGTCGCCGAGGTACATGGAGATGATCGCCGGGGGAGCCTCGTTCGCGCCGAGGCGGTGGTCGTTGCCCGCGCCGGTCACGCTGGCGCGCAGCATGTCGCTGTGCAGGTCGATCGCTTCGATGATCGCGGTCAGCACGGTCAGGAAGATCGCGTTCTGGTGCGGATCGGTGCCGGGATCGAGCAGGTTCTGGCTGCCGTAGGCGAGCGACCAGTTGTTGTGCTTGCCGGAACCGTTGACGCCCGCGAAAGGCTTTTCGTGGAGCAAACAGACCAGCCCGTTGCGGTCGGCGACTTCGCGCAGGATCTCCATCACGAGCATGTTGTGGTCGCAGGCGAGGTTCAGCTCCTCGAACATCGGCGCCAGCTCGAACTGGGCCGGGGCGACTTCATTGTGGCGGGTCTTGGCCGGAATGCCGAGCTTCCAGAGTTCCTGTTCGACTTCGGTCATGAAATTCAGGATGCGCATTTTGATCGAACCGAAGTAGTGGTCCTCAAGCTGCTGGTGCTTCGGCGGGGGCGCGCCGAACACGGTGCGGCCGGTCTGCACGAGGTCGGGGCGCTGGTAGTAGAAATTCTTGTCGATCAGGAAATACTCCTGCTCGGGGCCGAGGGTGATCTTCACATTCGCCTCTTCCTTGCCGAAGCACTTCATCAGCCGTTTCACCGAGGCCGAAAGCGCCTGCATCGAGCGCAGCAGCGGGGTCTTCTTGTCGAGCGCCTCGCCGGTGTAGCTGCAGAAGGCGGTCGGGATGCACAAGGTCGCGCCGTTGCCGTGCCGCTTGATGAAAGCCGGGCTGGTCGGGTCCCACGCGGTGTAGCCGCGCGCTTCGAAGGTGGAGCGCAATCCGCCCGACGGGAAGCTCGAAGCATCCGGCTCGCTGATGATCAGGTTTTTGCCGGAAAAAGCCATGATCGGCTTGCCGTTCCTGATTTCGAGGAAGGAGTCGTGTTTTTCGGCGGTGGTGCCGGTCAGCGGCAGAAACCAGTGCGTGAAGTGGGTCGCGCCGCGTTCCAGCGCCCAGTGCTTCATCGCGTGGGCGACGTCGGCGGCGATCGCCGGATCGAGCGGCGCGCCGTTGTTGATGGTCGCGAGCAGCTTTTCGGCGGTGGCTTTCGGCAGGTATTCGCGCATCACGTCGGCGCTGAACACGTCTTCGCCGTAGCTGCTCATGTCGACGGGAGCGGCAGGTTCCGGGACGGGGGCGTGAAGCGCCGCGACCGTGTTGACGGCATGGATACGATTCAAATTATTCATGGCAAACTCTCCTTTGTGGTGATTCCGAAAATCCGTTGCCACCGGTTAAGCAAATGCCGTGCCAACTTGAAAATGAGCGGAGACAAGCGGGAGGTGGGAGATATTGTTTTACAAAATTGTAAAGGAGTGGCCGGGGCGTTTACAATTTTGTAAAAACCGGGAGGAGCGGGACGGCGTTTTCCTCCTCGGAATGAGCTTGGCACGCTTTTTGCTTTTCCTGTCAAAAAATATTTTCGGACCAAAAGAGGAAGGAGCTCTGAAACCATGGAAATGAATCGACAGCAACCCCAACAGCGATTTGCAGCGCCGCCGGTGCCGGATACCGGACTCTACAGCTTTGCGAACGAACACGACGCATGCGGCGTCGGCCTCGTCGCGGACCTGAACAATGTGCCGAGCCACCGGATCGTCGAGATGGGAATGACGGTCCTGAAGCGGCTGATGCACCGCGGCGCGGCGGGCGGCGACCCGGATACCGGCGACGGAGCGGGGCTGCTGCTGGCGCTGCCGGATGAGTTTTTCCGCGCCGAACTCGGCGGCAAGTTGCCGGAGCCGGGGAAATACGGCGTCGCGATGATCTTCGGCGGAGCGGGCCGGGAAGCCGCCGTCGAAGAAGTCGTCACCGCCGAGGGGGGCCGGGTGCTCGCATGGCGCGACGTGCCGGTGAATCCCGGCGAGATCGGGCGGGCGGCGCGGGAAACGTGCCCGGCGATCCGCCAGCTCTTCATCGACGGCGGCGCTTTCCATTCGCAGGCCGAATTGGAGCGCAAGCTCTATGTGATGCGCCGCCTGATCGAAAAGAGCGTGCCGGAGTGCTACATCTGCAGCATGTCGGGCCGCAGCATCGTCTACAAGGGGCTGCTGCTGGCGACCCAGCTGGAAAAATTCTATCCTGACCTCGGCGATGAACGCTTCAAGTCGCCGCTGGCGCTGGTTCATCAGCGTTACAGCACCAATACTTTCCCGACGTGGAATCTGGCGCATCCGTTCCGCTACCTCGCCCACAACGGCGAGATCAACACCCTGCGCGGCAACCTGAACCAGCTGCGCGCCCGCGAACCGTTCCTCGCCAGCGAACTGTTCGGCGACGACATGCGCAAATTGCTGCCGCTGATCCCGGAAGGGCAGAGCGATTCGGCCTGCCTCGACAATATGTTTGAACTCCTGGTCGCCGCCGGCCGCCCGCTGTCGCACGCGATGCTGATGCTGATGCCGCAGGCGTGGGGTAAAAACTACCACCTCGGACGCGACGTGCGCGGCTTTTTTGAATACCATTCGGCGCTGATGGAGCCGTGGGACGGGCCTGCCGCGGTCGCGTTTTCCGACGGCGTGAATGCGGGCGCGATCCTCGACCGCAACGGATTGCGCCCGGCGCGCTACACGCTGTGCAAAGACGGCGTATTCGTGCTGGCCTCCGAAACCGGCGTGCTGGATTTCCCGGCGGACCAGGTGGTGCGCAAGGGGCGGCTGCGTCCGGGCGAGATGATCTACCTCGATCTGGAGAACCACCGGCTGATCAACGACGGCGAACTTAAGAACCGCGCCGCCCGCCGCCGTCCCTACCGGCGCTGGGTGGAGGAGAACAAGATTTCGGTGCACGGGCTGTTCACCGAAATCACCCCGGCGGAGCTGCGGGACGATCTCGTCGCGATGCAGAAGCGTTTCGGCTACACCCGCGAGGATATCGAATTGATCGTCAAGGCGATGGCCGCCGCCGGCAAGGAGCCGGTCGGTTCGATGGGCAACGACGCGGCGCTGGCGGTGCTGTCGGACAAGCCGCAGTTGCTGTTCAACTACTTCAAACAGCTGTTCGCGCAGGTCACCAATCCGCCGATCGACCCGATCCGCGAGGAGCTGGTGATGAGCCTGACCACCTACATCGGCAACCGGGGCAACATCCTCGCCGAAACTCCGGCGCACGCCCGGCTGATCAAGCTGAACCGCCCGGTGCTGACCGACGACGAGCTCGCGAGGCTCGAACGGGTCGGCCGGCAGGATTTCCAGTCCCGCGTGCTGCCGATGGAGTTCCCGGCGGGGGGCGACGGCGCGGTGCTGAAACTCGCGCTGGAAAAGCTCGCCCGAGACGCGGTCGAGGCGGTGCGGGAGAACTGCCGGATTCTGGTGCTCTCCGACCGCAATGTGTCGGAAAAGTGCGTGCCGATCCCGTCGCTGCTGGCGACGGCGGCGGTGAACCGCGCGCTGGTCGCCGCCGGGCTGCGCCCTGAGGCCGGGCTGATCGTGCAGTCCGGCGAGGTGCGCGAAATCATGCACTTCGCGCTGCTGATCGGTTTCGGCGCGACGGCGGTGAATCCGTATCTCGCGCTGGAAAGCGTGACCGGGCTGGCCTGCTCCGGCGCGATTCCGGTCGATCCGGTCACGGCGGCGGGCAACTACATCAACGCGGTGGACAAGGGATTGCTGAAAGTGATGTCCAAGATGGGCATTTCGACGCTGCGCAGCTACCGTTCCGGGCAGATTTTCGAGGCGGTCGGCCTGAACCGCGAAGTGATCGACGCCTATTTCCCCGGCACCGCCAGCCGGATCGGCGGCATCGGCCTCGACGAAATCGCCGCCGAAGCGAACCGCCGTTGCGAGGCCGCCGCCGCCCCGGCGCTCGGCCGCGGCGAAAACCTGCTGCCGGACGGCGGCCAGTACCGCTTCCGCCGGGGTGGTGAAAATCACCTGTGGACGCCGGAGTCTCTGGCGGCTTTCCGGCAGGCGGTCCGCACCAACGACCGCGAGGCGTTCAACCGCTATTCGAAGCTGATCGACGACCAGGCGAAGCACCTGTGCACTTTGCGCGGGCTTTTTGAATTCGCCCCCGCCACTCCGATCCCGCTGGACGAGGTCGAGAGCGTTGAATCGATCCTGAAGCGTTTCGTCTCCGGGGCGATGTCGCTCGGCTCGCTCAGCCCGGAGGCGCACGAGGCGATCGCGATCGCGATGAACCGCCTCGGCGGCATGAGCAACTGCGGCGAGGGCGGCGAGGACTCCATGCGCTACACGCCCGGCCCGAACGGAGAAAACCGCACCAGCGCGATCAAGCAGATCGCCAGCGGCCGCTTCGGCGTGACCATCGACTATCTGCGCCATGCGAAGGATTTGCAGATCAAGATGGCGCAGGGCGCGAAGCCGGGCGAGGGCGGGCAGCTGCCGGGGCACAAGGTGGACGCCTTCATCGCGCGCATCCGCCACTCGATGCCCAATGTGAGCTTGATTTCGCCGCCGCCCCACCATGATATTTATTCGATCGAGGACCTCGCGCAGCTGATCTACGACCTGCGCAACGCCAACCCGGCGGCGCGGGTGTCGGTGAAGCTGGTTTCGGAGGTCGGCGTCGGCACCGTCGCCGCGGGCGTCGCCAAGGCGCACGCCGACGTGGTGCTGGTCAGCGGCCATGACGGCGGCACCGGGGCCTCGCCTCTGACCAGCATCAAACACGCCGGGCTGCCGTGGGAACTCGGCCTCGCCGAAGCGCAGCAGACGCTGGTGCTGAACCAGTTGCGCGACCGGGTCAGGCTTCAGGTCGACGGCCAGCTCAAGACCGGCCGCGACGTGGTGATCGGCGCGCTGCTCGGCGCCGAGGAGTTCGGCTTCGCGACCACGGTGCTGGTCTGCCTCGGCTGCGTGATGATGCGCAAGTGCCACGAGAACAGCTGTCCGGTCGGCGTCGCGACGCAGGACCCGGAGCTGCGCAAACGCTTCTGCGGCAAGCCGGAGTATATCGAAAACTTCCTGCGCTTCATCGCCGAGGACACCCGCGAAATTCTCGCCCGTCTCGGACTGCATTCGATCGACGAGGCGGTCGGCCGCGCCGACCTGCTGAAAATGAACCGCGCGATCGACTTCTACAAGGCGCGCCGTCTCGACTTCGGCAAAATCCTGACGCCGGTGGTCCGGGGCAAGGTACGGTTCGATCCGGCCCGCGCCCCGGAGGAGCTGGAGAATTTCGACCGCCGGCATCTGCTCGCGCCGCTGCTGCCGCACATCGACGCCGGAACTCCGGCGGAGCTGGAGTGCGCGGTCTGCAACGTGGACCGCACCGTCGGCACCGAGCTTTCCGGCGAACTGGTCGCGCGGCGCGGTGCGGCGGGGCTGCCCGACGGCACGTTGAAGGTACGCTTCAAAGGATGTGCGGGCCAGAGCTTCGGCGCGTTCCTCGCGCCCGGCATCGAATTCGAGCTTGAGGGCGAAGCCAACGACTTCGTCGGCAAGGGGATTTCGGGCGGTGTGATCGTGATCCGGCCGGATCGGGAGGCCTCGTTCGATCCCGGCGCCAACGTGATCGCGGGCAACGTGATCGGTTACGGCGGCACTTCGGGCCGGATCTTCATCAACGGGCAGGCGGGCGAACGCTTCGCGATCCGCAATTCCGGCGTGACCCTCGTAGTAGAGGGCGTCGGCGACCACGGCTGCGAATACATGACCGGCGGCCGCGTGGCGGTGCTTGGGCGCACCGGCGTGAACTTCGCGGCGGGCATGACCGGCGGCCTCGCCTACGTGTACGACGAATCCGATGACTTCGACCTGCGCTGCAACGTCGGCACGGTGGACCTTGAGAGCATCCTGCCGGATTCGGAGGACGAAGCCGAGCTGACCGGATTGCTGCGCGAACATCTGGCCCGCACCGGCAGCCCCCGGGCGAAAGCGATTCTGGACGACTGGACCAACGAGCGCGCGAAGTTCGTGAAGGTGTTCCCGGTCGAGTACCGGCAGGCGCTGGGCCGCATGGCCCGCGAGGACGCCGAGGCCGTCGACCGCCGCGGCGAAATGAATTGAGGATAAGGAGACAGCATCATGACTCACAGAATAGACGATATCTACCGCCCGGCCGAACAGCGCCGCCGGGACTTCAGGGAGGTCGAGCGCCCGTTGTCGTGCGCCGAACTTCACGAACAGGCCGCCCGCTGCATGGGGTGCGGCATTCCGTTCTGCCACGGCGCGGGGTGTCCGCTCGGGAACGTGATTCCGGAATTCAACGCGGCGGCGTGTTCCGGCGACTGGCGCGGGGCGTGGGAGATCCTCTCCTCGACCAGCAGTTTCCCTGAGTTCACCAGCCGCGTCTGCCCGGCGCTCTGCGAAGGCTCCTGCACCGACGGCATCGACGATGAGCCGGTGATGGTCCGCCAGATCGAAAAGGCGATCGTCGAAAAGGCCTATCAGAACGGCTGGGTGAAGCCGTTCACTCCGCCTCGCCGCAACGGCAGGCGCGCGACCGTGATCGGCTCCGGCCCCGCCGGGCTGGCGGCGGCGGACGAACTGAACCGGCTCGGCTGGCTGGTGACGGTGTTCGAGGCGAACGCCGCGCCGGGCGGACTGCTCCGCTACGGGATTCCTGACTTCAAGCTCGACAAAAAGGTGATCGAACGCCGTATTGAACTGATGAAACAGTCCGGCATCGAATTTGTGTGCGGCACCCGTGTCGGCGAGGATGTGTCGGCGGCCTATCTGGCCCGGCGCTCCGACGCGGTGGTGCTGGCGGTCGGCACGCCCGAGGCGCGTGACCTGAAACTGCCGGGGCGCGAACTGGCGGGAATTCATTTCGCACTGGAATTTCTGCAGGGCCAGAACCGGGTGGTCGGCGGCGAACTCGCCACCGTCCCGGTCGTTGCGGCCGGCAAGCGCGTGGTGGTGATCGGCGGCGGCGACACCGGCAGCGACTGCGTCGGCACGTCGATCCGGCAGGGGGCGGCGAGCGTGCTGCAGATCGAGATCATGCCGAAACCGCCGGCGGAGCGTTCGCCTTCGACGCCGTGGCCGATGTGGCCTTATGTGCTGCGCACCAGCTCCAGCCACAAGGAGGGCGGCGAACGGCGGTGGAACATTTCGACCAGAGCCTTTGCCGGTGAGCGCGGCCATGTGACCGCACTCGAAACCGTCGAAGTCGAGTGGGAGTTCAGCCCCGCCGGAAGACCCCTCAAATTCGCCGAAATTCCCGGTTCGGAGCGGCGGATCGAGGCGGACCTCGTGCTGCTGGCGATGGGATTCACCGGCGTTCGGCCCGACGGCGTCGCCGCCGAACTGGGCCTCGCGGTCGATCCGCGCGGCAGGGTGCTGGAGGACCCGGCGCGCCGCATCTTCTGCTGCGGCGACACCGCGAACGGCGCATCGCTGGTGGTGCGGGCGCTGGCGGACGGCAAACGGACGGCGCACCGGGTGAATGACGCATTTCACGGAGGAAACTGACCATGCAATTTTCCAAGTGGCACGGGCTGGGCAACGATTTCGTGATCGTTGAACCGGAGAAGAATCCCGGCTTCGATTTCCGGGGGAGCGCGGAGCATCTGTGTGACCGCCATTTCGGAATCGGCGCGGACGGCGTGGTGACCGTCCGTCCCCTCGGCGGCAGCGCCTTTGAAATGCGCATCTACAACTCCGACGGCACCGAAACCGAAATGTGCGGCAACGCGACCCGCTGCGTCGGGCTGTACATCCGCAAAAACAAACTCGCCGCCGGCAGTGAATTTGAACTGCACACCCGTGGAGGAATCGTCCGTCCGAAGGTGCTGGACAACGGTTCGGTGCGCGTCGACATGGGCGAACCGCATCTGCTGCGCGGCGAGATCCCGGTCGCGGGCGATCCCGCTTCCGGCGCCGAAAATCTCGCGATCGAACTGCCGGGGCGGCAGTTCTCCGCCGTCGGCGTGTCGATGGGCAATCCGCACGCGGTGATCTTCGTGCCGGACATCAACGCGGTCGAGCTGGAAAAGTGGGGGCCGCAGGTGGAGTGCCATGCGCTGTTCCCCAACAAGACCAACGTGGAGTTCGTCGAGGTGATCAGCGACCGGATGGTGCGAATGCGCGTGTGGGAACGCGGCTGCGGCGTCACGCTCGCCTGCGGCACCGGCAGCTGCGCGACCTGTGTGGCGGGCGTGGTCACCGGCCGCACCGCCCGCTGCATCACCGTGCTGCTCGACGGCGGCGAACTCCAGATCGATTATTCGCTGAACGACAATCATGTCTATATGACCGGCCCCGCCTGCGAGGTGTTCCGGGGGCAGTATACCGAAACGAGGTGATCCCGATGGCCCGTATCAATTCCAATTACCTGAAACTCCCCGGCAGCTATCTGTTTGCCGAAATGAAGCGCAAAACCGACGCTTACAAGGCCGCCCATCCGGAAGCGGACATCATCCGGCTTGGAATCGGCGACGTGACCCGCCCGCTGGTTCCGGCGGTGATCGACGCGATGCACCGCGCGGTCGGCGAAATGGGCAGCGCCGAAACCTTCCGCGGCTACGGCCCGGAACAGGGCTATGATTTCCTGATCGAAGCGATCATCGCCAACGAATATGCGCCGCTGGGCGTCGAAGTCGCTGCCGACGAGGTGTTCGTCAGCGACGGCTCCAAGTGCGACGTCGGCAACATTCAGGAGATTTTCAGCTCCGACGCCCGCGTCGCGATCGGCGATCCGGTCTACCCGGTCTACCTCGACAGCAACGTGATGGCCGGGCGTTCCGGCGGATTCGGGCCGTCCGGCCGCTTCGCCGGGATCACCTACCTGACCGGCACGGAGGAGAGCGGATTCGCCCCCGCGTTTCCGCGGGAACCGGTGGATCTGATCTATCTGTGCAGTCCGAACAACCCGACCGGCACTGTTCTGCCGCGCGAAGAACTGGCCCGCTGGGTCGCCTACGCGAAAGAGCATGAGGCGGTGATCCTGTACGACAGCGCCTACAGCGCCTATATCCGCGAGGCGGGCGTGGTGCGCAGCATCTACGAGATTCCGGGAGCGCGGGAGGTTGCGATCGAATTCAAATCCTTCTCCAAGACCGCCGGATTCACCGGAGTGCGGTGCGCGTTCACCGTGGTGCCGAAAGAGTTGAAGCGGCGCGATGACCGGGGAGTGCCGCAGAGCGTGAATGCGCTGTGGCTGCGCCGTCAGTGCACCAAGTTCAACGGCGTCTCCTACATCGTGCAGCGCGGCGCGGAAGCGGTCTACACGCCCGGCGGAATGCGCCAGACCCGCGAGGTGATCGACTACTATATGGAGAACGCCGCGATTATCCGCGACGGGCTGGAGGCGGCCGGTTACCGGGTGTTCGGCGGGAAAAATGCGCCGTATATCTGGTGGAAGCTGCCCGCCGGGCTTGACTCCATGAGTTTTGCGGATAAATTATTAAACACCTGTCAGGTGGTCGGCACGCCCGGCGTGGGCTTCGGCCCCGGCGGCGAGGGATATTTCCGGCTGACTGCCTTCGGCGACCGCAACCGGACCCGGGAGGCGGTCGAACGGATCCGCAACGCGAACTTGGGCTGAAGAACAGCAGGATATGGAACGATGCCGCAGAAGAAACATGAATTGAGTCCCGAAATCACCGTTCTGCAGGAAATCAGTTACGCGGTGGTCCACCATCAGCGCAACGTCGACGACCTGCTGAACGAAATCCTCGCCGTGCTCGACCGGCGCATGGGGATGCTGCGCGGCACGATCACCTTGCTTCACGGCGACACGCTGAAGATTGAAGCCTCCCACGGCCTTGACGAGAGCGGGATGCAGCGCGGGCTGTATCACCTCGGCGAGGGGATCACCGGCCGCGTCGCCCAGACCGGCAGGCCGGAGCTGGTGCCGGACATCGCGAAGGACGCCCGGTTCCTGAACCGCACCAGGACCCGCAAGTACGACCATCCGGTCGCATTCATCTGCGTGCCGGTCTATCACATGGAGCGGGTGATCGGCACTTTGAGCATCGACCGCCGGATCGAACCGGAAACCGATCTTGAGCGCGACATGGCGCTGCTCGAAACCATCGGCAACATCGTGGCCGACGCGGTCGAAGTCTGCCGCCGGGAGCACGAGGAGCGCGAGGACCTGCTCGAGGAAAACCGCAAGCTGCGCAAAATGCTCAACGAAAACCCCGGCGAGCTGATCGGCAACTGCCGCACCATGCAGAACATCTACGGGCTGATCCGGCAGGTCGCCCCCTCCGACGCGACCGTGCTGATCCGGGGCGGTTCCGGCACCGGCAAGGAGCTGGTGGCGCGCGCGATCGTGCAGCTTTCGGGGCGCAGCGCAAAACCGTTTGTGGCGCTGAACTGCGCCGCGCTGCCGGAGAATCTGGTCGAAAGTGAACTCTTCGGCCACGAAAAAGGCGCATTCACCGGGGCGACCAGCCGCCGGATCGGCCGCGCCGAAGCCGCCGACGGCGGCACCCTCTTTCTCGACGAGATCGGCGACCTGACGCTGCAGACGCAGGTGAAGCTGCTGCGCTTCATTCAGGAGCGCACCTTTTCGCGGATCGGCAGCAATCAGGAGTTGAAATCGAACGTCCGCTTCCTCGCCGCGACCAGTCGCAACCTCGAAGAGCTGATGCGGCAGAAGAAGTTCCGCGAGGACCTTTACTACCGGCTGAACATCTTCCCGATCGTGATGCCGGATCTGTGCAAGCGCCGCTGCGACATCATCCTGCTGGCCGAACACTTCATCGAAAAGCTGAACGTCCGGTACGGCAAGCATGTGAAGCGGCTCTCCACCCCCGCGATCAACATGCTGATGAGCTACCACTGGCCCGGCAATGTGCGCGAGCTGGAAAACTGCATCGAGCGCGCCGTGCTGACCGCCACCGACGACTGCATCCACGGTTACAACCTGCCGCCGTCGCTGCAGACCGGCAAGGAATCCGGTTCCGACCTGCTGCCGGAGGGCAAAGCCTCCTTCAACACGCTGGTGGACTCCTACGAGCGCGAATTGATCGTGGAGGCGTTGAAGCGCAATCTCGGCAATATGTCCGCCGCCGCCCGCGACCTCGACCTCTCTCCGCGCGTGATCCACTACAAGATCGGCCGTCTCGGCATCACCCCCGAATGGTATCAGCAGCAGGAGCATTCCGACGGCGACTTTGCCGGATGAACCTGACGGGGGCCTTTGGGCTTGCTCCTGCGACGCGAAGCGTCTTTGGAGTGCGGAGATTCATCTCCGCACTCCAAGTCGCGCGTGAGTTTTATCTTCGACTTTGCATTGCCGCAATAACAGGCATGGCGCCCGGAGGGTAACAACTTTCGAGCTCAATAACAGGCATGGCGCCCGGAGGGTAGTGAGCACCGCACCTCCGGCCTGCGGATGGCTCCGGGGGACGCCGCGCACGTCCCCCGGAGCCCCTCGCCGGTGGCGGAGGCCGGTCCGGTTGCGGAGCACTTCCGCTCGCGGGCGCGGCTTCGCCGCTTACTTGTCCGCCTGCGGCAGCCAACCCTTCATCGCCCGCGTTGCGGGCTACGCCAGGGGGGCTTCGCTCACTGCGTTCGGCTTCGTCACTACCGTTCCTCGTTATTTTGCTGTTGCAAAATAATGCCCTCACATTCGTTCGCGGCGCTTGCCGCGCTTGTTGTGCGCCGCGTAAAGGGTATTGCGGCTTTATTTGTGCGCCGCGTAAGTGGTTATGCAGACCGACCAATGCCTTGCCTGTGCTTGGTCGCACGCCCCCCGTAGGGGCATTGGCGTGCGCATCCGGCAGCGGCACCTTGCCGCCCGCGTAAATGGTCTTGGAGGCCAACCTTTGCCTGACTGTACTGTCCGCCCGTGCGACCCGGAGGGTTACGGCAGAAAAAGACGGCCCGGAATCTTTTTGATATCCTTCTGCGGCTGAACCTTTTTCCATGCCGGGTCCGGCTTCATGCCGGGTTCGATCAGGACCCCGAAGCCGGCGGCGGCGGGGCTGATGGTTTCCCAGACCGTGAACTCGTTGGCGGCAACGTCGAAGCCTTCCAGATTCGCGAAATTCCGCCACAGCGGAATATACGGGTCCAGCAACGGGCGGGCCTGCTGCGGCGTCAGGTCCTGCCGGTCGGAGAGTGCGTGCGGCATCAGCGAGACCTGAACGCCGGGGTAATCGAAATCCTTGCGGGGCCGGTACTGCAGCAGATAGATCATTTCGCGCGCCGCGGCCGAGCCGGGACCGGCATAGGTGTAGGGCGTCAGTCCGGGAATCGGATCGGGCACCGTCTCCTCGATCAGCCATTGCGGATGGGACAGCAGGCGCACCGGATAGACTTTGCCGAGTCCGGTGGTCAGGCTCCGTCCCATCGGGTTGGCTCCGAGCATCCAGTCGCCGAGCAGAAACAGCGCGTCGCGATACCGTTTCTCCCCGGAGGCGCTCCATGCGGCGACCAGCGCCCGCCCTTTCTGGAACGGCAGCGAAGCCCCCCAGCGCATGAACAGGAAGAAGCCGTGCCCCAGCGGCCAGTGTACATTGCGGTAGGCGAGCTCCTGCTGGGTTTTCAGCAGCTTCCCCGCTTCCTCCACTGCGCGTTTCCGGTACTGGGCGGCTTTGATGAAGGCAAGTCGGGGAGAGGCCATCAATTCGGACAGGAAATACGGACTGCGGCGGTTGTCGAAGCAGCTCCGCAGCGCGGCGTTGAAATTCTCCTTGCCGAGATAGGCCTGATACTCTTCACAGCTGTCGTCGAAGGCGTAGAGGTTGAATGCCGCCTTGTAGATCAGGTCGCGGGGCAGCTCCTCCGGCTCCTGATAGGTCACCTTGCCGACCTTCGGAAGAGTGAACTCCTTTTTCTGCCGGTTGGCGGGTTCCAGCGCGTAGCGGAACGCCCGTGCGGCGGAGTCGTGGAACAGCCGGGCCTTCTCCAGTGCCCCGGCCCTCTTCAGCGCGAACGCGAGCTTGGCGGCATAGGCGGCGTATTCGAGCGAACTTTCGCGGGTGGGAAGCGCCAGATAGTAGCGCGGCGGATCGTTGAAGGGATCGGTGCGCTGGGGATGCGAAACCGCTTCCAGCCAGCAGCCGACGCCGCCCGCGGCATTCTGGGCGCGCCGCCAGACGTCGGCTCCCCAGGCCGCTTCGTCGAGAATGTCGGGTATGCCGTTGCCGGATTCGGGGAGGTCGAGCTGCCCGTCGCTGAAATTCTCCGGAAACATCAGATAAACGGAGGTCAGGTCCTCGATGATCTGAAAATGGTAGGTGCGGCGGTCGAAATCCCCGGCATCCCACCAGCCGCCGTAGACTTCGGGCAGGAACTCCTCGGTGGCGGTGGCCCGGATCATATCGAAGGGGCGGACCGTGATCGCCTTTCCGGCGGAATCGCGGAAGCAGCCGCTTTGGGCGTTGTAGTGCTGGTCGTTCGGCGCGAAGCCGCCGCGCCAGGAGCCTTTCTGCCGGGCGGGCATCGGCCAGCCGGTGAGGGCGGCGCTCTTTTCGATTCCGCTGCGCTGGTGGAAAAGGCCGCGCATCTGCACGTAAAAAGCGCGGTCGAACGCGGTCGGAGCAAGCTTGAATTCCCATGACCGGCCGACGCCGGGGATTGAGATGAAGTAATCGCCGGGCGTGTTGAAATCGGAGAAATCCAGCTCCATTACGGTTTCGCCGTTGAGCCGGTAGCGGTTCTGGTTGTGCCGGTGGAACTGCTCCCGGCTGCGCAGCGCGATTTTTCCGGTGTGGACGACCGAACCGTCGGAGCTCCGGCAGATCCGGAACTCCCTGCCGTTGAACTCCTCCGCCGGAAGTTCGCCCAGAGTGCCGAGCCACATCCCGAGATAGGCGTACTTTTCTCCCGCTTCGGTAGAATATCCCTCCTGATTCACCTTGATCGCGCGCGAAAGGGTCGTCGCGTCGTCGTATTTCAGTTGAGCCTGGTTGCCGTCGCCGGTCGTCACCGTCAGGATCTGGCCGTTTTTCAGCGGTTCCGCCAGTTTCAGGTAGGCGAAGTGAATCAGTTCCGCGGCCTGGACGCGATAGTGGTCGCGCCTTCCGGCACGGGGAACCCGCCAGAGACCGATCGCGTTCAGCCAGTACCCGTTGGCGGCGACGGCTTCGGGGTGTCCGTCGACGGAGATATGGAAAAAGTCCTTGTTTTCAAAGCGGTTCCGCAACTGGGGATGGTAGCGGCCGCTGATCTCCTGCGCCGCGAAATTGTACCGGAACTCGAACGCCCACGGTTTGAGCCTGCCGGCGGAAAAGGCTTTTTCCACTTGCATAAGGCGTTTGCCGTAGCTCTGGAGCAGCTGGGAATCCAGCATGTCGGTGTAGTCGCCGGCCACGACGATATATTGCGCAGTCAGCGGAAACAGTTGGAGCTCGCCGCGTTTCCAATCGATCCGGGCCGGCTCTTCCGGCCGGGCCTCCCGGATCGGGTCTCCGGCGGCGATGGAAAAAAACGGAACCGCGGACCACAGGAACAAAAACAGAAAACAGCGGATCTTTCTCATGATCACATCAGAGTCCGGTTAATTGGAATTTTCATCGTCAAACGGGTTCCACAGGCAGCGGTCGAGGTCGACGCAGCCGTTACGCCGGAAAGGAATTCCCTCCGCCTCCAGCAGCGCCCGCTGTTCGGTCCAGCCCGGAGCGGTCCGCCCCGCGTGATTGACCACCCGGTGGCAGGGCAGCGAAAGACCGGGCGGAACATGGCTCAGCGCCCGCCCCACCATCCGGGACTGGCGCGGCCGCTCCAGCAGGAACGCCAGCTGTCCGTAGGTCGCGACAAAACCGGCGGGAATGGCTTCGACCAGCTCGTATACCTCTTCCGGGCGTATCGTGTTGTTCATCATGCAGAGAATATAGGTGCACCGGCGGATGATATCAAGCATGAGACTTTATTTTTATGGATTTTATTCCAGTGGAAATTCCAGAAAAGAATATTGTGTAACAGGAAATTCGCCGGGAGAAGTGATATTGTTATGCGAACCGGATATGCCGCCGTGACCGGCCGGAAGCGCCGGAGAAGAACGAATTGCCGGGGAAAGTTTATGCCCGGCGCTTGTATTTCAGGGCAAGCCGGGCTATTTTTGTCAACGGTATGATGAAAACATAACGACAGGGGTTGACGGATGGACGGCAGAAATATTCTGGTGACCGGTGGCGCCGGATTCATCGGCTCCGCACTGGTCCGGTATCTGATCCGCGAGACGGCGGAACGGGTCTGCGTGGTCGACAAATTGACTTACGCGGGCAACCTCGAATCGCTGGCGGAGGTTTCCGGTTCGGACCGGTTCCGGTTTGAACGGGCCGACATCTGCGACCGGGCGGAACTGGACCGGATTTTCAGTGAGTTCCGGCCGGATGCGGTGATGCACCTCGCCGCCGAATCCCACGTCGACCGTTCGATCGACGCGCCCGGCGATTTCATCCGGACCAATATCGTCGGAACCTATACGCTGCTGGAGGCCGCCCGGAACTATTGGAGCGGGCTGCCCGCCGGGGCGCGGGAGCGGTTCCGTTTCCACCATATTTCGACCGACGAGGTGTTCGGCGACCTGAAGGATTCCGATGGATTCTTCCGCGAGGATACCCCCTATATGCCCTCGTCGCCGTATTCGGCCAGCAAAGCCTCAAGCGACCATCTGGTGCGCGCATGGTTCCGGACGTTCGGGATGCCGACGCTGGTGACCAACTGTTCCAATAATTACGGCCCGCGCCAGTTCCCGGAAAAGCTGATCCCGCTGATGATCCTGAGTGCGCTCGATGACAAGCCGCTGCCGGTTTACGGCGACGGCGCGCAGGTCCGCGACTGGCTCTATGTGGAGGATCACGCGCGGGCGCTGCATCTGGCCGTGACCCGGGGCGTTCCCGGCGAAACCTACAACATCGGCGGGCATAACACAAAGAGCAATCTGCAGGTGGTTCACACGCTGTGCGGCCTGCTCGATGAGCTGAGCCCCCGGCGCGACGGCCGTTCCCGCCGCGAACAGGTCGTGTTCGTGGCGGACCGGCCCGGCCACGACCTGCGGTATGCGATCGACGCCGCCAAGATTCAGCGCGAACTCGGCTGGACGCCGAGGGAGAGCTTTGAAAGCGGCCTGCGCAAGACCGTCGAATGGTATCTGGCGGAGAGAGCGGGATGGTGCCGCCGGGTGCTGGACGGCTCCTGCCGCCTCGAACGGCTCGGATTGGGAGGTGGACGATGAAAGGGATCGTGCTGGCCGGCGGCGCCGGTTCGCGGCTGCATCCGGTGACGCTCGGAGTTTCCAAACAGCTCCTGCCGGTGTACGACAAGCCGATGATTTACTATCCGCTCAGCGTGCTGATGCAGGCGGGTATCCGGGATATTCTGGTGATCACCACGCCGGAGGATCAGGCGGCCTTTATCCGGCTGCTGGGGGACGGCTCGCGGTTCGGGCTGAACCTCAGCTACGAAGTTCAGCCGTCGCCGGACGGAATCGCGCAGGCGTTCCTGATCGGCCGGGAGTTCATCGGTGCGGATTCGGTCGCTCTGGTGCTGGGGGACAATATCTTCTACGGCGCACACCTTGAACAGATGGTGCGGCAGGCGGCTTCCCGGAGTTCGGGAGCCACGATTTTCGGTTATTACGTGTGCGACCCGGAGCGTTTCGGCGTGATCGAGTTCGATGCGGAGGGGAGGGCGCTTTCCATCGAGGAGAAGCCGGCCGTTCCGAAGTCCAGCTACGCGGTGACCGGGCTTTATTTCTACGACAATTCCGTGCTCGACATCGCCGCCGGAATCACGCCGTCGGCCCGGGGCGAGCTGGAGATCACCGCCGTGAACTGCGCTTATCTGGAACGCGGCGAGCTTCGGGTGGAACGGCTGGGCCGCGGCTACGCGTGGCTGGATACCGGCACGCACGATTCGCTGATGGAAGCCGGGGATTTCATCCGCACCATCGAAAAGCGGCAGGGCCTGCAGGTCGCGTGCCTGGAGGAGATCGCGTGGATGAACGGCTGGATGACCACGGCACAGGTATTGGAACGTTCCGCGATGCTGCGGAAAACGGAGTACGGCCGCTATCTGGAGCGCCGCGTGGGGGAAGGCGCGCAATGAAGTTTCTGGAGACCGCGATCGCGGGAGTGAAGGTGATCGAACCCCGGCTGTTCGGGGATTCCCGGGGATATTTTTTTGAGGCGTACCGCAAGGACCTGTTTGCCGGAGCCGGAATCGATGCACGGTTTATTCAGGACAACGAATCGTTTTCGACCGGCGGCGTGCTGCGGGGGCTGCACTATCAGATTCCACCCTATACGCAAGCGAAGCTGGTCCGGGTGGTTTCCGGGAGGGTGCTCGACGTGGTGGTGGACATCCGGCTCGGATCGCCGACGTTCGGAAAACACGTGGCGATCGAACTTTCCGGGGAGAGCAAACGGCAGTTGTTCCTTCCGCGCGGAATGGCGCACGGTTTTGCGGTGCTTTCGCCGGAGGCGGTGTTCGTCTATAAGTGCGACAATTTTTACTGTCCGGCCTCCGAGCGGTGCATCCGTTTCGACGATCCCGCGCTGGGAATCGACTGGCGATTGCCGCCGGAGACGGTGAAACTCTCCCCCAGAGACCGGCGCGGCGTACTGTTTAAAGACGCGGAATTGTTTGAGGAGTACTGAGTTTATGCGGATTCTGGTCACCGGCGGAAAAGGAATGTTGGGGCGCACGCTCTGCCGCGCGTGGAAAAAGCACGAGGTGATCGCCGCCGGCCGTGCGGAAGCGGACATCACCGATGCGGCGGGGTTCGACCGGCTGGTCGGGGAGCTTCGCCCCGATGCGGTGGTGCATTGCGCGGCCTTCACCGCCGTCGACCGCTGCGAGACGGAGTCCGAAGCCGCCTACCGGGTCAATGCCGCCGGTACGGGCAACGTCGCCGCCGCCTGCCGTCGCCACGAGGTGAGGCTGATCGCGATTTCCACCGATTACGTATTCGGCGGGGAGCTGGACCGCCCCTGCCATGAGTTCGATACGCCGATCCCCGGAACCGTCTACGGCCGGAGCAAATTTGCGGGGGAAGAACTGATCCGGCAGACCTGTCCGGACCATGTGATCGCCCGGACCTCCTGGCTTTACGGGGCGGGCGGTCCGAGCTTCGTGCATACGATGATGGCGCTGGCGGACGGCAGCCGGCCGGAGCTGAAGGTGGTTGCCGACCAGTTCGGCAACCCGACCGGAGCGGATGCGCTGGCGGGGCATCTGGCCATTCTGCTGGAACACCCGGAGCTTTCCGGCACCTGGCACCTGACCTGCGAGGGGGAGGCGAGCTGGTATGAGTTCGCCTGTGAAATCTTCCGGCTGGCCGGGAAGAAGCAGAAGGTGACGCCGTGCGCCACCGCGGAGTTTCCCCGCCCGGCGCGCCGTCCCGCCAACTCACGGCTCGACAAGATGATGCTGCGTCTTCATCACCTTCCGCCGATGCCGGAGTGGCGGCAGGTACTGGCAGAATTCATGCAGTCCGAGTTTTCACTCTGACATACCGGCCGTATGGGTAATCCACGGCGTGAATTATTGTTCCGGGGAGCCGGTGTGCCGCCGGTGGGAGGGACCGGCGGGAAACCAGCCCTTTGCGACCCGTTCGCGCTGCTCGAAGATTTCCAGAATGCTCCAGAAGCAGGTGAAGGAGAGTACGCCGAGCAATGCGGAAGCGATTGTATTCGCGCAAAGCAGCGACGCGGCGAGCGTCACGATTCCGGCCAGCAGGAATGCCCGCCAGATCCGCACTCCGAAATAAAATTCGCCCTTGATCACGATCGGATGGAAAATCCCGATGATCAGAAAACTGGCCAGGCCGATTACGACTCCGTTGAAATTCATGGTTCATTTCTCCTTTGCGATTGATTCCTCCATACATAACTTATTGCCGGTTGCGTTTTTGTCAAACCGTACCGGAGGAGGAATCGTTTTTTTTGCCGATACTTTTTTGTGAAAATTTCCTTGATTATTTTCCCTGACACTATATATTAAATCAAAATTTAACGTCCGGGAAATTTTATTTCTAATTTTTTAAGGAGATCAGAGCATGGCAAAAACAGCGTTGGTGACCGGCGGCGGCCGGGGAATCGGAGCCGGGATCGTCGACAGACTCGCCGCGGAGGGGTGGAACGTCGCCTTCTGCGGGCGCAAGCCGGCGGAGGAGTTCGCCGCCCACTGTGCCGGGATCGAGGCGAAGTACAACGTGAAGGCGCTCTACGTGCAGGCCGACGTGTCGAAGGCCGAAGACCGCGAAAAGCTGCTTTACGCCATTCTTGAGATGTTCGGTTCGCTCGAAGCGCTGGTCAACAACGCCGGGGTTGCGCCGCAGGTCCGCTGCGATCTGCTCGAAATGAGCGAGGAGAGTTTCGACCGGGTGATGAACATCAACCTTAAAGGCCCCTTTTTCCTGACCCAGCGCGTAGGCCGCTATTTCGCGGAAAACCATATTCAGGGCGTCATCGTCAACGTCGGCAGCATTTCGGCGACCGTCGCGTCGATCAGCCGCGGCGAATACTGCCTCTCCAAGGCAGGCGTCGCGATGGCGACCAAGCTGTTTGCGGTCAAGATGGCCGAATTCGGCGTGCCGGTCTACGAGATCCGTCCCGGCGTGATCTCCAGCGACATGACCAGCGTGGTCAAGGAAAAATACGATAAGCTGATCGCCGACGGGCTGACGCTGCAGCCGCGCTGGGGCTTCCCGGAGGATATCGGCAAGGCGGTTGCGATGCTGTTGCGCGGCGACCTCGCCTATTCGACCGGACAGGTGATCAAGGTGGACGGCGGCATGGAGATCGGGCGGCTGTGAAACGGACGGTCAACACACTGGTGATCGGCTCCGGCGCGGCGGGACTCGCGGCGGCGCTCCGGCTCAAGTCGCTCGGCGTGGACGATGTGCTGCTGCTCTCCGAAGGGCTGAACCGCGGCACTTCGATCAACACCGGCAGCGACAAGCAGACCTACTACAAACTCGGCATCTACGGCGCGGAGCCGGATTCGCCGGTCCAGCTGGCGCAGACGCTCTTTGAGGGCGGTTCGGCGCACGGCGACGTGGCGCTGGTCGAGGCGGCGCTGTCGGTGCGCTGCTTCATGAACCTCGTGAACCTCGGCGTGCCGTTTCCGTGCGACGGCTACGGGCAGTACATCGGCTACAAGACCGACCACGACCCGAAGCGGCGCGCGACCAGCTGCGGCCCGTACACCTCCAGAGAGATGTGCCTCGCGCTGATCCGGGCGGTCAGGGCCGCCGGAGTCGAAATCGCCGAAAAGCGCAATGTCGCCGAGCTGATTACGGTCGGCAACCGCGCGGCGGGGGCGATCGCGCTGAACAGGGAGACCGGCGAATTTGAAACGATCTTCGCGGAAAACACCGTATTCGCGGTGGGCGGCCCCGGCGGGCTGTATGCGTCGAGCGTCTATCCGGTCGGCCACTTCGGCGCGATCGGGCTGGCGCTGAAGGCGGGGGCGCTGGCGCAGGGACTGCCGGAGTCGCAGTTCGGGCTGGCTTCCGTCAAGTTCCGCTGGAATGTTTCGGGGACCTATATGCAGGTGCTGCCGCGCTTCGTGTCGACCGCGCCGGACGGCTCCGACGAGCGCGAATTCCTGCGCGACCATTTCAAAACCGCCGGGGAGATGAATTCGATGATCTTCCTGAAGGGCTACCAGTGGCCGTTCGACGTGCGCAAGGTGCCGGACGGCTCTTCGGTCATCGACCTGCTGGTTCACGAGGAGACCGTCAAGAAGGGGCGGCGGGTCTGGCTCGATTTCCGCGCCAACACCGAAGGGTTGGATTTCGCGGCGCTTTCCGATGAGGCGCGCACGTATCTGGAGAAATCCGGCGCCTGCTTCGGCACGCCGCTGGAACGGCTCGAAAAGATGAATCCGGGCGCGATCGAGCTCTATCGCGACCACAACATCGATCTTGCCGTCGAACCGCTGGAAATTGCGGTCTGCGCCCAGCACAACAACGGCGGTCTCGCCGGAAACGTCTGGTATGAATCCCCGAACCTGAAGCATCTGTTTCCGGTCGGCGAGGTGAACGGCTCGCACGGCGTCTGCCGCCCCGGCGGCACCGCGCTGAACGCCGGGCAGGTCGGCGGCACCCGCGCTGCCGAATATATCGCCGGGCGCTGCCGGACTTCCACCCTCGACCTCGCGGTTGCGGAACGGCAGGCCGAAAAACTGCTGGCCGATCTCAGGCGGCGGCTCAGCGGCACGCGCGACTGGCGCAAAGACCGCCGGGAGCTGCAGGAACGCATGACCGTCTACGGCGGCCACCTGCGTCCGGCGGACCGGCTCGAACAGGCGGCGGACGACGCGCGCAAGCTGGTCGAGGCGATGGAGCGCGACGGCTATCCCGCCGCCGACGCGGATCATGCGATTACCAACTTCCAGCTCGCGTTCGCGCACTGGATCTACCTCGAATCGATTGCGTTCCAGGTCTCCACCGGGGCCGGTTCGCGCGGCTCGGCGGCGGTGCTGGACAAGGAGGGAAAACTGATCCCGGAAAATCCCGCCTACCGCAAGCACGTGCTCGAAACCGAATATTCGGCCTCCGGCCTGCGGCTGCGCTGGACGCCGTGCCGCCCGGTGCCGAACCCGGACGGCTGGTTCGAGACGGTCTGGAAGGAGTACCGCACCGGAGAGGTGTATGGAGCTGTTTGACTTCTCCATCCTGCGCGACCTGCGCAAAAAGGCGCAGTTGAGCATCGCCGACGTATCGGCGGGCAGCGGCGTGTCGGCGTCGGTGATCTCCAAACTGGAGCGCAACCAGACCCGCGCCGAACTGGATACGCTGTACCGGCTGGCGCGCGTATTCGGCATCACGGCGGCGGAGCTGCTCAGCCTCGCGGAAGCGCGGCTCGCGCATCCGCTGCACGCGACCGAACACCGTTCGGAGGAATTCACCTTTCAGGAGATCAACTACAAGAATATCCGCTGTCTGCACGGAAGCGCCCCGAAAGGCTCGCGGGTGTCGCGGCCGAAGATCCACCGCGACGATTATGAATTGTGCTGGGTGCTCTCCGGCGCGCTCGAAATCACGCTGCCCTCGGAACGGCACGAACTTGCCGCCGGGCAGTCGCTGCAGTTCGACGCGCTGCTCGAACACACCTATCTGGCACTTGAAGACTGTGAATTGCTTATTTTACATATCCGAAAAGAAAAGAGGTTCTGACCATGGCAGATTATCCGCGCATTCCCTCGTTTAAAACCACTGAAAGTTTCTGCAGCCACCTGCGGGAGATCAATCTCGACCTCGAACTCGACGACGCGATTCTGGCCGCGCCCGAATCGCCGCTCGCACAGCCGGTCGAATACCACGGCCGCAGGATCGGCAACCGCTGGTGCATCCTGCCGATGGAGGGGTGGGACTGCCTGCCCGACGGCGCCCCCTCCGAACTGACCCGGCGGCGCTGGCTCAACTTCGCCGCGAGCGGCGCGAAACTGCTTTTCGGCTGCGAAGCGTGCGCGGTGATGGAGTCCGGCCGCAGCAACACCCGCCAGCTGATGATCACCCCCGCGACCATGCCGCTGCTCGCACAGTTGCGCAAGGACATGGTCAAGTTGCACGCCGAAAAGTTCGGCACCGCCGACGATCTCTATATCGGCTTGCAGTTGACCCACTCCGGCCGCTACAGCCATCCGCACGACGACGCGAAGCTCGAATCGGTGACCGCCTACGAACATCCGCTGCTCGACGAGAAGTTTCACAACTCCGCCGCAAACGTGGTTTCCGACGCCGAAGTCAAAAACATCGTCCGCCACTTCATCGAGGCGGCCGGACTTGCGAAAGAGGCCGGCTTCGACTTCGTGGACATCAAGATGGCGCACGGTTATCTCGGCCATGAGTTTCTGAGCGCCTTCACCCGTCCGGGCGAATACGGCGGGAGCTTTGAAAACCGGACCCGCTTCTTCCGCGAAATCGTCGAGGGGATCAAGCGCGAAGTTCCCGGAATCGATCTGGGGATGCGGTTTTCGATCTTCGACTGCCTGCCGTTTGAAAAAGGCGCGGACAAGGTCGGCAAGCCGATGGAGCGCAACGGAATCGGCGTCGGCAACTACAAGTATGCCTTCGGCGGCGACGGCACCGGCCTCGGCTGCGACCTGACCGAACCGATCCGGTTCCTCGAACTGGCGCGGTCGCTCGGCGTGGAGCTGATCTGCACGACCATCTGCAGTCCCTACTACAATCCGCACTTCCAGCGTCCTGCCTATTATCCGGTTTCGGACGGTTACCTGCCGCCGGAGGAGCCGATCATCGGCGCGGCCCGCCAGATCAACGCGGTCGCACAATTGAAGAAACATTTTGAGAATACCGGAATGCTCTTCATCGGAGCCGGTTACACCTGTTTGCAGGAGTATCTGACGCAGGTCGGGCAGGCCGCCGTGCGCGCCGGAAAAACCGACTTCGTCGGCATCGGCCGCATGGTGCTCGCCTATCCGGAGCTTCCGGCGGATACCCTCGCCGGATGCCCGCTGAACTGCCGCCGCATCTGCCGCACGTTCGGAGATTGCACGACCGCGCCGCGCAGCGGCATGGTTTCGGGCTGCTATCCGCTTGACGAGTTCTACAAGTGCCGCCCGGAATGCGAGCGGGTCAAAGAGGTCAAGCGCAAGATCCGCGAAAGCTGATCAGCCTGCTCCGGATTGGGGCGGCCAAGTGCGTGGCGACTGACCCATGCAAGCATCGGTCGCTCTCCGTAACCACTTTCGCGGCGCACAACAAGCGCGGCAAGCGCCGCGAACGAATGTGAGGGAATTATTTTGCGGTAGCAAAATAACGAGGAACGGTAGTGACGAAGCCGAACGTAGTGAGCGAAGCCCCTCTGGCGCAGTGAGCGCAGCGAACGATGAAGAGTTGGCCGCCGCAGGCGGACAAGTAAGCGGCGAAGCCGCGCCCGCGGGCGGAAGTGCTTCGTAACCAGACCGGCCTCCGCCACCGGCGAGGGGGGCCGGGGGACGTGCGCGACGTCCCCCGGAGCCATCCGCAGGCCGGAGGCATGGTGCTCACTACCCTCCGGGCAGCTTGCCTGTTCTTGATGCAATGCAAAGCCGAGTATAAAACTCACGTGCGACTTGGAGTGCGGAGATTCATCTCCGCACTCCAAAGACGCTTCGCGTCGGGGGAATAACGATTATCAGATATTGGGCAAGTAGACGTGGAGGTCGTCTTTCAGCCATTTCTGCAGGGCGGCGGTGTCCACGCTGCGGACGTTTCCGGCGGCGGCCATCGCGGCGGCGGCTCCGGCGGCCTGGCCGGTGATGAAACAGCCCGGAATTACGCGCAGCGAGGATTGGATTTCACGGTCGCAACTGACGCAACGTCCTGCCACCAGCAGGTTTTCGACGCCGAGCGGAATCAGCGAACGGTACGGGATGCCGTAACTTTCGCCGGGTTTGCAGCGGGTTTCGCACAACACACGCTCGACGCGCTTTTGCTCTTCGGGGTCGGTGGAGGAGGAGTGGATGTCGATCGGGTAACTGAACCGGCCGATTTCATCCGCGAATACGGCGCGGTTGCGGTAGTCGTCGCCGTTGAGCTGGTATTCGCCGCGGATGCGGCGGGATTCGCGCACGCCGAGCAGGGGGGCGGTCTGCACGAGGTCGGAATGCTCGAAACCGGGGACGTGCCTGCGGTAGAAGTCATGGTAGATTTTCGCGAGTTTGCGCCCTTCGATATAGGCGTTGGTCAACTCGGTCTCGTCCAGCGTGTTCGCGCCGTAGATGTGGCCGAGGTTGCCGCTGGCGGTGCCGTTGCCGTAGGTGCAGACGCCGACGAAATGATGTTCCGAAACCGGCGCTTCGCCCCGTTCCAGAAGCTCGTGCCAGATCGCGCGGTCGCGCTTGCCTTCGCGGAGCGCCGCGTCATACGCGGGGATGTCGATGTTCGAGAACTGCGGGCACAGGGTGGGACTCATGGTCCGCCCCTCGGCGTCGCCGCAGTCGAACGGGACACCGGCGAAGGCGGCGACCGCAGCGTCTCCGGTCGCGTCGACAAAGACTTCGCCTTTGACCTTGCGCAGGCCGTGCGGGGTGGCGACCAGCAGCGATTCGAGCTTCCCCGACCGGACGACCACATCGGCGACCCGGATCATGTAGAATAGCTTCACGCCGGCTTTCAGCAGCCGGTCGTCGTAAATGCGCTTCAGGATTTCGGCGTCCACCTCCTGCCAGCCGGGGTTGACCTCGTCGATTCCCATTTCGCGGCAGCACTCTTCGATGATGGAGCGGCAGAAGTCGCCGACCACCCAGTTCACGCCGTCGCTCTGGTAGATCACGGCCGGAACCAGCGCATTGGTTCCCATGCCGCCGAGGCTGCCGGTCTGTTCCAGCAACACCACGCGTTTGCCCAGGCGGGCGGCGGCCAGCGCCGCGGCGATGCCGGCGGGACCGCCTCCGGCGACGACGACTTCAGCTTCGAAAAGGACCGGCAGATCGAGCGACTCAAACATAGAACCTCCGTGTTTTGATTGTTTGCGGTTCAATATAAAGGTTTCACGCTTGCTTTTCCTGCTCCGGGATGCTATCTTTCTTTGTTTTCATGCTGAAACGATCTGTTTTTTAAATTGAAACCGTAAAATATGACAAATCATTTCAAGGAATTGGCTTCCCGGCTGGAGGCGGTTTCAACGCTGATCCGGACAGGGTGCATCTGGAAGGTAACCGAAAACTGTCTGGAGGAACTGCGTCTGCCGTTCCGCCAGGCGCACCACGATTTCGCGTTCTGTAACGCGGTCAAAGGGCTCGGGGAGGCGGCCTGCATCAACCACGACACCCGGCGGATCGCCGATATGCTCCGGTTGCGGAGTGAGGCATTTTTACAGGAGTGCCATGCCGGGGCGGTGGAGCTGCTGATCCCGTTCCGCCATGCGCAGCGGGTGTTCGGGGTGGTGATGTGCGGCCCGTTCCGCTCCGGCGAAAACGGGCAGGGGCGCTGCCCGGCGGCGGCCGCCGCCTATCAGGAATTGCCGGTGTGGCGGCCCGAATTCCGTCCGGCGTTGGAAAAGCTGGTCCGGGTTTCTTTGTCGGGACTGCTCCATGAACTGTACACGCTGCGCCCCGAACTGTTGTCGCAGCCGGTTCGGGATGCGCGGATTCTCGCGGTACTGGAGTTTCTGAACGCCCGCTATGCCGAACGCATCACGATCCGGCAGGCGGCGGAACTGGTGTATCTGAGTCCCTCGCGGCTGTCGCACCTGTTCCGGCAAACCTGCGGAATGGACTTTTCGGAATATCTGCTTGCGCTGCGGCTCGGCGTCGCATGCGAACTGCTCGCCGGAACCGACCTCGCCATCGGCGAAATCGCCGTGCGTTGCGGCTTCGGCGACCAGAACCACTTTTCGGCGATATTCCGGAAGCGGACCGGGCGGACCGCTTCCGAATACCGCCGCGACCGCCCCGAAATCATCGTCTGATTGCGGGGCGCTGCAGGAAACGTTACGGCTGGATGCCGAACGAATCCAGATAGATCGCTTCCACGGCCAGTTTGCTTGCCGGAATCGGCGCCTGGTCGAGCAGGCCGGAGAGCCCGGGGGTGTCGAAGGAGAGCGCGGTCAACTGTTTGACGTCTTTTTCGGAGAAGCCGAGATCGGCCAGCTTTTCGGGAACTCCGCAGCCGGCCAGCCACTTTTCGACGCCGCGAGCGGCGCGGACCGCATCTTTCGGATCGGCGGAGAGGCCCGGCACGATCGGCTCAAGCAGCGTCGAAAGCACCTCGGCGCGCGCCGGATAGATCGCCTTGACCACCGCCGGAAGCAGCATGGAGAGCCCGAGGCCGTGCGAAAGCTCCGGCTTAAGGGCGCTCAGCGGATGCTCCAGCGCATGGGTGAAGTGCAGCAGCGAATTGTCGAACGCGGTTCCGGCGATCATCGCTGCGTAGGCGAGGAAATACCGGGCGTAGAGGTCTTTCGGGTCTTTCAGCGCCGACGGCAGGTATTTCGCGACCAGCCGGATAGTCTCGGCGCCGAGCATGATCGCCAGCGGGTTGGCGGCTTTGCTGGTCGCGGCTTCGACCACGTGATTCACCGCGTCGATGGAGACGAACCGGGTCTGCTTCTGCGACAGCGAGGTCATCAGGGCCGGATCGTCGATCGCCCAGGCCGGATAGAGGCAGTCCGCCGCGATCACCGGCTTGAAATCCCGGTCGGTGTCGGTGATCACCGCGAACCGGTTGACTTCGGAACCGGTGCCGTGGGTCAGGTTCACAGCGAGGAACGGCAGTGCGTCGGCGGGTTCGAGTTCTCCGGAAGCGAGCTGGGCGGCCTTGTGATTCGGGTATTTCATCATCGCGGCCACGCATTTGCCCGCGTCGAGCGCGCTGCCGCCGCCGATGCCGATTACCGCTTCCGCCTTGATGTCACGCCCGACCAGCACGGCGGTGTCGACCTGCCCGGTGGTCGGGTTTGGGGTGACTTCGTTGTAGACCGCGTAGGTGATGCCGGCGGCTTTCAGCGCCGGTTCGATCCTGCCCCACGCGCCGGAGCTTTTGTAGGAGTTGCTGCCGGTGACCACCAGCACGCTTTTGATGTCGCGCCCGACCATGTCCAGCACGATATCGCGGATCGAATCGATCGCTCCGACGCCGAACCAGACGTTACAGCGGGTGCGGATCTGCCGCACGTCGTGAATATTGACTCCGTTGTCCCACATGATGAAACCCTCCTCTTCAAAAAGTGTCTGTTTGCCGGATGAACCGGTGATCGGGGGAACGTTTCTTACTGTAACATCATCGGCGGTTTTGTCAAGTCGTCCTGCGGATCGCGATGCCGGTGTTGAGGATGGAGCCGTCCCACGGAACCGCTTTTTTCGGCGGTTTCAGGCTCCCCGTCAGCAGCGACTTCAGCGCCAGTTTGAGCCGGAAGGGCAGGGGAAGCCCGGCCAGCTCCGCATAGGCCCGGAAATACCGGGCGTAGGGGTGATGCGTGGTCTTGCCGAGCCGCCACGGCTTGTGCGTGCCGGTGAAATGGGCGATGCCGGGGCGGCGCAGCGCCTCCACGACCTCCGCTTCGGAATAGAGCGCCGGAGTCGGCGGGTTGCGGTAGACGGAGGTCACGAGGTTCCAGCGCTGGGAGAGCTTCACGTAGTCGTTCCAATAGGCGAGATTCAGGATGTCCTGATCGGGATATTTGATCCGGCCGCCGAGTTCGTCGAAAAGCCGGATGAAGCGCTTTTCATGGTTTTCATGCGCCATTTTGCGCAGGTTGAACAGCATCACGCCGGAGTTGAAGTAAACCGCTTCGGCGGGAAGCCCGATCTTTTTCTGGTGTTCCGGGGCCACCCGGACGGCGGCCGCCGCGCAGGAACGGCTGCCGAGCTCCGTGTTCCAGAGTTCCGCGATATCGTCGAGCACCAGCAGGTCGCAGTCCAGATAGAGGATTTTTTCCAGATCCGGCAGCAGCGAGGGCAGGATCAGCCGGTAGTAGGCGGAAGTGCTCCAGCGCAGCTCCGGCCAGCCCTGAAAGAAACCGCGTTCGATTTTCCGGGGAACCAGCCGGAATCCGTCGATACGGCGCAACGCCTCGAAGCGGGCGAAATCGCTTTCATCGAGCTCTTCGTGCAGCAGATGCAGCGTGATGCCGCCGCCGGGATGCTGCGCCAGCAGCGACGCCGCCGCCACCAGCGCATAGTCCAGATAGTTGCGGTCCGTCGCCATCGCGACTTGAATGTCTTCGGCCATCGCTTACCGCTCCCGGTCGATCAGGAAGTTCACCAGGTCGAGCAGGTGCTGCCGGTACGGATTGTCCGGGAAGCTGCGCAGGATGTTGCGCGCCTGCTCGGCCAGCCGGGCGGCTTCCGCCTCGTTGGAGGCCGCCGCGCCGGAGTCGCGCATGATCCGGCGGACATCGTCCAGATCGGCGTCACTGTAGGTTTCGCGCCCGATGTAGCCGAGCAGTTTTTCACGGTCGGCGGCGGAGGCGAGCCGCAGGGTGTCGAGCAGCATCACAGTCGCCTTGCCTTCGCGCAGGTCGTTGCCGAGCGCCTTGCCGAGCGAATCGTAGACGCCGAAGATGCCGAGGTAGTCGTCGCGCAGCTGGAACGCGATGCCGGCGGCGAGCGCGAACTCGCTGAGTTTGCGCACGTCGGGGTGCTCCGCATCGGCGGTGTTCAACGCGATCATCGCGCCCGCTTCGGTGCAGAACTGCAGCAGTGCGCCGGTCTTGAGGCCGAGCATGGTGCGGACCTCCTGCGATTTGAGCCCGGTGAGCTCCCGCAGCGAAAACTCCACATCCAGCGCCTCACCGGAGATCAGGTCGCTGTTGGCCAGCTTCTGGAATCTCCTGCCGAGCGCGACCGTCACTTCGGGCGGCACGCCGTGTTCCGCCGAACGGAGCAGAAGGTCGTTGGCCCATCCCTGCTGCAGGTCGCCGGCGAGGATTGCGAAATCGCGCCCGGTGCGCTCCGCGTCGTCGGCGGCGAGCGAAAATCTGCCGCCCAGCTCCGCGGCGAGCTTCACGTGGGAGGTCGGAGCGCCGCGCCGGGTGTCGTCCTGGTCGATGATGTCGTCGTGCACGAGCGTCCAGTTGTGGAACACCTCTACGGCGGCGGCGGGGTAGAGCGCGGCGCTTTCGCTGCCGCCGAGGAGTCCGCAGCTCCAGATCAGCATCGCGGGCCGGAGGCGTTTGCCGCCGCGCACCGGGTAGTCGCGCACGGCGTCGCGCAGGTAGTCGGGGCGGACCGTTGCCGGAAATTCGTCGTCGGCAAGGAGCCGGTCGATATCGGCGGCGATCTGCCTGAGGTGATTGATCATGAAAAGTTCTCCGAAAGAGTGTGGAAATTAAAAACAGGTGCTGGCTTTGACGCTGGTCCAAAGCGGGCTGTTCAGTTGAATTTTCTTGCGTTCGCGGGTGGCCAGCGCGATCGGCACGTGGGTGAAATGGCCGTTCCAGTGGCCGACCACCATGTCGGTGCGCCCCGCCATTGCGGCGTGAACCGCGTTCTGGGCCAGCATCGCGCAGAACACCGCGTCCGCGCCGTGGGCCGCCACGCTGCGGATGGTGTAGGCAAGGTCGAAGTATTTGATGTTGACTTCGGTGTTGCGTTCCTTGAAATACTGGTTGATCCGGTCCTTGAGCAGCAGCCCGATGTCCTTGTTGATCAGGTTGCCGGAGGCGTCGCGCACATCTTCGCCCTGCGGGAAAAGCTCCTGCCCGGCTCCTTCGGCGACCATGATCACCGCGTGCTGTTTTTCCAGCATGCGCTTATAAAGATGGGGCAGCAGCGCGTCGGGACCGTCGCCGTCGAGGACGAATTTCGATTCCGGCACGAGGCAGTAGTTCACGTAGCTCTGCGCGAGCGTGGCATAGGCGGCGATGAAGCCGGAGTCGCGTCCCATCACCTTTACCAGCCCGATGCCGTTGTAGGCGCCTTTGGCCTCGTTGTGCGCGCCCGCCGCGAAAATTCCGGCCATGTAGACCGCGGTTTCAAAGCCGAAGGACTTGTCGATGAAGGCGATGTCGTTGTCGATGGTCTTGGGGATGCTGATCACGCTGATGGAGAGGCCGCGCCGCTCCGCTTCGACCGCGATATCGTGCGCGCCGCGCGCGGTGCCGTCGCCGCCGATGCAGAATACGAGGTTGATGTTCATGCGCGCGAGGGTTTCGACCATGATCTCGGCGCTCTCCTCGCCGCGCGAGGAGCCGAGGATGGTGCCGCCCTGCTGGTGGATGTCGTCGGTGTTGTCCTCGTTGAGCTGGATCGGAGCGAGTCCGTGCGCCGGGTTGAGGCCCCGGTAACCGTACCGGATGCCGTAGACCAGCGGCACATGGTAGATGTTCTTGAGCGTCAGCGTCAGGAACTTGATCACGTCGTTGAGTCCGGGACAGAGTCCGCCGGCGGTCAGGATCGCCGCTTTGCTCCAGGCCGGGTCATGGTAGATCAGTTTGCGGGGGCCGGCCTGTTCGAAGGCCGGGATCGCCTGGCCGTTTTTCACATACTCCTCCAGCACGGCGGTACTGGTGTCGTAGGCGACGGTGGCATCGTCGGGGACGAATTCCATGGCCTGAACGGGAGATGCGATCTGAGCTTCCCCGAGCCGGGGAATGAAAAATTCTTTGCTGTCCATAGTTCCTCTTCTCCTGAAAGTCCGGGATATCCGCGGGGCCGATACCGGCCCCCATTTATGGTAAAATAGCCGTTTCAACCTGAAATAGCAACCGGCGGAACTGGAAAAATATGGATTTCAGCAGTATATTGTCGGAAATTTTTTTATTTATGGGAGCTTCGTTTTTGGAAAATCAGCCGCATACCGCCGTCTCCGCCGGAATCGTTTCGGACATTTTCCGGAGAATCGCCTCGCTGTTCTTTGTCGTGCCGGCGGGAATTTTCCTCGGCGGCGTCGCCGTGCTGACGCTGGGCGAATTGCCGCGCACGGAGGGATGGCTCTCTGAAACCGGAGCGGCCGCCGCCGCCGTCGCACTGTTCGCGGCGGCGGGAGCCGGGGCGGCCGCCGCCGGGAAAGGGAGGCGTTCGGCCCCCGACCTGATGTTCCCAGTGCTGATTTTGTTGACGGTCTATGCCGCCTGGCCGGAGCCGCGGGTCGCGCTGGCGGTCGGCGGAGTGCTGTTCGGCGGAGTGCTGGCGCTGCTGCCGCCGCGCGGGGCGCTGCTCCGGCTCGGATTCGGGGCGGCATTCGCGTTGACGGCGCTGCTGCTGGCCTTCGGAGTGTTTCACGGAACCTGGTTTTTGCTGATCCTGTTTCCTGTTGTGTTTGCGCTGGCGGTGTTCTGCTGCCGGACTCACTGGACGGTGAAGCTGGTTCTCTGCCTGATGCTGCCGGTGGCGGTCTACATTTTCGCTTTCGGGGTCAGCCGGGGGCCGGACGGGGAGAACCCGCGCATGAAGCCGGTGGCGATCGCTCCGGCGCTGCCTGCTTCGCTGCTGCCGGAGGGCGGGGAGGAGCGGACGATCCTTTTTGTTTCCGGCCGTCCTTCGCCGCTGCCCGGCGTGTGGTGTTCGCTGCCTTATGTGAAACGGGTGGACGGCATCTGGCCGAACGCGGCCTCGCTGGCGGGCGGAAACTGGTTCAAGCTGAACTACTATTCCGGTCTGCCGGGGCGGATTCTGCCGAAGCTCGCGGGCAATTACGACCTGATCTATCTGGAGGAGCTGCCGCCCGGCTCGCCGGCAGCGCGGAAGCATTTCACCCGCGAGGCGTGGCGGAAGCTGAATCCGGCGACCGGCGTGCTGATTCTTCCCGCCGCGGCGCGCGGGGACCTGCCGCCGGGGGCGGTCCGGGTGCTTCCGGTTCCGGGATCGCGCGGGGAGCTGCTGGCCGCTTCGCCGGACGCCGCGCTGACGGCGGACCCGGAAAAACTGGACCGGCGCATGGAAAAACTGCTGGGCGGTTTCGGCCGCGACGCCGCTTTCATGCCGCCCGGGATCTTCGCGGCACTGTACACGGAGGAGGCGTCCGCTGCTCCGGTCTTGCGCGAGGCTCTCCGTGAAGAAAAACAGACTCCCGGTTTCTTCCTTCCTGCCGCCGCGGCGGCTGTGGTCGCTTATCTGCTGCTGCGCCTCTGGTTCGCCCGGTTCGGCCGGGCCGGTTCCGGTTTCGCGCTGGCGGAGAACGGCGCCGGATTCGCTTTGCTGCTGCTGGCGGCGGGAGCGGCGCTGGCGGAACGGGAGCTGACGACCGGAGTACCGGCGGCGGCAGTCTGGGCGATGCCGGGACTTGCGGTGTTCCACTCGATCCTGAGGCCGCGCGTGGAGCGGGGCTTTGTGGCGGTTTCGCTGCTGCTGCCGTTCCTGTGGCTGTGGAACTCCTGGGCGCTGCCGTCGGAACCGGCATGGCTTGCGGTGCTGCTGGCGGCGGCGCTGGCGGCGGGGATCGTCCGCTGCCGGGTGACCGCCGAGGCCGGTTTCACGGGGAGCGTTTCCACGATTCTGGGCGCATCGGGCTTCGCGGCGGGGGCCGCCGTATACTGGGCGTTTTCGGTGTGGCTGCCGGAGCCGCTGACGGCGGCGCTGCTGACGGCCCTGCTGCTCCGGGCGATCTGGGTCGTCCGGGCGTAAAGTCGCCGCCCTTTCTTTTCCCTCTGTTCCAGTTTTGCCGAAAACGGGTTGTGAAACGGCGGAAATGATCATGGAACCTGTTTTTTGTCAATAAGCAGCTTTTCACGTTGACCGCGCCGCTCGGCTCGCGGCTGCTGCCGCACGGGCTGTTCGCCCGGTTCTCTGCGGCGGCGGGAATCGTGCTCGCGGCCGGTTCGATGGAGATGGGGCCGGACCCGGCAAGACGCTCGACCTGCTGCATCAGGATTACCGTTCCGTGTTCCCGATCGGCGGATTCGTCATCGTGGCGGCCGCGCTGCCTTTCTATGAGATCTACCTGTTTTTTTTGAAAAAAACTGTTTCCGGCTGATTTTCCCTCTTGCGCGGCCGGAGATTTATGACATAATAATATTATGTATAATTGTCGATTGTTTCCAAGTTGACCGGGAACAATGACAGCGGAAACTCTTATAATGGAAAGGTGAATTATCATGGAAAAGGAACTCTATCAGAAACCGGTTCTTGAGGTGATCGATTTTTCGGTCAGGGATGTGATCACCACCAGCGGCACGGGATTCGATCCGAGTGTCGATCCGTGGGAGCCGGGCGGGGATATTGATATCGAGCTGTAAGGCGCGGAATCTTGAAAAAATCTTTCTTTCAATGATTCGGCACTTGTATGATACATGATTTTATAGTATAATAATAAATTGTATAATTGTAGGCTTAGTACTGCCGAAGGGCGGCAGGTCGGGGCCGGAACCGGCAATGCAAGGAGCAGCGCATGGAAAAAGAGATTTACCAGAAACCCGTTCTTGAAGTGATCGATTTTTCGGTCAGGGATGTGATCACCACCAGCGGAACCGATGTCGGCGTGGACATTGATACCGGCTGGAAGCCGGGCGGAGATTATGACGTAGGAATGTGACGGACTTTTCCCGGCGGAAATCATATCGGTTCCGGCTGCGGGCCGATGTGATTTTTTTAGAGAATAAGAAAACGGCGGAAATCGGAAGATGTCGAAGTTTACATGCACTCTGGCGGATCTCGCTTTTACGCTTTATGCGCGGTATCCCGCGACGGAGCAGTTCTGCCGCGACTATCTGGCTTCGGGCGACGGAATTGCAATTGCCTATTCCGCTTCGGAGATGGCGGCGGAGTGCGAAATGACCGGCATGCCGCCGCCGCTTTGCGAACTTACGCTGCTGTACCGGAAGATATGCCGGGAGCTGCTGCGCCGGGATGGGATGGTATTTCACGCCTCGGTGGTCGCGGTGGGAGGGCGTGCCTACGGTTTCACCGCTCCCTCCGGCACCGGCAAGTCCACCCATGCGGCGCTGTGGCGGCGGAAGTTCGGCCCCGCCGCGGTGATGGTCAACGATGACAAGCCGCTGCTGCGGCTGGCCGGCGGGGAGTTCCGCGCCTGCGGGACGCCGTGGTGCGGCAAGGAGGGATTGCAGAACCGCATCGCCGTGCCGCTGCGTGCCGTCGCCGTGCTGGAACGGGCCGGTGTGAACCGGATTGAGCGGATCTCCGGGGCGGAGGCGTTGCCGGTGATCCTGAACCAGACGCTGCGCCCGGAAGAACCGGAGGAGATGGACCGGTTGCTGGCGCTCTGCGACCGGCTGGCCCGTGCGGTGCCTTTTTACCGGCTGGGATGCACTCCCGACCCGGAAGCGGCCGATGTTGCCTGTGAAGCGATGAGATGACGATAATGAAGATCAAAGACGGTTATATGTTGCGGGAGGTCGCCGGGACTCCGGTCGTGGTTGCGGTCGGCCCGGCGGCCCGCGGTTTCAACGGGATGATCCGGCTGAATTCGTCCGGTGCTTTCCTGTGGCGCCTTCTGGAGCGGGGAAGCGCCGAAGCGGAGCTGGCGGAGGAGTGCGCCACCCGGTACGGGCTCGGCCGGGCCGAGGCGGCGGAACACGTCGCCGCTTTCCTTGAACTCTTGCGGAAGAACGGCCTGATCGATGAGTGAGCCGCTTTCGGCGGAGGAAGCCGTTGCCCGTTTCGGCTTTTATACCGGCCTGACCCGCGGCGACAGTATGGAGCCGATGCTCCGGCAGGGCAGGGACCGGGTCTGCATCGAACGCCGTACCGGGCGGCTGCGCCGATACGAGGTGCCGCTCTACCGCCGTCCCTCCGGGCAACTGGTGCTGCACCGCATCGTGCAAGTGCTGCCGGAGGGGTACGTGACCTGCGGCGACAACCGCCGCTGCCGGGAGCGCGGTGTGACCGACGCGATGATCGTCGGGGTCCTGACGGGCTTTTACCGGGGAAAGCGGTATGTCGACTGCCGCCGGAGCCGGGGATATCGCTGTTACGTCTTTTTCTGGTGGCGCTGCCGCTGGCTGCGGCTGCCGTTCCTGCTTGGGCGCGATCTGCTGAACCGCCTGAAGCGCCGCTCTTTTCTTCGCGGTTTGAGATGACTGCCGCATCTGCGCCGGCACTCCGGCGGCCTCCCCTCTGACGCACTTTTAGAAAACAGTTTGCGTGATTCAGAGAGGGAGGTTTGTTTATTTTTGATTAAAATCTCCAATTCCTACTTGACATTTGATGGAAAATGATTCATAATAAAAATAGCAAACAGTTTTCTAGAATGCGAAACAGCGGGAGAATCCAACCATGACCCTGAAAGAGATTGCCGCGGAGCTCGGCGTGTCGCCGTCGACGGTGAGCCGGGTCCTCAACGGCCGTGATAAGAATTTCACGGTGAAGCCGGAACTGCGCAAGCGGATTCTGGACCGGGTCGCGGAGCGCGACTACAAACCGAATCCGATGTATCAGTCCATGCGCAAGAAGGACAACCAGCAGATCGCGATCTTCCTGCCGAGCTATCTGGAAGCCGCGCTTGAAGCCGACATCAACGCGGGCGTGGATGCGATGAACAACAGCCTGTTTGAAAAGGGATTCAGTTTTCACTACCTGGTCCGGCCGTTGGAGCAGCGCGCCACCTACGGCCTGCCGCAGTGGAAGGTCGCGGGGGCGGTCGCCGTGGATGTCCGCCGCAGCGAACTGGTCTGCGAACTGGACGAAAGCGGCCTGTCCTATGTGGTGTTGAACGGTGTCGCCGGGCCGAACGGCAGCGCGGTGCAGGCGGATGACGCCGGCAATATGGAGTGCGCGATGAAGTACCTGTACGAACTCGGGCACCGCAGAATCGGCTATGTGAATCCCTACCGGGACCCGAAACTGATTCCGATCGGCTTCGCGGAGCAGCACTACAGCGTGATCCGCCGCACCGCCTCCTACTTTGAGTTCTGTCTTGCCTATGGACTGCCGGTGCTGGAGAGCGCGAAGGACTGCACCGTGACGGTGGAGGATGCGGTCGCGGAGGGAGTCGCGCGCGGTTTCACCGCGTATGTCGCGTATTCCTTCGAGATGTATATGGAGATCTGCCACTACCTCCATGCCCGGAATCTGCATATCCCGCGGGATGTGAGCGTGGTCACGTTCAACAATCCGCCGCTGGCGCGGTTCGCCGCTCCTCCGGCCACCTGCGTGGAGATTCCATGCAAAGAGATGGGCGTCGAAGCGGGCAGGCTTCTGCTGGAGCGGCTGGAACGGCCCGGCGAAACCGAGCCGCAGGTGCGGATGCTTCCCGGCAGGCTGGTGATCCGCGACTCCGCCGGCCCCGCGATCGGGAAACGGCAGTGAAAATGCTGCATGAATTTTGTAAATCACGGAAAGGAAAGGTTACGGCATGAAAAAGAAGGTTTTCCCGGCAGGAATACTGTTCGCTCTTATCGGATTTCTGACAGTGATTGCGGAGGATTCTCCGCCGGGAGCCGACCGGCGCGGCGCGTTCCGTTACGGGGAGCTTTCATTTGTCCCGACTGTGATCCACGGGCCCGGCTGGAACGTCGCGCGCATCCAGCCGGCGGCGGTGAAACGGGACGGCGGCGGCGCTTCCGCCCGGCATGAGGTCACCGTTCCGGGCGGAACGGGCGGTTTCAGTTGGAGTCTCCGGGCGGAAGGTCCCGGCACGCTGCAGTGCCGCTGGAAATTTTCCGGCGGCGGAGCGGATATCAGCCACCGCTATATCGATGTGGAGGTTCCGGCGCAGTACGCCGGGAAGTTCGGGGTGACCGGCGCCGACGGAAAACGTGCGACGATTGCATTCACCGACAAGTTATGGAAAAAGACCGGCCGGGTCAAAGCGGTCGAACTGCCGCTGGCCAACGGCACGAATTACCGGTTCCGGGTGGACGGCGAGGTGTACCTGACCGTGCAGGACAACCGGCGCTGGAACAAAGACGCCGGCTTTTCCATCCGTTTTGAACTGGAAAAAGGCGATGGTTTCGGTCTGCGGATCGATCGCGAAACGCCGAAAACCTGGCCGGTCGATCTCGGCGGCGCGGCCAACCGCACCTTCGCCGACGAAAAGGCAGGCGACAAACAGGGCGGCTGGACCGATCAGGGGCCGGGCAACGATATGCGCGTGTTCGACGTGACGGAGGTGAAGTACAAGGATATTCCGTTCACGATCGTCGATGAGAAGAAAACCGGCAAGCCCGGTGTGATCGTGGTCGCCGGTCCGGTGCGCGACATGGCTCCCGCCGAAATCACGCTGCCGCTTCCGGCGGGGCTGAAGGTGCGCGGGCTTTCGCTGCTGCACGCCTCCGGCTGGGTCGAGACCAACCGGATCGGGGAGGTGGTCGTGCGCTATGCCGACACCGGCACCGAAACCATCCCGATCACCGGCGGCGTCGATCTGGGCAACTGGTGGGTCGCCGGTGACTTCAGCAACGGCAAGATCGCGTGGTCCTCGCGCAATGCGATGCGGACGGTCGGACTGTATGCGTCGAGCTTCGCGTTGAGTGGTTCGGAGCCGGTGGCGCTGACCTTCCGCATCGTACATCCCGAGGCGATCTGGATGATCGCGGGCGTCACGCTGACCGAGCGCCCGATGCTGCTGCCGAAGCACGTCGCCCGTCCGGTGGTCGGCAAGGCGGACAAGGATTGGCAGCCGGTCAGGTATGAACGGCGG
Organism: Victivallis vadensis; assembly: GCF_003096415.1. Taxonomy (GTDB): domain Bacteria; phylum Verrucomicrobiota; class Lentisphaeria; order Victivallales; family Victivallaceae; genus Victivallis; species Victivallis vadensis. The sequence continues at coordinate 134,345 of NZ_QEKH01000004.1, read as the reverse complement.
GTCACGCCGGGCAGCGCGCTGGACTTCAGCGGCATTGCGATTTCGCACAAACCGGCGGGCCGGTACGGCCACGCGAAGATCGGAAAAGACGGGACGGTGGTGTTTGAAAACGCCCCGGAGAAGCGCCTCCGGCTCTGCGGCGTGAACCTGTGCGACAGCGCGTTGTTCCTGCCGAAGGAGGAGGCGGAGAAACTCGCGGTTTTCCTTGCCGCGCAGGGGATCAACGCGGTGCGCTATCACCATCACGACAACGGCCTGACCGATCCGAAATCCCCGGATTCGACGACCCTCAATCCGGAGAATCTCGACAAGCTGGAATACCTGACCGCCAAGCTCAGGGAGCAGGGAATCTACCTGACGCTCGACGTCTACACTTCGCGCAAGCTCAGGCCGGGCGACAATCTGGAGGTATTCAAACGCTATCCCGGCTATCTCGAAAAGACCGGCCACACCGGGGCGAAGAACGCCTTTCTGTTCTGCGACGACGCGTTTGAAAACTGGAAGAGCTTCGCCCGCAACTGGCTGACCCACCGGAATCCCTACACCGGGCTGTCGCTGGCGGAGGACCCGGCGGTGGTCTTTGTGAACCTCAGCAACGAGGACACCATCGGCAACGGCTGGAACCACACTCCCGGCAGCATCCTCCAGCGGTTTCTGGCCGACGAGTATGCGAAGCACTGCCGGAAGCATCCGGGGCTGAATCCGGCTCCGTCGCCGGGCAACCGGGATTTCATGCGGTTCATCTACACGCAGGCCCGCAACCGGTCGCGGCAGATGATGGATTTCCTGCGCGGCGAGCTCGGGGCGCGCTTCCTGATGACCGGCGCGAACAACGGCGGCGACCTCGCGAGCACCTGGCTGCGCGACGTGTACGACGTGGTGGACGATCACATCTACCAGGATCACCCGATGTTCCCCGAAAAATCGTGGGGGCTGCCGATGGCGTTCGGCCAGGGCTGCGTGATCGCCGGGCACGGCTGGGTGCCGCTGAATCTGCTGCGCGGCCGCATCTACGGCAAGCCCTTCTACATTACCGAGGTGGATTTCTGTTCGCCGAACATGTACCGCGCCGAGGAGGGGCCGCTGATGGGGGCGTATGGAGCCTTGCAGGATATCGACGGCTATTTCCGGTTCAACTTCTCCGGTTCGGACTGGCGGCTGACGGGCAGGCAGAAGCGGATCGTGGTGTTCGAGTCCGTCTACGATCCGGTCAAGCAGCTCAGCGACCGGATTTCGGCGGCGCTGTTCCTGCGCGGCGACGTGAAGCCGTCGCCGGTCAGGGTCGGTTACACGATTCCGCGCAACCTGTTTGCGAAGCGGGACGACTACGGTTTCCCGGCGCTGAACACCTCCGGGCTGGTCAACCAGATCGGAGCGGTGTTCGACGACCGGCCGGTGCCGGGCGTGCTGGATCACAACCGCGTCACCGACCGCCGCGCGGCGGAGAACTTCAAACGCTACAAGGCGGCCGGGATCGCCGACAGCGTGACCGGTGAAATCCGGATGGAGCCGGAAAAAAAGACGTTTCAGGTTTCGACGCCGCGCTCGGCGGTGGTCACGCTGCCTGCGGGCGGAAGCGCCGACGGGATGTTGAAGGTGAAAAATTCCGACACCTTCCAGACCTTCGCGGCGATCAGCCTCGACGGGAAGGAGCTGCGCACCGGTGATTCGGCGGTGGTGCTGCATTCGACTGACATGCAGACGACCGGAATCCGGTTCGCCGACCGGGACCGCCGCCGGGTCGAGGCGACCGGCGAGGGGCCGCTATTGCTGCGGCACGGCACGGCGGAGCTGTCGTTTGCAACCGACGGCCCGCGCAAAGTGGTGGCGGTGGATTTTCAGGGCGACGAACTCGGCGAGCTTCCGGCGGAGTGGAAGGCGGGGATGCTCTCCTTCAAGGCGGACAATTTCAAATATCCGGGCGGCATCGCCGGATACCACATCACCCGGAAGTGAGGAAGTTGAAATGAAAGGTTGGATGAACGCGCTGCTGTTCTCCGCCGCCCTGACTCTGGCGGCGGACAATTCGGAAAGGGGAAAAAATATGGAACGGCCTCCCGCCGCTGTGACCTGCCTTCAGGTGCCGGACGACTATACGGAACGGCTTCAGCCCCCGGAGAACGCCCAGACCCTCGTATTCGAGCGGCCGGAGCAGTTCACGCGGGCGGAACAGTGGCGCGGCAGGGAGGATTTTTCCGCGCGGGTCACCTTCGGCTGGAACCGGGACGGGCTTTGCTTCTTCTTCGACGTGACGGATTCCGACGTGGTCAACGACAAGGAGAAGAACGTCGACCTGTGGATGCAGGACAGCGTGGAGCTGTTCATCGCCGCGCCGGAGGGGAGGAAATTCGGCAACGGCACACTTGCATTTGAACGGTTCCAGTTGATCCTGTCGCCGCCGGACGCGGCGGGGAAGCTCCGCAGTTTCACCCTCTACGACAGCGCCTACGGGCCGGATATCCCGTACCGCGCTTCCGGCGAACGCACCGGCGGGGGCTACCGGATCAGGCTGCTGATCCCTTACCGTGCATTCGGCGACTATGACCTGGCAAATGAGGGATTGTTCCGGATGCAGTTCAACTGCAACGATTACGACCGCCGCGACGGGAAGGCGCTGCCGCCGCGCAAGGTTTCGATCGGCCGGGCGGTGCAGCCCAGCGCCTCGGCGGCGGACTATCCGCTCTTCCGGCTCTGCCGGAGCGACGCCGACAACCCGGAGCGCTCGCTGGCGGCGGTGTGGAGCCCGGAAGTCCCCCGCCTGGCACAGCAGGAGACCTTGACGATAGCGCCGGAACTGCCGGAATTTCTGGAACGCGCCGAACTCTCGGTTCAGGACCTTTCCGGCCGGGAACTGCGCCGCGAAATGATTCCGCCGGGCACGGAAACGGTGACGCTGGCGGAGCTTTCCGGGCTCGGCTCCGTCGGGCTGCGCTTCGTATTCACCGGATATGTCGGCGGGAAGCCTTACGGCACGGTGGTGCGCAACGCCGCGCAGATCGCCGGTCTGCTTCGGAAAGTCGGCGCGGTCCGGTGGGCGGAGCTGACGCCGTGGCGCGCCGCCGGATACCTGAAACTGGTCTCCGGGATCGAATTTCTGCGGCTCGCCGCCACGCCCGGCAGCATGAACGGCGGCCGGGTGGCGGAGGCGATCGCGGAGTGCGAAGCCCGGCTGGCGCTGCTTGAGGACCGGCCGCTTCCGGCGGATATTCCCGCGAAATACCGCTATCTGGAGCTGACGCGCGGCTTCGAGGCGCAGCTCAACGTCGCGTACAGCCGGGGAGGCCGTCCGAATGAACGGATCTTCAGTGCGGTTTCGATGCCGTGGGGCAACATCCCCTGCGTGAACGCCGAACTTTACTGCTGCGACAGCGTCGCGGATGCGGAAAGGCTGGTCGGAGAGATGACGGCCTACTGCACGCCCTTCGCCGCTCCCGAAGTCGCCGGGGCGGATGCCGTGTACGCCGGGCGCGGTCACCTGCTCGGCGACGGGCTGCGAAGCGATATGGAGACCGGGAGGCTGTTGTCGCTCTACGCTTCCAGCCGTCCCCGCCATGTGTTCCGCCTCACGCCGGAGGAGGCGTTCCGCCATCCGGCCGACGCGGTGGTCGTGATGCCGGACGCGCCGGAGCCGATGAGGAAACGATTGCTCGATTTCGCATCGGAACGGGGGCTGCCGGTGATTCCGTTCGCGGAAAAGGACCGGTTCGGCCACTGCCTGATCGCGGGCACTCCCGACTACCCGGAAATCGCGTGGTTCTGGCACAGCCGCAACGGGTTGCCGAACGATTTCCTGATCGTGCGCCGTGGCGCGGATGTGATCCGGTGCGGTTACGGCAATCGCGAACTGGGAAAATCCTTTGCGGAATTCATCCTCGCCGGGAAGCCGCTGACCCGGCGCGCGGCGGAACGTTTCGCCCGGCTGCGCGCCGCCGCGATGCCCGCGCCGCGCCCGGAGGACGCCGAGGCGGCCCGTGAACTGCGCACCGGCGACGTGCATACGCACACGATCTTCTCCGACGGCCAGTCCACGCCCGCCGGACTGCTGGCGGAAGCGCCCGCCGCCGGGTTCGACTTCCTGGTGATCAGCGACCACGACGAAGTCGCCGGGGCGCTGCGGCTGATGGAGAACATGCGCCGGAACGGCTGCGGTCTGTGGTTGTTCGCGGGGCAGGAGATCACGATGACGCCGCGCTATCACCTCAACGTCTATCCGATTCCGCGCCGGCTCGATGAGCGCTTCTCGTGGAAATCGATCCGCGAGCAGGCGGACGGGTTCGGTGCGGTCGTGCAGCTGAATCACCCGATGACCTACGGGACCGGTTTTTCGGAGCTGTGGTACGGGGATATTTCCCTCGCGGGGCTGGACGCGGTCGAGCGCCGGGTGGAGTATCTGGAAAAGTGGCGGAAATCGGGACGCGGCAAGGTCCCGGCGGTGACCGGCAGCACCGACACGCATCAGGGGATTTTCGGATACTATAACTGCACAGTGGCGCACGCCCCGGAATTTTCGGGCAAGGCGTTGGCGGAGGCGGTCCGGGCGGGGCGTTCCGCGATGATCGACCCGCTGATGCCGGAGCCGGCTTACGGAGATCCCGCCGTATGCCGTCAGGTGGCGGCGGCGCTGCTCGACCCGGAGACGCCGGAGCGGTTCGGGAAACGGCTGGCGGAGGCGCTGAAAGGATTCGATGCCGCCGGATTGATCCGGGCCTCGGAAACGGCTCCGGCTCCGTATCCCGCCGCGCCGCCGAGACCCCCGGAGAGCTTTGAACTGGAGGAACGCGAAAGCATGAAACTGCGATAAGCCGCCTCTGCGGATTCCGTGCTCCGGAGGGGCGATTCTCCGACGCGAAGCGTCTTTGGAGTGCGGAGATTCATCTCCGCTTTCAAATCGCCCGCAGCTTTCAGGCAGGCAGATACATAAATGAGGATTTGCGCAAGCAAAAGGTTTGCGTGATTGCCTGTAATGGCCGTTGAAATAAGCATAACCCACTAATCATGGAGGTAGAAATGAATAATACGTCGCAAAACAAAAGACAGGAATCCAAGACAATCTCCCGTTATATTGCAAAATTCACCCTGATTGAGCTGCTCGTGGTAATAGCGATTATCGCGATTCTCGCTTCGATGCTGCTTCCGGCATTGAATCAGGCGCGGGAGAAAGCGCGGGCGACCCAATGTATCAACAATCTTAAAACCTGTTCCACGGGATTGACGTTCTATGCCGATGCGTTCAACGACTATTTTCCGCCGGCGATCGGGCCGAACTGGGGGGGAAGCTGGTTGAGTTCGTTTCTGGTGGAGGGAGGGATTTTTCCGAGTAAATATGCCGATTACAGAAAGTACCGCTGTCCGAGCACCTGGCGGGAGTCGATTTCCGGCTGGGAGACCTGGGAGGTTTACGCGAAACAGACTTACGGGATGAACCTGTGGCTGGCCGGTTACTGGAACCGCTTCAATCCGTATAAACGTGGAAGGATCGGCCAGAAGGCGACGGATATGGTTCCGTTGAAATCGCCGAGCAACACCGTGGTGCTCGCCGACGGCAGCCAGAGCGACGGGATGCAGTATATGGAAATCGGCACGAATTCCACTTCGGCTTTTCTGCGGCACGGAGGACGGGCGAACGCCGCGTTCTGTGACGGTTCGGTGCGCAGCGGAGGGGCGTTTGAATATATCCAGACGTACAAGTTCCCGTGGGTCTACAATGCGGCCGGCGCAAAGGTGCAGTGACCGAAAGGCCGGGCGGCGGATTGTTTCAACCGATAATTAAGGAGTTTCTGATGGTCAAGTTTTTTTCCCGTTTCGCATGCGGAGTCGCCATGTCGTTTCTGCTGTACGGAAATGCGGCGGCGGCTCCCGCCGAACCTGAGCTGCGTATCGGCATTCTGTCCGACGCCCAATGCCCCAAAAGCAAGGACAGCTGGGGATTGAAGAACGCCCGCCGGGGCTTTGAACTGCTGCGGCAGCGCGGCGTGGATGTGGTCGTGCTCGGCGGCGACCTCGCGGAACGCGGCGACGCGGAGGTGTTTTATAACTTTCTGGAGGCGTTCGATTCGGTGTTCGGCGAGAAAAAGCCGGAACTGATTTCGATCATGGGGAACCATGAATTTGCACCGCCGCAGGACGATCCGAAAAAGAAGATCGCCGCGTTTGCCAAGGCATTCGGGCTTCCGGCCGACGCAAATGTTCACCGGGTGATCGGCGGCTACGATTTCATCGCAATTTCACCGGAGGGGATGAATCAGAACACCTATAAGGAGGGGGCGGAGAAGTTTGTGAAAGAAGCGGTCGCCTCCGCCCGGAAACGCGCGGCGGGGAAGCCGATTTTCGCATTCAGCCATCACCCGCTTTCCGGCACGGTCGCCGAGAGCGGGCAGTGGGGCAGCGATTCGCTGAAGAAGGTCTGGGATTTCAAACTGCCGGATCTGGTGCATTTCTCCGGGCACACCCACCATCCGCTGCAGGATGAGCGGTCGATATTCCAGGACGAGTTCACGATGGTCAACACCTCGTCGCTGTGTTATTTGAGCCGCGGCAATTACGCCAACGTGAAACAGCTGCACGACACCTGGAAGTATCCGCAGATGCTGTTCGTGGATGTGTACGCCGATCATATCGACATCATCCGCATGGCGCTGGATTGCGGCCGGGAGATCAAGCCCGGCAGACGCTGGCGGCTCGAACTGCCGCTGTCGAAGGAGAACTTCACTTACACGGCGGCGCGGCGGGATTCCCGGAAAGCTCCCGAATTTCCGGCCGGAAGCGAAGCCGGGATCAAGTTTTCCGGGACGAAGGAGGGCAAGCCGGTGATCGCGTTCCCGGCGGCGGTTCACGACGATTTCGTGCATGGCTACGCGATGAAGTTCATCCCGCTCGAAGCAGACGGCAAGTCCGGCAAAAGTTTCGAGCTGAACTGCATGACCGATTATTACCGCGGCATCGACAGGATGGCGGAGAATCCGGCGTTCGCGCTGCCGCCCGGCAGATTCCGGCCCGGAACCCGCTACCGCGTCGAAATCCGTCCGTGCGAGTCTTTCGGGAAGCGCGGCAGTGCGATCAGCGCCGAGTTTCAGTTCTGACCGGAACTGCTGAAATAAGTTTCAGATGCACCCTTGCAATGCGGCCCGTTCCGGCTATATTACCGGGAGCGGAGGATGACGGATCATGTTCGGAATCGATTTTCCCGGTGACGGCGAGCTGCTGAACCATTCACACGGCGCTGAAACGGCGAAGGGACTGCGGATCACGGTGCGGGGCAGGGGGCCGCGTGACCGGCGGATTACGGTGAACGGCGCCGAAGCGCGGCGGGACGGCGAATTTTTTGCCGCCCCGGTGCTGCTGACGGAACAGCTTCAGGAGATCACGGCGGAGGCCGGCGGCGAACGGCTGTCGGTCACGCCGTATTACGACCGGAATTCCCGCAGGCGGTACAACTTCTTCATCGACGACAACGCCTTTTTCTTTCGCGAGCTTGCCGTGGAGAACCGGCGGAGCCTTTTCGACTCCTTTTATCTGGCCGCGCTGCGGGAGATCCACCGGGAGTTCGGCACGAAGTTCACCTTGAACTGCTTTTACGAAAACGCGCATCAGCCCTTCCGGCTCTCCGGATTTCCGGACCGGTTCCGGGGAGAGTGGGAGGAGAATTCCGGCTGGCTTCGGCTGGCCTTCCACGCCGACTGCGAATTTCCGGAACATCCCTACGGCGCGGCTTACCCGGAGAAGCTCCCGGAACATTACATGCGCGTTGCCGCCGAGATCCGGCGCTTCGCCGGGGAACAGACGCTGATTCCGCCGGTGCTGGTCCACTTTTTCGACGTGGCGGACCCGGCGGCGCGCCGGTTCCTGCGCGAACAGGGGATGCGCTGTTTCACCCGGAGCGAACCGTACTGGCGCAACCTGCGTGAGCGGACGGGCCGGGAGTGGTTCGCGCGCTTCGACTCCGGGAACCGGTGGCTGGAAATCCCGGTGGAATTTTTCAGCAATCTGCTGACGCAGTCCGGGATCCGGGAGACGGTCGCCCGGATTGCCGCGACGCCCGGCAAGGAACTGGTCAACCTCGGCAGCCATGAGCAGTACTGCTATCCTTTCTACGCCCGCTGCCTGTCCGACCATCTCGAACGGCTGCGCCTGATGGCGGAGCTGATGGCCGAAGCGGGCTATTCTTCCGTTTTTCCGGCCGAATCCCCGGAAAGCTGTTTTTGAAGGTAGGCGTGCAGCTCCGCAACGGTGGTGAAGAGCAGGTCGGGCCGGTTCCGGCGAAGCTCGGACAGTTCCGCGGTCTGCGCCCATGCGGCGGCCGCTGCCGGAACGCCGACACTCCGGCAGGCGGTGATATCGCTTGCAGTGTCGCCGATGTAGAGGGCTTCCGCCGGGGCGAGGCGGAATTTCTCCAATACCGCCCGGATGCCCTCCGGCTTTACCGGACCGGCGGGCGAACCGGTTTCGACGGCGTCGAAGTATTCCGCGATTCCATAGCGTTCGAGCGATATCCGGCAGCTGCGGGCTCCCTTGCCGGTCACGAGGGCGACGGCGGCGCCCCATTTCTTCAGGTCGCCCAGAAGCTCCGGAATGCCCGGGAACGGTGCCGGGCACATGGAGTGGAGTTCGCGGTAATAGTGCAGATATCCTTCCACGCCCTGCTCGTAGAATTGCGGAATCAGCGCGCGGATGGTACCTTCCTCGCTCGGCCCGAAAGTGGCGACGATTTCCCGTTCGGAAAAGCTCCGTCCGGCAAGCGGTGTGATCGCCTTTTGGAAAGCGGCGATGCAGAGCGGCAGCGTATTTCCGACGGTTCCGTCGAAATCGAACAAAACGGCCTTGAGCATGTACTGAAAATTCCTGTGATTCTTTATTGTGCAAAACCATAAGAATATAGTGCTTTTCCCTGAAAAAATCAAGAAAGCGATATCGTCTTTTCCTTAGAGCTTATCCCTGAATAAGCTCTTAACCGCCTGTCGATCGGTTTGGCTGGGTGATGAAGCGGAAAAGCGGGGTTTGAGAAAATAATGGAATTTTTTTGTTCTATTTTGGGGAAAGGGGATATTTGTTTGTTGCTTTTTACCTCTCTCTGAGGTATAATATATTAATTGGAAATTTATGCCTGTTGACATTGATGCTTTATTTCAGAGAGGAGTGCCGACGATGTGCGGTCAGGACAGGTTTTTTCTTGCGCCTTTCTCCCGAAGCTCAATGCAATACCCCCCGCACAACGCCGGTATCAGGCCGCCCCCTTTCCGGAAAAGGAATTTTGGAAGCATGACCGATTCAAGTTGGAGCAGGGGGAGAAAAGCCCTGATTTGCTGTTTGGCCGGAGTTCTCCTGCCGTTTGCCGTGTCGGCCGCCGAATCTTCCGGCTCCGTATCAACCGATGTGGCCTTTCTGTGGCGGAATTACCGGATGGAATGTCAGGCGGTCATTGGATTTTTCGTGCTGTTTTTCCTTTTGCTGATCGGCATGGTGGTCTATATGATCCGTTTTCGGGCCGCCATACACCGCCGTCGGCAGGACGAGCGGGAATTCCGGCGCCGCATTTATCTGGAGCGCGACCGGAGCAATCAGGCGCTCCTTACCTTGGAGCAGACCGCCAAAATGGCGAATCTGGCTTATTTCAGCTGCCGGGCGGACGGATCGGAGCTGACGCTCAGTGCCGGGGCAAACCGCAACTGGCCGTTGGAGGATTCAAAGGCGGTTCCCCCGTCGCAATGGGTATATCCGGAGGACCTTGCTTCCTTTGAAGCCTCCTGGCAGGAGCTGACGCAGGGACGGAGTCCGGAAATTGAAATCTCTTTCCGCGCCGGCAAGGGGGGCGCACGTTATTTCCGGCTGCAGGCCGGCGCCCGCGGGGTCGCGGAGGAAGGGGAGCGCCGGATTGTCGGCTGCATTCAGGAGGTGACGGACCTGCGGGAGCGGGAACGGAAGTTCCGCGATACCGATGAACTGTTGAAAATCATGGCCGACACGCTTCCCTGTCCGATCTTCATCAAGGATGCGTCGGATGGTTTCCGCTATCTGTTGTCGAACCGCAGCCACGCCGCTCTCCTGAACCGCACTCCCGAAGAGGTCGCCGGCAGGACGGATGCGGAGATTTTCGGTCCCGGCCACGAATATGTCGAGCGGTTCCGCAAGGCGGACCGTGAAGCGTTGGAGGCGGGGCGGAACCTGGAGTCCGTCGAGCGGGTGGTCGATGCGCAGGGGAAGGTGCATTATCTGCACGGAATCAAAGGGATCGTGACTCAGTCCGGTGGGCGGAAGCTGCTGATCGGCATGGCCACCGAGGTCACGGAACTGGAGGAAACCAAGCAGCGCGCGGAGGAGTCGAAACGGCTGTTACAGGCGATCCTCGACCATGTGCCGGTCGGCATCCTGCTGAAAGATCCCGCCGCCGACTACCGGTATGTATTGTGGAACCGGGCTTTGTCGGAGTTTTCCGGCGTGCCGGTTGAGCAGGTGCTGGGGAAGAATGATTTCGAAGCGAACATTTATCCCGGCTGCGCGGAGCAGTTCCGCCGGGAGGATGCCAAGGTGGTCGCCACCGGAAAAGCGGAGGTGTTCGTGGAGGATTTGCAGACCGTCAGGGATACCCGCGTCGTCTACCATACCCACAAGATTCCGCTGGAGCTGGAGCCGGGCAAGACTTTCCTGCTCGGTCTCTGCGTGGATATCTCCCGGGAGTGGAAGCTGGAGAATGAGCAGAACCGCATGATCGACGCCCTGAATGATTTTGTGCGTAATGAACAGATGCTGAACCGGTGCCTGAAGACCATCACGGTTGAAAATGATTTTGAAACGGCCGTCAATGAGATTCTGAAGCGGGTCGGCGAAAATCGGGGGGCGGACCGCTGCTTCATCTTCCGTTATTCCGACAATTACCGTGTGGGGGACAACTGCTTTGAGTGGGTGCGCGAGGGGATCGCACCTCAGAAGCGGGATCTGCGGGATTTCGAAGTGGAACGCGTGCAAAAACTGCATCGCCTGATCGTCGAACGCCGGATAATCGCCGTGAACGATCTGGCGCAGGAGCCGGAAATCCGGGAGGAACTGGCGGCTTGGCTGGGGAAGGAGCCGGATGTGAAGTCGCTGCTGATCAGTGAAATCCGGGAAGGCGGGCAATTATGGGGAGTGTTCGGACTGGATTTCGTGCGGGAGCGCCATGCGATCACCGCCGCCGACCGCGAGACGCTCCGCAGCGCCGGAAACCTGTTCATGCTGGCCCGGGAGCGTCAACGGCAGATGGAGCTGGTGGCCGACACGGTTGCGCTGCAGAAACAGCTGGTGGAGAATATCGACATCCCGTTGGCGATTTTCGATCTGGATTACAACATCATCAGCATTAATTCCGCCGCGGCCGAAGATGTGCCGATCGGGGAGCTGATCGGGAAAAAGTGCTATTCGTCCCTGTGCGGCTGTGCGGAGCCGCCGTCGTGGTGTCCCCATGCCCGTGTCCGGCTTTCGGGGCGGTCGGAGCAGGTCGATTTCACCTTGAAAGGACGCAATCTGCATCTGACCAGCCAGCCGATTTTCGACCGGGACGGCAAAATTCGCCACATTTTCGAGGCGGCGGTGGATATGACCGATGCGCAACGGCAGAATGAGACTCTGGCGGAAAACAGGAACAGGCTCCTTGAGAGCAATAACCTGCTGAAAATCTGTATCGAGCAGGATGAGACCGTGAACGCCTGCATGGAGACGCTGGTGTTGAACTCCGATTTCCGCGATTCGCTGCAGCATATCGTGTCGAGGATCGGGGAGCGGCTGGGCTCCGATACCTGCGGCGTGTTCCGGGCGGTCGACGGGAAAGAAAAATTTGCGGTGGAGGAGTATTGGGTCGCCGGGGGGCTGAGCCCGAAGCTGATGGTCCGCGAATTAGTCCGGCGGGATTATCCGGCCTGCTTTGAGGAGCTGTTCCACGGACGGATGCTGAAGGTCGCCCTGAAAGGGGAGGACGGCGAGGAGGAAACTCCGGTGCAGCGGGAGATGCGGAACTATTTGCGCGGACAGAAATTCAGTTCGATTTTCTGCATCGGCGTCTGGTGTCGCGGCGAATACTGGGGACACCTCGGCGTGGAATGGAGCGATGCCGGCAGTATGTTCAATGAGGTCGGGGAACGCATGGTACGGGCTGCCGCCCGGATCATCGAAATTCTGATCGAACGGGAACTGGGCCGCAAAACGCTGGTGCGCAGCGAGTCCGAAAAGACGCTGGTTTTCAATATGCTCGATATTCCGCTGATTCTGTTCGACGCGCAGAACCGGGTGGTCAGGGTCAATGCCGCCGCGGAAAAGCTGGCGGGGCGTTCCAGGGCGAAGATTCTGGCGGAACCCTGCTACCGGAGCTTCTGCCGGCGGGAAGCCCCGCCGCCGGATTGCATGGTCCGCCTGACGCTGCAGACCGGTTTGCCCCAGCAGGGAGAAGCGCAGATTCTGGGCAAGACGTATCAGGTCGCATCCCGGCCGCTCTTCGAGGAGGGAAAGCTGGTGAATGTGCTGCAGAGTTTCGTGGATATGACCGAGGCGCGGCAGCAGAGTGAAAAGCTGAAGGCGGCGATGGAGAGCGCCCAGGCGGCGGACCGTGCCAAAAGCTTTTTTCTGGCCACGATGAGCCATGAAATCCGCACTCCTCTGAATGCGGTGATCGGTTTCAGCGAGCTGCTTCAGAATCAGTCGCTTTCTCCGGAGGAGCAGGTGGAATACCTGCATTCGATCAATCTGGCCGGAACCGCTTTGCTGCGCCTGATCAACGATATTCTCGACCTGTCGAAGATTGAGGCCGGTGAGGTCAGGATTGTAGCGGAGAAAATTGATTTCACGGCGCTGTGCGGCGAAATCAATGCCATTTTCACCCAGAAAGTGATGGAAAAGAAACTGTATTTCAAGCTGGAAGTTCCGTCGGGGCTGCCGTTTCTGTGGCTGGATGGCCAGCAGATGCGGCAGGTGTTGCTCAATCTGGTCGGAAACGCGGTTAAGTTTACCGGGGAGGGCGGGGTGACGCTGAAGGTGGAGTTCCGCCGTGAAGGACCGGAAGCCGGAACCTTGGAAATTGCAATCATCGATACGGGGATCGGCATTTCCAGGGAGTATCAGCAGAAGGTGTTCCAGCCGTTCATACAGGACAATGCCGTGCGGGATCGTGCTTATGAAGGGACAGGGCTGGGGCTTTCGATTTCACAGCGGCTGATCCGGAAAATGGACGGGCGGCTTTTACTGGAAAGCGAACCGGGCCGGGGAAGCTGCTTTACCGTGGTTCTCGAACATGTCCGTTATGAGGAAGGAGCGCCGGAGCAGGCGGGCGCCGTATCCGGGAAGGAGAAGGCTTCGATGGTGTTCGCCCGGCCGTTGCTGCTGGTGGACGATGTGCCGATGAATCTCAAGGTGCTCGAAGCGATGCTGCGGAAACTGGATGTGCCGTATCTGGCCTGCGCTTCAGGGGCCGAGGCGCTTGAGTTGGCGGCGAAGGAATTGCCTTGCGTGATCCTGACCGACCTGTGGATGCCCGGCATGAACGGCGGCGAACTGGCGGAGCGGCTTGCCGGCGATCCCGTGCTCCGGGAGATACCGGTGATTGCGGTTACGGCCGACAGCCAGATTGATCCGAAGCTGGAAGGATTGTTCGACGGGGTTCTGCTGAAGCCCATTTCTCTGGACGGCCTGCGGAAATTGCTGAACGGACTGCCGGTGAAGCATACCGCCATCGATTGCTGACCGGTGATGCGCCTGTGATGCAAGAGCTGGTACCCGGGACGGTAAGAAAATTCGCCTGAAAAACGGGCGTAAAAGCTACCTCTCCCGCCCGAAACAACGCCTTCGGCATCGCCCGTAGCCAATCTCAAACGGTACCGATGAATATATTTCAATGGTACTTGATGGTACTTTGCCCGGATGAAAATATTGAATGTGTTGTGAATTTCAGGAAGCAACAAGTGGATATCAAGTTTTTGTGCAATGAAACTCTGTTCCATATAATTCCAAATGATTTCCAATGGTACTCGGTGGTACTTCCGGATGCCTTTCCGGGCGTGGATGTGGTACCTCGGTAGAGAACGGAAGTACCTTGAAATCTCCTTAATAAGTGACGTATAAAACCTTTAATTAATGCTCCAATCCCACGTTCAAACAGGATTTTTCTGTACTCACAGCATAAGCTTTCATAAAATCCCGTAGTAGGGGATTGTCAATGATCATATAATCTAAAACAATTTCTGATTTCACAAAGATTAACTCTTCATCAGAGATATCATTACATTGTTGGCCTATAGAGTCCTCTTTGGCGCTTTCCAACAAAGCTAAAATCTTACGCGCTGTAGAATTTGAGCTTTGCTTGCGTGAAAATATTCTGAAAACACGTTCTCGGATATCCAAAGCTTTCCCTATATATAAGATATCCTCCATAGCATCAGAGATAATCTCAAGTTGTTTTTCTTTCTGCGAACTATATCCATAAGAAACATTGATAATGGCTTGTCGAGGGAACTTGAGAGCTGAATTTCTTGTCCAGCGAATTCGCAGTAATCCTCCAGCTGTTGGTAATCCTGAAGTTATTTTTGTCTTCTCTGCGATAGATAGATTTCCGACCCAAATTAGATCAGGAAGAGTGTCGTTAAGATTAATTTCATCCTTTCTGTCGCGGAAACTAATTCTGGCCATGATTTACTTCCTGTGCTGATAAAATTTATGGAGTAAATATACCATGAAATTTTGTTTTTTGCAACTAAGGAGAAACAGAAAATTATTGATATTTTTTAAGTCAAACAATCTTCGCGTGGGTGGTGGAAGTTGAAAGGCGAAATAACTCAGAATCCTCTTGAAATAGTTGGATATTTCAAGAGGGCTTTTTTACTTTGATAACCAAGAACAGTCGAGACTTTGTTCTTAAAGATGCTCAATGGGAATCAAATTGCTGTTCCTGCAATATTGTGGAAATATGATCCTGGACTTTTAATCTCGCATTTTCATTTCCGTCGAATATTTTTTAAATCTTTCATGAGGTTATCAATAGCGTCGAGTCCATCGCGTAATTCCTCATTTCCGTACATCAATTCCAAGAACCCCCTTTTCTTCAGGTACTGTTCGCTTGAATCAGCAATGGCTGGACATTTATTCACAATTTTTATTTTTCCTGTTCTATCTCGGATTTCTCCCCGGTATAAAGAAAATGGAGACTCTGAAGTGCGATTAATTGCAAACTGTGCCATTATTTCTTCTCCTTTTTTGGGGTAAAACGCCCAGATGAAATCAATTCCGGCAAGAATTGAAGCAAAGTTACGTTTTACTTTGTCTTCTCCATAAGTATCATTATTCCAAGTTCCTATAACCTCGACAATGGTCCGATTCCCCTTAGCACGGAATTTCCGCCAACGAATATTATCCAGTTGAGCTGAGAAAGCTTCCTCTACTGTTCGACTTTGATCGAAGAGAAATACTCCATTCTTAACCATTTCAATCTCGGGATCACGAATATTTTTAAAGCGGCTATACTCTTCCTCTATGCGTTCTCGTTTTTTTTCCATTGGAGTTCTTCTTCAAGCTCTTTTTTGAGTTTTTTCAAGCGAGAAATAGCATCCATATTATTTTGCGTGGCTGCCAGTTCCAACCAATATTGGGCCTGAATTAGATTTTTTTCAATTCCATTACCTTCGGCATAGCAAGTACCTAATTCATATTGTGCAGGAGCACAGCCCTGCTCGGCAGATCTTTGGATCAACTTGATCCCTCGGGAGAAATCTTCATCACCCCCCTCTCCTCTCATATATAATAAACCGAGAATATATTGCGCTGTAAAATTGTCTTGATCTACAGCCTTTTGAAGCCATTTTATCGCTGATTCTAAGTTGCGAGCAATACCTTCTCCAGAGAAATACTGAATGCCTAAACGGAGTTGAGCATCGGCATATCCTTGTTCAGCTGCTTTTTGAATCCATCGGATTCCTTTCTGTAAATTTTTTTCCACTCCCTCTCCATTCATATAAGATAATTTCCAGAAGTTCCAGCAGCCTTCCCCGCAACTCCCGACACTCTTTTCTGCGTTTGGCGTCCATCATCATCAGAGTCATGATGGAGTGTTTCCGTTTTAAGAAAGCAAAAAAATCGAGATCAACAGTCTTTCCGAATTCTGATTCCCTCATAGCCGCGCTTCAGTGTGTTGCCCCGGCTGATTCGGTGGCTTTGGGAAAGATGAAATTTCGTAAGCATTGCGTTCTTCAATTCGATAAAAAATTGCTTCCTCGATCCCGGTGTCAAACCCTGGTAGTCGCAATAATGATAGAACTGGCTCCAAAGTTCTTCCGAAGTGGCATTCAATCCAGGAGACAGGACAATACACTTGTGGACGAATTGTCCAACCGTGTCGGATTCAAGCAACAGCTTATCGACCCGTTCCGTCTGCTTTGCGGTCATCCTAATTTTCCCGCCTTCGACAAGTAATTTCCGAGCTCCTTCCAACGCCCAGTTCAACACTCCGGCACCTTCTTCCGTGAGAATCTTCTCGTCGAAGTCGGCAATGGGAGTGGAAGTCGGCGGAAGTTCATACTTGATCCAAAGCAGCCGCCTCCGCCACGCCTCTTTGTCGCCATCCAGTGCAACATGCAGTTCGGTGTTGGCAGTAATGACGACATTGAAATTGCCGATGACATCGACACCGGTGGAAACGCCTTTAAAATCAGCCGTCAACGTATCTTTTCCGGTGAGAGCTTTGATTTTGGCTGCTCCCGGGGTATTCAGAAAGCTGCTCTTGACATCTTTGGCCGTCAAAAGCGTTTTTCCGACAAAACGCGCAATTTCAAATCGCTGATCAAGATGTTCCGTCCGCAATTCACAGCAGTTGTGCCGCCCGATAAGACCTTCCAGAATATTGACCAAAGTCGATTTACCCCCTCCTGCACTTCCAGTCAACAGCAAAACCTTTTGGGAAAGATTGTAACCAAGCAGAACCAATCCGGCATATTGCTGAAGCAGACTGATGTCTTCCTCCGGCATGGCTTCCCCCAGAAGTTGGTCGAGAAATTGCGGACATTGAGATTCGGGATTGTAAATAATCTCCGAACGGTTGCGGCTGTAATCTTCAGGCTGGGGATTGCGCAACTCCCACCCGCCGCCGGAAATGAATTCCAAAATTCCGTTGGCAACGTGAATGACGTTTTTCTTCTTGTTCTGAAAGGCACCCCGCTTCTCGGCTAAGCCTTTGATGAAACTCTGAATTTGCGAAATCATTCTAGAAGTTGAAAGACGAATATAATCATTCGGAACATATTGCATGATCAGTTGGGCAACATCACAAAGCTGTGCATTTGAACTCTGTTCCTGCCACAGACCAGTCGATTGATCATACAAAAAGAACTTTTTCTCGTCCTTGTCGAAAAGCAGATTCCTGGCTTGGCAATACAAGGCCGCAAAGAAGCGTTGATTGATACCGACAACCTCTTTCCCCGCTTTGTCATAGACGAAGGGGAGACCATATTTATCACGTAAATCGCAAAACTGGTCAGAAAGCAATTCGTTGTTCAAAATTGTGCTATTCATAATTAAAAAATCCTTATATTGTTGTTTTTCTAATTTTGATTGAGCTGAATAAAACTTTTTGTGTCATGGAGGATGTAAAAATTCCAGTACCAGAAATATTACATTTCTCGTACTTGCCGCATTCCAACATCCTCTGCTACAGTTGTGGGCAGAAAAATGCCGATCATGAATTTGAAATTCTTTGTTCCCGTGAAAAACTACTTTTAACGAAGCCATTGTTGTAATCATCCTTGTGTATATTTGCTAGAAGAAAGTTTTGAAGGCTTCGGAAAACCACAACGTAGCAGTTTTTATAGAAAATGTCAAAAAAAAGTAGTTTTGGTCAATCAAGAAAGAGAAAACGTTGATGTTTTTCTTTGAAACAAAAGTTTTAAGCAGGTTTCAGGATGGCTTCGAGCTTCTCACGTTCGGGAGAGGGAGGAAGGGCGGCAAGAAAGGCAAGGGCCTGTCGAATTCGTTCCTGTGCGGAAGAAACTTCGGTTCCGGTAACGGCTTCGATGGCTTTCAACTGGGCTTCTTCTCCGATGTGCGTGTAGTATTTGTCGGCGATTTCGGAATCGGTGCCGAGGATTGAGAGCAACACCGCTTTCGGAACTCCGGCTTCGGCGCAATGGCTGGCGAAGGTGTGCCTGAGCGAGTGGAAGCCGTACTGTGTCACCTTGCGCTTGCGTCCAGGAACGGCAACCGAAGGCTCTACGCCGATCCAGCGGATCACCCGCAGCACGTCGAGATTGACCAGATTGTTGCCGATGTTTTTGCCGGTTTTGTCGAGGTGGTTGTAGCGTTCTGCCGTTTGGGGACAGACATAATCGTTACTTTGCCATTGGCGGGCCTCCAGCAGCACGGAAAGCAGCTTGTCCGCAATCGGAATCGTGACTTCCTTGCCGGTTTTGAACTGTTTGACCCAGATCCGCCGCCGTTCGAGGTCGATGCTTCGCCATTGCAGCAGGACACAGTCTTTGAGCCGCTGGCCGGTGTACATGCCGAGATGGTAGATCACTCGGATTTCGGGTTTGTTCATCACGCGATATTGCGGATCGTCAAGGACTTCAAGAAGCTGCCGCTCCTGCTCCCGGTTGAAAGCAAGGCGGCGGACCCCGAGGCCCTGTTCTTCACGTTCCCGGCGAAAAAGAATTGTTCGGAACGGGTTTTCCGCGTCTCGAAATTCGCCCAGGGTGGAGAAGATTTTGCGGAGTCGTTTGATTTTGCGGTTGTGAGTACAGACGGCAATGCCGGTACTTTTCAGATATTGAGCGAATTTTTCGGTGTGCTGGCTGCTGATCTTGCCGACTTCCATCTGAGGATTGCCGATGAAGCGGATGAATTCGTCAAGGGTGGTATGATACTGAATCTGTTCGTTGACGGTGGCGGGCGTGGCGCGTTCCGGATGCGTGGAATAGTAGTCCCAGACGCCGTCAAGCGACAGCTCGCGTATCGGAGAGCTCAAACCTCTGGCCTGTTGTACGTGGGCGGCGATGACTTCGGTTGAAGTCGCCTTGATGATCGGCAGCAGAGCTTCGGCTTTTTTGACCGCCTCGGCACGATTGGTGGTTTGCAGACTGACGGTCTTGCGGTGCCCGTCGAGTTGATAACGGTAGAAGTAGATTTTGCCGGGACCTTTGGTGAAAATCGACCCGACGCTCAAGCGTAACGATTTCTTAGCCACAGAAGAACCTCTTTGTTAAAAGTTTCTGTGGCAAAGAATAACTGCAGAAAATGTGCCGGTAATTGCCGGTATCGTCCGAAGCCGGAGAAAGCCGAAAACAGGGGGATGAGAAATTTTCGAGTGGTACTCAGTGGTACCTCAAAGGGCGTTTCCGGGCGTAAAAGTGGTACCCGGGACGGGACTTGAACCCGTACACTCTATGAGTTGCAGATTTTAAGTCTGCTGCGTCTGCCATTCCGCCACCCGGGCCGGAGATGCTCTGATAAAATAGCGGATGTATCGTGAAAAATCCACCTCGTTTTTTAAAAAAATCCGATTACTTTCCGAATAATCCGCACTGACGGACAATAAACGATTTTTTTCCTGCGTTATTGAAGTGTGACTTTTCAGGCAGATTCATTCATAAACGACAGGGAAAACGATCATGTTCAGTCATCGATTTCTGACACTGGTGCCGGCGGTGCTTGCCGCGGCCATGCTGGCCTCCGCTGCCGAAAACGAGGCGCAGGAAAATACCGCTCCGGGCAGCGGCGAGCGCAGCGGGCGGAATTTCGGTTCGCGCCGCTCCGGCCCCGGAGGCATGGGCGGCGCGATGATGGAGAGTTTCCGCAAGGCGCAGGAGGAGATCAAGGCCAAGCTGCCTGCCGAATATGCCGAGTATGAAAAACTCCAGTCCTCCGACCGGCGCGCCGCGATGAGCAAATTCCGCGAACTCGCTTCCAAGGCCGGCGTCGAATTGCCGATGATGGGGCGCGGCGGCAATCGTCGCCGGGACAACGGCGGCGCCGATACGCAGGCCGCCGCCAACGCCGAATGGCAGAAAGTGTTTGAGCAGCTCAAAGCGAAGTTTCCGACCGAATTTGCCGAAATTGAAAAATTGCTTGAAACCGATTCCGCCGCCGCGCTGAAGAAATTGCAGGCGCTTGCCGCCAAGGCGGAAATCACCTTGCCGGAAGTTCCGCTGGAGACCGCCCGGAAGCGACTGGTTTCGATCCGCAACAGCAACCGGCTCTATATCCGGCGCGCCAACCGCATGTTGGAACGGCTCAACCCGGAAGCGTATGCCGAATTGGAAAAATTGCGCTCCGAGGATGAAGACGCCGCCCGCGAGAAGTTCCGCACCATGGTCAAACAGGCCGGAATCACCCTTGAGCAGCTTCGGGCGGGGGCTCCCGGCGAAGATGCCGGCGTCACCGTGATCAAGCAGGACGATTCCGCGGTGAATTCCACTGCGGTCTCCTCTTCGCGCCGTTCCTCAGGAAGCAGTTGGGGCGGGGGGCATCCGGGCGGCTTCCCGCCTCACGGTGATTTCGGAGGAGGAATGCCGCCGCCGCCCCCGGGCATGTGACGGAGGAAAGCGATATGCGTCTTTTTGGAGCGATGGAATACCTGATCGTGACGGTCGGCAACGACGGCACGTTGCACGGCATGCGCCTGCAGCGCCGTCACAAACGCCTGACCGTGATCCGTGCGCTGGAGGTGCCGCCTGATGAGCGGAGCGCGGCGGACCGGCTGGCTGATCTCTGCCGGAAGCTGGATCGCCGCCGCGACATGACGCTGGTGATCGGCGCGGCGTTTCCGGGGGCGGTTTTCTTCCGGAGCCGGATGCCGGAGATGTCGCCGCGGGAATTGGCGTCGGCGTTGCAGTTCGAGGTGCCGCAGCAGGTGTTGAAGCTCCCGCCGGAGTGGGCGTTGCAGTTCACCGCCGACCCCGCCGATGAGGAGGGAATGCTGAATGTCGGCGTACAGGTCACGCCGCGCGAAGAGTTGAACCGGTTCTGCGACCTGCTGGCGGAGTTGCGCCTCCAGGTGGACGATTGCATTTCGCCGTTTCTGGCGTTGCCGGAGCTTCCGGCGGGAAGCAGGGTGTTCCTGCCGCTTTTCGAACCGGATTTCTATTGGGCCGACGGTTCATTCCATCCGGCGGCCGCCGGAATTCACTGCAATGACGAGGCGGTGGAACTGCTGAAAAAGGAGTTCGATTTCTCCGATGGCTATCGCGAGGAGAATTTTCGCAAGTTCCTGCCGGAGCTGCTGATCGCGCGGTTTGTCGCCGCTCCCGGATTCCGGCACCGGAAGGCCGGGCTGGAGCTGCTGCCGAAGCAGTTGCGCCCGCAGCGGCTGCGCTCGCAGTTGCGGCTGGCGGTGATTCTGCTGGTGCTGCTGCTGGGCATGTGGCTGTGGAATGCCGGAGGAAATATCCTGTCGTTCCATTCGGAATATTCCTTGATCACTTCCCGCACGGCGGGATACAAGAGCCGTACCACTGAAATTCAGCGTCGGATGCGCAGCTGCGACAAGGAGCTCAAGGAGATGAACCGGGTGCTGGAGCAGAATTTCGGTGACCGGGAGATGCCGGTTACATTGGCGCGCATCGCGAATGTGATTCCTGCCGCGGTATTGGTCAGCAGTTTCCGGATCACCGACACCGGGATCGATCTGACGCTGCATACCACACAGGAGAATCTCGATATCGGCCCCGCGCTGCGCAAGGTGCCCGGCTTCAAGGTGGCGACGCTGCAGAGCCGCAAAGTCAACGATACGCTGAGCATGATCACCGTGAAACTGAACCGGACGGGAGAGGTGAAATGAGTCCGAAAAAGAGTCTGTTGAGCACCACCCGCTCTAAAATCATATTCTGCATCGGCGGGCTGTTGTTTTCGGCGATGGTGCTGCTGGTCAGCGCCGACGTGAGTCTGGCCGGGTTGTTCCCTAGTGAAAATACGCTGGAGAATGCGCGGCGCGAGCAGAAGAAGGCCGCCGCCGCGTTTGAGGAGGCGGAAGCGAAGCAGAAGGAGTTTGCCGCGGTTTCCGCGAAATTCAAAGAACTGACCGGGGAGTGCTGGGTTGAATCACGCGACGGGCTGCCCGACATCGAATTGCGCCGGAAGATCGAAACCGCCGCTCGCACTGCTGAATTGGAACAGGTCAACATCGGCGCAGCGCGGCGCAGCCGGCTCAACAACGATCTTTACTTTCTGGAGGTGGAAGTGAATACTGCGGCTCCTCTGGAGCTTTTGACCGTCTTCTGGCGTGAGCTGGGCAAGGTGAAGCCGCCGCTCGGATGGAAACGGGTCGACCTGAGGCCGGAACAGTCTCAGAACTCCGAACGGATCTTTTTCAGCGGCACTCTCAGGCTGCTCGGATGCGAGACGGTTCAGGAGGAGGCCGCAAAAGGTGAAAAACAGGGGGCGCGGCAATGAAAATCTGGTTGATTCTGTTGAATTTCCTGCTGGCCGGAGGCGTCGTGTATCAGGCGGCGGGCTTTTTCCGGGGCGGGACTTCCGAAGTGCA
Source organism: Victivallis vadensis (assembly GCF_003096415.1). GTDB lineage: Bacteria > Verrucomicrobiota > Lentisphaeria > Victivallales > Victivallaceae > Victivallis > Victivallis vadensis. Next base: position 111,874 of record NZ_QEKH01000004.1, on the reverse strand, counting down.
GTATGTCGCCGGGAAAGACCGTTCGGCAAAAAACGGGAAACCGGCGGCTGTGAAGCCGGCGCCCCCGAAGACGGCGCAGCTCGGCGGCAGCGAGGCCGCGCAGATCCTGCTGGCGAATAATATCTTCAATGTGGCGCGCTGTCCCGAGGCGCTGAACAGCCGCTGGGGCGGCGGTTCGGCCCAGATGGCGCTGCTCGGCATCTACCGGGTGGGGAACTTCGAGGGGGCGATCATCCAGCAGAAACGCAACCGCCGGGGCGGTCCGCCGCGCCGCACTGCCAATAACCGCAATGGAACCGCACAGCAGGTCACCGAGCCGCCGCTGAAGCAGTTTCTGCGGCTCGGCGAAGCGCTGGAAAACGGTTATGTGCTCAGTTCGATCGGCTCCGACAGCGTGACTTTGAGCCGGGGAGGCGGCAAGCTGGAATTGCAGCTGGAAACCGCTTCCAAGAATCTGCCTTCGACCGTGGCTGCCGCCGCGGCCGCCGCCCGGCAGAACCGGCCCAACGCGCAGCAGATGCAGCAGTTCATGATGATGCGGCAGATGCGCGTGATGGAGCAGCTGATCCGGCAGAACAGCCAGCAGAACCAGAACAACAATCGCCCGGCGGCTCCCGGACGCGGCAACAACCGCAACAACCGTTAATCGATGCAGGCATCATAAACTTATAATTGGGATCAGGAAAAAAGATTATGTCGCGTAAACTCTCTTACAATCAGCGCCGGTATCTGTCGATGGTGTGTTCGGCTTCGCTGCTGTTCGGACTGCTCTGCTCCGGCGGCTGCGAGTCGCTGATGGAGGCGGAACAGCGTTCCGAGGAGCAGAAGAACCGGGAGCCGGATGACAAGTTCGACTTCATCAGGCGCAACGAGGAGCGCAAGTTCACCGAAGCCGCGGAAAAGCTGCCCGATGCGGTCGGCGAAAAGCAGGTGAATCCCACTGATGCGGAGTTCGACAAGATGGCCGCCGCCGTCTCCCGCGACGGGGCGAAGCCGTCCCCGGAGCGGTCGCCCGGCCGGCCCGCCACGCCGCCGCCATACTATGAGGACCTGATGACGCTCGATGCGGACGAGATGCTCGACGTGGTGCTGGTTTTCAACAGTTCGCCGCTGGTGGATACGCTGCCGGCGTTCGCGGACATCCTCGGCTTCAACTTCACCGCCGACAGCGATCTCAAGAGCACCGTGACGCTGAATTTGAATTCGCGCATGACCCGCCGCGAACTGTGGGAAGCCTTCGACCAGACGCTGCAGCTTGCCGGAGCGGGCGCGATCCGCAACGGCCAGCTGCTCGAAATCATGCCCGCCGCCAAGCTCCCCGGGCGTTCCGCGCTGCGGAACCGGAACCGGCTGACCAGCGGGGCGGAGGTGATCTCGTATTCTTTGTTCAATGTGACCGCCAAGGACGCGGTCGCGCAGTTGAAGCCTTTCCTGAGTCCCGCCGGAGTGGCGGTCGAGGCGACCCGCTCCAATGTGATCGTGCTCTGCGACCGGCTGGAAAATATTCCGAAGCTCAAGGAGGTGCTCGAGCTGCTGGATCAGCCGGGAAGGCAGAACTGGCCGCGTGCGGTGGTCCACTGCCGCAATGTGAAGCCGTCGGCGATCGCGCAGGAGCTTTCGGAGGTGCTGCCGGTACTGGGGTTCCCGGTGGTGCTGGCGACCGATAAGACCGAAGTCCCCGGAGCGGTGCAGTTGACCGGCGTGGACCGGATTCAGATTCTCGCGGTCACCGCCGCGACGGAGGAGGCGATCAAAGAGGTGCGCAACTGGATCAGTATCCTCGATAACGCCGACTCCTCCACGCAGGAACGGATGTACGTGTACAAGGTCACCCACGACAAGGCGGAGTATTTGGCGCAGGCGCTGTCGGTGATCTTCTCCACGCAGGGAACTTCGCTGACGGTGGACACGAGCTTCAACCGCAGCAACAGCACCTCCGAGCAGACCCGGACTTCGCAGATCACCACGCAGCAGACCCGGAATCAGAACACCAATACCAACAGCCAGAACCGGTATTCGACCAACAATCAATCCAATACGGAACTGGATTTGGTTTCCAACGTGTTCAATACTCCGGTGCGGCTTTTCGCTGACGGTGTTCAGAACCGGCTGGTGATCCGCACCACGCCGCGCACCTATGCGATGATCAAGGCGCTGCTCGACCGGCTGGATGTGGTGCCGGCGCAGGTGCTGTTCCAGATTCTGATCGTGGAAATCACCCTGACCGACAGCAACGAATTCGGGCTTCAGTTCAACAACGTCAGTTACGGCGGCGGCACCGGCGTCTCCACCGGAACCAATTTCAACGACATCGGGATGAACGATTCCTCCTCCGAAGGGTTCAAGCTCGGTATCTTCGACAAGGACAACCCCGAAGAAAACTTCGGCTATCTGCGGGCATTGGCCGGGCGCGACAACATCAAGGTGATCTCCAGCCCGCAGCTGCTGGTCACCAGCAATACCACAGCGAAGATTCAGGTGGGGCAGGATGTGCCGATCCTGACTCAGGACCTGACGACTTCGGATTCCGCCACCGGCAATGTGACGCGCAGTTACACTTATGAGGAAACCGGCATCATCCTGAGCCTGATTCCGCAGGTGACCAGTACCGACCTGATTTCGATGCAGATCGAACAGAAGGTTTCCGAGGCGATAAAAAACACCATTACCAGTGCGACGGATACACCGGTCATCAGCACGCGCGTATTGAATACCGCTATGACCATCGCCAACGGAAAAACCATGGTGATCGGCGGCATGATTCAGGAAAAGAATAATGACAGGCTCCAGTCGGTGCCGATCATTGCGGATATCCCGTTTTTGAGGCGTTTCTTCGGCAATACCAACCAGTCGGTCGAGCGGACCGAGCTGCTGGTGCTGGTGACCGGCTATATCGTAAACGGGAAAAGTCCGGTCGAGGAGATGATCCGGCGCTATAACAGCTCGGTCAAGGCGCTGAGTCTCTTTGAAAGCGATATGGAAAAGAAGGATAAAGAGGACGCGGAGCGCCTCAAGGTGAAGGTCGAAGCCGTGCCGAAGCAGCCCGGCGTCACCGACCCCAAAACGGAGTTGAACTGAAATGGCGGATGCGGCAACTCACACTGATTTGGTGAAAACGCTCGCGGCGAAGCTGACTGAGCGTTTCCCGGACTACGCCGGTTTTCTCGCGGAATCCGGCAGCCGTGTCGCTGACCGGCGGCTGCTGGAAGCCGGGGCGGTTTCTGAGCCGGAGCTGCTGGCGCTCTACGGCGAGGTGTTCCACCTGCCGCTGGCGGACGAAGAAGAGTTGACCGAACCCGAAGTCTACCCCGGCCTCTCCGCCGAGTGTCTGAATGCGAATCTCTGTCTGCCCTTCGCCTGGGATGAAAATTCGATGCGCCTGCTGATCTGCGATCCCTACGATCTGGATAAACAGGTCTATTTGTTCAGCCGCGCGGTCGGGCTGCGCTGCGAGTTTGAACTGGTTCGCCGCCCCTTCCTGGAACGGCTGCTCGGCCGTCTCAGCCAGAATGAGCCGGAGGAGGACGAGCTTTCCGTGACCGGCGCCGAGGATGAAAACACCCTGCGCACGATGGCCGGCGAAGCGCGGATCGTGCGGTTGGTCAACGATGTGTTCAACCGCGCGATCGAGCTGGGAGCGTCGGACATCCACGTGGAACCGGGCGAGGATTCGGTGTCGATCCGCTGCCGGGTGGATGGCGTGCTGGCCGAAATCATGAATGTCCCGCGTTCCCAGTTCCCGGCGATCGCGTCGCGCATCAAGCTGATCGCGGGGCTGAACATCGCTGAAAGCCGCCTGCCGCAGGACGGCCGCACCAACTTTCAGGTCGGGCGGGTCAAGCTCGATATGCGCGTGAGCACCATCCCGATCCTGACCGGCGAGAGCATCGTGCTGCGTCTGCTGAACAACGACGCGGTCACTTTCGATCTGCGCACCCTCGGCATGTCCGACCGGGATCTGGAGCAGTTCAACGAACTGATTCAGATTCCGCACGGGATGATTCTGGTGGTCGGGCCGACCGGTTCCGGCAAAACCACCACTTTGTACAGCGTGATCGCGCAGCTGAACGACCACAGGAAGAAGATCATCACCGTCGAGGACCCGGTCGAATACAAGATGGCCGGACTCTGCCAGATGCAGGTGAATTCCAAGATCGGCGTGACGTTCGCTTCGGGACTGCGCTCGATCGTGCGCCAGGACCCCGACATCATTCTGGTCGGCGAGATCCGCGACCGCGAAACCGCCGACATCGCGATCAATGCGGCGCTGACCGGACACCTTGTGCTCTCGACGCTTCACACCAACGACGCGGTCGGCGCGGTGACCCGCCTGATCGATATGGGCATGGAAAGCTTTCTGGTCGCGTCGGCGCTCTACGGCGTGCTGTCGCAGCGGCTGGTGCGCAAGACCTGTACCGCCTGCCGCGGAACGGGCTCCGATGCCTCCGGCGGCAAATGCCGCCGCTGCAACGGCACCGGCTACAAGGGGCGGTGCGGCATTTTCGAGCTGCTGCGCATGAACGATGACATCCGGCAGGCGGTCAACAAAAACGTCCCCAGCTCCGAACTGGAACGGCTGGCGATTGCGAACGGCATGGTCACGCTGCGCGAGGACGGCATTGCGAAGGTCAGGGCCGGCGTCACGACCGCCGAGGAACTGGCCCGTTCGGCGCAGGAAGGATAAGGGAGGGACCCGCTTATGCCCCGTTATAAATATATCGCCGCAGCTCCCGGCAGGTCCGGCACGGAAATCGACATCGAAGCCGATTCCATGCAGGAGGCCGCCGCCAAGCTGCGCAGCCGGGGAATGACCCCGATCCGCTGCTGCGGCGAAGCCGACGGCGAGGAGGCGGGGCCGCGCCGCTGGCTGCCGTACCGCAAGGTGGACAGCTATGAATTCACCAGTCAGCTCGCTCCGCTGCTTTCGGCGAACATCCCGCTGGAGCGGTCGCTGGCGATCATCAGCGAAAGCGCGTCGGACGACGAACTGCGCGATCTGGCCAATACGCTGCGGCAGGGGTTGCACGAGGGCAAGAAGTTCTCGGATCTGGTGCGCTCCTACGGTTCGGTGTTCCCCGGCTTCTATGCGAACCTGATCGAAACCGGCGAGGAGACCGGCTGTCTGCCGGAGGTGGTCGAGGAGCTGCAGCGTTTCATGTCCGAGAGCAAAGAAATGCGTGAATTCGTGGTCTCCAGTTCGATCTACCCGGCGGTGGTGCTGAGCATCACGGTGATGGTCGCGATCCTGATGTTTACGGTGTTCGTGCCCCGTTTTGCGCAGATTTTCGCGGACATGGGGCGCGAGCAGCCCGGTTCGATGGTGTTCCTGACGACGGTCAGCACGGTGATCATGCACGCCTGCTGGATTGTTCCGGCGGCGCTGATCGGCGGCTGGCTGGTCCTGAAGTGGCGCTACGGCATCGCCCAGCTGCGCGAATGGCGCAGCCTGATCGCGACGCGGGTGCCGGTTTTCGGCAAGCTGCTTGTGGAGATGGAGATGGGAAAATTCATGCGGACGCTGGCGATTCTGGTCAGCAACCATGTCGACATCATCCGCACCGTGCGTATCGCGACGCGGGTGATCCAGAATCAGGTGATCCGCGCGAGCTTTTCCAATCTGGAAGGGCGGCTGCGCGGCGGCGAAAAGCTCTCCGCCGGCCTGAGCGGAAACCCCTTTGTGCCGCCCGGCCTGGCGGCGCGGATCCGGGTGGGCGAGGAGTCCGGCGCGGTCGGCGCGATGCTGACCAAGAGCGCCGCCCACCTTGAGGAGAATACCCGCCGCAAGGTGAAGCGGCTGCTGAGCCTCTTCGAACCGGTGGTGATCGTGTTTCTGGCGCTGATGGTGTTGGTGGTCGTGGTCTCCATCTTCATGGCGATCATGGAAATCAACGAGGTCAATTAAACGTTACTCAACCTTAAGGAGATTTGAACTATGAAACAGAACAAGAACTTCAAACGCGGCCGGTTTACCCTCATTGAGGTGGTCGTTGTGATCGTGATCCTGGTGATGCTCGCGTCGATTGCGACGCCGCTCTACTTCCGGCACGTGCGCAACGCGAAAATCAGCACCGCCAAAACCCAGATCAAGCTGATCGAACAGTCGCTGATGGACCTGAAGCTCGACACCGGCAGCTATCCGGAGTCGCTTGAAGCGCTGACTGAAAACGTCGATCAGGCCGAGAAGTGGGACGGCCCCTACATCAAGCCGAATGTGCCGAAAGACCCGTGGGGCAACGAATACGTCTACGTGTTCCCCGGCGAACACGGTGAATTCGACCTCTCCAGCTACGGCGGCGACGGCCAGCCCGGCGGCGAGGGCGAGAACGCCGATATCAACAACTGGGAATAAGAGCAAATGGCGTTGCGCCGGAACAACTTCACTCTGATTGAGCTGGTCGCCGTCGTCGCGATTATGACGCTGGTGCTGGGGATTTCGGTGTCGATGCTGCGGAAGCGTTCCGGTCCGGCGCAGTTTGAAAACAGCGTGCTGGCCTTCCGGCAGTTCTGCATGGCCGCGCGCGCGCAGGCCGCCGAGTTGGGACGGGATCGGGTCATCTGTTACCTGCCGGAGGACCGCTCCTTCCGCTCCGGCGATCCCGAACCGGTCGAAGTCGACCGCGACGCCGTGGTCCTGCTCGAACCGCCGGACCAGGAGCCGGAGAGTGAAGAATTTGACATTCCGGCCAGTTTCGCGGAGCTGAAGTGGCTGCTGCCCGAGGAGTTTGTGATGAATACCGAGACCGGGGAGCTGGGCAATGTCGGCGACCGGATTGAGGTTTTCCGTTTTTTCCCGGACGGCAGTGCCTCCGGTGTGCGCGAATTCCGGCTTCAGTTTCGTGACTGGAGCCGGGTCATGACCATCTCTCCATTGACCGGCCGCCTGATGGTCGAGGAAGGAATCGCGTTCTGATATGCCGCCGTACCGTCACAATTACTGCCGGGGCAGGGGGGAGGCCCGCGCCGTTTTCACCTTGATTGAGGTGGTGGTGGCGCTGGCGATTCTGTCGCTGGGGGTGGTCTCCTATCTGACGCTGGCGAATTCGGCGCAGCGGAGGCTGTTCAAGGCGAAGGAGAAGTGGACGAATTTCCACATGCTTTCGCAGGGGGTGGAGTACTACATGCTCCAGACTTCGGACAATCCGGAGCCTCCCACCGCGGAGTTCTTCGATTACCCCGGCTACCGGGTGACCTGCCGCTATGAGGATGCGGGGGGGCTGGAGGACGATTTTCTGAATGTGGCGGAAAATCAGGCGCAGCTTCGGGCGTGTGTGATTGAATTGGTTCGTGAGAGCGACGGGCAGGTGGTGGATTCCGTGACGATAGACAGGATCGATTATGAGAATGCGGCTTCTTCGACTTCAGCGCAGTAGGCGCGGCTTTTCGCTGCTGGAAATGATGGCGGCGATGGCGATTTTTTCGCTGGTGGGCCTGATCATCGGGACTTCGCTGGCGGCGTTTTCGCGGAGCTGGCGGCAGGCGCAGAAGATCGGCAGCGAATTGGAACGCAATCAGGCGATCGACCGGCTGGCGGAAACCGTGTTCCGGGGAGCGGTGCCGTTCCTGTGGCCGGACGAGGATAAGGGGGAGGATCGCTATGTGTTTCAGGGGAAAACGGATGAGCTTTACCTGACCGCGTTGGGCCGCACCCGCAGCGGCGGCGATGCTTTCCGTTTCGTGCGGCTGTACCGGTACGGGGACGAGCTACTGTGCGACTGGTCGACCGAACCGCTGCTGCCGTGGCTGGAGCTGGAAGCGCAGAAGTTCAAAACCGAAAAACTCGCCTCCGGCGTGCGGAATATCTATTTCAAATACGGCGCGGAGGGGCAGTCCGACGCGGCGGTCGACTGGTACGACGACTGGAACGAGGATGAACTGGAGGGGATTCCGATGGCGATCCAGCTGACGATCGAGTGGCAGGACGGCACGCGGGAACGCTGGCTGCGCCGTACCGCCGGAACCAGCGGCAATACCGCGCTGGCGGTTTCCGCCAGTTCGATTTCCGCAAATTCACTGCAGCAGAGCGGCGGCGGGGGAGGAGGCGGACGGTGATGAGAGTTCGGATACAGCCGGATCGTTCGCATGAAAGCGGCGCGGCGCTGGTCAGCGCGCTGGCGATGCTGGCCACCGCCGGACTGCTGGTGCTGGCGCTGGTCGCCGTGTCGCGGGTCAGCACGGTCGGAGTGGCGACGTATACCGACCTGATGCGTTCGGGCTACATCGCGGAGGGGGCGGGCAACCGGGTGCGTTACCTGATTGAAGCGGACCGGCAGCTCTACGGCACCAGCCGCGCCGAGGACATCAAGTATGAGGATTACGACACCGACCGCTATCTGGCCGACAGCATCGAGCATGAGATCGACTACTACGGAACTCCGGTGAAATTCGTGATCACCAGTGCGCTGAGCGGTGTTGCGATGACGAATGTGAATGCGCTGGACGTGTTTTCGTATGACCGCGATACCGAATCGGCGGTGACCGACCTGCTGGGGGAGTTCGCCGATCAGTTGAGCGATTACATCGACACTGATGACGAATCGCGTACCGACGGCTTCGAGGTGGCGGATTATGAGGGAATCGACATGAACGCGTTGCCGCGCAACGCTTCGCCGCAGTTCCGGGAGGAGCTGCTGTGGCTTCCGGCCGCGAAAACGCTGCTGCCGCTGGATAAGGACGGCCGGCTGACGCTGATCCGCCAGTTCGGGATTCCGTCAGGCAACCCGTCGATCTACACCGTGAACTACACGATGCTGCGGACGATGGCGCAGTTGGAGGAGGAGCAGGCCAAAGAGGTGCTGCGGGCGCTGGAACTGTGGCGCAAGGAGCGCACGCCGCTCGGCGACCAGCTCGATGAACTGGTGCTGCCGCAGTTGCAGCGGAGTTTCTCGTGGGATGAGCCGGAATACTATACGGTCACGGTCCGGCAGGCGGCTCCCGAAGGGCGTCCGACCTCGCGGCTGGTCTACTCCTTCCGTTCGGACGGAGTGACCGGCCCTTCCGACAAAATCGCAACCTATTATGAATATCTGAAGTTCTGAGGAGGCGGGATATGACGGCGCGTAAACTGTTGCTGCCGGTGCTGGTTGCCGGTTTTCTCTGCTTCCCGGCGAAGCGGGCGGAGGCGATCGATCCGGTGACCATTGCGATCCTGACTCCGATAGCGGTCAAGGCGGCGCGGCAGGCAAGCCCGTACATCATCCGCAGCATGCGTGCGGGCAGCGCGCATCTCCTTAAAACCGGGAAGCACATGCTGAATATTTTTCTGCTGCCGCTCGGCTGTGTGGAGATGACGCTGGGGGCGCCGCTGGGCATGTTCGGCAACGGCGTGGACCACGCGATCCACGGAGTCGGCGCGCCGTTTCTGCTGGTGTACGACGTGCTGTGCATGCCGCTGGCGTTCTGCGGGCTCAGTCCGTAGCCGGATTTGCGGAAAAAAACTTGCAATTCAGCCGGAAAACATGTACTTTATCCGAATCGGACAGGGAGAACTGGATGGAATCGGGTAGAATTTCCGGGTGGATGCAATCAGTGCGGCGTTTCCGGCGGTATTTTCCGCTGGTCGCGGCGGTTTGCGCCGTGCTGCCTTTCCTGCCGTCGCTCGGTTACGGTTTCCTGTACGAGTGGGACGACGGCGGCTTCGTGACCGAAAACGCACATATCGCGCTGAACTGGCCGAATCTGGTTCACGCCTTCACCACAACCCTGCAATCCGTCTATACGCCGCTGACTTCGGTATGGCTGATGGCCGACCATGTTCTGTTCGGCGACTGGGCGGGTGGTTATCATCTGGTCAATTTACTGTTGTACGGCGGCTGCGGTGCGCTGCTTTTCCTGATTATGCGCCGGCTGCGGATTCCGGCATCGGCGGCGCTGCTGCTGGCGGTGCTGTGGGCGTGGAATCCGGGCAAGTGCGAGAGCGTCGCGTGGATTGCGGAGCGCAAGGGACTGGCCAGTTCGTTTTTCGCGTTCGCCTCTTTCTGGTGCTTCATGCGGGACTGCCGCCGGGAGCGGGCGGGGTGGGCGGCCCCGGTGCTGATGCTGATCGCCTTTTTGTTCAAGCCGTGGGTGCTGCCGCTGCCCGGCGTGATGTGCCTCTACGCGTGGAGCCGTCATCCGGGAGAGTACCGGAAACTGCTGAAGCTGCTGTGGCCGGTCATGGCGGCGGGCTGCGCGGGCGCGCTGCTGGTGATGGGAATGACGTTCCGGGATTTGTCGGTTTCCGGCGGAGGCGGTGCGCCCGATTTCCGGTATGTGCTGCGTTACTTCGGGGCGGCGGTCTGGCCGTTTTCGCTGAATCCGATCCATCCGCGCCCCGTGTGGGGATCGCTGCTGCCGGAGCTGGCGTGGGGAGCGGTTCTGGCGGCGGGGCTGTGGTGCGCCGCCGGGCGTTCCCGGGAGCGGCTCCGGGTTTCACTGCTGTTCACGCTGGCGTTTCTGGGAACCGCGCTGCCGGTGCTGACCAGCGGGGGCTTCACCAACGCGGATTACTGCGACCGCTACAACTTCCTGCTTTCGGCGGTGGCGTGGTGCTGGATCGGCGTGGCAGGCGGGAGATATTTCCGCCGTTTCCCGCGCGTTTCCGCATGGGCGGCCGGTATTCTGCTGGCCGGCTGCCTGCTGACGGATCTGGTGTATCTGGAGACCTTTTCGGATACGCGGCTGCTGTTCGGAAGGGCCGCCGCGGCCGACCGCCCCGCGCCGAAGGCGCTGGAGGGGCTGGCGCTGGTTGCGGTGAACCGGAGCGATCCCGGGTTGCTGCATCAGGCGGGCGCGCTTTTTCTGGCGCAGCAGCCTTTTCAGCCGGAAAGTCGGCGCAAAACGTATTTCGACATGGGAACTTTGCTGACCCGGCTGGCCCGGAGCATGGCCGGAGAGGCCGCCGCCGGGCGGGAGTTGGCGGCATATCTGGCGGCCGACGTGCCGCGCGACTATTACACGCCGGAGGCGTTCCTGCCGCCGGCCTATTCGCTGGCGGCGGGGCGGCTGATTCAGGACGGCAACGCGGCGGAAGCGGCAGCTCTTCTTGAACTTCAGCTGAAGCGCAAGGCGGGCGACGCATACCAGCTGCATTTCTCTTCCGGGCTGGCCGGATTCCTGACGAAAGATTTTGAACGGGCGCGCCGGGAGTGGCGCGCCGCTCTGGAACTGCGTCCCGGCGATGCGAGGCTGCGCGAAAACCTGAAGCGGGCGGAGGCGATGCCATGAGCCGGCGCGGGGCCTGGCGCCCGGCAGTGGCGGCGCTGCTGGCGATTTTGCCTTTCCTGCCGTCGCTCAATTACGGCTTCCTGTATGAATGGGATGACGCGAACTTCATCCTCGACAATCCGTATATCGGCATGAGCTGGGCGAATCTGCTCCACAATTTCACCACCAATCTGCAGACGGTCTACACGCCGCTGACCACATTCTCGCTGATGATCGACCACGCCCTGTTCGGGACGTGGGCGCCGGGCTACCACGCGGTGCAGCTGCTGATGCTGGGCGGCTGCGCGGCGCTGCTGTTCCTGATCCTGCGCAAACTGCGGGTCCCGGCGTCGGCGGCGCTGCTGCTGACGCTGCTCTGGGCGTGGAATCCGGGCAAGTGCGAAACGGCCGCGTGGATCGCCGACCGCAAGGGGATGGGGTGCACCTTGTTCGCGCTGGCGGCGTTCCTGTCCTTTCTGCGCGATTGCCGACGGGAGAAGGCGGGGGCCGGAACGGTGCTGTTGATGTTCGCTGCGTTCCTGTTCAAGCCGTCGGCGCTGCCGCTGCCGGGCGTGATGGCGCTGTACGCATGGTGCCGCTTTCCCGGCGAGTGGGGAAAACTTTTCCGGCTGCTGTGGCCGGTCGGCGCAGCCGGAATTGCCGGAGGGGTGCTGGTCAGCGCGATGACGTTCAGTGAACTCTCCGGCTCGCACGCCTCCGGCATCGCCGATGCGGCGAATCTGCTGCGCTATTTCGGAGGGGCGGTCTGGCCGTTTTCACTGAATCCGATCCATCCGCGCCTGACGCTGCCGGAGATGCTTCCTGAGCTGCTGTGGGCGGCGGCGGTGCTGGCCGCCGTGATATGGGCCGGGCGGAAAAGCCGGGTGCCGAACCGCTTCCAGATGGCGTTCGCCGCCGGATTCGTGTTTCTTGCTCTGCCGCTGCTGTCGAGCGGGGCGCTGACCAATTCAAACTATGCGGAACGGTACAATTTTCTGCTGTCGGCGGCGGTGTGGTGCTGGATCGGAGTGGCGGGGCGGGGGCTGTTCCGCCGTTTGCCGCGTGTTTCCGCATGGACGGCGGGGATTCTGCTGGCCGGTTATCTGCTGACGGACTGGTTCTATCTGGAAACTTTTTCGGATACCCGGCTGCTGTTCGGGCGCGCGGCGGCGGTGGAGAATCCGGCGCAGCGCGCGCTGGAGGGGCTGGGCGAAGTGGCGATCAACCGGCAGCTGCCGGAGCTGCTCTACGAGACCGGCGAACTTTTCAACCGCGCCTCCTCCCGGCAGGAGCCTCCGCGCGATGCGCAGTTCAGGAATACCGCGGTGCTGCTGGCGGCCCACGCCCGGCTGATGGCCGGGATGGCGGCCACGGCGGAGGAGCTGGCCGGAGTGCTGCGCTCAAATGGACGGGATGCTTTTGTCGCGCCTGAAATTTTCCTGCCGCCAGCCTATTCGCTGGCGGCGGGGAAGCTGGCGGCGGTTGGAAAGGCCCCCGAAGCGGCGGCGCTGCTGGAAAAGCAGGTCGCGGACGGCAGCGGCGTGGAGTTCCAGCTCCACTTCGCGGCGGGATTGGCCGGTTATTTTTCCGGGGACCGGGAGCGGGCCGCGCGGGAGTGGCGGCGGGTGCTGGAACTGAAGCCGCGCGACGGGCAGACCCGGCGGAATCTGGAACTGGTGGAGGCGCAGCTTGGATCTCAATGAACAAGGAAGAACCGGAACGCCGGTTCAAACGCGCCACTTCTGGGAGCTGGCGCGCGCGGATTTCCTGATGCGGCTGCTCCGCAGGCGGATCGGGGGCGGGGAAGGGACGCTGCTGGACTTCGGCTGCGGTGACGGGTATCTGCTCAGGCGGATGGCTGCAGAGCTGCCGCGCTGGAGATTCCGGGCGGTGGACGCCGCGTTCGATGCCGGAACCATGCGGGAGCTGGAAACGGCGGCGCCGGGGCGGATCCGGGCGGAACGGGCGCTGGACGCCGCGATCCTGCCGGAGGTTTCCTGCGTGACGCTGTTCGATGTGCTCGAACACCTGGAGGATGATGCCGGGTTCCTGAAAATGCTGGCCGGCGGGCTTCCGCGCGGAGCCGTGCTGCTGATCACGGTTCCGGCCGGAAGCCGCCTGTATGGGGAACATGATCGGCGGCTGCGCCATTTCCGGCGCTACGACCGCGCCGATCTGGCGGCGGTGCTGGAGCGGAGCGGTTTGGAGGTGTTGGAATGCCGTTCGTTTTTCTGTTCGCTGTATCCGGTGCGGCTGCTGGAACTGGCGCGGGGATCGGCGGGCGGCGGGATCGGCGGCGGCGCGATTTCGCCCGGATGGCTGAATGCGCTGCTGCACCGGTTGTTTTATTGTGAAGCGGTGCTGGAGGGAGTTCCCGCGGCGTGCGGGCTCCATCTGCCCGGATTGTCATTGGAGGCGGTATGCCGGATATCTGTGTCGTGATTCCCTGTTACAATGAAGAGAAGCGGTTGAATGTGCCTGCGGTTTCGGCCTTCCTCTCCGAACAGCCGAAGCTGATGCTGGTTTTCGTCGACGACGGAAGCCGGGATGGGACCGGAGTGATGCTGGAGGAGCTGGTGAAGCGTTTCCCGTGGCAGATCCGCGTGGTGACGCTGGAGCGCAACGGAGGCAAGGCCGAAGCGGTGCGCGCCGGAATGGCGGCCGCCGTTGAGAGTGAAGCGCCGCTGGTCGGATACTGGGACGCCGACTTTTCGACCCCGTTGCGGCTGATTCCGGTGATGGCGGAGCTGTTCGAGGGGAAGCCGCGGCTGGAGATCGTGTGCGGCTGCCGGCTGCAGCGGCTCGGCGCGGATATCCGCCGCTCGGTGTTCCGCCATCTGGTCGGGCGCTGTTTTGCGACGCTGGCATCGCTCTTTCTGAGGCTGCCGGTTTACGACACGCAGTGCGGTGCGAAACTGCTGCGGGTTCGCACTGCGAAAATCCTGTTCCGGGAGCCGCTGGTCACGCGGTGGATTTTCGATGTGGAGCTTTTTTCGCGTTTCATCCAGTATTTCGGGCGGAGGGCGGCGCTGCGGCGGATTTACGAGTATCCGCTGCCGGAGTGGCGGGACGTTTCCGGTTCGACCCTGACAGTGTGGTGCGCGCCCCGGATTCTGCTGGAATTCTGGCGGATCGCCGCCGACACCCGCCGCCGTCTGCGCGACAAGTGAGTCTGCTGCCGATTTTCTCTTGAAAAAACAGGACCGCCTGCCGGAGTTATCGGCAGGCGGTCCCGCTGTCATGGGAAATTATTCAAAGACGATCAGCGGGAATTTCTCGAAGTTCTTCCATTCGCTGATTCCGGGGGCGATCTGGATGAAGCCTTCCCGGAGTTCACCGTCGTTGTCGTTGATCAGCAGATTGAAGCGGATGCCGTCGCGCAGTCTCTGTTCGGTGAGGCCGAAGGCGTCGAGCTTCAGCCTGGCGCGGTAGGCGGTGCGGTGCGCCTTGTCGTCGCGGAAGGTGGTCAGCCGGATCGCATCGGTGGCGGCCGCCGGATCGAATCCGGTCGGGGCTTCCCATACGAAAGTCTGCGCCCTGCCGTTCGCGAGGCGGGCCAATCCGATCTTCCAGGAGCCGTTCTGTCCGGGGATGGAGAGCGCGAACTGGATGCTGTCGCCCTGCCAGATGTCGGTGCCGGTCGCGGGCTGGACATGCACGTCGTCGGTGACGGCAGTGTAGATTTCCAGCTCTTCGGCGTCCTTGCGCAGATATACGCCCGCGCTGAGGTCCTCCGGTCCCTGCCAGACCAGATGACGCTTGCTCGGATCACCCTCGCAATAGGAAACCACCTGAGCGGGACGGTCCAGCCGGAAGTCCGGCTTCCGGCGGTAGTTGCCGTCACCGGCGGGAATGCGGGTCGCGGCCCGGAGCGGCACGTCGAATTCACCGTGGAACGGAGTCCCGGCGAGGCTGTAGGCAAGCCGTACCCGGTCCGGGCGGCTGTCAGCGGCGGCTTTCCCGTTCACGGTCACTACCTGCTTCTGCCCCGGAGCGGCATGTACCGTGGTTTCGGCCGGGGTCAGCGTGATGCCCTTTTTCGGCCGGAATGCGAGTTTGAAATCGGCGGCTTTGCCGGTCGGATTGGCGAGCGTCAGCGTCAACGCGAAAGGCTGGCCGGGCACGACGGCGCCGGATTCAAAGCTGATCAGCTCCGGCTTGAGTTCGGCCCGCTTCGCGTTTTCGAGCCGGAGAATCGCGGGCGCGGCGGTCAGGTCGAGCAGCGTCAGCCCGGCGGCGAGCGGCTGGTTGACGGCGTTGCCCATCAGGTCGATGCGTTCGGCGCGGCGGGCGTCGGTGAGTACCGGAATGGGGCCGGTCGCGGTATCGGCCTCGTTCCAGACCGCCAGCAGCCGGTCGGGGCCGTTGCTGAATTCAAAGCCGACGCACCCTTCGGGCAGTTCGAGGTTGCGCTCGAACCGCGCGCCCCGGAAACAGCGGGCCAGCGTATGATAGACGCTCAGCACCGGCTTGGCCTGAAAATCGTGGGTCAGGAGTCCGAAATGGTGTTCCGGGTCGGTGGCGGTGAAGCCGTCGTTGCGCAGGTCGTACCAGTTGTAGCCGATCGCGCCCCGGCTCCACGAAAAGAGCAGCTTCTTGAACAGCGCCGAAGCCTGTTCGCGCTCGGTGCCGCCGATCGCGCTGACCGCGGTTTCATTGGCGTACCACGGAATCGTGACGCCGGCCTTTTCCCGCAGCGGCAGCAGTCGCTCGTCGATCTGCCGGGCGTAGGTCGCGTAGTTGCTGTGGCCGTGATAGGCGTGCACGTCGAAATACTGCTTGCCGTCGCGCATCACTTTATACTGATAGTCCGGGTCGCGCCGCCCGGGATGGGGGCTGAGCCCCGCGAAACCGGCGGAGAATACGGTCAGGCCGGGATCGACCGCCTTGACCGTGGCGTGGGCCACCCGGGCGAGGTCGACGTAGTCGGCGGCGCTGAAGTGGCTGAACGCATGAAGATCGGGTTCGTTCCAGATCTCCCAGATGCGGATGCGTCCCTGAAAATGACGGGCGGTGGCCTCCACATAGCTTTTCCACGCGTCGAGGTCGGGTTTGGCGCGGTTCCACTCCTGCCACTTTGGGGCGTTGCGGGTGGATTCCGGCGCGGCCCAGCGGGCGCAGAAGCCGAACATGCCCTGCGTTTCGATGCCGTGCCGGGCGAACAGGTCGACGACCGAATCGAAGAGCCGGTAGTCCGGCGGGGCTGCGGTCGGCTGGATGTTGCTCCAGTCGACGCCGGTACGCACGTATGCCGCGCCGATACGGGCGGTCGCCTGCGCTTCAAGTTCGCGTTCCCCCTCCGCCCAGCGTCCGGGATGGGAGCAGACGCCGAACTTGAAGTCGTCCGGCTTCGCCTGATAGGCGGGCAGGGCGGGCAGGATCGCAAGTCCCGCCTTGCCGGTCGCGGCGTCGCTGCCGGAGCGGACGGTCCAGTCGAGCTGCCAGTGTCCGTTCAGGGCGGGCAGCTCCGGGACGGACACGGTGGCGCTTTGGCCCGGTGCGAGTTTCTGCTCCGCCCGGAAGGGAAGGGCTTTCCCGTAGAAGTGGGTCAGTTTGCCGTCGATCGTGAAGCTGATGGTTTCAGCGGTCGGATTGGTCACGCTGAGCCGTACCGGTTCGCCGGGATTCAGGATCGCCAGCCGGGAGGGGAGGGCGGGGGCGACCAGCAGCGCCTGTGCCGGATTCGTCGCGTATTCCAGTGCGGCGCGGCGGAGCGTCAGGTCGAGTTTGCCGCCCGGATTGAGGATTTCCAGCCCGGAAACGGCCAGAAGTCCCGGTTTGCCGAGTTCCACCCGGAGCTGCTTCATGCCGGGGCGGAGTTCGGCGGGAGCGCTGCGGAAGGGCTTGCCGTCGGCGGTGCCGGAGATCACGACCTTGACCGGGTTGGAGGAGGCCAGCTCGCAGTCGAACAGCGCCGCCTCCGGTGAATTATGGCTGTGGATCAGGAACTTCCGGTCCCGCAGCACGAAAGTGCGGGTGTCGCCGGTCAGGCGGACGCCGCCGGAGACGTTTTCCAGCTTTCCCTTGCCGGAATAGAAGGAGGGGCGGTATTGTTCATACCGGTCGAATGCGAGCCACGGGCGCGGGGCCGCCAGCTCCGCCGCCGGACAGGCCGTGGCGAGCAGCAGCGCGGAGACGGCATAGAGAGGTTGAAGATGCTTCATTGCGGTTTTCCTTATGTTCAATACAAGTAAAGTTCCCATGCGACCCGCTGGGGAGTGACCGCCGATTCGACATGAAGGTCGAGCTGCAGCGAGGTTTTACCGTCGTTGTGGCGGAAGGCGGGCAGGGTATCCCCCGCATTTCCGACATAGTAATCGCGGTTGCGGATTGCCGGATGGACGCCGCCGGTGGCGCTGCCGGGGTTGCGTCCGAGTTCGCTGATGAAGATGATCTTGCTCGGCGGGATCCCCGGCGCACGGCTTTCCGGCTTGATCATGTACGGTGAAGTCGTGGTCGGCGAACTGTCGGTGCAGACAGCCGGGCCGAATTTCTTATGCTGCGCGAGGTAGCTGAACGCATTCATCGCGTAGCTGACCGTGTCGGAGAGTCCGCTCGGGCCGTAAACCACTTCGGTGGACGGGCAGAAAAGCACTCCCTTCCGGGCCAGCTCCGTCGCCTGTTCCCAGCTGGTCGGCACCTCGGGGCTGCCGAGATAGGGGCGGATGCGGTGATACCAGTACTGCTGGTTGCGTCCCTCCACCACCGGAGAAGTCGCGGCGGGATAGACGCCGTGGTCGCCGCTGTAAAGCGAGAGGGCGGTGCCGATCTGCTTGAGATTGTTGACGCAACTGATCTTTTTGGCCGACTCCCGCGCTTTGTTCAGCGACGGAAGCAGCATGGCCGCGAGGATTGCGATGATGGCAATCACGACGAGCAGCTCAATTAAGGTGAATTTTTGTTTCATCCTGCAATTCTCCTTTGCCGTTGGTTATAGAATGGCTCCGTTTTGAATCAATTCGGTCCGTAATTCCTCTATGTTCAGTTTCCCGGAATCATCGATGTTGTCGCGAATCATCAGCGCGGCGGCGGTTCCGGCGGCTTCCCCGGTGGTGAATGCGTTCGGCATCACCCGCAGACTGCCGAAGACCGCCTTGTCGCAGCAGACGCAGCGGCCCGCCACGAGCAGGTTGTCCAGCTTTTCCGGCTGCAGTATGCGGAACGGAATTCCGTGGGACTCCCCCGGACCGCAGTTCCAGTCGGCGTTGGGCATTTCGCGCATGTAAGCCTGCCAGCCCTCGTAGGTGCGGCACTGTTTCTGCTTGTGCTTACCCTGGTGGACGTCCACATAGTAACAGTTGCGCCCGATCGAATCAGGGAAGTCGCGGCGGGCGCGGTAATCCGCCAGCGTGAGTTCGTAGCGCCCCCGGATGCGGCGCGATTCGCGCACTCCGGCGAGCGAAGCGGTCTGGGCGAGATGGGCCGCCGCGAAAGCCGCGCCGCCGCAGTCGTGCAGCGCCTCGGTGAGGCGGTTCGCCAGCTTGCGCCCCTGGAACATGGCCTGCGTGACCGATTCCGGGTCGGTCGCGTCGAAGTAGAGGTGCCCGGCGTTGAAGGCGGCGGTCGCGGGGCCGACCAGATTACTGGTCAGGTGCATCGATTCGATGTCGGCGTAGCGCGGATCGGCCATGATCGTCCAGATCGGGCTGGCCGGATTGCCGCCGAAGGTGCCGCGCGTGACGTGGGTGTAGCTGTAACTGTCGATGTTGGAGAGCACGAAGCAGAGCGAGCCGGGCATCGTCTCCTCGTCTGGCTGCGGTTCGATGAATTCCGCCCCGGCAAAGCCGGCGAGGTCGCCGTCGCCGGTACAGTCGATGTAACAGCGGGCCTCGAACTTGTGAATGCCGGATTTGTTGGCGGCGGTGACGCGGCGGAGCTTCCGGCCTTCGGTTTCGGCACCGGCGACGACGGTGTGGAACAGCACCTGCACGCCGGCGGACCGGACGAGCTCGTCGAGCACCAGCTTGAGGTATTCCGGGTCGAACGGGATGTGGCCGTGCGGAATTTCCGTGCTTTCCAGACAGGCGAGCTGCCGGGTGGTGCGCCGCACGACTTCCGCGCCGATTCCGCCGTGGAGCAGCCGCTTGCCGTCGGTAAAGGGGCACCAGGCGCCGACCAGCCCGGAAGTGCCCATGCCGCCGAGGCAGCCGGTGTGTTCGATCAGCAGCGTGTCGGCTCCGCCGCGCGCGGCGGCGACGGCGGCGGCGACTCCGGCCGGGCCGCCGCCGGCGACGATCAGGTCATAGGATTGTTTCATAGGATGTTTCCCGATAAATGTTGTACACTCTGGTATTCACGGATTTCCGGGGGGATATTGATCTGCCCCGGAAAGGAGAGATCGCCGGAAAGCTGGTGGTCGATGATGTCCAGCACCGCCTTCGCCTGTCTGGGGAGCGGCGCATCCACGGAACTGATGAACGGCGCTTCGTCCGGCACCGTGTCGAAACCGTAGCTGAGCAGACTGAGTTCCTCCGGTACGGCGACGTCGCGCGAGCGCAGGAAGGCGAGGGTTTCGCGGGCGGTCGCGTAGCTGCATACGAAAAGCGCGGTGAAATCCGGCTTGAACTCCCGTTCCAGAAACTCCCGGGTCTGGCGGCAGGAATCGACTCCGCGCCGGATGTTCGCGTCGAGCACCGTCACTTCGCAGCCGAGGGTCCGGGCGCACAGCAGCAGCGTGTCGACCACGGTGGTCATCGTGTAGGAGCGCCCTTCGCTGAAGAGGACGCCGATTTTGCGGTGTCCATTGCGGTATAAGTAATTGGCGGCGGTGATGCCGGTTTCCATCAGGTGGGAACCGACGCATTTGATATTGAATACCGGCAGCGTCGAACGGCAGAGCACCACCGGCCGCACCGAACTGGTCAGGATCTGGAGCTGTTCGGCGGTGAAGTGGTCGAATTGAATCGGGTCGAGAATCACCGCATCCGCCTCGAAACCGGGAAGCTGCCGGTAGATGTCCGCCGCAATATCGTATCGCAGGATTTCACAATGGTATCCCCGCGCGGCCGCTTCGCCGGTCATCGCTTCCTCCATCGCCTGAATGGAAAACGAGGGCCAGTCGGGGCGCAGATAGAGGATCGTGGCCCCGTGCCTGCGCCCGGCCGTGCGGGTGACGACGCTGCCGCGCCCGACATGCGACGCGATCAACCCCTTCTCCTGCAACCGCTTCAGGGCCGGAGCCGCGGTGAACTGGCTGACACGGTATTCCCTCATGATCTCACGCAGCGTGGGAAAGTTGTCGCCGTCCGAAAGCCGGGAAATTCTTTCCAGCAGCAGCCGGTACAGTTGATCCGATTTACTGGTTTTATTCATGTTTGAATCGTTTTCCGATGCAATTGGTTGAAATAAAAAATTGCATTGTTTTAAGATGCAATTTCTGTTATATTATGACCGAAAAAAGAGAAAATGTCAAGTGTCCGGAAAGAAAAAAATGAAAATTTGTGACAATTTGTGACATGCGTGAATCGTCAGGAAAGAGGTTCCGGGATTTCGCTCCTTTCGGAGCGACCAAGGCGCTTCGCCCTTGGAACCCGACCGGCAAGGTGCCGGCGCCGAATACTTGAGAGCCGGGAAAGGCGTACCGCCTTTCCCTCCGGGGAGGGGAGGCTCTACTGTGGACAGGCAGGCGGGTACCTGAGCGGCACACCGCTCCGGTCGGCGACCGCGTCGGCTTTTTTGCCGACGCCGGGCACTCCCTGCACCTGCTGCCGCCGGAGGTCACGCGCGGAACCTCCAGATGCTGACCGGATGATGTGAAGTTACACTCATGGAGGCTGAACTCTCCCTACCTTTTTATACAGGTAAGGTTCAGTAAGGCTCGTACTCAAAGATATGCTTGCCTGTGATATGGTAATTGTATTGTTGCCTGACCTCGCCTTTCGTATATCGGCAGATAAACTCTTATCAGCCTCCATCAGGGTATCTGTCTATTACCCGGTCAGCATCTGGCCGTTCCGCGCGTGGCCTCCGGCGGCAGCAGGCGCAGGGAGTGCCTAAAGCCTGCAAAAAAGCAGGCTTTGCGCCGACCGGAGCGGTGTGCCGCTCCTGTACGCTCCTTGCCTGTCTCCATCAGAGTTCCCCCACCCGGAGGGAAAACCGGAACGGTTTTCCCGGCTCTCAAGTATTCGGCACCGGCACCTTGCCGGTCGGGTTCCAAGGGCGAAGCGCCTTGGTCGCTCCGAAAGGAGCGAAATCCCGGAGGTCAGCGGGAGAAGGGTTTGATCAGGGCGAGGAGGTCGTCGACCGAGGCGGTGGCGAGACACTCGACGGTGTCGGCGCCGCCGTAATAGATCTTGACTTCGCCGTCGTCTTCGAGCAGCATGCCGCCGGGGAAGATCACGCTGCCGCGGAAACCTTCGAGTTCATACTTTTCGGTGGCTTTGAGAAGAGGTTCGGGGGCGAGGCCGATCACTTTCTGCGGGTCGTCGAGAGCGAGCAGCATCAGGCCGCCGAAGTACTCCTTGTTCCAGGTGACGTCGGGATTGTTGGCGTTTTCCCAGCCGAAGAGATTGCGGCTCATGTCCTTGTAGGTGGCGTGGAAGGTGCAGAGCCAGCCTTTCGGAGTCTTGATCGGCGGCGCGGCGGGGCCGATTTTGGCGTTGGCGTAGGGGACGTCCTCCATGCCGAGGACCAGCCGGGTGTCGCCCCAGTAGCGGCAGTCGGGGGACATGCTCGACCAGATGTCGAACTTCTCCTGATAGCCGCGGCTGTATTCGGGGAAGGGGCGTTCGAGGCGTACGAATTTGCCGTCGAACTTTTCGGGGAACAGCACCATGTTGCGGTTGTCGGGGGCGGACATCGACAGCACTTCAAAGTGGTCGAAGTCGTCCGTGACCGCGATGCCGCCGCGCACGCCGTGCATGGTGTCCACCGCGAAGCAGAGATAGCAGCGGCCGTCGATCACCGTCAGGCGCGGGTCGTAGAAGCGGCTGAGTTCCGGGTCGGCGGCGACGATATCGGCGGCGACTTTCCACGGCCGGGGCTGGACTTCCCATTTCACGCCGTCGCTGCTGTAGGCGATACCGAGGTTGGTGTAGGTTTTGCCGTAGCCGTTCGGGCCGAAGCCGACGTCGTTCCGGAACACCATCACATAGCGTCCGTTGAATTTGCAGACGCCCGCGTTGAAGATCAGCGACGCGTCGAACGGGATGTCCTTCGCCGAAAGGACCGGATTGGAAGGGTGACGAACCAGGGCCATGTCTTTGTTCCTTGATTTTTATGATGAAACGAACCTTGAAACCGTTTCAGCTTAATTTAATGTAACACTCCGTTGCGCCATTTCCAGTCATTTTCGGACTTTTTATGAAAAAATCGGTATGGGAACGCGCGGGAAACGGCTTGACAAAACCGGGCCGGGCGGCTATACTAAGCGCCAGCCATTCAGGTATGGCAATGGAACTTATCACAATGAATCACTTTGCAGGCAGATTTTCGGCGACGGCAGTCGTTGTTAGCCGCCCGGCCGCACCGGTCTCCCGGTAGTGCGTCCGGGCTGTATCTGCGCGGAGTGATCTTCGCTGTTTTTCCTCTTTCTTCTTCTTTCCGGGAGGCGTCTGTGCAGTCGTGCGACTGTGCCGTTTTGATCCGTAATAATTTTACCGTGAAAGATTTCCATATATGAATAAGCTTTTGAAAGGTGCTGAGATCACCATCAGAACTCTGGAGCGCCTCGGCATCGAACTGGTGTTCGCGTATCCGGGCGGCTCCGCGATCGAATTTCATCAGGCGCTGGCGGACTCCCCGATCCGGGTGATCCTGCCGCGCCACGAGCAGGGAGGCGCATTCGCCGCCTGCGGATACGCCCGCGCCACCGGCAGAACCGGTGTCTGCATGGCCACCAGCGGCCCCGGCGCGACCAATCTGCTGACCGGGATCGCCGACGCCTATATGGATTCGGTGCCGCTGGTGATCATCACCGGGCAGGTGGAGTCGAAGCTGATCGGCCGGAACGCGTTCCAGGAGACCGACATCATCGGCATGACCCGCCCGATCGTGAAGCACAGCTATCTGGTGATGAAGCCGGAGGAACTTTCGCAGACCGTCACGGATGCGTTTTACCTCGCGAACAGCGGCCGTCCCGGGCCGGTCTGGATCGACATTCCCAAAGATGTCCAACAGCGGCGGCTGGAGTTCCGGTTCTGCCCGGAGCCGTCGCCGGAGCTGATACGGAAGCCTCCGGCGGTGACGGAGCAGGATTGCGAAGCGGTGCTCGCCGCGATCGCCCGTTCGAGGCGCCCGTGCATTTACGCCGGGGGCGGTGTGATCGCCGCCGGGGCGGCGGAGGAGCTGACCCGGTTTGCGGAGGGTTTCAATATCCCGGTCGCCACCAGTCTGATGGGGATCGGCGCGTTCCCGGAGGATCATCCGCTGTCGCTGAAATGGCTCGGCATGCACGGCAGCTACTATGCGAATTACGCGGCGAACGAGTGCGATCTCCTGCTGGCGTTCGGCGCCCGTTTCGCGGACCGTTCGACCGGCAATCCGGATGAGTTTGCGCGTCCGGCCCGGATCATCCACATCGATATCGACCCGTCGGAGATCAACAAAAACGTGCGCGCCGACCTCGGCATCACCGCCGACATCCGGGAGTTTCTGGAGCGGCTGAACCGCACTCCCCGCTTCCGCGAATACGCCGAATGGCACAACCGCATCGCCGGCTGGAAGCGGGCGCATCCATTGGCATACCGCGACGAGCCGGGCAAGGTGCAGCCGCAGAGGGTGATCGAAACGATCTGCCGGATGGCGGGCGACGCGGTGATCGTGCCCGGCGTGGGGCAGCACCAGATGTGGAGCGCGCAGTTCTACACGTTCACCCAGCCGCGGCAGCTGCTGACTTCCGGCGGACTCGGTTCGATGGGGTTCGGCCTGCCTGCCGCGATGGGGGCGAAGCTGGCCCGGCCCGAAGCGACCGTGATCAATATCGACGGCGACGGCTCGTTCCAGATGAATATTCAGGAACTGGGCACGATCGCGACCGAGGAGATCGCGGTCAAGATGGTGATCCTGAACAACCAGCACCTCGGCATGGTCGCGCAGCTGGAGGACCGTTTCTACCACAGCCGCCGGGGCAACACCGATCTGCGGGTCAGGGGGGAGCGGCCTTTCCCGGATTTCGCCGGGATCGCCCGCTGCTACGGCATTCCGTCGCGCGAGGTGTACGATCCGGCGGAACTTGAGGACGCGATCCGGGAGATGCTCGAAACTCCCGGTCCCTTCCTGCTGGACTGCCACACCGTCTATCTCGACCACGTGCTCCCGATGATTCCCGGCGGCAAGAGCTACCGGGAGATCATTACGGAGTAGCACACTGCCGGAAGCAGGTCAGTTCGACGGCGGGGGTGAGCTCCGCCGGTTCGGCCAGCTCAATTCCGCTCTCGCACCGGGTGAAGCGCAGCTCCCGGCCGCCGAGCCGCACGGAGGCCGGTTCGAGCGGGAACTGCAGCGTATTCACCTTCAAGCTCCCGTACAGCACCCGGAGCGTGCAGGAGTCGTCGGTGATTTCGACGCTGCCCCAGCCGGTGCCGAGGCTCCAGAAAGAGCGGAAACATTCGCCGGGACGCCGGGCGGCGGGGGCGAAGCCGATCATCCCCGCCGCAAGGTCGAACCGGAAGCCGCCGTAGGCGTTCAGCAGCGAATAGCTGGACATGGAGCGGGCGTAGTTGCTGCCGCACTCGATTTCGCTCCACGGATTGCGCTTCACGCCGTCATAGCGGGCGCGGGCCGCTTCGACCACTTCGGTCCCTTCCGCGACCATGCCGTGCATCACCAGCTGGGCGGCGAAGTGGTATTCGTAGCCGGTGAACACCTCGGTCGCATACGGAATCGGGATCGCGGGCATGTCGCGGTGCGGCCAGCTGCAGATGATGGTTCCGGCCTCGTCGTTCAGCGCGTAGACCCGCCAGAAGTTCGCGTAGTCGCGGAAACTGCGCAGGAAGTTGTATCGGTGGATCGCCCGCAGGGCGGCCGGAATCCGCGCCGGGTCGAACACGTCGTCCAGCCCCGCCAGCGAGGCGTGCCACTGGGCGAGCAATTGATCGGTCAGGCAGCCGTTGCCGAGCTGGTATTTGATCTGGCGCGACTCCTCATTCCAGTAGCAGCGGCGGGCGTCGCGGAAGGGGGCCAGCACGGCGTCGTCGGCGAGGTCGAGCTTCTGGACATAATATTCGCCGTTGAAAAGCTGTTCCTCGACGAACTTGCGGCCCCGGGCGCGGATGCTCCGGTACAGCGCGGCGCTCTCCGGTTCACCGACGGCGTCGGCCATCCGGGCGGCGGCGTCAAGCGCGGCGTGATAGAACCCGGTCAGCCACGGATTCGGGCCGAAGAGTTCGACGTCCAGCGTGTGATGCTGGCGGCCGGTCAGCACGCCGGACTGTTCCGGGTCCCACCGGTCCGGGTTTTCCGGGCTCCACGCGTATTCCAGCGCCCGTCTGGCCTGCGGGAACCAGCGGCGCAGCCAGCCGGTGTCGCCGGAAATCTTCCACTCCCGGTACATCTTGATCACGCCGCCCATCTGCCCGTCGACGCAGGCGCGGAAGCCGGTGGCCTCGCGCCCCAGCGGCAGCTGCAACCGGAAGCCGAGCCCGCCGTCCGGCTGGAAGTTCCAGGTGTAGTCCAATTCCCGCATCGACCGCTCCAGCGCCGGAAACAGGAAAGGCAGCGCGTAGGCGTAGTTCCAGACGTGGGTGCAGCTTCCCTCGCAGCTGCCGTACAGACTGGAGGTTCCTTCGAAAGCGTAGAATTCGCCGTTCTCCAGCCGCAGGCAGGCCGCGCTCTTCAGCACCGCGAGATTGGCGGAAACGGCGTCGATCACCGCCTCCGGCAGGGTGGACGAGAACAGCGCGTCGTGGAAAAGCCGGGTCTCATTGAGCAGCCGGTCGTAGTTCGCCATGAAATAGTCCGCCACCTCCGCCGCGCTGCCGAACTGCGTGGCGTACCAGTTGCGCCAGCCGGGATACTCGCGTTCGCCCTCGTTCCAGAAGTTCCTGACGTTCGGCCAGTACCAGGCGAGGACGAAGCGGATCTTTCCGCGTCCGCCGGGCGGCAGCGTCAGATGGGCGGCGAGGGTGCCGGTGTCGTGCCGGTGCCGGCCGTTTTCCGCCGGGTAGTCGCGCGGTTTCAGTGCGCCGGGGCGGGCGAAATCGTTCCAGAACATATTGATGTCGTCCTGCCATTCGCCGCGGTACCAGCAGCTCTGGCCGGAGTACTCCTCCGCATCGGTGACGAGCGCGAGTTCGCCGTAGCGGGGTGAAGCGGCGTGGTGCTGCTTTTGCTTCATCTCCAGAAGCCGTCCCGTCAAAGTGTGGCAGGAACGTTCGACCGGATTGCGGACCGAAAGCGCGGCGGTATAGCGCAGTTCCCCGGCGGTATCGTTATGGAATTCGATTTCAAACGCCGCCGCCGGCAGCGAGGAGTCGAAGTCGTTCAGCGGAATCAGCGGGTTGAAGGCGCGCAGCACGACTTCGCCGGGGAAGGTTTCATTGCGGAAGGTCAGCCGGGCGAACGGAAACTCGCCGTCGAACTCCACTTCGCGGAAGTGCGGCAGGCCGGGCAGCAGGCATTTGTTTGCGCCGAAGCCGTATCCGGCGAAGCGGTTGCCGGCCTCGCCGAAGGAGGAGGTTCCGGTGTAAGGAGGGGCCATGTCGCCGTTCAGCACGCGCACGTCGACCAGCTCGCCGCCGCGTTCGGCCTTGACCGCCAGATGGCTGTAGCCGTTGTGGCTGCCTTTGTCCGGGCGGTTCATGATCTCCCAGTCGATCAGCTGCCCGGCGCCGGAAAGCCCGATGCTGCCGGTGCCGATGCCGCCCAACGGAAATGAAATCGCGCTGTTGTGACCATTCGGATACTTCATGATTCAAAATCTCCCTTTTCCGATCGTTGAAATTCCGGTGATACGGTATAAGTTATATGCCGTCAGAAGATTCTTCAAATTCAATAACAGTGCGGAAACATATACTTTCATGGGAATGACGCGACACGACGCGCTGGCGGCGCTGGCCGGGCAGCTGAATTGCCGGATCGCGGAGTTCGGCGAGGCCGAATTCCGCTGGCGCGGGCGGAACTGCTACAGCTTCAACCGGATTTTCCTGGTCACGGCCGGAACGGGTGAACTGGTCAACCATACCGGGAATCAGCGGTTCACCTTGGAGGCGGGGTACTGGTATTTCATGCCGACCGGACTCGACCTCGAATTCGATTTCGGCCCGCAGCTGGCGTTCTATTCGCTGCACTTCCAGCTTGAACTGCTGGCCGGATGCGACGTATTCGGGGAGTCGCGCCGCTGTTCGCGGCATCGGCTGGATGAGGAGCTGCGGAGGCGCTGCCGCGAGGCGGCGGCCCCGGCGGGAAGCTGGCGGGAGCTGTTCCGGCTGAAAGCGCTGATCTTCGAGCTGGCCGGGGAGCTGACGGAGCATCTGCCGGAGGAGTTGGAACGGCATCTGGCGGTGCGCCGCCGCTACGGCGTCTTGCTGGATTACATGGCCCGCACCCTCTCCGCACGCACCCGGCTCGACGAGTTGGCCGGAGTTGCCTGCCGCAGCCGGGACCGCCTGAGCCGGGAGTTCAGCCGCGATTTCGGAGTCCCGCTGAAGGAGTTCATCGGCCGGGAGCTGGGGCGGCGCGCCGAATTTGAACTGCTCTCCGGTTGTCGGAGCATCAAGGAGATTGCGGACCGGCTGGGCTTTGCGAATGAATTTTATTTTTCGCGTTTTTTCCGGCGGCGGACCGGCTATTCTCCGCGCGAGTTCCGCCGGCTCCGGCCAGGCGGCAGATCAGAAATTTGACAAAGGAAGGGAATTGCATTATATTGCGGATGTCGTCTTGAAAAGATTCACCAAACAGGAGAATTACCATGAAGACTCTGATGATCCCCGCCCTCGCCGCCCTGACCCTGCCGCTGTTTGCCGGTCCCGCCGCCATCCGGGTGGATGTCGATGCGACCAAACAGCTGATTCCGATCAAGAAGACAGCCGGAGAAGGCAAACTCAGCAAGGGACATTGGTTGCCGGCGGAAAAGCAGAACTGTTATTTGTACCTCTCCAAGCCGGTTACGGACGAATGGAGTGATTTCATCTTTACTGTCGTACCGGAGAAATCCGGCGATATCCGGCTCAATATCGGCGGCGAGTGGAGCAAGGAACCCGGCGACCGCGAATTCGTACTGATCGACGATGTGACCGTGAACGGCGAGCCGGTCGCCAACGGCAGCTTCGAGGAAAACGACGGCAAGAAGGCTAAAAACTGGTATTTCAGCGGTAAATCCGTCACACTCAGCGATGATGCGAAAACCGGCAAGGCTTCCGTGAAGGTCAACCACGATAACCGTGCTTGCCTGACATTGAAGGCGGAGGCCGGAAAAAACTATGAAATCAAGATTTCCGCCAAAAAAGCTGAAAAGTGATTCCAACCCATCGGAAGCGTTCCCGTCCCGGAGACGGGGGCGCTTTTTTTTTACCCGGAGATAACTTCTCCGGCGGCTGTACCACGGGTAAAGATGATGAGCTTCTCTTGTTTGTAATGTGATAAAATGGTTTTGAATTTGCCTTTTTATGTGAAGTGATTATATTATTTTCAGAGGAGAATTGCTGTTTTTTGGTTTATGGAGGGAGAATATGTCCATTTTATGCAGTCGATGCTGGCTGGTTCCGGTTGCGCTCCTGCTGCTGTCAGGTGGGTGTTATACCTACAAGCCGCCGGAGGCGGTGCTGGAGGGAACGGTTTTCGACGAGGCCAACCGGGAAGCGTCGCGGCGGCGGCTGGAAGGGATCAAGGTGTTGACGCTCCGGCTGGCGCAGAGGATCGCGGAGGAGAACAACCAGAGCTTTCTGGCCACCTATCACGCGGTCAATGCCGCCCGGATGCGCTACTACCAGTCGCTCGGCGCTTACGCTCCCGAGATCACCGCCGGAACCGGAGTCGGCCAGACGCTGGAGTGGAACAATCATCTGGTCAACCCGATGCCGCATACGCCCGCCCGGAATTTCCGCTTCGACAGCACCACCAACGTGACGGCCAGCTATCTGATCTTTGACGGCTTGGCGCGTGAGCTCAATGTATTGATCCAGAAACGTGAAATCGAGCGGGAAAAGGCGGTCCGCATGAGGGTGATCTGCATGGTCAGGCAGGCGGTGGCCTATGCGTTCGACGACATGCAGCTCGCGGCCCGGCTCGGGGAGATCGCACAGCAGAACCGGGAGTTCCAGCTGAAGCTGCACGGGATCGTGGAGCCGGAGGCGCAGAGAAATCTGCGCCCGGAGGATGAGGTGCTCAACTTTCAGGTGCTGGCCGGCTATGCCGACGCTTCCCGGATCGCGGCGGTCTACCAGCTTGAGGTGTCGGATTTCGCATTGGCACAGTTGCTGGGATTGCCGGAGGGACGGCTGCCCGGTCCCCCCGAATTGCCGCCGGCCGATACCCGAATCCGTCCGCTGCCGTTCAGCATGGAGGCCACGATCGACCTGGCGCTCTCCAACAATCCGCAGATGCACATCATGCAGCAGACGCTGAAGATCGCCGAGTACAACAAGTTCAAAAGCTACAGTTCCTACGCTCCGACCGTGACCGCCCATGCCCGCTTTTCCTATAATGTGATGAGTTCCCGATACCGGGATTATATGTATTCGCACGGTTCGCAGGATACTCCCTCGTTCGAGTACGGGATTCAGGCGAACTACCTGATCTTCAACGGACTGAGCCGCTACAACCGGATGCGGGAGATGCAGGCGATGTATGCGATGGCGCAGTACGGCATGGCCGAAACCTATCTGCAGCTGGTGAACGATGTCCGCGCCGCCTGCGCCAACTATCAGAACCATGCGCGGCAGGCCCGGGTCTACCGCGATCTGCTTGCCGCCGCCCGGCGTCAGCGCGATCTGGTGTACGACCGCTATCTGAAACGGGAGGCTTCGGTGGACCGGATCGACAAGGTGCAGACCTATTACATCGATACCGAAGTGCGGTACGCCACCGAGATCAATCTGCTGAACAAAGCGCTGGCGCAGATCGAAGCGATCCTGATGGTGGAACTTTTTCCGGAAGATTGAGCGATACGGCGCTTGATTCCTGGAGTGGAACGTGATATTTTTCCTTCATCGCCAAATCGGAAGGAAACTGCCGTTCATGAAATTCGTCGGATTCAAAACAATATTCAAATTCAGAAAACGCCTGATGATTGCGGCCGGATTCTGCCTGATTGCGGGAGTGCTGTTCCTGTGGGGAGCCGACCGGGCGGTGGCGGCCGCACGGGGACGGATTTTCTCCGCGCCGGAGCTGATTCCGCCGCGCGACGTCGCTCTGGTGCTCGGCACCAGCAAACAGGCGAAATACGGCCCCAATCTGTACTTCCGGTATCGTATGGATGCGGCGGCGCGGCTCTACCATGCCGGAAAGGTCCGCAAGCTGATCGTCTCCGGCGACAACCGCCGCCGCGACTATAACGAGCCGGAGGACATGCGCGCGGCGCTGATCGAACGCGGCGTCGCCCCGGAGGATATCTACGCCGACTATGCCGGATTGCGCACGCTCGATTCGGTGATCCGGGCGAAGAAGATTTTCGGACAGACGCGCATTACGGTGGTTTCGCAGAAGGATCACTGCGAACGCGCGTTGTACATCGCGCGGAATCACGGGATCGATGCGGTCGGCTTTGCGGCGCGGGATGTGAGCTTGCGCCGTTTCCGGCTGAAACAGCGGTGGCGGGAAGCGTTTGCCCGCGTGCTTGCGGTGGTTGACGTGAAACTGCTGCACCGCGCTCCGCGTCATCTCGGGCCGCCGGTGCCGATCGAGTTTCAGGAGTGAAAGACCAGCGGGGCGGCGGGCGGCATCGTGAGCGGCTGCGCTTCCGGATGCTGGTGGCGGAACCAGGTGCGCTGGCGGCGGGCCAGCTGCCAGGTGGCGGTGGAAATCCGTTCGTGAAGCTGTTCGCGCGTGAGGTTGCCTGCCAGATGCTCCGCGATCAGCTTGTAGCCGAGTGCCTGATGGGCGGTCGGCGATTCGAGCAGCCCGGCGGCGATGGCGCGGCGCGCCTCCTCGATCCAGCCGGAATCCAGCATCGCGGCGGCACGGTCGCTGATGCGCTTGCGCAGGATTTCCGTCGGGGTTTCCAACTTCCAGGCGATGACCGGATAGCGGAGGCGGTCCATCGGATTCTGCTGCAGTTCGAGAATGGATTTGCCGGTCAGCAGCCTGACCTCAAGGGCGCGGATCAGCCGGCGGCGGCAGGCGTGCCAGCGGTCGAACGCCGCCGGATCGAGCTTCGCCATCTTTTCAAGCAACGCCGGTTCCCCCGCGTCGTGGTCGAATTCGGCGTCCAGCCGTTTGCGCAGTTCGGGATCGGCGGGCAGGTCGTCGATCCCGTAGAGCAGCGCGCGCAGATACATGCCGGTCCCTCCGGCCAGAATCGGCCGCCGCCCCCGCGCCCGGATCTCCGCGATGGCCCGGTCGGCGAGCTTCCGGAATTGGAACACATCGATTTTGTGATGAAAATCGAAGCAGCCGACCAGATGGTGCGGGATTTCGGCCTGTTCAGCTGCGGTCGGCTGCGCTGTGCCGATTTCCAGCCCCCGGTAGAGCTGCATGGAGTCGACGGAGACGATTTCGCCGTTGAGTTGCCGGGCCGCTTCAAGCGCCAGCGCGCTTTTGCCGGATGCGGTCGGCCCCATGAAAACCGGCAGGGGGGCATCATTCGACACGGTACACCCCGTGGTTGGGAGTGCGGAAAAGCTCTTTCAGCCGGACGTGGAAACGCTGCCCGAGCGCAAGTGCGGATTCGTCGTCGCGCAGGATCGCCAGGCTGCCGCGCGGGATCGAACCGACGATGCCGCGCGGCCCGTCGAAACGGTAGTTGGCCGGATCGGTCAGGCCGTTCAGGTTGCCGTAGAACATCACGGCCCACGGATCGGCGGAAAAGCTCAGGTAGATGGGCGGAGTGCCGTTTGGATAACGTTTCTTCAGTTCGGCGACGGTCTTGTCCGGCGTATGTTCATTCCGCAGGTAGTAGCCGAAGAAGTAGTCGTCGGAACCGTTGCCGCCGTTGCGGCGGGAGAATGCGAGCCGCAGCTCCGGCCACTGCGCCAGCCATCCCCACAACAGCACTGCGGCGGTCAGCGCGGCGATCCAGACGGCGGGCTGCCAGCGGCGGCGCCAGCGGCAGTTCAGGGCGCTCAGGTCGCGCAGCCCCCCCGCCAGCAGCAGCGCCCAGAGCGGCCAGAAGGGAAAGAACACGCGCGGGAAGGGGGCCACCTTGAGCAGCAGCGCCATCGGGATGGGCAGCAGCCAGATCGCGGCCCGCGCGGACCAGAGCCAGTTGTATCTGCGCCGGTCGAAGGCGAGCAGCGAACCGGTCGCCGGAATCAGCAGCATCGCAAAGCTGTAGCTGAATGCGGCCAGGACCGCGAGCAGCACCTTGCCGCCGCTGTTCCACCCTTCGCCGAGGTTGACCACCCCGATGAATTGGCGCATGACCGGCAGATAAAAAAAGAGCAGCATGGCCGGCGGCGTGAAAAACATCAGCCAGAAGCTCCGTTTGCGGTAGAAATCGGCCTGAAAGAGCGGCAGGGCATAGAGCACGACTCCGGCCAGCATCACCAGATTGCTGGGGATGGTGCCGACGGTCAGCAGTGAACCGGCTGCGTAGCAGAGCCAGCTTTTCCACTCGCGGCACCTGGCGAAGCGCAGTGCGAAATGCAGCGTCAGGGTGACCAGCAGCGCGCTGAGCATGTAACCGCGCAGTGCGGTCGCATAGATCAGGAAGGGTACGGATATTCCGAGCGCGACCAGCACGGGCAGCAGGAGCCTGCCGTTGCCGAACCGGGTGCGGAACAGCAAATAAAGTGCGGAAAGCGTTCCTGCTCCAAGCAATACGGAGAGGAGCCGCAGCCAGACGGTGGTGTCGAGAAAGGCGGGCTGGAATTCGATCCAGAGACGCAGCAGGAACGTATAGCAGATCTGGTTGTTTGGGATGGAATAATTGAGGTAGATCGCCGCCGGATTCGGGGCCAGCGCGAAATTGAGTACCGTGAGCGCTTCATCGAACCAGAGGGGACGGAACAGGAAACCGCGGACGAACCACATGTACGCCCCGAGAATGATCAGCAGCGGCAAAAAGTGATTCCGCTTTTTGGCCAACGTGGATTCCTCCCCCTGTCGAACTACCGGTGACTTCGGAAGAAAAAACCGGAACCGGTATGTACCGGCTCCGGCTTCCTGACTCCTGAAGAATCGCTCCGTCTGTTTAGAGGGAGATCGCTTCGCAGGGGCATTCGCCGACGCAGGCACCGCACTCGATGCAATCCGCCTCGTTGACAACCGCCTTGCCGTCGGCCATGGAAATCGCGCTCACCGGGCAGGAACCGACGCAGGTTTCGCAGCCGCTGCACGCATCCGTATTGACTTTCGCCGCCATTTTATACTCCTTGGTTGTGGATGATGACTTTAAGAAACGGGTATACGGCTAATATAACACACGTTTCCCAAATGTCAAGACGCCTGTTCCGCGTTGAAATCACGGAAAACGATCGCGGCCGTGTTCAGCGGATCACGAATTTGACGCGGTGCAGGATGTTCCGGCTGGATTTGCCGATCCGCAGCTCGAATTCGCCCGGTTCGACCACCCGCTCGCCGGCGGCGTTGACGATCGAGCAGGAGGAAGCCGGGATCACGATCACCGCCGTGCGGTTTTCTCCTGCCGGGATGCGGATTCGGGCATACCCTTTCAGCTCCTGGTCCACCCAGGTGGCGGAGGTTACCTCATCGCTGACGTAGGCCTGAACCACCTCGACGCCGTCCCGTTTCCCGGTGTTGCGCACCGAAACCAGCACCTTGATGAAATCCTCCGGCCCGTAGACGGTGCGGTCGGTGGTGACCGATTCGTATTCGAATTCGGAGTAGCCCAGGCCGTAGCCGAAGGGGTAGAGCGGCTGCTGGGTCAGGTCGGCGTACCGGTCGCCGTGCTGGCCGCGCGGCTGCATGTAGTAGATCGGCTGCTGGCCGACGTGGTACGGAATCGACACCGTCAGGCGGCCGGAGGGGTTCAGCTCTCCGGCCAGCGCTTCCGCCAGCGCCTGCCCGCCGAGCATTCCCGGCGAGAACTGCTGGATGATCGCGTTGGCCTTCTCCCGGACGGCGGCGGGCAGCAGCACGGGCTTGCTGGAGATCACCGCGATCACGAAAGGCTTGTTGGTGTCGGCGACTTCGGTGAGCAGCTGGTTCTGCCCGTCCTGAAGTTCGAGGGTCGCGGTGGATTTGAATTCGCCCCAGTATTTCGGCTGGTCCCCGACGGCGGCGACGATCATGTCGGCTTCGCCGGGGTTGTCGACGAGGATGAACTTCTCCGCGAGCGCGTCTTTCGGCGTGACGGTGCAGCGGCGCGGATGCTGTTTCGGGACGTTGGCCTGACCGGTGCCGAGGCTCCAGTCTCCGCACTGGTTGATCGGATTGTCGGCATTCGGCCCGACCAGGCAGACCTTGACCTGTTTCGCGTTGCGGACCGGCAGCAGCCCGTCGTTTTTGAGCAGGATCAGCGACTCGCGGGCGGCGGTCAGCGCGGCGGCGCGGTGTTCCGGCGTCCCGGCGGCGCGGTCGGCGGCGTCCGGATCGGGATAGCGGTCGTCCTCGAACAGGCCGAGCCGGAACTTGACCGACAGGATGCGGCGGACCGCCTCGTCGATCAGGGCTTCGTCGAGCATTCCCTCGCGGACCGCGTCGAGACAGCCCTGATAGAACTGCGGGGTGGACATGATGAGGTCGTTTCCGGCCTCGACCGCGATCTTGGCGGCGTGCTTGTAATCCGGGGCGATCTTCTGGCCGGTGACGAGGGTTCCGACGTTGTTCCAGTCGGTGACCAGCAGTCCCTCGAATCCCCACTCCTCTTTCAGCACTTTGCGCAGCAGGGTCCTGTTGGCGGTCATCGGCACGCCCTCCATCGACTGGTAGCCGGTCATGAAGGAGCCGACTCCGGCGCGCGCGGCCCGCTCGAAGGGCGGCAGGAAGTAGCTGCGCAGCTTGCGCATGGAGATATCCGCCTCGGAGGCGTCGCGGCCTCCCTGGGTTTCGGAGTAACCGGTGAAGTGCTTGGCGCAGGCGAGCACCTTGTCCGGGCTGCTCAGATTCTCGCCCTGAAGCCCGCGGATCAGCGCGATTGCGAAATCGCCGATCAGCAGCGGGTCCTCGCCGAAGGTTTCGCCGACCCGGCCCCAGCGCAGGTCGCGGGCGATGCAGAGCACGGGGGAGAAGGTCCAGGCGACGCCGGTGTTGCGCATTTCGCGGGCGGTCACGCGGCCCATTTCCTCGATCAGTTCGGCGTTCCAGCTGGAACTGATGCCGAGCTGGGTCGGGAAGATCGTGGCGCCCGGCCAGAACGAGTGGCCGTGGATCGCATCGACGCCGAGCAGCAGCGGGATGCCGAGGCGGGAGCTGCGGGCGAGTTCGATCGCCTTTTTGCAGTCCTCGCCGAGAATCTGGAGCAGCGAGCCGGGATGTTTCTCCTGAAACTC
This sequence comes from Victivallis vadensis, assembly GCF_003096415.1. Classification (GTDB taxonomy): domain Bacteria; phylum Verrucomicrobiota; class Lentisphaeria; order Victivallales; family Victivallaceae; genus Victivallis; species Victivallis vadensis. The sequence continues at coordinate 76,208 of NZ_QEKH01000004.1, read as the reverse complement.
CTGTTCGAGATTGACGCGGCCGTCAAGCTGGCACATCTGGCCGACTTTTTCCTCAAGGGTCATCCGGCCGAGCAAGTCTTCAACCCGCCGCTCCACCGGGAGCGACGCATCCTGATAAGGGAACTTCTCCATACTGCAATTCCTCCATGATAATTCGCTAATTCAAGGCTGCGATATAAGGCAGATTCCGGTAATGCTCATCGGCGTCGAGTCCGTAGCCGACCAGATAGCGGTCAGGAGCGGTGAAGCCGGTCCAGTCGGCATGGGCGAGACCGTTCGGGCGCGGCAGCTCCTTTTCCACCATCACTACGGTCCGGACGCTCGCGGCGCCGCGGCGGCGGAAGTATTCGGCCACGCATTGCAGCGTCACGCCGCTGTCGAGCACCTCGTCGGCCAGCAGGATATGCCGCCCCGACGGGGGGATTTTCAGCGTGGAGCGGAACTCCGGTTCCCCGGTGCTGCGGCAGTTGCGGTAGCTGGCGACGCTGACGGTATCCACGTAGCAGTCGAGGCCGATGGCCCGGATCAGGTCGGCGGCGAAAGGCAGCGCCCCGTTCATCAGCGCGACCACGGTCAATTCTTCGCCCCGGTAAAATTCGGTGATTTCACGGCCGAGCTGCGCGATCCGGTTCGCGATTTCACCGGCGGAATAAATAATATCCATAGAAAATATGATTCCTCGTTCGATAGTCGCAATGGTTGAATATAGTTCTTTTTTTCTTGGAATGCAAATTGAATATTCGCGCCGCCGGAGTAAATTATGGGGCGTGATGTTGAGATTCAGCCGAAACGCGGGGTGTATGACGGTGAAAGAGGAGTATGAAAATCTGGAACGGCGGGTGATCCGCAGCTCGGTGGACTGGTCGGGGGCCGGTTTCACGCTGGCGGAATATCTGGCGGGGCGCTTCACCTACCGGGCCATCGATGAGTGGCGCGACCGGATCGCGGCGGGCGAGATCATGCTGAACGGCGAACTTTCCGACCCGGAACGCAGGCTCGAACTCCACGACCGCATCGAATACTTCCCCGCCGACATCGCCGAACCGGAGGCCGACCTGGATTACCGGATCGCCTACGAGGACGACGCGCTGCTGGTCGTGGACAAGCCGGGCAACCTCTGCGTCCACCCGTCCGGGCCGTTTTTCAAGCATACGCTGTGGCACCTTTTGTCCTCGAAGTACGGGAAAATCCACCTGGTGAACCGGCTCGACCGCGAAACCTCCGGGCTGCTGGTCGCCGCGAAGAATCCGAAAGCCGCCGCGAAACTGGGCAAGCCCGGCTGGCCGATGCGAAAGGAGTATCTGGCGCTGGTGTTCGGGAACTTTGCGGATCGGATCGAGGCATACGGCTTCCTGGTCCCGGACCTTGCCAGCGTGGTGCGCAAGAAGCGGCGTTTCGTGGCCGGAGAGCGGCCGCCGGAGGGGGCGGTCCGCCCCGAATCCGCCCGCACGGTGCTGCTGCCGGCGCGGAGCGGCGAACGGTATTCGCTGGTGCGGGCGCTGCCGGAGACGGGGCGGCTCCACCAGATTCGCGCGACGCTGTTTTCACTCGGCTTCCCGCTGCTCGGCGACAAGCTCTACGGGCCGGACGACGGAATCTTCCTGAAAATCCGTTCCAACGCGATCACCGCCGCCGACCGGGAGCGGCTGATCCTGCTGAGGCAGGCGCTGCACTCGGCGAAACTGGCGTTCCGTCACCCGGACACCGGCGAGACGGTCGCGGTCGAATCTCCTCTGCCGCCGGATTTCAGGCTGCCCGGTGTGTGACCGGATTCACCATTGATCCGGCGGCGGCAGATCGGAATTTTTCCGGCGGCGGGTGCGGCGGTATTCTCCCGGAGCGATGCCGTACTCCCGGCGGAAAGCGATTGAAAGCGACATCGCCGAGCCGTATCCCGTCCGCCGCGCGATCTCCGGGAGCGGCAGATCGCTTTTATCCAGAAAATGGCGGATCCGGTTGAAGCGCAATCCGCGCAGGAACTCCGACGGACTCTTGCGCAGGTGTTTCCGGAAGAGCCGGACCAGCATGGACGGCGAAAGCCCCGCCGCCGCCGCCGCATCCTCGACGCTGATGAAATTCATGAAATTCCCGAGAAAGAAGTCGACTGCCGCCGCCAGTTTCGGGTTGGAAATTGCCAGCACGTCGGTGCTGCGGCTGGAGACGATCGACGCGGGGGGCACCCATACGGGGGCTTCCGGCACCGTCTCTGCGTTCATCATCCGCTCCAGCAGTTCGGCGCTCATGCGGCCCAGTTTGAGCGGTTCGCCGCTGATGTGCGTGGTCGGAATCGAGGCGTTTTCGGTGAAAAACGGTTCATCGGTGTTGCAGAGCACCGCGAACTCCTCCGGTACCCGGATGCCCAGTTGATGGATGACCCGGTAGGCCACCGTCAGGTGACGGCCGTTGGGGATGAAGAGTGCGAGGGGACGCGGCATTTCCGAAAAGAATTCGGCAAGCCGGGCGAGTACGCTTCCGTAGTCCGCCAGTTCCTCCGGGCGGAGGTCCTCCTTCCAGTGGCAGACTTCCAGCCGGAAGCCGCGCCGCTCCAGTTCTTCCCGGAGCGATACCACCGGGTCGATGCCGTGGATGCATCCCTGCCGGTTCCAGTCGCGGGCGTCGATCGCGGCGAAGTTGCGGAATCCCCGGTCCAGAAAATAGTCCGCAATCATCTCCGCTATCCTCCGGGTATCCCCCGCCACGGTGCGGACGTTGCCGCCCGGCGTCAGCGTATGGGAGACGACCGGGGTGCGTTCAAAGTTGCGGATTTTCTTCAATTCCTCCAGCGGGAGGCAGTCGGTCAGCACGCCGTCGCCGGACCAGCCGGGCGGGATGCGTCCGCCGCAGAGTTCGACCTGCCAGTCGTGATCGCGGCCGAACCGGTGGATTTCCCGCACGATCTGATCGTTCGGCGACATCATTGCACAGAGTATCTGGCGCATCGGCCCTCCATGAAGTTCAGAAAATATATGTAATATTCTTCGTTTAATATATTTTCAATCATGCCGAAATCAAGTATAATTAATACAGTTTCAAAACTTTCAACGCGAAAGGAGTTAAAACGTGAAAGAAAAACAAAGATTTCGCCGGATTTGCAACTCATTTACTTTGATTGAGTTGCTCGTTGTGATCGCGATTATCGCGATTCTGGCCGGCATGTTGCTGCCGACTCTCAACAAGGCCCGTTCGAAGGCGCGGGAAATCACATGTGTGAACAATCTCAAGCAGATCGGGATGGCGCAAACGCAATATTCCGGCGATTTCAACGGCATGATGACCCCGATGCATTCCTACATCGGCGGGGATGCCAAGCCTTGGGCGGAGATTTTATACCGTGCCGGCTATGTCGCCGAACCGGCATACGGTTCCAAAGCGCTGTTAGTTTGCCCGGATACGCCGAAGATCAAAGGAGTTTGGACAAATTCATGGTGTACCTATTCCTATAATGATTACGACTCCGTCAATGATCGCCCGCGCGGTTATCACTACTACCCGGGGTGGGATGGAACTTACGGGAGTTATTGGAATCTTGTCGAACTTCGGAATCCGTCCCGCCAAATTGTGATCGGGGAGGGAGTTGAGAAGGACTGGGATAACCCTGCTTTTGCTGTCCGTATTGTGGGGACAGGCGGCAACTGGCCTTGCTTCTCCCATAATGGGGCACAGAATATGACCGCGCTGCTCGGAGATGCCCACGTCGAGTCGTTCAGTCGCACATCGCTGTTGGCCAGCCTTGACGGGGTAGTGGCGGATGGGGATGTGCACAAGGAGAGATTTTATCATTATGTACCTTAAGGCAGTTAATATGAAGTATCTTTGGGTTTTGAGCGCTTTCGTCATGGGGATGGCTGTCTCTGCGGCGGAGCCGCTGTTCGACATTGCCCGCAGCAGGCCGGAACATTATCAGCCGCTCGGCACGGGAAAGACCGCTTATGAAATCCGCGGCGACAAACTGCTTGTCACCATTCCGCCCGCCGTCGACACTCCCTGGCCCGGCATCATCGTGAAGCCGCAGAAGGGACGCTGCTTCGATTTTTCCGGCGGTTCGGTTGTCGCGGTTGACGTCCGCAATCTGAGCAACCGGCCGACCCGGCTTCAGGTTGAAGCAGTTACGCTCAGCAACCGTCCGGGCCGGGAGTTCGAGTATCAGGTTCCCGGCGGCATCGCGCTCAACCCTGGCGAAACCGCCACGCTGCGGCTTCCTTACCTCCGGGCCGGAAATTTCGGGGCCGGCTGGGCGCCTGCCGGGCTGATGGCGACATTTGACGGTTTCGACGAACGGCTTCACCATCTGGATGTCACTAAGGTCGAACAACTTCGCTTTTTCATTCACAATAACGAATTTGAGCAGAAATTCGAGCTTTCCGGCTTCCGGCTTGAGGAACCGTCCGCTCCGTTGCCGGCCGCTCTCGCGAGCGCTGCGGCTTTTTATCCCTGCATCGACCGTTTCGGCCAGTACAAGCATGCCGACTGGCCCGGAAAGCTGAAGAACGAATCCGACTTGCAAAAGGGCGCGGCGGAGGAAGCCGCCGAACTCGACGCCCAACCGAAGATCTCCGGGCGTACCGTCTACGGCGGCTGGGCCGACGGGCCGACGCTGCGCGCGACCGGCCATTTCTATCCGGCCAGATACAAAGGGAAATGGTATCTGGTGGACCCCTCCGGGAAGCTGTTCTGGTCGTTCGGACTCAACTGCATCACCTACCGGTATGACACCGGGCTGGACCTGCGGGAGCGTTATTTTGAATGGCTGCCGGGCAGGGATGATCCGCGTTTCGGCACCCTTTATGACATCGGCAACCCTGCTGCCCGTTTCTACAAGGAACGCGGGCTTCGCCCGAAGACCTTTGATTTCTACCGTGCCAACCTGATTCGCAAATATGGGGACCGCTACATCGAAAAATGGACCGAACGGACGAACCGCCGCCTCGAAAGCTGGGGATTCAACACGCTCGGCGGCTGGAGCTGCGATGAGATCGTTCGAGAAAGCCGCATTCCGTATGTCGCACAGGTTTATGCTTACGGAGCGCCGCATCTGGAAGGGGATGATGGATTCTGGTACAAGTTCCATGAAGTGTTCAGCCCGGATTTCCAGAAAGCGATCGAGGAAAATCTGCGTCGGAATGTGGAGATGCTCGACGACCCTTATTGCATCGGTTTCTTTGTCGACAACGAAATCAGTTGGGGCGGTGAAACCGGCTTGAGCCGTAGCGTACTGCTCTCTCCGGCAAAGCAGCCCTCCAAAATCGCTTTCATGCGGTTCCTGAAGGAGACGCACGGCTCCGTCAGCAAGTTGAATCTGGTGTGGAAAACCGATTTCAGGAGTTGGGACGACCTGTTGGAAAGCACCGTCCTGCCTGATGTAAGATTCGCCGGGAAGGATATGCGCGAATTCAACAATATGCTGGTGGACCGCTATTTCAAACTCTGCCGCGATGCGGTTAAAGCGGTTGCGCCGGGAAAACTCTATCTCGGTTGCCGTTTCGCTTTCGGCGGCCATCCCGTCGCCGTTCGCCATGCGGCGAAATATGCCGATGTGCTGAGTTTCAATCATTACCTTTATTCGGTCGGCAATATCACGCTGCCGGAGGGGATCGACAAACCGATCATCATCGGAGAGTTTCACTTCGGCGTTCCCGGCTACGGGCCGCCCCATCCCGGACTCTGCGCCGTCGCCAGTCAGGCGGATCGTGTCCGCGCTCTCGAACGTTATGTCGAAAGCGCCCTCTATAATCCACTGATCGTCGGCGCCCATTACTTCCGGTTCGCCGACGAGATGGCGACCGGCCGCTCTTTCGACTGCGAGAACATGCAGACCGGCCTCGTGACCGTCACTGATACGCCTTACCGGGAGATGGTCGAGGGAATCCGCGAACTGAGCAGCCGCCTTTACGAAATCCGCGCCGGGGAAGGGAGGGGACAATGAACGCAGCCGTTTCGGATACCCGCCTGATCAGCGGGACTTTTCTGCAGCTCGATCACTGGGATGACCGGGAGGGGGAGCGATTCCAGCGGGAACTGCGTTCGCTCACTCCGGATCACTGGCGGCAGATGCTTCATGATATGGCGGCGATCGGCATCGATACGCTGGTTTTCCAGCAGGCGGCGGATGCGCGCGGCGGTCTGGATGATGTGAGAGTTTATTATCCGGGCAGTTCCCTGCCGGTTCCCGAATGGATGAAGGGCAAGCCGGACCTTTACACCGAAGTCGTCGATGAAGCCGACCGGCTGGGCATGAAGATCTTTCATGCGGTCTACGGCATGCACCTGCCCAATCCGGCGGAACGGCTTGACGAAGCGATCGGGTGGGGAAGGCGGCTTCTGGCGGAGCTGCTCGAACGGTATGGCGGCCGTCCCAGCTTTGCGGGATGGTACTGGACTTACGAATATCCGCCGTCAACACCCGCCGGACGCGACTCGCTGCGCCGGATCGTTCCCGCCCTGCGGGAGCTTTCCGACGCGCCCTTGCTGATCGCTCCCAATTGCGACCGGGGGATGAGCGCCACCCTCCTGCAGGATATCGACGTCGACATCATCGCTTATCAGGACACGGTCGGCCTCGGCGTGGAACCGGATATTTTCGGGCGGTATGCGCGCGCCGACCGGTTTCGCAGCCTGGCGCGGCTGCCGTTTGTCTACGAGGAGCTGAGCTATGCTCATGACGCCTGGAAATCCGGCAATCCGTGGAACCAGTATGTCCGGCCCCGCGGCCGCACCCGTCTGTGGAATGACCTTGAAATCTGGGAGTTCGATCACCGGGGCGTTCTGCAGCCCGCCGAATTTTCACGGATCACCGCCCAGCTTGATCTGACCGCTCCGTTTGTGGAGAAACAGATCATCTATCAGTATCCCGGACTGATGCACAATCCCCGCCATCCGGTTCCGGTCGGAGGGGAGCGCGCGGCGGCGCTTTACGAAAATTATGCGATTTACCGGGAAGCTATGCTAAACGGCGGCAGGTAACGCAACGCAAGTACATCATGCAAACGGGGTGCGGAAGGGCCGATCGCTCTCCGCACCCCGTATTTCCGGCGCTTATCCGGTTTGAGGATTTGTCAGTCGGCGATCACGAAAAGCCAGCCGCTCTTGTAGTTCTTGAGGTTCTGCGAGAAGGTCCAGTCCGGGTGCCGTCCGGGCCGGTTGCCGATTCCCGCGTCGGAGTTGGCTCCGGCTGAGAAGTTGTTGTAGGCGAATACGGTCTGCTTTTCGGCGGTGTTGTGAACCTGCATCGAACCGTAGCCGCCGCCGGGGTTGACCTGATCGCCGAAATCGAACTGATCATCGGAGGCCCCTTCGACGCCCGTGTTATTCTGCGGTTTGTAGTCGTTCGGCCAGAATTCGATGTTTCCGGCGGGGAAGCTGCCGGTCTTGACGGAATCCACATTCGACTTGACCGCGAGGTTGGCCACCGGCTGCTGGAATCTGGCTCCGGCGGATTTGACCGGAACGCCCAGCTGGCGGACGTTTTCGGCGAAGTTGTCCATCTCCGCATACACCCAGTTCTCCTTGCCGCTCTTGTCGGTCAGCACCATCAGGTAGCCGACCCGCGCCGGCCTGGCGGTGAACTGCGCGGAGTTGTCGACCTGGTAGTTGACCCGGCTCTTGTCGCCGAAGCCGGAGCCGGTGCGCAGATTGTAGGCGTAGAGCAGCTTCTTTCCGGTGGTTTCGGGGACGAGGGACGCGGCTTTTTCCATCACGGTTTTCTCATCGTAACGGAACGGCGTGACGGTTTTCATATTGTCGATCTGCGCGACGACGAGGAGCTCGGCGTTTTTGTATTTGTTGGCGCTCTTGGAAAAGGTCCAGTCCGGATTCCCGGAAGGGTTGTTGCCGATGCCGAGGTCGCAGTTCGCACCGGCCCGGAGATTGCTGAAGGAGAACACGGTCTGCTTTTCCGGATAGTTGTGCAGTTGCATGGAACCGTAGGAGCCGTCGGCGCTTTTCCGGTCGCCGAAGTCGAAAGTTTTGTCGCTGGCGCCGGGAATCTGTTTCGCATTGGCCGCCACATAGTTGGTGGCCCAGAATTCGATGTTTCCCTTTTCAAATTTTCCGGTCTTCACGCCGGGGACGTTGCTGAACACCTCAAGGTTGTTGACGTAATCCTGAAAGGCGTTGCCGCCGCTCGCGGGGACTGCGATATCGGCGATCGCATCGGTGAAGGGGTCCATCGCGGCGAACACCCACGAGAGATTGCCCTCCTGATCGGTCAGCTTCAGCAGATAACCGACGCGCTTCAGGTCTCCGGCGAGCGTTTCGGTGTTGTCGGTCCGGTAACCGGTCTTGGCCCAGGTGCGCGGGTCGCACCTGGCGATCAGCTCGTAGCCGGTTGCTTCGGGGACCAGAGCCGTCAGCTCAGGGACTTCGGCATAGCCTGCTGCGGTCAAAGTCAGTGAGGCGGCGGTCAGAAAACGGTGAATTCGCATAAGAACCTCCTCGTTGGAAAGTTAAAACTGACGATACTATAAGTCGGATTGCGGAAATTTTCAAGTGCGGCTTACTTCGTTGCGGGGAGCAGAAAGGCTTCGGCGATGCCGAGATATTCGTAGACGGTCCGCTCAGTGTGGGCGAAACTCTCGGCGTTGGGGAGAAAGTCGAGCGGCGAACCACCGAAAGGGCCTTCGATATTGCCGGCGGGGGCGGGAATCGCATCGAGCCGGTATTTCCGGGCCAGCAGCATCAGCCGGGGCAGGTGGTAGGCCTCCGAAATCAGGATTTTGCAGCCGGGCAGTTGGGAGAAGGCGATTACTTCCTGCCGGGAGTTGGCGGCTCCTTCGATGGGGATGAGCCGCTCCGGCGCGATCCCGTAAGGGGCGAAAAAAGCGGCGAGCGCCCGGTGTTTGAGTTCCCACTGCCCGTCCGAAGGGTGGATTCCGGCGGCGATGGAGCAGCCGATGCCGCGTTTCCGCAGCGCGGCGGCGATCCTGCCCGCCTCGTGCAGCCGGATTCGCATCGCGTCGTTGAAGCGCAGTTCAGGAGCCAGTCCCGGCGCGCCGGAGAAGCCGCTGCCGGCGACCACGAGCGTGTACTCCTCCGGCGGCAGCAGGGCCGGATCGAGCGGCGGATACCGTCCAGTCAGCGTTTCCCGGAATACCTGGCCGAAGATTCCGGCGACCAGAAACAGCGCGATCGCCGCGACCAGCAGGATTTTCCCCCACTTCCGGCAGCGCGCGCCGCCTTTCGGATGCAGCAGCAGGATGGCCGCCGCAACCAGCAGCATCAGCAGCAGAGGCGCCGGGAACAGAAGCCGGGCGAGCAGTTTTTTCAGCAGCAGAATCATGGCATTCGCGGTGATTGCGGGCGGAAAGTGATACGGCTTGCTTCGGCATTCCGCGATATGCCTGACTGTAAGTTGAGCAGCATTTCTGCCTCCGAGTTGATGGTTGTGCGGGAAGATTCCTGTTAAATATAGTGCGAAAACCGGAATTGTCCACTTGCAAAACGAAAACGGCGGTGCTATTATCCATATCAGGAGCTGATACCGAGGTTCAAGTTTCATAGTTCAACTTTCAACATAAAGAAGGGGAATCATATGACCAGAGCAACCGAGTGCAGGAATTTCGTGATCGCGGGCCACGCCGGCAGCGGCAAAAGCACCCTCTCCGAACTGATGCTCTACAAGGCGGGCGCCATCGGCCGCCCCGGAACGGTCGACGCGAAGAACACCGTCTCCGACTTCATGGCGGACGAGCAGGAACGGCGCGCGAGCATCTACTCCACGTGCATGAACTGCATGTGGAAAAACAATCAGTTCTTTTTCGTGGACACTCCCGGATACGGCGAATTCATCGGACAGGCCGCCGCCGCCGTCCGCGCCGCCGACGCCGCGCTGGTGGTGATCGACGCGATCGACGGCCCGCAGGTCGGCACCGCCCGCGCCTGGAAGATGACCAAGGAGCGCCGGATTCCCCGCTTCGCTCTGGTGAACCGCCTCGACAAGGAGCGCGCCGACTTCAAGGCGACTCTCGAAGTGATGCGCGGCAACCACGGCAGATCGGTGATCATCCCCCTTTACTGGCCGGTCGGTTCGGGCGACTCGTTCAACCGCGTGGTGAACGTGCTTTTCGACAGGGATATTCCGGCGGAAATCGCCGACGACGTCGCCGAATGCCGCGGGTTGTGGCTCGACGCGATCGCCGAAACCGACGACGAACTGATGATGCGTTACCTCGACGGCGAACAGCTCGGCGACGAGGAGGTGCTCGCGGGCCTCAAGAAGTCGATCAAGCTCGGCCATACGATTCCGGTATTCGCGGGCAGCTCGGTCAAAGATGTCGGCATCACCGAACTGATGGATGCGATCATCGAGCTTTTCCCGACTCCGCTCAGCTACGTGACCGTCGACGGCGCCAAGCGCAAGATCAGCGAAGACGCCGACGCGATCGGCATCGTCTTTAAGAGCATCAATGACCCGTTTATCGGCCAGCTTACTTTCGTAAGGGTGGTTTCCGGCATTTTCAAGGGGGATTCCGACGTCTGGAACCTCTCGCGTCCCGGCGTGAAGGAGCGCATCGGCTCGATGTTCTTCATGAACGGCAAGAGCCAGACCGCCGTTCACGAGGCCGGGCCGGGCAGCATTTTTGCGATCGCCAAACTCAAGGACACCCACGTCGGCGACACCATTTCGGCGAACCAGAATGAAAAGGCGCTGCCGGGAATCACGTTCCCCGCCCCCGTGATGTCCTATGCGGTTTCGGCGCAGAAATCCGGCGACGACGAGAAGATCGCCGCCGGGCTGCACAAGATCATCGAGTGCATTCCGACCGTCCGGCTCGGGCGCGACGAGCAGACCCACGAAGTGCTGCTCTCCGGCATGGGCGACCAGCAGCTGGCGATCGTCGCGAAGCGGCTCAAGGACCAGTTCAAGGTCGAGGCGGTGCTCTCCACGCCGCGCGTGCCCTACCGTGAAACCATCACCGGCGCGGGCGACGGCCATTACCGCCATAAAAAGCAGACCGGCGGCGCCGGGCAGTTCGCCGAAGTCAGCCTGAAAATCTCCTACAACGATTCCGGTTACGAGTTTTCCAACGACGTGGTCGGCGGAGCGATTCCGAAGAACTTCATTCCGGCGGTGGAAAAGGGGATCAACGACATGCTCGAACGCGGGCCGCTGGTCGGCTGTCCGGTCGAACGGGTCAGGGTTTCCGTGTACGACGGCAAGTACCATCCGGTCGACTCCAACGAAATGGCGTTCCGCATCGCCGGGCGCATGGCGTTCAAGGAGGCGATGGGCAAGGCCAGCCCGGTGTTGCTGGAGCCGATCATGCGCGTGAATATCCATATCCCCGATACCTACATGGGCGACATCACCGGCGATCTGAACCACAAGCGCGGCCGCATCCTCGGGATGGAGGTGGAGGAGGGCATGCAGGTCGTTCAGGCGGAAGTCCCGCTGGCCGAAATGCACAAGTACGCCACCGAACTGCGCAGCATGACGCAGGGGCGCGGCTCCTTCGATATGAACTTCGTGCGTTACGAACCGGTTCCGCCGAATCTCGCGGCCGAAATCTCCGCAAAACATCAGGCGGAATCCGCCGAGGAACAGTAACCGGAAACCGGGATTTCGCTCCGGCGGGAGCGAAATCTCCGGGTAAGCATGACTATTCAGTCAGGCGCAGGGGGCCGAGACTGGAGGGGGCGGCGGCCCAGCCCCGGACTTGAGTGGGGAAAAGGGAGAGCGGCAAATAGGCGGGATCGCCGGTGCCGGCTGCGGGAACGTTCCGCGAGCGAAGCTCCGGATCGGAGAGCCGCTCGTAGCGGAGCAGGTTGCCGCGCAGGAGTTTGCCGTTGCCGGGGCGGAACGGCGCAAGGGCTTTCCACGGAATCGCCAGTTCGGCGGTCCAGACCAGCCGGCCGGGAGCGGACTGCCGGAGGGAAACGGCGGATTTGAGGCCGTGAATGTCGTATGAAGCGTCGGCTTCGATGCGGTTGTCCCGGTTCCAGCGCACGAGCGCGTCGTAGATCACGCCATTGGGCGCGATGGAGAGTTCGAGCAGGCGGCTGCCGCCGGGAAAGGCGAGCATCAGTTCGCAAAGCTCGCTTTCGTAGAGCGGATCATCGCGTTTGGCAAAGCGGGTTTCGACCGCGTCGGTGGAACAGACGAAGGCGGCGTAGAGGTACTCTTCATCCCACAGCAGCCGCACGATCGTCAGGTAGTTTTCGACGATCAGGTTGTTGAGCTTGCCGTTGTGGTCGCCGAGGTTGTACGGTACGGCGCGGTCAAACCACAGGGCTTCGAGTTGGCCGTCGATGGCCGGCGGAACGGCGGTGCGGCGCAGTTCCGCCTCCTCGAAGAGCCGCGCGCCCGAAACCGTGGCGGCGCAGAACAGCAATAGCAAAAACAGATTTTTCACGGCCGCTTCTCCACGGCGAACCGGATCGACTGTTCCGCTCCGGGAGCGGCGAAGCGGAAACTGCCGTCTCCGGCAGCTTCGACCGGATAGGGGCGGTGGGAGGGCAGGGCTTCGGCGTTGCCGGTTACGCCCGGCAGCCGGACGCTCCACGGTTCGGCGGAAGCCCCGCCGTTCGGATTGGCGAGTCCCGCCTTGCCGACGAAGCCGTAGCTTGCGGCGGTGACGCCGCGCCGGTTGGCGACGAGGATCGAATCGGGATTGGAGACGGCGGCCAGCAGTTTCCCGTCGAGCTTCAGCTCCCTGCCGCCCCAGAGAATCCATTTGCCGGAACGGGTGACCGCGGCGAAACCGTCGGGACGCAGTGCTTTGACCTCGACTTTCATGCCGTTCGGCGCGTCAAAGGCGATGTCGAGCGGGCGGCCGGAATCGGTGTTGCCGATCACGACGACGGAGGGCCACACGCTGGCGCGGAATCCGATCGGATCGATCCGGTGGTGGAGCATCCGCTCGGTTGCGGCTTCGCCGATCACGTCGTTGGCCTCAAACTCCTGCTGAAGCAGCGGCCAGTAGGGCAGTTCGCCGCGCATCGTGTACCCCTGACTGGTTCCGTAGAGCCGGCGCATCACGCGCATACTGTCGAAAGTCAGGCGGTTGTTGCCGTCGATGCCCATCAGGTTGAAGAACTTGTCGCCGTAGACCAGTTCGTTCAGCGGAATGTAGGTGGCGCCTTTGCCGAGCTTGAGGTTTTCGGCGTCGGAGAAGCCGCGCGGATAGGCTTCGGCGAAGTCGTAGCTGTCGAGATACTGCTCCTGCCCGTCCTCGGTGCCGATCATCCACGCGGGGTCTTCGGCGCGGATTTGCCGGAACGCCTCCTTGCAGGCGCGGGAGTTGCTGTCCTTGCCGTAATATTCATACCCGGCGAGGTCGTTGAAGTCGAGATAGGGGCTGGAGCCGCCGATCTGGTCGACGAAAACGCCGCCGTAGATCGCGTATTTCTTGAAGTGGTCGAAGGTGTTCCGATTGCCCGGCAGGATGAACTGCGGCGAAACCATCCGCAGCCGCGAACCGCTCCAGAAGCTGAAGGGCTGGATTTCGCCGTTGAGCTGGCGGACCGACTGGGTGATCCGGTAGGTGTCGGACTCCTCGTCGAAGTTGATCGGATTCATATAGTAGGTGACCGGGCTGCGGTTGGCGCGGGTGAACGCCGCGAACTTTTCAAAGGCCGCGTTGCCGCCGTTGCGTTCCGAGACCGGGAAAAGATCCGGGTAACCGACGTCGAAGGCCCCCCACCAGCCGTCGTAACGGTAGGCGGGTTTCACACCGTACTGGGTTTCGAGGCTGCGGATGAATTTCTCCGCGTCAGCGAAGCCGACGGAGAGTTTGGCCCGCTCTTTTTTGACCGCCAGCGGCACATGTTTATTGCCGCCGAACGCTTCAAATCCGGCGATTTTGACTTTGCCGTCGAAGACCGCGTTGGCGAGGGCGGGGCGGGCGGCGAGCTTTTCCGCGGCGGAAACCTGCGCCCACGGCTGTTGGCGCGCCCAGTCGGCGTAGACCGCCGCGAAGTCGTGGTAGTCGCATTTGCCGAACGGGACGAATACGTAGGGGAAGGGCAGTTCGTAGCGCCCGGAGCCGTCGAGCCAGGGCCTTTCGCGCCAGCCCAGCACGAGTTTGCCGTCGCGTTCTTTGCCGTGGGAGGCGAATTTCAAAAAGCCGAGCGCATCCTCCACATACCAGAGCAATCCGGCGTCGGGCGTGTAATGGCCCATGAACTGCATCCACATATGGCCGGGGGCGGGGCGTTCCACATAGTTTTTGACGAGGTCGCCGCGCAGCAGTTGCCCGTAGCGGTAGGGCCAGACGATCCGGCTGTCCGGAGTGGCGGCCAGTCCTCCGATGCGGCCGATCACCAGATTCGGCGTACCGGTCCAACCTTTCGGCGATTCGATCGTGTAGGTAAGGTTCAGCCGGTCGCCGGATTCGGGAATCGCATAGCGGAACGTGATGTTCGCCTTGCCGCACTGATAGGTGCGGGTGGCGGAGTCGGCGGTCTCCGAGCTTTCGATCGGGGCGGCATTGGCGGCGCTGTAGGTTTTGCCGTCGAACTGGAACTCCCAGAACCGGGCGGAGGGAATCCGGATGGCCGCGCCGTCGCGTTCCAGAAATTCCGGATTGCCGTCGGCGGCAAAGCCGACCCGGATCGATTTTCCCTGCAGCACCGTTTGTTTCGGCCGGTTGTTCACGCTCAGCTCCGGCGGGGCGAAGGTGCCGTGCTCTTTGGCGGCGAAAGCCTGCAACTGCGAACTTTCAGTCCGGCGCACCAGCAGAAAAGTGACCGCCTTGCCCCGGTTGGCGTTCAGGAACTCCGTCAGGGCGGCGGAGTCGAATTGCAGCTTGTCGCCCGGCCTGGCTTTGGCCGGGAGTGTGGCGTCTCCGACCGGAACCACACCCGCCGGGGGAGGAGCGTCGCGGCCGACCGGGAAGTTGTGTTTGACGCCGGGAGCGGTTGCGAAGGTCACGGCATTTTCCTGCCAGTCCGGCGTACCGACGGCGTAGAGCCGGAAGTCGTATTTCCAGCGGGCGCTCTGTTCGCCCTGGCTGGAGAGCGTCAGCGTGATCCGGGCGTCGCTCACCGGTTCGGCGAGCCTGGCGAGGTCGAAGCGGAAGAGCGCGCAGCGGGTCAGCGCCGGTGCGGAATTCCGGTCGCGCTTGACCATCATCTCCGGCTGTCCGCCGAAATTCCGGTCGCGCTTGCCGAAGTCGATTCCGGCGTCGGCCCCGCCATCGGCGGTGGTGAGTACCGTGGCCGCGGCCAGTGCCGATCCGAAGCTGAGCAGTGAAGTGTAAAGCAGTTTTTTCATCGGGAAACCTTTCCTGAAATCAGTTGGTAAAGCCGGGGATGGTCCAGCGCACGCCGTACATGCCGACCTCCGGCTGGCCGAGACTGCGGACGCTGTTGTCCGCAAAGACGATGTTGGCCCGTTTGGCATGGCGCAGGATGATCGATTTCGGAGCGCCGCCGTACGCCATATCCTGATATTTGTCCACTTCGCCGTTGCGGTCGAGGTAGTGGCACTGGCGGTAGTTGGCGGTGGTCCAGCCCGCCCGCTGCGAATCGGCGACCAGCACCCAGCGGGAGGGATGTTTGATCTGGCTGAGCTTCTGCCGCAGCCCGTTGGCGTCGCGGCCGGGGGCGAGATTTCTGATTCGTTCGATATCCACCTGCGCCATGCCGTAGACCTCATGAAGCTGGGAGTTGTCGGAGATATCGCGGAATACAAACGGCTCCGACGCGGGGCAGACGAAAACCGACGCCTTGCCGTCCACCGGTTTCGGCAGGTAGTTCTGCCCGATTTTGACATCCCACCCGGAGATCATCATCCACCATTTGCCGTAATTTTTCTGGTTGCCCGCCCACTGGATCGGCGGCAGCCAGTCGTTGAAATCCCCTGCGTAGAGCATCAGCCCGTTGCCGACCTGTTTAAGATTGTTGACGCAGGTGGTTGCCCGGGCCTTCTCCCGCGCGGAGTTCAGGGCCGGAAGCAGCATCGAGGCGAGAATCGCAATGATTGCAATTACGACCAGCAACTCAATAAGTGTGAATTTCTTTTGCATCTTTTCTGCCTTTCTATTTTGAGGGATGGTTTGTAAGATTGCGTTCTTGTACGGATTCTCCGGCGAGGATCACGTTGGAGGCGGCGGTGCGGTAGAGCAGGCGGCCGGGCTGCGGACGGATTCCGAGATCGTGTTCAAAAATCTGGCGGACCAGCGGCGCCGGATCGGGCGTGTCCACCGTGGTCAGGGATGGAATGGCCATCCGGGCCTCCTCGGTTTCACCCCAGCTGACCACTGAAATGTCCTCCGGCACCCGGATCGCGTGTTCGTGGAAGCAGCGCAGCGCGGCGCGGGCGATCGGCGTGGCCAGGCAGAACAGCGCATCGGCGTCGAGTTCGCCGCGCGCGATCACGCCGTTGAGCACGTTGTAGGCGTGGGGCATCGACCACACGAAAGGCGCAACCGGATCGTTGTGGAGCCGCCCGGTGCAGCCGTATTTTTTCAGCGACGCGCGCCACTGGGCGATGCGGGCGTCCACGGTGGAGCTGGCGGGCTGCGTGTTGAGGCAGTCGATCCGGCGGTGCCCGCGTTCGTACAGATACCGGATGAGGTCGTCGATGGCGGCGGGGTTGAGTCCGTCCAGACAGCGGATGCCGTACCGGGTCAGGTCGTGGAACAGCGTGACCAGCCGGTCGGACTGCTTTTTCAGCTTTTCCAGAAACAGGGGATCGGCGCCGTCGAACCGCAGGAAGATCAGGTCGAATCCGCCGTCCAGCCCGTCGTACAACAGCGGATCGTCGTTGTGACAGTAGACGATCTCGCGGAAACTGCATTCAAACTCGCCCGCCGTTTTGCAGATCGAGTTGCGCCAGACGGAGTTGGGGATTACGTCGAGCGGATGGATGAATGCCACCTTGAAGGAGTTTCGCCGGGAGCCGGGGCGGTTGCAGATTTCAAGCCGGCTGTTGTCGGCGCGGCGCAATACGCCGTCGGCGATCAGTTTCTGCACCGCCTGCCGGGCGGTCAGGTAGCTGACGCCGATCTCCGCCGCGAGCTTCGGAACTCCGGGCATCGCGCAGAAATTGTAATCGCCGTTTTCGATCCGCCGTTTCAGCTGTTCGGCGATCTGGACGTATTTGAGTTGCGGGGCCATCAGATTATCTCCAGTTTTTTGTATATACAGTTAATTATATATAAAAGTCGATGAAAAAGCAAGAGGAAAACCGAAAAAAATCGAATTATTTTTGATTTTCCCGGTTATCGGCATGTTTTCCGGTATTGCGGAGTGATCGGCGGGACTGTTTTTTGTGTTAGAATTCTGTCAGCATATTGTAAAGAGGGCGAAAACTGATATATTACCGGATATGGGTTATCGAAAAGGGGAGTTGCAATGAGAAGTTTCCACTGGAAGCGCAAGCTGATCTATTATTACGGGAAGATCGTCCGCGACGACGGCACTCCGCAGTATATCGCCCGGGGCTGGGGAATCGGTATGTTCATCGGCTGCGTGATTCCGATGTCGTTTCAGCTGCTGATCTCCGTGCCGCTGTCGTTCCTGCTGCGCGGTTCGAAAATCGGCGCGACGCTTGGTACACTGATCACCAATCCGGTCACGGTGGTGTTCATCTATCCGGTCCAGTGCTGGGTGGGCAACAAATTGATCGGCGGCGACCTCTCCTATCAGGCGATCCGGCAGGCGTGCAGGGCAGTGATCGAGCATCAGGATTGGAGTACGCTCATGCAGATGGGCGGCGAACTGATCGCATCATTTTTTGCGGGCGGGCTGCTGCTGGGCGTCGTGATGACGCCGATCACCTACTTCGCCGTCTATTTGCTGGTGGTGCGCTACCGGCGTCTGAAGGCCGCCCTGAAGGCCCGCCGGGAAGCCGCAAAGCAGGCAAAGCAGCCGTAAGCGGCGTTCAGTGACGGATGCTGCGGAGCAGTGGGCGGGGACACCGGAAGCCCTGCTTTTGCAGCACCTGTACGAATACCCGCCACGCCTCTTCGTCGGGAAAATCATTGCGGCGCAGAAAAGTCCATTCATTCTTCCGCTCATCATGAAAAAACAGCGTATCATGCAGGTGGTAGAGCTTTATTTCTTCAACGTTGACCAGCTTGTTCGGTGTGAAGGTCACGTCATCGTCGGTGAGATGGACGGTTACGCTCGAAGGCAGTTCGTCGGGATTGCCGCCATGTTTTCGGAGAAACCACCGGAAGCGCAAAGAGGCAGGCAGGTAGAACAAGCAGACCGCCACGATCCACATTCCCGCACAATACGGGAATGCGGCGACATCCGACGCGATGAAGGCGAATATAGCGATCGCCGGGAGCGGGGACAGAATCCGCCACAGGAACACGGTACGCCAGTACAGCACATCGATAAGCCGCATAGTCCGGGCGGCTTCCGGCGGCGTAATGGTTATTGTGAAGGTGATATCCGTGAGATTCTCCGGTTTATTCGAATGAGTTTTCAGAACCCGTGAAGTTACTGTTGCAACCGTCATCGGACCACTTGTGCGAAATCTCTGAAATTTTCCGCCGGGAGTCGGGATGCGCCGGCTGAAAAATTATTCATATTTCTTAAATTTGCTATTCTCATGGTAAAATAGCATCGAAGTTCAGGTTTGCAAATATTTTTGGGCTGGTTCATGGGGGGCATTGCCTGTTATACTTTTGAGCGTTTCCCCATGTCTCGATGATACTGTCGAACTCAATGATTCCCCTGAAGGTGAAACACGTAAAGGTATTGAGAATGTGGTTTCTCGTGACAGTGATACCATCCGTATTGAAAAAATCCCAGGCATACCGCCTGGACGGCGTGTCTGAAGTTTGCCGAACGGGCCCGGTTTCTATGGTTGGATAGGAGGGAGCTGTTGCGGAACTTGCAAAAATCACCGGAGCATATATATTATTAGATTAATGAGGTTCGCCTCTGGATTGCGTAAGGTATTTTTATCGGAAAGGATGGAGATGATGAGAAAGAAACTGTTGACGGGAATGGCGCTTGCGGTGTTCGCCGCGATCGGGGCCGTCGGCGCCGAACCGGTGCCGAACGATGACTGGAGCTTTATCACGCTGGCGTTCACTCCGACCCAGCCGGCGGCGGCCGCCACGACGACGGTCTGCGGCGTGAAGGTCGGGTTGCCGATGAGCGGCGGGCCGGCTCCGGTGTACGGTGTGGAGGCATCGGTGTTCAATGCGGGTACCGACAAGGTGGTCGGCATCCAGACCAGTTTGATTTCCACGGTATCGGAGGAGACGACCGGACTTCAGTTTTCGCTGGTGAATTTTTCGGTCAAGGTGGCCGGTGTGCAGCTCGGCATCGTGAATGTCGCCGACGACGAGTCGCTCCAGATCGGACTGCTGAATTTCATCAAGAACAGCCCGGTTTTCTGCCTGCCCATTGTGAATGTCCGTCTGTAAGAGCAAGAGGAGAAGAGGAATCATGAATAAATTGTTTGTTTCATTGTTCGCCGCGTCCGCGGCGGTCTGTTCGCTGTGTGCCGCCGAGCCGGTCAAGGTCGAAAATACACCTGCTCCGGCGCAGAATCCGGCCGGTGCGGGCGCCTATGACGGCATGAAGGCGTATGAGGATTGGTCACTGTTCCAGTTCTCGGTGATTCCGCAGTGGCCGTCGTCGGCCTATAATGCGAATGTGTACGGTCTCAAGACCGGCTGGCCCGCTTCCGGCGGCATCGGCCGGGTGTTCGGCGCGGAAATTTCCTGGGGTATGGCCGGAACCTCCACGATCAAGGGATTGCAGGTCAGCTGGACTTACTGCCAGAACCATGAGATGAACGGCATTCAGGCATCGTTTCTGGTCTGTCTGAACTTCGTGCAGTTCAAGGGGCTTCAGGCGAGCTGCCTCTACTCTCAGGCCGGAGATTTTTACGGAATCCAGGCCAGCACCGTGAATTTGTCGAAGAACGCGACCGGCCTTCAGGCGGCGCTGGGCGTGAATGTGACTGACAGTGTGAGCGGTTTTCAGGCGGCGCCGGTCAATGTGGTGTCCGGTCCGATGAACGGTATGCAGTGCGGAGTTTACAGTCAGGTCAAGGAGTGCAACGGCGTCCAGCTCGGCGTGGTGAATGTCTCCGAAAGCAAGGGACTCCAGTTCGGCTTGGTCAATTACATCAAGGATGCCTGGCTGCCGGTGTTTCCGATTGTCAATTTCAAGTTCTAATTCATAACGTACCGGGGGCGGAACCATGTCGGAGTCGGAGAGAGAAGCGCGGCTGAAAGAGTTGCTGAAAGAGGTGGAGTCCGTCCAGATACCGGACTATCCCGATTATCAGCGCGGCAGGAAGTGGGCGGTTTATACCGGGGTTCCACTGCTGGTGATCCTGCTGGCCGTGATGCTGTTCTCCGGGCCGATCACCCGGTTGCATGTGCGGCTGTGGGATAATATCTGGACGTTTGCAAGCGCGGCATTGGTCGTGCTGGTTGTCTGGGCGTTCGGTGCGTTCCGCCCCCAGAAGTTCTGATGGAGCCGATTCTGGAATTTGACTCCGGGACGGTGACGCTGACCGGCGCCGCGCCGGAGTCGCTTCCTGCCGGCGCGGCGCGTCTGCTCCGCAATGACGAGCGTACCCGGAATCTGCGCGGGCGCGCCTGCGACTATGCCGATATCGTGATCGCATTGCAGATGGCGAAGTTTCCATTTGTCGACAAGGCGCGTTCTTTTGCGCCGCTGGACGATCTGAAGCTTGCGGTGGAACTGATTCCGCGCCCTCACCAGCGCCAGGCGTTCGATGCGTGGCGGGTGGCGATGTTCCGCGGCGTGGCGGCGCTGCCGACCGGCAGCGGCAAGACGATTCTTGCGGTGATGGCGGCGGCTTACCTGAAACGCCCTGCGATTTTCCTGGTGCCGACCATCGACTTGCTCGGACAGTGGGCCGGAGTGCTGGAGCACTTTTTCGGCCGTCCGGTCGGAATGCTCGGGGGAGGGGAGCGCGACATCCGCGAGCTGACCGTCAGCACCTACGACTCGGCGGTGCTGAATATGGAGTTCATCGGCAACCGTTTCGCACTGCTGGTCGCGGACGAGTGCCACCACCTCCCCGGCCCCGAAACCCGGCTGGCCGCGGCGATGTCGATCGCACCCTTCCGGCTCGGCCTTTCCGCGACGCCCGAACTGCCCGACGACCGGGCCAAGGTGCTGGAAGACCTGCTCGGACCGGTGGTCTGTCAGGTCAACATCGACGAGCTTGAAGGCAAGGTGCTGTCTCCCTATGTGACGCGGCAGATTCCGGTGCCGCTGGACGACGACGAAGCGGCGGCTTATGAGGAAAATCGCAAAATCTATGTGAATTTCCTGCGCGCGAACCAGTTGAATTTCCGCTTTCAGTCGGAATGGGGGCGTTTTCTCGGTCTCTGCGCCCGGCTTCCGGAAGGACGCAAGGTGTTCCGGGCTTTTCTGGAGCAGCGCCGCATCGCGCGCGGCGGCGAAGCGAAAATCCGCAAGGTCTGGGAGCTGGTCGGCGAACACGCCGGGGAGCGGATCATCATTTTCACCGCCGACAACGAGACCGCCTATGCGATCGGCCGCCGCTTCGGCTGGCCGGTGATCACCCACCGCACCAAACCGGGGGAGCGCAAGGAGTTTCTGGCGCGTTTCCGCGAAGGCGTCTACACCGTGCTGGTGACCAGCAAGGTATTGAACGAGGGGGTGGACGTGCCCGCGGTGGCGGTCGGGATCATCCTTTCCGGCTCCGGCAGCGTGCGTGAGCATGTGCAGCGGCTCGGCCGCATCCTGCGTCCCGCTCCCGGCAAGGAGCAGGCGGTGCTGTACGAGCTGGTCAGCTCCGGCACCAGTGAGGAGAATGTCAGCGCCCGCCGCCGCGAACACCGCGCCTATAAGAACCACGAGGACGGCGAGGTGGACGCATGTTGACCAAAGAGTTGCTGAAATTCCGGCGCAGCGGCGGCTTCAAGCCGGTGTTCATCAATCCGGCCGAACCGGAGCGGCAGAAGCTGGCTTCGGAGCTGATCGGTGTATATCAGGGAGCGTTCGACTCCCGGATGGGGCGCGGAGAGATCGAGGAACTGACCGATGTGCTGATCAAAGGCACGCGCGATCAGATTTTTGCATCCGGGCTGAATAAACTGCTGCTGGATCATACCGATTTCGACCCGGTCCGGGAGATCGACTATCCGGCGCTGCGCGGGGAGCTTTTCGCATTCGCGTCGGAAAAGCTGGTGGAGGCGCAGGGGGATGTCGCCCGTTACCGGGAGCTGCTGGCGACCCGTCCCGGACTGATTGAATTCATGGCGGGCGACATCTACGGCGACCTGTCGGATAACGAGCGGATCTCCGCCGCTCCGAAGTTGACCGCGACGGAGCTGCTGAACCGCTACAATCTCGCGCAGGTGCAGGGGCTGTTGATCTATGCGGAGTCGATCGAGCTGGAGGTGCGCGACGAGCATCCCGCCGAGCTGCGCCGGCTTTTCAAATACCTGAAATTCTTCCGGCTGCTGGCGGAAATCCGGAGAAAGGGACGCGGCAAAAGTGTTGCTTATGAACTTTCGATCAGCGGGCCGTTTTCGCTGTTTGCCAACACGCGCAAATACGCATTGCAGTTGGCGGCTTTCTTTCCTGCCGTGGTGAATCTGGCTCAATGGAAACTGAAAGCGAAAATCCGTCTCGGCAAGCTCTCCGGCGATTTGAAGCTTGACCAGGAGGCGGGGCTGGTTTCGCACTACCGGAATTTTTCCAGCTACGTTCCGGAAGAGATCAGGATGTTTCATTCGCTGTTCAAAAAGGATGTGGAGAGCTGGCGGATTATCGGCGAGTCGCCGTTCATCGACGGCGGCAAACAGTCGGTGGTGTTCCCGGACCTCAGCTTCGAACGGATCGGGGACGGCGTGCGGGTGCATCTGGAACTGTTCCACCGCTGGCATAGGGGGCAGCTGGAAGGGAGGCTGGAGTTGCTGCGGGAGCATCCCGAACTGCCGCTGGTGCTCGGCATCGACCGGGCGTTGGCGGACGACGAGGCTTTTGCGGAGTTGGAACGGCGTTATCCGGAGTTGGTTGACCGCATTTACCGCTTCCGCGATTTTCCCGGTGTGGACCGGACTTTGCGGGTGCTGGAGCGTTTCGCGGGGGAGAGAAAGGGATGAAGCGGTTCTTACTGCTGCTGTTGACCGGGTGGACCCTGCTGATCCCGGCGGGGGAACTCCGGGTGGTGTCGCTCGCTCCCAACCTGACCGAATGTATTTTCCTGCTTGGAGCGGAGCAATTGCTGGTTGGCCGCAGCGGTTACTGCAATTACCCGTCGGAGGCGAAAAAACTCCCGGTGGTCGGTGGGTTCGGCCGTCCGTATTCGGAAGCATTGGCGGCGGTCCGTCCGACGCTGGTGGTGATGGAAAAGATGTTCGATCCGGGTGTTTTGAAACAACTGAAGCAATTGGGAATCCCATACCGGGAACTTCCGGCCCGCTCGCTGAACGATTATCTGGAAAACCTGGAAACGCTTGGTAAATTGCTGAATATTCCGCAAAAGGCCGCATCGGTGGTGACGGAACAGCGAAGCCGACTGGAAGAATTCCGCCGGCAGGCGTCTGAAATCCCGTATGACCGGCGTCCTCGGGTGCTGGTGCTGTTAAGCGCGTCGCCACTGATGGCGGCGGGGCAGGGGAGTTTTCTGCATGAAATCATTGAGCTGGCGGGGGGGCGCAATGCGGCGGAGTCGGTTTCCGGGGATTACTTTATTCTGTCGGCGGAACAATTGTTGCTGTGGCAGCCGGAACTGATCCTGCTGCCGGGCTTTACGCCGGAGCAGTTGAAGCGGCTGGAGGGCCAGCCGGTCTGGGAGGAGTTGAAAGCGAAGAAAATAATTCGGGTTGACAGTACGATTGATCCGGATTTGCTGTTGCGCCTTGGTCCGCGCAGTTTCGATGCGATTGAAGCGATAAGGCGCCGGCTCTGACTTTTCCCTGCTCAAGTCTCCCGGAATTCCACAACTTCGGGTGAATTACCGGATATTTTGTTTAAAAAAACGGGATATTCAAAAGCGGGAACCTTGCATTTGAGCTGAAAGTGTGTATATTAAAAATACTTTCCCAAAGAAAGTTGTCGGGATATAGCGCAGCCTGGTCTAGCGCGTTTGACTGGGGGTCAAAAGGTCGAGAGTTCAAATCTCTCTATCCCGACCATTTTTATTGCTTAAAAATCAACGAGTTATGAAAAATTTCCCGTTGATTTTCTTTTTTATGAATTAGCATGGATATTCTATATTTCTTCTCATTTCCGGTCATTTCTTGTCCTTATTCTGTTCCTGGTTTTCAGGTCTCATCCGAATGCGAGGGGCTATTGAGAGTTGATGGGGAATTTTCCGGTATTCTAATGAAAATACAACTCGTTTATTATCAAATAAAAAGATACAATATTAATGTGAAAAGATACAAAAAGTGAAATTTATCAAAAAAGTGGCGGCCGCCGGAATGAATTGATTTGATATCCGGTTGCGGCCGGATATATTAACCGCCGGAACAACCGGAGGAATACAGGATGGATATGATCGATTTTTTCACGCGGTCCCGGTTCGGAATGTTCGTCCATTTCGGGCTTTACAGCATTCCGGCGGGAGTCTGGAAGGGCCGGGAGCAGGGACGCAACCATTATGCCGAGTGGATCAGATACCAGGCGCTATGGCCGGACGGCGGCGCGATTCCAGACGGGGAATACCGCGCACTCGCAAGTGAGTTCAACCCGGCGGCTTTCGACGCGGACGCATGGGCTGAGGAAATCCGGAACGCCGGGATGAAGTATGTGGTGATCACCGCCAAGCATCACGACGGATTCGCGTTGTGGGATTCCAGGGTATCCGGTTTCAATATCGTGAAAGCCACCCCGTTCAGGCGCGACCTGATCCGGGAGCTGAAGGAGGCGTGCGACCGGCGCGGCATCGTGCTGGGCGCTTACTATTCGCACTGGCTGGATTGGGAGTTCCCCGGCGGCGGCCTGCCGCTCTGGCCGGAGATCCCGGAAGATCCGCCGCTTGAGCAGCCCTCCGATGCGGAATTTGAACACTACTTTACCGCGAAATGTCTGCCGCAGGTCACCGAACTGCTCGACGGGTACGGAATCCGGCTCTTCTGGTTCGACAACTGGTGCAAATGCTCTTTGCTCACCGAGGCGCGGCTGGAGAAGCTGATCGATCTGGTGCATTCGCGCGGCGGCATCGTCAACAGCCGCATCGGCGTCACCTGGAATCATTCCGGAGGGGACGCCGCCGGAATCGATTATCTGTCGATGGGCGACAACCAGTTTCCGGACAAGGCCATCCCGCGCCCGTGGGAAACCAGCGGCACCTTCAATGAATCCTGGGGATATCACCGCCTTGATTATCGCTGGAAAACCACGGATTTCCTGCTGAAGTGTCTGATCTCCAATGCCAGCCGCAACGGTAATTATCAGTTGAACATCGGGCCGCGCGCCGACGGCTCGATTCCGGCTCCCTCTGTTCGGCGGCTGCGTGAAATCGGCGCATGGCTGGCAGTCAACGGCGAATCCGTCTACAATACAGCCTGCGCCCCGCAGCCGGAGCCGGGCTGGGGACGGCTGACGCTGGGGAAGGACGGGGCGCTGTACGCCCATGTATTTGAGAACCATCCGGCCTGCCAACTGGTGATCGAAGCGGTTTCTGCCGCTCCCCGTTCCGCCCGGATTCTGGAGACGGATCAGCGGGTGCCGTTCCATCACGGAGAGGGCCGTCTCACACTGCAGATGCCGCCGGAAAGCGTGAATTCCCCGCTGAATGTGGTCAAAATCGAGTTCTGACCGCCGTTACTCGGCTGTGCCGGCGCCGCCGGAGTTGGCGGTTTGCCGGCGGCGCCGGTCGCGGTATTGGCCGGGCGGGAGGCCGCGGCGGCGGCGGAAAACGCGCGAGAAATAGAACTGGTCGCTGAAACCGGCGGCGAATGCGGCTTCGCCGACGGTCGCATTCGGGTTGGCCTGCCAGAAGGCTTCCGCCCGCTGCAGGCGGCGTTCGAGCAGCAGCTCCTTGAAGCTGGTCTGGTAGTTGCGGCGGAGGAACTGGGAAATGGTCGAAACGCTCCGCCCCAGTTTTCTGGCCATCTCCGGCAGCCGGATGTCTTCGGTGCAGTGCTGCTCCAGATAGCGGTCGATGTCGGTCCGCAGCCGGTCGCCCTGCAGGACGGCCAGTTCGCGCACTACGATATAATCGATCAGCATTTTGAACAGCCCGAGCACGTTTTCGAGCTTTTCGACTGAAATGCGGGGCAGGGCGTTGAAGGCTTCGGTCAGGGCTTTCCGGCGCTCCGGAGAATCGCACCGCTCCAGAATACAGGCCGGAGGAGAATTGCTGATCCGGAACTGGCCGATCATCAGGTAACCGGCCAGTTGGTCGTGGATATGGACCGGGGCGATCGCCTCGCGCAACCCAGCGTGGCACTGATAGTCGATGATGCCGCGCTTTCGCATCGCCTCCTTCTGTTTGTCGGCGTCCAGTTCGACGCATCGCCGCAGATTGTGCGGCTCCGCCTGGATCAGGCGGCAGTAGTCGGTGTTGCTCATCTGGCGGCCGCGGCGCAGCATGCGCCCGTCGGCGGAGTAGAAGGTGACGCGGATGTCCAGCAGCGAGGCGAAGTTGTCCAGCAGCGACTGAACCTCATCGCTCAGAAAGAGTTCGAACGGTGTGACCGGCATATCTTTTCAACCTGTTGTTGCAACTTTTACGTACTATATCTTTACTTTGCCGAAAAGTCCATAGGTGTTGTGAAAAATTCCATTTATAAAACGGTTCCGACCGGCTATATTCACCGGTGGAACAGGAATACGACGGATCAACAGAAGGAAAAATGGTTATGAAATTCGATTTCCGGCAGCTCACCTCCCACTTCCAGCTCTACGGCAACTTCGTGGTCGCGGTCCCGTATGGAACCGGCCACATCAACGACACCTTTCAGGTCACGTTCGACCAGGGCGGCACGCTGCTGCACTACATCATCCAGCGGGTGAACACCAACGTGTTCAAGGCGCCGGAGGAGCTGATGGACAACTTTCTGCGGGTGACCCGCCACATCGGCGCGAAAATCCGGGACGAGCGCGCCGTCAACCCCGCCACCCGCCGCCGCACCCTCGAAGTGGTCAACTCCATCTACGGCAAACCGTACTGGCGCGACCCGGCGGGGAATTTCTTCCGCTGCTATGTGTTTGTGGAGAATGCGCGCTCGTACGACATCCTTGAAACGAAGGCTCAGGCTTATCAGGCGGCGGCGGCGTTCAGCAACTTCCAGGCGGACCTCGCGGACCTGCCGCAGCGGCTGAATGAGACGATCCCGGACTTTCACAACACCCCGTCCCGCCTCGCGAATCTGGAAAAGGCGGCGAAGGAGGATAAGCTGGGCCGCCTGAAATCGGTTTCGCGCGAGTTCGATTTCATCATGGCGCGCGGCAAAGAGTGCGGCGTGCTGATCGACCTGCAGAAGGAGGGCGAACTGGTCGAACGGGTCACTCACAACGACACCAAGCTCAACAATGTGCTGATCGACGACCTGACCGGCAGCGGCTGCTGCGTGATCGACCTTGACACGGTGATGCCGGGGCTGCCCCATTACGACTTCGGGGATATGGTGCGGACCGGCACCAGCCCGGCGGCGGAGGACGAAACCGACCTCGGCAAGGTCACGATGCGTTTCCCGATGTACGAGGCGCTGTTGCGCGGCTACCTTTCCGGAGCGGGCGGCTTCCTGAATGCGACGGAGAAATCGCTGCTGCCGTTCTCCGGCAAGCTGATCACGCTGGAGATCGGCATCCGTTTCCTGACCGATTATCTGGAAGGGGATGTGTACTTCAAGATCCGCCGCCCGGACCACAACCTCGACCGCTGCCGCACCCAGCTCAAGCTGGTCGCTTCGATCGAGGAACAGTACGACGCGATGCGCAAACTTGCCGACGAACTGGCGTAGTTTCAGCGCCGGACGCGGCGCGCATAGAGGGAGAAGCCGGCCAGATAGCAGGTCAGCCCCGCGCCGATCAGCAGCATGGAAACACGGCTGAGCGCGGTGAGTCCGGCGAGGTTGAACACGGTGTTCAGCAGCAGCGCAAAGGCGATGAAGGCGAAGCTCTTGTGGATGTGCTGGGCATAGCCGGCCTCGTAGACGATCCGGTGCATCTTCACTCCGAGCGGAAAACCGAACATGCCGCCCGCCGCGACCAGCATCGACGCGAGAAAGATGGTCCGGTCGAATTTCCCCGACTGTACAAGATAGGTCGCTCCGCCGGTCACGGTGGTCAGCAGCACCAGCAGCCGCACCAGACGGCTGGTGAAGTATTCGGGCAGCTTGAAACCGCCGGTCAGCAGCGGGCGGATCAGGATGCCGCCGCCGACGCCGAGCATGGAGCTCAACAACCCGGTGGCCAGCCCGGTTCCGAAAGCGATCCGCCCCATCCGGGGAGTCAGCGGCGGCAGTTCGTCGTCGTAGCACCGGGTGCGGCTGCACAGCGTCTGCACCGCGATCGCCAGGATCACCGCGCAGAGCATGAGGCTCAAAGGGGCCGCGCCGAAGCGGTCGAAGAGCCGGGCGTTGATCGATTTGCCGGCCAGCGAGGTCAGCATCGCACCGGTTCCGAGCGGCAGTGCGAGACAGCGTCCCGCCGAACCCGGCCCCCAGCCGATTTCAGGAAACTGCCGGATCACGGTCGGCAGCGTGGAGGGAGCCATCTGCAGCAGGCCGATCCCGACCGCTTCAAACGGTGAGAAGCCGAGAATCAGCATCGTCGGCACCACGATCCAGCCGCAGCCGACTCCCCAGTAGCCGCCGGACATCATGCCGATAAAACCGATCAGCGGGCCGACGATCCAGAGTTCCAGACTCATTTCTGCGCTTCCGCGATCCGGTTGATGAATTTCAGCAGCAGGTGGTCGCAGCTGTCGAATGCGCCGCCGTGGTCGTGGCCGGGCAGGGCGTAATGGTGCGCGTCCGGGTGTCCGAGCGCCCGTAACGAAGCGGCCATGAAGGCGTTTTCCTCGGGGCGGCCCGGCATGTCGAGGCCGGATTCTCCGGTGATCAGGAGCACCGGAGGCAGATCGGCCGAAAGATGTCCCATCGGGGCAAGAGCGTCGATCACCGGCGACTCCGGCAAGCCGAGTTCCGCCTTGACCTGAAAGTGGGTGGTCATCTGGCCGCTGACCGGCATCAGCCCGGCGATCCGGCGGTGGTCGATCCCGTAAGGCGCGAGCCGGGAGGCGTCCATGCCGGTCAGAGCGGCGAGGTAGGCGCCCGCCGACATGCCGCCGACGAAAATCGATGTCTCCCTGCGGCCGAGCCGTCCGATATGGCGGAAGCACCACGCGACGGCCGCCGCCGCGTCTTCGATGATGGCAAGGGTGCTGACGGCGGGGTAGACCGGGTAGCGGACTTCGACGACGGTGTTGACGCCGTTGTAAAGCTCCGCCGGACACTCCCGGCCGTCACCGGTGAGGCCGCCGCCGTGAAACCAGACGATTGTGGGGCCGGGATGGTCCGAAAGCGGGCGGGAGATCGCGAGGCGGTTGAATTCGCCGCCGTTCTCTTTGTAAAGCTCCAGCTCCACCGGATGGTAATCCGGAGTGATCTGCCGGGGAAAATGCTGCCAGTCACCGCGCATAATGGAATAATTCTCCTTGAAAATAAATGAAATACAGATTATTGTATACTGTATACAGAAAAACGGGAATTGCAAGCGGAGTGGAGAAGATGGTGTTGAAAAAAGTTTCGCTGGCTGAACTGGCCTACCGGGAACTGGTCCGGGCGGTGATCGACGGTTCGCTGGCGGCGGGCGAACGGCTCGCGGAGGAGCAGCTCGCGGAACGGTTCGGGATCAGTCGCACGCCGGTGCGTGAGGCGCTGCGGCGGCTGAATGAGGAGGGGCTGGTGGAGACGGTGCCGCGCTGCGGTTTCCGGGTCTGCCGCCCGGAACCGGCGGAAATCGGAGCGCTGTTCGACTGCAGGGCACGGATCGAACCGCTGGCGCTGGAACTGGCCTGGGGGAAAATTCCGGCGGACCGGCTGCGGGAATTGGCGTGGGCGCTGGAACAGGCGGAACGCAGTTCCGACCGGGCCGGCGCGCTGGAGGTGGACGAAGCGTTGCATGGGACGATCGCGGAGTCCTGCCCGAACCGGCCGCTGGCGGAGATCGTGGAGCGGCTGATCCGCCGCACCGCGCCGTTTCGGAACTGGCGCGGTTTTGAAGGAGACTGCGGCGGACTGTTTCAGGAACGCCGCGAGCTGATTCAAGCCCTGGCCGGAAATTCCGCCGCGCGGGCGATGGAACTGCTGGCTGCCCATATCCGCCGGGGAGCGGCGGCGGTCACCAGAAAATAAGCGAGCAGAGCAGGTAAATCAGCAAAAGCAGCAGCAGCAACCCGCAGCAGCCGAGCCCGTTCCGGGCGTCGGAAGGCTTGCCCGCCGGCCAGCGGGCGCCGCAGCGGTTGCAGACCAGCTCGACATCGCCCGCGCCGAGCAGCCCGAGCAGCATGCCCCACCAGCCGAAGATCAGCAGTCCGAGACAGCCGCAGCCCGGATCGTAGGTTTTGCGGACTGCGCTGATCTGGGCGGAGCCGCACTCCGGGCAGCGGACCTGCTGTTCGCCGTCCGTTCCCAGTCCGCAGTTCGGGCATTGCGGGGCGCTCGCATCGGTTTCCCGGTTGCACTTGGCACATTTCATCGTCGATTCTCCTCACTTCCTTTTACACAATAGCATTTTTACCGCAAAGATCAAGCCGGGAAGGGAGATTCGCCGGAAAAACTTCCGTATTCCGCTTGAAAAAACAAATTCCGTGAATTAGCTTACAAAAGAGATCCGGTCCGGCTTATTAAGAAAAGGCTTTCGATGAATAATGACGCATTTCTGATTTTGTTCATCGCGTTTATCGCGATGATGGGAGTGGGACCGCTGCTGTTGCGGAGGCTCGGCATTCCCGCGGTGATTTCACTCTTGATTGTCGGGATGCTGGTCGGTCCGAACTGTCTGGATGTCGTCGGGATGTTGTCGCGGATGCTCGGATTTCTGGGCGGTTCGAGTGAGGTGGTCGCGGGGCATTTCAACTCGCTGATCGATTCGCTGGGCTCGCTCGGGTTGGTATTTCTGATGGCGCTGGCGGGGATGGAGGCGGATTTCAAGTTGATCCGGGCGGCCCGGACCCCGGTGATCGCGCTGTCGCTGCTGACGTTCCTGCTGCCGGCAATTGCCGGATTTTTTGTGTATGCCCATTTCCGGCCGGAGGACTTTCCGGGCAAGCTGCTTTACGCGTCGCTGTTCGCTTCGCACTCGGTCGGCATCGTGTTCCCGGTGATCCGGGAGCTGAAGCTCAGCAAAAGCCGCTTCGGAGCGGCGGTGCTGATCTCGACGGTGATCACCGATATCGCGAGCATCATCCTGCTGGCGGTCAGCGTCCAGCTGAAACGCCAGAGCATCGGTGCGGCGGCGGGAGCCAGGCGGACGCTGTCGATCTTCGACTATGTGGACCCGGCGATGTTCGGCAGCTGGTTCACTCCGGTCTTTCTGCTGATCGTGCTGCTCTATCTGGCGGCGGCGGTGTTCGTGGTGTACCATCTCGGGCGCAAGCTGCTGAAAATCTGCAATCCGGGTGAGGATATGCTGATCACGATCCTGCTGCTGGTGATTCTGGCGACGGTGCTGGTCGGGGAGTTCCTCGGAGTGAACCTGGTGGTCGGCGCCTTTATCGCGGGCCTGGCGCTGTCGCGGCTGGTGCAGCAGCGGATCAGCGAGCACGGCGGTTCTCTGATCGGGCGCTTTGAAAGCATCGGCTACGGGCTGCTGATCCCGTTTCTGTTCGTTTCGATCGGGATGGATACGGATTTCAAGGCGTTCGGCGCGGCGGGCAATCTGGAAATCATCCTGCTGACGGTGGCCGGACTGGTCGTCAGCAAGGTGGCGTCGGGATGGCTGGCGATGCGGCTGGCAGGCTTCAACAACTGGCACGGAGTGGCGGCGGGGCTGATGACGGTGCCGCAACTCTCCGCGACGCTGGCCGCCGCCGCGATTGGCAAGGAGCTGGGGATGCTGGACAATCAGTTTTTCAACGCGATCATCATCCTGTCGATCGTGACGACGCTGCCGGTGCCGTCGCTGGTGCGCTGGATCATTTCGCGCCGTTCGGCGGCGTTCCACGAAAGCGAGGATGAGGAATCCTATCCCGATCCGATGCCGAACGCCGCCGCGCAGGAGGACCTGCTGTAGGAGTTTCAGGGCCGGAGAACGGCGAGCAGCTCCTCCAGCCGGATGGAGGCGAGCCCGACTTTGCGGTCGGCGGCTCCGTAGCCCATCAGCAGCGTTCCGTCGGGGCGGAGCAACCCGGAGCAGGTGAAAAGGCACGGTATGGTGAACTCGCCTTCCAGCTCCCACGGTTCCGTTGCGTACAGCAGCCGTTCGGCGGGACGCGCGATGATATCGGGGGCTTGTCTGCCGTTTTCCCGCAGCAGCATGAAGTTCTGGGTATAGCCGACCCGGTCGTCCTGTTTGCCGTGATAGGGGAGCAGCCAGAGGCCCGGTTCGAGTTCGAGCGGCGCCCAGCTGGCGCCGACCCGGTTCGCCTCGTGCGCGAAGGCGGGGCCGGCGAAAAGTTGCGTCCGGGCTTTCCCGGTATGGAAGTCGGAGAGTTCGTCGCCGAATGCGAGGAAAATGGACGGCGCCGCCGCCTCCTTGCCGCAGGCGTAGTTCCACGGCTGTTTCGGGCGGTGCAGACAGGCGATCTTCCGTTTTCCGCCGATCTCAAGCCGCCGGGGGAACAGCATTGCGTCGCGGTCGTCGCTGAGGTCGGGATCGTGCAATGGCCCGACCGGTGAAAAAGCCTCCGCGTAACGCCCCGCCGCCAGCGCGGCGAGGTCGACCCGGTAGAGCATGGTGACGGTGCTGTTTTCGCGCACGGCGGGATTGAGCTTGAAGGCCCACTCCGGCATGCACTGCACCGGGTCGTCTTTTTCCCAGTAGGGGCCGGGCGGAAATGCACGGCAGGCGACGCTCAGGTACAGTTGTTCTTCAAAGTAAAAGAGGCGCGGGTCCTCGATACAGCCGTTCGCGTAGTCGAACATCACGCCGTCGCGCATGCCGCGGGCCAGGAAGCGGTCGCGGTCGAATTCGAGGCGCGGCGCCATCGCCGGGCGGGAGAGGTCGAACTGCCAGTCGGCGCCGCCGTTGCAGGAGACGCCGTAGCCGAGGAAGATCGGGTAGGGCAGGGGGCGTTCCGGCAGCCGGGCCTGCGGCCACGGGCCGGTGGCGCGAAAAAGCATATGGATTTTTTCCGGATCCTCCGGATCGGCGATCATGGCCGGATTCAGGACCATTTTCCCTGCCCACGGCGAACCGGGCACCGGCGACAGGATACAACGTTTTTCAACGGACAGCATCAGCGTTCTCCCATAGTTTGGAAATGGATAAAGGTCGGGAGAAAGAATACCGCCGTTTCCGGGCAAATGCAACCCGGTTTTGTCAAAAAAATGACGGAACGGCTCTACCGGCCGGATTCCGAGACGGCTTCCAGCAGCCAGAGCGGATTGGTCCGGGCCGCTTCCTGCCATTCGCCGCGCCGGTCGGCGGGAAGCTCGGAGGCCATGGCGGTCGCAGTGACGGTTTCGGGTGCGGCTGCCGCCGCCTCTTTGCGATGCTCCGACCCGATCAGGAGCAGCGTGAAGAGGGCGAGTACGGCGAACAGCGTCGTTCTTGTGCAGCGTTCACGATCGATTTTCATACTCTGTTCTCCCCGGTTATCTGCAGGTCCGCGAGCATTTCACGCTCGCGCTTCTGCCGCAGATGTTCATTGATGGCGGCCATTTCCGCGGCGAACCGCTCGGCCGACCAGATTTCCACTCCGATTTCCACGCCCACCACACAGGCTTCGCAGCCCGGTTCCAGCCCCGCGTGCTCGCGGAACGCGGCGGGGAGGGTGATTCTCCCCTGCCGGGTGATGGTGTCGGGGCAGGTCAGGGCGCCGAAACGGCGCAGCGACCGGCGGGCGGCGAAACTCGAACCGATCGAATCGACCGCTTCCACCTCGCGTTCGCGCATTTCCCGGTACACCTCTTCCGGATAAAGCGCCACCGCCCCTTCGGGCAGTCCGTGCATCACGACTTCGCCGCCGCAGCGCAGCGTGAAATCATCGATGAAACGCTGCGGCAGTTTAAGGCGTCCGTTCGAATCGATCAGACAGTGTTCCTGCCCGCAAAAAATCAGCATCAGTCACCAGAATTCCGGAATTTTTCCATGTTTTTTGAAAAACGGAGGAATCAGGATGTTTTTTCTCTGTTTTTCCATTATTATCCACTATATTCCATTTTTTTCCAAAATCAACTGAAAAACGATGAAAAATGCGGTATTGTGTGATTTTTTATTGTCTTTTCCGGATCAGAAAAGATCCCGCCGGGAGAATGTTTGGCGGAGAAGTGAATGGTTCCCGGCCAAAAAAATATTAAAGTTGGAGAAAATAACTTGTTATTTCCGTTGGTGTGGTGTATTAATATGTAACAAACGAATCAGGAGTGATTGGGCAGAAGCCCGCTCGGAATCGCAGTTTTGCATTCGTGAGGGCCGTTGCTTTATTCGGAATTACAGAGTCATTTAATCATAGATGAGAGGTGCAACCGTGGCTAGTAAAGGCGACATCAGAGCAGCAATTGACAACTCCAGACTGACGACGCGTCTATCGATCATCGGCGGAATCACATCCCTGATTCTGCTGGTGCTGACGCTGGTTCTGGGAGCGGTGAAAGGGGAATTGGTCGGGGCGGATGTCTTTTCGCTGGCGGTGATTCCGTATTCGCTGGCGCTGCTGTTTTCGATATCTGCGCTGATTTACGGCATGCTGGGCACCGGCGCCGCAATTGAAAATGAGGAAAAAATGCTGCTGGCCGGGCGCGCCAGCACCAATGCGTTGAATGTGGAAGAGGACGTCCGTTTCACGGCAGGCCGCTCTTTCGAGAATTACAGGCGGTTCGCCCCGTATGTGCTGTCGGTGCTGGCGGCGCTGCTGGTGGCCGGGCTTCTGGGCTATTTCTTCCGGCACTGGGCGGGCCGCCCGGCCGACGCGATGCCGATCGGAGTGGACGTGGCGACGAAGTCGGCGCTTTTCTCCGCAATCCTGATGCTCGTGAGTGTATTTGCGGGGGCGTTTTTCGTCGGGCAGTCCCGCGGGCCGGCGTTCCGCTGGCTGCGTCCGGTCGGGGCGTGGCTGGTGACCGGGTTTGCGGTGATGTTCGTATCGACGGTCGCCGCGATTTTCGTGCGCAACAACATTCCGGCCGCGGATACCTACGCGGCGCGGGTGATCTTCTGGCTGTACGCGGTGCTGGGGCTTGAATTCATCACCAATTTCGTGATCGAGTTCTACCGGCCGCGGACCATGCGCGAAACCCGGCCGATCTTCGAGAGCCGGCTGCTGGCGCTGTTCACCGAACCCGGCGGCGTGATGCGCAATATCGCGGCCGCGCTGGACTACCAGTTCGGCTTCAAGGTCTCCGGCACCTGGCTTTACAGCTTCATGGAACGTTCCTTCTTCCCGCTGGTGATCATCTGGGCGGTGATCCTGTGGGGATTCACGATGATCCACGAAGTCGGTCCGAGCGAAGTCGGCGTCAAGGAGCGCCTCGGCAAGGTGGTGGAGACCGACCTTGAGCCGGGCATCTACTGGACTTTGCCGTGGCCGTTCGGCGAAATCCGGCAGTTCAGCTGCACCGATATCCATCAGGTCGTGATCGGCGAGCTGCATGATGAGAAGGAAGAAGAGGCCCCCGAGGATGACGGCCACGGTCACGGCCCTGCGCCGAAAGCCAAAAAGACCGCGCTGAGTCCGGTGGTGCTGTGGACCGCTGCCCACGGTGGTGAAGACAACAATTTCATCGTGGCGGTTCCGCCGATCGGGAAAGAGAGTTCCGGCCGCAACAGCGAGGCGTCGATCTCCTTCATCCGCATGGTGATTCCGATCGATTACCAGATCCGCCGCGACGGCGTGATGAATTACGGCTATAAGAACCTCGACCCGGAAAAGACCCTGACCCGGATCGGCGAACAGGCCGCCACCGAATATCTGGCCAGTTCCTCGATGATGGAGGTGATGTCCACCGACCGCCTGGGCGCGGAGGCGGCGATGAAAAAGCGGATTCAGGAGCTTGCCGACATGCATGAGCTCGGCATTCGCATCGTCGCGGTGACGATCCTTGACGCGCATCCGCCGGTGGAGAAGGTCGCGCCCGCCTATCAGAATGTGATCGGCGCGATGGAAGAACGCGAAACGATGATCTGGAAGGCGAAGGCGTATGCCGCCAAAACCCTGCCGGAGGCGGAGTCCAAAGCGCTGCAGATCACCTCGGATGCGGAGTCCTACCGCTATACGACCAAGACCGTGGCCGAGGCGGAAAGCGGCCGGTTCAATACCCAGTTGATCACCTACCGGGCGATGCCGAGCATGTTCCGGCTGAGGAGCTATCTGGATTTTCTGGAAAAGGACGCGAAGGATATCCGCAAGTTCGTGATCGCCTCCGGTCTCTCCAGCGAGGTCTATGAATTGAATTTCGAACAGAAAGAGCGGCTCGACCTGACAGATGCCGACATTACCAGCGTAAAGTAAATCATCGATCGGATTTTTCGATACAACATAAATTGGGAGGTTTTGGAGTTATGGCAACGGGTAAATTTTTCAAGCACTGGCCGACAATGTTGCTGGGGATCGTGGTCGCGGCGATTCTGCTGGTCGCGG
The DNA here is from genome assembly GCF_003096415.1 of Victivallis vadensis. Classification (GTDB taxonomy): domain Bacteria; phylum Verrucomicrobiota; class Lentisphaeria; order Victivallales; family Victivallaceae; genus Victivallis; species Victivallis vadensis. The sequence goes on along the minus strand of NZ_QEKH01000004.1, from coordinate 39,592 downwards.
TTTTCTCTTATCAGCTGAATCAGACCGAGAGCGCGGTGGTGACCACGTTCGGGCGTCCCGCCGAGGTCAACGAGCCGGGGCTGCACTTCCGCTGGCCGTTCCCGTTTCAGAAAATCCACCGTTTCGACCACCGCATCCGCTGTTTTGAAGGCGGCGCGGGCAAGCTGGAGGAGACGATGACCGCCGACGGGCAGAATATTCTGGTCGGCATCTATGTGAATTACCGGATCAGCAATGCCGAGCAGTTCTTCGTGCGGCTGGAGAATATCACCAAGGCGGAGGATCAGTTGAACTCCTGGATGCGCGGCTACAAGAATGCCGCATTCGGCCAGTTCCGGTTCAACCAGGTGGTCAACACCGATCCGAAGCTGATGAAGCTCAACGAGATTCAGGATCAGATCAAGACCCGCCTCGCGGAGAGCTGCAAAAATTACGGTCTTGAAATCGTCAGCGTCGGCGTGAATTCGATCAACGTTCCCAAGACGATCAGCGACAAGGTGTTCGACCGGATGATCAGCGAGCGCCAGAGCGTGGCCGCCGACTTCCTCGCGGAGGGCGAGCGCCGCGCCAAGGAGATCCGCATCGAGGCGGATACCAAGCGGGCGATTTCGCTGGCCGACGCCGAGGCCAAGGCCAAGGTGATCCGGGCGGAGGGCGATGCCGAAGCCGCCAAATATTACGCCGTGTTCAAGGAGAATCCGGAATTGGCCGAATTTCTCCGCAAGCTTGATTCGCTCCGCCTGATCATGAAGGGGCGCACCACTCTGGTGCTGGATACCAACGTCGCCCCGTTCGATCTGCTCAAGCCCGGTTCGGAAGTCCTGAACAGCGTGAAGCCGGCCGCGTCCAAGTAATCAACCAGGGAGCGAGAGAGTGATGGAACCCAAAAGTGTAATCAATCAGGATTTCGACCGCTCGGGGCAGTACGAGTCGGGCCTGAAATCACTGGTCAAGAGCCTGCAGTGGGCGTTCGGCCTGCTGCTGGTGGTCATCATCGGCATGCTGGTCTATTTCTTCACCGGCGGCGGTTATTTCGCGGTCGAGCCCCAGCGGGCGGTGATCGTGGTCAAGTTCGGCAAGATTCAGGAGACCTATACGACGGGCGGCCACTGGTTCCTGCCGTATCCGGTCAACCAGTTCATCCGCATCCAGACCAACCAGCAGTCGATGGACGTGAATTTCGTGGCGGCGGAGATGCCGGACGGTTCGGGGAGCGGGCAGTCGCTCGAACCCGGCCGCGACTCCTATTTGCTGACCGGCGATGCGAACATCATCCACACCATGTGGACGATCAACTATCAGGTGACCAATCCGGCCAAGTACTACGAAACGCTGACCATGCCCGCCAAGCCGGTCGACAACGACCGGGTGATGCCCGACGTCGTCGAAACCGACGCGAACGGCTTTACCGGGACGCGCGGACCGCAGACGCTGGTGCGGAACCTCTTCCGGCAGGCGGTGATTCAGGTCACCGCGGGCCGCAAGGTCGATGACATTCTGTACGACAAGCAGACCGAGTACAGCGATGAGGTCAGCCGTCTTTTCAGCAAGCTGCTCACCGATGCCGATTGCGGGATGGTGGTGGAGAGCGTCTCTCTGAACCGGGTGTTCCCGCCCCAGAAGACCAAGGCGGCGTTCGACGAGGTCGCTGCGGCGAACAACACCCAGTCCAGTCTGTACAGCAAGGCGCAGGAGTATCAGGTGCAGACCGCCAACGACGCGCTGGCGCGCCAGGCGGAGATTCTCGCCGCGGCGGAAACCTACCGCAAGGAAGCCGTTTCCACGATTCAGGCCGAGAGCAACTATTTCAGGAGCATCAACCAGGAATACGCGGTCAGTCCGAAGACGGTGCTGATGGCGCTTTACAACAGTACGCTGGCGGAGGTGCTGCAGGCCCAGGAGGAAAACAAGTTCATCCTCGGGACCGGCAACAGTGGAAAACGGGTTTGGATCAAGCTGAATCCGGAGCCTAAGACGGCGCAGAAAAAAGATGCCGACAAGACCGCGGAGGAGAAGTAAATCATGGCGGAAGAACTTGATATGAATAAGGCGAATGTTCAGGGCGGGGCCGCGGCGGCCGCAGCTCCCGCGAAGTGCGCCTGCGGACATGACCACGACCACGACCATGAGCATGAACATCATCATGACCATGACCATGAACCGGGCGGCTTTTGTCCGTGCGGCCACGATGCGGTTTCCGGCGGCGTGGGGCATGATCGGGCGATGGGGCGGATTTTCTTCGCGCTGCTGGGCGGCATCCTGACGGTGAACTCGTTCCTGCTGGAATGGGCGTTGCCGGAGCAGGCGTTCGCGGCGAGCATCAGCGCTCTCTTCGGCGCATTCGTGCTGGCGCTGCCGATCATCATTACCGCGATCAAGGACTTGGTCAACGGCAAGGTCTATATGAATGAGCTGGTGGCGCTGGCGATTCTGGCGGCGCTGGCGAGCGCCGACTTCCAGACGGCGGGCATCATCGCGTTTTTCCTGCTGCTGACGATCATCATCGAAACGCGGACCGCCAGCGGCGCGCAGCGTTCGATCGAGGAGCTGATCAAGCTGACGCCGAATACTGCCCGCAAGTTGTCCGGCGACGACAATTCCGAGCAGGAGGTGCAGGTGACCGAGCTGAAGATCGGCGACCGCATCCGGGTGCGGCCCGGCGAGAACTTCCCGGTGGACGCGCGGATCATCGCCGGCGAGAGCACGGTGAATCAGGCGTCGATCACCGGGGAATCGCTGCCGGTGGAGAAATCGGTCGGCAGCGACGTGTTCGCCGGCACCCAGAACCTGACCGGTCTGGTCGACCTCGAAGTGACCAAGGTCGGCGAGGATACTACGCTCGGCAAGGTCAAGGATATGATTCTGCAGGCGGAGTCGAGCCGCACCCCGGTGGTACGGATCATCGACCGCTACGCGGGCTATTATACGCCGACCGTGCTGATGCTGGCCTGCGTGACCTGGTGGTTCACCGAGGACATCAGCCGGGTGATCACGCTGATGGTGATCGCGTGTCCGTGCGCGGTGGTGCTGGCGACGCCGACTGCGGTGGTCGCGGCGGTTGCGGCGGCGGCGCGTCTCGGCATCTTCATCAAGAATGTCGCCCACCTGGAATTGGCCTCCAAAATCACCGCGTTCGTGTTCGACAAGACCGGTACGCTGACCGACGGGTTGCTGTCGGTGGTCAAACTCAATCCGTTCGGGGAGGTCACACCCGCCGAGCTGCTGATGGTGGCGGGTTCTGCGGAACGTTACAGCAACCATCCGACCGCGGTGGCGATCCAGAAATTGGCGGAAGAGGCCAAGCTGGAGTTGGACGAGGCGACCGAATTTCAGGAGGCGCCCGGCAAGGGCGTTTCGGCGAAGATCAACGGCGTCCCCTGCCTGATCGGCCGGGCGAACTGGATGAGCGACATGGGCGTGACGGTTCCGGAGCACAACGCCTCCGAAACCGAAGGCATGAGCGTGGTTTATGTGGCCCGCGACGGCAAAGTGCTCGGCTGGATCGGTTTCAAGGACAAGCTGCGCCGCGAAGCGCCGGCGATGATCGCCGACCTGCGCCGCCTCGGCGTCCGGTACTGCGCGATGGTGACCGGCGACCGCCAGTCGGTGGCGGAGAGCGTCGCCGCGCAGCTTCAGATCGATGAATTCAAGAGCGAGTGCCTGCCGGAAGGCAAGGTGGAGTTCGTGGAAAATGTGAAGAAGAATTCGCGGGTTGCGGTGGTCGGCGACGGCGTCAACGACGCTCCGGCGCTGGCGGAGGGCGACCTCGGCATCGCGATGGGGGCGATCGGTTCGGACATCGCGATCAACAGTGCGTCGATCGCGCTGATGACCAACGACCTGCGCCGGATTCCGATGCTGGTGTTCCTGTCGCGCAAATCGCGCATGATCATCAACCAGAATCTGTTGTTCGGCATGTTGTTCGTGTTCGGCGGCATGATCCTGTCGGTGTTCGGCTGGATGACCCCGATCTGGGCGGCGGTGCTCCATGCGGGCAGCACGCTGATCATCATCTTCAACAGTGCGCGCCTGGTGCGCACCGGCGAAGAGCTGACGCTGGAAGAGAATCTGGCCGCGGCCGAAACGGAGCAGCCGTAACTGAACTGCCGCGCCGGGCGGCGCGGCTGGAAATCATACAGAGTGAGGACTTTGAAATAAGATGGCGGAACAGCGCGAACCAATTGTCAGAGCGGTGGGCTTGACCAAGGTGTTTCGGGATTTCTGGGGGCGGCCGAAGGCGAAAGCCGTGAACGATATCGATTTCGAGATCGGGCAGGGGGAAGTCGTCGGTCTGCTGGGGCCGAACGGATCGGGCAAGTCGACCACAGTGAAGATGCTGCTGGGGTTGCTTTATCCGACCGGAGGACGGCTTACCGTGCTGGGGCGTTCCCCGCGCGCGGTGGAAACCAAACGCGAAATCGGGTATCTGCCGGAGGATTCCTACCTGTACAAATACCTGACGGCGGAGGAGACGCTGGATTTCTTCGGTTCGCTGTTCAGCCTTTCCCGGGCGGACCGCAGGAACCGGATCGACCAGCTGCTGGATATGGTCGGGATGTCGCATGCCCGCCACCGCCGGGTCGGAGAGTTTTCCAAGGGGATGGCGCGCCGGATTGGATTGGCGCAGGCGATGATCAACGACCCCGCGTTCCTGATTCTGGACGAGCCGACCAGCGGACTCGATCCATTGGGTTGCAAGGAGGTCAAGGATCTGATTCTGGCGCTGAAGAAGCGCGGTAAAACCGTGGTGATCACCAGCCATCTTCTGAGCGATATCGAGGATGTCTGCGACCGGGTCATCATCCTGTACGGCGGCAAGGTTCGCGCGACAGGCTGTCTCAACGATCTGTTGACCGTCACGGATGAAAACCGGATCGTGACTCCGGCGTTGCCTCCGGCAGCGATGGAAAAGGTTCTGGCGATTCTGCGTGAAAACCTGCATGGGGAGGACTTTACGGTCGACCATCCGCGGCGCAGTCTGGAGGAGTTTTTCCTCGACGTGATCGCACGCGCCAAATCCGACAGCGTGGAAACCGCCGGAGTGGTGGGCGGCGGCAGGATTGCCGATTATCTGACGCAGGGGGATGAGAAATCCGCCATCCTTGAACAGCTGGTGCAGGAGGTGGCTCCGCCGCCGCCTCCGCCGGAAGCGGTTGTCGAAGTTGCGGCGGAACCGGCCAGGCCGACCGTTCAGGAAGTTTCCAGAACACTGGAGGCTCTGACGGAAGAACCGAAAGCCGCTCCTGCCGCAGCGGAAGAGCCTGTCGCGGAAAAGAAGGCGGAACAAGAGAATAAGAAGTTGGAAGAGGCGAATGCCAAACTCAACGACCTGCTGGGTAATCGCAAATGAAACCATTCTGGGCAATCGTAAAACTGACTTTGCGGAACGCGGTCCGCTCGCACCTTTTTCAGCTGCTGCTGTTCCTGCTGCTGTTGTGCGTAGTGCTGATTCCGTCCACGATCAGCGGGGACGGGACGGCGGGGGGCTTTATCCGGATTTCCCTGTTGTACAGCCTGTCGGCGGTCAGCACGATTCTGGCACTCTCTTCCATCTGGCTCGGCTGCTTTGTGATGGCGCAGGATATTGACAACTACCAGCTTCACATGGTGGTCACCAAACCGGTGTCGCGCGTGAAGATCTGGCTGGCCAAATGGGTCGGCATCAATATATTGCATTTGTTTTTGCTGCTGGTTTCGGCTTTGGCGATCTATTTCATCATCATGGCCAAGTACAATCAGCAGAACTTCCCGGAAAAAGAGCGGGAAAAGATCCGCAATGAAGTACTGGTGGGGCGGCGGGTGTTCTGGCCGTACCGTCCCGATTATGACGAGCAGAGCCGGCGGCTGGTCACGCAGCGGATCAAGGAGCGCGAACAGCGCGGCATTGCTGTGGACCGCAGTCCGGAAGCGCAGGACAATCTGCTGCGCGATGCGCGCCGGGAGGTGATTTCGCAGGATACGCAGGCCCATTACGGGCAGCCGCGTACCTGGGTTTTTCCGTATATTCCCGACACCGGCAAGCCGATGTTCCTGCGTTACCGTCCCTATATCGGGAAAGTCGCCACCGAGGGGCAGCGCATGACCCGCGTCTGGTGGGAGATCGGCATGCCGCAGTTGCAGAATCCGTCCGCGGGAGGGAACAGTGTATTCGATCAGAACGCCAAGGCCGGATATGAAGTATATTTCGTACCGATGGCCGAATATCCGGAGCAGGTGATGTCCGGTGAATTTCATGAAAAGACGATTCCGGCCGGTGTGAAGGTGATCACGCCGGATCATCAGGTGGTCTTCCGTTACACCAATGCCGACGATGCCCAGGGCAGTCAGTTTTTCCAGCTGACGGACGGGCCGAAGCTGCTGATTGAGGTGGCCGGTTTCTTCGAGAACTATATGCGTGCGATTCTGGTGATTGCGATGGAACTGCTGATCCTCTCCGGGCTGGGGTGCGCGTTCGGCGGCTTCCTGACGATGCCTACGGCGGTATTTGTGGTGATCTCCTATTTGCTGTTCGGCAGCTTCGCGGTTTATATGACCGGTTTGTCGTACGTGAGCGGAGCGGCGGACCAGATCGGACAGTTTATCGCCAAGTTGCTGCTGGTGGTGGTGATTCCGCTTCAGGCATTTGAGGTGACCGGGATCGTCGCGAGCGGCGAGATCATCGAACTGGCGTTGATCTGGAAACTTTTCTGGTTCTATTTCCTGTGCCGGGCTCTGCCGCTTTTCGCACTGGGCATCTTCTTTTACTGGCGTCGTGAACTGGGGTTGGTGATACGCAAATGAATAAATTCCGTACAATTACGATGTATTTTGTGCTGGTGCTGGTGACGCTGGTGCTGTTGTTCGGCATCAACCGGATCGAGAACCGGCTCGACAGTCAGGTGGCTGAACATAACCTGCGTTTTACCGGCCAGATCAAAAACGCTCCTCCCGTGGTGGTTTTCACCACGGTGGCGCTGGGCAGCTTCCGCGGCCTTGTGGCCGACCTGCTGTGGCTGCGCGCCGGCGCGTTGCAGGAAAAAGGGAATTACTTTGAAATGGTGCAGCTGGCGCGCTGGATCACGGATCTGCAGCCGACATTTTCCGGTGCGACTGCTTATCTGGCCTGGAACATGGCGTATAATATCTCGGTGACCTGCTCCAGTTTCGCCGACCGGTGGCGCTGGGTCAACGAAGGGATCAAGCTGATTCGCGACCAGGCGATCGAGTACAACCCGGAGGATCCGGTCCTGTACAAGGAGCTGGCTTGGATTTTCCAGCACAAGCTCGGCAACATCATGGACGACGCGAATCTGTACTACAAGAATCAGCTGGCGATCCAGATGATCGGCATTGTCGGCGGTGAACCGGACTGGAAAGGGATGGCCGAAGCGCCGGAAAACGAAAAAGCGTTCATGAAAGCCTATCCGGAAGGGCACCGTTTCTGGAAAGCGGCGCAGGCGGCCGGTCTGGCTGATTATCAGGCCGTCTATCAGGCGTTCAAGTCGGTCTCGCCCGCCGCGCTTCCGGCGGGAATCCGGAACCGGCTGGCGGATGATGAGAAGTTGCTGGCGGCATTGACGGACTATTTCCGGGCGCAGTATCTGTACGAGCAGTTGAAGCTGGATTCCAAGGTGATTGTCGAGATCAACGAGAAGTACGGTATGATGGATTGGCGCGTGCCGGAGTCGCAGGCGATTTACTGGGCGACGATGGGGCTTAAACGGACTCCGGGGCATGTCGACCTGAATTGCCAGCGGGTGATCACCCAGTCGCTGTACGAGGCTTTCCGGGCGGGCAGGCTGCTGCTGATCGACGAGCAGAAATTCGAAAGCGTGATGATCGTGCCGAATCTGGCTCTGGTGGACGCCGTCTACGAGACGTTTACCGAGGCGCAGAAGACGTTCGAGAAAGGCAACAGCTATTCGACTTTCCGCAGCGCCAAGATCAACTTCATGAAGGAAGCGATCACGATTCTGTATAATTACGGCAAATTCTCGAAATCGGCCGAGTATTACGAACTGCTGCGCAAGGAAGAGCCGGGAAGCCACCGGCAGTCGCTGGAGAGCTTCGTGATGGATCAGTGGCTGGAAGACGTGCGCGATGCGGCGGTGAAGAAGGCGAGTGAAGTCATTTCCGGGTTGATCTTCCGCAGTATCAACTATATGGTGTACAATGATCAGGATGCCGCGGTTGCAAATGAACGGATTGCGCGTTATATTTATACGAAATATGCCGCGGATCTGGGGCGTGAGGAGCGGACCAAGCTGCTGCCCTATGCGGATATGAAAAAAGCGGTGGTGGAACAGTGCATCAAGGTGTTTCCGCCGGCGATGGTCGAAATTCTGAAGGCGAAGGTCGCGGCGGAACAGGCTGAGGCTGCGGCGGAAAAGAAGAATTCGGCAGAAGAAAAATAACAATCGGGAAGATGGAAACGCCGCCGGCAACGGGACCGGCGGCTGTTTTTCTGATTCGCCCGTTCAATCAGTGTCCGGCAGGGACGAAAGAGAGACAAACTTTGGAGGCGTGGTTTATTTTTTTCGGAAGCATCGCAGCGGCGATGATTCTGTCCAATTTATGTTCCTTGATGGAGGCGGCGATTTTGAGCCTTACTCCGAGCCAGCTGGCGGAGCTGCGGCAGAAGTCGCCGCAGGCCGGAAAAATCTGTCAGGCGCTGAAAAAGGATATCGACAAGCCGATCGCGGTGATTCTGATTATCAATACCGCGGCTCACACCATCGGCGCGGCCGTGGCCGGCGGCAGTCTGGATAAGACTTTCGGCAGTCAGTATATGTGGGTGTTTTCGCTGGTTTTCACACTGCTGATGGTGCAGTATACGGAGATTCTGCCGAAGACGCTGGGGGTAAGGTTCAACCGCAAAGTGATGCAGTATGCGGCCCGGCCGCTTCAAGTCGCGGTTGTGTTGTTTCTGCCGTTGATCAAGCTGACCCACCTGATCAACCGGCCGTTCGAGCGGCGCCGGCCGGAACAGCCGAGCACGGCGGATGAAATCTCCGCATTGGCGGCGCTGGCGCGCAGCAGCCAGGTGATTTCAACCCGGCAGGAGCGGATCATCAAGGCGGTGCCGCGCTTGTCGGAACGGACGGCCCGGGTGGTGATGCTGCCGGCGGAGAATATCTCTTTCCTGTCGTCGGATCAGTCGGTGACCGATGCGATCAATTCGGTGGGCAACGATTTTCACACCCGTTATCCGGTCTGTGAACACGGCAACCGCAACAAGGTGCTCGGCTATGTGAATTTCAAGGAACTGGTGGCGACTTTCCGGGCGCATCCGGGGGCGGTGAGCCTGACGGATATCCTGCGGCCGATCGCGGTTGCGGAGCCGGACGACACCGCTTCGGAGCTTTTGGAGCGTTTCGCTTCGCAGCATTGTCATATGACGATCGTGCGCGATCCGGATTCCGGGCAGACGCTCGGGCTGGTGACGCTGGAGGACATCGTCGAGGAACTGCTGGGGGATCTGGATGACGAATTCGACCCGCTGCCGCGCACGTTCTATTCGCCGAGTGAATTTTTCTGGGTGGTGGGCGGCGGCGTGCCGATGACGCTGCTGGCGCGCGATACGCATCTGAACCTGCCGCGTCGGGCGGAGCCGGTTTCCGTCTGGCTGGCTCGGATGCTGAAGCGTCCGCCGAAAGTCGGCGATGTGCTGCGACACCGGAATGCGGAGTTCTACGTCCGCAAGATCCGGCGCGGCCAGGTGTGGGAATTTAATCTGAAGCGGTTGAAAGAGGAAAATCCGGGAGAACAAGTACCGTGAAAAAAATAGTGACCGGGGCGTTGGCCCTGCTGCTTGCCGGAGTGTTGAGCGGCTGCATGAGTTTCGATTATGTCGGGCAGGAGTTCGCGCCGACTCCCGAATCGCAGAGCGTCGATTATTATGTGAATCGGAGCATGGTTCCGCCCGGCAAATATCAGATCATCGGCCGGGCGACGGTGGATGGCCCGGATGGCATCGACACCTACGATATTCAGGAGCTGCTGCTCCGGAAAGCGCGGGCCTGCGGTGCGGATGCCGTGGTGATTACCGGTGTGAAGAAAGTGAAGGTCGGCACCTATCAGGCCAGTGAAGATGTTTTCAACGGGCCGAACACCGACCTGACGCCGATTTCATTCGGGCCGGATGGAGAGCCGGTTTCGATCAATACCTTTGGAGATGAGGTCGTGCCGCTTCGCGGAGAAACCTATTACCGGGAAGATGTGAAGGTGCAGGCGCTGTTCCTGAAGGACCGGGCGGAGGTTCGCAAACTCCTGGCCGAGCGCGGCCGGGAGCTGGATGAACTGCTGGCGCAGCCTGTGGTGGAGCCGGCGCGCCCGGAAGAACCGCTTGAAGCGGAGGAACTGGTCGAACCTGCCGCGAAAGAATCGGCACAGACTGCGGAACCGGAGAAGGCTGAGCGGAAATAAGTTTATGGCTGCTCGCCGCTTCGGAGCGTAAGTGCGATCTCTGCCGGAGTAAGTTCCCGCCAGTTGCCGACGGGCAGGCCGCCGAGCCGGAGCGCGCCGATCTGGAGGCGCTTCAAACGGCGGGTCGGGGAACCGAGCGCGGCGGTCAGGCGGCGGATTTCCCGGTTTTTCCCCTCGTTCAGGGTGATGAGATAAGTGCAGTCGCCGCAGCGGGAAACTGCGTGGACTTTCAGGAGTTCGCCGCGTTCAAGCACCCCCCGGCGCATCTGTTCGAGTTCCGCCGGTTTGAATTCGCGGCGGACGCGGACCTGATAGACTTTGAGGATTTCATGGCGGGGATGGGTGAGGCGTGCCACATAATCGCCGTCGTTGGAGAACAGAATCAGCCCTTCGCTGTCTTTGTCGAGCCTTCCCGCTGAGAAGAGGCGCAGCGGAGGGGTGAGCCGGATCAGGTCGACCGCCTTGAGGTCGGCGTGCGGATCGGCGTTGGTGCATACATAGCCGCGCGGCTTGTTGAGCATGATATAGACTTTGCGCTCTTCGGCGAGAACGGGGACGCCGTCATATTCGACCCGGTCGCCGGGGGCGACCCGGAATCCCGGTTCGAATACGGTTTCGCCGTTGACGGTAACGCGGCCGGCCTTGATCAGGTCTCCGGCGCCGCGCCGGGAGGCGATCCCGGCGGCACTTAAAATTTTAACCAGACGTTCGCGGTTGTCGTTTTCCAAGATAGCTGCCTCGTTGTTTTTTATAGTTTACACCCCGGAGTGGATTTTTGCAATGAATAATGAAGTACAAATGAGTGATTGCGGCGGTAAACTTTATCTGGTCAGTACGCCGATCGGCAATTTGGAAGATATCACGCTTCGGGCGCTGAATGTCCTGAAAAGCGTCGACCTGATCGCAGCGGAAGATACCCGGCATACCCGGCAGTTGTTGACGCATTTTGATATTCATACGAAGCTGGAGAGTTTTCATGCGTTCAACGAGCACCGGAAAACGGCCGGCCTGATTGAGCAGATCCGGAATGGATTGAAGGTAGCCTCGGTATCGGATGCCGGAACGCCTTCGATTGCCGATCCGGGGTTCTTTCTGGTACGTGAAGCGGTAAGAGCCGGAATTCGTCCGGAGGTCATTCCCGGAGTTTCGGCATTGACCTTTGCGGCGACTGCGTCCGCTCTGCCGGTGGATAAATTTGCGTTTCTGGCGTTTCCCCCGGTGAAGTCCGGTCGTCGCCGAAAATTTTTCGAGGAAATCCGGCATGAGGGGAAAACGGTATTTTTCTTCGAGTCTCCACACCGGATTGCCAAAACGCTGCCGGAGATTTCTGAAATTGTAGGGCCGGGGGCGCAGGTGGCGGTGATTCGCGAGGCAACCAAATTGCACGAGGAAGTCATTCGTGGAACAGCGGCGGAATTGGCGGCCTTGGCGGGGGTGCGGGATTGGCGCGGTGAATTCGTGATTGGAGTTTACGCAGGGAAAGAGGCGGATGGGCAGGATATTGAGGAGGAAAGCTGCTAAAAAAGTTGATTTTTTTTAGCGTGACGCCTTGCCTTTTAAGCAATGGTGATTATATTAAGAAGCATTGAAACGCTCCGGCATAGCTCAGCGGTAGAGTAGGTGGCTGTTAACCACTTGGTCGCTGGTTCGAATCCAGCTGCCGGAGCCATTTTTTTGCCTTTTTTCCGACTTATTCAGCTCAAGTCTCTTTTTTTGATGAAATCGCACTTAAGGAGAAATACCGTTCTTCCCATTGGATAAACTAACGATAGCCTAACAATAAATTAACCGCTCTTTGCGTCATTTCAAGTTTTATCAGCCACGCTATATCTTAAAAAAGCACTATAAGTTGTGGTTTACCAGTACTGCCGTTCTGGATAAGATATTAAACAATGCTATTATTGGGCGAAGCCAGTCCGAACTTGAAACAATAATCAGAGATTCACCAAAATATATTTTGACTGATGATTTTAATAATGCCTTGAATCGTTTAAAAGAAACACACACAGCGATTCTAACGGGTGCCCCTGGAATCGGCAAGACGACTCTGGCACGCTTGTTAGCAATAAATTATGTAGTACAACAAGATTTTGAGTTTTATATAATATACAATAATATTGCCGAAATAGAAGCCGTTTGGAAAAACGAAAAGAAGCAACTTTTTTACTTTGATGATTTTTTAGGGAAAAATTACCTTGAAGCGATAGAAAAAAATCTTGATACCCATATCATGGCTTTTATCAATCGAGTAAGAAATGCAGATAATAAACGCTTTATTTTAACGTCCAGGACCCATATTATCAATCGAGGATTTGTTTTATCACAGATTTTTCAAGATGGGAATATACGCCGTAATGAATATGAAGTGAAACTTGAAAATCTGTCACTTACTACTAAAGCGAAAATTTTTTACAGTCATGTTTTTCACTCCTTATTGAAGAAGGAGTTCATTGATAAAATTTATGATAACAAGAAATACCTTTCCATCGTTCATCATGAGAATTATAATCCTCGATTGATTTCCTATATAACGGATTCTTTTAAAGTAGAAAATGATCAGAAAATAACGCCAAATTCTTATGTCGCATTCATTGATAAATCATTAAAAGAACCTGCAAATATTTGGGAAAACTCTTTTTCTATCCAGTTGACAGAATTGCAGCGCTTCCTTGTTATCCTTGTCTTTTGGAATAAATCAGAATGTGCGGAAAATATCCTACGAAATGCTTTTGAATATATTAAGCTTAAATTACCACATTTACTTATGTCTAATTCTCAGCAGGAATTTTTCATTAATATTAGAGTCGCTATACGAGCAGTGCTCAATAAGAATATAGATATTTCAAGGAAAACAATAACTTACTCACTATTTAATCCTTCAATTGGTGATTATTTGCTATCAAAATACCTTGATGACATTCAACACGTTTTATATCCGCTTATGGCGTTAAAAACAATACAGTCGTTGACACTGTTTTTATCTTTAGGTAACTCCAAATATCGGTTCAACGAGATTTGGAATTCGGTTTCAGAACAGATATTTGCCAATTTTCAAAGAGAAGCATATACCGCCGACTACATTTTTCAGTTTTGCTATTTTATTTTAACTAATAAAACCAGTATAAACACCGAGCGCATTATTCGCTATATTCAAGGATTTGATTTTTTTAATATTGATACTGAAAATGCGGAATATTTTTTAAGTACCATTGAATGGTTTGTTAATCACAACTTGGAATTGGACTTATCATGCTTTTCTGATGATGATTATATTGCTTATATATCAGAACATTGTCAAAGTCTCGAGGCAACCTTGATTCTGAACCAAATAATCCTTACCCAAAAAGCAACATATCCAGAAGATTTTTTCAGAGCCGTAGAGCGTAATATGCAAGAAAAAGCAAGTGAGATTGCACAAGAAATTGATACTACGGACTCATATGGTTGCCCTATTAAAGAAAGTGATTTTGATTATGAATTAGAAAAAAATATTACTGTCTTTTTAGAAGAAAATGATTTGCCAGCAGACTGCATTGATATTGGAGAATGTGCTTCAAATGTTTCTGCAATGGAATATATCAATAAGGATTCAGACACTTTCGATTATGAGGAGTATATAAGAGAAAAGAAAGATGAGGAAAAAATTATTGATAATGAGATAGAAAGTATTTTTTATCGTGATGACTCTTAATGATTTAAATTGCTTTTTACAAAAAAGCAACTTCCTACGCTTTTATTCTTAAGGCTCATCGCCAGGGATCATCATGTGCTTGTGTTAGCATTTCTGGAGTAACTGTTGTCTGTTCTTTGTTTTGTATTTTTTCATAATGTTTCAGATTTCAAATTTGAAAATTTTCTAAAAAAATTCCTCCGACTTAAGCTGGTAAATTATCTAAAATTAAGATTTTGCCTAGTAGGCGACGCATTCTTGATCCATTTCCTATGAATCATCGGATTCTTTCCGCCCTCCGAAGATGCATCAAAACGGCTCCATTATTCCATTCTGAAATCCTTTCATTTCTTCGTTTTCCAATTCTTTCGATCTGATCCATTTTCTGTCTTTTTTAACTCCTAAAACTGGATCGTTTTTTGTATATTATTATCGATAAAAATAGAAATAATACTAATAAAATTATCTGTTTTTAGGCTTGATTTTTCTTGTTTTGGATCTATCTTAAGCATTAGAAAATAAACGAGTTGCACAAAAAACAAGAGGTAAAAATGGACGAAAGAGCGCAACTTACCGGAATGCACTTCGGAATCGAAATTGAAACCGTAAATCTGAACAGGAAAGACACCGCAGAGGCGATTCAGAGTGTCATTGGGGGGACTGTAGAGCATGAAGGAGGAAGCTATGATAAATGGCGCTGCACAGCTCCCGACGGTCGGCAATGGAAAGCCGTTTCCGATGCAAGTATCGGTCGCAGCAATGCGGAAGTCGTGAGCCCCATTCTTACCTATCCCGATGACGTTCCGGTATTACAGAATATCGTCAGAGCGATTCGTAAGGCGGGAGGTCGGGTTAATTCCAGTTGCGGGATTCATGTACATGTTGACGCAAGTACGCTTGACGGTCGGCAACTTGGCAACTTGGCAAAAATTGTGTATAAGCAGGAACCCTTGATTCTGCATTCGCTGAACATATCGCAAGGACGTTTGGAAACCTATACCCGTCCCACAGAGGAATCTTTTATCAATGATGTGAACAAATACCGTCCTAAAAATTTACATCAATTAAGTTGTTTATGGTATCAGCAATCAAATACGGATGAAGCAAGGCTCCAGCATTACCACAATTCCCGCTATCATGGTGTCAACTTTCATAGTTTGTTTTACAGGGGAACGGTAGAATTTCGGTGGTTTGAGGCTACGCTTCACGCCGGAAAGGTCAAATCCTATATTCAATACTGCCTTGAGCGTGATTTATATCAAGCCATCATGCGTGGCTGTATCAGAGAACATTCCGATGCCGAATACCATGTAATCGCCTTGGTCAACATTCCGCAGGTAGTCAATCTATTGAAACTTGATCTGCCGGAATGTCATATCCATTTCCTTGAAAATGAAGTTCTCAACCTCCATTTTCAAGGCTACTCAGAAGCTGAAATAGCCAGAGAAATCGGAATCGCCACAAGAACGGTCAGAGATCAAATCCTCAAGGTATCCGAATATTGCCGCTTGGACTGATATTCTCAATAAAAAAGAGTGGTTTACCTTAAGAATATCTATAGGTATTCCACTCTTTTCTTTGCTGTTTGTGTATCCACCGGTTCAAGCGGATAAGAATTCAAACTTTTATGCCGACTCTAAAATTTCTGCCAAGTTGTCATTCATCCATTCCTCATAGTCTTCCTTCATAGGTTCCAACTGACTGAAACAATCCATGCAACAGATCATGTCATTACCGACTCCATAAGCGACTTTTTCGTTTTCGGCGATGAGTTTGAAACAAATCCAACAAAATTTACTATTTTTATTTTCCATTTATTACTCTCCTGTTTGAGAGCACAAAAAAAGGGCACTCTGAACAAATATACCAATGCTACCGCCGAGGCGATAAGCAATTCGGTGTGGTTGTTCAGAGCACCCCTTGTGCTCTGTGAATTACTTTTTTTGTGTCATATTAATTATAACACACTAAATAATATAGTATTATATTTTCAAAAATCAAATTTTTATAAAAATAATTCACACATAGGAACATAATAAAAATTACATTGCACTTTGCTCATACTTAGAATGATTCTACCAGTAACTCTAAGATTTCTCTTTTCTGCTTATCCGACAAGTTCCTTTCCAAATAGTTAATTACCTTGGCAAGAGCTTCTGTGTCCGCTTGTTGAAATGCCGTTATCAAGGGAATTTCTGCGCTGATCCTTGGAGAATTTGTCATGACAGCTAAAGGAATCGACTCGATTACACTCTTCTTGGCTTCAAGAGTATAATGCGTATAATGTTCCGTCATAGCGACATTGCTGTGTCCGACAATGGATCTGATCAGCGATAAATCTTTTCCTGAACTCGCCGCAATCGTACAGAATGTATGCCGGAACGAATGAAAAGAATACCGTCCGATCCGACGTTGTTTCGTCTCGCCTTGAGAATTTATGTAGAACATTCTCCGGGTTTCAACAGGCTGTTCTTTGGTTTGTATTCCTGCCGAACGTAAGAGTTTGTCTACATCAGTGCTGATCCCCGAACTATTGTAGCCATACCGTTCCGCAACATCGGGCAGTATGTATTCATTACGTTTCCACGTTTCCGCAATTTTGAATTGTTCCTCCAGAATCGACGGTATCGGAAGCACAATATACTGTTTCATGGTTTTTATTGTTTTCCTCGCCTTGAATTTGACCGTGCCATCGCCTTGTATATAGTCCCAGCGAAAGCATGCGGCATCATGCATTCTCAATCCGAAGCACAGCCCCAGAAGAAAGAGGATTCGCATTTGCGGTTTGTGGAGAATATGGTAGTTTTCGTCATCCAAGGTTTTGAAAATAGCACTTACCTGTTCCGGCGTAAAAGGTTTTCTGCTTTCGGTTGTGGCTGTTTTAGCTTTTATGTTCCTGAAAGGGGAATCGTCCTGAAGTAAGGTTTTGAAGACCAATTTCAAGGTTTGCAAGTAATAGTTATAGGTTTTCGGAGAGATTCCTGTGCTCCATAAATTCGTCATGAATGTTGCGGCGGTATCGAAAGTTATATCATCAATTGAATCAATCTTTTTCTCCTCCAAAAAAGAGAGAAACTTTCGGCAGTACAATTCATTCCGTTTTAGGGTCAGCCTGCCACTGTCAGGACGATTGGGGTTGCGAAGATACGTTTCCCATAATTCGGACAATTTGATTCTGGAGCGTTGAATGATTTTCCTGCTTCCGGCAACTTGAGCCATATACTCAAGCCGATTTTCAATAAATTCGATTTTCTGCCGTTCTCTGGTCAACTCCGCTACGATTGCATCAGCTTTCGCTCTGAGCGTTACAGGCTTACCGCATTCATCTTTCAACGTGATTGTTTTTACCTTTCCGTCAATATCGGAATACTGATGAACAAATTTGCCATTCCTTTTAAAAATCGTTCCAGTTCCTTTTAATCGCCGATCTTTTGCCATTTCCGCACCATCATTCTAAACGCCAACTAACGATTAGCTAACAATGAGTGCTTTTTCTGCTCAAAAGACAATGCTGTTAACCACTTGGTCGCTGGTTCGAATCCAGCTGCCGGAGCCATTTTATTTTATTGACAATCAAAGAGTTGTGATTTATATTAAATCACGCTTACAGGAAAATGTCTTGGAATTTTTTTCGTTTTGCCATAATCGATTGCGGCTCAGGCGATTGAGTGGTGGAAAAAAAGCACGGAAAACTCTCCTCCTTGAGGATTGAAGAAATCCTCGAACCGTTTGAAATACATCTTGATACCGGGGGAAATATCCATGTCAATAATACAGAAAATAGTGGCGAGCTGGCGGGGATATCGAGGCCTGCGTGTTTAATGTTCCTGAATAATCCGGATCCCCCGCATCTGTCGGCGGCCAAGAAAGAGGAATTGGCCGCATTGATACATCGATACCAGTATCGTTCCAATTGGGCGGCGCGCAGTCTGCGTGGCAAAAAGCTTCAGCTCGCTAGGGCGGCTGTGGGAAAACGGCTACCAGACCTTGCTGGGAGGGAGATTTCCCGGATGGCGCGGATGCCGGGCGGCGCCGGTTTCGTCGGGCCGGTCATCCGGATTACCGAAAATCACGATACATTCGACATCTGCACTGAACGGCATGAATGAGGCGTTGAGGAAGAGTGGGGGGGGATTCGGTCCAGCCTGCTGTGTTCATTCCGTATGATGTGGAGTCAGCCGGGTATCTGCGGGCACTGGGCGTGGAGCGGATCGCCGCGTATGCCGTGGAGCTGATGCACGCGAAACTGGCGGAGGAAGAAATCCCCCCCGGAAAGTGCGCTGGTTTGAGCCGGAACTGGTTGTGCGCCAAAGCTGTATTCCTGCCTCACATTGATGGCGCGTGGTACTGCCGGCCGGTTCCGATGAGGTAGAGGATTGACGGGGTGACACGCAACGGTCCCTTGCCGGGAAGCTGCGGAGCGCCGTCCCATGTTTCCACCCGGTATGGAATGCCGCCTTCTGGCTGGAACGTCTGAATGCCGTGAACGGTCCAGAGCGCGGTTACCTCGACTCCGTCCGGGCGGCTCCAGCGGGCCTGCCGGATATTTCCGTATGAGGTGATTTCGGGACGGCTGGAGCCGGGGGGGCAGTTGCGGATCAGCGCGGCGTATGCCTTCTGCGCCGGTTTGTCCGAGAAATCGCGCCGGACAATACCGAAGTGCGCTTCCCGACCCCGGTTCCATTCTCCGGCCCGGAACCGGTAGTTGAACACCTTTTGCACCCCTTCGGAAAGAGCGAGCAGATATTCGCGCGGCAGAAGCTGCGCTTGTTCCTTTTCGGTGACGCTGTCCGTTCCGGCGGCGTCCACCGCGACGATGATGTTGCCCCGAAGGTTGCTGTCTAAGCGGTAGAGTGCGGCGATTGGCATGCGGTAATTTCCGTTGACTCCATAGGCGATCGGGATCAGCCGGTCATTCCCTTTCAGATTGGCCCCGTTCAGGAAGCGCATGCCGGGGCGGTGGGTGAGGACGAGGCCGGGAAACTCTTCGCCCGCCTCGGTGGCGGCCGTCGTGCGGGGAACCCCCGGCTTGAGCCAGAACGCCTCCTGGCCCAGGTGGAGCTGCGGCAGCAGTTGGCCGTCGATCTGTACGGTGCGGAACAATCCGGGAGTTTCCGATTCGCGGAAGTCGAAATAGAACGGGAAGCCGCCCGGCAGGATCAAGGTTCCGCCCCGGCGGACATACTCCGCGACCGCTCCGATTTGAGAGGCCGGAAAGCCTTCGCGCCCCGGCAGCGCCAGGATCGGGCAGTCGGCGACCGGCACGGTGCGAAGCTCGTCGAAGGTGAGCTGCCGCCGCCGTTTCCACTCCGGCAGGTAGTCGTCAATTCTGCCGGTATGGAACAAAGTGCGGTCATCCGCGATCACTCCGACCGTATCCCGCTCCGGGCTGAAGCCGAGTTTTTTCAGGGCAGGGGGGACCGTTTCGCGGGCGAGGAGAAAGCGGTCGGGGGCACTGGAGTTGCCGATTTCGGTGATCCAGACCGGCTTGTCGATCCCGTATTTTTTCATCAGGGCCTTGAGGTCGCGGATGCGCAGCGGCAGTTGCGACTCCGGCACGTTGCGCCACTGGTAGGGGTGAAAGTTCATCACGTCGAAGCTGTCGCCCGCCCCGGCGCGGAACACTCCCTCCACGAACTCCATCGGCCTGCCGAAGTCGGAGACGCCGGTGAAAAGCACCCGGGCCCGCGGATCGGCTTTTTTGATGGTCCGGTACGTCGCCTGCAGCAGCGCGGCATAATTAGCCGGATCGGGCTTTTCACCCCACGGGCGGTCGCAGTCGGCTTCGTTGATCACCTCATAGCAGTCGATCCTGCCTTTGTAGCGGCTGACGCAGCGCTCCACATAGTTGAGCCAGCGTTCGAGGTTGCGGAACGGGGGCTTGCCGTGGGCGGGCAGTTCGCCGCCGAGGATCGGCAGGACCTTGACCCCTTGCCGGCCGGCCTCCCCGACCAGCGCATCCCAGCGGGTGAAGTTCCATTTGCCCGGCTCCGGCTCCACCTGCGACCAGTCGAGGTCGGTACGGACGAAACCGATGCCGGTCCGGGCGATGCCCGCAAGCTCCTGCTTCATCTCCTCCGGCGGCATCCGGTTCAGATGGGCGCAGACGCCGTAAGGGGAGTCCGCCGCGGTCAGCGTCAGCGTGGCGGCGGCCAGCAGTCCGGAAAAGAGTAGACGTTTCATTGTGCCTTGAACTCCGGTTGAGCGCCGGGGGCGGTGCGGAAGTACAGGATTCCGGGCGTGGCGTCGAATACGCCGTTTTCAAGTTTCACCTCGTTGCCGAGGAAATCCGTGACGGTTTCAAATGCTCCGGCAATCCGCATTTTCCGGGTGCCGGAGGTTGACCAGACCGCATGAATCCGCGCGCCGTCCGGCAGCGGCCACACCGCGGCCTGAACACCGGGAGCCGGAGTGGAAAGCTCCACCGGGCCGGAACCTTCAGGACGGAGCCGGGTCAGCGTTTCAAACGCGCGGGCGGCGGGTTTCGGCGAAAAGTCACGCCGGACGATGCCGAAGTGCGCCTCGCGGCTCCTGTTCCACTCTCCCGCCCGGAACCGGTAGTAACAGATGCCTTCGACCCCTTCGGCGAGCAGCAGCAGATATTGGCGCGGCAGCAGTTGCGCCTGCATCTCCTCCGAGGAACATTCGTTCTGGATCCCCGGCATCAGCACGAGGTTGCCCTTGAGGTCGCTGTCGAGGCGGTAGAGTGCGGCGACCGGAGCTTTGTATTCACCCTGAACGCCGTAGAAGATCGGGATCATCCGGTCATTCTCCTTGAGATTTTCGGCGGTCAGGAAGCGGCCGGTCCAGAACTGGCGCGAATTGAGGCCGGGAAAATTTTCACCGGGAACGATCTTCGTCGCATTGGCGGGGACGCCCTGCCGGGTCCATGAGGCCTCCCAGCCGTAGTGGAGTTCGCCGGAGCACTGGCGGGTGAGCCAGGCGTTGGTGAACATGCCGTCAGGCTGTTTTTCCACATTGAAATAGAACGGGATGCCGCCGGGGATGATCAGCGTGCCGCCCCGCTTCACATAGTCGCGCACGAAACCGAACTGGCGGATCGGGAATCCTTCCACGCCGGGCAGGATCACCGCCGGGCAATCTTCGACCTTGAGCGCGGCCAGTTCGATGAACTTCAGAGGCCGCACTTTCTTCGCTTCCGGCAGGAACTCGTTGACCTGCAGGTGGATGCCGTCGGCGTAGCAGAAATTTTCATCGTCGCGGATCACGCCGATGGTGCGGGATGCCGGATCGATCGCCAGTTCCTTCAACGCGGCGGCGGTCGCATCATGGACGAATTGCACTTGCTGTTCCCCCGAGGAGTTGCCGATTTCGGTGACCCAAACCGGTTTGTTGAAATTGTATTTCTTCATCAGTTCGCGCAGTTCGGCGACTTTGTGGCGCAACTGCGCCTCCGGCACGTATTTCCACTGATAGGGGTGGAAGTTGACGCCGTCGCAGTAGTCGCCCGCTCCCGCCGTGAACGCCTTTTCGAGGTATCCGTAGGGATTCCGCACGAAGGAGACGCCGGAAAACAGCACCTTCGCCGCCGGATCAATGGCCTTGATTGTTTCACAGGTCTTTTTCAGCAGTTCGGCGTAGTGTTCCGGATTCGGCGTTTCGCCCCACGGGCGGTCGCAGTCGGCTTCGTTGATCACCTCGTAGGCGGCGATTTTTCCTTTGTAGCGTCTGACGCTCTCGGCGACGTACCGCAGGAAATCCTGCTGGTTGCGGTAAGGCGGGCGGACCGGCTTGTGGAGTTCGCCGCCCAGAATCGCGATCACGGCGACGCCCTGTTTGCCGGCCTCCTCGACCAGCGCGTCCCAACGGGTGAAATCCCATTTGCCCGGCTCCGGTTCCACCTGCGACCAGTCGAGATCGACCCGGACCATCCGGGCGCCCAGTCCGGCCATATCTGCCAGCTCCCGGCGCATTTCCTCCGGCGGCATCCGGTTCAGGTGCGCACACATGCCGAACGGCGAAGCCGCGGCGGTCAGGCCGAGGGCGGCCGCCCCCAGCGTACAGAAAAACAGTTGATTCAATTTCATAATCCTGAACCTTTCAATTGGTGCTTCCGGTGGCTTTGTAGTAATGGGTTACGCCCATCGGGGAGGCTTCCAGTTCGGAAGCCCCGGAGCTTTTGACGTGGCCGTCCATATAAGCGGCGTTGGCCCGCCCGCTGTGAATCAGGTGAATCCGCGACTGCTCGACTTCGCCGCGCGGCGAAAAGATGAAGAAGGTTCCCTGATCGCTCAGCCGAAATGTATCGGCCAGCATGATGAATTCCGTCGGTTTCCTGTTCCGGACGGTATTGTAAAAATAATTGGAAGAGTAGAGCGTCGGGTCGCCGCCATCCGGCCGGTGCAGGAAGTCGCCGAACTCCTTCTTGATCCGGATCGCGTAATCCCAGCCGTCGGTACTGGCGTTGCCGAGGTAGGAACCGTAGGTGCGCGTCTCCCAGATGCCGCTTTCGTTGTTCATCGCCCGCGCGGAATTTTCACTCGGGTTGGAGGGGCAGCTCAGCATTTTCCAGCCCGGCAGATAGCGGTTGTTGTACAGAACGCGCCCGAAAATCTTGTTGTCGGAGCGGCCGACCATCAGCCCCCGGTAGTCGTTGCCGTAGAAAATCTGCGCTTTGATGATCTGTCCGAGTCCGTTCAGGCAGCTGGCGCTTCGTGCTTTCTCCCGCGCCTGATTCAGCGCCGGGAGCAGCATTCCCGCGAGTATCGCAATAATGGCTATTACTACGAGCAGCTCAATAAGGGTGAATTTGCAGGAACATTCCGTCACACGACCGCGGCATTTCGCCGTTGAAATGAATTTCCGTCTCATGCTTCTTCTCCTTGCAGTTGAAATTTATGGTATGTAACAGCGGTATATCCGTAGAGCAGCGGCAGGATTCCCACTCCGGCGCAGCGGGAGAAATCGATCCGGCGGAGGAGCCGGGCGGTCCGCTCAAGGAGTGTTTCAGGGAATGGGAAGTCGTCGCTGTGGGCGATGGTGGCCAGATAGTTGCCGATGCCGCGCAGCAGCGCGTTGGGGCGGGCGTATTCGTCGCGGAAAACCGGGTTCAGGTAGCTTTTGCCGCCGAACAGCGCGGAACCGCCGTCCGGGGCGAGCGTCACGGGCGTTACCTTCATCGGCAGTTGCCGCCAGTTGTCGTAGAGCATTCCCCAGTCGCCGTCGAACTCCTCGGCCTCGCGCAGCAGCGCCAGCAGCCGGGGGCAGGCGATCGCAGCCGCCGTGTGCATCGCACGTCGCACACCGGATTCCAGCTCCGGGGCGATGCCGCTTTCGGCAAAGAAATTCAGAGACAATTGCATCTGGATGACCGGCATGTCCCACCAGTCCGCTTCCGGATTCATCGTCAGGGTTTCCCGCAGCCCTGCTGCGGCGTAGCGGCGCATCAGTTCGTAATAACGCGGTTCGCCGGTCACGCTTGCGGCGATGCCGTAAATCATCGGCAGCCGCAGCGCCTCGTGCGGGGCGCAATTCCACATTGTCGAAACGATCGCGGGCCGGCCATCCAGCCGCATCAGGTTGCAGGCGTTGGCTGGAGTGACGATCCGTTCGCAGTAGTCCGCGACGGAACGCAGGAATGTCACGCCCCGTTGCCGCAGCCGCTCCGGGATCACCCCGCCGCCTGAGAGAAAACGCCACATCCCGTAAGTCGCCAGCGTGAATTGGTCGCGTGAGGAGTTGCCGTAGCAGCTGCGTCCGTCGCGCGGGGAAATGCCGCGCGCGACAAAGCCCGGCGTACCGTGGACTTCCGCGCACCGGATCAGCCCTTCCGCCGCGAGCCGGGCGAAGTCGGAATCCTCCTCCCGGCGGAAGCGCAGCAGATCGAGCAGAAAGCCGCCGTTGAGCGCGCAATCTTCCATGCCGGTACTCCAGCCGCACGGATTCGGGAAACCGAGGGCAATCTCCTCCGGCGAGGGCAGATGGGCGAACCGCCGGGAATGGTCACGGCTGGTCACATAGTCGTATACCAGACCGGTTTCCTCGCAGAACAGCGTGTGCCGGATGCGGCGCCACGCACTTTCCTGCCAGGTGTGTTCATCGAAATTCATAGAGGGCTCCGTGTATGGAAACTTGTATTTTCTTCTGCAGTATAGTATAGTGAAAAAATATTTAAAAACAACACCTGATTCTGATTTGATGTTTGAAAAAACGGCAATTATATTTGAAATCGGAACATTATGAAAATTCTTGAAGACATTTCGGCGTTCCGCTGGGAACCGCTGCCTCCTCCCTGTTATTTTCAGGGAATGGAATTCTTCCACCGCCGTTCCCGCCGCTCCTACCGGATGCGGGCGCTGCCCGCCGGTATTGCGGATGACCTGTTGCGGATCGATTGCATCTGTGAAGTCGATCTGCTGCGGCAGGCCCATTATATGCGGCGTTGCGCTCCCTTTCTGTCGATCGAATATGTGAAGCAGGGATCGCTGCTGGTGCGGCAGCGGGGGAGGGCGTATGAGCTGGAAAAGGGCGAAATTTTCCTGATGCAGCCGCAGATGGAGAATGAGTTTCTGTCGGGAGAAGGCGGCTGCCGGAAGATTTCGGTGATGATTGTCGGAAAATTGCTGGAATCTTTTCTGGCGGAAAGCGGATTGGGGATGCGGGATGTCGCCGCCGGTCTGGACAGCCGCCACATCGAACGGCTGTTCCAGGAGATCGAGGAGTTGGCCGACGAGACGCCGGATGACGCTTCCTGCCGCAACTCCCGGCTGACCTTCGAGTTTTTGCAGTCGCTCCGGATTCCATCCGGTATTCATGAGTTGCCGGAATTGCTGGCGGAGCTTCGGGAAGAGCTGGAGCTTCACCCGGAATGCGACTGGTCGCAGCACCGGATGGCCGGGCGGTGCGGCTGCTCCTGTACCCATCTGGTGCGGCTTTTCCGGAAATATTTCGATACGACTCCCCGGCAGTATCTGCTGGAATTGCGCATGCGCCGCGCCAAGCAGCTGCTCGCCGATGAAAAACTTTCGGTCAAGGAGATTTCGGCCCGGGTCGGCTATGACAATGCGCTGAACTTCTCGACGGGATTCCGCAAAAGGTTCGGCATCTCTCCGAGTGAATACCGGAAGCAGCTCTCGATTTTTTCGTAATTTCGCGGGGGGATTGGAAAAAATAACGTTTTTTACCGGAACGGCTGTTGACTTACAGTAACTCTAAGGATTAGATTGGAATTGCAGGATATAAGGAGTGCAAGCAATGCTGTTGTTCGGATTCATTCTGCTGAGTTATATCATCTGCCGGGCGATATTGCCGCTGCGGCTGCACTGGGGCTGGAAAGCGGGACTGGTGCTGGCGGCGGCGCTGGCCGCCTTCAAGTTCCATATCCTGCACTGGTTCGGCGGAGAAATGTTCTTCGCGCCGGAGCTGCCGGTGCCGGTACTGCTGGGGGCGGCGTGGTATTATGCAGTCTTTTTCCTGTTTTTCTTTCTGCTGGCGGGGGCGGATATCGGCCGGGGAATTGTGCTGGCCTGGATGTTCTGCCGGGGCAGGAAGCGGACGGAACGGTTCCGGGTTGTCGGGAACCGGGTCAATCTGGCGCTGCTGGCGGGGGCCATGATGCTGGCTGCAATCGGAATTGCCGCCGGGACCGCGGTACCGGAGGTCCGGGAGGAACGGATCGAACTGGAGCGGCTGCCACAGGAACTGGAGGGCTTCACGATCGCGGTGCTGGCGGACCTGCATGCCGATACCCTGACCCGGGCCGGCCGCATCCGGGCGATTGTCGAACGGGCCAACGCCTGCAGCCCGGACCTGACCGTGATCGCCGGGGATTTCGTGGATGGAAGGGTTGTGGAGCGCGGCGCGGAGCTGCGTCCGCTTGAAGAGCTGCGCGCAAAATACGGTGTGTTCGGGGTGCCCGGAAATCATGAATATTACTCCGGTTACCGGGAGTGGATGCGGTTTCTGCCCACGCTTGGAATCAGGATGCTGGAAAATACCGGTGAAACAATCGCCGGCGGCCGGTTGACGCTGGCCGGAGTCACCGATCCGGCCGCCGTCCGTTTCGGGCTGGAAGCGCCCGACATCCGGGGCGCATTCGCCGGAACTCCGGCCGAAACCGTCAAAGTTCTTCTGGCCCACCAGCCGAAGCTGGCGCCTGAAGCCGCCGCGGAGGGGGCGGATTTACAGATTTCGGGGCATACGCACGGCGGGCTGATCCTCGGCTTCGACCGGCTGGTCGCCCGCTTCAACGCCGGATTCGTCTCCGGCTTCTACCGGGTTGGCGCCATGGCGCTGTATGTGACGCGGGGCAGCGGAATGTGGAACGGGTTCCCGGTCCGGCTCGGCGTTCCCTCCGAAATCACCCTGCTGCGCCTGACGCGGGGCGGAGGCGGATGAGTCCGCTTACAACCGGGGGCAATTGAAAAACAGACCGGAACGGGATATATTAAAAATATTGCTTTTTTATTGTTTCCCCTGTTGACTTGGAGTAACTCTGAACTCTATATTGAAGTGACGGAGCGGAAAATTTGCTTTAAATGATTCCGGGGGATGCCATGAGGAAGAAACTGAGGTCGGACTTGAAGCCGGCACCTCCTTGCCGGACGCAGGGGGCGCGGCATGAGGCGGATGCGTCCTGCGCATTCCGCTGTTCAAGGCCGTTCACCCTCATTGAGCTGCTCGTGAATATTACTCATAAAATATACAATCAGTCCCCGTATGCCGTTCAGCGTAAAAGAGAGGGGGGCGGGGGAGAGAAAGCGGCGATTTGCGCCGCGTCTCTCCCCGTACCAAGCAATCCCAGCTTTTCGCTTACTTCCGGCAAGCTCTCACGCCTTTGCCAATGCTCTGCAAGCGGCGAGCCGGAGCAAAAACGTGAAGTTGCCTTTCCGCAGAAAAGCGGGAAGACAACTTCACGTTATTGCGGCTCTTCCTTCCCCGCCGGCCGACTGCGCCTCCGCCTGTCGACCGCCCCGTACCCGGCACCGGCACCTTGCCGGACGCAGGGGGTGCGGGGGGCGGCGGATACGCCCCCCGCATACCGCCATATAAGGCAGTTTACCCTCATTGAGCTGCTCGTGGTGATAGCCGTTATCGCGGTACTGGCGGGGATGATGCTGCCGGCATTGAACAAGGCGCGGATGAGGACGCTTTCGATCAACTGTACGGGCAATTTGAAACAGATCGGGACGGGGATGCAGAGCTATGCGGCCGACTGCGATTACTTTCCGGGGGCCTACCTTTCGGGGAGCGGGGCGCACTGGTACGAACAATTGAAGAACTACCTGCCGGATCATACGCCGGTCTACCGCTGTCCGGCGGAACCGGAGTCAAAAGCCTATGGGACGCGGGATGTGCTGATCAGCTACGGGGTGAATTCGTGCAACTTCTCCGAACCGTATGACAGCGGCTATCCCTACCGCTTCTGGAACCCGATCAAGACTTCCCGGATCAGGCACGCCTCCCGGACGGTGATTATGGCGGATACGCCGGGGGGAATCTACTATTTCGGCAGTACGCGGGATTTCCGCCGGAATCTGGCGGTGCGCCATCCCGGCAACAGCTTTAACGGACTCTTCTGCGACGGCCATGCGGAGACGCTGCATTCGGAAGGGGCGGATTCGCGCCTCTTCGATGCGGCTGGAATCGGCGTGCCTGAGCTGTGAAGGAGTGGATATGAGGCGCGGTTTACTCCATCTTGCGGCATTGGCGGCATGCCTGGCGGCAGGCTGCGGGCGCGAAGCCCCGAAGGATGCCGCGCCGCTGCGGATCGTATCGACTTCGGCGGCGGCCACGCATATCCTGCTGGCGCTCGGTGCGGAGGAGGAGCTTGCGGCGATCGATTCGCACGGCTCGATCGTTCCCGGAGCGGAACGCATCCCGGTCGCCGGACGCGGCAGCGTGCTGTCGCTGGAGGAACTGACCCGGCTCAGGGTGAACCGGGCGGTGCTGTGGTATTATCAGCGGGAACTGGCCGCTTCGCTGCGCGACCGCGGCATCGCGGTCACGACGGTGCCGCCGCTGCGGCTCGGCAATTACGCGGAGTTGGTGCAACGCCTCGGGGAGTTGACCGACCGGAAGCGGGAAGCGCAGAGGCTGGTCGGGAAATTTCAGGCCGCGCTGCCGGCGGCTTCGGAAAAGACGGGGCCGAAAGTTTACTGGGAGCTGTACGGCCCCGGCCGGGCGGTCGGGGAGGAGTCCTATTTCGGGGACCTGCTCCGGCTGGCCGGAGCTGAGAACTGCGCCGCCGGATCTGCCGGAGGCGGCAGCGTCAGCCTGGAGGCGGTGGTGGCGCGTTCGCCCGAAGTGATCCTGTTTATGGAAGGCTCCGGCTCGGCGGCGGAGATCGCCGCACGGCCCGGCCTGGCGGGAACGCCGGCGGTGAAATCCGGCAGAATCCATCCGGTCGACCGCGTCCGGGTGCTGGAGGGAGTCGATCCCGCCGGAGCCGTCCGCTATCTGCATGAATTGATCCATCGGAAGGAAAGAAAATAGAATGGCCTTTTTCAAAATCACGTATCACGATACTCTGCATTTTGCGACGCTTCACAACTACGGATGCACTTTTCACTGCTCGTTCTGCAGCTACAAGCTGCGCAGCGGCGCGGAGGGACGGCCGGGGTTTTCCTGGCCGAAGCCGGAGCGCTTCCCGACGGTGGAGGAACTGAAGGAGGCGCTGCGTTCCGTCGCCCCGGAAAAAGTGTTTTTCATGGGGGGCGAGCCGACCGTCGCGAAGGAGCTGCCCGAACTGCTGGCGTTTGCCAAACAGGAGCTTGGCGCGGTGACCCGGCTGGGGCACACCAACGGCAGCCGCCTGCCGCTGGAATTTCTCGACGGGGCCAATGTCGGCTTCAAGGCGTGGAGCCCCGAACTGCACCGCCGGATTACCGGCCGCGACAAGAACCTGATCTACGACAACTTTGCCGCGGCATGCGACGCCGGGCTGGAGATGGCCGCGAACATGGTCTATGTGCCGGGACTGGTGGAGCTGGATGAATTCGCGGGGACGGTGCAATTCCTGAGCCGGATTTCGCCGGAGATTCCGTTTCATATCATGGGGTATATCCCGGTTCCGGGCGAGCCGTACCGCCGTCCGACTGACGCGGAGATGGAGCAGGCGGAGGCGCTCTGCCGGACGTATCTGCGTCACGTGGCCTCCTCCCACCTGACCGACGCCGAAGCGCTCGACCTGACCTGCCGGGATCACCGGTTCCGGGTGAGAACGGTTCTGTGAGACCGGGCGTCTCGGTATATTCCTGTTTTCAATATAAGTATTCTTGAAAAAAACAGTTCCGCATGATATAGTTGATATGAAAACATTTTTTTGTCACAGGGAATTCGCGAAAAGCGGCATTCCCGCTTTTTGTTTATAATTGTCCGGTCATTACAGGCTCTGCGAGCCGATTTCCTGTCTTATGCGGTTCTGAATATGAGGAAAATGAAGAGATATATCGGCGTTCTGCTGTTGCCCCTGCTGATGTTGTCGGGGATGTCTGAAGTTTATGCGGGCGGAGGTTCGAAGACGGTCCGGGTAAAACGGATTCTGCTGATCGATTCTCATTCCTCGTCGGATGTTTGGACTGAAGATTTGCGTAACGGTCTCCAGCACTGCCTGACCGAGCAGGGAGTGATGGCCAATTATGAGAATTTCGAATTGGGAGTGCGTTACCGCCCCGGCATCGTGCCGTCCTCCGGCGATATCGAGGCGCTCCGAACCAAGCTGGCCTCGACCCGTTACGACCTGATCGTAACCAGTAACAATGCCGCGACCGATCTTTTCCTGGCGGGAGAGTTGCCGGTGCCTGCCGGAACTCCGCTTCTGGCGAGTTCCTACAACGGACCGCTGGCGGAGCGAATTCCGGCGGGCATGAATCTGACGGGAATCGAAACCGCTCGGACACTGCCTGAAACTATTGCGCTGGGGCGGCGGCTGAAGCCCGAAGTCCGCAGCATGGTCGTAGTGGTGGATGCCTCGGCGGACGGTCGCTTTCTGGGAGGGGATGAGCTGCCGGAACTGCTGAAGAAGCTCCGGACCGACTTCCGGGTGCTCAGGGGCTCGGATTATACGACTGACGAGCTGCTTGAGCAGATCAGTGCTTTGCCGAAGAATACCGTCCTGCTGTTTCATTCCTGGGCGTCTTCCCGGGAGGAGGAGCCGGAGAACAGCTATACGGCGCTGCCTCAGATCCGGCAGCGTTTCTCAGGCCTGATTCTCGGGCGGTTCGACTGCTATATGCAGTTCGGTTCCGCCGGCGGGCACGTGGTGGACGGTGAAATGCAGGGCAGGCAGGCCGGAGCGATTGCGCTCCGGTTGCTTGCCGGGGAACGTGCGTCCGGGATTCCTGTGCAGAAGGGCGGAAGCCTGCTGCTGCTCGACGAGCCGGAACTGGTGCGGTCCGGAGTTCAGCTCGAAAAGGTGCCGCCGGATGCGACGCTGCTCAATGTGCCGCCGGGTTTCCTGATCCGGTACCGGGTCGAATTGGCTTATGCGGCATTGGCGGCCTGTTTCCTGTTTCTGCTGGGATTGGCGGCGGTATTGTTCCGGCGTCAGGCGCAGCGGAAGATGGAAGTGCTTTTCCGAAACCTGCCGATGCGCATTGCGGTGGTCGATGAAGAGGAACGGGTTCTTTACGCGCATATCCCGGACGACGCCGCCGGCGATTTCAGCGGAGGCTTTGAAAGGCTTGAGCAACTGCCTGACGAGAGCCGTGAACAGTTCGTTGCCGCAGTGGTGCGGACTTTCCGGACGGGGGAGCGGTGCGGAGTCGATTATACGGCGCATCGCCGGGCGCGTCATGCGGAGTTTGTGCTCCTGCCTCGGCGCAACCCTTTCCATACCAATGCCGTGATGTGGATTTCGGGCGATATGACCGAATTGCACGAGGCGCATCTTGAGGTGGCACAGACCGCGGAGCGGTTCCGGCTGACATTGGAGGCGATCGGGGACGGAGTGATCGTGACCGATCCCGGTCTGCGTGTCACGTTGGTCAATCCGGTGGCGGCGGAGCTGACCGGCTATTCCGCGGAGGACGCCTCGGGCCGGAAGCTGGAGGAAATTTTCGACATCGTCAGTTATCTGGATGGATCCAAAGTCGAATCTCCGCTTAAAAAAGCGCTGGCCACCGATTCCGTGGTGGCGTTGGCCAACCATACGGACCTGATCGCCAGGGACGGAATGCGCCGGCATATCGCCGACAGCGCGGCTCCGATCCGGGATGCGGCGGGGCGGATCACCGGCGGCGTGCTGGTGTTCCGCGATGTGACCGAGGAGTATGAAAAGCGCGACCGGCTGCGGTTGAACGGCGTGATTCTGAAGAATGCCGCCAAGCTCGCGAAATTCATCTATTTCTGCTGCGATGAGCAACAGACCTTTTTCGTTTCGGAGGAGGACAGCGGCTTCTGGCCGAAGCGGGACGGGAAGCCCGTTCCGGCGAAGGAGTGGATATTGCCGGAGTACCTGGAGGAGTTTGAAGAAGGATGGCGCCGGCTGCGGAGTGGAGAAGTTGAAACGCTGAACCTGCTTTATGCCGCCGGCTTTTCCGGCGAAAAGAGATATTTCGAATTGCGCATGGAGCGCTCCGTCAATGAAATCAGCGGACGGCGGGAATTCTGCGGCATTATCCAGGTGGTCACCGAGGCGCGCGAGAACGATCTGCGTTGCCGCGACAGCCTGAAATTGCTGGAGAGCATCCGCGACAATCTGCCCGGCTATCTTTTCGTGAAGGAGGCGGACAATGAATTCCGCTATCTGATGTGCAACCACGGCTTCGAGGAGCTGACCGGCATGTCCTCCGCGCAGATTCTGGGCAAAATCGATCCGGAAGTGTTTCCGATGGATGAGGCGGCCGCCGCCAAGTTCCGTGACGACGATGTGCGGCTGGTCGAATCGGGCGGCCAGATGGATATGCAGGAGTTCGCGACCAACGCGCAGGGACGGCGGTTGATCGTGAGAACCATCAAGAATGTGATCACCCGTTCGGACGGCACACG
Organism: Victivallis vadensis; assembly: GCF_003096415.1. Classification (GTDB taxonomy): domain Bacteria; phylum Verrucomicrobiota; class Lentisphaeria; order Victivallales; family Victivallaceae; genus Victivallis; species Victivallis vadensis. The sequence continues at coordinate 7,569 of NZ_QEKH01000004.1, read as the reverse complement.
GCTGCTGATCGGCATGGGGATCGATATCTCCCGCCAGTATCATCTGGAGCAGGAGCAGAAGCGGACTATCAACACCCTGAACGACTATGTCAACAGTGAGCGCATCATCAACCAGTCCCTGACCCGGATCACGCTTGAGGAAGATTTCGACCGGGCCGTCAACGGCATTTTGCGGATCATCGGCGAGAATGCCGGAGCCGACCGCTGCTATATATTCCGCTACACCGACGCGGAACTGACCCGCTGCAGCAATGAATACGAGTGGGTGCGGGACGGAGTCGAACCGGCGATCGACATGCTTCAGAATGTCGATATGACGCGGTTTTCGGCGTGGACTGCGGAGCTGGCCGCCGGGCGGGATATCGTGGTGCCGGATATGACCGAGCCGCCGGAGAAGCTGAGCAGGGAAGTAAAGTTCCTCGAATTCCAGCACATCCGTTCGCTGCTGGTGACGGGGATTCAGTGCGACGGGAAGCTGTACGGATACGTCGGGTTGGATTTCGTCCGGGAGCGGAAGGAGTTTTCCGATTGCGATATCCATACGGTGCACAGCATTGTGAATCTTTTCCTGCTGGCGCAGGAGCGTTTCCGGCAGCTTGAACGGATTGCCGACAGTGTGGCGCTGCAGCGGCAGATTGTGGAGAGCATCACCATCCCGATTACGATCGTCGACCCGGAATACCGCATTATTTCGGCCAATCCCAGCGTCAGCAGGGAGTGCGGCCGCACTCCGGCGGAGCTGGCCGGTACGAAATGCTATGAAACGGTCTGCCGCAATCCGGAGCCGCCGCCGTGGTGTCCGGTGCGTCTGACTCTGCTGGACGGTCAGGAGCACCGGACCGAGAACGAATTGAACAACCGCCGTATCATTTCCACTGCCCAGCCGCTGCTTGACCGGCAGGGCAAACTGATGTACGTGTTGACTTCGGATATCGATATCACGGAGTTGAGCCGCCAGAAGCAGGAGCTTCAGAAGGCGATGGAACAGGCGCAGGCCGCCGACCGTGCCAAAAGCTACTTCCTGGCCACGGTAAGTCATGAGTTGCGTACGCCTTTGAATGCGGTGATCGGTTTCAGTGAGCTTCTGCAGGGAGGGGATGTCGCGGCGGCGGAGCAGCTTGAGTATCTGCGTTCGATCAGTTTCGCCGGCAACGCGCTGCTGAACCTGATCTACGACGTGCTGGACCTCTCCAAACTGGAGGCCGACCAGTTGAATCTGGTGCTGGCCGATACGGACGCCGGTCAGCTGGTTCAGGAAGTGGTTGCGGTATTCCGGCTGAAGGCGATGGAAAAAGATCTGAAGCTGACCGTGGAGTGCGTGAATCTGGAGCAGCCTCTCCGTCTGGACAATCTGCGGCTGCGTCAGGTGGTGCTCAACCTGGTGGGAAACGCGGTCAAATTCACTTCCGCCGGAAGCGTGTCGGTGCGTGCGGTGTTCCAGCCTGATCCGGGCGGTGAAACCGGAATGCTGATCATCCGGGTGGCGGATACCGGGCCGGGGATTTCTCCGGAGAGCCGGAAGAAAATTTTCGATCCGTTCGTTCAGGGAGAATCCACCCGCGGAACCCACAGCTATGAGGGGTCGGGCCTCGGGCTGGCGATTTCACAGCGGCTGGTCAACCGCATGGGCGGGGAGATCCGGCTGGAGAGTGAGCTTGGCAGCGGGAGTGTTTTCACGGTCCGTATCAATCAGGTTCAGCGTTCGCAGCCCGGTTCCGCCGGTCTCGCGGTCTGCCGGTCCGCCGGCGGCGGCAGCATGGCGGGAAGCGCTTTGCGGGTGCTTCTGGTGGATGACGTGCCGATGAACCTGAAGGTGCTTGGAGCGATGTTGAAAAAGCTGAATATCAGGAGCGTTTCCGCCAATTCCGGGCCGGAGGCGCTGCGGCTGCTGGATGAAGGCGATTCATTCGACCTGGTGCTGACTGACCTGTGGATGCCGGAAATGAGCGGTTCGGAGTTGGCGGAGATTCTGGCCGGCGACGAGCGGTTCCGGTCGGTTCCGGTCGTCGCGGTGACGGCGGATACGCAGGCTGTTTCGGAAGCGCCGAAGCGGTTTCAGGGAATCCTCCTCAAGCCGATTACTCCGGAAAGCCTGGAAAAGATCATCCGGGAAGTTCTGGAGCGGAAATAGAGAATAACTGTTGCTCCGATCGTCGGGAAAGGCGAGGTGAGACGATGACAATTGACATTCGTTTGCGGATTGTTGCGGTGCTGGGAACGGCCGTTGCGGCATTCGCGGCGGAAGGAGCCGAAGGGGCCGCGGAGCGGTTTTCCTACCTGCCCGGAATTTGCGGGCTGGCAGTCGGTCTGGCCGGCGTGGCCGTCGCAAGAGGATTACCGCCGCATCCGCAACGCATGCAACTTCTGCTTGCCGGCTTTTGAACGGGAGCGCCACCTGAAGGAGATCAGGAACTGCGTGATACTGCAGAAACAGATTTTCGACAACATACGGCAGAATTACCCACGTGGCGGAGAGCGCCATTGATCTCACCGAGATCAACGAAGGCAAACGGAAGCTGGAGGTCGCGATGCATGCGGCGCAGGCCGCCGATCGGGCCAAAAGCTATTTTCTGGCCGTCGGCCCGCAGCAAGAACCTGACGTTCCGGCTGGAGCTTTCGCCGGGGTTGCCGGAGTTGGTGAAATTTGACCGCAAACGGTTGCGGCAGGTGATCGTGAATATTCTCGGCTTCCGGGGCCGCCGCGCTGGAAATTCTGAAGCGGGAACAGCCCCGAGTGATTCTGACCGACCTGTGGATGCCCGGCATGAGCGGCATCGAACTGGTGGAGCACCTGACGGAAGATCTCCGCTGGAAGCAAATACCGGTGATCGCCGTGACTGCCGACGTGCAGATCGCCGCGGAGAAGCGGGCATTGTTCACCGATCTGCTGCTGAAGCCGATCACCTTGGATTCCCTGCGCGAAGTGCTGGGGCGTACCCTGAGAGTTTATCCCTGAAGGACGCCCCGGGACGGTTCAGACCAGTTTGAAGTAGACCGCGCCGCCCCACAGCGTGCCGAGGATCACCCAGAGGATCACGCCGTGCAGGACCGGCTTGAGGCCCAGTTCGCGTATTCTGGCAAAATCCAGATTGGTGCCGATCAGGAACAGTGTCAGCAGCATCAGGTGCTTGGAGATGTCCTGCAGCACCAGACCGGTTCCCTTGAGCGCCGGTATCACCGTGATCAGCGCCGCGGCGAGAATAAAGCCGGGGATGAACCACGGAACCTTGATTTTAAGTTTGCGCTTTTGCCCTTCGGCAACCGGAGTGTCGCGGTGGACCAGGTAAGCCAGAAACAGCGATACCGGAATGATCCAGAGGGCGCGGGCGAGCTTGACGGTGGTGCCGATCTCCAGTGCGGTTTCGCCGTACTGCATGGTGGCGCCCACCACCGAACTGGTGTCGTGAATCGCCAGTGCCGACCAGATGCCGAACTGGGTCTGCCCGAGGCCGAGCAGGTGGCCGAGCGGCGGAAAAATGAGCAGGGCGGCCGCATTCAGCAGAAACACGATCGCGGTTGCCAGCGCGATGTCGTGCGCTTTGGCCTTCAGGACCGGAGCCGCCGCCGCGATGGCGCTGCCGCCGCAGATGGAGGTGCCGACGCTGATCAGCAGCGTGGTGTCCCGGTTGAGCTTCAGCTTCCTGCCGAGCAGGATGCCGAGGCCGAGGCCGAGTGAGATGCCGACGAAGGTGTAGAGCAGTCCCTCCGCTCCCGCTTCGAGCACGCGCGGCAGGTCCATGCCGAACCCCATGCCGACGATGGCCAGCCCGAGAAAGGTCGGCACCAGCCGGTGGGAGTGTTCCTGAAAGGGATTTTTCAGGAACCAGGAGAAAAGCGCGCCGGTCAGCACCGCCGCCCCCGATGCGTAATTGCTGAGGGCCGGGACAAACCATGTCGCCGCGAAAAATACCGTTGCGAGAATCAGATAACTTGCTTTGATCAACATAGGGAACCTCCTTGTATGGTGGATAAAATAGTATTCTTTAATGCTAATTTGAAATTATCGTTTATTATTGATTGATAATTAAAAATTATCTGTTATATTGATCAGGGCAGGACAGGAGGAAAAGGAAATGCTGGATGCGAAGTGGAAGATTTTCCAGATGGCGGCGGCGACGTGCAATTTCACGCAGACCGCCGCCGCATTGGGAATGAGCCAGCCGAATGTGACCGGGCAGATCAGGAAGCTGGAACAGGAGTTGGGGGTGGCGCTGTTTATCCGGGATGGCCGGCAGCTGCGCCTGACCCGTCCGGGACGGGTGTTGCTTCTGGAGGCGGAGTCACTGCTGGCGCTGTCGGAAAACGCGGTGCGGATGGCGCGGAATGCGGCGGCGGACGTGTTGAGCTTTCAGTTGGGCGCGACGATGACGGCCGGCGGTTATGTGCTGCCGCCGCTGGCCGCGGAGTTCATGCGCGAGCACGCGAACCGGCGTATTCATCTGTGCATCGCGAATACGGAGGAGATTTCGGACAAGCTGAAAAAACGGTTCTTTGACCTGGCGCTGGTGGAGGGGGCTTTCGACCGGGAGCTTTTCCTGTCGCGGACGCTGTTGGCCGACGAATTGCTGCTGGCCGGTTCGCCCCGGCTGCCGTTTTTCCGCGGCGGCAAAGTGGAGCTGGCGGAGCTGGCAAAGTCGAATCTGCCGCTGCTGCTGCGGGAGAAGGGGTCCGGAACGCGGTTTTACACGGACCGGTTTTTCCGGGAACACGGCTTCCGGCCCGAGCGTTCGGGGCGGATTCTGGAGCTGAACAGCCCCGACGCGATCAAGTCGATGCTGCGGACCGGGTTCGGGGTCACGGTGATTTCGGAGCTGGCGGTGCGGGATGAATTGAAAGCGGGGACGCTGGCGGCGGCCCGGTTCGCGGAGGGGGAGGTCCGGCGGGAGATGAACTTCATCTATCTGCCGAACGATTCACTGAAATTCAACGAGGAGTTCATCGCCTACTGCCGCCGGAAATACCGGCCGTAAATCTGGCCGAAAGCGAGAATCGCCACAGTCGCGTCGTCGAGCGCGCCGAAAAAGGGGATCGCATCCGGGATCAGGTCGAGCGGTGAGATGATCCAGAGGATCGCGAACAGCGTCACGAAGATCAGCCGGGGGACGACGGCGATTCCGGCGAGGGGGGAGTCGACTTCGGTGAGTTCCGCGGCGGGTTCGAGCCGGACGCCGTTGCGGTCCGCCCTGAAGATCAGGATGCGCCGATGCTCGACCAGGTCGGCGAGAAGCCGGGAGGCGGCGGCGCGCAGCGCGTCAGGGGAGAGCTGCGGGAACTCTTCGCGCAGGATCGCCAGTACTCCGGCTTCGCGGAGGCTTCCCCGGCGGCAGGCCGTCAGCGCGATCCGGAAAGCGGCGCGGAACCGGGCGCGCCCGGCGACGGAGCCGAGCGCGTCGAGGATGTTCCGCGTCTCCATCAGCCTGCGGCAGGGATGCCACTGCAGCATGGCGGCCCCGGCCAGTGCGATCACGGCGGGGATGAAGCAGCGGTTGCTGCCTTCGGCGGAGAAGAGCGCGGTGAAGGTGAAGCCGCCGAGGATCAGTCCGACCACGCCGAGCCGGATCGCCGTTTTCCGGAAACACATTCCGGTCAGCAGCAACAGCAGGATCACGAGCAGGGCAGGGTTGCTGAAGATGTCGCGCAACAGGGCCGGCACCAGCCGGGCGATTCCGGTCAGGTCCAGAGCGGAATGGGTCCAGCCGGCGAGGGTTTCCACCAGCGAGCCGCCGGTCCGGGCCGCCGGGGATTTTTCGGTGATCCGGCAGAGATACAGGGTGAACGGCGCCAGAAAGATGACCTGAAGCAGCAAATTGACGCCCCGGACCGGGCCGAACAGCAATCCCTCCCACGCCAGCGACGCGACGATCAGCACCGCGATGGCCGGAACCAGCAGGTTGGGTTCCAGCCGGAAACCGTACCGGCCGAACCATGGGTCGGCGAGCAGGAAAAACAGCGCGGCGCACTGCAGGACGGTGGCGGGATACCATTTCCAGTCGCGGATTCCCGAGATGCCGGGGTGCGGATAAAACGGTTGAAGCATCGCGGTCCTCCTATTGTTCCAATCGGCGTTCAAGGTCGTCGATTTCGCGCTTGAGATCGCGGTGGTGCGTGGGGCGGCCGTCTACGGTCTGGAAGTTCCAGAAGTACCATTTGGCCGACCAGATCCGGTAGAGAATATCGCAGCGCAGCCGGGCGAACCGGCGGCTGTCCAGCCGGGAACGGCACAGGGCCAGCGCCGCTTCCCGCTCGGCAAAGCCGGGTTCGTCCGGAAAGGCAGCGGCTCCGGCGGCGAGCCAGCAGCCGGTCGCCGCCAGCGCGTATTGCCACGCGATTTCGCTTTGCTGGTCGGCGGTGACCGCCGAAGCGCCGAGCAGCGGGCGTAACATGGCGAGGCGTTCTTCCGACATCTCTCGCAACAGCTGCGGCGCTTTTTCCTGCAATCCGGCAAGGGCGGGAAAACTCTGCGGCTGGAGCCGGGCCAGTGTGAGCTTGGCGACCAGATGGTCCGGGGAACAGCCGAGAATCCGGCGGCACTCGGCGGCGACGCGCACCGGTGCGACCGGCATCCGCCACTCCCAGAACTGGGCCAGCAGCGCCTGGGCATTTTCGGCCTGTACAGGATCGGAGGATTCCAGCACCCGGCGCACCGCGGGGGCCAGCAATGTGAGGGCTTCTCGGATTTTGCCGTGATTGTGGAGTTCGCGTGCCCGGCGGAGCAGCTTCCGGTCGGAGTCGGGCAGCGGTTTTTCCTCGGCGATCGCAATCGGCGTCTCTTTCGGCGCGGCAAAGCGGCTGTGCGGAAAGAACAGATACATCGCAGCGCACATCGCCGCCAGCGCCGGAACGGTCAGCAGCAGAGAACGCCATGAAAAGGGGGCGGAGGCATGCAGTTCGCGCTGCAGTTCGCGGAATTCGGCGGGAGGCAGCAGGTCGCGGACCGCCTCCTCCCGTTCAGCGGATGAAAGGGGGCGGACGCTCTCTTCGGGCAGTTGTTCATCGCCGCGGGGCGTGAGCCATGGTTCCATCGGTGTTCCTCCCTCCTAATATAGTACAACTGTGGCGGAATGCAACAAGGACGGCAATTGGAGAGTTGGCAAATTATGGAAATATGGTTGATTGACGCGGGAGAGTTTTGTGATAAACTTTTTTCCCTTCGTGCGTATAGCGTGTCCGGGGGCGGTAATGGGGAGAAAACAGGTTGTCTTCGTGCGGAAATCCCCGGTATGTGATGCCGCAGAGGTCCAATATTCCGTAAAGCAGCCGGTCGGTCTGGTGAGGGCGGGAACGGTTGTTCTTCAGTTGCTCCGCGAAACCGGGGCGGAGTCGCCGGTATTCCGGAGAGAGCCAGACAAACAGCGGAACTTCATAACAGGCATTGGCATCCGGGTCACGCGCCCGCCAGTCTGCCATTCCTGGATAAATGGCTTCACCGTGATCCGAAAAGTATAATAAAAAAGAAGGATGTTTTTGAATTTTCGTTATTGTCCCAAATTTTGTGAAACACACTTGTAGTTTCCAACGCCGATAACGACGTTGCCGATAATTTGCATACGTTTTTGCCAGTAGTCCTCC
>NZ_QEKH01000003.1 GCF_003096415.1 Victivallis vadensis | reverse complement strand
TAGAGAGGCAGATAGCAGCCGGGCAGGGTGGTTATATGCGTCTGAGTTATCCTTGCTTCTGCGTTGCTTCTCGGCGTACAAGTAACGTCGCATAATGTATGTTATGTTAATTTTAATACTTGCAGAGCAGGGGGAATGGATTGATCTAACTATTTTGATGTTAAAATGATATGACTTGTGATCAGTCGGGTTGTTAATAACTTGACAATAATTCTGTGAATATTTTGAGAAGATTTTTTCGAGGTATCTTTTTTTCTTAATTTGCGAAAGTTGTCCGGAAGTCGTATTTTAATAGGAATACATTTCAACTTATTCAATTTTCTATTCGTTATCTATGATGAATTTTTATGATGTCGTCGTGATCGGAGCCGGCCACGCCGGTTGTGAGGCCGCAATGGCTTCCGCCCGAATCGGGGCCAAAACGCTCCTGATTACCTTGAATATGGATCATATCGCCCAGATGAGTTGCAATCCGGCTATCGGCGGCATTGCCAAGGGACAGGTCGTCCGGGAGATCGACGCGATGGGCGGAGCGATGGGGATTGTGACTGACTCGGCATCCATTCAGTTCCGCATGCTGAACCGCACCAAAGGCCCGGCGGTCTGGTCGCCGCGTTCACAGTGTGATAAAGTCTGCTATCAGCGCGGCATGAAACTTTGGCTGGAGCAGATGCCGCAAGTTGATGTCCTGCAATCGGAAGTAACTGCATTCCTGATGGATAACGGTAAAATCACCGGAGTTACGAACCAGTTCGGTGATGAAATCCATTGCGCCGCGGCGGTCGTTACGACCGGAACCTTTCTGAACGGCAAGCTTCATTATGGACTCCGCAATTTTCCCGGCGGAAGGGCTGGTGATTTTCCGTCGAATTCGCTGTCGGCGGCGCTTGGCGAGCAGTTGAAGTTGCGGCTGGGACGGCTGAAAACCGGAACCCCTGCCCGCATTCTGGCCAAAACGATTGACTTTTCTCAAATGGCGCGTCAGGAGTGTGACAGCGCGGAGGAGCGATTCAGTTGCTGGTCCGCCGGCCACTCCCCTGCCCTGCCGGAAGCGGTGCGTCACGATCTGCCGTGCTATCAGGTTTATTCCACGGATGAAACCGCGGAAATTGTCCGGCGCAATCTGCAATACTCACCGATGTACCAGGGTGTAATCAAGGGAATCGGCACGCGGTATTGTCCCTCGTTTGAGGACAAGGTGGTTCGTTTCCCGCAGCATCCGCGCCATTTACTGTTTCTCGAGCCGGAGGGAGCGCAGACAGAGGAGTATTATATTAATGGATTATCCACCAGTTTGCCGCCGGAGGTGCAGCGGCAGCTGATCCACTCAGTTCCGGGAATGGAGCACGCGGTGCTTTCACGTTACGCCTATGCGATCGAATACGATTTTGTGTTTCCGGACCAGTTGGAACGGACTTTGCGGATCAAATCCTGTGACAATCTGTTTACCGCCGGCCAGATCAACGGCACCAGCGGTTACGAGGAAGCGGCGGGACAGGGGCTGCTGGCCGGACTCAACGCCGCCCGTATCGCACAAGGCAAAAGTCCGGTTGAACTGGGACGAGATTCCAGTTATATCGGCGTGATGATCGACGACCTGACCACCAAGGATATCATCGAACCGTACCGGCTCTTCACCAGCCGCGCCGAATACCGGCTGGTGCTGCGCCAGGACAATGCCGACCTGCGGCTGTCGGAATTCGCTTATGAAACCGGCCTGCTGCCGGAGAGCAAATACCGGGAGTTCTGCGCTTACCGTTCCGCCTTGACTGAAGTGCTGGAACTTTGCCGCAGCCGCCGCCATGCCGGGAAATCTCTGCTGGTTCATCTGAAAGACCTGCCCGACAATACTCCATTGGCCGAAGCAACGGTCCGCCTCCCCTTCCCCGCCGGGCTGCTGCCGGAGCTGAATGACGACCGTCAGGGGCGGCGGATCTGGCGTGAATTGCAGGTGGAGGCGCGCTATGACGGTTATCTCCAGCGTGAAGCTGCGGAAATCAGCCGCCTCCGCAAACTGGAAACGCTTCAGATTCCGGCAGACTTCGATTACGATAGGATCAAAGGCCTGAGCAATGAATCCCGGAGTAAACTGCTCAAGGTGCGGCCGACCACTCTGGCGCAGGCCGGTCGCATCGACGGCGTGACTCCGGCGGACATCGCTCTATTGCAGGTCGCACTCTCACGCAAAAACCGTGAAGCGACGGAGAAATAACATGAGGCCCCTTTCGGTCTGGAGCAAATTGAAAAGGAATCCACTGGCGGTGATTTCACTGACGGTGGTCGGCATCTACCTTTTGCTGGCGGTCGGCACCGAACTTTACGACATCTACTGCGAACACAACGGCATTGTGCCGGTTTACCAGCAAACCGACGACCTTGCCCGTTACGCCCCCCCCTCCCCTGCTCACTGGATGGGGACCGACTATCAGGGGCGCGATGTATTTCTGCGGGCGATGGCCGGAAGCGCCACCGCGGTCAAGGTCGGCGTGATTGCAAGCGTGATTGCTGCGGTGATCGGCGTGACTCTTGGGGCGATCGCCGGTTTTTACGGCGGCAAGTTCGATGACTGGGTGGTGTGGGCGTACAGTACATTCGCGTCGATGCCGACGCTGCTGTTCATCCTTGCATTCGCGCTGCTGGTTTCACGCAACTTTCTTTCGGAAGGAATGGTCGGCGCCATCCGGCTGGCCGGTACAGTGCTGCGGGCGGAGCCGGGAATGCTGGCAGTCTACTTTGCGATCGGCCTGACCGGCTGGGTGACGCTCTGCCGGGTGGTGCGCGGCGAAGCGATGCGGCTGCGTTCGATGCCCTATGTGGCGGCGGCGCGGGTGGCGGGCGTCAGCAGCCCGGTGATTATTTTCCGGCACATCCTGCCCAATGTGTTCCATCTGGTCATCATCTACTTCACGCTTTCCTTCGCCGGTGCGATCATGCTCGAAGTGATCGTCAGCTATCTCGGCTTCGGCGTGCAGAGCGCCCCGAGCTGGGGAGTGATGATTTCGGACGGACAGGAGCGGCTTTGGCGCGGCATCTGGTGGGAGATTGCCGCCGCCACCGGCTTCATGTTCATGCTGGTGCTGGCACTGAACGTGCTCGGGGATGCGCTGCGCGATGCGCTTGATCCACGCCAGAACAATTGATCAGTTTTTCCGGAACAGGCCGCTGGTCCACTCTTTGAGCGTTTCGCGCTCCAGCTCCTCGAAGCCGATTTCGACGAATGCCTTGCTCAGCGCGTCGAATTCTCGGTCGAGGATTCCGGCCAGAGCCAGATAGCCGCCGGGACGGACCCAGTTGGCGATATTGTGGCGGTAGGCTTTCAGCAGGTGGCCCAGGATATTGGCGCAGACTAGATCGTATTTCTCCGGGCGTCCCGCATAAACGGCGGCATCCGCGACTTCCGGCTTTACCGAAGAGATATGATTGAGCGCAAGGTTTTCTCCGGCAACCATCACCGCGTCGGGATCGTAGTCGAAAGCGTCAACCGGCCCGTATCCGAGCAGGGCGCCGGCGATCGCCAGAATCCCGGAACCGCATCCGGCGTCCAACAGGCTGTGCACCTCCGGATTCCCGGCCAGTTTGTCGATGGTTTTCAGGCAGAACAAAGTGGTCGCATGCTGGCCGGTGCCGAAACTCATGCCGGGATCGATCTCCAGCACTTTCTGACCCGGTTTGGACCGGCACTCCAGCCAGCTCGGTTTGACGATCAGCCGGTCGGAGATCGGGAGCAGATGAAAATACTTTTTCCAGACTTCGGACCAGTCCTCCTTCTTCATCTCAAAATATTCGATATCGCCCACTTCCAACCCGAGCGGCGTCCAGTCGGCGACGGCCTGCCGGATGCGGTCGAGATTGTTTCGGGCGGTATCGGGATCGAGCGCATAGACGGTGTGCAGCACCCGGCGGTTCTCCCGGTCTTCCCAACTGCTGAAATCCAGTTCCAGCGCCGCAAGCATCTCAGCCGCCAGATCGAAGCTGCCGGAGTTATCCTGCAGTTTCACGCAATAAAGCATCTCATCCATGATCTCATTCCCTGATTTATTCAAAAATTATCTTTATAAATTAGACCGAATCCGGCAAAAATCAAAGGCCGCGACTTTAAAAAACATTTTTTTCGTGATATATTAGGAAAGCAAACAGGTAAACAACCCCTCACAAAGAATTGGACTCTATGAGCGAAACGATCGTTGTCCTTGATTTCGGCTCACAGTACAGTCAGTTGATTGCGCGACGGATCCGCGAATGCCGGGTCTACAGTAAAATCATGCCGTACTATACAAGCGCCGAAGCGATCAGGGCGGAGAATCCCAAAGGCATCATTCTTTCCGGCGGCCCGGCCAGTGTCTACTCCGAGCATGCCCCCAAATGCGATCCGGCTATTTTCGAACTCGGCATTCCGGTGCTGGGCATCTGCTACGGATTGCAGCTGATGATTCACACGCTGGGCGGAGAGATCACCCGCGGCCATGCCCGGGAATACGGCAAGGCCATGCTGAAAATCGTCAAATCCGGCAATCTGTTCCTCGGTCTGGACGGGGAAATCCAGGTGTGGATGTCCCACGGCGACAAAGTCGCGAAAATGCCGGCGGGAGGTTTTGAAATCCTCGGTTCCAGCGGCAACACGGAGTTCTGCGCGGTGCATATGCCGGAGCGGAATCTCTACGGCATCCAGTTCCACCCTGAAGTAGTGCATACTCCGCAGGGCAAAACCATCATCGGCAACTTCTGCAAGAACATCTGCAAATGCGTCGGCGACTGGACGATGGAATCCTTTATCGAACAGCAGGTTCGGGAGATCCGCGCCAAAGTCGGCTCCGCCAATGTGATCCTCGGTCTTTCCGGCGGCGTCGACTCCTCTGTGGCGGCGGCGCTGATTCACAAGGCGATCGGCAAGCAGCTCAACTGTATTTTCGTCAACAACGGCCTGTTGCGCAAAAATGAGGCGGAGCGGGTGCGGAATCTGTTCGGCCGGGCATTCGACATGAAGCTGATTTACGTCGATGCGACGGAGCGCTTCCTGGCCAGACTGGCCGGAGTCGAGGAGCCGGAGAAGAAGCGCAAGATCATCGGCAATGAATTCGTGCAGGTGTTCGACGACGCTTCCGCCCAAATCGAACAGGCGGAATTTCTCGCGCAGGGCACCACTTATCCCGATGTGATTGAAAGTGTTCCGATCGACGGCAACCCCGCCGCGATGATCAAAAGCCATCACAACGTCGGCGGTCTGCCGAAGGAGATGAAATTTCAACTGCTGGAGCCGCTGAGCCGTCTGTTCAAGGACGAAGTGCGCGAGGTGGGCCGCCAGCTCGGCCTGCCGGAAGACGTGGTGATGCGCCAGCCTTTCCCCGGCCCCGGCCTGGCGGTCCGCCACCTCGGCGCGGTCAGCCAAAAGACGCTCGACATCCTGCGCGACGCCGACGAAATCGTCGTGGAAGAGATTAAAAAGGCCGGACTGTACTACAGCATCTGGCAGACGTTCGCGGTATTCCTGCCGATCCGGACGGTCGGCGTGATGGGCGACGAACGCACCTATGATTATGTGATCGCATTGCGCGCGGTGGAAAGCACCGACGGCATGACCGCCGACTGGGTGCAACTGCCCTACGACCTGCTCGGGCGGATTTCGAGCAGGATCATCAACGAAGTCAACGGCGTGAACCGGGTGGTCTACGATATCACCAGCAAGCCGCCGGGCACGATCGAGTGGGAATGACGCCATGACATTGAGAAAAGTGATCGAGCGGCTCTCGCCGATTTCGGTGTTGGGATATGCCAGTTGGTTGTTTGTCGCGACGATGACTTTTCTTTACGAACTTCCCCAAACTTCCGATTGGGCGGTGCAGGAACATTTGATCTTGTCATGGAATGTATTTGCCATCGTATTGCTTTTATTGCTTTACCGGGCATGGAAGGAACTTTACCGGCAGCGCAATTTGTTGCCTGACCATTCCGGTTATCGCCCCGGAATCATGGTCGGACTTTGTCTGATTCCATTTTTGGGAGTTTTCTGGAGTCTATACACTTTTACAAAAGTTTTCCGGCAGACAAACCGTTTACTGAAAGCAACAGAAAAAGAGGAGCGTTTTCATTGTTGGTATTTCTTGTGGGTGCTTATGCTGTGGGCAGCAGATATTTTATGTACGCCGGGTATTCTGTTTGATGAATCTGACGCATCATCAGGAATGATCAACTGGTTGCTCTGTGGTGCAATGATGTTATTTGAGCTGCTGCTGGTCAGGGCATTGAATCGGATTGTCATCGTGGTACGCAACTTAAATCGGAAAGAAGAACTGTGATGCAGATCATTGCGGGAATTGCGCGGAACATTGTTTTGAATGTGCCGGCCGGACTGGAAGTACGGCCGACGGCGGCGCGTTCCCGCAAGGCATTGTTTGACAGCCTCGGAGATTTTTCCGGATGCAATGTGCTGGATCTGTTTTCCGGTTCCGGCGCACTGGCGCTGGAAGCCGCCAGTCGCGGAGCCGCGGCGATCACTATGGTGGAACTGGAGCCGCGCCATCTGCGGGTGATCGGCGAAAATCTGGCCAGAGTGCAGAAAGCAGGCGTGCAGTGTAAGGCGAACCTGCTCAATTGCAGCGCCCTTGAACCGCGACGTTATTCCATTCCCGCCGGTTCGCCTGACCTGATTCTGGCCGATCCCCCCTACCCCCGTTCTGCGGAATTTTTCGGCCGATTGATGCGGGACGAATTTTTCCGGATGCACTTCGCCAGCGCCCGGCTGGTCTGGGAATTGCCGGATACCCCCGGCGCGGTCGGCCTGTTCCTGGAAGCCTCCGGGCCGGCGGAGATGGAGATTCGCAAATTCGGCAGCACCTCCTTCCTGCTGGGAAAGGTGCGGCCGTGAAGAACTGCAACTGGAACTGGCGCTTTGCGACTCCCGCAATTGCCGCGGAGCTGGGTGACCGCCCCGAACTGCTGCTGGAAGCGGGCCGGGAGGTCAAGTCCAATCCCGTCCGGCAGGTCTTCCGGTGCGGCGATTACTTTCTGAAGTACGACAGGCGGAGCGGCAGGCGGCTGCGCTCCGAATGGAACTGCGCCCAACTGATTGAACGTGAAGGAATTCAGTTGGTTGAACATCTTGCCTTGGGGGAATCCTCCGCCGGCAGCATTCTGATTACCCGCGCCTTCCCGGAAGCGGAAGCGGTGAGCGACTATTTTTACCGCACCTATATCGAACAGCCCGGAGAGCCGGCCGTTTTCCTGAATAATTTCGTGCACTTTGCGAGAAAGGTTCTGGAATCCCGTCTGTACCATCCGGACTTTCACATCGGCAATGTCCTGTATTCGCCGGGCTTGAACCGCTTTGCGCTGGTGGATGCGCAGGGGGTCCGGAAGGCCGGCTGGTTCGACCGCTGGTTCCGGCGGTATTCGATGGAACGTATCGGAATGGAGTTCCGCTTTTCCCGGACCCGTCATCAGATGTTGAAGCTGCTGGCGGCGCTCGGCATCGCCGATCCGGAGGAATTTTACGCGGAGGCGCTGGTCCGGGAATCGGCGGCGCTGTGGCACGAGTGGCCCAGGCGGCGGCGACAGGCGCTGGCCGGATATCCAAAATTTTCGGTGCAGGACGGTTCTCTGCTGCGCACGGTCGATCCGTTGCGCCGGACCGTTCCGCTGGAAAATTACGAGGTGCTGGAGGGAGAAAGCGCACTGGTCGAATCGCTGTTCCTGAGTCACTTTTTCCTGCAGCTGGCCCAGATCCCGCACCGGCGTGTGCTGGCGCTGGATCGCCGGAACCGGCAGGTTTATCTGGAAAAAATCTCCTCCTCCACTGTGCCGACGGCAGCTGCGGATTATCAGGAGCGGTTGAATGCGTTGGATATTCACTCCGAAACCCGCGACTGGGGCAAGGATGAATTCGGGCGGATCAGCTTGTGGAACCTCGACCTGATCCGGCTTTACGTATAAGGAGTGCGACATGTTGGCCAAAACCTTCTCCGCATCCGTGATCGGAATTGATGCTTATCCGGTTGAAATCGAAGTCAATGTGACTGGAAGCAGCTCCGGCGGCGCCGCCGACAGCGTCGTCTCCATCGTCGGCTTGCCCGACATGGCGGTCAAGGAGAGCCGGGACCGGGTGAAATCGGCGATCCTGAGTTCGGGGATGATTCCGCCCAAAGGCTTTACCGTGGTCAACCTTGCTCCGGCGGATCTGCGCAAGGAGGGGGCCGCCTTCGACCTCGGCATTGCGCTCGGCATGCTGGCGGCGACCGGCGCGGTAAATCCGGAAGCCCTGTCCTCGGTGGCGGTGGTCGGCGAACTGGCATTGGACGGTTCGGTCCGGCCGGTCCGGGGAGCGTTGCCGATCGCGGCGCGACTGGCGGAGCAATCCGGCCTTGCCATGCTGCTCGTGCCGCCGCAGAATGCGGAGGAAGCCGCGCTGGCGGGCGGGGAAAAACTGGCGGTCTATCCGGTCGCCAGCCTGACGGCGGCGGTCGAACTGATCAACCGCGGTGGCGCCCTGCCCTATCGGACCAGCCTGGCGGAATACACGGAGCGCAACCGGGAGCACGAGCCGGATTTCGCGGATGTGAAGGGGCAGAAGATGGCCCGGCGCGCTTTGGAGATCGCGGCGGCGGGAGGTCACAACTGCCTGCTCACCGGTCCGCCGGGAACCGGCAAGTCGATGCTTTCCATGCGGCTGGCCGGAATCCTGCCGCCGATGACGATGGCAGAAACACTGGAGACCAGCCGGATTCACAGCGTGCTCGGGCTGCTTTCCGGCGGGCGGCCGCTGTTGAACCGCCGCCCGTTCCGCAGTCCTCACCACACCATCAGCGATGTCGGCCTGATCGGCGGCGGCCGCGATCCGAAGCCGGGGGAGATCAGCCTCGCCCACAACGGAGTGCTGTTTCTGGACGAACTGCCCGAATTCAAGCGCAATGTACTCGAAGTGCTGCGCCAGCCGCTGGAAAACGGCTGGATCACCGTCAGCCGGGCGGCGGGGACGTGCACCTTCCCGGCCCGTTTCATCCTGTGCGCCGCGATGAATCCCTGCCCCTGCGGCCGGGGCGAAGTCGAATTGGGCTGCACCTGTAAAATCGAGGAAAAACGGCGCTATCAGAAACGGATCTCCGGGCCGCTGCTTGACCGGATCGACCTTCAGCTGGAAGTCCGGCAATTGAGCCAGGACGAACTGCTGGCGGCCCCGGACGGGGAGCCGAGCGCAAAGATCCGCGAACGGGTCATCCGGGCCCGGCAGCTTCAGCAGGAACGGCTCGGACAACGCAAACTCTACTGCAACGCCCAGCTTTCCAGCCGCGACCTGCAGGAGTTCTGCCGCCTGTCGGCGGGCAGTCAGTTGCTGTTGCGTCAGGCGATCACCCGGTTCAAGCTCAGTCCGCGCGCATACGACCGCATTCTGAAAGTGGCCCGTACCATCGCCGACCTTGCCGGATGCGTTGACATCCGGGACGAGCATATTTTCGAGGCGATCAATTATCGCCGCAAGGAACAGTAAACGGACGAGGAACTTATGGCGGAAACACTTCAAATTCCCACCAAAGTCAGATATGACTGGATCGACGTACTGAAATTTTTCGGCATCTGGGCGGTTTACATCAGCCACACCGGGGACGGCGCAGTGGTGCTTCATCCGGTGGTCCATACATTCTGTGTGGAGCTCTTCTTTTTCATCTCCGGGTTCTTCGCCTGCAAGAAGAGCGACGCGGGGTTCCGGGATTTCGTATTCCGCCGCTTCTGCCAGCTGATTATTCCGTATGCGTTTTTCCTGGTGCTCTATTTTATTCCGATGTCGCTGGATACGCAGATGTATCATCCGAACTTCCCTAAATGCCTGCTTCAGGGGATTCTGGGAATGCGGGACCGGATTTTCGCGGCCTCTCTCTGGTTCTTTCCCTGTCTGTTCGTGCTGTCGGTGCTTTACAGCGCCCTTTACCGCTTTGCGAGCCGCCGGTTTGGGAACCACGCCAACCGTTTCCTGATCGCGGTTTCGATCCTGCTCTATATCGCCGGAACCCTGACGCAGCCCATTGTCCTTCAGGAAAATGCCGGCGATCTGTGGGGAGTCAATGCGGCCTGCCGTTATATGATCTTCTTCGCCTCCGGCCATATCCTGTTCCCCTTTTTCAGGGAGTTCCGCTTCGCCGCGCTGAAACCGGGTGCAAAAGTGTTCTTCCTGCTGACGGCGGCGGCGGCTTTGAGCATCACCCTGATGGGAGTGACGGGCAGCGAACACTATCACTGGTTCTATCCGCGGACTTCGGTTTTCTTCTGGCATCAGGTGGTTGCGACGCTGAATGCGATCGTGCTGATCTACGGCTTCATCCTGATTTCGGTTGCGCTGGGTAAAATCAGGTTTCTGGCCGACCTGGGGCGCGCCACCCTGATTCTGTGCGGGACGGAGCAGCTGGTCGTGCTGCTGCTGACCAGCCTGCTCTCGGTGATCGGCGTTTCCGTGACGCTGACCACTCCATTGATGGTGCTGCTGTGGACGTTCCTGTGTCTGTGCGTCTCCTATTTCGGCATTGCGCCGGTGCTGCGCACTTACTTTCCACGGCTCTCCGGCGTGACCCCTCCCCCTTCCTATCAGGAATTCCGGGAGAAGGTCCGCACTTTTACGGCACGGATAAGAGGCTGAAAAAACAACTGCATTTCCATAATTTCTCACTTGCATTTTTCAGTAATAGTAACTATATTTATTTATCACCCGAAAAGAGGCGGCATCCAAAACAGCCGCCCGATAACACAGAAAAAAGGATTTTGAAACCATGAAGAAATTTGTCTGCACCATCTGCGGTTATGTTCACGAAGGCGATGATGCTCCCGAAAAGTGCCCGCAGTGCGGCGCCGCGAAAGGTAAATTCATCGAAAAGGCCCCGGAAGGAAAAATCGCCTTTGCCGACGAACACCGGATCGGCGTCGCCAAGGATGTCGATGCAGAAGTTCTCGAAGGGCTTCGCGCTCATTTCACCGGAGAATGCTGTGAAGTCGGCATGTACCTTGCGATGAGCCGCCAGGCCGACCGCGAAGGTTATCCCGAGGTTGCCGAGGCCTACAAGCGCATCGCTTTTGAAGAGGCTGAGCACGCCGCCAAGTTCGCCGAACTTCTCGGCGAGGTGGTCGTCCCCTGCACCAAAACCAACCTGACCATGCGCGTCGAAGCCGAAACCGGCGCCTGCGCCGGCAAGCTCGCGATCGCCAGGCGCGCCAAGGAGCTCGGTTACGATGCGATCCACGACACCGTTCACGAGATGTGCAAGGACGAGGCGCGCCACGGCGCCGCGTTCGCCGGATTGCTGAAGCGCTGCTTCGGCAAGTAATCTTTCTGTGCCGTTCTATGGACTCCGGAGCTCCTCGGTGAACTCCGGAGTTTTTTTATCCAGTTTCAGTTCAAATTTCCGCTTCGGCTTGAATTTAACCGGGAAACAGGTTATTTTTTACAGATAACTCAAATAGTTAACCTGTTCATCCCGGAAGGAATGTCCCCTATGTCCGTTGTCGTTACTTCGTTCTGCGGTTTGTGCGTATTGCTGGTATTGGGAAAAGTGCTCAGGACACTGGTGCCCCTGCTGCAGCGCCTTTATCTGCCCGCTTCGGTGATCGGCGGTCTCCTCGGCCTGCTCTGCCTGAACCAGCCTTTCTGCCGGATACCGCAGGAGTGGTACGCTTACTGGACCGATATTCCGGGCTTCCTGATCAACATCGTATTCGCCGCATTGTTCATCGGTGCGAAGCTTCCCAGACTCGGTGATGTCTGGAAGCTGGCCGCTCCGCAGTTCTGCTACGGCCAGCTGGTCGCATGGGGGCAGTATGTGATCGGACTCGGCCTGGCGGCGGTGCTGCTGATTCCGGTGTTCCATGTGGACCGCGCGTTCGGCACATTGCTGGAAATCGGTTTTGAAGGCGGGCACGGCACGGTCGGCGGCCTGAGCGCCACCTTCGACCATTTCGGCTGGCCGGTCGGACGTGACCTCGGTTATACCACCGCGACGGCGGGCATGGTGCTCGGAATCGTGATCGGTATGGCGCTGATCAATCTTGCGGTGCAGCGCGGCTGGGTCAAAAATGTGCGGCAATTTTCGGAGCAATCCATCCACGAACGGCGCGGCATTTACCCGAAAAAGGCGCAGCCACCGGCGGGACGCCAGACCGTATTCAGCGACTCCGTCGACTCGCTGGCGCTGCATATCGCGGCGATCGGCATGGCGGTACTGATCGGTTACGGAATCAAAATCCTGCTGGTCGCACTCAATACCGTGATGCCGGCCTCGGTGCAGAATCTTCAGGTGCTGCAAAGTTTTCCGCTGTTTCCGCTCTGCCTGATCGGCGGGCTGATCCTGCAAAAACTGCTGATATCGATCCGCCTCGACGCATTGGTCGATCACGGTCAGATCCAGCGGCTGGGCGGCGCGGCGCTCGATTTTCTGGTAGTGGCGGCGGTCGCGTCGATCCGCCTCGACTTCGTGGCGGCGTATTGGATGCCGTTGCTGATTCTGATCGTCGCCGGAACACTGTGGAATGTATTCGGTGTGCTCTTCATCGCTCCGCGCCTGTTCAGAGACGCATGGTTCGAACGGGCCATCGCGGAGTTCGGCCAGTCGATGGGCGTGACCGCGACCGGTCTGCTGCTGCTGCGCACGGTGGACCCGGAAAACAAGACCGTGGCGGCCTCCGCGTTCGGTTACAAACAGCTGCTGCACGAACCGATTATGGGTGGCGGTATCTGGACCTCGCTGGCGCTGCCGCTGGTAATTACGCAGGGCAACCTGACCGTCTGGCTGATCTGCGTGGGAATGATGATATTCTGGCTCTGTTTCTGGTATCTGGTAATCCGCCGCCAAGGGCATGTGTCGCGGTAAAGCCCGGTCATTCCACCGGAACGCCCAGACGAACCAGAAACGCGCCGAACATGGCCAGCAGATTCACCAGAGCATGAGTCGTTATTGCGGCCGCCAGGTTGCGGGTTTTCAGATAAACCAGCTGAAAGACCAGTCCCATCAGGAACAAAGAAGGAAAACCGAGCAGGAAAAAGTGAACGGCGGAAAAAAGCAGCGAGGTCACAATCAGAGCCGTCCATGCTCCCAGCGGCCGCAGCACTCCGTAAAGGCCGCGCCGGAAGAAAATCTCCTCCGAAATCGGCACCAGGATTATCACAACCGCTCCCATTGCGAAGAAACTTCCCCACCCGGTCTTTTCCGCCATTTCCAGCAGGTTCTGCTTTTCGATATGGGAGACCTTTAACAATTTGAGAATCCGCCCCCAGATGAAATTCAGCTGAATACTGCCGGTCAGGATCACGCAGAAGCCCAGCAGGCTCCACAACAGATCCTGCCATTTCAGGCGGCGGACTCCCAAGCGGGCGCCCAGAGTACGCAGCGGGCAGTCAAAGCCCAGAAACGCCAGATAAATGCTCAACGCTCCGACCGGAGCCGTCAACGCCCCGGTCCAGATTGCTTCATCCCGTTCGCAAAGTCCGCTGGACATCAGAAAGAATACAACCGGAAACGGAATCAGGAAATAGCCGATTGCGCCGGCGATCAACGCTCCGATGCCGATCGGCAAAGAAACCCGGCGCCGCCAGGGAATTCTGGTCGGGAACAACTGACGTCGCATCCGTTTTCCTCCTTGAAGTTCAGCAGTTTCCGGTAACCGAGATCTCCCGCTCCGTATCGGAAATATGCCGGATCCTCACCTGGATCGCATCGCCGGGGATGATATCCGCGATCCGTTCCGGCCATTCGATCAACGCCAGCGAATCCGGGTCGTCGAGAAATTCATCGACGCCGAACGCCAGTGCCGACGCGGAACCGGCGATCCGGTAAAGGTCCAGATGATAGAGCATTCCTCCGCCCGGCAGCGGATACTCCTGAATGATGGTATAAGTGGGGCTGGAAACCGGCTCCGTGATCCCGAGACCGCGGGCGAAGCCGCGTGAAAAAACGGTTTTTCCCGCCCCGAGGTCTCCATCCAGCGTCAGCACCCTGCCCCGCGGCAGCTCTTTCGCCAGTGTTTCAGCAAAGGCTTCCGTTTCCGATTCCGAATGACTCAACAACTTCCGATCAATGTTCATAACCGATTTTCCTGTTCCGGGAAAGTATAGTTCCGGCAGGGGTGCGCACTTCGCCGTTCCCCTGCTCCGCCGTCCCGATGCAATGGAGCGGCGCAAAATCCGAAGGCCAGTCCCGTTCCAGCTCTCCGCACCGGTCCTGCGGAACCGTGAATAAAAGCTCGTAATCCTCGCCGTCGCTGAATGCCGTCTCGCGGACGGCACCCGCCCGAAGCGGCACCTTCCCGGGATTCATCACCAGATCGACCTGCGACGCACACGCCAGCCGGACCGCGTCCAGCAGCAGCCCGTCGCTGACATCGAGCATCGCCGTCGCGAAATGTTTCCGCGCCAGCAGCCGCCCTTCCCGGAGGCGCGGAGTGAAATTCAGGTGATGGCCGCTCGTCAGGGAGTTGCCGAATTCGCCGGTCACATACAGCCGGTCTCCCGGCCGCGCTCCTGAACGCAGAATCACTTCCGAAGCGGCGATTTCGCCGAGAATCGTCAGGCTGCCGGCTTCGCCTTTGTTTTCCAGTTCAGCGAGATCGCCGCCGACCACCGGCACGCCGAAAGCGGCTCCCGCCTCATGAGCTCCCCGGCAGAATTCCAGAAGCCATTCCTCGGAGTGCCCGTTCACCGCCAGCGCCAGCAGCGCCCACTTCGGAGTTCCCCCCATTGCGGCAATATCGCTGAGATTGCGCTTCATCAGTTTCGCTCCGGCGGCCGCCGGACTGGTGATGCCGGAGTAATAGTGGACGCCGCCGATCACCTGATCGACCGCGGCCAGCAGCAGGAGCTCGCCGGAGGCTTTCAATACGGCACAATCATCTCCCGGGCCGGTCACCACATCCGGAGTCTGCGTCAATGTCGGCAGCAGCCGGTTCAGGATTTTTAATTCGTTCATCATGATGAAGTCAAATATAGTTGAAAATCTCCGTTTTGCAACTGGAAAAAGCGGCTTATCCGGCCAAAAAACGGGAAAGGCCGTTCCGGCTTCCCTTGTAAATCATCGGCATAAGATTATATTAAATTGAAGAGAGTAATGTTGCCGGGGGCGTGCCGAAGCCGGAGCGCCGGAGTTTCGCGTTTCATATCTTGAGGAGTAAGAGTTCATTTATGTGTGCCATCGCCGGAATCATCAATCATCATGCCACGCCGGACGTCGAACGGATCGTTCGGAAGATGTGCAACCAGCAGGCCCATCGCGGACCGGATGGCTCAGGCTTTTTCTGCAACGACGAAATCGCCTTCGGGCACCGTCGCCTGGCGATCATCGACCCGGCGCATGGGGCGCAGCCGATCTCCAACGAGGACGGCAGCGTAGTCGTGATTCTGAACGGTGAAATCTACAACTACCGCAAACTCCGGCAGGAGCTGGAGAAGCGCGGACACGAATTCAAAACCGACACCGACACCGAGGTAATCGTTCATCTGTATGAAGAGCTGGGCAGTGAATGCGTCGGCATGCTCGACGGAATGTTCGCTTTCGCCGTCTACAATTCCCGGACCCGCCGGGTGTTGCTGGCCCGGGACCGAATGGGGAAAAAGCCGCTGCTCTACTTCATGACCGGCGATACGCTGATTTTCGCCAGCGAACTCAACGCCTTGCGCTGCCACCCGCAAATGCCGCGGGAGCTGGATGAAACGGCGATCAGCGACTTTCTGTCTCTGCACTACATCCCCTGCCCCAACACGGTTTATCGCAATGTGCGCAAACTTCCCCCGGCCCATCAGCTGGAACTGCGTTTCTCCGAAGGGACCGTGTCGATCCGCAGTTACTGGCACCTTGACTATTCGTTGAAGCAGAATGAGTTGAGCTTTGATGACGCCGCACACGAATTACGCAGGCTGGTGGAACGGGCGGTGGGAAAGCGCCTGATGACCGATGTGCCGCTCGGGACGTTTCTTTCCGGCGGCCTCGATTCGACCATTGTGGCCGGCCTCGCGGCAAGATTTCGCGCTCCGGCGGAAACCGATGCATTCACCATCGGCTTTGAAGTCGCCGCTTACGATGAACGCAAATGGGCTTCGGCGGCGGCACGGTCGATCAACAGCCGGACCGGCGGAAAGCTGCGCCATTTTGAACAGGTGGTGGATCCGTGCGATTTCGCATTGCTGGAAAAACTCGCCGCCCACTACGGCGAACCCTATGCGGATGCGTCGATGCTGCCGACCTATCTGTTGAGCCGGTTCGCCCGGGAACACATCACCGTGGCTCTCTCCGGCGACGGAGCGGACGAGGTGTTTTCCGGTTACGAACGGTATCTGGCAATGCGGTATGCGGCCCGCGTGGATGCGCTGCCGGGGCCGGTGCGCAAGCTGCTGTTTCACGTACTGGTGCAGACCTTGCCGGACCGTGGCGAACGCACTCTGCTCGGCCGGACCCGCCGGCTGCTGCACATGCTGGCAAGCCAGCCGGAACGCCGCTACTTCGATATGCTCGACCACTGCCCGAATCCGATGAAGCAGGCGCTGTTCGGCGAACGGTTGCGGGGTGTGTTGCAGCATGATTCGGCGGAGCTTTTCGATTCGCTGCAATGGGAACTGACCAGCGCCAATCGCTTCGAGCGGCTCGCGGAGCTTGATCTGCACGCCTATCTGGCGAATGACATCCTCCCCAAGGTCGATATCGCCTCAATGGCCGCATCGCTGGAGGTGCGTTCCCCGTTCCTCGACCGCGAGGTGGTGGAGTTTGCCGCCAAGCTGCCGTTCGATTATAAGCTGCACGGGCGCAATCGGAAACGCATCCTGAAAGCGGCGTTTGCCGATCTGGTCCCCCCCGAACTGGCGGAGCGTCCCAAAAAAGGCTTCGGGGTACCGGTGTCGCTCTGGCTGCGCGGCGAATGGCGCGACCTGGCGGCGACGGAGCTGTTTGAAGGCACGCTCGTTTCGGACGGCTTCATCCAGCCGAAAACACTGCATACTTTGTGGGCCGCCCACCAGAGCGGACGCCGCGACCACGGCTATTTGCTCTGGGGCCTGCTGATTTTATCGATGTTCTTGAATCGCAACAAATGAAGAGGAGGAGTTCAAGATGCAGAAAGAAAAACTGGTGATTGTTGGAAGCGGACCGGCCGGCTACACCGCCGCGATTTATGCGGCGCGGGCCAACCTGAATCCGCTGTTGTATTCCGGCATGCTGCCCGGAGGCCTGTTGACCCAGACCACGGAGGTCGAAAACTTTCCCGGGTTTCCGGAGAGCGTCCTGGGCTTCGATCTGGTCACCGCCATGCAGGCGCAGGCGGAACGCTTCGGCACCCGGATCGAATATGACGCGGTGGAGAAGTTCGAGCTTACCGACGGCGGCATCCAGAAGTTGATCCTGCCTTCCGGCGATGTGGTGGAAACCGAGGCGCTGATCATTGCGACCGGCGCCAGCCCGCGCTACCTCGGCCTCCCCAATGAGGAACGGTTGCGCAACCACGGAGTTTCCGCCTGTGCCACCTGTGACGGCGCGTTCTTCAAGGATGTTCCGGTAGTGGTGATCGGCGGCGGCGATTCCGCGATGGAGGAAGCGACATTCCTGACCCGGTTCGCCAACAAGGTTTACGTGGTGCACCGCCGGGACGAACTGCGCGCGTCGCCGATCATGGCGGAACGCGCCCGGGCCAATCCGAAGATCGAATTCGTGTGGTCCAGCGTGGTTGAGGACATCCTCGGGCAGGAGTCGGTGGAGGGAATCCGGGTCAAAAGCCTGAAAACCGGCGCGACCTCCGAAATCGCCTGCAAGGGATACTTTGCGGCGCTCGGCCACATTCCGAATACGGCGCCTTTCAAGGAGTTCATTCAATTGGACGAACACGGTTTCGTGGTCCTTTCCGGCGACTCGTCGCGGACCACGCTGGCAGGCGTTTTTGCCGCCGGAGATTGTGCGGACCCGCACTACCGGCAGGCGATCACCGCCGCCGGAATGGGCTGCAAAGCCGGTATGGACGCCGAGCGTTATCTGGAATCGAAGGAGTGACTTACGCAGGAACCGCTGATCATCTATTCGCCCCGCCGCACCCGGATCGCCTTTTCCGTCCGTCCCGAAGACGGCCGGCTGGAGATCCGGGCGCCGCAGGGAGTTTCCGAAAAGCGGCTGCTGGAGATCGCGACGGCGAACCGCGCCGTGATCGAGGATCTTTACCGCCGCATGGAGCATTACCGGGCGCGGCTTCCGCGCTTCCGCTTCGTCGAAGGGGAACATTTCCTGCTGCTGGGCCGGGAGTATGAATTGCGCTTCAGCAGGCGGATTCTCGCTTTCGACGATGCGTTCATCGTTCCGCGGGGAGACGGGGAAGCGGTCAAAAACGCGCTGGAAAAGCTCTATCGCCGGCTGGCCCGGGAGATGATCGGGCGCAAAGTCCGCGAGCAGGCCGACCGGTTCAACCTCACTTACCGCACCATCAGGATCGGCGGAGCATCGACCCGCTGGGGCTCCTGCAACCGCAACGGCGACCTCAATTTCACCTGGAAGCTGATTCAGTGCCCCGAGCCGGTGGTCGATTATGTGATAATTCACGAACTGGCGCACCGGCTGGAGCTGAACCACTCGGCCCGCTTCTGGGCGGCGGTCCGGCGCATGTGTCCGGATTACAAGGCGCGGCAGCAGTTTTTAAAAGAAAATGCCGCCCGTTTTTCCGGCTGGTAAACGGGAGGCCCGTCTCAGGCTTTCGGCCGGCAGACCGGCAGCCGGAGCGTGAATGTGCTCCCCTGCCCCACGGTACTGTGCACTTCCGCGGAACCGTGGTGCAACTGCATCACATGCTTCACGATGGCCAGCCCGAGACCGGTTCCTCCGGCCTTGCGGCTGCGCGCCTTGTCCACCCGGTAGAACCGCTCGAAAACGCGCGGCAGGTGTTCCGCCGGAATACCGCAGCCGTGATCGGCCACTTCGATCACCGCCTCGCCGCTCTCCTCCCGGGCCGTGATCCTGACTTCGGACTTCTCGCCGCTGTGCTTGATCGCATTGTCAATCAAATTCAGGATGGCCTGTTCGACGAGCTGGACATCGATCAGCACTTCCGGATCGGCGGAGGTTTCCACCACCAGCTTCAGGCCGGCGGCATCCGCCCTGGCCTGCGCCAGCTCCACCGCGGTTGAAATCGGCGTGGAAACATTCACGGGAACCATATTGTAGCCGTCGCCGACCGCGCGGCACTCCAGCTGCGACAGGCTCAGGATATCCTGAACCAGCGCATTGAGCCGCTCGGAGTGCATCTCAATGATCTGCATGAACCGTTCGGCACTCTCCGGCTCGTGGATCGCCCCGTCCCGCAGGGTTTCCACCGCACCGCGGATCACGGTCAGGGGCGTTTTGATCTCGTGGGACACATTGGCGACAAAGTCGCGCCGGAAGTTTTCCAGCTTGCGCAGCTGCGTCATATCGTAGATCACGAGCAGGATGCCGGAGGCCTTGTCTTCGGACCATTTCAGCCGGGTGCCGCGCACCCGGAGCTGCTTATCGCCGGAAGGAAGCTGGACCGGAAATTCCGCTTCGACCGGAGCCCCCTCTTTTTTCAGCTTTTCGATGAAAGCGGAGATTTCCAGATTGCGGATAATCCCGCTCACCGGCAGGCCGCATGGCTCGTCTTTCAGCTTGAAAATCTGCCGGGCGGCAGTATTGATATCGATCACATTGTCCTGCCGGTCGAGTACGATCACCCCTTCGGCAAGCGCGGCGAAGATCGCATCACGCTCGCTTTTTTCTCGCGAAATTTCATTGATCCGTTTTTTCAGCTCTTCGGCCATCCGGCTCAGGTGTTCGCCCAATTCCCGGAGTACGCCGCGCTCCGGAATCGGCAGCCGGGTGTCGAGATCGCCGCCGGAGATGCGGGCCGCCGCCCGGCAAAGCTCCCATACCGGGCGGCTGACGGTGCGGAAAATCACATAGCACAGGATCGCGGCCACCAAAGCGGTCACGGTTATCGCCAGCAGGATATCCAGACGCGCCTGCCGCACCACCTTATCCAGATTATGAATCGAGAAAGCGGTGCGCAGCACGTAGGTTTTGCCGTCGATTTCGATCGGCGCGGCACAGTAGATCAGGCGGCGCCCCAGCGTGGAGCTGTGCCGAATCGTCGCATAAAACGGGCGGCCGTCCCGGAAGGAGTTGATCGCACCGATGATTTCGGGGCGCATCCGGTGGTTGTCCATTCTGGCCGGTTCCTCTTCCGAATCCGCCAGCACCTCGCCGTCGGGAGCGATCAGGGTGATCCGGGTTTCGGTGGCTTTGCCCTCTTCCTCGTAGAATCTCTGGAGCTGCCGGCGCCGGTCATCCTGAATCAGTTTCCGCGACTCGCGCGAGAGAAGCCGGGCGCGGGTCTGCAGCTCCATCTCCGTTCTGGTAATATAGAGCTGCTCCAACGACGTAGACTGACGCCACAGGAAAATCACCACCCCCAGGATAACTACCAGAAAAATCACCGGCCAGGACTGAATAAAACTGTTTTTCATATTCTCTTCCCGGAGTTGCGGTTCAATCCTGTACGAACCGGTAACCGACGCCGCGGACCGTTTCAATCAGGTCGCCGTGCGTGCCCAGTTTCCGGCGGATGCTGACCATCTGTACGTCGATGGCACGCTCCGTCACCGGGTAGTCGTCGCCCTTGACCTCATTGACGATCTGGCCGCGCGTATAGACCCAGCCGGGGCGGCGCGCCAGCAGATAAAGCGTTTCGAATTCGGAGAAGGTCAGCGTCATCGGCCGTCCGTCCAGCAGAGCCTCCCGGGTGCCGCGGTTCATGCACAGCGGACCGCGCTTGATGGTCCCGGCGGCGGCCTCGGCATCGGAGGGCTTCACCCGCCGCAGCACCGATTTGATCCGGGCGATCAGCACCTTGGGGCTGAACGGTTTGGGGAGATAGTCGTCCGCCCCCATTTCAAGGCCGATCACGATGTCGCTCTCCTCGGATTTCGCGGTCAGCATGATAATCGGAATCGCACTGGTGCGGGTATCGCTCTTCAGCCGGCGGCAGACCGCCAGCCCGTCCATTCCGGGAAGCATCAGGTCGAGCAGGATCAAATCGGGTGCGAATTCAGTCGCGGCGGCAAGCGCCTCCTCACCGGATTCGCAGCATCTGACGCGATCGTAACCATCCTTGTTGAGATTGTAACGGATCAACTCCTGAATCGCCTCTTCGTCCTCGACGACCAATATTTTTTCTTTACCCATCAGAAAGCCTCCAACTTGTTATGGAAGTTAATGTACCATGGAAATGTTCGGGTAAAATACGCAACCGGTTAGATTCCTGTTAGAATCCGTAAAAAACAGCCCCGTCCGGAGTATTTCGGGCGGGGCTGTGCAAGAATACTATTTGGAAAGTGTTTTGAGCCGGTACTTGCCGCCCGGAATATCCTCCACGATGAATCCGAGTCCGGCAATCTCATCTCGGAGCCGGTCGCTCTCGACAAAGTTTTTCGCTTTCCGTGCTTCGATGCGGGCTTCGGCCAATGCGGTCACTTCCGCCGGAAATTCTTCCGTTTTGACCGCGTCGACTTCAAAACAGCCGATGATCCGGTCGAACTTGCGGAATGCCGCCAGAACTTCGGCCCCGCCAGCGGCGGTCAGCTCTCCGGCATCCGCCAGCCGGTTCGCGGCGCGCTGCAGGTCGAACATCGCCGCCAGCGCTTCGGAGATATTCAGGTCATCGCCCATCGCCGCCGCGAATGCCTGTTCCGCCCCCGCGACGGTTTGTGAAATCTCCGTGCCGTCGCCCGTTTGGGCGATTTCCCGCATGCGCTGGAAAAATTCATCGAACCTGCCCAGTGTTTCCCGGGCCTGCTCCAGCGCCTCGAAAGTAAAGTTCAGCTTCTTGCGGTAATGGGCGCCGATCAGCACCCAGCGGATTTCGCGCCCCTTCCAGCCCTTCTGCTGCAGATCGCGCAGCGTGAAGAAGTTGCCGAGCGACTTGGACATCTTCTCGCCGTTGACCATCAGATGGGCGCAATGCAGCCAGTAGTTCACCCACTTCTTGCCGGAAGCGGCTTCGCTCTGGGCGATTTCGTCCTCGTGATGCGGAAACATGTTGTCGATGCCGCCGGTGTGGATATCAAACTGATCGCCGAGGTATTCGCTGGACATCGCGCTGCATTCGATATGCCATCCCGGGCGGCCCTTGCCCCAGGGCGAATCCCAGGCAACGTCGCCGTCGTTTTCGTCCCATGCTTTCCAGAGCGCGAAATCTGCGACGGAATCCTTCGCATATTCATCATTTTTGATGCGGACGCCGGAGCGCTGGTTTTCGCGGTCGATTTTGGCGAGCTTGCCGTAATCCGGGAACTTGTCGATCGAAAAATAGATCGATTTGTCCTCCGCCTGATAGGCGAACCCCTTCTCCATCAGCACCGAAATCAGCCGGATCATCTGGGGAATATGATCGGTGGCGGCGGGATAAACCTCCGCCGGTTCGATATTGAGCGTTTTCAGGTCTTCAAAAAAAGCCTGCTTGTATTTCGCGGTGAATTCGCGCAACGGCAGCCGGGCGGCGCGAGAATCGCGGATGGTCTTGTCGTCCACATCGGTCAGGTTCATCACCTGCCTGACGGGATATCCGAAATACTCCAGCGTGCGCCGCAGAAGGTCCTCGAACATATAGGCGCGGAAATTGCCGATATGGGCGAAATTGTAGACCGTGGGGCCGCAGGTGTACATGCGCACCAGTTTGGCGTCGATCGGCTGGAACGGAACGACTTTGCGGTCCATTGTGTTGAAAAACTGCAAATCCATGAAAAACTCCGATTTTTAAATATCCGGCCGGCTTCCGCACACGCTCCTGTGTAAGGAAGATTCAATCCGGTAAACAATCATAACATGCTATAATTTACCCGGAGAACCCGAAAAATACAAAAAAAAACGTGACTTTTTTATAAAACTTCCCTGTTTTTGTTTTGCCTTTTGGAAATTTTGAGGTTATATTAGCAATATCACCAGCGGAGAGATGGCTGAGTGGTCGAAGGCGACGGTCTCGAAAATCGTTATACCCTCACGGGTATCGAGGGTTCGAATCCCTCTCTCTCCGCCATTTTATTTATCATCTTGCTTCATGATTGTTTATTGAATTGCCGGTTTTATCTATTTTCCGACTTCCGCCTGAATATTATGAAAAGGAACTTTCATCGATGAACGCAGTGCAGGAACAGTCAGAGGAAGCGGCAGCCGGAAAATCTTACCGGGCGACTGTGCTGGCTTGTTATACCGCCAATTTCATCGGCGCGCTGGTGGTCAACCTGACCCCGATTCTATTCATCCCACTGAAAATGCTGTATGGACTGAGTTATACTCAGTTCGGCATCCTGCTCGCCGTCAATTATGTAACGCAGGTACTCTCCGATATCGTTTTCAGTTGGCCCGCGGACCGGTACGGCAGCCGGCCGTATCTGCTCGGCGTCGTCACCGACCGTGCCGCCGGATTCCCGCTGCTGAAAGAGCTGCAGCAGGCCGGCGGGCTTTCCTCCGAGCAGTTCGGCTTGCGTTCCGGGCTGCTGTTCGGCGCTTTTTTCCCGGCAGGAACTTTCTTCCTGCTGTTGTGGTTCAGAAAATATGGAAATTACCGGAAAACAGGTGATCAATAATGATTCAAAAAGATACCGCACTTCTGATTATCGATATGCAGCAGGATTTTGTCAGGGAGGGAACGCCGCTGTGCGTAGCCGGAGCCGCGGCGACGGTTCCGGTCATCGCCTCTTTGCTGGCGGATTGCCGCAACTCCGGCCGCATTGCGATTTTTCATATCGTCAGGGAGTATGAACCGGATGGAACGGACCTCGAACGCTGCCGTCTGGAGTCATTCCACCGCGTTCCCGGCGCGATCCGGGGGACGGCCGGTGCGGAAATCGTCCCCGAACTTCAGCCGCATCCGGGAGAAACGGTGATCGTCAAACCGCGTTACAGCGCTTTTTTCCAGACCAAGCTGGATTTATGCCTGCGCCGCCTTGGAGTCGATTCCCTGCTGATAGCCGGGACGCAATATCCGAATTGCATCCGCGCCACGGTGACCGACGCGCTTTCGCTGGATTATCAAGTCACCGTCATTTCAGACTGCTGCAGCGCCCGGACGCCGGAGATTGCGGAAGCCAACCTGACGGATATGCGCAATCTCGGCGCCCGCTGCCTGACGTTCGCCGAATGGCATCTGGAAATTTCAGGCCACCTTCTTCCGTCATCCTGTTGATCCGGCAGAAACCGGCGGAAGGCGTTACTTTTCATTTTCCGTTTATTTCTTCAGAAAGCCGAGCGCTTTCCTGCACAGCGCATCAAACTCACTGCTGCAGAAACCATCCTCATGATCAGCTTGGCTGAGCGCTTTGATCAGAGTTTCCGGAGAGCTTTGACCGTCAAGATATGCTTGCGCCGGAGCGGCAATCGATTTCCAGTCGGATTGGGCGAATTTACGCAGAATCCCCTGCAAAGCCCAGCGGCGGCACTGTTCAATCCGTGCTCCCGGCGGATTATCGCCATGTTCCTTGTCCTCGCATGAATAAGCGTAGAGTTGCCTGCAAGGCAACTCCGGACATTCTCCGCAATGGAGATATCCTCTGCTCTGGCAACATTTCGCCACAATGCATTCCCCATGGAACGGTACTCCCGCCGTGGCAATACAACCGCCGCAGTTACAACTTTCCCTGAAACTGCACACATCGCACCGCAAACCGCAGCGCGAAGTAATTGAAGTCATCATTTTACATTCTCCCGGATATTTTGAAATTATCATCACATCTTTCCATTCCTTAAAATATAATTGCTTTTAGTAAAAGCAAACCATTGTTGTTTCCGGTAATTGAAAACTTCGCCTGTCAGATGGGGGATTACGGTTGACCGAAGAGGTGTGAATCAAAGAAGCCCTTGCCGCCGCGAGCGGCCGCCCAGCCCGCCGGCTCCCGTACCGGCGAACCTCCGTGCTCTTTGCACTCAACCGCGGAAAGTTTCAGCAGGACTCCGGGCTGTTCACCGCCGAAGATGATTTCGACTTCCATACAATACCTGAAGTTCCTCGGGAACGCGTATCAGCTCCGAAGGCGAATAATCGCACGGGATTCGTAACACTCCGCAAAAAAAGAGAATCGGGGTGTCGTCCCCGATTCCCGCATATTGGGATTCCGGTCGTTTTACAACGTGATTTTCCCTGAGACCACAAGGCAGATCGCGAGCACGTCCAGCGCAAGCAGGATCGCCAGATACCATTTTTCGGAAGTCAGGAAGATCGGCGTATTGTCGCCGTGCGCGACCTGCTCTTTGCGCGCCCAGAAAAACAGCGGCACGCCCAAGGTCAGAAAGATCGGAACCATTGCGACATAATTCAGTCCGCCCGCGTAGAACATGAACAAACAGAACAGGAAACCGACAATTCCGCTGATCGTCGCCAGCACGATTCCCCTGGCGGCATATTGCCGGTACTGTTCCGTTTTACAGAGCTTGAACAAAAACAGAGTCGTCGTCAGGTATGCCGGAAGCATCACCAGCGAGCTTACGCTGTACATGGCCTGCCACGCATTGTTGGCGAAATGAACGACCAGCATCGCAATCTGCATGATGATGGTGCTCACCAGCAGGCCGACTCCCGCCGTGCCGTTTTTATTGACCTTGCTGAATGCTTTCGGGAACGTCCCGTTCAGCCCCGCCGCCAGCGGGATTTCCGCACAGAGCAGTGTCCAGGCGATCCAGCTGGTCAGAACGGAGATGATCAGTCCGATATTCATCAGCCATTCGCCCCATTTGCCGACGACGATC
Organism: Victivallis vadensis; assembly: GCF_003096415.1. Classification (GTDB taxonomy): domain Bacteria; phylum Verrucomicrobiota; class Lentisphaeria; order Victivallales; family Victivallaceae; genus Victivallis; species Victivallis vadensis. The sequence continues at coordinate 212,650 of NZ_QEKH01000003.1, read as the reverse complement.
GCGAGCACGCCGGCCGTCGACGGATTCGGAATGCCTTCCAGCGTATGCTGGGTGGTTATGCCGAACGGCAGCACGGACAGCAGCATATAAAGGCAGAGGGCGGCCAGAAAACCGACCAGAGTCGCCTTGCCCACATCGGCCGGATTCTTCGCCCGTCCCGACAGAACCACGGCGCCTTCCACGCCGATGAAGCACCACAGCGCCACCAGCATCGGGGCTTTGATCTGCGCGGCGACCGATCCCAGATCCTGCGAAGCGACTTTGGCGGAATTTCCCCAGAAGTTCGCATCGAACTGCGTGAAACTGAACGAAAACAGCAGAATGATGATGAACAAAAAGAGCGGGAACATATTGCTGGCCGTTCCGATCAGGTTCACCAGACTGGCTTTTTTGACGCCGGCCAGCACCAGGAAATAGTAGAACCAGATCAGAACGGAACCGAAGATCACGGAATTCCAATTATTTCCTCCGGTGAAAACTCCGGGAAAGAAATAGTTCAACGAATCCATCAGAATCACGGCAAACGCCACGTTCCCGAATATGGTCATCAGCCAGTACCCCCAGGCAGTGATGAATCCGATGAATTTGCCGAATCCCTCCCGGGCATACATATAGACGCCGGCCTTCAAATCGGGCCGGATGTCCGACAGGATCCGGAAGGAATTGGCGATGAAATAGACGCCCAGCCCCACGATCAGCCAGGCGATGATGACCGGACCGGCCGCGGATGACTGCGCCGTGTTTTGCGGCAGGCTGTAAACGCCTCCTCCCAGCATGGAACTGACAACGACGGTGACCAGGGCAAAAAAACCGAGCTTTGCCGTGGCGGTTGTCTTGTCTTTGCTCTGTGTGTTTTCTTTTGACATAAGACGAAACCCCTCTTCTGGTTTTACTCAAATGCAAATTCAATCGCCCCGCCCTTTCAGGCGGGGCAGTCTCTCTTCTTTACATCCGGCCTTTTTTGATCGCGCCGGACACCTTGTGCGGCCTGAAAGACGTTTTCTGCCCGGCCGGGAGTTTTTTATCATCCTCGATGATTACCCTTACCCAGAAATCGCCGTTCTCATCGACGTTCACCCCCTGAATTTCATGTTCGAAGCCGGGGAAGTTTTTGTCGAATTCCTGCAACGCCTCAAGATATCCGATGATTCCTTTGTCGTCTCCGGAAATTCTTTCTCCGGGCATAAGCAACGGAATCCCCGGGGGATAAGGCACCAGCATGCCGGCGGCGATCCGGGACGGATAATCCTTGAGTCTGACATGCTCGACCTTGTAGCGCACCACCTTCTGATAGGCTTCCGCCGGCGACAGAACCGCTTCCGGGTCGGTATTGGCCGCCTTGTCCAGATGATCGATCAGGCCGAGTCTGCTCATCATATCGTGCATGGACTGGCACAGTTCCTTCAGCGTCATCCGCGCATATTCAGGTGAAATCTCCGCCAGCGACGGTATCGCGTCGGCGACCAATGCGCCGTTGTCATACAGCCGCTTGAACTCAAGCAGACTCTCGATCAGGGTCCCCCATTTGCCCTTGGTGGTGCCGACCGAGAACAGAATCAGCAACGTGTAATCACCGGTCCGGGCGATCTCCGTTCTCCGGTCATCCAGGAACTTGGTCATGATATAACCCGGAATACCCGTTTTCTGATATTTGCCGTCCGGAGTAATGCCGGGACAGGTGATGGTGACCTTGACCGGGTCGAGCATACAGTCGGTATCCGCGATATCTTCCCTGGCAAAGCCGTGCCACTTCGCATTCGGATCCAACGCCCAGCAGGAAGGCTCACGGCTCAACAATGAAACAGGAGCATCCTCAAAAGAGTACTTCCTGCCCGTTTTCGGGTCTTTGACTTCGACCGGCTGCATGATATCGAAGAACCAGTCCGCCGGATTCTTCTCTTTGATTTTACGTTTGATGCTCACGACCGCTTTCCGGAACGCAATCGCATCTTCGATAGACTCCTGCACCAGATGGGTTCCCGAACTCCCCTTCATCATGGATACGGCGACGTCAATCGATGCGATGATCGGGTAATACGGCGAGGTCGTCCCGTGCATCATGAACGAATCGTTGAAGTCGTCGAAATCCAGCGGCGCGCGGTCGCTTTTCTTCACATGAATCATCGAAGCCATGGAGAGAGCCGGAAGCATCTTATGCGTGGACTGAACCGCGAAAATAGTCGGCATATTCTTTATTTTTCCACTTACTCCCATCGCGAATCTTTCCGCATAAATCGGATGGAACTTCGCATATGCATACCATGCCTCATCAAAATGGATGCGCGGCACGCTGTCTTTCAGGGCATCGACGACTTTGCCGGCATTGTAGCAGAAACCGTCATACGTGCAGTTGGTCACCACCGCGTAGGTGGGCTCCTGCGACACCGCGTCTCTGGCGATCGGACTGGCTTTGATCAGTTTCTTGATATGCTCTTTGGACATCCGCCTGGCCGGAATGGGGCCGATCAGGCCGTAGCCGTTTCTGGTCGGCTTCATATAGACCGGACGCGCCCCGCAAAGAGTCAACCCGTGATTCAGGGACTTGTGGCAGTTTCTGTCGACTACGGTAATCTCATTGGCGCCAACCGCTCCCTGCGCTACAATCCGGTTGGAGCCGGATGAACCGGCGACGGTATAGAAGGTCCAATCCGCCCCGAAGGTTTTCGCGGCGATCTCCTCGGATTTCTTCACCGGACCGGCGTGGATCAGATAGTCGCCCATTTCCGACGTCGCCACGCCGATATCGGCGCGGAACATATTTTCACCGAAGAAGTTGAAGAACTCCACGCCGATGGGATGCTTCAGATAGGCCATCCCGCCCATATGCCCCGGACAATCCCAATAGTAATCGCCGTCCTGGGTAAAATCCTTCAAGGTTTTGAAGTAAGGCGGCAGCAGATGTTTGTTGTACTGAAAAATGGCGGTATAAATCCGATTGGCGGTAAACTCGGGAGTTTCGGAAAAAAGGTAAATATATTCCTTGACCTCACTGATCAAATCGAGCGGCAGCCTCGAAATCAGGTCCTCCCGGGTCAATGCGAAAACCGGCAAAGTCTCAGACACGGCGCGAATCGCCTTGATCAGCTGGACCGTCTCCTGTTCCGTACTGCTGTTTTCTGCGTCCAGATAGATGCCGATTGCGCTGTATTTGGGACTTTCGCTCAAAAGCGTGAGTCCGTTTTCCAGTGACCAGGCATAATGTACATCAAGGTTCAGGTCGGCCAATGCTTTCCCCAGGTTTTTAAGTGCGGCGACGGCCGGATGCTCTTCTGCCCAGTTCACAGAATTCGCGATAAACAGAATGTTTTTATTGATCTTCATTTTTCTCCTCCAATTGTACTTCGGTTTCCAAATCCGTCGAATGACAAGTTCCGTCCAATTCACCGGATTTCATTTTCATTTCCACTTGATTTTTGTCGCGGCACTCCTCCCCTTCTTGAATCATCCCTCTGGCGAAAAACAAAATCAACTCAAAGCAGCAATTAATTCACCATATCATATAAATACAAATACTATAATGCTACATAATACACCTATTTTTATTATTTTCAAATTTCCGCCTCAAAAAGCCTTGCAGGCCGGATTGATTTTTCTGTTCCGGGCAGGTAAATTATCCACACGGAACCTGATTATTTCAAGCGAGGAAAATAATGAGAGAAGAAGAAAAAATTTTCAACGGAATCCTTTTCAGTCCCGGCGATCCGGAACTGAAAGCAATCAAACTGCGTTCCCACAAATTAAGCGCGGCATACAGCAGAACCGACGAAGACGATGTCGAAATCCGCGCGGGACTCGTCAAACTGATGCTCGCGGAATTCGGCGAAGGCAGCTTCATGCAGGGCCCGGTATTTTTTCATTACGGCAAGCACACGAAGATCGGCAAGCGTTGTTTCTTTAATTACAATCTGACCATCCAGGACGATGCCCCGGTGGTGATCGGCGATGACAATAACTTCGGGCCCAACGTCACGATCGTCACGCCGGTTCACCCCATGCTGCCGGATGAACGCCGGGTCATCCTCGACAGGGACGGCACTCCGCGTCATCTCTGTTACGCCCGGCCGGTTACCATCGGCAATGACTGCTGGCTGGGAGCCAATGTCGTAGTCTGCCCGGGAGTTACGATCGGCGATGGATGTGTGATCGGCGCCGGAAGCGTCGTCACGCGGTCCATTCCTCCCAACTCCTTCGCCGCAGGCAACCCGTGCCGCGTCATCCGCGAGCTTTCCGAAACCGACAGCATGCAATACAAACCGGAAATCCTTGCAGACAATCAGATCGTTCCTCCCACCAAGTAAACCTCTCGGGGATTTCGCTCCTTTCGGAGCGAAATCCCGGTTCAAGAAACTTGTACGCGGCGTAAAGCTCTTAGAAATGTATGGGCTTCCCCTGTATTTGTTGAAAGCGCATCACTTCCCGTGCGACTGATAGTACACCGCGATCTTGGCATCCAGTGTGCAGATATGCTTGTTCAGCCATGTTTTCAGCAGCTCGATCACCTCGCCGCAGAAGGTGTGCAGGTCTTTTTCTGCCTCCAGCCGGGTGGAAAAACTGTCCACCACGTCGCGCAGCGCCTGATGCTGCGCCGCATGATTCGCCAGCTCGGGATAATCGATGGAACGCATGAAAAATTCCTCGTCGTCAAAGTGAGTCACCGTGTAATCCACCAAAGCGGCGAACTGTTTTTCCACCTCTCCGCGCTCCGGCTCGCCTTTCAGGTAGAGGCGTATGAACTTGTTGATGCACTCGAACAACGCCTCATGCTGGGCGTCGAGGCTGGCGATGCCGATTTTCATCGGCACGGATGCCGCATTCTTATTTTCCATCGCAATTCTCCTCTCCCCGGAACGCCGTGTTTTTCCTTGCGAACCCGGCATGGCGGGGCTTTGTCCTCTTTTGTAACTCTATATGATTTACAATATAGCACAAACTTCTAAGAAAGCAATTCTTCCACAGTTCCGAACGCCGTACGAAGCCATCATTCAATATTCAACTTCACACAGGCGCGATATTGCTTCGCCGATTTCATTGCGCAGCTTTGTCAGCACATCGGGGTCCGGCAGCAGCTTTTCCGAATTCCGTCCTCCGGCATTCGGGATCGGCGCGAGCTGTTTCGCCCGTTCCAGAAGCGCCTTCGCCGGGGCGTCGTTCTTTTCGTTCGCCAGTCTTTCCAGCAGCAGGTAATAAGAGCCGTCCTCGATTCCGTCGCGCAGCGACTCCAGCCGAACCGTGCTGACCGGCCCCCTAAGCCCGATCGGTTTGCCGGGATAGAAGATGTATCCGTCGCCATTCGGATAGCGGATCCGCTGCGGCTTGCCCGGCACGTCGCTCTGGGTATGAACCGCGTGAATCCCCCACTCGAAGGGATTGCGGGTCAGCCAGTCCGCGCCCCAGAATTCATAGCCGCGCGTACCGTATTTCCACGCGAACAAAGGCAGCATGCGTTCAATCGCGTTGTACGGAGTGTCAAGGCACATGTGCCCGTCGGTGGTGATCAGCAGCTGCGCCCCGGAGTCGCGGAGTTTTTTCAGGTTCTCCTCGGAAATCTGTCCCTGAACCCCGATGCCCCACACATCGAGCTTTCCCAGCCACTCCGGCACATATCCCCATGTGCTCGCGTAAATTTTCACTTCCGGTTCGGCCTCATGGAGCATGTCGCACAGCGCGATCATCTGCTCCTTGATTCCCGGAACCGAGGTGTGAGGTTCATCTGAGATATAGAGGATGAAGCGGTCCTGCCACCCCTTCCGCCGCAGATGCTCCATCATCAGCTTGAGCGCGGCCTGGCAGACCCGGCGGTATTCAGCGGTGAATCTGCCGCGGTCCACGCCCCGGTACGGCCATTTTCCTTCATACGGCTGCACGCCGAGAAACGGTTTGGGCGGATGCCCCCAGCCGAAATGCTCCCGGAACAGCGGCAGGTAGGCCAGCGGGATGTTCCACTCCTCAAACCAGACGCGGGCCGCCTTGTCAAATTCAGTGAAGTCGGCTTTCACCTTGCCGTTTTCCAGCCGGAACCTCGGCTTGGCCGGAATTTCATCGAAGCTGATTCGCTTTCGGGCCAGAAACTCCGCCGCCTCCATCGGCGTATACTCTTTAAACTGTCTGCCCGTGCCGTGGCGGTTGTCGAAAATGGCGCTCATTTCCGGCCGGTCGGGCAGCGTGAAATTCCACACCTGAACACTGTACGGCAGTTCCCGGAGCACTTTCTCTCCGGCGCGCAGCGCAATCGTCCCCCGATACCGGCCCGGTTCGGCGTCCGCCGGAGCGTTCACGCGAATATAAATTCCCTGCGTATGCTGAGGTTCCAACGCGAATTCCGATTTCGGGATCACCGGATCCGGATACAGCTCGCCTCTGGAATTTCCGGGAACGCAGCGCCGGTACGCCGGAATTCCGGTGAACTGGAAGTAGCGGCTCGGCGCGTCGATTCCAACATAGCCGATCACGTTCACCTCCGGTGCGGGCAGAGCGCTCCCCGCCTCGTTTTTCGGTTCCGAAACAGTCAACGAGAGCTTCGGATACGGTTTATCCGAGCGTATTCCGAGCTGAAGCCCCTCCGACTCGTTGCGGGCCAATGCCACATTGAGGTTGGTGCCTTTGCCTTTCGGCGTGCTGTCCGGAAAAATCTTGACCACCGGATTCACCTGCCATACGGCAATCCCGTTCTCATGCGTCTCTGCGGCGGAATGCTGGAACTTCACCTGATTGACGCCGACGACTTCAGCGAGCATGATGCCGTCATAATGCCGTTTCCCCCGGCTCATCGTCAGGAAAAGGCTATCTTATAACCGCACCGACAGAAGTTCTTTAAGGGAGGTGAACTATTATGCACATAACGAAAGTTCTAAAAATCATTAACGGACAAAGAAAAAAACAATATGCAGCATTATATGGTGAAATGACCCTTGAATGGAATTCAACTTCAAGTGTAGGATTCAGTTTACTATCGACTGCTGAAGTGTGACTGCATTACCACTGCACCTTTTGATGAACATCACGATGTTATTGTTGATGATGAAGGTCTTTTGAAAACACCAATCGTTGGTTTGTTTGAAACCCCTGATGGTGGTGAATATGCTGGCAATGGTCTTATTGTTGGCTTCAATGATGATGGAGACTGGATTTCCCACAAACTCAATTTTGAGACTGTGAAAAATTCAATTCGGTTCATTCAGTATGTTAGACTGAACGGGACATTGTTGAAGATCGTTTTGCAGCCTTCAAACGTAAAAAGGTGATCACTATGAGAATCAGTAAAAAACATGGTTTGAATCCGTCTATTCCACTTTGTCATTATTGCAAAAAGCCTAAGAATGAAATCATTCTCACTGGATATGAAGGTGAAGTTTGGGCAAAACAGAATGGTCATCCTGATGGGCAAATGCCGATGTATGTTTTCCTCAAAGGTGACATTCAGCCTTGTGATGAATGCAAGAAAATTGGCATTGCTGTTGTTGAAGTCAAAGCTGGAACTGATGGAGAGCTTACCGGGAGATGCTGGTTGATGAAGGAGGAAGCTATTAAGAAGATATTGGCTGATGATCCGATGTTATCCAGTGTGCTCCAGAAGAGGATTATGTTCATTTCAGAACAATCTGAATCATGAAGCCATAATTTACACCCATGGGATATATGTAATTACCAGAAGCTCGATCAGAGTAAAGTTCCTGTTCTTCATAACATTCTCCATCCTGTTTTCGGAACCGGTGGCCGAAAGCCTCCCGATCCTTTTGTTTCCTGTTTCAAAGGGAATTCAAATTGAAAACTTTACAAATCTTCCGGTCACTTCTTCTTCGGCAGAATCAGTTCCGGTTTGATCAGAACATCCTGATAACTCGCCTCCGGGTTGCTCAGGCGCCACAGCAGGCCATCCACCGCGCGCGACGCGATTTCGGCAATATGCAGGTCCACCGCCGGCAGCGGCGGATGAAGCTCATTCAGAAGATAGGTGTTGTCGCAGGAGATCACTTCAAGCTCTTTGGGCCTGCGCTGCAAACCGGCAAAGTCCAGCGTGTGACATACCTTGTACGCCACCTGATCGTTGAAAGCGAAGATTCCGGCCCGGTTGCCGAAATGCTCCAGCGTCTCGCGCAGCGCGGCGGGGAACGCCTGCGGCTCGTCGAGGTCGTTGCTGTAAGAAAGCTGCGCGAACTCCACGTTGGCTTCCGCCAGCCGCCTGCGGACGCCTTCCAGCCGGGGATGGCTCTCCGGGCGGTAGGCCATGCGCGCCTCCCAGATCAGCAACGCCTTTTTGAACCCCTGCTCGACCAAGTAGTTGGCGGCCAGTTTTCCGGCCAGCGTCTCATTGGGTTTGAAGCTGTCCCACGGGCCGATGTCGATCTCCTCGTGCATGATCGCCACCTGCGCGATCCCTTCCAGAATCGACGCGAACCACGGGCGGAAACAGTAGTGGTAAATCACCCCGGCAAAGCCTTCGATCAGCGCCGGATTGTCGTAAAGTTCTTCACAGGAGCAGGTCTCGAAAATCATCTTCTGCTCCGCAAGGCGCTTCATCACGCTGTTCATGATCTGCTGCGCCACCGGGTCGCCGACGTTGGCCGCCTCATACAGCACCATAACCTTGCCGGAGTTCCCGCCGCCGCTCCGGCGCCGCCGGTAGTTGCGCGCCTTGAAATCGGTCTTCGCCGCGATCGCCTGCACCTGGTCGCGCAGTTCCTGCGAAATCAGCGGCGAATTGCGCAGCGCCAGCGAAACCGACTGCGCGGTGATTCCGAGCATTTCGGCGATATCCGTCATATTCCTGGGTTTGTCTTTGGTCGCATTCATCCGTGAAATTCCTTTCGCTGCTTTTATTATACCTCAAAGCGGCCCGAATGTCAACAGTAAATTAAAATTAATTTTAAAATATTTGCAAATTAATTTTAAATTCGCCGCAAACCGGGCGCTTCGACGAAACTGCGACTTTTTGGATTCCGCCGTTTGTGAAACCCGGGAAAAAGGAGTATATTGGAAACGTGTACCAATCCTATAATTCCGGAGTGATTCATGACGCTCAAGAAACAACTCTATTCGCCGGAGGAGATGACCGCAGCGATTTCGATGATCGCGGCGGCGATCCGGCGGGATTTCGACACCGACGGTTCCGTGCCGTATGCGCTGGTCGGACTCTACAACCAGGGCGTGCCGCTGGCGGAACGCATCTGCGATGAAATCGAGCGGGCCACCGGGCGCCGTCCCGAACACGGCCGTCTCGACATCTCCATGTACCGCGACGACGTCGGGCTGCGCAGCGGCCTGCCGCTGATCCGCGAAACCGTGATCCCCTTCAACATCGACGGGCACAAGATCATCCTGGTCGACGACGTGCTCTCCTCGGGGCGGACCATCCGCGCCGCGCTGGACGCGATCACCGATTACGGGCGGCCGAATATGATCCGGCTGGCGGTGCTGGTCGACCGCGGCGATCCCGAATACCCGATCCGGGCGGACTACGTCGGCTTCAAGCTCGACCTCGACCCCGCCCACAAGGTCGCGGTGCAGTTCGACGAGGACGGCGACGAAGCCGGCATCTTCGAAGTGAACTGGCAGCAGAAACCGTTAAACCGATAGTTATAGAAGGACACACCGCCCTATGGAGTGGACCAGAAAAGATTTGCTCAGTCTCTACGACCTGAGCGCCGAGGAGATCACCTTCCTCCTCGACACCGCCGAGGAGTTCAAGAAGGTTTCGGAGCGGAACGTGAAAAAAGTTCCCGCCCTGCGCGGCAAAACCGTCGTCAACCTCTTCGTCGAACCCAGCACCCGCACCCGGGTCTCCTTTGAACTCGCCGAACAGCGCCTCAGCGCCGACATCGTGAATATGCAGGCTTCGAGCAGCAGTCTGCTGAAGGGCGAAACCCTGCTCGACACCGTCCGCAACATCGAATCGCTGCAGGTCGACCTGATCGTGATGCGCCACAGCGCCCCCGGCGCGCAGGCCTTCATCGCCAAGCATTTGAAGTGCGGCGTGGTCAACGCCGGAGACGGCGCGCACAGCCATCCGACCCAGGCGCTGCTGGATATTTTCACAATGCGCGAGAAGAAGGGCGCCCTCAAGGACCTGAAGGTCACCATCGTCGGCGACATCCTGCACAGCCGCGTCGCCCGCAGCAACATGTGGGGGCTTCTGAAACTCGGCGCCAAAGTGACCCTTGCCGGTCCCTCCACGCTGGTGCCGCGCGAATTTGAAGCGGCAGGCGTGCGCGTCTGCCACAACCTCAAGGATGCGGTGCAGGACGCCGACGTGGTCAACCTGCTGCGCATCCAGCATGAGCGCCAGAGTGCGGGCTTCTTCCCGAGCACCGGCGAATACGCGAAGTTCTTCGGGCTCAACCGGCAGAACCTGCGCTGGATGAAGCCTGACGTGCTGGTGATGCATCCGGGGCCGATCAACCGCGATGTCGAACTGACCAGCGAAGTGGCGGACGGTCCGAATTCCGTGATTCTCGAACAGGTAACGAACGGGTTGGCGGTCCGCATGGCGGTCCTCTTCCTGGTAGCGGGGTGTGTGAAAAAATGAGCAGTTTTATTTTCAGGAATGCCCGGGTGATCGACCCGGTCCGTAAAATCGATTCCAGGGGCGATGTCGGCGTGATCGACGGCCGCATCGCGGAGGCCTCCGAAGTCCGGGGCGGCGAGGTGATCGACCTCGGCGGCAAAGTGCTGAGTCCGGGTTTCATCGACCTGCACGTGCATCTGCGCCAGCCCGGCAACAATATGGCCGAAACCATCGCCTCCGGCACCGCCGCGGCGGCTGCGGGCGGCTTCACCTCGGTGGTAGCGATGCCGAACACCAATCCCCCCGCCGACACCGCCGGGGCGATCGAATTCCTGCGCCAGACCGCCGCCAAGAAGGCGGTCGTGCGCGTGCTTCCCTGCGGCTGCATGACCAAAGGATACGCAGGCGAGGAGATGGCCGGAATCGGTTCGCTGAAGGCCGCCGGAGTGGTCGCGCTCAGCGACGACGGCCGCTGCATTCAGGATCACGCGCTGATGCGCCATGTGGTTGAATACGCGAAGTCTTTCAACCTGCCGATCCTCGACCACTGCGAGGACAAGTGCCTCGCGGCGGGCGGCGTGATGCACGAAGGCAAGTGGTCGGTGCTGCTCGGCATGAACGGCATCTCCGGCGCTTCCGAGGAGCTGATGATCGCGCGCAACATCATTCTCGCGCGCCAGATCGGCTGGAAAATCCACATGCAGCACGTCAGCGTCAAGGAGAGTGTCGAACTGCTGCGCAACGCCCGCGCCAAAGGCATCCCGGTCACCGGCGAAGCGACGCCGCACCACCTGACGCTGACCGACGAGTGCATCAAGAAATACGACACCAATTACAAGATGAATCCGCCGCTGCGCTCCGAAGAGGACCGCCTGGCCCTGATCGCGGGCGTCGCCGACGGCACGATCACCGCGATCGCGACCGACCACGCGCCGCACACGATGACCGCCAAGATGGTGGAATTCGACTACGCGCCCTTCGGCATCATCGGTCTGGAAACCGCCCTGCCCGTCTCTTACGGAGAACTGGTCGCCAAAGGCGTGATTTCGCTGCCGAAGCTGGTGGAGCTTTTCACCGCCGGACCGGCCGATATCCTCGGCTTCGACGACTACAGCCTCGCGCCGGGAAATCCCGCCGACCTGACCGTGTTCGATCCGGAAGCGAAGTACACCGTGGACAAAGAACAGTTCAAGTCCAATTCGCGCAACACCCCCTTCGACGGCTGGGAAGTGCAGTGCAAAACCATGCTGACCATGGTCGGCGGCAAGATCGTGTACAACGAATTATGAAAACCGCAGCCGACATCCTGCCCGGAATCATCGAATTCCGCCACAACCTGCACCGGATTCCGGAGCTTGCGGGGCATGAAACGCTGACGCAGAAAGCGATCCGCGCCCGGCTTGAACCGCTGAATCTGGAGGTGCTCGCGCCCTTCCTCGGCACCGACACCGTCGCGCTGCTGCACGGGCGCGGCCCCGGCCGCAACGTGACGCTCCGCGCCGACATCGACGCGCTGAAAAACACGGAAAATACCGGTGTGGAATACGCTTCCGTCCATCCGGGCATGATGCACGCCTGCGGCCACGACGCCCACACCGCGATGGTGATGGGTGCCGCCGAGATCCTCGCCTCGCGGCGGGAGGAATTTTCCGGCAGCATCCGCTTCGTCTGGCAGCCGGGAGAGGAAAATCAGTCGATGGGCCGCGAGTTGATCGCCGCCGGGGCGCTGGAGAATCCGAAAGCCGACCTCGTGACTGCTCTGCACGGCATGCCCGGGTTGCCGGTCGGCATGCTCGGCTGCCGGACCGGTGCGATCATGGCTTCCTGTGCCCATTTCAAGGTCACGGTACACGGCAAAAGCGGCCACAGCAGCCGCCCGCACCAGGCGATCGATCCGGTGCTGGCGGCCAGTGCGATGGTCGTCGAACTCCAGAGCATCGTATCGCGCCGGATCAATCCGCAGCACGCCGCCGTGCTCAGTGTCTGCCGGATCGCCGGCGGCGACATCGCCAATGTGATCCCGGACGAAGTGGTGCTCGAAGGAACCGCCCGCTCCCTTGATCCGCACGATGACGCGATTCTCGAAACCGGTTTCCGTGAAATCGTCGAATCCGTCGCCCGCGCCCACGGCGTGACCGTCGACATCGACTATCACCTCGGCTACCCGGTCACCCTGAACCGCCCCGAAGCCACCGAGCTGGCCCGGCAGGTGATCCGCCGGACTTTCGGAGAAGCCGGTTATACCGAGCTTCCCGAATCCTCGATGGCGGCGGAGGATTTCGCCTACTATTTGCAGAGATATCCGGGAGTTTACGTGAAACTCGGAACCGGGGAGAATTGTCCGGCGCTGCATAACTCGAAGTTCGACTTCCCGGATGAGGCGCTGAAAGTCGGCATCGAATATCTGGTGGAATTCGCCCTCGCCGCCCTTCGCTGAGCAAGCAAAGCGGCGGGCGGCAAGATGCCGCTGCCGGATGCGCGCTCTACGCCCTTCGGGGGCGCGCGGGCGACTGGCACAGGTAAGGCACCGATCGGTTTCCACAATATTTTTGCAATTGCAAAATAACGAGGAACGATAGTGACGAAGCCGAACGCCATGACCGGTCTCCCCCCTTACGATTGGAGAGAGACCGGCCATGACGACCAGTTCGGACTTTGCGATGAATAGTTTCTAATCCACTACGGTTGGAGGGGAACCACGTTCTGATACGAAAAAGTATCTGTCATCTCATTGGTTTCTAATCCACTACGGGTGGAGGGGAACACCGGCCGCCAGCCGTAAACCGCGCGCTTTCCATCGTTTCTAATCCACTACGGTTGGAGGGGAACAGGGGATCGAGAGCGACCGGCTCCGCGCGAACGGCGAGTTTCTAATCCACTACGGTTGGAGGGGGACCATTTCCACATGACCCGGCAGGTATTTTTTTACAAAGTTTCTAATCCACTACGGTTGGAGGGGAACTTCACACTCTTGACCGTGCCTGCACCTTCGTCACTGGTTTCTAATCCACTACGGTTGGAGGGGGGACTGGACCAGATGCCTTCCGCCTTGTCCTCGGTCGTAAGCGTTTCTAATCCACTACGGTTGGAGGGGGACCCGGGCGGACAGGAAAAGGCGATCCAGATCATCCCGATGTTTCTAATCCACTACGGTTGGAGGGGGACGATCCGAACCGCCTCCCCCATCGTTTCGACTTCTTTCGTTTCTAATCCACTACGGTTGGAGGGGGACTCGTTACAGACGACAAATACGAGGATGTAGTCTGCCAGTTTCTAATCCACTACGGTTGGAGGGGGACGCCTGGAATCCCACTTTGTACTTGCGATTGTCGTTGATCGTCGCCATCGTCACGCCTCCTTTTCGCCTTTGAGCTTGAATACCGCGAGGTACTTCCCGGCAAGCTCGGCATCGGCCCTGCCGTCGCGCAGAGCGGCGAACTCCTCAAGCGTGCAGCCGATCAAACGGAGAATCACGCCCGGCTGCACGTCGCATTGCAGGAGCTCGGTGACTGCGTCGGGAATGTTCGTGCAACCGGCCCGGTCGATCACCTCCTGCAGGTCGGCGATCAGGGCGCGCTCGGCACGTTCCTGTTTCTTGCTCGCGGCACTGTACGGCCCGGCGGTCTTGGCCGGTCGGCCGCGGCGTTTGCCGGGAGCCTTCTCCGCCTCCGGCAAGGCGGAAACTTCGCCGGTCGCGGTATTCAGTACCATCGGCGGCGGCACCGCCAGCCCTTCAAGGCAGTAACGCGCCTCGTCGACGATGTCGAGCAGCTCGTGCATGGCCGGGTGCTTGACACCGGCGCGGAGTCCTTCGACCGCGACTTCGATCCGGGCGAAATAATACGCTTGTTTTTCCATAATGATCCTTTCTGCCCCGGAGGGCGTTAATAGATGACCTCAAGGTCGTTAAAACTTTCGTCAACCTCCAGCCGCACCGGCTGCAGGTAACGGCAGACGGTCGGCTGACTCACCCCGGCAACCTCGGCTAATTCCTCCTGCGACAGTTCCGGGCACTCATACGCAAGGCGCAGAACCCGCCACCGCTCCGGCTGCGCAGCGGCGAACGTGCAAAGTGCCACCGCATAGCGGTAGGTCCGGGAGGTGCAACCGGCCTCGAACCGGATGGAGACCGCCCGGAGCCACTCCGGGCATTCTCCGTCAAGCTCGCGTGCGGTGAAGTCCCCGGCGTCGCCGACTTCGGCTTTGGCAAGGTGGCGCATAATCGTCGTATGGCTGACCCCGCGGGCGACTGCCAGCTCGCGGTAGGAGAGTTCCGGGACCTCGAAGGCCATTCGACAACTGCCCCACCGGGCCGGATCAGCGGCAGCGAAGTCGGCCAGCCGCAGCATCCGGCGGCAGGTCACGGTCGACGGGTAGCGCCTGACGTCCACCCAGTTCGACCGGTCGCTGTAAAGTTCGCTCATGACTTCAAACTGATCCACGGTCAGCAGCCCCCTCGCAGTTCGAGCCGGCCCTGAATCCCAGCCAGCATGGTCAGGTCGGAGGCGCGCAGCGGTGCAACCGGGCGCTTCCAGATGACGTCGATCATGCGACAGAGCAGCCGCTTTTCGCAGTCCGAAAACTGCGATTTGACGCCGATCGCGGCATTGAGCTTGCCTTGAATTTCGATCAGCGTCACATATTCCGCGGCCGCCAGCGGAGTCTGCTGACAGCCCCACGCGATATCGATCGCCCGGCAGAGCAGCGAACGCTCGAACTTGGAGAGCCGCCGACAGGCGCGCGGCAGCGCCATCGGCAGCGGCGCGGTCATTTGTGCAGCAGTACGACGCATCAGCGAACCCTCCACTTGCAAGCCATCCGGCGGCAGGCGTTGCAGCGGCGCCGCTGCAGCAGGATCAGTCCCAGGTTAATCCCATGAATCAGCAGGGCCAGCCCCGCCAACACAAACGGCACGGACAGCAGGATGATATCATACATAGGCATATTAGCGATCCTCCTTGCATTTCATGGTTTCGGGTGCTAAATTGAAGTCAGTCACAGAAAGGGAGAGACTCAATGAGCAATTCAGGTTATATCCGGGAATTCCGTTCGTTCCGCAGTCAAATTCAATCCGCTTTGCCGACTGAGGAGTTTGCCGAGGGTGTTTACGAGCGTATCGACACGTTGCCGACACGCCTGACGGAGCTGGTGAGGCGGCGCGAAGAAGTCGCCGCATTTCTGCGCAAAACACCCGCGATGCAAAAGCGAGCTCTGACGGCGTTGCCGGTTCATGACGCGGCGGATTTGGCGGCGTTGGCCATCGGCGCGTTAAATATGGCGACAAACCTGTATGAGGCCCTTGACTGGCGTGCCGTTCCGCTGAGCGGCGGCTACCGGGAAAATGCGGCCGGCGCTTACCTGCTGGCGTGTGATGTACTGATGCGGACATGCAACGGTCTGGAAGAGATTGATTGAGTTCCCGGATTGCCCGCTCGATCACATTGACGTCACGGCGGTTCGGCAACCGTTTCTGTAATTTACGCAGGTCGCGGATTATTTTTTCCATGATTACCGGCCCTCCTGCGCGAAAGGAGATACAACCTGAAGTTGTGCCAGAAACGCACGGAACGCACTGACTTTCAGAGTCATGCCGATTCCGATCTTAACGGCTTCCTCGGTGTTGACCGTGGTATTGTTTCGGCGGACAATTCCCATGGTTTCCGCAGAAGCCGTCAGAGCATTTTCCGCCAATTCCTGAAACAGTTTGTTCGTGGCCCGTTTCAAACCGGGGATGGCCTCCGGGCAGGAAACTTCCTGCAGAATACGCACCGCGCGGTCGAGATACGCCTCCATGATGCCGAGCGCGACCATACAGCCCTCCGCTTTGGCGCGTTCGAGTTGGGTAAGCGGGGTGTCGTTCTGATTGATGTCCATGTTTCAATTCTCCTTTGCTTGTCCTCCATAGCCCGACGGGCGGCGGAGGGTGGTTGTTAAAGCTCGATGAGGTCGAGCGGGTTGCAGTTCAATGTGATACCGTTGTTTCCGGTTCTTCCAGTAAATCGTGCCAGGTATGGCCGGGAAAAGCTACTGCGAACTTCATCGCTGTGCGTGGGGTGCGCACGCCGCGAACCTCAGCATCATGTACGGTCTGTGGTGTTACCCCGGCCCTTTCCCCAATTTCCCGGAGAGTCAATTTGCTTTTGATTCTCAGGTTTCTAAGTTTTGTCATTATGGCCTCCTAAGTGTATCTACGCTTAAAATAAGCGAGATTACGTTTATTTCAAGCGTACTTACGCTTTTTTCTTGAATTTTCATGTTTTTTGATATAGTTTACGAAAAAAGGCGTAAATTATGACAGAACAAAATTTCTCCGATGCACTTTGGGAAGCGTATCGTCGTGCGGGGACACAACAATGCTTAGCCAAGCAAATTGGAATACCCCAAAGTACGATAGCCGGCTATTTTAGTGGGCGATATTCCATTGGAAACATGACGGTATCGACTTTGATAAAACTCTTCCCCGATATGGCGATTGACTTCTGGGGAAGCGATACTTTTGACGAAGAGCCGATGCGGGATGAACTGCTGGAGATTTTTGATTCTCTGGGGCCACGGGATCGAGCGCGCTGTCTGGCTTTGCTTGCGGCGCATTTCGGCGATAAACTGCGGGAGGAACCGCAGCCGGCTAAAAAAGTGGCCGGGAGTCAGGTTTCGTGAGAGGGTGGATTAGTCGGACCGGTCGGACTTGTCGGACTGGTCTGACAGAGAAATTGAACTTAAAAAACGGAGGAGGGTAAATCGACATGGCAACTTTAATCAAATGCCCGACTTGCGGGAAGCAGGTCTCCAGCAACGCGGCGACTTGTCCCGGCTGCGGTGAAGTTATCAACGCCAAAATGACAAAGCCGGCCGGAGCGATCAATCTGAAAGACCCTGTCCATCTGATCGGCGTAATTCTCGCCGGGCTGGTCATTCTCGGCGTGATTGTGGCAATCATCGCCAGATTTTCCTGCTTGTGAGGTCGGACTGGTCGGACCGGTCAGACTTGTCCGGCGGAAAGGGGAAAATAGTGTCCGAGCCATTGATTCCGAAACACGGCGGCTACCGACGGCTGATCACCTACCGGCTGGGCGTGCTGATCTATGACGCGACGGCGGCGTTTTGCGCCCGCTACATCGACCGACGCGACCGGACGCACGACCAGATGGTCCAGGCGGCCCGTTCCGGCGTTGCGAACATCGTCGAAGGTTCCGAGGCCGCCGCCACCAGCAAAAAGACCGAGCTCAAACTCACCAACGTCGCCAAGGCCAGCCAGGAAGAGCTGCTCTTCGATTATCAGGCGTTTCTGAGGCAGCGCAAGTTGCCGGAGTGGCTTTCCGACAGCCCGAAGGCGCTCGCAGTGCGGCAGGCCCGTCCCGAGAACCTCGCTCAATTGCGCAAACTCATGGGCCTTCTGATGTCGGACCAGTCGGACCGGTCGGACAAGTCAGACAAAAAAGCCGAGGTCGCCGCCAACACCATGATCGTTCTGATCAACCAGGAAACCTATCTGCTCAACCGCCAGATTGCCCGCCTTGCCGCCGATTTTGAGCATGAGGGCGGCTTCACCGAACGGCTCTATCGCGTTCGCCGCGAGCATCGGGACGGCAAAGGCTGACCATCAGACCACCTTGTAATCTTTCCCCGGCACGAGCTTGCCGGGATCGAACCGGTACCGGGGCGGCCGGGCCGGCCAGTTCCCGAAATACCAGGCCAGCAGCCGCCGGACCGCGCCCGCATCCATGCCGGCCGGCGGATCGACCGTGGCGACGGTTCCGCCGTAGGTGGTTCCGGTTTCGACCTCGCCCAATTCCGGCTTTCCGTAACGCTCCCACCGGCGCGCCGCGCAGTTGACCGCGTCAGCGGCGCTGAAGCCGTGCAGTTTAACAATAGCGAGCTGCCGCCGCAGCTCCGGCCCGATTCGTAATTTCATGCTTGCCTCCTGTCAGACTTGTCGGACCTGTCCGACCGGTCCGATGCGTCTTTACTATGTAGCAACTTTTTGAAAAAAAGTCAATGCTGCTTATGTAGCAAATTTGATTTTTTATGATTACTTCATGCCGGAACCGTGTTACAGCCTATTATATTAATATTCAACAAGTTGAATATTAAAAATCTGTTTTTGTGAATAAAAACGGCCTTTTGGCCCCATATATAGAGGGGCCTTTCCTCCTTCTCCGGGTCGTGGTTGTCCCGGTTTTCCCGCCGGGCGGCGTTCTCTCCGCGTCGCCCGGCTCCTTTTATCGCAATCACCGCCGGGCTCTGTCGGCCAACCGGCAAAAACCATGACCGAACGCAGCCCCGATTACGGGGTTTTCTCCGGGCGAATCGGAGAAATATTTATGCTCCTGTGGCAGAGAGAGGCACGTCCGGTGCGCGACAACGGGCGGTTTGCAGGGTTCCGCTGATCACGGGTCGACCGCTGCCGGGAGCGCCATTTTACGAACCTTTCAGACATCCCTTCGGGGTATAAAGGATCGGCCCCGTTGTGGGGCCAGGCCGCGTCGGTGTCGCTCACCGCTCCGCGGCTTTTTTTTCGCAGGCAAGTTTAACCCCCTCGCAACGGAGGCGACATGGATTTTTGGGCGGGATTGACGGGCGGGCTGGTGGGAACAGGCGGGGCGGGAGGCGTTTTTATGTTTTTTCTCAAACGCTTTTTCGCCCGGCAGGACCGGCTCGAAGAACGGTTGGAACGGTTGGAAAAAGAACGGTTTTCCCGGCTGGAAAAGCAGGTGGAAACCCATTTGAAGGAGGACAAGCCGGGCGAAGTCGCGCTGCAGTTGAAGCATCTGGCGGAGGCCCTGAAAGAGAACTCCAGTCTGCAGCGTGAGAACGCGCTGCAGATCGCCCGGATCGACAAGAACTGCGCCGCCGGCCACGCGGAGCTTATGAGAGAAGTTTCCGCCGACAAAGTCTGGCTGGCCAACATCAATGAGGCAGTGCAAAAGCACATCACCAATGGGAGGATACATCGTGGAAACTGAAATCGTTTTTATTCTGCGTCAGGCGATTCTGATCGCCGTGCGCGACTCCTACGGACCGACGACGCTGGAGCGGGCGCTGCGCCATTCGGAACTCTTCGGGGCCGAACCGGAAGCCGTGCTGCGCGAGTGGCGCGAACTGGAAAAACACGGCTATCTCGAACCGCTGCCGGGTTCATCCGGCAAATACCTGCGGCTGACCGAAAAGGGCGCGGCCCAGGCCGAATACCGGCCGGGCGCGGCAGACCCGTTCATTCACGGCGTCAAAGCGATGGGGTGACGGCATGGGCGGACCGCGAAGCAATCTCACGTATCATCCGCCGGAAATCCGCCGCCGGGTCTACCAGCTCCATTACGAGGGACGGACCGGCGCGGAGATCGTCGCCGACCCGGAGGTGGCCGAAAGCATCCGCCGTACCGGCTACCGGCTGCACGGCAACACGCTGACCGCCGCCTGGCGGAGCGACGACTATCAGGAGTACCGCCGCCGGCGCGAGGAAACCGAACAGCGCATCGGCAACGCCCGCTGGGCGGCGGAGGCACTGCGCGACACCGCCGGCATCGGCAGCGTCGCGGACATGGCGCAGATGGCGCTGCTGGAACAGTTGCGGGAACTGGCGGAAAAAGGTTCCGGCGATCCGGCGGAATTGTTGAAACTCGCAACCGCGGTCACCCGGATCAAGGCGGCGGACAGCGACGAGCGGAACGCCCGGCTCTCCCGGCAACTCGAAGAACTCAAACGTCTCCGGGAAGCCGCCGAGGCCGAACACCGCTCCCGCGAAGCGGAGCTGGAAGCGAAGCTCGCGGAGAAGGAAAAACAGCTCTCGGAACTGGAGAAACTGATTCCCGGCGTCGACTCCGGCAGGGTCGCCGACGCGATGGACCGGAAATTTGGAGTTGAAAGTTGAAAGATGAAAGTTGAAAGTCAGGACGAAAGCGAGGCAATCAATCCTTGCAGCATACGGGATATTTCTTTGAGTTCTTCTGTGAATTTCCGGCAATCCTCCCGTGTCATGATTCCAACTTCGGAAGCAATGTAAATCTGGGTACGAAGTTCCGCCGCGCTGCCTTTGGCAATAGCAAGAAAGTTGATGAATTCTTTATGGGTTCGCCGTTCCGCTCCTTCCGCGATATTGGATGGGATGGAAACCGCTGCCCGTGTCATCTGACCTTTCAGTCCGCAGTCGTTGCAGGAACGTAATGACTTGTAAAGTTCAACGGTCATCCGGCAACTGCGTTTCCATACGGTTAATTCTTCAAAAGATTTCATCGTTCTCTCCGTTTTCGACTACTTTACACTTTCAACTTTATACTTTCAACTCGAAAACCGGAGGTTTTCATGGGATATTTTCTGCCGTATCAACAGCGCTGGATCAACGACGAATCGCCGCTCAAGCTCTACGAGAAATCGCGCCGGATCGGCATTACCTACGGCACGAGCTACCGGGCCGTGCGCAAATGCCTGCGCGAAAAAGACGGCAGCAGTTTTGTTCAATGGGTCAGCTCCCGCGACACCCTGACCGCGAAAGAGTTCATCACCGACTACGTCGCGATGTGGTGCCGCGAGGCGAACGCCGTGGCGCGCGGTCTGGAAGGCGACAACGTCGAAGTCGTGGACGAACAGCACGGGATCACGGCATTCGTGGTGCGGTTCCGGAACGGGGCGCGAATCTGCTCGCTTTCGAGCAATCCGCTGGCATTCGCCGGCAAAGGCGGCGACATCCTGCTCGACGAAATGGACCTGCACGAAAATCAGGAAACCCTCTACGCGATGGCTTATCCGTGCATCACATGGGGCGGCCAGCTTGAAATCGTATCGGCATACAGCGCGGACGGCTCGGAAAATACGCAGTTTGCGCAGCTCTGCCGCGAGGCGGCGGGGGAGAATCCGAAAGGATTTTCGTTCCACCGAACCACGCTGGACGACGCGATTGCCGAGAGCTTCGTCGAAAAGGTCAACGAGGTCAAGCGCAAAAAGGGGCGTCCGGTACAGACGCGGGAGGAGTTCCGCGAACAGATCCGCCGCGGCTGCGTCAACCGAGGCGCGTTCGAGAGCCAGTATCTGTGCATTCCGAATCAGGCGACCGGGCAGCAGGCGATCACGCCGGTTGATCTGGCCGCGGCGAAACAGAAATTCGAGATTCTGCGCAAGCATCTGACCGGGAACGCCGGGCCGCTGGACCTTGCCGATCCGTGTGTCGGACTTTACGCCGACCGGCGCTACTGGTCGGACCTGTCCGACTTGTCCGGCTGGTCCGGCCGGGTCTGCTTCGGCTGGGACATCGCGGTAACCGGCGACCTCGCCTGCATCTGGCTCAACGAACGGCTGCCGGGCGACATCTACCGGCTGGCGGCGTGCCTGACCTTCAAGAACTGCAAGGTCGAAAGCCAGCGGCGGGTTGTCGAAGCGATTCTCGACGGGCTGCCGTATGCGGTCGGCGCGGGGGACGCGTCGGGGCTTGGAACCAGCGACTGCGCATCACTGGAGGCGCTCTATTTCGGCCGTTTTCTCGGACCGAAATTTACGGCCCCGTTCAAACTTGCGATGTATACGATGCTGCAGGGGGTCTATGAGGCGCGGCGACAGTTGCTGCCGGCGGCTTATCCGGAAATCGCTTCCGACGTGGCGGCGATGCGGAAGACCGCGAGCGCGTCGGACCGGCTCGTTTTCGCGGCGTCGCGAAACGAACTGCTGCCGGATTCGCACTGTGACCTGATGACTGCCGGCGCGCTGGCGGTCTGGGCGGGCGAAACGATCGACGGCGGCCCGTGTTTCATGGCGGTGCCGGAACGCCCTGCGGCGGCCGGCGGCGGAGAATACGACCGGTACGCCAGATACAGGACCGGCCGGAACGCATGGTAACCGGTCAAATCAGTCGGACCGGTCGGACCGGTCGGACAATGTTTTAACTTGAGAGGTGGTTTATGATTCTTGACCGATACGGGCGGCTGATACCGGAAACGACGGAGTCGAAACCGGCGAGCGGCATGCAGATCGTGATGCAGCCGCTGACGGACCGGGAGGGGCTGGACGTGTCGCGGGGGCTGACGCCGCGCGACGTGGACCGGATTCTGGTTCAGGCGAACGGCGGGGACGTCGAGGCGCAGTGCCGGCTGAGCCGGGAGCTGCCGGAAAAAAGCCCGGCGGTCGCTCACGCGCTGCGGACGCGCCGCAACGCGCTGACAGGATGCCGCTGGCACATCGAGCCGGGGGACGGCTCAACGCGCGCCACGGAGGCCGCAAAGCGGCTTAAAAGCGATCTTGACGCGGCGGGGACGGCGCACCCGAAGGCGGGACGGCTCTGGAGCTTCCCGCAACTTCTGGCCGGGCTGACCGACGCGGTGCTGCCGGGATTTGCGGCGGCGGAAATCGTATGGCGGCCGGGCGGGCTGGGATTTTACGGGTTCCGGCCGGTCGAACAGCGCTTTTTCAGCTTCACAAAAAGTTATTCGCCGCGGCTGCGCACGACCGGCCACCTCTACGAGGGCGAGGAACCGGGATACGGGAAACTCGTGTTTCACGCGCTGCACGACGGAATCGACCCGGTGCGCGGCGGGCTGATCCGGCCGTTGGCGTGGCTCTTTTGCTTTTCGCAGATCAACCACAAGGACCTGCTCAGCTTCATCGAACGGTACGGGATGCCGTTTGTCCGGGCGACGGTGGACCAGGCGACCTGGGAGAAGGAGAAGGTCACGCTGAACGACCTGATCAGCAATTTCGGCCCGCGCGGCGGCGGCGTGTTTTCGCGCAACGTCGAAGTCGAACTTCTGCAGGCGGCCAGCACCACCGGCGACGTCTATTTCCGGCTGCTGGAGTATCTCGACGACGCGATCACGAAGGTGCTGCTCGGCCAGACCGCTTCGAGCGGCGACTCCTCCGGCCTCTCCGGGGGCGATGCGCAAAGCGAGGTCCGGCACGACATTCTCGCCGCCGATGCGCGGGCGCTGGAGGAAACGGTCAACCGTGACCTCTTCGCGGTCTGGATGCGCTGCAATTATCCGCCCGGTGTTCCGTCGCCGCGGCTGCAGATCGAAACAGAGCCGCCGGAGGACGAAAAAGCCGCCGCCGAGAAGAACCTGATCCTGGCTCAGACGATTCAGTCGCTGGCCGCCGTCGGCTACAAGGCGGATGTCGCGGCGGTGTCGAAGATGTTCGGCCTGCCGCTGACCTATGAACCGCCGCCGGAAGTCGGCCAAGTCGGCCCGGCCCTTGAGCTGGCGGAGCTGCCGGACAAGCCGGACCGGTCTGACTTGTCCGACGCTCTGGAGGAGCTGTTCGGCCCGGCGGCGGATGCCGCCGACCGGATCGTGGAAATCCTCGACGACGAAACGCTCAGCGACGAAGAGCGCCGGGAGCGTCTGCGCGGAACTGAGTTTGAAATCACCGGCGGCTCCGGCATGGAAACATTGATGACCAGAGAGATGGAGAAGCGGTATGCCGAAGGTAAGAATCGAGGTAAATGACGCGGAAACGCTCCGGCAGCTTGACGCGTTAAGCCCGCAGGCCCATCTCGCCGCCTGGACGGAGGCGGTCCGGCGGCTCGTCGAACAAAAGGCGCTCAAGTTGGGCGACCGGATCGGTCCGCGGGTGGCGGACGCGATCACCACCCGCGAGGAGGGGCTCACGGCGGAAATCCTGCTGGATGGCCCCGACGCGCGCATCGGCGAGCATATCCATTCCGGCGGACCGATCCAGAGTTCCAACGGCAAGGTCCTGGCCATTCCGACGAAATGGAACTCCAACAAGGAGGACTTCGCGAGCACCTACGGCGAAAACTATTTTATCCTGCTCCGCAGCCGGAAACGAAATCGCGCGTATCTGTTCAAGACCCCCGGCAAAGGGGAGAAACTGGGGCGTCCGATGTTTGTGCTGACGCCGAAAACCAGACCGCAGAAGCCCCGGCCGTGGTGGCCCGATGATGCGGAACTTGAAGCCGCCACCGTGAATTTTTTTAAAGAGAACTTTTAGTCCGCCAAAGGAGAGAAGCCGATGCTGCATCAGGGCGCACAGCGCAACTTCATCGAAACCCGCGTGAATCTGCCGACCGCGAAAAGCAGCAGGGAAATCGCGCGGGACGTGCCGCCGGGCATCCGGGCGGGATCGTTTTTTTCCTCGCGCATTTCGCAGGCGCACGTAGCGGACTATTACCGCTCCACGCTGGACGATTACCTGAAAGGCGGAATCAGCCGGGACGAATGCCGGAACCGGATGCGCCGGTTCGCCCGGCAGCACGGTCTGGATGACGGGAGCAACGCTCTGACGAACATCGGTTCGACTTCGCGGCTGAATCTGATTATCGACCAGAATGCGAAAATGGCGAAAGCGGTCGGAACTTACGAGCGGATGTACTCTCCCGGCCATCTGGAGGCGTTCCCGTATGTGATCTACCGCGCGTCGGTACGGAGCAAAAAACCGCGCGCCTCCCATCAGAAATACGATGGAATGATCATCCGAAAAGATGATCCGTGGCTGCGGACGCATACGCCGCCGTGGGAATTCAACTGCACCTGCGAACTGGAGGAGTGCAGCGAGAAGCGGGCGGGGAAAGGCAAGGTCAAGACGCCGACGCCGTCGGATCAGGTGAAGCTCGAAAGCCGCAGCGGCTTTGCGTTTGACCCGGCGCAGGCGTTTGAAACGCACGATTTATCCAGCCTGCATCCGGTCAGCCGGGCTTCGATCGTTCGCCAGGCCGAGGAGGCGGTCCGGAATCAGGAGCTCGGCAGCGTCGGGCTGATCGCCGCGCCGCCGCTTCAGGGGACCGCGCCGTCGCCGCTGCCGGAACTCGGTGCGGTGAAGGACGGTTTCGACGCGATGAAGGAATCCGCGAGGAAAGAAATTGAAAAGGTCGGCCTTGACCCGGATCGCCTGCCGGACTACAAGGAGGTCAACCGGGCGTTCGAGCAGGCCGGCCGCCAGGGGAAGAACGTTCCCGGCAGCGTGATCGACAAGTTCCCGAAGGAACCGTTCGAGGTCGCAAAGTTGAATCCGCGCGCCGCCGAGGCTGCCGGGCTGCCGGAGCTGCCGGTCAAGCTCGGCCGCGGCAATCCGCATTATGGAATCGAACACCTGTGGCGGAACCACAAGGAGCTGTTCGCCGATCCGGACGCTGCGATCCGGCTGCTGAAGGAAACGCTCGGCAACCAGAACTGCCGCGTCGTCGTCAGCCTGAAGCGGGCGATGGTGACGGAGGGAACCCATAGAGAAATGAGAAAGGTTCCGATTTGCCTGAAGCGGATCGTGCTGCACAATCCGCAGACGCAGGCTTACTGCGTGCTGGTGTGGGACGGCAAGGAGCTGAAGCTGGTAAGCTGGAACAACGCCGGTGACGATTACGGCGATTCGGAATGGACGCTGAAATAAGAAAAGAGCGGCGAAAGGCACACTCAATCGTGAGCTAACGCGCCAAACCGCTCAACTTTCACTATACCACGTTTTACCGAAAAATCAAGTCGGACAGGTCTGACTGGTCGGACTTGTCCGACATTATCTAACAAAAGGTTTGCGCAAATGAAAATCACGGAATACTCCGGCCTGGAACTGTCGGAAGTGGGACGCGACGCGGAAGGGCTGCCGGTGTCGTGGCCGATCCTGCGCGCCGGGGACAACATCATCACGCGGCGCGATTCGATGCCGGTGAACCTCGAACTTTCAGCCCAGGAACTGCAGGACATCGCGGCCTATCAACAGGCGAAGGGCGCGAAAATCCCGATCGACTGCCAGCACGTGGTCAGCAATCTGGCCGGCAAGCTCGGCATCGACGAAACCGAACTCCTGAAGAAGCTGCCGCGTTACAGCGGCGTCGCGGGGTTCGGCAGGTTGGAGGCGCGCGGCGACGCGCTCTATCTGACCGACGCGGAGTGGCTGCCGATCGGCCGGGAGGTGATGAAGGCGGGGCAGTTCCGCTATTTCTCGCCGTCGATCCGGGGACTCGACGGCAAAAGCCCGCTGCGCGTCCAGAGCGTGGCGCTGACCAACAACCCCTGTCTGCAGCATCCGGCGGACCTCGCCGCGAGCGAAGATGAAGACGACGTGACCCCGGAGCAGGTCCGGGCGGCACAGGAATCCATAACCCAATCAAAGGAGGCCAAGATGCCTGAAGAAACCAAGACCCGGACGGCTCCGGAACCGGCCGCCCCCGCGGCACCCGAACCGGAGAAGAAAACCGACGGCGAACTGCTCGCCGTGCTGAAGGAGGTGCTCGGCGACGACGTGACGCCGGAAAATCTCAAAGTCACCCTTGCCGCGCTGAAAACCCAGGCGGAAGCGGCCGGGGAGCTTTCTGAAAAAGTCAAAGCTCTGGAGTGCGCGGAAGCCGCGCGGCAGGAGCGCGAGGAGGCGGAACACCGCCGGCGGGTCATCGCCGAAGGCTTCCGGCGCGGAGTCCTGACCCCGGCCCGGCTGGATACGCCGTACATCAAAAAGATGAGCGCGGCGGAACTCGCCGACTACTGCGACAGCCTGCAGGACGGCATCTTCGCCCCGGTCGGCGTGCTGGAGCTGTCGGACCTTGACGCCAAACCGGCCGAGTCCGACCTCTCCGGGCTGTCGGACGTGCAGAAGGCGATCCGCGAATCCACCAACAACGCCAGAACCATCAGGAGATAAGCAATGCCGAACGAAATCAAGACCTATTCGCTGACCAACAAGGCGCGCGACCTTTCGAGCGCGATGAACACCGTGATCGCCGGGAAAGGACGTTTTCTGTCCCGGTTCAAGTCGGCGTCGCCGGCGACCAACCACAAACACGAATGGCTGGAGGATCAGATCAAGGGGCGCGGCTTCACCGTGACCGCGTATGCCTCCGGCAAGGCGACACTTTCCGCCGCGGACTTCCTGCGGGTGAAAGTCGGAACGCGCTTCACCGTGGCCGGGCATCCGGTCGTATTCAAGGTCGCCACGCTGGAGGAGGCCGACAAAAAGATCACCGCCGCGGTCGTGGCGGCAAACGGCGACACCGCCAAAACCGCGCTCGCGGCGGGCGACATCTGCCGGATCGTCGGCACGCCGGTGCGGGAGAACTCGCGCGAAGGCGACGGCGAATACACCCGCCGGACGGTCGGCAGCGCGTACAATCATACGCAGATCATCCGCAAGGACCTCGGAATCAGCAATTCGGCGCTGGCCACGAAGACGATCGACCAGGTGGAGAACTCCATCGCGCGGCAGACGGAGTTCGCCCTTCAGGAGATCGACCGCGACATGAACCGTCAGGCGATCTGGGGCATCCGGACCGAACGCGATGAAGCGAACGACGTGTTCGGAGAGGCCGGCGGCCTTTACAACTTCGCGACCGCGCTCGCCGTGGACGCTTCCGGCGGCCGTCTGACCAGCAAACTGGTCAACGATGCGGTGATGAAGGTCACCGAGGAAGGCGGCAACCCGACCGCGCTGTACTGCACGCCGGATCAGGCGCGCGTGCTGGCCAACGAGTACAAGAACAACATCACCGTGATGCGCGACGACAAGGCGCGCGGCGTCTACGTCGCGGTGGTCGTCAACGAGGCGAACGGCCAGAACATCGAAATCATCGGGGACCCCGACTTCAACGATGCGGACGCCTGGCTCTGCGACGACGACTGCTTCGCGCTCAGTTGGATGCGCCCGGTCGGGGACACCGATTCGACGCCGCCGGACGCTGACGGAATCAGCCGGAAGATGGTCGGCGAGTTTACGCTGGAATTCCACAACGCGAACCAGCGGTGCTGCCGGATCAAGAACCTGAAGGCTCCGGCCGCCGCGCTCGCCGAGATCGCGACCGATCAGCGCAGCGTCAACATCGCGGCCGACACCGTGACCGTCAACTCCGCCGCACAGGCGTGACGGATGTACGCCGACGCGGATGAACTGCGCGTCAGGATCGGGGAGACCGTCTTCGATGAGATTTACTCTGAAGAGACGGACGCCGTGACTGACCTGACCGATGCGGAAGCCGAGATCAACGGCTGCATCGGCCGCCGTTACGCGGTCCCGGTGACGGCGGCTGCGTCGCTGCCGCTGCTGAAGGGATGGACGCTGACGCTGGCCGAGGAGCGGGCCTACGCCCGCGCCGCCGGTGCCGAGTATTCCGAAAAGGTCAGCTCACGGGTCGCGCAGGTGCGCAAATACCTTGAGGAGATTCGCAGCGGCCTTTTCCTGCTGCCGGATGCGACGGAGAACAGCACGAACGTGTTCACGCTCCACCAGAGCGACCCGGAGGTCTTCGGGCGCGACAACATGGAGGGGTTTTGAATGAAGCTGCATGAGATTGCGCGGGAACTGCGGGAACTGCTCGGCGAACACTTCCGGACGGTGCGCGTGACCGCCATCCAGAACGCCGACCAGTTTCTCGCCGAACTCACCGCGGTCAACCCGGACAAACTGCCGGGCGTGCTGGTCGTCTTCGACAACTTCCAGTTTGTCGCGACCGGCACGATCCGGGAGGACCGGATCACCCTGGTCCTGATCGACCGCTTCCGGAAAGGCAGCGACGACCGGGCGCTCGGGCTGTTCGAGGCGTCGGAGAAACTGCTCGAGCTGTTTCCGCCGGAAGGCCGGACGCTCGGCGACGTCTTCATTCGCCCGGAGGACTGCCTTGCGTCCTCTCCCAAAGCGGACTTCGCCGCAATGGCGTTGGGGCTGATCGTCAGTCAAGGGATTTAACCGTCGGACCTGTCGGACTTGTCAGACCGGTCGGACAGGTCCGACTATCAGAGGAGTTTTGATTATGAGTATTGTATTCGGCCTGGCCTCGTTCAAAAACGCCGTGGCGGGGCTGCATCTGCAAACCGTCACCTACGGCGAAACCGCCTCCACCGCGGAGGCGATCGACGAGGACGGCAACATCGAGCAGATCGATATGTACGGCAAGAAAAGGACCATCCAGTGCGAAGGAAACGTCGTGGCGGAGGGTGATATTTCCGCGCTGACCGTCGGCGGCGAACTGACCATCGGCGGCAAAAAGTACACGATCGACAATGTGTCGGTCAGGGAGGGCGTCAACGGCCACAAGACCGCCAGCATCAACGGTTCCGCTCCGATGGAGGCTGCCGAAGGAGGCGGATCGTGAGTCGATATGCCGCGGCTGAACTTCAACAGCTCGCCGGTGTGGAGTTCAACCGGATTCTGGCCGGCGACGGAGAGCTGCGCCGCCTGGAAAGCCTGAAATACGACAAAAACGCCGAGACGCGGCTGCTGCTGGAGGTTATGAACCTGGGCGACTTCCGCATCGGGAAACTTCCCGTCCGGCCCCTGACGGCCGCGAAATGGGCGTTTCTGTGGATGCTGGAGAACCGGTACGCAACCGGCGGCGCGATCCGGACGATCGATCTCGACGTCGCGCTTTACATCCTTTCCGCCCCCGATCTGCGGGAACTGCGCCTGGCGCCCTGGGAGATACCGGGAGCCGCCGCCGGTTATGCCGCGGCGACGGGGCTGGAGGCCGCGGACGCTCACCGGGAGGCCGCCGCCTGGCGCGACGCCGCCTTCCGGCCGCTGGAGCTGATGCCGCCCGCCGACCTTGCAGATGAGCCGCCGCGCTATGACGCCGAATGGCTGACCCGCATCTGCGGCGTCGCGGTGCGCGAAACCGGCGAACCGTGGGAACGGGTCATGCACGGGATGAGCCTTTCGACGGTCTGCTGCGCCTACGTGAACTTCGCCCGGCGCGAAAGCACGGAACCGCACCGGTTCCGCCGGCGGCCGGACGCCGAACTTGAGGCGCAGATATCCGCCCGAATCGATGAGCTTGCGGAAAAGTTTTTGTCGGACCAACAGTGAGGAGTATTTATGGCCACAGTCTGCAAAATAACGCTCGACGCCGCAGAGTACCGCAAGGAGCTGGAAGCGGTGGTAGCGGAAAGCCGCGCGGCGGCCGGCAGTCTGGCGAACCTGCCGGACCGGCAGGTTTCCGTCACCGCCGACACCACACAGGCAAAGGCCGCCGTGGAGGAGCTGGCCCAGACGCCGACGCCGGAGATCGACGTTCCCGTGACCGCCGACGACGCGCCGCTGGAAACGGTACGCGAGGAGCTGGAACAGACTGATGCCGCCGCGCGGAAGACCGGCGGGATTCTGGCGAAATTGATTCCGGTATCGTTGCGGGAGCAGGCGGCTCAGGCTTTCGGCGCGATTCGCGAGGAGATGAACAAGACGCGGGGCGGCGCCGGAAATTTTCTTGGAAAATTCCTGGCCGGCGGCGGGGCGATCGGAATCATCGCGGCCGGAATCGCCAGTCTCGGCAAAATCGCCGTGACAGCTTACCGCAACTGGATCAACGGCATGAAGGAAGCCGGCGAACTTGCGCAGCGGAATGCGGCAAATATCCGGGAAGCCGCCGAAGCGAACGAGCAGCTCCGGCAGAAGTCGGATGGTTATTTGTCGCGCCTGTCGGAATTGAGTTCGGCGGAGCAGCTCTCCAACTCCAACAAAGCGGAAGCGCGGAAACTGATCGCCGACCTGACCAAATCCTACGGCGACCTCGGCGTCAAACTGGATGAAACCACCGGCAAGCTCTCCGGCGTCGATGAAGCGATGGTGAAAAAGCTCCAGCGCGACAAAGACCGGCGGATCGCGGAAATGGAAACCGAGTTGAGGCAGTTGCAATCCGACAATGCCGCTCAGGCGCAGGTCCGCGACAATGCGGGAATACCGGTCTGGTTTGGCGGCGATGTCCGGCTCGGCGGCGAAGCGGACGCCAAAGAGGCCGGGCAGAAGATCGAGGAGAACGTAAAACGCATGACGGAGCTGCGCAGACAGCTCCACGAGCAGCGCCGCTCCGATCCCGTTGCCGACTTCCGCGCGAAGCGGCAGGCCGAAAATGCCGACCTTGCAAAGGGGAATCAGGAACGAAACCGTTCTTTTGGACAGCGCAAATCCGACGACGCCTTCAATGCCGCCAAAGACATCGACGTCAAAATCGCAAACCGCCGTCAGGGAATCGATGCGGAGCGCAGCAGCCGGCAGCGGGTCGAAGCGGAAGCCGCGCTCGGTTCTGCGCAAACCGATTATGAAAAAGCGAAGAGCGCTGGTGACCGGGATGGTATGCTGGACGCGGAAAAGCGGATTCTGCAGGCCAAGCAGGCAATCCTGGCATCAGATGAGAAAATTTATGCGTTCGAGCAGCAGATCGACACTCTCAACCGCCAGCGGGCGGAGGCCGTCAAGAAGATTACCGACCAGGCGAAGTATGAGCTTGATTACAACAAGCTGATCGCCGCCGCGGAGTTTGAAAAAGCCGCCGTGCTGAAGCTGGAAAAAGAACTCAAGGATCAGAATCTGAAACTCTCCGAGGAGGAGAAGAAAAAAATCCTCGAACAGCGGGAAGCCCTCCAGAAGCAGGACACGGCCAAACAGATCGCGGAAGCCAAAGAGGAGGTCGCTCTTCAGCAACTTCTGGTCGACGGCAATTATGAAGCCTATGAAGCCGAAAAGCTCCGCCTGGAGATGAAACGTCAAGGCAAAAAGCTGACCGAGGAGGAAACACAGGAACTGCTCGAACAGCGGAAGGCCTTGAAGGAACTGAACCTCCGGCAGAACCTGCAGGAGCAGGCCTACGGCCTTTACGGCGAGGCGATGACCAAAGCCGGACGCGGCCGGGAGTTCGAGGAGCAAAAGGCGCTGCGCGATGCCAGGAAAGCCAAAGGCGGCGAACTTTCCGAGGAAGAAACGGCGATGGTCAAACAACTGTCGGCCATCAGTTACGCGATGGCGAACACGCGGGAAACCTCGCTCGGCGACACATCGGTCAAGACCAACAGCCTGACCGCACGCGGCGGTTTCGCCGGCGGCGCCAAGCTGCCGGAGTCGGACAAGATCAACCGCGAAATCGCCAACACCAACAAACAGCAGCTTGAGCAGATGAAACAGATCGCGGCAATCTGCGAAAAACTTGGAACGTTTTAAGCTGTCGGACCAGTCAGACCAGTCGGACAGGTCGGACCCGTCTGACCGGTCCGACGGGAGGAAAAGTCATGGGAGTAAAGTTTCAATCTCGGGTGACGGAGCGCACTTCGGACGGCATCACCACCACGATCGTCTGGAACGGCTCGAAAGAGGAGATGGCCGCCACAGCAGCCGGCACGCCGGTCGGAGCCTGCACTGACGACGGGCAGCTCAAAAGCGTCCGGGTCTATCAGGAAAGCCCGCGCATCTGGCATTGCGAACAGCGGTTCACTCTGGCCGCCGACGGCGAACTCACCGAAAAGCCGGACAACGCCTACGGCAAAAAATCGGCGCAGTTGAAAGGTTCGATGCTGTCGATGCCGCTGGAAACGCATAAAAAATACCAGGCCCGCTGGAACTGCTATCTGGCCGGGGCTCCCGGCGTGAAAGCCGCTCCTTCCTGGTGGGAAACGGCGAAAGACACGGTTCTCAACCACGCCGATTCTCAGAAATACGCCTGGATCAAAACGCCGGGCGAGCTGCCGAACGGCAAAGAGGGCCGCTGGCACATCCTGAAAGACCCCGTCAAGCCCGGTTACGAAACCTACGACGTGGCGACCTATTCGGT
Source organism: Victivallis vadensis (assembly GCF_003096415.1). Lineage (GTDB taxonomy): Bacteria > Verrucomicrobiota > Lentisphaeria > Victivallales > Victivallaceae > Victivallis > Victivallis vadensis. The sequence goes on along the minus strand of NZ_QEKH01000003.1, from coordinate 179,702 downwards.
CACCGAAACAGCCCGCTTCCGTTCGGCGAACGCGGCGGGGAAAATGGTTGCGAACAACCTGAATAAAATCGGGAAACCGGACAACGACTTCGGCATCAAAAGGGGCGACTGGAAGTGTGACGACGCCGGCGTCTCCTGGAATGGAAACGACTGGCTGGCGACGCTGACCTGGACGCTCTCCGGCAACGAAGAGGGATGGGACAAGGAACTTTACAGTTAAGTCGGACCGGTCCGACCAGTCGGACATGTCGGACGGAAAGGAAAAAATGCTGCCGCGCAAACTGCTTAAAAACGACAAGTTTATTGTTCTGTACGATCTCTGGAACCAGTTGATCGACCATCTGCAGAGCTGCCGCCCCGTCGCCGGGGCGGGCATCCGGATTCAGCGGCTTCCGGCCGGAACGGTGTTCTCCGCCTCAGCCGGCAGCACCGGCGGAGGCGCGGCCGGCGTGACCGCGGGGGGCGACGAAGGCCCGTTCGCGGTCACGGTCGAACCCGTCGACGAAGAACAGGAAAATCCGGGGCAGGTCGTCAGGCTGCACAACACCGCCTCCGAAAGCGGCGTCGCCGGGATGCTGACGATCGGCAGCCGGAGAAAGCAGATCGCCGACCAGGAGTGGCCGCCGAAAGCCGGCGTCGTGATCCTCGACATCACTTATGATGACGAAACGGAGGATTACACCGCGACTTTCAGTCTGGAGGAAACGCTGCCGGAAACGAAGGACGAAAAACGTTACATCCTGCGGATCGCGGAAATCTCCTACAACGACGATACGAAAAGCTGGAGCGCCGCGCAGGTGCATCCGGTCGGCGACATTGAGGTGACCGGCCGCTGGGTGAAATAACCATCGGACCAGTCCGACCAGTCCGACCGGTCGGACAAAAGAGGGAGAGAGGCCATGCAAGGGTTAAATTGGCAGACGTTTGGTTTTCCGCAGCCGGGTTTTCTGCCGGCGCGGACTCCGGCCGAGGGGCTGCGCAAGGCGCTGGAGGAGCGGCGGCTGCCGTTCGCGAAAGAATGGGATGTCGAGACGATTGCGCAAACCGATTATCTGCCGATGCTCGCCGCCTCCGGCGACGGGCAGACCTGGTGCCGCGAGTTCGACCGGGAGCTCCGGGAAGTCGCGAGGCGTTATTTCAACCACACCCTGCTCGATTTTTCCGGCCTGACGGACTGGGCCGACATCATGTGGACGTGGGACGAGTTGCTGCTGGAAGCCGCCGGAGGCGATGAAAAGGCGGTCTCCGATCCGGAGAAAGGCGATCTCTCCCCGGAGTGGAATCTGACCTGGGCGATCCAGCGGATGCGGGCGATCAATTTGCTGCTCTACGCGCCGGTACAATATCTGTGCGATTACGTTTCCGGCAGCGTTCACACCGGCGAACCGTCCAGCCCGGCGGCGGCGGTCGCGGCGGCGCTGAAAGATGCGCGCCCCGCTTCGGACGGAAGTTTCCCCGCCAGTTATATTCATAACATCTACGGCCCTGATCACGGCTGGCGCGAGGGTTCCTACTGCTGCAACGCGACCGTGACAAAAAGGATTTACGCGGACCTGCCGGAGGGATTCACGCCGGACGGCAATGTGTATTTGTTTATGAAAGTGGCCGGAGCCGGCGGCGACGATGAAAATTTCTTCGGTTCCGGCGTTTCGATCGGGATGAATCAATTCACCGCCGATGCCGACGGCGTTTTCGTGGAGTTTCGGAATGACGATTTCACCGCCGGGATCACCACGCCGACGAAGGATCATGAGACTTACAACGGCTGGGAGGCGACGCAGTGTTCGGCGTTCGCCGACTACACAAGCTGGTTTCATTTCAAGGAAGGGGACGCGATGTCATGATATTGTGCTATAATCTGACGCGGCAGGTGCCGGTAAATCTGGACAACTGCCGGATCAACACGAAGCCGCTGCTCTTTTTCGGTGAGCGGCCGATGTGGGAGCTGCACTTTTTCGAGGGGGAACCGGGTTCCGAATGGACGGCGGCGGATCTCTCCGAGGTCGTCAGCCTGCGTGCGGCGGTCGATGTCGACTGGGACGGCGCCACCGTTCCGATGTGCCGCACCGTGGACGGCATCGACAAGAGCCGCGCCGCCGAGGGCGTGATCGGCGTTCCGGTGGACGCCAACACCGCCGTTTTCCTTGAAAAGCTCGACAACAAGAAAAGCGTCGACGCTGTTTTCGAGCTGCGCGGCTTCGACGACGCGGGCGATGCGGTTCTGATCGTGCAGATCGACATCACCTGTCGCGGCGCGGTCGATCCGGAGGGCGGGGAAGTTCCGGCGGAACCGGATTCCGATCTGGCGAGCAAATCGTGGACGAAGGGCGTGCTGGCGCAGAAGCTGTACTGGGAATACTCCGCCGATGGCGTTTCGTGGCATTCGGAATGTGTGAACCATGTCGACCGGTTTCAGCGCGTCAGGCACGGCGAGGACGGCACGTGGAGCGATCCGCAGCCGATTCCCTACGGAGAGGACGGCCTTACCGTGGCGCCGGATGCGACCGGCCCGGTTGCCGACCGTCCGGAAAATGCGGCGGAGGGAAGCTGTTTCGTTTCGACCGATGAGGGCAAAGTCTACTGGTTCATCGGCGGGGCCTGGACCGCCGGCGCGCCGCTGACGACGGTGCCCGGTCCGGAAGGCAAACAGGGTCCGGAAGGCAAGCAGGGGCCGGAAGGCAAGCAGGGTCCGGAGGGGAAACAGGGCATTCAGGGACTCAAGGGCGACGACGGCAAGCAGGGACCGCAGGGCATTCAAGGCGAACCCGGCGACGGTCTGGCGATCGATGCGACCGGCACGCTGGCGAACCGCCACAACTACGATGCCGCCGACCGCGGCTTTCGTTACATGGCGACAGACCTTTACTGCGAATCGGTCACGGCGCGGGAGTCCGGCGCGGTGTTCGCCCGGGCGGAAGCCGGCGACAACGGCGCCAAAGCCTATGCCTGGACGGACGGGGAAACGACGGTCTACACGGAATTGTCCTGCCCGTCGCCGCTCGATGCGCTCTATTCCGACAACGAACTCAAGACCGAAATCTGCAGGATTGCCGCGACCGCGCAGAAGTATCAGCTCTATTACCAGAAAACGGCGGCCGACCTCGGCGCATGGAGCGCGGGACTCCGCCTCTACTGCGGCCCGGAAGGCCCGGTTGGCCCGGTCGGCCCGGTCGGCCCGGCCGGACCGCGCGGTGAGAACGCTTCGGTCGCCTCTCCGATCAAATTCGGCACCGGCGAAAACGGCGCGCTGGAGATCATCGCCAACGCGGTTGCGCTGACCGGCGTCAAGCCGATCGCCACCGTTGAACTCTACTTTGACGATCCGGCCGATCCGGGGGAAGTCAAGACGCTGGACGTGACGCACCGCGTCACGATCCATTACTGCGACACCGACAACAAGACCCATATTTATTTTACAGATCAGACGCTCGACCTTTCCCGCGGCGGCCGCATCCGTTTCGCGCAGGGACTGCTTGAAAAAACAATGTATCAGGAATATCTGGATCAGGGCGGCGACATGCAATATCCGATTTTTCTGCGCAAGCTCTTCGCCTGGCTCGGCACCGCGATTCTGACCGGAACCACCAGCTACGCGATCACCGGGACGGTCGGCGACGCGGTGGATATCGCATTCGACGCGGTGAGCCTGAAAGAGGAAACGGTGACTTATGATCTCACCTCCGGCACGCTTCCGGCCGGGCTGACGCTGGCGGACGGCAAAATCTCCGGCACGCTGCAGGAGGCGGGCGCAACCGTCGCGACGGTCACGGCGACCGCCGGAACCGAAACGCTGGTCATCACCGTGACCGGAACCGTCGCCGGAATCATAACGCCGCAAACCATGCACTACGGCTACATCGCCGACGGCGTCACCTGGCGCGTCGCGGACATCACTTCCGACATGCTGACCGCCGAAACCGTGGTTTCGGGGCCGCTTCCGACCGGCAAAATTGCAATCGAGGCCCCTGCCGGAGCGGTGGTGTTCGCGCTGGTCCCGGCCGGCTGCATCGTGACCAAAGACGACGGGCTGGGCGGAAAAACCGCGTTTGAAACCGACAACGGCGCAGCGGGCTCCGGCGCGAACGGCGTTGCGCTGACGCTTGACGGCGTGGAATACCGCGCGTTCGGGGAGTTCAATCTGCTCGACGGTGAAACATTCATTTATTTTGATCAGGAGGTTTAAACATGGCAACCGTCAAAACCGCCGGCGGGCTGATTCCCGGCACCGTCGACACTCCGCTCGACGCCCGCAGCCGCGTATCTGCCGAAGCGGAAATCATGAACATCGAAAATCCCGTTCTCGGCGCTCTGGTCTTCTGCTCCGGAAACTGGAAATACTACAAGATCACCGCGCTCAAGTCCAAACAGATCGGCCCGCTGACTGTCGAAAACGCCGCAGTCGCGGAATACGAGGAACTTCAAAGCGGCGGCTTCGGAGAAAACAACGTTGCGCTGACGGAACAGGCGCAGGTGTCCGGTTTCTACAACGTGGCGGGCGGCACCCCGTACCGGATCACCGGGTACGGAGCGGACAACCGCACCCTGACGCTGGCGCTGCCGACCGGTGAAACGCTTCCCGCCGCTGCCGCCGGAACCGTCGTCTATGTGCATGTCAGCAAAAGCGACGACGCTTCGCCGCAGGCCGCGACCGTCGAATCCGTCGACGCCGCCGCCGGAACCGTCGTGCTGACCGCCGCCCTGACGCTGCCGACTTCCGTCACCGAACTCTCCGCCGACGACGATCCGGCGTTTCTGGTGTTTCCCGCCACCTCGTGGGAGACTGACGAATCCAGCCTGACCGCAGGAGACTACAACCTCAACGCCGGGTGCGGCGCAACGGTGCAAGGCAGCATCTGCGTCAATGTTGCCGATTACGCTTCGGTTTCCGGCTTGTGCAATGTGAATTCCGGGGAATCGGCAGCCGTTTCCGGCGTCGGCAACGTGAACCACGGTCCCGAATCCGACCTCGGCGGCGTCAATAACCTGAACACCGCAGGACGCGGCGTATTCATCCGCGGCGGTAACAACAAAGCGGCCTCCGACGACGTAGTGATCTTCGGCCGCGGCAACACCGTCTCCGGCATGGGTGCGGTCGTGTTCGGCAACTGCAACACCGAAATCTCCGGCCGCGAGGCGTTCGGCTTCGGCAACCGCCTGACCCTGACCGGAAAATATGCGCACGCCATCGGCTACAGCCTGACCGTGGCCGCTCCCGACGCGATGCTGATCGGCCGCCACGGCGCTCTGGCCGACACCCCGGACAACGAGGGCGCGTTCGGAATCGCCGGCGGCGAAAAGGACGCTCCGGCGATCGGTTTTCTGCACCGCGTCCGCAAGTCCGTCGCGAATCCGCTGTACGCCCCGGCGAAAGACGCCGGTCAGACCGGCGTCGATTCGGACGGCGAAAAGCAGTACATCGCCGAACCGGCCTTTTCGACCGAATACCGGGGCCATCTGCTGGCGGTCTCCGAAACCGTCACTCTCTCCGGCGTGCAGACCGTCACGCTGGATCACGACCGGTTCGCCCGCTGGCTGCTGGCCGGATACGGAAGGGCGACGCTCGCGCTCGCCAACTGGAAAGACGGCGACAGCGGGGAGCTGATCGTTGACACAACAAAGCAGACAATCAACATTCCGGCGGAATGGGTCACGCTCGGCGCGGACATCGCCAAAACGCCCGGCGTTTATGTACTTGAAATCGCGATGGTCGGCGATACGGTCTTCTACGCGATCAAATGGCCCAATTCCGGCGGCACGGTCAGCAGCATCGGCGATCACATCTCCATCGTGAACGACTACTGGTACATCGACGGAGTCAGCACCGGCGTCAAGGCGCGCGGCGATAAAGGCGATAAAGGCGATACCGGCGCGCAGGGACCGCAAGGCGAAACCGGCCCCAAGGGCGACAAAGGCGATACCGGTGCCGCCGCCGGCTTCGGAACGCCGACCGCCGCGGTCGCCGCGTTGGCCGCCGGAGCGACGCCGACCGTACAGGTAAGCGTCTCCGGGGCGAATACCGCCAAGGTATTCTCGTTCTCCTTCGGTATTCCGAAAGGCGACAAAGGCGATAAAGGCGATAAAGGCGAAACCGGAGCCACCGGAGCCGCCGGAGCCGCCCCGGTCCGGGGAACCGATTACTGGACTGCGGCGGATATCGCCACAATCAAAAGTTACGTTGACACCGCCATTTTAAACGGAACATGGTGATGAAATGAGTGAACTCGACAATCAACTGACCGCGCTGGCGAACGCGATCCGGGAAATCGCCGCCCCGGAGGGAACCGGCGCGATGTCGCTCGATGATATGGCGACGCTGCTCGGCGCGGCGGAGTGGCGCGACGACTTTCTCAAATCCCTGATCGAACGAACCGCGACCTCGATCACGATTCCGAACGGCGCCACCTGCATCGGAATCAGGGCGTTTTCCGGCTGTACTGCTTTGACCTCGATCACGATTCCGAACGGTGTCACCAGTATTGAAGACAATGCGTTTTCCGATTGTGTCGCTTTGACCTCGATCACACTACCGAGCAGCGTCACCCGCATCGGACGTTATGCGTTTATTAGCTGTGCCGCGTTAGCCTCGGTCACGATACCGAATAGTGTAAACAACATCGGAGGCGGTGCGTTTTGGGGCTGTACCGCATTGGCCTCGGTCACAATTCCAGGCAGCGTTACCAGCATCGGAGACAGTGCGTTTGAGAGCTGCATCAACTTAACCGACATCTACTGCGGCTTTGCGGAGGGTGCGGTGTCCGGCGCACCATGGGGCGCACCGGATACCACTACAATACATTACGGAGCGGCATGATGAGCGTTTCAGAAAAATTAACGGCAATCGCCGATCAAATCAGGGCTCACTACGGCATCAGCGGCAGCATGAGCATTGCAGACATGATCCGGGTAATGAATGCCGGTAAATCCCTGGTCGAACGAACTGCGGCTTCGGTCACGATTCCGAGCAGCGTCACCAGCATCGGAAAGTATGCGTTTTGGGGCTGTAGCAGCTTGACCTCGATCACGATTCCGGCCAGCGTCACCAGTATCGGATACGGCGCGTTTTCCGATTGTGCCGCGTTGACCTCGGTCACACTACCGGGCAGCGTCACCAGTATCGGGCCCGTTGCGTTTAGGGGCTGTACCGGCTTGACCTCGATCACGATTCCGAATAGCGTCACCAGCATCGGAAGTTATGCGTTTGACAATTGTGCCGCTTTGACTTCAGTCACGATACCGAACGGCGTCACCAGTATCGAATCCGGCGCGTTCTTCCGCTGTAGCGCGTTGACTTCGATCACGATTCCAAGTAGCGTCACCAGTATTGAAAGCAGTGCGTTTTCCGGCTGTACCAATCTACCCAGTATCACGATACCGGCCAGCGTCACCAGTATCGGGTACTTGGCGTTTCACAACTGTACCAACTTAACCGACATCTACTGCGGCTTTGCGGAGGGTGCAGTGTCCGGCGCACCGTGGGGCGCACCGGATACCACTACAATACATTACAACGCGACCACATAATTCAGGAGCAGACAATCATGGCAGAAGAAACCGACCTCATCGAAGAACTCGACACCGACATCGTCAGGCGCACGCTGGTGGATTCCACCGCCGGCGGCGCGGAGCTGGACATCAGAACCCCGTATGTGATCCGGGAGGTTCCGGTCCCGACCCGGATGCGGATTCCGCTCTACGTCGCGGGCGAACTCAAATCCGCCGAAGAGCTGGCCGAACTCGGACTGACCGTCCGCGAATACACCCGGCTCGAAGTCGAAACCGCTCAGTATGCCGCCGTGTACGCCGCGAACCCGACGCTGGCCGAACGGGTGCGCCAGTACTCCGCGCTGCTTGATGCCCACGGCCTTGCCGCGACCGCCACCAGCGACGAAATCTCCGCCGCGATCATGGGGGACGAAACCAAGACCGATGCGGAAAAAACCGCCGCCGGAGCCGCGCTGCTGACGCTGATCCACGACATCGAAATCAACTATCAGGAGACCGGAGAGCCGGGGCTTGACGCCTGGGCGGCATTGCCGAAGCTGATCAAGTACCTGCCCGTCACCGCCGAAACTCCGGAACAGGGGGCGTGACATGTTCACCGTTTTCGACCTGAAGGACAGTACACCGCTCGCCCCGGATGAACTCCGGGCGGTCCGGCGCGTGCTCGAAGACTACTGCCGCACCGCCGCCGGAGCCTGGCTGCGCGGTTTTCCGCATCGTCGCTTCGAGCTGCGCTGGTGTCCGGCCATAACCGACGACGTGCTCGGCGCGTTTACGCTTCTGCACCCGTGGACGATCTACCTGAAGCCCCCGGATACGGAAGCAACCGGCAGACTGCGCGATTACGCCCGGATCAGCTGGGCCGAAATCATCACCCCGACCGTGATTCACGAACTGCGCCATGCGTGGCAGTTCCGGCGCAATCCGCTGCTCTATGCGGTCTGCTGCCTGCCGCTGCTGCGGGAGATCACATTGGAGCGCGACGCGGGCAGAACCGGCAGTGAAGCCGAAAGCATTGTCGAAAGCACAACCGGCTGGCACACCGGCCGGGAATTTGAAAGGAGGCGGAAAGCGCAGGACAAATAATGGGGTACGATTATACTGCGGAACACATTGAAACGCTCCTGGATCACTGCCGCGAAGTCGGCATCCTGACCGCGCCGGGCTTTTGGGACGCCCCGGTCGAAACGCTTCGAGGTTATTACAATGGAATAGGCCCCGACGCCTGGAGCAGCCGGCTGCGCCGCCTGACGACGTTTCTGCTGCGCCCGTTTGAACTCGCAGCCCTGCCGCACGATTACGAGTACGCGACCGCGCCGCGGACCTATCTGGCGTTCACAATCGCCAACTTGCGATTCGCAGCCAACGCCATGCTGGAGGCTTACCACCGCCACCCGGTGCGCCTCCCGCTGAACCGGGAACAAATACAGGAGGCCAGGCGATTTGCCGCGATGGCCGGTTGCGGTCTGCTGCTCGCGACAGTGTGCCAGCTTTTCGGCTGGCAGGGATATAAAAATACGAAAGTAGAGGTATGAAAATGCGCAAACTGTTTTTCACTTTTGCCGCCGCCGCGGCAGCCCTGTTTTTGGTCGCCGGTTGCGCTTCAACGCACAGCACGATCACGGAATACGACGCTGCAGGAAACATCGTTAAAAAGACCGAAAGCTCCGAAAGCGTGATCCATACCGTCACGAAATCGACGCAAAACAAGACCGTCGTGATGTGGGAGGACGGCTGGGCGGCGTACATCTCCGCCAGCTCCGGAACCACCGAAGATCCCACCCCGCACGGTAAGCTGTTCGCCGGGAAGACCAACAAGGGCGCGATCAGCATCCTGCCGAATCAGCAGGGACTGCCCGGCATCGCCCGGATCGTTCAGGCGACCAAGAGCGATCTTTCCGCCGACCTCTCCGGCGTCAGCTCCAGCAGCTCCGAAATCCAGACCAGGGACAGGGAGGCGAAGGAGGCCGCCAATGAGTAAATGTGGGGAAAAATGTGAAGTTTACAGTCGCGTCTGCGGCTACTTCCGCCCGGTGAGCAACTGGAACAAAGGGAAGAAAGAGGAATTTAAAGAGCGTCGTCATTTTAAGGTAGAATAGCCCGGTCGCCTAAGCGCGCGGCGTTGACGCTTGACGCGGCAGGTCCGGGCTATGAGCGAAGCCGCCTGCCGCCTCCCTTAGCCTGCCGATCCCGGCCGCAGGGTTATCAATGCCACCGGGAAAAAGAAAAGGTTTGCGCAGCACTCCGGCCGCGCAAACCGTCTTTTTTTTACTTGACAAATAGCTCTCGCCTATACCTTATATATAAGAACCGAATAGCCACACAGTCCGACCATTTTTTATAATCGGTTTGCACACTCAATACCGACTACTGCGCAAACCAATTTTCACGCCGCGCGCAAACCGAGTTGCATACTATAATTGGACAAACAGCGTCACCAGTTGTTTCTAATCCACTACGGTTGGAGGGGGACTCGTCCGGAAACCCCATTAAACGCTCGCATTCGCGGTTTCTAATCCACTACGGTTGGAGGGGGACTTCTCACATCGGTTACTTCCAGCCAAATACGGGCAGGTTTCTAATCCACTACGGTTGGAGGGGGACGGGTAAATCCGGCTGCCGAAACAGCAGCTTCACCGGGGTTTCTAATCCACTACGGTTGGAGGGGGACACCTCGATTTGCTTGAACTCAATCACCCATACCCAGTTTCTAATCCACTACGGTTGGAGGGGGACCCATGAGCGCGACGGATTGGCGTAACGGATCATTATGGTTTCTAATCCACTACGGTTGGAGGGGGACGGAGCAGCCGCTCCAATTGTGCCTGACGCACAAGCACGTTTCTAATCCACTACGGTTGGAGGGGGACCGCCGCTACCGGCGATAACAATATTCTTGAAAGAGTGTTTCTAATCCACTACGGTTGGAGGGGGACACCTCCTGCTTGAGATATTCAATCGCTGCTGCAACGGGTTTCTAATCCACTACGGTTGGAGGGGGACACACAGCCTTCCGGCCCGAACGAATCAAACAATTTACGTTTCTAATCCACTACGGTTGGAGGGGGACCCGCGCTCGACAAGCCCGCGGATCTGAATATTGAAGGTTTCTAATCCACTACGGTTGGAGGGGGACTCACGATGCGTTCGACGTGCTGAAGATGGCCTATTTGTTTCTAATCCACTACGGTTGGAGGGGGACCGATCCGGCGCCAGCTTGCCTTGCAGCGCGCGAATGGTTTCTAATCCACTACGGTTGGAGGGGGACGACAGCATGGATGATGCGCTTGACCTCCGCGCGGAGTTTCTAATCCACTACGGTTGGAGGGGGACCCCGTGATGTTTTAATATAGCACACTGTCTTTTTGAGGTCAAATTATTTAGTTTTCAAACAGCTCGAGTACCTTTTCGTGGATTTCCACCTGTCGGTATTCAATCGTGCAACAGACTTTCCGCCAATGCTTAAAGAATATTTGAGATATTCCCTTTGGCTGAACCTTGTTCTTCACGACACAAGAATTTTTCGTTTTCAATGGAATAAAATGTGATGTGACTATTTTCAGCCCGGGTTTCTTCCAGAATATGTTTGATCTTTGCGTACTGCGCTACGGTTACAGTACCTTCAAAGACTGAATTCTGGTTCCAGAACAGGTACTTCTTCAACTGCTTGTGCAGTTTGACGCAGTTGTCGTGTTCCGTGTCATATACAATGATCACATACATATCAGTATCCTATCCGGTACGGAAGGTATTCGCGGCCTTCCAGCAGAAAATTGATCAGTTTATAGCAATCCAGACGCAAAAGCTGCCGATACGAGACGGAACGGTTGAGCGGCGCGTAATGAACCGTCCTGCGCAGTTCCTGATCCCACTCCTGAAGAATCCGCCGCCTCGCGTCATCGGTCAACAGAAAACCGTTGCTGTGTTTCCGAAAATCCCGGTCTCCGATCGCTCTGGAATCCAGCAACCGAAAAATCATCCGATCCACCAGCAACGGCTTGAACGGCTCCACCAGATCCAGCGCCAGCGAGAAGCGACGGGTCTGCGGAGTGTGCAAATAAGAGATTCCCGGATAAAGAGCCGTCCGATACAATTCACTGACACACGCCGTGTAAAGCAGGCTGTTCAAAAACGAAATCAGCGCATTCAACGGATTGTCCGGCGGATGATAGACCCGTTTAAAGTGCTCCGCCGTTTTTCCCAGCCAGACCGGCCATGATTGATAATAAAGCTTTCGCACATTGCCCTCCAGTCCCATCAGGCCTTCCGGCGTATCCTGTTCCGCCAGTTTCTGTTCCAGCTCCTTTACCGCGGCGATCGACTTCTCCAGCCCGCCTTTCCGACGCTGATAGTATTGCAGCACCGAAAGAATATTGTGAAACACCGCCTCCAGCAGATTCCGGCAGATCATCAACCGCTCTTCCGGATTCCGGTAGGCTTCCCCCTGACGGATCACCAGATCGCCGCTGAGCTGTTCCGCATGCGGCAGAAGCGTACCGGTATGATGACCGTACCAGTTGAAGAAATGAACCGGAACTTTTTTACAGTTCAGAAAATTGATCAGCTTCGTATTCACCGAGAGTTCTCCGAATACGTATACGGCGTCAATACTCTCCACCGGCAGCGCCTGAACTGCATCAGCTTTTCCCTCCTCCAGCGCTTCGGCCTCCACTTCCGGATCCTCCGTTTCCGGCAGATTCACCCGTTCAAACCGCAAAGTATTGTCACGCCGCCGCAACCGGCCCGACCGGGTCAGATAGAGATTCATACGAAACAGATCTCCTCGTATGCACATTTTTGGCAGAAAGACCGCCGGACGGCAGCCGGAACCGATCCCGTCACCACCTCTTCGCAATCGGCGAGATCCTGCTTCACCATCTGTTCCGCCGCTTCATCCCAGGGAACCACTACTGTTTCACGGCGGCGCGGATAATGGATCACCGCCTCACGAGCCTGAATCCCGTGGCTGTTCAGCCAAGCCAGATAATAGCGGACCTGTGCCTCATCGCCGCCTCCCGGCGCCCTGCCCCGCTTGGTTTCATGGATCACCCCGTCTTTGAAATCAGCCCAGTCCAGCACACCGGCCTCACCGATCGGAATCTCCTTTTCCTGCCGGGTAAACGTTTCTTCACCCAACAACATACCGAGCTGAACCAGGTCGTTTTCCAGCTCCGGACGGATTCCGTGCCGGAAAAGCCACAGTTTGCGGCGGCACACATGCAGATAATTCAATTCCTTTCCGGTAAATTCCATCATCCTTACCTCTACCAGACCATCGAATCCACGCGAAACACTTCAATCGGCTCCGGGTAGTCGATCCAGCCGCATGGCACCAAACCGAGTTCGCTTCTGATCCGGTCAGCCGGTGCGACGGTCCGGTCGGTTTGCAGCGTGAGAAAACGCTTCCGATCCTCACCGGTACTGGTTTGCGACTTGATCCGGCGGTTCAGTTCACTCAACTCATCGTAAACCTCCTGTGATTCGACGACAATGATTTCCGAAGCCTTTTCGGAGTCGAAAAGCTCCGCGATGAACTGCGCTTTTTCAAAGGTCGCTCCGAGCGACTGCATTCCCACAACGTCAATCCGGAACAGCTGTTCCAGCAATCCGGCAGCGGTCAGCCCGGCAAAAACTTCCCGCTGAAACTCCGACAGGCTCGCAGCCAGCTCAGAATCATGCAGAAATCGCTCTCCCCATTCCTTGAAAAAATCGATTTCCAAATCCAGAAACTTCAATTCCTGTTTGAAAATGGCGTCAAACGGTTTCTGTCTCAGGCGGATGCTGTAATTTTTTCGAACCTCGATCAACTGCTCGAACGAGGTATCTCCGTTGGAGCAGACCAGTGCAAACACGCCGACTTCGCACGGCGTTTCCCGGCCGTTGCGGCCAACCCGCCCGCCGCGCTGCATCGTCGCGGCCAATCCCTGATAATCGATAAACGCGGCGTCGAAGTCGAGGTCTACGCCGACTTCGATCATCTGGGTACTGACCAGCGTCACCGGCCGGTGTCGCATCGCGTCGCGGCAGGCGGTGATCAGATCGCGTCGCAGCAGCGGCGGCACCAATCCGTCCAGCCAGACCATGATGCGCCCGGTTCCGGGAGTTTTCAGCTCCTCCAACTGCCGCCACGGGTTGTACGCCTGTTGAAAACGCTGCCGCAACGGCCAGCTTCCCTCCCCGATCAGGTTGACCACAACCAGCAGATTCCGGTCGGATTCCTGCTGAAACGCCTCTATTTCAGTTTCCAATTCCTGAAGCGTCAAAAAGCCCATCGAGCGATAGAGCCGCCGGTTGTCGATTTCGGCGGCGCGGTAAATTGGAGCGGTCGCCTCCGGCGGAATCCGGCAGGAATCCTCCAGATCCCAGAACTGGAAAGATTCCAGCGGGGTCGCCGAACCGAGGATGAATCTGCACCGGGCCAACCGCGCATACTCCCGCGCGATGCGGAAGAAGAACGGCAGAATCACCTGAGGCAACTTGTGGAACTCGTCGAGAATCACCACCGCATCACGCAGTCCAAGTCCCCGGATACAGCGGTTGCGGTTCGGATGGCACATCGCCAGCAACACCTGATTGAACGTGGTCACATTGTACGGCATCTGAAACGGATGTTCTTCGATGGCAAGAGCTTCGACATCACTGCCGTTGCCGCGGCGATCCTCCGGGGGCGTTTGAGCGTTGCCAATCTCGGTTTTATCGCGCCGGCGGGAGTTCCAGATCTGCGCCCGGCAGTCGGGAAAGTACTCCTCGAACACCTGATCCGCGATCGACAGTTGCGGAACCGCAAAAACAATCCGGCTCAATCCCTCACGCTGCCGCAGCAGTTCCGCCCCGCACAGCATCGCCTCGGTTTTACCAAGTCCGGTCGGCGCATCGATGAAATAGAAAACGCCCTCCTTTTCAACCGTCTGCAAAAACTCCCGCCGCAAACAGGAGCGGAGCCGGTTGACCGGCGTTTCCGCCCCCTTGAATTCCCGGGCCGGGCGCTGCTTGAACTCCTCCGCCGGAAACCGCGCCCGCCATTCGCGTACCTCCACCGGCTTGCCCGACTGGCGGGCTGCCGAAGCGTGGTCCAGCAGACAGAGCCGTCCCAGCAGCGAACGACAGTGCAGATAGATTTTAAGCCGTTCCTCCGGCGAAACCGCCCGTTTCAGCCCCGTCTTGAATTGGAAGCGTTCCCGTGAAGCAGGCGGCGCCATTCTCCGGAACTTCTCCCATGCCCGCAGCAATACCTCCGCCGGAACTTCCGGCAGCAGTGACGCGATGCCGTATTCCGGGTCAAGGATGAATTCCCCGACCTGCCGGTCCACGGCCACCAGAGACAGGCCATTCAGGGAATCCGTGTTGAGCTCCTGCAAGTCAGTATGATGGGCTGCCCCGGCGTGAAGCGCGATCAGCGCCCACTTCTCCTTTTCCGCGCCATTCAGCTCCAACAATACGAGCGCGGCAAAAAGCCCGCCCGCCGCCGCATGACGATGCGGAGACTCCCGGCTGTTCCCGAGAATGTACGCCTGCCACGCGGCAGTCGCCTTGCCAAGATCATGACAGGCGCACAGAACCCGTTCCTCCGGAGTTTCAGCGGCGAGCATCACTTCGGCCAGATGCTCGCGCAGGTCGGAATCCCTGCCGTGACTGTAAAGTTTCACCTTCTACTCCCCGGCCCTCACCCAGCCGCGCACCAGCGGTTCGGCCGCGATCACGCCGGGCTGGTCCGGCGTCGGATAAATCCAGTAGCCGTCACTGCGAATCCGCTCGAAACACGAGCCGGGATTCACGATATGCCGCGAAAACGGTGTAGCTTCCCCCAATGCGCCGCCGTCGGTACGGAACGCCCAGAACGGGGACTCCGGCACCGCGTCTTCGATCCGCACATTCCGCACGATCGCCCGACAGAACGACGCGCCAAGACAGAGCGGGAACGCCGGTTTCCGCAACGCCGCCGCCACCCGTTCCGCCTCATACGCCGGAAGCGCCACCGCGACCTCATACGCCGGATCAAGAATCACCTGCTGCTGGAGACGCAGGTTGTCGCTGCGGTTGATCTCTTTGCAGCCGTTGATATTCCACGGCACACGTTTCGGAAATTTTCCGATCCAGCGGCACGCGACATGAAAATCGTTGGTCTCCTCCCAAGCCAGCAATTCCGGAGAAACCGGCCACGGCAGGCCGGCTTTGTCCCAGTTTTTCAACTGCTTCGCATCCGGCTTTTCAGCCGCCTGCGACCGGGGCGAGGCGAAACCGAGCGCCGCGCCGATGACTCCCGCCAGATTGCCGGGAGCCGGCCCCAGGCAGGAGTACGAGCCCATCGACTCGTAGACGTTGCGCCACATCGCCATCTCTCCGGCGAGTTCAAAGATCAGAATACTCATGCCTCCGCTCCCGGCAGCGCCACCGGGAAGTTGGCCGCCCGATGTTTCACAAACACATTGCTTTCGGAACAGCCCCAGCCGGAAAGGAAATCCGGCAGAACTTTCTCCAGAGCAGTGACCGCGCCGGAATGCGTGTTGATCCGTTTTTCCTCAAGCCGGTCGTAAAGCGATGCCGGATTCGCATAACTGACCTCCCCCTCCGGCATCCAGCCCAGCACGAACTGCGCGAACTGCGACCGCTGGGTGAACGACGGATAGCGGTCGCTCGAATAAGCCCGCCACATGCCGTTGACCAGCGCCTCGAACCACCTGGCCGCCCCGCCTTTTTCCCAGTCGATCAGCTTGCTCGCGGAAGCGTTGACCCGCAGCATGTTGAGGTTGATCTCCCACAAGGCGAGAAAGAAGCCGTATTCCAGGGAGTCGACGGTAGCAGACCCGGCGGAATCCTTGACTTTGTTCTGCTTGTCCAGAGTCGGGAAAGCATTGTTGCGGCCGAGCGAATAGATTTCACAATCATGGAACGTGACCGGCCGGAACAGCGTATTGGCCGCATTCGTCACATTGAAGTTCTCGCCCTTGATCGCATGCACATATCCGAAAAGCGGCAGGTCGAGGGTGTTGTTCAGCGCGTCTTTCATATCCGGCTTGGAGATTCCGGCGGCTTCACGAATCTTTTTGAGGCGCAGATCAAAATTGCACGGATTGCCCGCCTCATCTTCTTTTTCATAAAAAACTGTCTCCGCGGCGTGAGGCAGATTCTCCGCCGCCGCATACGCCTTCAAACCGCGGCGCACATGGTGCTTGATATGGACGTCACTGGTAAATACCTGCCCGGTTTCATCGTTCATGCGTAGCGTACTGCTGTACGGATCGAGATTCGGGCGGGCCTGAATGGCTTCAAAACCGAACAGAATGTAGGCGTTGCCGGTTGCGGGAAGAGTGGACTGGATCTTAATCATGTTTCACCTCGTTATTGTCATCGGATTTCTTTTCAAAATAGGTCATACCGGAAATAAGGCCGCTGTTGAAGGAATCCCGGCGGCTTTCCGGTTCCAGGGACTTCAGGAACGGCAGCAGCCGACAGTTGAAAAGCTGTTCCTTATCAAGATTCATCAGCAGGCCGATTCCCTTGTTGAACACGTTTTGCAGCTCCCGGCCACGAAGCCGCGACGGATGCCGTCCCTGCGTCGCGGAAAAACGCCGTCCTTCCTGCTGTACCGACCAGCACAGCTCATTCAGCAACATCCCGGCCAGGGCGCCTCGCACGAAGATCGGGAACTCCGAATCCGGCACGCCCGCCCACGCCTGCCGGATAAAATTGTCCAGTTTGCTTTTCTGCTTGTCGCGCAGCAGGCCATACGCCTCGCCGATCAGCTCCGCTCCCGAAGGCACTGTTGTACTCATAGGGCCGAACACTCCTCTGCTAATAAGGTTAAATTGTTCTATCCGAACCAATTCCTGTTGAAATTCATTGGTAAGCAGCTTCGCGGGCTCCTCCCGCGCGGTCATGATCAAATGCTGCAATCGCAACAGCTTGCCGATCACCCGGAAGTAACGGCGGGCACCCAATTTGTCGATCAGCGCCTCGCCGGACTGGCTTCTCGCAAACCGTTGAAAATTCGCAAACACCTCCCGCGCCGAAATCGGCTGCCGCTGCAACGCTCTGGTAAAAACCTCTGTCCAATACCGGTAGACACTCGGCGTATCGCCGGTCTGGCCGGTCAGGGCCGCTTTCATATAATCCACGACCGTATTTTCCAAATTGGATTGCAGCAACTCCGCATTCAGCACCTGCAGATATTCCAGTGAAACATCCGGGAAAATCTGCTGGATGATCCGCTTCTTCTTGGTGCTCCCCTCCAGATTGGTCAGAAAAACCGTCGCGGAGTAAGGAGTCGGAATGATTTCCGGGCGCAGCGCCTTGAGTTCCTCGCGTTCCTCCTCACTCTTTCCGCCATTTTTCTTCGCGTCAAAATAGAGGTTCTTTTTCTCGTTTTCCTTATCAATGAACTCTTTAAGCTCACTGTACGTCAGTTCACCCTCCGGCAGAAAAATCAGAGTCGACGTATCAGGCGACGGGGCAACCTTGCGCCGGTATTGCAGTTTTTTGCTCCACAGATCAAGCACATCCGCCCGGGTGTTCTCCGGGGCAACGCCCATCAGGCGCAAATACTCCGAACGACGGATCGCGTCAAGTTTGTACTCTTTTCCGAACGCATTGCGCCCCAAACCGCTGCCGGTCTGAAACTCCTCGGCGATCAACTCCAACTCAGACGTTGCCGGAGCCGTGAGAAACCCCATCAGCTCCCGGGAATGGACTACATCAATTCCCAGCGCCTCCAACGGAAGCGTCCCTTCCGTATCCTTATTCAGCCAGTGAACCAGAAAACGCCCGTCACTGAGCCGGCAGACCACAATCAGCGGCCATTTCTGCGGTGGCGCTTTAAATTTATGCCAAGATGTCGGCAGTTTTTTTGTAGCCCGATTCTCCATCAGCGCTTCAAATGCCGGAATCTCGCTGCGCAACTTTTCCGCCGCAGCAGAATCGAACCCGGCCAGCCAATCGATAAACCCTCTGGAATACCGCAGGTAGATCGCGGATTTTGCGACGCCTCCGAAATTCGGAGAACCGTCGGAAAAATAGATGGAACTGCCGCTGTAAATCACAGCCTCTTCCAACGCAGCTTCACTCACATAAAGGCCCTGCCAACTGCCGTTCAGCTTGTTGCTGCCGTCCGCCGCGTCGTTATAATGAAGAAAATCCGGCGGCACCACACCTTCCCGAACCACCTCCCAGTTGACGATTCCCTCCCCGATCGAGGGTTCCGCGAGATAAACCTCCACTTCCGCCGGGCCGCCGTCGAGATCGTACAATCCCTGCGTCAATGTTTCGTCGATTCGTTTCAAAAGCATACTATCGCCCTCCACAGACCAGTCCGAATCCCATCGAATTCATGCTCCCAACGCCGGTTTCCCAGACCAGACGGTGGACGGCTTCCGGGGCGGTGATGCGCAAAGGAGCGCGGAAAGCGCGCACGTTGATTCCCCTGATCCGGGTCAGCCGCGTCCGGTATGCCCTCCCCTCCATCAGCGGCAGAAATTCCACCTGTATCGGCAGAGCAGCCACCGCGGAGGCATCCAGCCCGCCGATCGACATCAGATTCTCGAAGATATCGAGACGGATTTCACGCAGGCGCAGCAGCTTATGGCGGAGATTTCCGGCGATCAGGTCGGCGCAGGAGGGAATCCCCGGCTCCGAATCGTCCGGCATCCGAAAATAATTTTTCCCGTCCTTCTGATAACGACACACGATGAAATCGGCCTGTCCGAACGGCCGGTAGGTCATGGTCGGCCGGAAATCCGGTGTCGGAACCATTCGGATCTCCTCCAATCGGAACCGCAGCCCCCTTACATTCAGTTCCTTCTGTTTCTGAAGGGCTTCCGCCATGCCGTAGACCAGCTCCGGCCAGATCGATGCGAACCGCATCCAGATCCGGGAACCGAATTTCAGGGCGCGCGTCCCGTCCGGCAGTTCCGCGGCGACCGGCTTCGGATCGCTGTTGAACAGAGAAAATACAAAGAGCTTCAGACGGCTGCGATGGTTTCCGTCGTGAAGCTCTTCGGCCAGTTTCGGTTGTGATCGGCTCAGCGCCTGATACAGTGCAGAGGCGAGTTCATGATGGCAGTCACGGGCAAGAAGCCCGTCACCCACAGGAGAAAGCTGCAATTCGATTTGCATAAACGATCTCTTTCTGTTGAAAATACACTAAAGAAATTGATTATGCAACACATTACTATTATCTCTGCAAAATACAAGCACCTTTCTTATAAAATATCAAAAATTTTATAAATTATTTGATTTCATATACTATTATTAAATTATAAATCTTATTTATATAATCAATTTCAAATATTACTGAAATCTCATCGGCAAAAGATTTTCGCGAGAACCCGCCCGATTACGATCAGGGCAACGGCGGCGGCATCGCCGCGAAAACCGGAGCCAGCGCCGGAACCGTTCCGGCGGCCTGCCAGCCGGACATTCCCTGCGCCCAGACCAGCGTATCGGCTTTGACCTGCCCGGCAAGCACGGCGGCTTTCAACTGCTCCTGCGTATAGGGGCCGGTTGAAGCGCCGTTGATCGCGGCGAAATAGGCCGGAGCGGCGGGCAGCGGCGGCGGCACCGCCTGCGGAGCCTGCTGCGGCGGCTGGACGGAGGCATTGATCGCACCGCCGAGATTCGCGCCGACAAACATTCCGGTCATATTGCCCGCGCCGCCCGGATTGTCGGCGGCGGCTCGCATCGCGTCGGCGGCCTGCATCCGGGTGTACTGATCCATTACACCGCCGAGCGCACCGAGGCTGGAACGCTTGTCCATCGCCTGATTGACCTCGTCCGGCAGCGAAATGCTCTCCACCGTGAAACTCAGCAGCTCGAAGCCGAGCGCCGCAAAGTCCGGCTCCAGGTTCGCCCTGACCCGGTCGCCGATTTCGGTATAGTTCGCGGCGAGGTCCAGCGCCGGAATTTTCAGCTCGCCCAGCGCATCCGAACAGGCCGAAACCACCTTCGTCTTCATCTGCCCCTCGATCGCGTCGCCGGTGAAATCCGCCTGCGCTCCGACAAACCGGGTCAGCAGTTCGTCGCGCAGGCTGACCTTGTACGCATAGTTGCCGCGCGCCCGCAGCCGCACGATGCCGAAATCGGCGTCGCGCATCATCACCGGCGTTGCGGTTCCCCACTTGCGGTCGAGCTGCTCGGTGGTGCGGATGAAATAGACCTCCGCCTTGAACGGCGAATTGAAGTTGTACGGCAAACTCAGCAGCGTGGTCAGAATCGGCAGGTTCTTCGTCTCCAGCGTGTAGGTGCCGGGGCCGAACTTGTCGGCGATTTTGCCCTCATTCACGAACACCGCCGCCTGCCCGGGGCGGACGATCAGCTTCGCGCCGTATTTGATTTCATTGTTGAACCGCTCGAAACGGTGCACCAGCACAGCCGGATTTTCGTTCGGATACTCGATCACGTCGATGAACTGACCGCGGAAAAGATTAAACAGTCCCATACCTTCGATTATTCCTTTTCGTGTTTGGCCCGCGTCAGAAACTCACGCAGATTGTTCCAATATTCCCGCCCGGCGACCAGGAGGATGTTATTGTGCCCGGCCCCTCCGACATTGTAAAAGCTCTTCGGCGCGGCAGCCGCATCGGCCAGCTTCCGGCCGTGGCGCTGCGGAATGACCTGATCCCGGTCGCCGTGAATGATCAGCAGCGGCTGGTTGATCCGCCCGATCCGGTCGAGATTCGGGAAACGGTCGCCCGGCAGCCAGTCCAGCCCGGCCACCGCGAACGTGCTGGTGAACGGCGCTTCCAGCACCAGCGCCAGCGCCCGGCGCCGCGTCGCCAGCCACACGGCGGGGCCGGTTCCGACGGAACGGCCGTAGATCACGATCGACTCCGGCGGGATCTGCTTTTCAACGGTCAGGAACCGCCAGCAGCGTTCGATGTCGCGGTACGCCGCCGCTTCCGACGGAGTGCCGGAACTTTCGCCGTATCCTTCGTAGTCGTACGCGAGAATTCCGTACCCCTCTGCATGGTAAGCCGAAAGCCGGTAGGCGATCGACGACAGGTCCTCGGCGTTGCCGTGGCTGTAAAGCAAGGTGACGCCCCCCTCAGGGGCCGGCAGATAGCGCGCGCCGATATGCCCCGCCTCCTCCGGCAGTTCCAGCCGGAAGCAGCCGGGAATGGAGGCGCGCTGCGGAGGCGGCTGGAAAATGACCCGGTCCACGCATCCCGGCAGCAGCAGCAAGGCGCCAACCAGCCCGGCCGAGAGCAATACGGCACAGCCGAGTGCTTTCCGTTTTCCGTGTTTCATGTCGTCATCCCCTCCGTACAAACCCTGATGCCTGCAAAAAGTTATTATAACGGCAAATAATCGTTTGTCAATCGATGAAACCGGTATTATATTCACAAAACCTGAAAAAAACAGCCAGAGGGAAACGGTATGAGTTCTTCGGAAAACACTCCGCCGCCGGTCAACTGTCCGAATTGCGGCCATCCGCTCGCGTTCGACCCGGCACACGGCAAGCTCTCCTGCGCCAGTTGCGGCCAGACTTTCGAGTCGGGCGAACCGGCAGAGGACGGCGCCCAGTTCCACCGCCACGACTTCCGCGCGGAGTTGGCCAGGCTCGACAGCGAATCCGAAAGCGCCGAAGTGCTGACTTTGACCTGCCCCGGCTGTGCCGCCGAAATCGTGCTGCCGCCCAATGTGACCGCCGCCCGCTGCCCCTACTGCGCGACGCCGGTGAACGGAGCGGCGCAGAGCAGCCGCAAACTCCGCCCGGCTTCGCTGCTCCCCTTCCGGATCACCGAAGAACAGGCACGAATGGAATATGACAAATGGCTCAAAAGCCGCTGGTTCCTGCCGGGCGCGGTGCTGAAGGCGTCCCATCTGACCGGCATCTCCGGGAATTACCTGCCTTTCTGGATCTATGACTTCGACACGCAGACCAGCTACACCGGCATGCGCGGCGATTACTATTACGTAACCGTTTCCTACACCGCACAGGAGAACGGCAAGACCGTCACCAGAACCCGGCAGGAGCGGCGCACGCGCTGGTGGCCCGCCGCCGGAACCGTCTCCAACGGCTTCCGCAACCGGCTGATCACGGCGACCCGGTCGGCGCCGGCCGAGCTGCTGGACGAGCTTGAACCGTGGGATCTCGAAGCGCTGGAACCTTACGGCGACGAATATATCCGAGGCTTCCAGATGGAGAGCTACTCCGTGCCGCTGGCCGACGGCTTCGACATCGCCGCCCAACGGGCCGAACCGGAAATCGAAGCGGCCATCCGCCGCGACATCGGAGGCGACGAACAGCGGATCTGCTCTGCCGACGTCAACTACCGGGATATCCGGTTCCGCCACGTGCTGCTGCCGGTCTGGCTGGCCGGCTACCGCTACCGCGAAAAAAACTACATTTTCACCGTCAACGCCCGCACCGGAGAGGTTCAGGGCGAGAGGCCGTGGAGCGCGTGGAAGATCACCCTTCTGGCTGCGGCAATCGCGCTGATCGCGGGCGGAGTCGCGTTCTTCCTGATGAACCGGTGAAATTTTCCGCCGAAATCCGTGGAAACCGCTTGCATTTTCACCGGATTCCGGCTATTTTACCATTCTGTGGAATTCAGACAGAACCATACCATCAGGAGGATAACACAAATGCAGCTCGATCCCGAAAACCTGCTCGACAGTCTCGAAGAGCATATGATGAAGACCGAAGACGCGCTGAAGAACAGCTTCGCCGCGATCCGCACCGGCAAGGCTTCCCCGGCGCTCGTCGAAGGCATCACGGTCGAATATTACGGCACCCAGACCCGTCTGCGCGACATCGCGGGCATCACCGCGCCGGAACCGCGTCTGCTGGTGATCCAGCCGTGGGACGCTTCGGCGGTTTCCGCGATTGAAAAGGCGATCCTCGCCTCCAACGTCGGCATCACCCCGATGAGCGACGGCCGCACCCTGAAGCTGCCGATTCCGGAGCTCAGCCAAGACCGTCGCGCCGCGCTGGTCAAACAGGCGAAATCCGAAGTCGAAGACGCCAAGGTCGCGCTGCGCAACATCCGCCGCGAAGGCAACGACGCCGCCAAAAAAGCGCAGAAGGACGGCCTGCTGACCGAAGACGAGCACAAGAAGATGCTCGAAGACATCCAGAAATTGACCGACCGGTACATCGCCGGGCTGGACAAGGAATTCTCGGCCAAGGAAAAGGAGCTGATGACCGTCTGATATGGTCAACGCCAAGTGCAAGAACCGAAACGCCGCCGCTTCCTGGAACCGGCGGCGTTTTTTTCGGAACCTGCTGCTGATCGCCGCCGGGGCGCTGCTGCTCCGGCTCGCCGTCTCATGGGAACTGGGCGCGGTCAACGGCGGGCGGAACAGCGTATTCGCTCCTTCCTCCCTGAGCGATCTTGCCACCTATATGAAGCTCGCCCGCGATATGGCGGGCTTCCGCTATGAAGGGGTTTTCTACTACCAGCCTTTCTATTACGCGGTCTTTCTTCCCGCCGTCTATCTGGTTTCAGCGGGTTCCGTCTGGGCGGTGATCTTCGTGCAGTCGCTGCTGGGGGCGGCCACTTCGCTGCTGGCCGGGCTGGCGGGCGGACGGCTGTTCGGCAGAACGGGTGGATACGTTGCCGCCATACTGGTGGCGATTTCCACGCCCTTGCTGCTCTACACCCCGTTCCATCAGAATGAAACGCTGCAAACCTTCAATATCCTGCTGCTCTTTTACCTGACCTTGCGGGCGTGCGACCGCTGGACGCTGCCGCGCTGGGGCTGCGTCGGGCTGGTTGCGGGCGTTGCGATCCTGACGCGGGGCAATATCTGGTTTCTGGTGCCGGGCGTCGCCGCGGCGATGATCCTGTCGGGAATCCGGCTCCGGCGCTCCTTTCTCCGGCAAGCCGGCGCGTTCGCACTGTTTTTCCTGCTGCTGCTCGCGGTGCAGCTGCCGTTCGCAATCCACAATACCCGGCTGACCGGGAAACTCACCGGCCCCTCGACCGCCGCCGATGCGGTGCTCGGGCTGGGCAATTCGGTGGAGGCTCCGGCCGGCGGACGCAATCCAGGGCTTCCCGCCGGGCCGATGGAGTACCCGGAGGCGTACCACCGCATGATGCAGCGCGCCTCGGAAGGGGTCTCCGTCCCGGCCCAGATGTGGGAGTGGATGTGTTCTTCCCCCGGCTCGTTTTTCGAGCTTCAATTCCGCAAACTGCTGCTCTTCTGGGATTACCGGGAGATTCCGAACAACGTGTCGCTGTACGGCGAAGGGCAATTCAGCCTGATCCTGCGCTGTCTGCTGCCGGGGCGCAGCGCCGTGCCGATCGCGCTCGGCATCGCCGGACTGCTGGTCTTCGCCGGAAGGCTCCGGCGGAAGCGGCAGACCGGATTGCTGCTGCTCTACTATTTCATCTGCGCCTACTGGGCGGCGGCGGCGCTGTTCTACATCCTGTCGCGCTTCCGGGCGCCGGTGCTGCCTCTGGTCGCGGTGGCGGGCGGCGGCTACGTCGGATGGATGTTCCGCCGCTGGAAGCGGAATCCCGGAGGCCGCCGCAAACTGCTGCTCTACGGCGGTGCGGCATTGCTGGCGGGCTTCTGGCTCACCAGTTCAAGCTACGATTTCTACCGCGAGAACCTCGAAGCCGGAATCATGCGGCTGGTCCGTCCCGACGGCACGCTCGTGACCGGCGGCGGCAAGCCGGATGAACGGTTCGACTACGGCCCGTTCACCTTCGGCGGCTGGTCGGAGGCGGTGCTGGAGCCGGGCGGCACCCTCGCCAAAAAATTCGTCACTCCGGCAACGGCAGGAGAGCTGGAATGGACCATCCTGACGCTCGTGCCGGGCAGCGTGACCTTCCGGGTCAACAATGGCCCCGAACAGACGCTCGACGCGCCGGAGCGGGGCCTTAACAAGCTCAAATTTCCGGTCGCGCTGTCCGACGGAGTCGTGCGGCTCGATTTCACGCGGGTCAACGGCGAACATCATCTGCTGTACGACAGCCAGCGCGACTACCGCCGCAGCAGCTTCGGAGCTTCCCCCCTGCCCGGCGAATGGATCATGCGGCTCCTGACTCCGCCCGCCCATCCCTGAGCTACTTGGACAGAAAAGCGTATTTGATCCCGGCGATGATCATCTCGACGGCCATCGTGGTCAGCAGCAGCCCCATCAGCGACTCCAGCGCGGAAAGCGCCTTGGCGCCGAGGAACTTTCCGGCATAGCGGCCGCTCAGCAGGATCGCCGTGCAGATCGCCCACGCGGCGGCCAGCGCCCCGGCGGCTTCGAGCGTGTGCATGAAACCGCCCCTGCCGCCGACCAGAATCGCGGTGGACATCGCCGCCGGACCGGCGAACAGCGGAATCGCCAGCGGCACGATAAAGGGTTCGCTTTCCGGCGCGGACTTCTTTTCGCCGCTGCCCGATGCGGAGCCGAACACCAGCTTGATCGCGATCATGAAAAGAATAATCCCGCCCGCCAGCTCCAGCGACGCCTGCGTAATCCGCAGCGCCTTCAGAATTTCGCCGCCGCAGAATACGAACAGCAGCAGGATCGCCAGCGCGATCAGGCACTCCCGCAACACGATGAACCGGTAACGCTCCGGCGGCTGCCGGTCCAGCTCGGCGATGAACACCGGCAGATTACCCAGTGGATTCATCACCAGAAAAAACAGAATCAGCATCGATGAAAACGTGTCCATATCTCCTCCTCGTTATTTCAGGAACAACAGGTCGAATAATTCGCGTCCCGCCGCCCGGTCGAGCGGATAATAACCTTTGTCATGCAGAATCGCCCGATGCGGTTCCACACCGGACTTCGCCGCCGACAGCCGGGTATAGTCATACACGCACCGGGTATGCCAATCCGGCGGGAATCCTCCCCGGAATAGAATTCCATCATCCTCCAATTGATGCGATCGATCAGATGTTCCATAATCAGCCTCCTCGAATGATACTGTACCGGTAACATATCACCATCCGGAAAAGTTGCAAGTCCGCCGCAATGCCGCTTTATTTTCACACACCTCCGAAAAGAGGCAGGAATCTTCATCGCGCCACAAAAATATACTCTTTTTTTGCTTTCGCTCTTGACTTTCGGCTTTCGTTTTGCTATAATTAATCATATCGATATGCGATATGTTTTTTTAACCTTATCCGGGGGAATCATGATCCAGGCGAATTACAAGCACGAACAACTGGCGGAAGTACTGCGCGAGGAAATTTTCTCCGGCGCATTCGCCGGAGGCCGGTTCCACACGGTCAAGGCGATGATGGAGCGTTTTCAGGTCAGTCAGGCTACCCTGACACGGGCGCTCCAGCCGCTTTATGAGGAAGGGCTGATCTACAGCGTCAGCGGCAAAGGCACCTTCGTCGCCAGAGAGCTGAAAAACCGGGCATCCTCCGTTCCGGGTACAATCTACTGTATCGCCGCCTATGAGGAGATGTTCGATCCGGCCCGGACTTCCCCGGACTGGTGTTTCACCCAGCTGATGGTCAAAGGAATCGTTTCCGCTGCACGGAAGCACGACATGACGGTCAACATCGCGCCGATGGCGACGACGCTCGACGCTTTCAAATGCATTGCGGTTCCCGGCAGTTCCATGTGCATCTTCCTGAACTATAACACCTGCGAACAGCTCGTGGAATACGCAGTCAAAAAGCAGATCCCGTATTCCCTTTACATCAACGACCCGATTCACCGGAAACTCAATCTCGTCTTCTGCGACGTCGGCAAAGCCACGGAGGACGCGGTGGAATACCTGATCGGGCGCGGCCGCCGCAATATCATTTTTCTCGGCGACTGCCCGGATTCGGCGCGTCACCGCGGCTACCGCCGCGCCCTGCGCAGGCACGGCATCCCTTACAGAAGCGATTACTGCTGGTTCAATTACCGCGCCCTCCCCGATCCCATCCGCCTCGAAGTCGAGCAGAAAATCGATCATTTTCCCGAAGTGACCGCCATCATGGCGACCTCCGACCTGCGCGCGGTCGGCGCCTGGAATGCCGTGAAGAACCGCCCGCAAAAGCCCGCGCTCATCAGCATGGACAATATGTGGAAGTATTACAATTTTCCCACTCCGCTGACCACCATGGACATGCATCTGGAACAGGCGGGCGAAGCCCTGTTGGAAAACCTGCTCAAAAAAGCCCGGGACGGAAGAGACCGTCAACAGACAATCCCGTATTCCCTGTCACAAGGAGAAACCGCATAATGAAAGAACAAGCCGGAGAAAGAATATGAACAGAAATTCACATCACTCAACTCTTTCCTCCATCCGCCGGGCGGCAAGGTGCCGCTGCCGAATAACGGGATGTGCGTCGTCACTGCGTTCCTCCTGCTTATCCCGTTGGGAAGCGCTGCTCCCCCGGCCCCTCGTTTTCTCATCTGTTCCCGCTCTGCGTAAAAGAGAGGGGTTCGGGGGAGAGAAAGCGGCGACTTGCGCCGTGTCTCTCCCCGTACCAACTAATCCGAACATCTCTCTCATTCTTCGCAACTTCTTACGCCTCCGCCAACGCTCTGCAAGCGGCAAGTCGGAGCAAAAACGTGAAATCATCTTTCCGCAAAAAAGCGGGAAGATGATTTCACGTTATTGCGAATCTTCTTCCCCCGCCGAGCGACCGCGGCCCCGCCTGTCGACCGTCCCGTACCTGGCACCGGCACCTTGCCGGACGCAGGGGGCGCGGGGGGCGGCGGACACGCCCCCCGCATACCGCCGCTTAAGGCCGACCGTCGCAAGATTTACGCTGATTGAACTGCTCGTGGTGATAGCTATCATCGCGATACTGGCGGGAATGCTGCTGCCGGCGCTGAATAAGGCGCGGGAGAAAGCGCGGCTGGCCTCCTGCACCTCCTCGCTGAAACAGCTCGGAGTGGAATTCCGGCTTTACGAGCAGGACAACGACAGTTTCCTGCCTCCGGCATACCGGACCACGCCGAACCGGTGGTGGTTCAGCTACCTGAATATTTACAACGGGCTGCCGGAGGACAGCGGCTATGTGAAAGGCAAACTGTATACAGTCCAGTCGTAAGTGTCCGCCGCCTTCGTGGAGGACAGCGGCTATGTGAAAGGCAAACTCTACCAGTGTCCGGCGGCGGCGGACGGCAACCTCGGCTTCGCGCTGCCGAAGATCGCGGGGAATCCGCCGTACTCGCGGGGCTACGCGTGGAACTACTACGCCAGCTGGAACCACAACACCAAGACTCCCCTGCCCGAAAACAGGACCACGACAGTGCGTCGCACGCACACGGTCGTGGTGTACGACAGCAACTGGTATGCGAACGATGTGTACAGCAAGCCGGTGGCGGGGTGGCATGACCTGCGCGCAAACCTGCTCTTTTACGACGGAAGCGTCGGCGGCGCTCACCAGACGCTGCTGAATGATTGGGCGGCTTCCCATCAGGAATACTGGCGTCCCAGATAACCGGAGGAATTGCAATGATGAAAAAGATACTGCTGCTGGCCTGCCTTTCGACACTCCTGTCTGCCGGGACGATGGATCTGCCGCCCGCGGAAAGCTGGAAAAAGCTCGGTGACGGCACCCGGCTGGAAACCGAAGGAAACATCTGGCGGATTCAACCCGGAACCGGCCGGGAGAACGGGATATGGAGCAGCCATGCCCTGACGCTTTCCCGCGCGAAATACCGGGTTTCTTTCCGCTACCGGCTCGGCGGGGGCGTGCTGCACTTTATCGTCAAACACGGCGACAACACCTATTCGCTGCTGGAAAAACGTTTGCCCGCAACCGGAGGCGAATGGAAGGAGTTTCAGGCGGAGATGACGGAAGATCGCCCGGGGACGCACGGCTCGCTCTGGTTTCTCTGCCCCCGGCCGGTTGAAGTCACGGAACTGAATTTCGAGCGCATTCCCTCCGAGGCGGAAGCCGCGCTGAAACGCCGTCTTGCTCCGGCGCCGGTTGAACAGCGGGAGCCGGAAACGCCCGAAACGGTTCCCGATCTGCGCGATACGTTCCTGATCGCGCAGGAGTGGCACTCCTGGTTCTACGCGGATACGACGGAAAAGGGCGGCGACGCGTTTTTCCGGGTCTGGGGTTATCAGGACGGACGCAGCGAATACCGCAACAGTTCCGGTCCGTTGTGGCGGCGGGCCGGGGCGGACCTGACCTATCCGTATCTGGGCTTCTATTCCGCCGGAAATACCGAGGTGATCCGCTGGCAGCTGCGGTGCATGAAGAACAGCAGACTGGACGGCGTGCTGATGCAGCTCTACCCCGACCCGGAAAGCGGCCGGAAATTCCTGAACCTCGAACACTTCGAGAACTGCCTGAAGCTGGCCCGGCAGGAGGGGTTCCGGCTCGGAATCCACGACGAGATCCAGTTCATGCCGAAATCGGCCAAAGAGATTTCCGCCTTTATCGAGCGCGCTTCCTCGGTGCTGGCGCTGGCCGGAAAATATCCCGAAGCCTTCCTGCGCCGGAACGAGAAAATCCTCTACCAGTACGAAGCGTGGAACCTGCCGTATTCCGCCGCCGAACACCAGCAGATCATGGAAGCGGTGGAGCGGAAAAGCGGAGAAAAAATCTACTGGATGGTCTCCGGACCTGCGGAAAAAATGGTGCAGGTCGAGGCGCTCGGCTGCCTGAAGCTCCCGGCCAATACCTGGAGCCACTGCCGCAAAGAGACCACCCGCGCCTACGGCACCGGCGGGGACCGCTGGGAGGCGGATTCCGAACTGCCCGACGACACGCTCTACTGGGACAAATGGCGCGAAAGCCTGCGCAAAAGCAAACAACTGGTCGCCGAAGCGAACCGGAAACGTAAAAACAAACTCGAACAGGCGGTCTGGATCTACCCCGGCTTCAACAACGCGGGGCGCTGGTCCAAACTTCCGGAGGTGATGCCGGACCGTTCCTTCGACCGCGACGCCTTCTTCCTGAAGGCGATCCGGATCGCGCAGCAGGAAGTGGCCCCGGCAATCGTGAACCTCTCCAGCTGGAACGACCGCGAGGAAAAGACCGCGCTGGAACCTTCGTGGAGCAATGAGAACGCCGATCCCTTCGCCTCGGTGCGGTTGCTCGCAAAGATGAAAGGAGCCCGTTTCACCGAACCGCCGCTGCCGCCGAAGGAGTACGTCGATCCGTGGATGTGGAGCATTCTGTACGGCATCGACCGCACCCCGCCGCGCATCACCGGGCTCCGGCTGCATATCTCTGAAGCGAATATGGCGGTCGACGCAGTCGACGACCTGAGCGGAGTCGACCGCATCGAAGTCAGCGCGGCGCCGACCGCTTACGTCAAACTCGACGGAGAAGAAGCCGCGGCTTTCGGTTGCACTTTCGGAGCCGGAGCGGACGGCACGCTGAAGCAGGACCGTTTCCTCCCCTTCACGCTCACCCTGCCCGCCCGGCCGGAAGGATACGGGCCGCTCTTCCTCGGCATCAAATACCGCGCGCCGGAGGGGGCGAAGATCACCGCCGTGCTGCGCTATCCCCGCAACACGGAATACGGCATCTTCCGCTCCAACGGCGAAAAGGCTTCCTCCATTCCCGCCGGTCCCGTACTGCACGGCATGGGAGCTTCCCGCTGGCATGCGGTGAAGCTGCACAATTTCCGGAGCAAACCGGGAAGTTCCGGCAAAATCGAGATTCACCTGAAACTTTCCGGCGGCGCGGAAGCCGCGCTGGAGCAACTGGCGCTCTACCCGGAAGCGATCGCGAACGAAACCTCCCGCGGCTTCGCACTGCCTGCGGCGGGAAAGGAGTTCAGGACGTTCGTGGTGGGCTTCCCTGATAAACTGCTGCCGCGCAACTTCACCGGGATACCGTTCGCGCTGCAGGCGGTGGACGCCGAAGGCAACCGCTCCCGGCTCCAGTTCTTCGACCTGACGCAGGAGGATATGAGCTCCAGCCTCGGCGGCCGCAGCGTGGAGTGCGACGGCTATTTCTGGAGATGAATCCCCGACGCGTTCCGCCCCCTGCCCGCAAAGCGTGAAGCCTCATTGCTCCAGGCGCTTCAGCAGGTTCGGGACAGCCCGCTCAAATTCGACGCCGTACCAGACATGGCCGGGCGAATTCATCGTGCATTCGATGCAGTCGACCGTATAGTCCGCCGCGAGCGCCAACGCTTTTTCGAGCGGAAATCCGCGCATCAGCGCCCCCACCGCCGCGGAGGAGAAGATATCGCCGGTCCCGTGGAACGAGGCATCGAGGCGGCGGTGGAAATAGCTGAAAAACTCATCCCGCCGGGCATCATATCCCATCACGCCGAGTTCGCCGGGGGCGAAGCTCACTCCGGTCAGCACCGCCTGCTTCGCGCCAAGTCCGGCGAGACGCTTCAGCAGCTCCCGGATATAGGCTTCGTCATAGCCCTCGCCCCGGTACGGACGGTCCAGCAGAAACGCCGCCTCCGTCAGATTCGGCACGATCACGTCGGCCCGGCCGCAGAGTCCGGCCATCTCCCGGGCGAACTGCGGCGTAAATCCCGGATAGAGCTTGCCGTTATCGGCCATCACCGGGTCGATGAAGACCAGATTCTCCGGGGTCCTGAAGCCGTCGATGAATTCCGACACCAGCTTCAACTGCTCGAATGAGCCGAGATAGCCGGTGTAGATCGCGTCGAAACCGATCTTTTCCCGTTTCCAATGCGCGGCGACCGGCTCGATATCGCAGGTGAGATCGCGGAACGTGAAGCCCCGGAACATCGTATGGGTGGAAAGCACCGCCGTCGGCAGCACCGCGCACTCCACGCCCATCGCGGAAATGACCGGCAGCGCCACCGTCAGCGAACACTTGCCGACGCAGGAAATATCCTGAATGGTCACGATTCGTTTCATCGTACTCCTCCACTTTCGTAAATAAAGTAAAAACGGCCATCCCCATGCAGGGAACGGCCGCCGGATCGTTCGGACGGTTATTTATACTGAATCACCACCGCGCTGGGAATGCCGTAGGAATTCCCCTGCCTGCCGTCATGGGCCGGAATTTCAACGGTTCCGGCGGGAAACTCCCGGGAATAGATCGAGTCTTTATGTTTCGCGGCGCCGACGCTCCACACCGCCTTGCCTTCCTCTTTGGTCCACCCTTCCGGGATGGAAGGCGTGCCGCGATCCTGAACCAGCAAATAGAGTTTCGCCGGCTTCTTCAGAGTGAAGGAGTAGCCGGTGCCGGGCTGGTTTGAAACTCCGCGCGGAACGGAAATCAGCGGCAGGTCCTTCAGGAACTCCGGAAACTCGACGAACACGAAGCTGCCCCCGACGCACCGCATCCGGTTCTTCGGCAGCATGCGGCTTTCCGTCGCGGGGGAAGATACCGTTTCCTTCTCTTTCGCCGTAATCACGAGGGCGTTGGGAACGCCGAAGTTGTTCCCCTGTTTGCCGTCATGAGCGGGCACTTCCACCTTGCCCGGCGCATCCAGTTCCTTCACATAGACGGAATCCGTATAGTTGTTCGCCCAGCATACGGTCGCGGGAACCTTGGTCCAGCCTTCCGGAACGGTGGTCTTGCCGCGATCCTGCACCAGCAAATAGACCTTGGCCGGCCCGTCGACCGAAACCGAATAAGCGGCTCCCGGCTGGGTGGCCGAACCGCGCGGAGCCGAAACCAGCGTTTCACCCGCCAGATCGGCCGGCAATGCGGTTACCGGGAATCCCGCCCTGACAACGCGGTTTTTCCCATACAGCTTGAATTCGCTTGCCTTGGCATTGCCGGTCAGCTCGGAAACCTGAACTTCAGCGGCTCCCGCCGTCAGGACTGCCGCGACAATTCCCAAAATTCCGATTGTTTTCATAAAGACACCTCCATTGCGTGATTACAGATATGGATTCTGCGAATCCTCCTCAAAAAACGGTACGTATGTTATCAATATACGCCGGAATCAGGAAAAAATCAAATCAGAGCCATTTCTTCCACCGGAACGCGGCCAGCATCAGCAGTGCCGCGGCCGCGCAGAAGCCCCAGAAACCGTAGTATCCCCACCGCATTTTCAGCTCCGGCATGAATTCAAAGTTCATGCCGTAGATTCCGGCGGCGAACGTCAGCGGAATGAAAATCGTCGCGATCACGGTCAAAGTGCGCATCACATCATTCATCTTCTGGCTCAATACGGCCAGATGAAGCTCCAGCACGCCGGAAAGATTCTCCCGGTAGGATTCGATCGTATCCATCACACTGCGCAGATGGTCCCGCAAATCGTTCAGATAAGGAGTCAGCGACTCATCCCAGAGATCGTCGCCGTCGCGCTGCAGCGTATCGAGAACCTCGCGCAGAGGCGAAATGAAACGCCGCAGCAGAATCAGCTGATTCTTGCCGCTGCGGACGCTGGACGGCAGATCGCGCCGCTCATTCGAGTCGAGCGCTTCGGTATCCAGCGGCTCCAGAAGGTCGCGCAGATGGTCCAGGATCACGATATAGTGGTCGACGACCGTATCCATCAGGGCGTAAGCCAGATAATCCGTCCCGGCCCTGCGGAGCCGCCCGATGTTCTTCATGAGCCGCTGCCGGACCGCATCGAACAGATCCCCTTCAACCTCCTGAAACGTGAGCAGATAATTCCGGCCGTGGATCATGCTGAGCTGTTCGATGTTCAGGTGGTCCTCTTTGGGGGCGAGCCGGATCATCTTCAGGACGTAGAACATATAATCCTCTCCGAGCTCGGCTTTGGGACGCTGGCCGGTATTGAGGATATCTTCGAGAAAAAGCGGGTTGATCCCGAATATTTCGCCGATCCGCCTGATCAGTTCGGAATCGTGCAGTCCGTTGATGTTCAGCCAGAGCCGGCAGTCCTCCTGCAGCAGTCCCGGAATCTCATCCGCGCTCCGCAACGGAATCCGCCGGACTTCCTCCTGGTTGTAGCAGAAAGCCTCCAGCGAAACGTTCTTCATTTTACGCTTGCCGGTGAAAACCAGCGAACCGGGCATCATGCCGGTTTTCCTGGGTTTGGTTCCGATGTAAAGATTCTGCATATTTCTCCTCCGATTTCAATATAGCACCCGGATTCAGAAATGCAACATGTCCCCGGCCGGAGCCGTGAATTCACGGCCCGACCACCACCGGATATTTTCCGGCATCCTTCCCCGAACCAATCCCCGGAGCAGCGGCAATCCATCCCTTGCGCGCTTCGCCGTCATTGTCGTTGACCAGCAGATTGAACCGGATGCCCTCACGCAGCTTCGTCCGGTCGAGACCGAGCGCGGCCAGCGGAATCGCCGCCCGGTAATGCGTAACTGTCCCGCGCCGTTCCGCTTCCAGCCGCATCGCGGCAGCAGCAGCGGTCCGGTCGAAACCATTCGGCACACTCCATGCGAAGCATTTACTCCCGCCGGAGTCGGACAGCGAAAGCCCCAGCTCCCATAACCCCTGCTGCCCCGGAACCGCCAGCGCGAATTGCACACCGTCCCCCTGCCACATATCGCTCCTCCAAAAGGGCTGACAGTGCCGGTCGTCGGTCACGTCCACCCGCAACAGCAGTTCCCGGTCCGACGCATCCAGCCGGACTTCAGCGCTCAGGTCCCCGGGGCCGCTCCAGACCAGCGCGGTTTTCGTCGGGTCGGCGTCGAAGAGCGATACCGTCTGATTTTTCCGGTTCAAATCGAAACGCGCTGGTAGCGGCAGTGCTCCGACGACCGGCTGTTCGAGACGATCCCGATATCCAAGCTCCGGAATCCGGCATTCGACCGCAACCGTCTCCGTTTCCCCGAGCTTCGGCAGGAAATCGCCTCCGACCGACAGTTGCGTTTTCCAGACGCACCTCTTTCCCGGCCCCAACACCAGTTCCACTTGGTCGTTTTCGGTTCGCAATCCGGCGGGCGGCAGCAACGTCAACTTCGCGTTGACCGGGCGGGAAACCGGTGAGACCAGTTCGATTTCCAGCGGCAATGTCCGCCCCGAAACCGCGACCGGCGGCGGAATAATCCGCATCACGCCTCCGGCAACCTCAACCCGGTCCGCACCGGCCAGCCGCAGGAAAGCCGGAGTCCGTTCGAGCGGAAGCAGCAGCCGGTCGCCGAGCCGTTCCGCCGGAACCGCGTTGCCCATCAGGTCGATCAACTCGGCCCGAACGGCGTCCGAGTCGACCAGCAACCGCTTGCCGGCGCTGCGGAACTCCTCGTTCCAGCCGCACAATACACGTTCAGTCCCGTTGCGGAATTCAAACAGCATCCCGCCGTCCGCCACCGGAATCTGCCGCACGAACCCGTGGCCCCGCAGCAGGCCCGCCAGCGTGTTGAACGCCACATAGACCGCCTTGGGCCGGAAGTCGGAGGTCATCATCCCGTAATTGTGCTCTCCGTCGCGCGGATCGTCGCCTTTGTTGCGCAGATTGTACCAGTTGTAGCCGACTGCTCCCCGGCTCCATGCGAACACCAGCTTTTTGGCAAGCGTGACCGCCTGCTCCCGTTCGCCGACGCCGGCCGAAGTGATCGCGGTTTCATTGGCATACCACGGCACGGCGACTCCGGCCCGCTTCCGCATCGGCAGGAACAGGCCGTCCACCAGCTGCCGGTATTGCGGAAAAGTGCCGTGCTCATGGTAGGCGTGCAGATCGAAAAGCCCACGGCCGCGCTTCAGGGTCTCCTCCTGAAAATCCTCCCGTTTTTTCGAGCCGTGCGCCGCCATCGTCGCAAAACCGCCGGAAAGAACCGTCGCTCCGGGAATTTCCCGGTCAGCCTCCTCGCGCACGATTCTCATCAGCTCCACATACTCGGGAACATCGAAGGACGCAAACCCGGCAAGGTCCGGTTCGTTCCAGACCTCCCACAGACGGATTTTTCCCCGGTAGCGCCGGAACGCATCCCGCACGAACGAACGCCACGCGCCGTAATCCGGCAGATTGCCTTTCACGACCGCCCATTTCGGCGGCTTGCCGAGGATCGCCTCAAATTCGACGCCCCGTTGCGCGAATGTTTCAACCAGTTCATCGTACAGTGTGTAATCGCGCTTCCCCTTCTCCGGCTCGATCTGCCACCACTCGAAATCGATCCGCACCACTCCGGCTCCGGCCAGCGCCGCCGCCTCGGCTTCGCGGCGGTGAACCTCACGGTCCCGGGTCCAATTCGGATGGCTGCAGACGCCGAAAATGAATCCCCGCCCCGCCCCGGCTGTCGGTCCGGCAGGCTCCATCACCGCAAACGAACTGTTCCACACCGAAGAATCACCGGGATTTTCCGAATCGGAGAACCGGCATTCCAGATAGCGGATGCCCCGGCGGCCGAGCTTTTCCGGCCAGACGAACGGCCGGGTTTCTCCGGCGGCCAACACCAGTGGGAACCGCTTTCGCACCGCCATGCCGTCGAAATCCCGCAGCGTCAGTTCCGCATTCAGCCGGACCGCGGAAACGGAACGGTTGTGAAACGACAGAACCGGTCCCTGCCTCTCCGGCGGAATCAGGTGGAACGGATCGGTTCCCTTCAGCGTGACCGCGACCGCCCGGCTCAACGGCACCGAAGACACGAATTCCCCCCGTATCGAATCGATCCACAGCTTTCCGTCCCCCTCCCCCGCCTTGAAATCACCGCTGGCCCCGAGGAATTTCACCGGGAAATCCAGCCTGCCGTCGCCATTGCCGCCCCAGCTCAGCACCGGCTTTTGCGAACGCTCCAACTCGAACACCAGATTGCAGACGCCGTCCCGGTCCCAGTCGGTCCGCTTCGCGTACTGGAACACCTCGCCGGTCGCATCCGCCAGCCGCAGGTTGAACCATTCCGGCGGCTCCGGACTCCCGGCGGTCAGCTTCACCACAATACGGGCTGAAGTAAATTCCGGCAGCGGGACCGGCTTTCGGCAACTCCACTCCCAGTATCCCGCATTCGCGCGCCGCCACTCCACCTGCAGCGCGCCGCGCTCCGCGGCATGGATCAATTTCTGTCCCCGTTCCCCGGCCTTGTTCAGCACGATATCCGGGAAACCGTCCCGGAAATCCGCCACCGTCACCGTCTGCCGTACCGGCACCGTCGCCGCTTCTCCCGCCCGGTTGAGCGACAGCGGCGGAAATCCCGGCCCGGTAAAATCCACGGCGGCGTTGAGCGTGATCCCACAGACCGCCGGGATAAGCAACCAATAGTTCATCACGATCCTCTTACCGTTTGACTTCATGACCGAATACATCGTCGGAATTTCCCTTCCAGTACAAATAAGGATGTCCCGCCACATGGCCGTCGAGAAACACCGCATTGCCGCCTCCCCGGTGGCGCGGCGGAATCTGGGCGGTCGATGAAAAAGTCCACTCGGTGCACTTCGGACACAGGAAGCCGATGCTGGTGTTTTTATACTGATAGTGGTAACTGTCGGCGATCTGGATCAGCCCCGACGCATTTCTCACCCGCCCCAATTTGGGCGCACAACCATAAGAGGCCCGGTTCGGATGCTTATCGGCCGCGACATTTTCGAACAGCGCATAGCCGCCCGAAGCGGAAATCTCGTTGTCGTTCACGCTCGGACAGCGCAATACGCCGTCCTTCACCACCCCACTCGGTTCCCAGTGCCACACCTTCGGCGGCGGCAGGTACCCGCCATTGACCAGCAGATTGGTCCACCAGTTGTTATCATTGTTCACGCCCCAGGTGGCGCCGAGGTTCAGCGGCGTCAGGAAATCGTCGTTGTTCCCGGCGTACATCTGCTCCGCCTGCCCGATCTGCCGCAGGTTGCTCAGGCAGCTCGACGCCCGGGCGCTCTCCCGCGCCTTGTTCAGCGCGGGCAGCAGCATTCCGGCCAGAATGGCGATCATTGCAATCACTACCAGCAGCTCAATCAACGTAAAACTGCAGCGGGATAGTCTCCAACGGAGGATTTCGCTCCTGTCGGAGCGACCAGCGCTTTCGCCGCTGGACCACGACCGGCAAGGTGCCGGTGCCGGGTACGGGACGGTCAACAGGCGGGGCCGCGGTCGGTCGGCGGGGAAGGAAGATCCGCAAAAACGTGAAGTTGTCTTCCCGCTTTTTTGCGGAAAGGCAACTTCACGTTTTTGCTCCGACTTGCCGCTCGCAGAGCGTTGACGGAGGCGTAAGAGGTTGCGAAGAATGAGAGAGATGTTCGGATTAGTTGGTACGGGGAGAGACACGGCGCAAGTCGCCGCTTTCTCTCCCCCGAACCCCTCTCTTTTGCGCAGAGCGGGAATAGATGAGGAAGCGAGGGGCCGGGGGAGCAGAGCTCCCCAGCGGGATAAGTAGGAGGAACGAAGTGACGACGCACATCCCGTTACTTGGCAGCGGCACCTTGCCGCCTCTCTTTTACGCAGAGCGGCATACAGAGACTGATTGCATATTTTACAAGTAATATTCACCAATAACTCGATCAATGTAAATTTATTTTTCATAAGCCGTCTCCTTTTATTTTCTTTTCCATACGGTGGATTCTCCGATAAACAGCGGCACCTGCCGCGGCAACAACGCAGGCTCATCCGTCCACGCCGTTTTGCCGGGATCGAACATCCAGTCGAGCAGCCGGTCCAGTTCCCGCGCCATGTCCGGCATTTCAACACAGGTGATCGACGGGGCGAAAAAACGGGCGTTCCCGCCGTCGCCGATCGCGACCAGCCCGATGTCGCGTCCGGGCAGTTTCCCCGCATCCAGCAGGGCGCGCGCCACGCCATAGGCAATGTTTTCATTGGTGCAGAATACCGCCTGCGCCGTAAATTCACCGGTCAGGCGGGCACGCATCAGTTCATACGCGCTCTGCGCCGGGTCCTCGTAGGCGCGGACCGGCTCGTTGTGCAATATGCCGGTGTAATCCAATTCGCGCATCCCATTCAGCCACGCCCCGATCCGGCGGGTGGTCTCCACATCGCACGGCTGCGTGTTGATACAATCGATCCGGTTGAAACCGAGCGACTTCAGATGTTCCAGCAGCGGGCGCACACAGCTCGCGTCGAACATCGCCAGCCGGGGAATCCCCAGCCCGGTCAGGTCGAAATCCACCGTGGTCAGTCCGTGTTTCCGGCTTCGGAACAATTCCCGCGCGGCGGGGTCAAGTTCTTCGGCGCTGCCGAACAGGAACACTCCGTCGAAATTGTTCAGCGTCTCCCGGATCACCGGCTCATTCCAATGGACGAAATTCACCGGGCGAAACAGGCCGCGCCGCCGCTCCGTCGCCCGCTCCAGCTGCACCCGGCAACGCTGGAAATAGTTGCTGGCGAAGGCTGGAAACAGCATTGCGACCGTCGGCTCCGGCGCCGGTCCCGCCGCTTCCCGGCGGGCGCATACGGCGATCCGGCCGTTTTCCATCCGGCGGCACAGGCCGTCGGCCAGCAGCTTTTCAACCGCCTTGCGCGCCACGATATGGCTGACGCCGAACTCCTCCGCCAGTTTCCGGGAGGACGGAATTTCAGTCAGCAGATAGTCGCCATACGAAATCCGCTCCGCCAGCAATTCCGCCGTTTTCAGGTATTGCGGTTTGTTTCCCACGCCTGATTCCTTTCGATATTACAATAGCACATTTTGTGCTACATCTATATTATACCAAAGAAAGAAGCGGTTGTCAAGAGGCAAAAGCGGAAAACCGGACATTTTTCTTCGGATTTCTTGATACTCGCGCGGCGGCGGGATATATTAATGAAATCACAACAGGAAAGTCCGAACCACCATGAACCGCCGAACCCTTGCGATCTGGCAGCTCTCC
Organism: Victivallis vadensis; assembly: GCF_003096415.1. Classification (GTDB taxonomy): domain Bacteria; phylum Verrucomicrobiota; class Lentisphaeria; order Victivallales; family Victivallaceae; genus Victivallis; species Victivallis vadensis. Next base: position 139,727 of record NZ_QEKH01000003.1, on the reverse strand, counting down.
ATGCTGACCGCGATCCACTTCACCGTCGATATGCTCTCCGGTATGCTGCCGGGATTCCTGCCGCGCCTGCTGGAAAAATACACCCTTTCCATCGGCACCGGCACGCTGCTGCTGACCCTCTGCGCCTTCAGCTCCAACGGCGTACAGCTCTGGGCCGGAACACTCCGCAAAACCGCGACCAGGCCGCTGCTGGTTCAGGTCGGGCTGGTGCTCGGCTGCGCGATCTGCCTGGTCGGACTGGTGCCGGCCGGACCGGGAGCGATGTGGCTCCTGACGCTGATCGTGCTGGTGCTCGGCGTCGGCGTGGCGTTGGTCCATCCCGAGGGGCTGCGCGGCGTCTGCGCGATCGATCCAGGCACCGTGACGCCGGCAGTCGCCACCTCCATTTTCATGCTCTCCGGCTTCCTCGGCTACGCAACCGGTCCGTTGCTGGGCGGCGTGCTGCTGGAATGCTTCGGTTTCCACGGCCTCTACCTGATGCTGATTCCGGTGGCTCTCCTGCTCGTCGGCGTCTCCAAGGCGCGGGTCCGGCTCGCCAAGGACCGGCCGCAGGCGGCGCGCGGCAAGGCGGCGGCCATCCCGCACTCCACGCTGACCTTCTGGGAGCTCTTCGTGGTCGCGACGTTGATCAACACCGGCTGCGTGATCATTCAGGGACTGCTGCCGACCTATCTGAATCTCTTCGGCTTTTCGCTCGGTTTCGGCGGCCTCAGCGCAATGCTGTTCGGCGCGGGCGCGGGGCTCGGCGCGCTCGGTACCAGCTTCCTGATCAAAAAGTTTGAAACCATCCGGTGCATCCAGCTCGAAATCCTCGCCGGGGTGCCGCTGCTGATCCTCTACCTCTGCGCCGCCCCGTCCGGCTGGGCGGCGGCGCTGATCCCGCTGGCGGGAGTGCTGGTCGGAGCCGGCTTTCCGCAGCTGGTGGTATTGGCGCGCACCGCCCCCGGCGGCCCCGCGCTCGGCACGCGCATGGGGCTGGTGGTCGGCGGCACCTGGGGCATCGCCGGACTGTTGCTGCTGCTCGTCGGCGTCGCGGCGGACCGGTTCGGACTGCGCGCCGCGATGTTCGCCAGCCCGTTCTCATTCTTGTGCGTACTGCTGATGACCCGTTTTTTGCAGATGAAAAAACACCGGAACGGCTGAAGGACTGGAATAATTCCCGATCCGGCGATATGTTATAGAGAATGCAATCGCAGCAACGAAGAGGAATCCCGAATTCATGAATATGCTTTTTATCGGCGACGTCGTCGGCAAGGGAGGCCGCGAAGCGGTCAAACAGCTCGTGCCGGAACTGCGCCGGGAATTCAACTGTCAGTTTGTGGTGATCAACGGCGAAAACTCGGCGGCGGGCTCCGGCCTGACTTCCGGATGCGTCCGCGACCTGCTCGCCGTCGCCGACGTGGTGACCAGCGGCGACCACACCTGGGACCAGAAGGGCTTCGACGCCGAAATCGGCGCTTTCCGCCAGATGATCCGTCCCGCCAACTTCTCCGTAAAGCAGCCGGGACGCGGCTGGGGCGTCTTTCCCAACCCCGGCGGCGGCGAAGTGGCGGTGATCAGTCTGCTCGGCAAGGTGTTCATGCGCGACTCCGCCTACTGCCCCTTTGAAACCGCGGACCGGATTCTCAATGAGGAACTGCCGAAAAGCGTGAGCACCATTCTGGTCGATTTCCACGCCGAGGCGACCAGCGAAAAGCTGGCGATGGGGTACTTCCTCGACGGGCGGGTCACCGCCGTGATCGGCACGCACACCCACGTGCAGACCGCCGACAGCCGGGTACTCCCCGGCGGAACCGCCTATTTGACCGACGCCGGGATGGTCGGAGCCTCCACCAGTGTGCTCGGCCGCGAGGTCGGGGCGGTGCTGTACAAATTCACCACCGGACTGCCGAACCGGCTGCCGGTGGTCGAAAACGGCCCGATCCGGCTCGACGGCGCGGTGATCGGCTACGACTACCGCACCGGCCGCGCCAACGCGATCACGCCGATTTCTCGTGAAATCAATATTTGAACAGTTCATATACAACAGGAATTGATACGATGAGCGAATTTGTTTTCGATCCGGTAGAGGATCTGGTCGCCGACCTGCGGCAGGGCAAAATGGTGATCGTCACCGACGATGAGCACCGTGAAAACGAGGGCGACCTCGTGCTGCCCGCCGCCCACGTGACCCCGGAAGCGATCACTTTCATGGCGACCTACGGGCGCGGGCTGATCTGCGCGCCGCTGTCGGCGGAACGCGCCTCCGAACTCAACCTCTCCACGCCCGCCTCGCTGACCGATCCTTTCGGCACCGCCTTCACCCAGAGCGTCGACGCCAAGCGCGGCACCACCACCGGCATTTCGGCTTTCGACCGGGCAACGACGGTCAAGGCGCTGATCGACCCGGCGACCTCGCCCGCCGACTTCGTATCGCCGGGGCATTTGTTCCCGCTGATCGCGCGGCCGGGCGGCGTGCTGCGCCGGGCGGGACACACCGAAGCGGCGGTCGACCTCGCCCGCCTCGCCGGACTCACTCCGGCCGGCGTGATCTGCGAAATCATGAGCGACGACGGCACGATGGCCCGGCTGCCGCAGCTGGATGAATTCCGCAAAAAACACGGCCTGAAATGGGGAACGGTGGCCGACCTGATCGCCTACCGCCGCCGCCATGAGCAACTGATCATCCGCGGCGCCAGCGCCCGGCTGCCCACCGTGTTCGGCGAATTCCGGATCACCCCGTACCGGACCAAGGTGGACTCCTTCGAGCATATCGCCCTCGTTTACGGCGACGTGAAAGACAAGGAGAATGTGCTCGTGCGCGTGCACAGCGAATGCCTGACCGGCGACGTATTCGGCAGCTGCCGCTGCGACTGCGGCGACCAGCTCCACGCCGCGATGCGCCAGATCGTCGAAAACGGCTCCGGCGTGCTGGTCTATCTGCGCCAGGAGGGACGCGGCATCGGCATCTTCAACAAGATCCACGCCTACCAGCTTCAGGATGAAGGGTGCGACACGGTCGATGCGAATGTAAAACTCGGCTTCGCCCCCGACCTGCGCGAATACGGGATCGGCGTGCAGATTCTGCTCGACCTCGGAGTGAAATCGGTCCGGCTGCTGACCAACAACCCCAAGAAGCTGGTCGGCCTTTCCGGCTACGGCCTGAAGCTCGCGGAACGGGTTCCGCTGGTGATTGAGCCGTGCGCCGAAAACGAATTCTATTTGCGCACCAAAAAAGAGCGCATGGGACACCTGATTTAGAGTTTATCCCTGAATAAGTTCTAAATCAGGCCTGAACAGCATCGCGTCCGGAGGCTTTGCCCGTCCGGACGCTTTTTTTTCAACCGGGAGCACGGTTGCTCCCGGCGCTCCTTATGAGATGAAATTCGTGCTGACCCGCGGCTCCTGCTGCGGCAGCGGGACTCCGCCCTGCGACAGGGACTTCAGCAGATGGGCCATATTGTTGCCGAGCGTCCGCATCGTCTGCAATCCCTCCAGATCCCGGCGAACCTCGTCCGGCGTAAAGCCGTGCGTCGAATTCCAATACTGCGACGACACCACCGGCATCTGGCAGATCGTGAAGTATTTGTTCAAGCGGTCGAACGCGGCGCTCGCTCCGCCGCGCCGGCAGTTCACCGCACACGCCGCCGGCTTATGCAGAAAGCATTCCGTCGCGGAAAAGAACACCCGGTCGAGAATCGCGCACAAACTTCCCGGAGGTCCGGCGTAATAGACCGGAGCGCCGATCACCAGTCCGTCGCTCTCCTTCATTTTCGTCACAAAGTCGGTGTAGAGTTTCTCTTTGAACACGCAGCCGTTTCCGGTCTCCCGGCATTTCCAGCAGCTGATGCAGCCCTGTACGGCCCGGTTGCCGATCCAGAAAATCTCCGATTCGACGCCGTTGTTCTTCAGCGCTCCGGCCACCTCCGAAAGCGCCGTAAAAGTACAACCCTCCCTGTGAGGGCTCCCGTTGACCAGCAGAACTTTCATTTCAACCTCCTGAAATTACGCAATTACGGTTCCGTAGTAATATACATCGTCCGAATCAAATATCAAAAGTACGGCCCCCCTCCCCGCGAAGCAGGAGAAAATTCCCGTCCATGCCGCATCATGCCGGCGCGCCGGCGGTCAGCTCCGTTCTTCCCCGGTTTGCGTTTTCTTTTTGGAGCAGAGAGTTTCCGCCACCAGATAGACCGCCGGAACGAAGAACAATGTAATCACCGTCGAGCTGGTCAGGCCGCCGATCACCGCGCGCGCCATCGGCGCCTGCGTCTCGCCGCCGTCCCCCAGCCCGAGCGCCAGCGGGAAGAGCCCGAGCACCGTGGTCAGCGTGGTCATCAGGATCGGCCGCAACCGCCGTTTACCCGCTTCCCTGACCGCTTTTTCCAGCGGCATCCCCTCCTCGTTGCGCAACAGGTTCGCGGTATCCACCAGCAGGATCGCGTTGTTCACCACGATGCCCGCGAGCATGATCACGCCGATGAAGGATTGCAGATTGAACGTCGTCCGGGTCAGGAAGAGCGCCAGCACCACACCGATCGCCGCCAGCGGCACACTGAACATCACCACCAGCGGGTCGCGCAGCGATTCAAACTGGCAGGCCATCACCATATACACCAGCGCCAGCGCCAGCGAAAACGCGAACATCAGCTCGCGAAACGACTCCTGCTGGTCTTCGTAATCGCCGGAAAACAGCAGCGTAAAGCCCGGCGGCATCGGAATATCCTCCAATTTCGCCTGAATATCCTGCACGACCGAACCGAGGTCGCGGTCCTGGATATTGCCGCCGACGGTCAGCACGCGTTCCTGATTCTTGCGTTCGATGTTGACCGGTCCCTTGACCCGTTCGTAATTGATCAGGTTGCGCAGCACCACAAGTTCCCCCTTGTCGTTGCGCATGGAGAGGTCGAGAATCTGGTCGAGGCCCAGCAGATCCGCATCCTTGACCTTCACCAGAATCGTGTATTCGTCGCCGTTTTCACGGAACTCGCCCGCTTCGGAACCGGCGAGAATGGTGCGCAGCGCATCCGCAATCTCCTTGACCGGCACACCGAGGTCGTTGGCCTTGTCGCGGTCGATCACCAGCCGGTCCTCCGGCACGCCGAGGTCACGGGAGAGCTTCACGTCGGTGATGCCCGGCACGGAGGCCATCGCGTCGCTGACCCGCGCCGCCAGCGCGGCGGCGGTATCGAAATCAAAACCGCGCAGCTCCACCGCAACCCCTTCGCCGGAACCGGCCCCCATCATCCGCGAGAAGATCCCCTGCCCGGCCCGCACCCGGCAGACCGCGCCCGGAATCACCTTCAGCCGCCGGTCAAGCTCGGCGGTGATCTGCTGGTCGGAACGCCTGCGCTGCGTCCTCGGCACCAGCCGGATGTTGTAGTTCGCCTTGTGTCCGCCCGAACTGCGCCAGCTCGAACTGCCCGCGAAGGTCACCCAGCCGCGCATATCTTTGCCGCATACCTCGCGGATGATGTTTTCGGTCATGATCACCACATCGTTCACGGCTTCGGGGCTGGTGCCGACCTCCATTTCCAGAAAGACACGCACCTCGCCTTCGTCCGCCTTGGGCATCAGTTCGGTGCCGATCAGCGGAATCAGCAGCAGCGACGCGCCGACCAGCGCCACCGAAATCCCGATGAACAGCCAGCGGAACCGGATCACCGCATCCAGCGCATCGGAATAACAGCCGACCAGCCACCGCAGGAAATACTCCGGGATCTCCATGATCCGGTGCCACAGCGACGGCTTGCCGGCCGGCGGCGCCACCGGGCGCAGCAGCCGCGACGCCATCATCGGCACCAGCGTGATCGCGGTGAACAGCGAGCAGCCCAGCGAAAAGGAGACCACCGCCGAAAACTGCTTGAACATCACGCCGGCCATCCCCTCCATGAAGAGCAGCGGCAGGAACACCGCCAGCGTGGTCAGCGTGCTGGCGGTCAGCGCGGCCACCACTTCGCTGGTCCCCTTCACCGCCGCCTCGTGCGGATGCATGCCCTCGTCGCGCAGCCGGGTGATGTTTTCCAGCACCACGATCGAATTGTCCACCAGCATGCCGACGCCGAGCGCAAGGCCGCCGAGCGTCATCAGATTCAGGGTGTAGCCGCAGAAGTAGACCAACGCGAAGGTCGCGATGATCGACATCGGGATGCTGATCGAAATCACGATCGTACTGCCGATGTTGCGCAAAAAAAACAGCAGCACCACCACCGCCAGCAGCCCGCCGGAAAAAGCGGAATCCGCCACACCGCTGATCGCGCGTTCGATGAAATCCGCCGTATTGATGATCGCCTGAAGCTGCACCTGCGAACCGAATTCCTCGTTGACCCTTTCCATTTCCTTCAAAACGCCGTTGGCCACCTGCACGGTGTTGGAGCCGGACTGCTTGTAAACCTGCATCATGATGCCCGGCTTGCCGTTCACCCGCACATACCGGGTCAGTTTTTCATGGGTGTCGACCACTTCGGCGACGTCGCCGACTTTGATCAGTTCGCCGTTCTTTCCGGTCGCGATCACGGTATTGCGGATCTGGTCGATGTCGGTGAAGATGCCGGGGGTCCGCACACGGATTTCGAGCCGGTCCTCGCGCAGGTTTCCGGCGGGGGTGGTTACGTTGGCCTCCTTGAGCTTGGAGAGCACATTTTCCAGCGAAGTATCCAGCTTGCGCGCCTTGTCCACGTCGAACAGCACTTGAATCTCGCGCACCAGCCCGCCGTTGATCTCAGCCGAGGCCACGCCGTTGATCCGCTCCAGCCGGTACTGAATCTGGTCCTCGACCAGTTGTCGCGCATCCATCAGGTCGATGTTCGTCGCCACGCCGATGCGCAGGATCGGGGAACTCGCGGAGTCGAATTTGTACAGGATCGGCCGGTCCGCGTCATCCGGCAGGCTCGGCACCACCCGGTCAAGGCGGTCACGCACGTCGGCCACCGCCGATTCGAGGTCGGTCCCCCAGTTGAAGGAGACGGTCACGTTGCTGGAACCTTCGCCGGAGGTGGAGGTGATCTCCTTCACCCCGGAGACGGCGGAGAGCGAACGTTCGATCCGCTTGGAAATCAGCTCCTCGACCTCCTCCGGGCTGGCGTCCTCGTAGGTGGTGATGATGGTTACGCCCGGATAGGTGATGTCCGGCATCAGGTCGACCGGCAGGTAACTCAGCGCCACGCCGCCCAGAATCAGCACGATGCAGGAGATCATCGAAATGAAGATCGGGCGTTTTACCGAAAACTCCGGGATGTTCATAACCGTGCCGTCTCCTGCTCCCCGGCCTCCGCATCATCCGGTTTGCGGATCTGGAAGTCCGCCGGAATCCGGATATCCACACCGTCGGTCAGCAGATGGTTGCCGAGCGTGATCACCGGGAAATTCAGCTTCGGGGAAAGAATTTCAGTAAAGGCGCGGGTTGCGATTCCGGTTTCCACCGGCACGAACACCGCTTTACCGTCCCTGGCGGAAAGCTTGAACACTCCCGTCTTGTCGTTCCGCTTTATGACCGCGTTGCGCGGCACCACCTGCGCGCCGGGATGGAACGCGAATTCCATCTGCACACGCACATACATGCCCGGCTTCAGACGCAGGTCCTTATTCGGCACCTCGATCTGCACAGCGGCCTGCCGGGTGTTGTCCTGCAACACCTGCGCAATCCGTGAAATTTTCCCCTCGAACACCTCGCCCGGATAGGCGTCGGTGGAGAGCCGGGCGACCTGTCCGATTTTCAGCGACGGGTAGTCGCGCTCAATCGCATAGATCACCGCATAGAGCCGGTCCAGCTCCGCGACCGTGAGCAGCGCCTGGTTGGCCGCCATCAGCGTGCCTTCATCCACTTCGCGGGAGGCGACATAGCGGTGCATATCCCCGCCGCCCCAGTCGGCGGTGACGGTGCAGTCGTTCAGCTTGAGCCGGGCGTTGTCGAGAATCGCCTGCCGCCGCTTGACTTCGGCCTCGCTTTTCGCATAAGCGGCGGCCTGGGCCTGATAGGCGGTTTCGGCGGATTCATACTGGGCGGCGGTGCCGACGTTCTTTTCGGTCAGAATCTTCTGGCGCTCGTATTCGCGGCGGCGCAGGTCGAGCATCACGCGCGCTTCGGAGAGTTCCGCCCTGGCGACGTCGAGATCCGCCGCAGTCTGGTCCACCACCTGCTTGTACTCCGTATCCTCGATCCGCGCGATCACCGCGCCGCCCGGAACCGGGTCGCCGATATCGAAGTTCAGCTCCTCCAGCCTGCCGCTGACCTTCGGGGCGACCTCAAAGCTGGACCACGGCTTCAGAGTGCCGGTGAACGTCTTCACATCGCGCATGTCCTTTGTTTCGGGCAATACGGCTTCCACGGCGATGGCCGCGGCTTTCTTTTTCGCCTTGCCGGTGTTCTCCGAATTCTGTTCTTCGATCCGCTGCCAGACCAGCCATCCGATTCCGGCCACAGCCGCCAGAATCACCAGCCACCCGATCACCTTCTTCATTTCAGAACCATCCCCCTGCCTGTATCAATGATCTGTACGTACAAATTATGGAAATTAGCGTTTTTCACCCTTTTTTTCAAGTCAACATCATAAAAAAAACAGTAGAATAACGGAAAAAAGCCATCAACTACACCATGGCAACGCGCCGGAGCGGCGTTTTATTATCACTGAACACGAGAAAGTCCGATTTTTTCAGGAAAATTCAATCTCACATGCCCGCATTTCAGATTCCTCTCCCGACACGTTGCGAAAGAGCGGAGATTTCCGGCAAGATTTCCGCTTGCGGCACTGTAAAAAACGTCCCTTTGGAGTTATGTTATATTGAATGTACCCAGCAACTTCAAAGGAACAGATTATTTTGGAACTCAATCTCAATAAATTCCGGTCGCAGCTGAAATCCGCCAACCTCGCGGCGCGCACCGTCCTGCAGGCGGTGTTCGGCTCCGGGAAACCGGCCGACCGCGTGCTCTCCGCGTGGCTGCGCGAAAACCGGCAGTGCGGCTCCCGCGACCGCCAGTTCATCGGCGAAGCGGTCTACGCGATGCTCCGCTACTGGGGATTGCTGCGCAAATTCCTGCCCGCCGAACGGCTCGTTGAAATCGAACGCGGTGAAATCCGACTGGCCCGCCTCGAACTCGACGCGCTGCTCTTCGCCGCGCTTTACCTCGATTACCGGAATCTGCCCGCCGCCGACGCGATCGCCAGAGAGCTCGGCTTCCCGTGGCCGAAACCGGACCGGGAAGCCCGGAATCAACTGCTCGCCCGCGCCGGGGCGCTCGGGAAAATCTTCGGCGTCGATGCCGTTTTTGCCGACGGCGACCTGCTGCCGCAGTGGATCGCAACGCACCTGCCCGAAGGTTTGGACCGTGAACGTTTTCTGGCCGATCTCGCGGCCCGGCCGCCGATGTGGCTCAGGATGCAGACCGCCGAAACCGACCATCTGGTCGCCGACCTCTCCGCTGCGGGGCTGTCCGTCAGCCGCCACGGCAAAATCGCCGACGCGGTTGCCGTGACCGGGCGGGTCAACCTTTTCACGCTGGACGCGTTCCGCAACGGTCTCTTTGAAGTGCAGGACCTCGCCAGCCAGTGCATCGGCCTCGCCGCCGCCCCCAAGTCCGGCGAACGGTGGCTGGACGCCTGTGCCGGCGCCGGCGGCAAGACGCTGCAGCTCGCCGCGCTGATGAACCGCACCGGCACGGTGGTCGCCACCGACATCCGCAGCTATAAACTCGACGACCTGCGCACCCGCGCCCGGCGGGCGGGCTTTCCGAACATCCGGACCCGCGAATGGGACGGCAAGCCCTATCAGGGGAAACAGGCCGCCAGATTCGACGGCGTGCTGGTCGATGCGCCGTGCAGCTGCTCCGGCGTATGGCGGCGCAACCCGGACGGACGCTGGACGCTGAAGGCGGAGGAACTGACCGACATCACCCGGGTCCAGTTCGAAGTCCTGACCGCGGCGGCTCCGGCGGTGAAACCGGGCGGCGTACTGATCTACGCGACCTGTTCACTGTTCCCGGAGGAAAACGGCGGTGTGCTGGAGCGTTTCCTCGCGGCCCATCCCGAATACACGCTTGAGGATTTCCCGAATCCGCTCACCGGCGAACCGACCGGCGGCACGCTGCAGGTTTTCAGCTACGACGGCGATTGCGATTCGATGTTCGTCGCCCGGATGCGGCGGCAGGAGGCGCTGGAAGATGCTGCCCTTTAACATCGTGCTCGTCGCGCCGGAAATCCCGCAGAATACCGGTACGATCGGCCGCCTCTGCGTCTCCACCGAAACCCGGCTCCACCTGGTCAGGCCGCTCGGTTTTTCACTGGAGGATAAATATGTGAAACGCGCCGGCATGGACTACTGGCCGCACCTTGACCTCACCATCTATGAGAACTGGGAGGAGTTTCTGAAAAAGAATCCCGAAGCGAATCTCCTGTTCATCTCCACAAAAGGAGAGACCTGCTTCTGGGATGCGCAATACCGTCCCGGCGACTATCTGGTGTTCGGCCGGGAGTCGAGCGGGCTGCCGCCGGAATTTTACGACCGTTACCGTTCCCGGCTTTACCGGATTCCGATGAACGGCCGGTTCCACCGCAGTCTCAACCTCGCCAACGCGGCCAGCATCGTGCTGTACGAGGCGCTCCGCGTCAACCGTGAAGGAGTATTCCATCCATGAACAACCCGGTCAAACTGATCGTCTATGCCATCCTCGGCCTGGTCGCCCTCGGAATCGTGATCGTATTGATTCCGGTTCTGATCGCAGTCGGAATCGTGCTGATGATCCTGCAAAGCTTTTTCGGCGTGAAGGTCGCGAAATTCCAGTGGGGGAATTTCCAGAGCCGGAAGCGCCCTGCCCCGTCTCCCGATCCCGAGCCGGAGGTCCCGGCCAGTGAAGCGGTGATCGACGCCGAGGTGGTCGACCTCCCCGACGAACCGGCCGCCCGCCTCAAAGACGACGAACGGTAATCCTGTTTTCCGGCGGGAGATGACTTCTGTTACGGAGGGGCGGCAGCCGTCGCGCCCGCCGCCTCTTTTCTCCCATCCCGCACACGGATAAATCATGTCCGCCTGCCGGAAGCCGGCCGCTTCCCTTTCCCCCGCCATCGGAGAGATTCAAACCGGACATTTTTCATTTTTCTTTCCAAAAATTCTTTTTCCCTATTGACAAAGCGTTTCGAGTTTGGTATAATACTAGTATCATTATTAACATAAAATGTAAAAAAGACCGGCCTCCATGAGCATTCGGGAAGAGATCACGCACCATTTCCGGGAAGGAATCCAGACCGGCAGATATCTGCCGGGCGCCCCGCTGCCCTCCTCCCAGACGATCGCCGAGCAGTTCCGCACCACGCCGCCCAATGTGCAGCGGGCGTTGACGCTGCTGGTTGAGGAGGGGCTGATCGTGCGCGAACCGCGGATCGGCACTTTCGTCCGGGAAAAGCGGCGGCAGTTGACCGGGGTTGCGATCTACCTGCCCGACTTCGCCCACGGCGGCATCTTCCCTTTCCGCCGTCTCTATTTGCGGATGCTCGAAACGGAGCTGATCCGGCGCGGACTCCATTGCCGCATCGTGGTGGACAACGCCGGCGGCAATGGCCTGCAGGAACTGCGCCGGCTCGCCCGGAGCGGAGCCGTCCAGGCGGTCGCCTTCGTCGACCTGTGCAAGGAAAACATCGCCGAGCTGATCAAGCTGCCGATTCCGGCGGTCGGACTCTCCACCAATCCCGCGGTGCCGCATGTGGAGATCAATTACGGGCGGTTCCTGAAACCTCTGGCCCGCGCTTTCCGGCAGGCGGGATGCCGCCGGGTCGCGGCGATCACCTCGCTGGACCCGGAATTCATCCGCAACCAGCCCGGCAACCACGGACTGCCGTGGATCCGCAGCATGGTCGAGCCGCGCTTCGCCGAAACGGGAATTTCGCTGATCCACAATCTCACATTCGATCATTTGATCGATTTTCCGCCAGATCAGTACGATACGCTGGCCTACCGGGAGTTTATGGAGGTCCGGGCCCTGCCGGAACAGCCGGACGGGCTGCTGATCTATCCCGACAGCCTGCTGCCCGGCGTGATGACCGCCATGGTGAAGTGCGGAGTCGATCCGGTCCGCGATTACCGGCTGGTCGCCATCCATCGCAACCGGGAGTTTCCGCGGCTCTTTCCCGGCCCCTGCCTCTGGCTGGAACTCAGCGTGGAACAGATGGTGCATGAAACCGTTGAATTGATTTTCCGGCGTTATCAGGGGGAGGACATCCGAAAAACAGTAATTGAACATCGGCTGGTACCAAGTTCCGGGGCGTAAGCGGCAAGGTGCCGCTGCCGGGGGCGCACGCCAATGCCCCTCCGGGGGGGACGTGCGGCGGGCGGCAAGGTGCCGCGGCCGAGTGCGCACGCCAATGCCCCTCCGGGGGGCGTGCGGCGGCTGGCACTGGCGAGCTTTGGTTGGTCAGCAAAGCCCCTCTGGCGTAGTGAGCGCAGCGAACGTTGAAGAGTTGACGGGCGCAGCCCGACAAGTAAGGCCCGCTAGGGCCGCCCGCGAATGGAAGTGCTTGGCAAGTCAACGGGAGGTCCGAGGCGAGCGGGGAGGTCCGGACGGGCGATCGTGCACGCCGCAGGCGGGCAGGCCTTGAAAAGGCCCTCCGGAGCCATCCGCATAAGACGTAACGCCCGGTTTGTTGCCTGTAATGGCATGGAAAGGTAGCTAAACGTATGAGTGACTGCATGATCACGTGCGACTGGAAAGCGGAGCTGAAGCTTACTCCCGCAGAGCGGGAGCAAGCCCTTCAGGCTCCGCACTCCAAAGACGCTTCGCGTCGGGGGAAATCAATGAAAATATTTTACAAGTCAACGTGTTGCCCGCAATGGTCTTAAAAACAATCGATTTACAGCGGAGGTGAAAATGAGTGACAAGCGAAAGGATAAACAAATGCGACAAGTGAAACGCACCCGGCACATTGACATGCCCGGTATGATGCGCCGGAATTTTACTCTCATTGAGCTGCTCGTGGTGATAGCGATTATTGCGATTCTGGCGGCGATGCTGCTGCCCGCGCTGAACAAGGCGCGGGATAAGGCGCGCGCAATCAAATGCCTGAATAACCAGAAACAGTTCGGCACGGCTTTCATCTCCTATGCCGACTCGAACGACGGCCAGATTCCGTGCGCGTCCTTTTCCGGCAACGCCTCGCCTTACTGGATGCACAACCTGGTCGAAACCGGACTGCTGCCCGGCCGGGTCGACGCCGGAGACAATATTTCGGTCTCCGCGCAGGGAATCTGGAACTGTCCCGCCAACGGCGAACAAACCCGCTACTTCGGCAGCAAGGCGCTCCGCGCGGAGATGAGCTACGGCGCCAACGGCTTCGCCTCTTTCAACAAGAATACGGGAACCAATAACTTTGAGACCTACGACGGATTCCTCGGCGCCAAGATTTCGCAGATCAAATCGCCTTCCACCAAATATGCGATGATGGATGCGAGCAGCTACCGCCTCGACTATCACACCAACAGTGGCAAGGTTCAGGAGACCGACACCGCCGGAACCTGGCCGAACGGCGTCGAGTTCGTCGATTACCGCCACAGCAACGGCGTCAACATCCTTTACTCCGACGGACATGCCGCCGCGAACATCGGCATCGTCTACGGCGGGCACCCGTTCCGCAACACCTACTGGCGGGCCCGCAAGACTCCCGGAACTTCCGACAACTGAATTTAAATCACCTCAAGGAGAAATTCACCAGATGAAACGATTGCTTGCTTTACTGATGTTCGCCGCATTCGCGGCGACCGCCGCCGTCCCGCTGCCGGAGCTGAACTGGGTTCCGGGCAGCGACTGGCTCAATGTGAAAAGTTTCGGGGCGAAAGGCGACGGGACCACCGATGACACCGCCGCGCTTCAAAAGGCGTTCGACGCGGTTCAGGACGGAACCGTAATCTACTTCCCGCCCGGCGTCTATCCGGTCAGTTCCGAACTCGTCATCATCAAAAAGCCTCCGTTCAAGGGCAAGGAAAAGCGGCTGCTCGGCACCGGCATCTACGGCCACGGCCGCAACACCGTGCTGCGCTGGCAGGGGAAAGCGGACGGCACCATCCTGCGTGACCGGGGCATGCTCCACTGCCGGATGATCGGCCTCACCTTCGACGGAAACGGCAAGGCGGCCGCCGGACTCAACCACGACAACGACAACAAGTTTGAAACCCACCTCTATTACGCGTTCTGCGAATTCCGCAATTTCTCGAAGTTCGGCGTCCTCTCCGAAAAGAACAGCATCGACGGCCTTTCGACCGCCGAAATCGCATTCGAGCACACCATCTTCGACAACTGCGGCACCGCGATCAGCTTCACCTCCTTCAACGACTACAACTACACCTTCGACGGCTGCCGCTTCACCAATAACAAGGCGGTCGCGGTCGAGTGCGTCAACGGCAACTTCTACGTCCGCAACAGCCGCTTTGAGAACAACGGCACCGACGTGGTCGCCAATCCGGAACACGCCTCCAGCATCCGCCGCTCCGTGTCGGTCAACGCCGGAACTTTTCTGAAATTCGGCAACTCGGTCAGTCCGATGACGGTCGAAAACTGCTATGTCGCCGACTGGCGAGACGCGGCGGCGATCACCTCTTTCGGCGCGCCGCTGACCCTCTTCGACAATACCTTCCGCCACGCCGACGCACAAAAAGCTCCGCTGCAGGCGAACCGCAACCAGTTCCTGCTGCTGGCCGCCAACACGCTGCTGGGCCCGTCCCGGCTCACCGCCGGAGAATCGCCCCGCGCCATCACCGTTCCCCTGCCGGAAGGCGCGCTCCCGCTCAATGCCGACACTGATTTCATTCCGGCGGAAGTGAAACTGCCGACCGCACTCTTTGACGCGAAAACCCAATTCGGCGCCAGAGGCGACGGCCGCGCCGACGACACCGAAGCGATCCAGAAGGCGCTCGACGCCGCCAGAAAGCACGGCAACGGCGCAATCGCCTACCTGCCGCGCGGCATCTACCGCACCACCCGTCCGCTTGAACTCACCGGCAGCGGTTTCGGCCTCGGCGGCAGCGGTCTGTATTCGGAGATTCTCTTTGCGGGCAAGCCCGAAGAGAACGCAATCAACGTCCGTCCCTCCGGCGAACTGCTGCTGGACAACTTCGCGGTGAACCGGTACGGCCTGAAGTTCAATGCCGACCGCACCGTTTCCGGCTTCGGCGGCACCGGCGCGGACATCCGGCAGTTCCCGTCGGAAACCGGTTCCCGCGTGACCTACCACAGCGTTTACGTACGCGGCAAGTATTCGCACATGCCTTTCCTGCTCGGGTTCCGGCTGGAAAACCTCACCGCCCGCGACACCGTGATCCTCGACAATGTCGAGGGGAACATCCACGCAATCAACTCCGGCGCGGCCACGATTTTCGCCCCGGTCAGCTACGAGGGAACCGTCTGGATCAAAGGCAAAGCCTCCGGCGGCATTTTCGGAATCATGACCCGCCTTGCCACACTGTCGGAGTACAGCATCCATCTGGAAAACAGCAGTTCCCTGATCGCCAGCGATTTCTACATCGAACAGGCGATTGCGCGCACCATCACGCTCAAAGGCGGCGACGCAGACGCGCCGGGGCGGGTCACGCTCGGACTCGCCAAGCTGGACATCAACCGCGACGGCAACGCCTCGATGGCCGACGAACTGGTCGCGATCGACCGCTACAACGGCGAAATCAACTTCATCGCGTCGCAGCTTTACCCGCCCAGGTATCCGGCGAAATTCACCGTCGCCGGGGATAAGGCCAGACTCGGCATTTTCAGCAGCTTCTTCTATGTGAAGAGCTTCCGGCTGGTTCCGGAGAACCTGCCGCTCGAACTGCTCGCGACCGGCGGCAGCAGTGAATTCAACAAGGCGGCGCTGACGCTTCCCGGGGCCGCCCACAACCCGGCCGCCGCGGTCAACGCGCTGCTCGACCTCCGCCGCCTCGGCAGGCTCGACTGGCAGTTGAACTATCCCGCCCTGCTTGCCAGATAATCCTCCTTTCTCCCGGAGTTATGCTCCGGGAGAAACCATGCGATTTGCATTTCCGCAACTCGTATGCTATATTTTTTTATATGAGCGAAACCTTATATCGATTATGTCTTTGCCTGCTGCTTGCGACGGCTGCTTTTTTCTGCCTGAACACCGCAGCCGCCCCCGTGTCTTTGCCGGACGAGCCGGAGGAATCCCTCGAAACGGTGTTTTCCGAACGGTTCCACGACGAAGTTTCCCGGACTTTCGCACACTCCCCCGAACCGGTTGAAATCGAGTTTTCACCGATCCCCGGCCTTGCGGCGTTCCAGTTGCAAAGCGTCCGGATTCCCGTTGAACTTCCCGTGAGCGGCTACCGCTTTCCGATCCCGCTGCGTCGCTGAAAAGATCCGTTTTTCTTTTGAAATTCAGATTTTTTTTCAACAACAACAGGATTGAATGGTTTTATATGACTCTTCTTATCGTCAGCATCGCCGTGGCGATGTCCGTTTCGTTTCTCTGCTCGGTCATGGAGGCTGCGCTGCTCAGCATAACCCCGAGCAAAATTGCCCTGATCGCCGAAAAACGCCCCCGGATCGGCAGCATCTGCCGCCGTTTCAAGGAGGATATCGAAAAACCGATCGCCGTGATCCTGATCCTGAACACCGCCGCCCACACCTTCGGCGCGGCCATCGCGGGCGCCCAGTTCGACAAGCTCTTCGGCAGCAGCTACATCTGGCTGTTTTCGCTGATCTTCACCGTGCTGATGGTGCAGTACACCGAAATCCTGCCGAAAACGCTCGGCGTGCGGTTCAACCGCCACGTGATCGCCGGTACGGCCAATACGCTGCGCGTACTGGTCTGGCTGCTCTCGCCGGTGATCGCGCTGGTGCACCTGATCAACCGCCCGTTCGAGCCGGCGGAAAACAAGAGTGAAGAGGAAAACGACGAAACCATCCGCGAGATCGGCGCGCTTGCCGCCCACGCCCGCGAAACCCACCAGCTCTCCTCGACGCAGGAACAGATCATCCGCAACGCGCCGGAACTGGCGGATCAGGTTGTCACCGAACTGATGACGCCGATGGATAAAATCCGCATGCTCTCCGACACGATGAGCCGCGACGAAGTGCTCAGCCGCATCGCTCAGGAGCGCCACTCCCGCTATCCGGTCTGCCGGAACGGCAACCCGGGGGAGATCGTCGGCAGCCTGACCGCCCGCGACCTGCTTTTCCACACCGGAGAGTGGCGGCAGTTGATCCGGCCGGTCCACTACGTCAACTCCGGGGTTTCTTTGCTGGAGTTGCTTGAAAATGTAGACGGGCTGGATTCCAGGCTGCTGCTGGTCCGGGATTCCGGCAACCGGATCGCCGGGATGCTGACCTCCAACGACATCCTGCTGCACCTGGCCGGAAAACGCTTCCCGGTCCGTCAGGTGGCGTAGCCCGCAAGCGGTTACCGGCGGTTGGTTTTGTAGCGCAAAGCCAACCGCACTCCGTAAAAACAGCGCGGCGGGCCGGCCTGATCTTTTATTCGACCGGATACGGTATGGCGACGTGCGGGTGGCGGGCGTTTCCCGACATGTGATCGTGCCGCAGCCGCGCGACGTCCAACCGCGCTTGTCGTGATTTCACCGGTATATTTCTTTTCCATCCAGTTCCGCCTTCCTTTTGTATCCGTACCGCCCTCGAATCTTTCTGCTTCCTTATCAAATTTAAATGGAGCAGCGGGAACTCCACAGCGATTGACTAAATTAGGATTTGCCAGCTTATGCCAGCCGAACCTGACGGAAACCGGCTCGGGAACCAGAGGAGATGCAATGATAAGCCTTTCATGGTCAATTGTCCCCTCCGCCTGATGAAATATTCCATCTTTTCCGGCGATTTCAAGATGATTCAACGGTTTGCCATCCCGGGACTTGAGTCCATTCGGATCGGCAAACTCCACGACAACGTGTTCCACCTCGAAAATTGCCCGTTGCGCCATTGGCGAAAAACCGGCAGAATCTCCTTCAAATTCCCGTGCCTGGATCACTCCGGCAATCCGTGTTGCCAACGGACGCTTGTCTTTCGGATGAATATCCGCAGGATCTCCAAGATCAGAGGTCACCACCAATGCCGCATTGCGGTCCGTTTTCACAAAACATTGCTGCGCCCGGCGCAATTCAGGGATAATGCCGGGATCTTCCCCCCAATAATCGAAGGGCGGTAACTGAACGATATAAAACCGCAGTTGAGGATTATGGAAAAGTTTTCTCCACCCGCCAGTCAACGCACGCAGTTTTTCCGCATATAACATTCCCTCTGTATGATTTCCTTCCCCCTGATACCAGATCACTCCCCGGAACTGAAACGGCGTAACCGGCCAGACCATCGCATTGAAAACCAGGGCCGGCAGTCGATTCAATCTGCCCTGATACGTTCCCCGGGGCCAACTTGTCATACGTGCGATTTCAGCTTCGGCCCATTCCGCAGTCTTGCGCAAAGCGGGAACGGACCGAAACGCAGGCGGATATGTCCAAACCTCAATCCGGGTGCCGCTCATACTGTTGTCAATGATTCCGACGGGAACATCGAGGTTCCGCTGCAGTTCTTCCGCCAGGAGAAGCGGAAGCGCTCCCATCATCGGCGCATTATCCGGCCGAACAGTCTGTCATGATTTCACCAGCAATTCACGCGGTTCCCGACTCCACGCCGGTTCAATCTTCAACATCCGAATTGACCGGTTCTTCTGCCGGGCGGCTATTTCGGTTCCGCCTGCCGCATCTTTCACGCGGAAGTACATATTCGATTGGCCGCTGCAGAGCCAGACGTCCCCAACCAATACATCATAAAATTCAAGACGTGTATTTCCCTGCACCGACAGAGTACGCCCCTCCCGGCAGGCTTCCAACGGTTCAAGCCGAATCTGCCAATTGCGATTTGAATCGACAACAGTCTGTCTGCGCTGTCCGGCAAATTCAACGGTAATCTGCTCCCCGGCATCCCCACGCCCGGCCAGACGTAACGGCACATCCCGCTGCAATACCATGAAATCAGAAAAAACGGGCGGCATTTCCACAGCGGCCGAAGCGATCCCCGCTCCCAGCAATATCAGGACTCTCCAGACTTTCATATCATCCATCCGTTTTTCTATTCAACAACCATCACATACGGAAATAATTCCGGCTGTTTATACTCGGCCAGCCCCGACGCGATACGCATAAAGCTCTCGCGCCCGCCTCCGTCGTTGTCGTTCACCACCAGATTGAAACGGAATCCGCTTTGCGCCGTTTCTGGGGTAATCCCCAATGCCCGGAATGGAAGCTTCGCCTGATACGTGGTGACCGTTCCTTTCCGTTCTGCAATCAGGCGGAACTGTTTCGCAACCACGGCGGGAGCAAAGCCGTAAGCGGCCCGCCATATGAACACCTCACTCGTTCCGTCCTCCAGCCGGGACAGGCCGATTTCCCAGAAACCGCGCTGGTTCGGGAACGCCAGCCCGATCTGCACATTGTCCCCCTGCCAGACTGCCGCGCCGCGAAAAGGCTGCACATGAATATCATCGCGCACTGCAACCGAAAGCTCCAGCGCCTCCGCATCCGCCGCCAGCCGAATTTCGGCGGACAGATCCTCCGGCCCTTTCCAGACCAGATGCGACATCGCCGGGTCGTTGCGGAAAAAACTTTGCACCTGCCCGACCCGGTCAAGCCGGAAATCAGGCTTGCGATCCGGTCTGTCCGCGGCAGGAATCGCCACCGCCGCCCGAACCGTCAGGCTCTCCTCGCCTTTCCACGGCGTGCCGGAAACCGCATACCGCAGCCGGATCACCGCCGGTTCTTGCCCGGCGGCACGGAAAGTTCGGCCTGTAACGGCCACACAATTCCAACGCCGCTTTTCTCCCGCTTCCAGCCGGAAGCGGCGCAAAGTCTCCCCCTGAAACTCCAGCCCGGCCGGAGCAGTGAGCGCCACTTCAAAATCGGCAGCCGTACCCAACGGGTTCTCCAGCAGCACCGTCACCGGATACTCCCTGCCCGGCACCGCCAGACCGCCCCCCGCCAACTGGACCGGACACCCGGCGATTTCACTTTTGTGCGCCTCAATCAACCGGAGCGTCGCCGGTTCCGGGCCGATTTCAAACAACAGAAGCCCGTTTACAAGCGGCAGCGGTTCGATATTGCCCATCAGGTCGATCCGTTCGGCGCGGCGGGCGTCGGTCCGCACCGCGACCGGGCGGCAGCCATAACCGGAGTTTTCACTCCACCCCGGCAGCAGAAGCGTGTTTCCGCTCCGAAAGGTGAAAAGCCATAAATTCTTCGCGCCGGCAACCTGTTCCTGACGCAGAAACTCCGCCCCGGAGAACGTCCCGGCCAGCATATTGTAGACCGCATAGACCGGTTTCGGCAGGAAGTCGTGGGTCAACATGCCGTAATTGTGTTCGCCGTCCGTCCTGCTGTACCCGTCGTCGCGAAGATCGTACCAGTTGTAGCCGATCGAACCCCGGCTCCACGCATGGAACAGCTTTTTGAACAGCGTCTCGGCCTGTTTGCGTTCCCCTCCCTCGGTGGACGTAAGGGCGGTTTCGTTGGCGTACCACGGTTCCGTCACGCCGAGTTTCCGGCGCATCGGCAGCAGATTCAGGTCGACCAGCTGCGCGAAGTACGGAAAATCGCCGTGACCGTGAAACGCATGCACCTGATAACTGCCGCGGCCTTCCGCCAGAATCCGCTTCTGCCGATCCGGATCGGCAAGCATCTGCGGCAACGTGACGCTGGTTGCGAAACCGCCGGTCAGCACGACCGCTTCGGGCGCGGCCTGCTTGATTTCAGTATAGGCGTTTTTCAGCATCTCCACATACCGGTCGGAACCGAACGGAGCGAAGCCGGGCAGATCCGGTTCGTTCCAGACCTCCCAGAAACGGATGCGGTTCCGATAACGTTCCACCGTGCGGCGCACGAAAGCCCGCCACGCATCCTGTCTCGGAAACCGCTCCCGGTCCCGCGCCCAGAGCGGCGAATAAGCGAGAATCGCATTCAGCTCAATCCCCCGTTTGCCGAACGCTTCGACGATATGGTCGAACAGCGAATAGTTCCAGATGCCCGGCTCAGGCTGGATCAGGTTCCACTCCGTATCATCGCGCATCACTTTGGCGCCGCAAAGCCCGGCTGCTTCGGCCTCCAGTTCCCTGACACGTTTTCCCCACCGCTCCGGGTGCGAACAGACCCCGAACAGGAATCCTTCGGCCCGCCCCGGCGTCGGCCCGGCCGGTTTCAGGTAGGCGAAACTGTTTGAAACCTGCCGTTTTTCCTCCGGGACCGATCGATCGCTCAGCGTGCAACGTATTCGATGCCAGCCGAACCTCTCCGGCTTCCAGTCGAGCGGCAGGCACCGCCGTTCCCCCGGAAGCAGCCGGAGCGTTTTCTCCAACACCTTGCACCTGCCGTGGTAATCCATGATTTCCAATCCGGCGGCCAGTTCAACCGGCCGGTCCGTAAGCGTATTGGTAAAAGTGACGGCCAGCGCCCTTTCCTCTCCCAGCTTCAGAACCCGCACCCCGTTGCCGGTTTCCACCCGGAACCGCACCGCCTCCGCCGGAGTCAGTTCCCGGCTCAACTCCGCCTGTTCCAAAGTCACCCGCGCCTGACGCGACGGCAGGAAAAGTTTCAGGCACTCCACCGAAACCAGCCCGGAAAATTCCCGCAGCGCTTCCCGCAATGGGAAACGCAACTCATTCTCCCCCTGCTTCAACCGCTGTTTCGGCAGCAGCCGGACTTTTCCGGTCGAATCGCGCAGCTCCGGGGCGAACTGCGCCTCCCCCGAATCCAGCCGGACCCGGAACCGCATCTCGCGGGGACGGCCGAATGTCTCAAGCTGCAATCCCCGATCGCGCAATATCACAATCTCGGCGGCGGCGTCGACCGTCAGCGAATCGGCCTCCTCAACAGCGTGCACCCTCCCCCGGTAAGCCTGAAGCTGCCACAATTCATCCTCACCGAACGAACGCCACACTTCCCGTGCCGGGAATCGGAGATGACGCCCCGCCTCAAAAGTCAGTCTGCCCGGCTCAATCGCTCCCACGCCGCTCCCCGCAGCGAAATCGAATCCCAGTCCCGCCACTTCCAACGGCAGCTCCGGCCTGCCGTTTCCGCCCCAGCAGTCGGAAAAATTATCCGCACTCACATCGAAAGACAACGCTCCATTCTTTTCTCCCGGCCTCTGCTTCCATTGGAACATTTCCCCTTTTTGATCGCGCAGCCGCAGGTTGATCGAACGGAGAGCGGCCGGTTCCGACAAATTCCGGTATTTCAACCGGAAAATCCCCTCTCCTTTCCCCGGAAC
This sequence comes from Victivallis vadensis, assembly GCF_003096415.1. Lineage (GTDB taxonomy): Bacteria > Verrucomicrobiota > Lentisphaeria > Victivallales > Victivallaceae > Victivallis > Victivallis vadensis. The sequence continues at coordinate 117,502 of NZ_QEKH01000003.1, read as the reverse complement.
CGGCACCGGTTCCGCCAGAAACAGTTCCGCGTATCCCGCCCGTTGCCCGTCCCAGCGCAAAACGGTTCCGCCATCCGCAGCCCGAGCCGCCGACTGCCCTCTTTCTTCCGCCTGGTACATCCATGTTTTCGCGACGCCGAAATCCGCCAACTCCGCCGCCCAAAGCGAAAAGCACAGCGTCATCCCCAACCAGAAACCGAACCGATATTTCATAATCAGAAGCTTTCGATTTTACCGTTGACCGCGATCTTCGTGAACCCGTATGCGCACCCTCGGCACTGAATGCCAGTTCAGTCTGGAACAATATTCCGAGTCGCTTCTCTACAAACTTCTCGCCGACCGGGAGGCCCCCACCATCTGGATCTCGCCGGAACAAAATGAAATTCAGGCGATGAAAAAACTCTCTGATCTGGAATGCTCCGTCATCGCGGTCAACCGTTGCGTCTCCTACCCGGGAATCCACTCCGTATCGGTCGACCATACCGCAGTGGGACGATTTGCCGCCGGTGAACTGGTCCGGGCCGGGCATCGCCGCGTCTGTTCCGTCTATCTTGAATCCGAACAGGCGTTTTATCGGAAAGTCGAAGCCGGATTCACCGCCCGGATCACGGAAGAAAACTTGCCGCTGGAGCTTGGAGAGGCGTTGGTTCCCCAGACTGACTGGCACCGGGAAGCCGCGACTGTCTTCCGAAAGCGGCTTTCCGTAGGTGAACGGGTGTTTTTCGTGCATACGACTGCTCTGGTTCCGCTTCTGCTCGAGGAATTTGCCGCTTCCGGCCTGAAACCCGGCAGGGATGTTTTTCTGCTTGTCTACGGCGACAGCTTCGATTTTGAAAACAACGGCGTCAGCGCCCTGCGCCAGCCCGGTATGCAGTTGGGGATCATCGCCGGAAAAATCGCGCTGCGGCAGGAAAACAAACCGGAATATCTGCTCACCGATCTCGAACTTATGAAGCGCGGTTCTCTTTATCCAACGGAAATAACGCACCAGCCACGGTATGCCACAACTTCTCAAGAAGGAATCCTGTCATGAAAAGAATCATCAAACCAGTCCCCCGGAATTTCAACCTCTCAACTCTGCGGTTTCCGCATGTTTCCCGGAGCGGCATCGTCTTTCAGCGTCCTGCAGTCCGCCGATATTTTACACTAATTGAATTACTGGTTGTGATAGCAATCATCGCTATCCTCGCCTCGATGCTGCTTCCCGTTCTGAACAAAGCGCGCGATAAGGCGGCGGAAGTCCGTTGCGCCGCCTCGCTGAAACAACTGACACAATTCTGTTTGATGTACGCAGATGAGCACAACGGCAGAGTACAGGTTAAAATCTGGTACGATCAGCCCGGCTTCCTGAAGTTCTTCGGGGTGAAAATGCACACTCAACTTCCGCGGGGCATCTACTGCCCCAAGTCTCCGGCGCTCCGCAAGAAAATCCCGACGATCGAATCCAGCTACGGGATGAATGCCGACGGCAATCGCAGCAACGCCTCCTACGGTTTCGACGGCAGCCGCGTCGCTGACGATGAACCCAATCACTATATGCTTCAGCGGGTCCGCAATCCCTCCATGCGGTTCATGCTGGCGGACGGCAATGACTGGTGGCTTGCCTTTAACCGGACCCTGGCCCATTCCTCTGATGAAGCCGCCAATATGCAGGCAGCCTACCGGCACAGCAACGACAGCCTCAACGCCGGTTTCTGGGACGGACATGTGGAACGCCGGGATTACCGGCGCTTTCAATACGATCTCTCCGACGAGAACAAGCAACTCTGGTGTACGTACAGCAGATGAACCTCCACAAGGCAAAAAACAATCCCGGGACTTTCAGCAGCCGTCCCGGGGAGCGAGCCATTCACTCCGATTGGAATAAACAGGAATTTTTCAAATGACACTCAGATTCGCACTGCTTTTCTCTCTGCTCCTCAGTTCCCGGCTTGTTGCCGGCGAAGCTTCCATCACGATAAATGCCGCAAAAGATCGCGGGCCGGTCCGTCAGGCGGTCTTCGGTCAGAACTTCGAGTGCGGCGACAGCCGGGGACTTTTCAGCCTGCCGGCGGACGCTCCCGAACCGCGAGCGCTGGAAGTAACTTACGCTCAGGGATACTGGGACCCGGTCGGCCGAAAGCCGGCTCAGGACGTCGTCGATACCATGAAACGCTTTCCATTCGGAGCACTCCGTTATCCGGGCGGTTGTCTTGCCCACAATTTCCGCTGGAAGGAAAGCATCGGTCCGGTCGAACAACGCGGCAGCAAAATCTGGGAGTTCGGCCTTGACGAATATCTCCGGCTCTGCGAAGCGCTGAACTGCGAGCCCCAAATCATCGTCACCGACTACGGCCTTGCCTGTGACGAGATTCCCCGCGACGCAGCGGATCTGGTGGAATATCTCAATATGCCCGCCACACCGCAATATCCCTGGGCGCAGCGGCGCGCCGCCAACGGCCGTCCGGAGCCTTACCACGTCAAATATTTCGAGATCGGCAACGAATCCATCCACGGCAATCACGCCAACAAACCATTTCGCCGTTATACGCCGGAGCAATACGTCAAATACTTCAACGCCACTGTCGGCGCAATGAAAAAGGTGGATCCTTCCATCCTCGCCGGTTACGTGATGGATGATGCCGGCGGAAGCTGGGATCCGATCGTGGCGCGCGGCTGTGCCGCGGCCGCCGATTTTGCAATCGTGCACAGTTACTATCCTCAGGTGGATTCGATGCCGCCGCAAACCGCTTTCAACACCGCGATGGCCGGAGGCGAACAATTCAGCCACCGCCTGGAAGCCTATCGCAAACTGATCCGCCTCGGAGGCAAAGAGTTGCCGCTCGCCCTCACCGAATTCAACTTCAGTTCCACCTCCCCGAAACCGGACGCCTACCGCTTCAGCTTTTTCGCCGGGCTGGCGAATGCCGAAACCTGGTGCAGACTGCTCCAGCCCGAGGAGAATATCCTGCTGGCCAACTACTGGTACTTGCTGAACGGCATGTACGGCGTCATAACCACCATCCCGGGTAAGATACCGGAAAATTACACGGGGAAACCAACCGGCTTCAAAGCGGCAGCCCGCTTTTTCGAGACGCTCCGGGAATTCACTTTGGATACGCTGGTCGCCTGTTCCGTCTCCGGTTCCCCCCGACTGGAAGCTCCCGCCGCTCCCGGCGTGCTGCCCTCCTACGGCGACCGATATGTAGACGGCGGCGGCGACGGTCTTGAAGTATCGCTTGCTCCGTACAATCCCGCCCCGTTCCGAAAGTTTCCCGAGCTTGCCTTTTCCGGTTCTCATCAGGACGGCACGGTCGCCGTGGAACTCAACCGATTCAATCAGGAAGCCTATCCCGCATTCGTCACAGTCAACCGCCCTGCGTCACTGCCGGAAGGCGAAGCATGGAAGGTGGAGGTTTCCTGTGAAGCGCGTTTCCTCCCCGCTTCCGGCAATACCGGCACCGGCACTCTCGGGCTCGGCCTCATGGATGCGCGCGGCTGGAACGCGACCCATTGCGCGGCTGCCGTTTACGGAGTAAATTCTGCAAAAGAGTGGACTCCATTCACCCGGACGCTTCAAATGCTCGATGATTCCAGCCAACTGTCACTATTGATCCGCTTCCAGCATATCAGCGGAGCGCTCTCGGGGAGACTCGAATTCCGCAACCTTAAAATCAAGGCGTACCCGGCGGGTCATTTTCCCGCCTATCCCGCCCTCTCCGCTTTCGCGTCCACGTCGGCGGACGGCAGGCGTCTCGGCTTACTTGTCTTCAACCGGAGCTATGAGCAGGAAATTCCCGTAACACTGAAGCTGGAAGATTTTCCGGCCACCCGTGTCAAAATCGTCTCCCTGTATCAGGAGAAAATCGAATCGGTCGCCGATTTCACTCCGGAACGTCGTGAGGAAAGCGTCATGGGAAACGAGTTCCGCTGTAAGCTCCCGCCGCACTCAATGACGGCCTTCGAATTCAACTGAGCCTCCCAGACGCCAACAGCGGGATATATCAGGGGAGGACGAATACAACCGCTCCCCCGGTCCCCCTTTGCCGCCCTGCTCTACTGGGCCGGCGCGGAATCGATGACGGTTCAGGGGTTGTGATAGCTGCCGCCGTGCAGGATGTTCACCGCGCGGAAGAGCTGCTCAAACAGCAACAGCCGCGCGAGTTCATGCGTAAAAGTGAGCCTGGAGAGCGACCAGAGCAGATCCGCCTTCGCCCGGATTTCAGGCGCGAGGCCGTAGGGGCCGCCGATCACGAACACCACCTTGCGGTCGAATTTCCCCAGCACTTCGGCAAATTTCACGCTGGTGAACTCCTTGCCCTCCTCGGAGAGCGCGACCAGCGCCGCGCCACGATCCCGCTCCAGCGCTTTCAGGATCGCCTGCCCCTCCTTCGCCACATTGGAGTCGGGCAGCTCCTGCACTTCGAGCTTCGCATACGGACCGAGCCACTTCGCAAATTCGTCGCAGCGCGCCTGAATCGCCCGGTCCTTCAGGCGGCCGACCACCAGCACCTTAATCAGCATGGCCGATCACGCCTCCTCCCAGCAGCAGGTCGCCGCGATAGAAAACCGCCGCCTGTCCCGGCGTCACCGCCCGCTGCGGAATCGCGGGAAACACCGCCGCCCCGCCCGCGCCGTCCGGCTCCACCCGGCACGGCACCGCCCGGGAACGGTAGCGGATCTGCACTTCCAGCTCCCCCGACAGATCCGGCGCCCGGCCGGACTGCCACGAAACCCGTTCCACGGTAAAGCGCGACGCGAGCAGCCGCTCCGGTTCGGTTTCCAGCCGGATATCGCCCGATTCGGGATCGATTCCGGCCACGTAGGCAGGCACGCCCAGCGCGACATTCAGCCCCTTGCGCTGGCCGATCGTGAACTCATGCACGCCGTTGTGCCGCCCGACGATCCGCCCCTGATACCGGAACAGTCCGGGACGGCGCGGCAGTTTTTCCAGCCGCCGCAGCGTCTCGCCGAAACTCTCGCCGGGCACCTGAAAGCAGGCATCCTGACTGTCCGGCTTGTCGGAGGTCACAAGGCCGTATTCGGCGGCGATACGCCGCACCTCGCCCTTGTCCATCGCGCCGACCGGAAAGCGCACCATCGACAAAATCGCCTGGTCGAGCCGGTACAGGAAATAGCTCTGGTCCTTTTTCAGGTCGTCCCCCCGGCGCAGCTCATAGACGCCGCCGTGTTCGGAGAGCTTCGCATAGTGGCCGGTCAGCACCTTCGCGGCCCCGACCGAACGGGCGAATTCGACCAGTTTGCCGAATTTGATCCGGTAATTGCACTCGCAGCAGGGATTCGGAGTGCGCCCGCGGGCATACTCCTGCGCCGCCGGACGCAGCACCTTACATTCAAATTCCGGGAAGAGTTCCAGATAGTGATGTTCGATGCCGAGCTTCGCGCAGATCGATTCCACCGCAGCCTCGTCGTTTTTCGACGCGCACAGCTGCGCCGCCGAAAATTCCGGGTCGGGATGTTTCAGCCGGAGCGTCACTCCGATCACTTCACACCCCGCCTGCTGCGCCAGCACCGCCGCCACCGAGGAATCCACCCCCCCGGAAAGCGCCACTATCACCTTCTCTTTCATCCCAAAATCCTCACTGAAACAGTCGACATTTTTATAATATGTCCCCTGCCCTGCCACATTTCAATAGTTGACAAGTTTGTTTTCTGCATTATATTACCTTAATTAAGGAAGAGAGGAGGATTTTCATCATGGCAAAATCTGAAGAAAACAACGGTTTCGGCAACCTTACGCCGCGCGCAAGGCAAATATTGCTGCTGGCACGGCAGGAGGCGGAGCGTTTCAATCACGACTATATCGGCACCGAGCATCTGCTGCTCGGCATTCTCGCGCTGAACGAAGGAGTCGCGGTCAGCGTGCTCAAGTCACTCGGACTCAATCTGCAGCAGCTCCGGCTGGAGGTGGAGAAGAGCTGCGGAGTGGGCGGAGCCACCCAGACCGCCGGCCCGATGCCGCTTTCGCCCCGGCTGAAGCGGGTGCTGGTTTTCGCCGCGCAGGAGGCGCAGGCGATGAACTACAACTTCATCGGCACCGAGCACCTGCTGCTGGCGATCCTGAAAGAGGGAGAAAGCCAGGCGGCCCGGATTCTGCAGAACCTCAACGTGAATCTTGACGAGGTCCGGCAGACCATCATCAAGACGCTCGATTCGGACTACCTGCCCGAGGGTGAGGAGGAGTCCGACTCCGCAGTTCCGCCGAGTTCCGGCGGCAATGCGCCGCAGGGGGGGACGCAGGGGAGCGGCACGGACGCGCTGCCCGCGCTCAACGCCTTCGGGCGCAACCTGACCGAACTCGCCGCCAAGGGCGAACTCGACCCGGTGATCGGCCGCGCCGATGAAATCGAGCGGGTGATCCAGGTGCTCTGCCGCCGCACCAAGAACAATCCGGTGCTGATCGGCGAAGCGGGCGTCGGCAAGACCGCGATCCTCGAAGGGCTCGCCGAGGCGATCGTCGCCAAGCGGGTGCCGGACCTGCTCGCGGATAAGATGATTTACGCGATCGACCTGCCGCTGATGGTGGCCGGCACCAAATACCGCGGCCAGTTCGAGGAGCGGATCAAGGCGGTGATCGATGAGGTCCGCAACTCGAAAAAGGTGATTTTGTTCATCGACGAGCTGCACACCATCGTCGGGGCCGGCGGCGCCGAAGGCGCGATGGATGCGGCCAACATCATCAAGCCCGCGCTGTCGCGCGGCGAACTGCAGTGCGTCGGCGCGACCACCCTCGACGAATACCGCAAGGGGATCGAAAAGGACGCGGCGCTGGAGCGGCGGTTCCAGCCGGTGATGGTCAATCCGCCGAGCATCGAGGATTCGATCAAAATCCTCGACGGACTCAAGGAGACCTACGAAAAGCACCACCATGTCGAATACGGCCCCGGCGCGCTCGAAGCGGCGGTCCGGCTCTCCGACCGGTACATCTCCGGGCGATTCCTGCCGGACAAGGCGATCGACGTGATGGATGAAGCAGGGGCGCGCGCCCGGATCAGCAGCGTAGTCCCGCCGCCGGACACCGCTTCGATCGAAGCCGACATCGAAGCGGCCAAGTCGAAGAAGGAAGCCGCGATCGTCGAGCAGAATTTCGAGGCCGCCGCCAAATGGCGCGACGTCGAACGCGAACTCAAACACCGCATCGAGGACCTGCGCGCCAACTGGAAGAAGGAGTGCGCCGACACCCGGACGCTGATCACGAAAAGCGACATCGCCGCCGTGGTCGCCAAGCTCACCGGCGTGCCGCTGCAGCAGATGGAAGAGGGCGAAAGCGCCAAGTTGCTGCGCATGGAGGAGGAGCTGAAGAAATCGGTGATCGGGCAGGACAACGCGGTCGGGATCATCTCCCGCGCGCTGCGGCGCAGCCGCGCCGACCTGAAGAACCCGGCCCGTCCGATCGGTTCGTTCATCTTCCTCGGCCCGACCGGCGTCGGCAAGACGCTGCTGGCGAAGGCGCTGGCGGAGTTCATGTTCGGCGACGCGGATGCGCTGATCCAGGTGGATATGTCCGAATATATGGAGAAATTCAACGTCTCCCGCCTGGTCGGTTCACCTCCCGGCTACGTCGGCCACGGCGAGGGCGGCGAACTGACTGAAAAGGTCCGCCGCCGCCCCTACTCGGTGGTGCTGTTCGACGAGATCGAAAAGGCCCACCCGGATGTGATGCACATGCTGCTGCAGATCCTTGAGGAAGGGCGCATCACCGATACGCTCGGCCGCCGGATCGACTTCCGCAACACGATCATCATCATGACCAGCAACGTCGGCGCGGAACAGCTCAGCAAGGGAGCGGCTCCGCTCGGTTTCGGCGGCGACGCCGCCTCGGGAAACCAGAAGAGCGATGAAAAGCTGCTGGGAATCGCGAAGAAGTTCTTCAAGCCGGAATTCATCAACCGGGTCGACGACATCATCGTGTTCCGCAAGCTGGACAAGACCGACCTGCTGTCGATCGTGGATATCGAGCTGGGCAAGCTGCGCGAGCGCCTGCTCGGCCGGAAGCTGGAGCTTCACATTTCCGACGAGGTCCGCGAATACCTGATCGCCAAGGGATACGAGCCTGAATTCGGCGCGCGTCCGCTGCGGCGCGCGGTAGAGCGGTACATCGAAGACCCGCTCGCCGAGGAGCTGCTGCGCGGCACCTTCGACGAGGCCAAAGGGGTCAAGGTCGAACTCGACCAGCAGAAAGTGCTGTTCTTCCCGGAAAAGTGACAACTATCGGCGAAATATGAGGCCCGCGTTTCCATGAAGCGCGGGCCTTTCTGCATCTCAGCCCGGCCCGTAGAACATGGCATCTTCCCCCGCGCCCGCCTGTCGTGCCAGAATCCGGCACATCATATCGTACTTCATCGATTCCGCAGGAAGCGATACGCTTTTTCACTGTTCATTCGGAAGTTCCGCGAGAACGCCATGAAAAAAATATTTTTTTGAAAAAGAATATTGACAATAGAGCGATACACTTTCATAATTATTATAAACAGAATCATACAGGGAAATACAATGACGAGAGCAGAATTTTTTCAAAGGCAGCTTGGGGCCTTGCTGAAAGACCTTCCGGCCGGAACCAGACTGCCTCCGGTGCGCACTTTGCTGAAAGAGTACCATATCAGCCTGACCACGTTCAATAAAGCCGTAAAACACTTCAAGGACGCCGGCCGGCTTCGGGCGATTCATGGTTCGGGGATTTACGTTGACAAACTCCCGGAGAAAATCGGCGGGGAACCGGTGGAGGTCGTCAATATTCTTTTCTTCGGTTATCGAAGCTCGCTTACTTCCGAAGGTTTTATCCGCAGTTTAAGCAACTTGCTCGGCCTGCAGCTCAGTTTGGCCGGAATGAGTGCAACTTTTACGCTTTTTCCTCCGGAAGCCTCATTGGAGGCCGTAAAGCAGAAACTGAAAAAGATGCGGCCGCAGGCGGTAATCACCATCAATATGTACAATCCGGGAATCACGCAATATCTGCGGTCCCGCGGAATTCCGTATATTTGCATCACGCCGGCACATCCCGCCGATCAGGAATATTCACTTTACCTTGATGACGCCTCCATCATGAAACAGATTCTGGATTACCTGACGAAACTGGGCCATCGGCACATCTGCTACATCCACGGCGTCAGTACGCAGTGGTATCTGCGCTGGGAACATATCCGGGAACGGGAATTTTACCGGTGCTGCACCATGCACAACATCGTACCGAACCTGAATCTAGTTCGTTTCGGCAACTTTTCACCGGAGGGAAGCGCCGCGGCAATCCGGGAAATCCTGAATCAGGGCTGCAAGTTCACTGCCGTAATCGCGGATGATCACATCGTTTCAGGCGTCTACCGGGAACTGGCCCGCGCCGGCCTGCGCATCCCGGAAGATGTCTCCGTCATCGGCATCAATGACCTGGAACTTGCATGCCATTTGCTGCCGCCGCTCACGACAGTGCGGAATTCCACGGAAGAGCTGGCGCGGCTGGCCGTCGCCGGCCTGGTACGCCGGATCGCCGGCGAAACGGACTTCACCATACCGCCCCTGCCCGTTGAACTGATTGTGCGCGACTCCGCCACGAAATGCAGTTCCATACAGAGCGGCTGATTTTTAATAACACGGAAGCAGAATTCAGCAGCAATGAAAATACGGCAACATCAAAAAAGAAAGGTATCACCATGATTATTCCACCGGCCGGCCGCACTTTCCGCACCATACAGGACAATTTATTCACATTGATTGAGTTGCTTATCGTAATAGCGATAATCGCCATTCTTGCCTCTATGCTGCTGCCCGCGCTGAACAAGGCTCGGGAAGCGGCTCAGGCGACGAAGTGCCTCAACAACCTGAAACAAAACAGCCAGATATTCGCGATGTATTCCACAGCTTATAATGATTTCATCTTTCAGTGGGGCTGGGACAGCGGGGATAAATGGTTTTACATTCAGGGCATGCGTGACCACCTGAACGGAACAAAGCAGAAAGTCGCGGACCGTCCATTGACAAGCTGCCCCAAATCCGTCCCCGTCAACCAGCCCGAATGGAACCTCGCCTACGGCATGACCTGCGGCTATCCGACAGTGGAAGGTGAAGTGACGCCGAACTGGGCAGATTTCTATCTCAAAACCAATCGCGTCAAAATGCCCACACGCTACGTGCTTCTGGCGGATTCCGGAGTCAACCTCAATGCAAACCGGCAGGATTACCGCCTGGAGCGCAACAGCACTTATGCCGGAGCGGGCGGAGCCGTCACATACCGCCACGGCCGCAAGGCGAATATGCTCTATCTGGATGGCCACGGAGGAACAACCATGGACAACAACGCGCTTCAAAACCTGAAAGATTATATGAAATTCACCTATATTTTCAATGAAAACGGTATCAAGGAGCTCCTGTAATGGTAAAAAATTTTCACTTCTTAAACATGCTGAAACAGCTCCTGATCCTGGCCGGAACCGTCGCCGGGACAGAGCTTTACGCCGCGGATTGGTCCGGATGGCGGGATAACACCGGTTCCGGCAGGGTGATCTGGGGAAACGGCTTCGAAAACAGGACCGCCAATCCCTTCAGGCTCGGCTGTTACTCAATTGAACCGCACAGCGGCCTGAACGGCGGCGGCGCCCTGTGCCTGACCCGACATAAACCGGAAGATTATTTCTTTCAGGAAATCACGCTGGAAAATGTGGCCCCCGGAGAACTTTATCAGCTCCGTCTCCATGTCCGGGGTGAAAACCTGAGTCAATGGAAAATCATGAGCTTCGCCGGTCTGGAATTCAAGGGCGACAAAGATAAATGGATTTCCGGCAGTTACATCGGGGGTGAAGTCGAACAAGAAGATTTCCGCAGGTATACGCTTGATTTCACCATCCCCGCAAATGCGAAGAAAACCAATATGGTTCTATTCATGTCCCGCGGCGTTACCGGAAAATTATTTTTTGATGACGTGGAAGTCGTCTCTCGCGGCTCTCAGTTCACAGCCATTCCGCTGAAGCCTTCCACAGCCCTGACGATCCGGCCGGATGAAAAAGATTTCCGTTTTCAGATCGATCCCGCCGCGCCGGCCGAAGCCGAAGCGATCGTCTCCGTCACCCAAAACGGCAAAACCAGCGATATCAGACTCGGACTTGACCGCAGAAAACAACTCACCGGGAAATGGCCGCAACTGTCTCCCGGCCCCGTTGATGTGGAGATCAACGTAATCAATGCGGCCGGACGGCTCCGCCTGGGAGCCACCCGCTTCGCGTTCCAAAAAGCCCGCCGCTCCCCTCTCCCCGCCGGCAGTTGTCTGATCGATGACCGCGGCAGAGCCGTCGTGAACGGCAAACCTTTCATGCCGGTCGGAGTATTCACCGACCGCATTGACCGGGAAATGCTGCGACGGCTCCGGGACAACGGCTTCAACTGCCTCATCAGTTACAGCTCACTGCAACGGAGCGGCGAAGCCGAGACTCGCAGGCAGCTCGACCTGATGCAGCAATATGGCATCAAAGCCATTTTCTCACTGAAAGACCAGCCGGACAACGTCACGTCCTGGCAGATCCGTGAATGGGAAGGCGCTTCAGGAGGGCTTGCGGTTGCAGTCAAAGCGGTCTCCTCCCTGCGGAACCATCCGGCATTGCTCGCCTGGTATATCTGCGACGAAGCAGTCCGGCTGCATGTTCCCGCCATTCAAAAAATGCGTGAAGTCATTGCCGCAGCGGACCCTTATCACCCGACATATTCCCTGACGAACATGTGGGCCAATTTTCCCTATTACGGCCTTACCGGAGATATTGCCGGAGTCGATCCTTATCCGGTCAAGGCCAAGGGAAAAACCCAGAGCATCGAGGAGGTCACCACGGCACTGCAGGCCGCCTCGCTCAGTTCGCAGCCCATCTGGATAACGCTTCAGGCATTCAACCGGGGGATCTATTCGGAACGCCCCTGGAATGCGGCCGCCCTGGACCGTACCCGCGCCCCTTCCCGGGAGGAAATGCGTGCGATGTGCCTGTTAAGCGTTATCTACGGCGCCAAAGGTTTTCTGTTTTACTCCTATATGGATGCGGCCCAGCGTTATGAAGCCGCGCGCCCCGGTTCTTCCGCCGCGGAATTGCAAAAGCTCTACCATTGCGCCGGAGAATTGAAACGGCTCGAACCGTTCATTCTGGAAGCGGAATCCCGGGCCGTCCCTCAATCCGGTCCCGTCAATCCGACAATACACTGCCGTTATTTCCGGCTGCCGACCGGAGAAGTACGGATCGTGATTGTTGCCGACAATGCGACGCCGGGGAAAGCGGTTTTCCGATTCAACGGAACCGGGAAATTGATTTCCAGGTTCGGTTTGACCCACCCGCTGCCGGACGGCAGTTACGAATTCAGTTCCGCCCGGATCGATTCCGATATTCTGGAAAGCGTCCCTGCGGACGACGGCAGACCGGCCGGCAACTGATACCGCCCTTTTCATCTTCCGGAAAATTCCGGCGGTTTTCGACAACCGCCTCCGGAGGAAGAATGTCTTTTCGCAACCGGAAAGTATTATCATGAGTTGGATTGACTGGATTATTCTTCTGCTTCCGTTGATGTTCGTTATCTACATGGGTCATCGTTCCCGCCGTTACGTCAAGGGAGTCGCCGACTTTCTGGCGGCGGGACGGATCTGCGGCCGTTACGTGATCTGCGTTGCCGATGTGGTCGGCGCATTGGCGGTCGTCACGCTGGTGGCGCAGGTCGAAGCCAATTACCAGACGGGTTTTGCCCTTACCTTCTGGAACCAGCTGCTTGCCCCGCTCGGCATCGTCATGGCTCTGACCGGCTATTGCACTTATCGTTACCGGGAAACCCGGGCCATGTCGCTGGGGCAGTTTCTGGAAATGCGGTACAGCCGCAACTTCCGCATTTTCGCTTCCGCACTGCGTACTTTCTCCGAGACGATCTGCAACATGATCGTGCCGGCGGTATCGGCCCGTTTTTTCATCTGCCTGCTCGGCCTGCCTTTTCAGGTGAAGCTTTTCGGCTTTGAAATCTCCACTTTTGCGCTGATCGTGATCGGGGTGCTGACGCTGGCGCTTTTCATCATCTGGTGCGGCGGCACGGTGGCGCTGATCATCACCGACGCACTGCAGGCGATCCTGAGTTATCCGATTCTTACGGTGCTGGTGATTTTTGTACTGTGCAACTTTTCCTGGTTCGACCAGATCGCCCCGGTCATGGCCGACCGGATTCCCGGCGAAAGTTTCCTGAATCCTTATGACATACAGTCTCTGCGCGATTTCAATCTGTTCGCCTTGATCGTCACGCTGATGAGCAGCATCCTCAACCGGGCCAGCTGGATCGGCGCCGGAGCCACGGCCGCGGGGCGTACTCCGCACGAACAGAAAATGGCCGGCGTACTCGGAGCATGGCGCAACGGTTTTGCCATCATCTTCTATTTCCTGATGGGGGCGGTGGTCATCACCGTGCTCACGCACGCGGATTTTTCTGCGAAGGCGAGGGAAATCCGCCGGAATCTTTCCGGCCGGGCCGCGGAGGAGGTGATCGACGATGCCGGACTCCGGCGGAAATACATCGCGGCGGCGGAGGCATTGCCGGAAACGCATCATGAAATCGGCGTGGACGAGCCTTATTCCCAACTCCGCAATCCGGATACTCCCTATCTGGATACGGCGCTTTCGGTACTCCGCGAAGGGGAAAACGGCAATGCAAAATTTCAGGAATTCCGGACTTTGTATTTTCAGCAGATGCTGCCGATAACGATCCGTCATGTGCTGCCGGTCGGCCTCATCGGGCTTTTTGCGCTGCTGATGATCATGCTGATGCTCTCCACCGACGACAGCCGTATTTTCAGCGGCGCCCTGACCCTGGTTCAGGATGTGATCCTGCCGGTTTACGGCAAGGCGCTTCCGCCACGGACGCATCTTCTGGCGCTGCGCCTTGCGGCAGTCGGAATCGGCGTGATTTTCTTTCTGGGGTCTTTCTGCATGGCTCAGCTGGATTACATCAACCTTTTCTGCGTGATCACCACCAGCATCTGGCTGGGCGGCGCGGGGCCGGTGATGATCGGAGGGCTGTATTCCCGTTTCGGCAATACGGCGGGAGCCTACGCGTCTCTGATTGTCGGAACCGTGGTTTCCGGCGGAGGAATCCTCATGCAGCGGAACTGGGCCGATTCCATTTATCCGTGGCTCGAACGGGTGGGATGGCAGGAAAACATCGGCGCCGTTCTGGAGGCGGTTTCGGGACCTTTCCACCCTTACGTCGTCTGGCGGATGGATGCCATAAAATTTCCGATCAACTCCAACGAACTTTTTTTCATTGCAATGTTGCTCGGCATCGCGGCTTACTGCGCCGTTTCCCTGCTGACTTTCAAGGAAAAGTTCAATCTGGACCGGATGCTTCACCGCGGCATTTACAGTGACGGAGGAGAAAGCCGGAAAACGGAGCCGAATTTCCGATCTGTTTTTTCCAGGCTGATCGGCATTGACGAAAATTACACCCGGGGCGACAAAGTAATCGCCTGGAGTGTATTCGCCTATTCCTTCGTCTATTCCTTCGTCGTGATGTTCGCCGGTGTATTCGTCTGGAATGCGATCCGCCCGTGGCCCATGCTGTGGTGGAGCTGGTATTTCTTCATCTTCAACCTGATTGTGCCGGGAATCGTGGCCTGTATTTCAACCGTATGGTTCATGATCGGCGGGATCGTCGATCTGCGCAGGATGCTCCGGGACCTGGCCGCGCGCACCGACAACCCGCTTGACGACGGACGCGTGGAAGGACACGTATCCCTGGCGGATATCAAAGAGTTCAAAATGCGGGAAGAATCCGGAAAGAGGCGATGACGCTTCAAACGGCGTGCCGGACACTCTGCCGATTCATGATGAAAAACGCCTCAGTTTCCATGCCGTCCGTAAAAACGGCATGACTTCTTCCTTCACACCCGGCGGGCGTTCGGCGGGAGGGCGCGGGCGCGTTCGAGCAGGTGGCCGGGAGCGTGTTTCCGGCGGTATTCGAGCGGCGTCATCCCGTAATGCTTCCGGAACACCTTCGCGAAATAGGCGCAATCCCCCAGCCGGACGAAAGCGGCGATATCCGCCGCCGTATAGCTGGTTTCCCGCAGCCGCCTCGCCGCCTCCTCCAGCTTCAGCTTCAGCACGAATCGCGCCGGGCTCACCTCGAAGTGCCGCCCCCAGCAGCGGAAAAACGAGCGGAGCGACAGGCCGTGCCTGTGCGCCAGCTCCTCATAGTCGATCTCATGGCGGAACGACTGTTTCAGGTACGACGCGATCGCCAGGATATCATCCCGGTGGAACTCCTGCCGATCCGGCGGCGCATTGCGTTCCAGCAGCAGTTCGCAAAGCAGTTCGTAGGCGGTCAGGTCCAGCCGGTCCAACGCGTTGCGCTCCATCGTATGCCCGAGCAGCTCCGTGAACCGGCGGATCAGAATCTCCAATTCCGGCGTCAGCCTGAACTCCCGGAAGAACTCCCCGTCCGGCGGGAAACCTCCCGTTTCCCGCAACGCCGCCAGCGTTTCCGGCGCATAGCTGAAATGCACCGCGTTCCGCGGCTGCACGTAGCTGTACCGCAAGTGGTGGAACGGATGCTTGAAAAACACATGCGGAAACCTCGTCCGGTAAATTCTACCGTCGATCTCGTCCACCGCCTCCGGCTCGGCGGAGGAGAGCCGCAGGCAGATTTCGATCCGGTCCGTGAAATAAAAATCGTTGACCGCCTTGCACTCCTCCACCGTCGCCCCCGCCCAGCATACCGGATAGGGAAAGCGCATCAGGCGCGGCCCATCCGTCGATAATTCAAATGACATCGTTTCCTCCCGGTCGTATCCGTTTACAAACATACCGCATTCCCGCGCAAATGCAAATCATATTGGCATAAAATTACCGTCCACTTTGGCAGAAGGTTCCTACGGATTTTTCCCGAAGTGTGGTATACTGACAGCAGGACCAACCAACAATGGAGGCATCAGCTTATGGAAAACCTGAAAGACCGCGTCGCCCTCGTCACCGGTTCCTCGCAGGGAATCGGCCGGGTGATCGCCCGGGAGCTCGCAACGGCCGGCTGCCGTGTGATTGTAAACTGCCGCAACGGGCACGACAAAGCCGAAGCCGTCGCTGCCGGACTCCGCGCCGACGGCGGAATGGCGGAAGTATACTGTTGCGACGTCTCCGACGAAGCGGCCGTCAATGCGATGTTCGCCGAACTCGGCCCCGTCGACATCCTCGTCAACAACGCCCGGCTCGATCCGTGGCAGCGCAAGCCGGAAATGAGCGAAGGCGAATGGTTCGACCGCGTGATGCGGGTCAACCTGAAGGGCGCTTTCCTCTGTTCGGAAGCGTTCTTCCGGCAGGCGCAGCCGCGCCGCTGGGGACGGATCGTGAACATCGCCTCGGTGCGCAGCTTCCGCCCGGCGGAGATGCACATGATCGCCTACGGCGTCTCCAAGCTCGGAATGCACGCGCTGACCCGCGCTTTCGCCCACAACGGCGCGCCTTTCAACATCACCGCCAACACCGTCTGTCCCGGCATGGTGATCACCGAGAACATCGACAAACGCCTGACGCCGGAAAAATATGCCGAGGAATCCGCCGCGATTCCGCTCGGGCGCGGCGCAACCGGCGAGGAAATCGCCGACGCGGTGCTTTTCCCGATCCGCAACGGTTACGTGACCGGCGAAACCATCAACATCAACGGCGGCATGTACTACGCACCGTAACAGAAAGCGGACAAAGATGAAAATCACCAGAGTCAGGACTTATCTGTGCAACTGCTTCCGTACCAACTGGGTATTCGTGAAGCTCGAAACCGATTCCGGCATCCACGGCTGGGGCGAGGCGACGCTCGAATACAAGGAGCCGACCGTCGCCGCCGCCATTCACGACCTCGAATATTACCTGATCGGCAGCGATCCGGCCAATGTGGAGAAGTTCCGGCACGACTGCTACCGCGACGCCTACTGGCGCGGCGGCCCGGTGCTGATGAGCGCGCTCGCGGGCGTTGAGATGGCGCTGTGGGACATCAAAGGCAAGGCGCTCGGAGTGCCGGTGTATGAACTCCTCGGCGGCAAGGTGCGCGACGCGGTGCCGGTCTACGTGAACGGCTGGTTCTCCCCGGCCAAAACGCCGGAGGAGTTTGCGGAAAAGGCGGTTGAAGTCCGCCGCTGCCGTTATCCCGGCTGCAAATGGGACCCCTTCGGCAAGGCGTGGCAGGAAATCGGCAAAAAGGAGCTGGAGAACGCCATCGAATGCGTTCGGCAGGTCTCGGAGGCGGCTGGCGGCGATGTGAAGCTGCTGATCGAGGGACACGGGCGCTTCAACATTCCGACCGCGGTGAAGATCGGCAGGCGGTTGGAGGAGTTCGACATCTACTGGTTCGAAGAGCCGCTGCCTCCGGACGACCTGCCGGGGATGCGCGAAGTCAAAGAGCGCGTCCGCATACCGCTCGCCGCCGGGGAACGGCTCTACAACCGCTATGAATACCGGCAGTTTTTCGACCTCAATTGCGCCGACTACATCCAGCCGGACGTCTCCCATGCGGGCGGACTGCTGGAGATGCGGTTTCTCGGCGCGGAAGCGGAAGCCCGCCACCTCGGCTTCTGCCCGCACAATCCCTCCGGCCCGGTCGCCAACGCGGCGACGCTGCAGCTGGCGGCATGTGTGCCGAACTTCATCCAACTGGAAATGATGATGACCGACGTGCCGTTCCGCGCCGAAATCTGCGACGAGGAGCTGACGCTGCGCAACGGCGAAATGGTGATCCCGACGCGTCCCGGCCTCGGGATCGACCTCGATGAAAAGGAACTGCTCAAGCATCCTTTCGTGCCGACGCAGCTGCGCCACTACCGCGGCGACCTGACCGCCATCCGCCCGCCCGACGCGGTCCGGTATTACCAACTGGAATTCTGAATACTCCCGTGCAGCCTACATGGGAGCTGGGATTTCGCTCCGAAAGGAGCGAAATCCCCGAGAGGTTTACTTTTTCATCTTGAACGCGCCGGCGATCTCATCTTCGGAGAAGTCCGCGCCCACCACATCGTATTGCGCATACAAATAAAGTGATGCCCGGTAGACCTGCTCCGCCACCATCACCAGATAACCGAGGACGAAGAGCCCGACCAGTCCGATGAACCAGACGACCGCACTGCCGATCATCACTGCCGGCACGCCGCCGGTCATCACGTTCACAGCGATCAACAGCGCGGTCAGCAACACCAGCAGTATTGTTCCCATGCCGGTGATGATCCGCAAACCGACGAATCCGGCGAGGGATTCCCCCCAGGTCTTTTTGATTGCAACGGCGGACAGCTTCAATGCCTGAAACGGATTGTCCAGCGCCGGATCGCACACCAGCGCCGGAATTGCGAAGGCCGAAGCCACCGCCCAGACCACGCCGATCAGCCTGATGATCAGTTTGCCGAGCAATCCGGCCCGTTCCGAAAGCATCGACAGGATCACGCCGACCGTCGAAGCCAGCAGCGACCACAGGAAGATCGCCTTGAAACGGCTCAGCGCATATCCGAAGCCGCGCCCGATCCTTACCGGTTCGCCGTAAATGCCGCGGATGATTTCACTGTAGAATGCGACGTTGCAGAAATTCGTCAACACCATCGTGACCAGATAGAACACCGCGAAAATCGCGACGCTGACAATCTGAACCAGCATCCCCGGTTCCTCCTCGGCGGATTCAGCGGATTCGGCGGCCGCCGCCATTGACTGCATCATTTCCGGATTGCTGCCGATAACCAGATAGGCCACCGTGCCGATGCCCGCGATGATCAGCAGGATCAGCGCGAACATCGCAAAAGCCGAAATCAGCGGAAAAATCAGCAGCTTACGCTCCTGATTGATCACCGCCAGCGACTTGCGAAAGATACTCCAACTGCGTGCCAATCTTCTCATACCATGCCCCTCCCTGTTGAAATATGAAAGAAAAAAGGACGCCCAACCCTACCGTCACCGGCCGGTTCGACGTCCTGAAGACACTGAATGATGCAGTGGTAGCGGAACTCGATACCCCCTTTACTTATGATCGTGCTCGCAGCCGCAATCGCCGCAGCCGCAGTCATCGTCCTCACAGCCGCAGCCGCAGCCGCAATCGTCGTCCTCCTCGGAGCAGATGAAGTGATCCTTGATCCGCTCGATCACCCCTTCCGGCGTGAAACCGAACTCTTTGGCCAGTACCTTGTACGGAGCCGACGCGCCGAAGTGGTCGAGGCCGATCGCCAGACCGTCGCGGCCGATGAAGCGGTGCCAGCCGAAGGTGCTGCCCGCCTCGATCGACACGTAGCACATACAGTCCGGCGGCAGCACCGAATCCTGATAGTCGTAATCCTGTTCGAGGAACAGCTCCTGACTCGGCATCGACACGATCCGCACGCCGACCCCGCTTTCGCGCAGGATCTTCGCCGCTTCCAGCGCGAGGTTCACTTCGGAACCGGTCGCGATAAAGACGATATCGGTCTCCTCATCGTCGCTGATTACGTAAGCTCCTTTGGAGACATCGACCTTCTTCGCGGTTTCCGCGTCGAAGGGAGTGAGATCCTGCCGGGTCAGCAGCAGCGCCACCGGGCCGTCTGCCTGCAATGCCGCCGCCCACGCCTGCGCCGTTTCGTGCGCTTCGGCCGGGCGGATCACGGTCAGCCCCGGAATGCTCCGCAGCATCGCGATCTGTTCGATCGGCTCGTGGGTCGGACCGTCTTCACCGACATAGAAGCTGTCGTGGGTGAACACGTAGATTTCATGCAGATGCTGCAGCGCGGCGAGGCGGATCGCCGGCTTCATATAATCGCTGAACACGAAGAAGGTCGAGGTATACGGGATCGCGGTGCCGTTCAGCGCCATGCCGTTGCCCGCCAGACCCATCGCGAATTCACGCACGCCGAAGTGCACATTGCGTCCCGCGTAATTGTCGCGCGAGAAATCCCCGCCGTCCTTCACGTTGCTCTTGGTCGACGGAGCGAGGTCCGCCGCGCCGCCGAAAAGCGCCGGAACCAGTTCCGCCGCCTTCTGCAGCACCGCGCCGGAAGTGGCACGCGTGGCGACCGGCTTCGACACGTCGATCACCTTGAGCAATTCGTCCTGGATATTCTCCGGAACCGTGCGGTTCAGGAAGGAGTAGATCAGCTTCGCCCGTTCGGAATCGGCTTCGAGGAACGCCTCAAACCGTTTCTCCCAGTCCGCGGCCTGCGCTTCCAGTTCTTCCGCGCGGGCGTGGCAGAACTCCTTCACCTCCTGCGGAACCGTGAACGGCTCAGCAGGCATATTCAGGTGTTTGCGCAGCGCCTCGACCTCTTCCGCGCCGAGCGGCTCGCCGTGAGCGCTCGCCTTTCCCTCTTTGTTCGGCGCGCCGAAGCCGATTCTGGTCTTGCCGATGATCAGGGTCGGACGGCCGTCGGATTCGACCGCCTGCGCCAGCGCCGCGTCGCACTTCGCGATGTCGTTGGCGTTGTCCACCTTGATTACACGCCAGTTGTAGGCGGCGAACCGGGCAGCGACATCCTCGCCGAACGCGAGGTCGGTGCTGCCTTCGATTGAAATCGAGTTGTCGTCGTAAAAGACGACCAGTTCATCCAGCGCGAGCGTGCCGGCCAGGGAAGCCGCTTCGCCGGTGCACCCTTCCATCATGCAGCCGTCGCCGGAGATCACGAAAATCTTATGATTCATCAGGCCGGTTTTGTCCAGCCCGGTACGCGCCGCAAAATTGCGGTTCGCGATCGCCATGCCGACCGCCGACGCGAAGCCGCTGCCCAGCGGGCCGGTGGTCACATCAACGCCGTCGGTGTGCCCGTATTCCGGATGGCCCGGCGTCTGGCTGCCCCACTGGCGGAACTCCCTGATGTCGTCGATGGAAAGGCCGAATTCAAAGAGATGCAGCAGCGAATAAAGCAACATGGAACCGTGTCCGGCGGAAAGCACGAAACGGTCGCGCCCGATCCATGCCGGATTCTTCGGATTGACGCGCAGGTACTTGCTCCACAGCGTCACCGCGAAATCCGCGCAGCCGAGCGGCATGCCGGGATGGCCCGACTTCGCTTTCTGGACCGCGTCGGCAGAAAGCATTCTGACGGTATTGGCAGCGAGCTGCGCTTTGGCTGAATCGAACATAATCTCTTAAAATCCTTTCTTTTTGATACCGGAATACTGGCAATTTCGGCAAACCGGAGCTATTTTCTTATACGGTATTCAATTTAACACAACAAGCACCGAAAAACAAGTGCTTTCTCGAGAAATATGACAGAGCGTTTCATCACTTCGACCCTGAACAAGAAAGATCCGGCGCGCGAAACCTCGCTCCGACCGCCGAAATTCGCAGATTTCCCCGGGCAGGACCGGGTCAAGGAGCAGCTGGAACTGTTCGTTCACGCCGCCAAGGCCCGCGAGGAGGCGCTCGACCACATCCTGCTGTGCGGCCCGCCGGGGCTCGGCAAGACCACGCTGGCTTACATCATCGCCAACGAGCGCGGCACCAATCTCAAAAGTTCGAGCGGTCCCGCGATCGAAAAGCCCGGTGATCTCGCCGGGCTGCTGACCGCGCTGGAGCCGGGCGACGTGCTTTTCATCGACGAAATCCACCGTCTCAATTCGACGGTCGAGGAATATTTGTACAGTGCGATGGAGGATTTCTTCATCGACATCATGATCGAACAGGGGGCGGGGGCGCGCTCGGTCCGCCTGACCGTACCGCACTTCACGCTGATCGGCGCGACCACCCGGCAGGGGATGATCTCCGCCCCGTTGCGTTCCCGCTTCGGGCTGAACATCCGGCTCGACTACTACGATGCGGAGAGCCTGAGCCGCATCCTGAAGCGTTCCGCCGGAATCCTCGACATCGACATCGACGACGACGGCGCGCGGCAGATCGCCGGGCGCTGCCGGGGAACCCCGCGCATCGCGAACAACCTGCTCCGCCGCGCCCGCGACTATGCGCAGGTGCGGGCGGATTCCGTAATCACCGGCAAGGTGGCGGAGGAGGCGCTGGAGATGCTGCAGATCGACCACGACGGCCTCGACGAAATGGACATCCGGATCCTCGAAACGATCATCGCCAGCTTCGGCGGCGGCCCGGTCGGACTCAAGAACATCGCGGTGTCGATCGGCGAAGAGGAGGATTCGATCGAGGACGTATATGAACCATTTCTGATCCAGAAAGGATATCTGGTACGCACCCCCAAGGGGCGCGTCGCGACTCCGAAAGCGTGGGACAAGGTCGGGATGAAGCCGCTACGTGGTTCCGACCGTCAGCCGGAGCTGTTTTAGAGCTTATAACTGATAAAGAAAGGTTATGACGCCGCGCCGAAATTTCAGCTGCGAAGTCTGAAAAAATCGGCGATCATGGAATTATCGATGATTTTTACGGACAAGCGGATGGATTTTCGCCGCAAGTCAGAACGTTTTGGCTTATCAATTGATAAGCTCTTAACCATTCAACCAAAGAGGGGTGATCGACATGCCGGCAAGATGGGTACAGGCGTTGTTGGAGGTGCAGGCGACGGACCTGCGGATTCGGGATCTGGAAACGCGCATGTCGCTGCTGCCCGGCGAACTCACCAAGCTCAAGGAAAAGCGCGACAAGGTGGCCGCCGGCACCGCCGCGGCTGCTGACGCCGCACGCAAAATCGAGCGTGCGATCAAGGCCAATGAGTCCGAAATCGCCCGGCTGACCGAGGAGAGCAAAAAGCTCCAGCAGCAGTCCGCGATGGTCAAGAAGAACACCGAATACCAGGCGATGCTCAACACCATCGCGCTGAACAAGAACAAAATCGGCGACCTTGAAGGCAAAGTGCTCGAACTAATGGACCAGTTCGAGGCGGCCAAGGTCAACTGCCGCAAGGTCAAGACCGCCAACGACGCGACCATCCAGACCATCCGCGGCGAATTCGAGGAGCTGGTCGCCTTCGCCGGGGAAGTCAAGGAGGAGATCAAAAAACTCCGCGAGAGCCGTCCCGGCATGATCCGCTTTGTGGACAATGACACTCTCGGGCGCTACAACGCGCTGCTCGGCGGCAAGAACGGCGGCACACCGCTGGTCAAGGTTGAAAACGGCATCTGCGGCAGCTGCCACTTGCGGGTTTCGCCGCAGGTGATGAACGATATCTCCAAAGGAGCGGTCACCTATTGCGCGAACTGCCAGCATCTGCTCTACGACGACGAGGCCCAGCCGGAATAAGCGCAAATGGACAAGACGCCGGAAAAATCCTCCAATGACCTGCGCGAGCTGGTTTACCGCGGAGTGGAGTCCGATGAACTGGACTACAAGGCCGCGCTGAACTGGACGGGCATGTCCCGCGCCGCCCGCGCCAAGATCGTCCGGCACTGCATCGCGCTGGCCAACACCAAGGGCGGCTACATCGTGGTCGGCGTCGGGGAGGACGCCTCCGGCCATCCGTCGGTCTATCAGGGGCTGACGCCCGAGCAGGCGCACGGTTTCGATCCTTCTACGGCGGGGCCTTTCATCAACCGTTACGTCGAACCGCCGATCGACTTCACGATCGAGCGCCCGGTGATCGACGGCAAGCGGTACGCGATCTTCGTGGTCCGCCCGTTCAAAAAACTGCCGCACGTCTGCACCGCCAGTATTGAAAACGAACTCCAGACCGGAGTGTTTTACATCCGCACCACCGACGCGTCGAGCCGCCCCGCCTACCGGGCGATCGAAATGCAGGCCCTGATTCAGCGTTCGCTGCGCAACCAGCGCGAGGAGCTGGGCCGGATGCTGCGCGGCATCCTGTACGAAAACCGTTCCGGGCTGCAGGAATCCGCCACCACACAGTTCGCGGATACGATCGCCAGCGCGCAGGTTTTCTTCCGCCGCCGCAAATCGCCTCCGCCGGGGATGCCGTCGCTGCTGCTCAATCTGTCGGTGGAACCGCCGACCTACAATCCGGAAGCCTTCACTCTGAGCCATATCCGCCGCGCGGTGGACAACGCGTGGACATTGCTGGCGGGTTCGGAGTTCATCCGGTTCGGCGACCTCTCCAAAGCCTACCTGACCAATGTGTCGCTGCGTTCGCTGCCGGAAAAGCAGCTCAAGATGTGGCAGGTTTTCAAAACCGGGCTGTTCCACTACATCGAATATCTGGAGGCGCCCGATCGCCGCGTCAGCTATGAGAATCTGGTCAAGGCGCTGGCGGAAGCGGTGTCGTTTCTCGGCAAACTTTATGCGGAACTGGGCTATGCCGAAGAACTGCTGACCATCCGGCTGACCATTTCCGGGACTGAAAACTTCAGTTTGCGGCCGAACGCCGACAGCGATGAGGAATTCCGCTGCCGGATACCGGAGGTCCGCATCGAAATGCGCCGCAGCGCCGCCGACCTCGCGACCGGTTTTGAAACCCACGCCCAGCGGCTGATCCGCGAATGCTGCGAACGGTTCAACCTGCCCGAACACTATCTGCAGAATCTGCCCCGGCTGATCCATGCCCATCTGGAGAGACGGTGACGCTGCGATGATCAAACCGATTGACGTGCCTTTCGAGCCGGAGGATGCCCCGGCCGCTTCCGCGACGGAACTCGACATTTCCTGCGAATTCGACGCCGCCGAGTTCGAGGAGCTTCCTCATGAGCTTGAAAGCGGAAACGCCCCGCCGCTGCTGCGTCCCGCCTGTGAGGAGTTTTTCGCCCCCGGCGGACCGCTCAAGCAGGCGGCGGAATACGGCGGCCGCCCCTATGAGTTCCGGCCGCAGCAGCTGGAGATGTCCACCGCGATCGCCGACGCGCTGACCGCGGGGGAAAACCTCTGCATCGAAGCTCCGACCGGAGTAGGCAAGAGCTTCGCCTATCTGGTGCCGCTGATCTACCGGGCGGTCCACTCGGGGCGTCCCGCCGTGGTCAGCACCGAAACCATCAATCTGCAGGAGCAGTTGATCGACAAAGACCTGCCGCTGCTGAAGCAGTTGACCGGCATCAACTTCAAGGCGGCGCTGGCCAAGGGGCGGCACAACTACCTGTGCCGCCGCCGGTTCGCGATGCTGAGCGGCGAACAGCGCGACACGCTGCTGCCCGCCGCCGGGCTGGCGGTGGATGTGACGCGGCTCGGCAAATGGATGCAGCGGACCACCGACGGCGAACGCGATTCGATCGACTTCCGGCTCGAACCGACCGTCTGGAGCATGGTGTGCAGCGAGGGGATCAACTGCCTCGGCCCCAAATGCGAATTTTTCCGCAACTGCTTCTACTACAAGGCGCGGCAGGCGTGGGAAGATGCCGACATCGTGGTCGCGAATCACGCGCTCTTTTTCACCGACCTCGGGATGCGGCTGGCCTCCGGCGGCAACGGCGCCGCCGGTTCGCTGCTGCCCAACTACGGCGCGGTGCTGATCGACGAAGCGCACACGCTCGAGGACAACGCGGCCGAACACCTCGGGCTGCACCTCTCCCGGATCGGCATCGTTTCCACGCTGAACCGGCTCTACAACCCGGAAGCGGCGCGCGGGCTGCTGATGCGCAAGGGAGCCGATCCGGAGCTGCGCGGCATCGTCGCCGACGCGCGGGACGAAGCCTACGGCTTCTTCAAGCACTTCGAGGATTTTCTGGCCGACCACCGGGAAACCGCGCTGGAGATCCAGCAGCCCGACCGTTTCCCGGACCGGCTGTCCCCCCATTTGCTGAAGCTCTCCAAGCTGCTGACCGACTACCTCGACGACATCGACGACGCCTCGTTCCGCACCGAACTTGACGCGCAACTGGTCCGCTGCCGGGAGTTCCTCAACGGCATCGACCACTTCACCCACAAGACGCTGCCGGACGCGGTTTACTACGCCGAAAGCGACCGCAATTCGATTTCGCTGCACGCGGCGCCGCTGAACGTCGCCGATATTCTGGCCGACGTGCTGTTCAACCAGGATTTTCCGGTGATGCTGTGCAGCGCGACGCTGACGGTGCGCCGGTCCTTCGACTATTTCGTGAACCGGACCGGCTTCTGCAACGGCCGCACGCTGCTGCTGGATTCGCCGTTCGGCTCCGACCAGGCGCACATCTACATTTCGCGCGGCATGCCCGATCCGAAGGATGACAACTTCAATGCGGCGCTGGCCGATGAGATTCCCCGTTTCGTGGAGGTCACGCAGGGGAAGGCTTTCGTGCTCTTCACCAGTTATGGAACGCTGCGGTACTGCGCCGACGCGCTGCGCGGTTACTTTCAGGAGAAAGGGTGGCAACTGCTGATTCAGGGCGAGAACCTGACCCGCACCGGATTGCTCCGCGAATTCAAGGAGGACGTGAATTCGGTGCTGTTCGGCACCGACAGCTTCTGGACCGGCGTGGATGTGCCGGGCGAAGCGTTGAGCAACGTGATCGTCACGAAGCTGCCCTTCGCGGTGCCGAGCCACCCGCTGATCGCGGCGCGCATGGCCCGGATCGAGCGGCAGGGCAAAAGCTCCTTTGCCGAATACAGTCTGCCGGAGGCGGTGCTGAAATTCCGGCAGGGAGCGGGACGGCTGATCCGCAGCCGCAGCGACCGCGGCATCATCGTGCTGCTGGACAAGCGGGTGATCTCCAAGAACTACGGCCGGATTTTCCTCGATTCACTGCCCTACAAATTTGAAATCGTCTGAAAAGGATGGTATACTTTCATACCACGAAAGGAGAGTTTTCCATGAAAAAAGCCTGTATGCTCGGAATTGTTTCGCTCGCCGCCGTTCAGCTGACGGCGGAGGTGATTGTCACTCCCGCCGACTGGAAAATCGGCCGGGACGCCAAAGACCCGGTCGTGACTGAGGAGAGCTTCTCCGCGACCGCCAACGGCCCGGATACGATCCTGACCCTCAAATCCTTTCAGCCCTTCCCGGCGGCGGAAAACGATCTGCTGACCTTCTCGATGCGCTTCCCGAAAGGGAAAAAGACCACACTCCAATTTTTCTGGATGAACGACCGGGACCGCAAGCTGTCGGAGGCCAAGTCGCTCCGCCGGACGATTGTCGGCACCGGCGAGCTGGAAACCTGCGTGATTCCGCTGGCCGGCCGCACCGGTTGGGAGGGTACGATCACCGGCCTGCGCCTCGACCCGGCAGCGCTGCCGAAAGGGACTGAGGCGGAGTTTTCCATCGGGGAATTCAAACTGACCGGCCTTGCCGGCGGCCTGCCGATCCCGGCGGCCTGCTGGTTCCGCGGCAGCAACTATGCGAACCACCGGATCGAGGGCGATACGGTCACCGGCGATTATACCGGTAAAAACGACCCGCAGACGCTCGCGAACCTCCCCTGCCCGATTCCGGCGGACCGCCTGAAAAGCGTCAGTTTCGAGCTGAGCCTCCCGAAAGGCGCGAGTTCCTCCGGCCAGCTTTTCTGGTGTTCGGAGAACCAGAAGGCGTTCAACGAGAAGAACGCCGTCCGCTACCGGATTCCGGCCGACGGCGAATTTCACGAAGTCAGAATCGACCTGTCCGGCAATCCGAACTGGTCCGGCAATATCGTCGGCCTGCGCCTCGACACCGCGGACAAATCCGCCCCCGCGGGCCAATTCCGGTTCAGGAACTTTACAGTGAAGCAGTAGGGGCGCCGACACCGCGGCACCACATCAGATTGTGGTGCCGCAAACCGGAAAGCACTCCCCGGAAGATGGAGAACCCGGTCCGGTTCGCCCGCATCGCCAGCGGAAACTCCTCCCGCGGGAAACGGCGCATCAGCAATTCGCGCGTTTCCAGCCACTTCCGGCCGTAACCGCCATACAGATAGTCACGCAGCTCTCCCGGCATCCGGGTGCCATAGCTGCCGAGATTGTGGCAAAGCACCCCGGACATCAGAAAACGGCATCCCTGATAATGGTAGAAAAGCAACGGCTCCCCGGAAGGATTCCAGGAACCGTCCTCAGCTTTGCGCCAGTCGAGGGTCATCCAGTTCCACGGGCCGACATCGGCGCCGGCATGTTGCGAAACTGCGACATCCGCCGATAAGGAGGGCCATTCATTCAGGTATTTCTGATCCGCGAACCGTTCCGGTTCCACCCGGTCGAAACACCAGTCGATGCACTGACGCCTCCAGCGTTCCAGCAGCCGGAAACACTCCGGAGTGCGCCGGTAGATCTGATAAGCCACATTATAAATGCCGAACCGTTCGCGCCAGCGCAGTGATTCCGGGAAACGGTGCGGGCAGATCAGGATGGATCTCTCTCCGAGTTCACGGTAGAGCGGTTCCGGATCGCGGTAGAAAAACAAGTCGGCATCAAGATAATTCAACGTTTCCGCCTCCGGGAAGCGCCGAAATAGAAAGAGCGGCAGCACCGGACTGAGCGTGAAACAGTACTCCGCCCGGCTCCGTCCGGGGCGGCAGGCGGCAAATTCCGGATCGGCTTCCTCGATTTCGGAGAGCCGAACCGGCACCAGCCGGGCATCCCCCCACTCCTGCAGCAGCCGATAGGCCTCCTCATCCAGCGCGGCCGCATACAATACGAAATCGGGAACAGAACGCAGCAGCGAACGGAACAGGGTAAGACCGGTCACCAGATAGTTCCGGTCAAAACAAGTGCAGAAACGATACTTCATGCGCCGAAAAACTCCCGGATCGCCTCAATCACGAAATCCGCTTCCTCCTCCGTCAGCTCCGGATACATCGGCAAGCTCAGAATCCGCGGCAGCAGACGCTCCGTTTCCGGCAGTTCTGTGCGGGAGGCGGCGGCGAACGCCTGCTGTTCCGCCAGACTCTTCGGATAGTGGACCGCCGTACCGATCCCCCGGTCTGCCAGAAACTTCCGCAATTCCTCACGGCATTCGCACCCGATCACATACTGATGAAACACCATCCGGCTTTGCGGCCGCTCCAGCGGCAGCTCCAGCGGCAGGCCGGTCAGCCCGGCGGTGTAACGGGCAGCCAGAAACCGGCGCTTTTCATTGTCCTTGTCCAGATGCGGCAATTTCACGCGCAGGATCGCGGCCTGCAATTCATCAAGGCGGCTGTTCAGGCCGAATTCCGAGCTGTCGAACCGTTCGCTCCAGCCGTACTGCCGGAGCGCCTCAAGTTCACTGCAACATGCAGCATCCGCACAGGTCACCAATCCCCCGTCCCCGACCGCACCCAGATTTTTAGTCGGATAGAAGCTGAAGGAGCCGAAAACACCGAAAACGCCCGCCCGCCTGCCGTGCAATTGCGCTCCATGCGCCTGGGCGCAATCCTCCACGACAGCCGCACCGTACTCCGCCGCAGCCGGAATGATTTCGTCGAGCGCCGCCATCTGGCCGTACAGATGAACCGGCACCACCGCACGGATATCCGCAAAAAACCGGAACGCCTCCCGCAGCGAAACAACCGACATCGTCCGATATTGATCCAGATCAACCAGTACCGGCGTCAATCCGGCGCGCAGAACCGCCATGCCGGTCGCCGACGCGGTCAGCGCGGGAACCGCCACCCGGCTTTTTTCCGGCAGACGCAACGCCCGCAATGCCAGCTCCAGCGCATCGGTTCCGTTGGCGACTCCGACCGCACCGGCACAACCGCACCATGCGGCGAACTCCTCTTCAAAGGCGCGCACCTCGTTCCCCAGAATATACCAGCCTCCGGCGAATACTTTCCGGATGGCCTCCTCCATCTCGGCGGAATGGGCGCCGTAGAATCTTCCCGGAGCGCATTGCGGAATCTTCATTTCCTCTCCCCGACCCATTTCAGAAATCCGTCATAATCACGGATATAATCCGATTCATCATAATAGTCATCCGCCAATACCAGCAATACGCAACCGCCGGAGAAACTGTGCATGGTATGCCACAATCCGGGTCCGAGAATCACTCCGACATTGTCGCGCCACATCAGGATATCCTGTTTGTTCCGCCCGTCATCCAGCGACAGGGTAAAACAGCCGCTCAGGCAGAAAATCACCTGCCGCAGCTTGCGGTGAGCGTGTTTTCCCCGGATACTCGAACCGCTTTCCAGATTGGTGATATAATAGAGCCGGCGCGGCTCGAACGGGAGCTGCCGCCCGAATTCGGCGATGCACAACGCCCCGTCGCGCTCGTCGACGATCCGGGGCAATTCCAGATAGCCGGAATGCTTCACGATAATTTCCGGGTAGTTCTTCACTGATTCCTCCATCATACTCCTCGGCAGGCATGTTTCCGGCGTTGCCACAGGAAACCGTGATAACGGATCGGCTCCTTCTCACCCCGGAGCCGGATGCTGAACGGATAACTCTCAAAGCGGGTTACCAGTTCAAATTCAGGTTCCAATTCCCGCATAAGCCGCCTTTCTCCGATAAAATGAACCGGATACCGTGCCGCATAAAGACTTGCCGGAACGGTCTGCAACGCGATTCGGCAGCGATCCGAGCCGGAAATCAACGGCGTGCGATCAATCAGCAACCAGGCGGCCTGCGACGCAATCGCCTGCTGTAATATTTCGTGATAATCCGGCAGATATTGCAAGACACTGGAAAAGAGAATCACATTCGGCCTGCATTCCGACAAGGCCGTCCGGAAATCCCGGTGGAAACGAATACATTCCGGCATAGGCAACCGCTTGCCGCAGTCCACAAAATGAGGCTGTTCCACAATATTCCAGACAAGCTCTTTCAATTCCGCGAGCATGCAGCGGTTCTGAAAGAAAACACTGCCGAGAGAACCGCCGAAGTCCACCACCCGCAGTTTACCTTCTTCCCTGGCGGCGGCCAGCAGCAGACACGCCGCCAGCGGATAATTGGGTTCCTCCTGAAAAAACAGCCGGGAATCCCGTTCAAAAACAGCGTTGCCGGCAAGCACTTGCCGGGTGGCATCGGCAACTTTTTCCAGAATGTCGGCAGCCTGATAGCCGGAACCCATTTGCTCCGCACTTTTCCAGTCGGGGAAATTCCCCGCATACCGTACTCCGTTGCGCTCCCGCCACCAGCGCAACAGAACTGGCGGCACATATTCCCGGAATATTCTTTTCACCGTTTCCATCTTTCATCAAGCGAGATATTTTTCATGTTGTTATCCCGGTGTGTTTTTCCTGTTTTCCTAATACAATACTATCTGTCAAACAAAAATCAATGTAGCCATCCGGTCAAAGGCTTGTAATTTTACTACAAACAGCATATATTTCCAAATAAAAAATAATTCAGCCGGCGGGGCGCTGACAGGATGAAATGCGCGGCGGCCCCGAAAGGCCTCCGGGATCCGACGGAGCATAAGGAGAATTCTGATGAAAACCATAGCACTGGTGGGATGCGGACGCATCTCACGCCGACATATCGAAGCCATTCAGGCAACAGAAGGAGTCGAGATCGCAGCCGTTTGCGATATCCTTCCGGAACGTGCCAGAAAATGCGCGGAGGAGCTTTCCGTGCCCTGGACTACGGATTTCCGCAAACTGCCTCCTGTGGATTTCGCCGCCGTACTGACTCCTTCGGGCAATCATCCGGAACACGCTGCCGCCATTGCCGAATCTACCGGAGTCGGCGGCATTCTCTGCGAAAAGCCGATTTCACTGACGATGCGGGAGGCGTACCACCTGTTCAGCCGGATCGACCGGACCGGGAAACGGCTGCTGCCGATCTACCAGAATCGTTACAATCCATTGGTTATCCTGCTGAAAGAGCTGGTCGACAGCGGCCGGCTCGGAAAACTTTACCAGTTTATCTGCAATGTGTTGTGGAACAGAGATAACGACTATTTCTCCATCGACTGGCATGGCACGCGCGAATTCGACGGCGGCGTACTCTATACTCAGGCCAGCCATTACGTTGACCTGCTGCATTACCTCTTCGGAGAGATTGCCGAAAGCAAGGGGATAGGCGGCTGCCGGCGCAATCTGGAAGTGTTCGACGCGGTTTCTGCAACGATGCGCTTCCGGAACGGCATTGTCGGCTCGCTGAATGCAACCGTGGATGTTTTCGAGAAAAACTATCAGACCGAGTTCACCCTGATCGCAGAAAACGGGACGATCCGCCTCTCCGGCACCAATCTGAACCGGATTGATTTCTGGAACGTCCGCGATCTTGCCCGGCCGGATATGGATTTTACGCTGGACCATATCTACGGGAAGGGACATGACCAGCTCTACCGCTATCTTGCCGAAGAGCGCTGGGAGATGTTTCCCTCCCGTGAAGACGTGCTCAGCGGTATTCGCCTGATGGAAATGCTCTCATACTGACAGGAAAAGGCCATGAACTTTTACCAACATCCGACCGCCGTCATTGATCCGGGGGCCAGCATCGGCGCCGGCTCGAAGGTCTGGCACTTCGCCCACGTCTGCTCCGGAGCAGAAATCGGGAAAGATTGCATTCTGGGGCAGAACACTTTCATTGCTGACAACGTCCGGCTCGGCGATCACGTCAAAGTGCAGAACAATGTATCGATCTATGCCGGAACCATTGTTGAAGACGATGTGTTTCTCGGCCCCTCAGCCGTCCTGACCAACGTGACGAACCCGCGTTCACAGATCAACCGCCACGCCCTTTATGAATCCATTCTTCTCCGCCGCGGCGCCACAGTCGGAGCCAATGCCACGATCGTCTGCGGTGTTACGATCGGCCGTTATGCCTTCATTGCAGCCGGAAGCACCGTTACACGGGATGTGCCGGATTATGCGCTGGTCGCCGGATGCCCCGCCCGTTTTTCGGGCTGGATGAGCCGTCATGGACATCGCATGGAGCCGGACAGTTCCGGGTTGATGACCTGTCCGGAAAGCGGTTTGCGTTATCGGGTCATCGATGGGCATTGCCGCTGCCTTGATCTGGATGAGGAAGCGCCGCTTCCTGCGGAATTGGGCAATGCGGAATACAGCTATCGCCATTTCCGCCGGGAGCACAGGCCATGAAACTTCTGACGATCGTCGGGGCCCGTCCCCAGTTCATCAAGGCCGCCATGGTCAGCCGGGCGATTCTGCGTCGCAACGCCATGTCCGGGAGTACGCTGATTACGGAGCAGATTCTCCATACCGGTCAGCATTACGATCCCGATATGAGCGAAATCTTTTTCCGTCAGCTTGAGATTCCAGAACCGTCATTCCGGCTGAATTGCGGCGGTATGACCCACGCTGAAATGACCGGCACCATGTTGATCGAGATCGAAAAAATCCTGTTGAGCGAACTTCCGGACGCACTGCTGGTTTATGGCGATACCAACTCGACTCTGGCCGGAGCGCTGGCGGCCGCCAAGTTGCATATCCCCGTCATCCATGTGGAAGCGGGGCTGCGCAGTTTCAATCAGGCGATGCCGGAAGAGTTGAACCGGATTCTGACCGACCATGCCTCCAGTCTGCTGCTTTACCCGACCCGCTCCGCCCTGTTGAATCTTCAGCGGGAAGGTCTGGCCGACCGGGCATGTGAGGTCGGCGATGTGATGTACGATGCCGCATTGTGCTTCGGAGGATTGGCTGAACAGTATTCCGGAGTACTTGGGCGGTTCAATCTGCGTTCCGGCAATTTCCGGCTGGCCACGGTTCATCGGGCGGAAAACACAGACGATCCATTGCGTCTGGCCGCCATTTTTACCGCGCTGCAGGAGTTGGCGTCGCCGGAATTTCCGCTGATTCTCCCGTTGCACCCGCGTACCCGCATCCGGCTGGAAAATGCCGGAATCGCTTCGCAGTTGCGGAAAACCCCCGGATTGCTGCTGTCGGAGCCACTCTCTTTTCTGGATATGGTCAAACTTGAGAAACATGCTTCATGTATTCTGACCGATTCCGGCGGTATTCAGAAAGAGGCGGCGTTTCATTGCGTGCCCTGCATTACTTTGCGGAACGAAACAGAGTGGGATGAAACTGTCGTGAGCGGCTGGAACCATCTGACCGGCGCCGACACCGCCGCCATTCTCTCGGCAGTCCGTGAAGCGAAGTCACCGGCGACTCCATTGCAGGCCTACGGAACCGGGGACGCTGCGGAAAAAACAGTGACCGCGATTCTTGAACATTTCGGCGGCACGAACTGATTCTCACCGCCGCCGCGCCAGGCTTTCGCCATAGTCCTGAAGCCGCCGCATCGCAATCGCTTTCCAACTGAACCGGGTAAGCATCTTTTCCGTGCCGTGTTCGCCCAATGTGCGGCGCAGCTCCGGATCGGCCAAAGTCTGCAGGGCCTCCGCCAGACTGACCGGATCGTTTTCGCGATAGGTCAATCCGTTCCCCTCATACCGCTCATGCGCCAGCACCCGATCGCTGACCACAATCGGCGTTCCGGTGGCGGCGGCATCCAACATGCTTGTGGACTCCTGCCGGGGCCAGACGGCAATATCGGCAGCGCGGTAAAAATCCGGCAGCTTGGAACTTTCCACAAACGGCAATACCGTACACCCCTCGACTCCGGCCAAATGCCGGATTGCCTCTTCCGAGCCATTGCCGATAAAGAATCCCCGGCAATTCACACCGCGCTGACGGGCAATCCGCACCGCTTCAGCCAATACGAACGGATTCTTTCCTTCATTGAAGCGCCCGGAGTAAAGAACCAGCAATTCCGAGTCCGTCACCCCCAACTCCCGCCGTTTGGCGGCACCCGCAACCGGATCCGGGTAAAACAAACGGGTGTCGACCCCCAATTCACACAATACATTGCAGGTATCCGGCACTCCGAAAAAGCGTCGGTTGATTTCAAAACCATCAATTGTGGCGGCATAGTTTTTTTCACAGAAATTGCGGTAGAAAATACCGCCGATCCATGGCATCCAATAATTCCATTTGATCCTGCGCAGCAAGCTCATCCCGCCTCGTGCAGGAGAAAATACCGAATTGACCACATGATTTCCACTGAAAAAACACGCCTTGTGAAATTTGCAGAAAAGCGCCGCCTGGATATTATAAGGGGCAAGCAGGTCAAAAGTCTGTACAATATCCGGCTTGATCTTCTTCAATGTGGCAGATAGATTGCGAAAACTGTACTTGTAGGGCCATGCACAGATCGGCAGCCGGATCAGGGTATAATTATCGTGTGGCTTCCAGCAGCATTCCGTCAATGGCGGCCCATTGAACTTTTCGTAAATATCACAATAGTCCGGGCTGTCAAAATACGGCTGCGCATTGGAAGTTACCAGAAAGACCTCATGCCCGGCCATTGAATATTCATGTGCCAATGACGCATCTGCATATCCCATTCTCTCGGAAAACCAACGGTTCAAAATTACGATTCTCATAATGCAGTTTCAAATTCCCAAACAGTTGCCATCCCGATAGAAAACGGTAGTTTCATCATAATTATTGTGAATAGGCGCAGCCCCGCTGATTTCAAGTTTTCGGAATCCGGCAAATTGCATTCGCTCGAAAATCGGTCGATATTCACTGCGAAAACTGTCATCAAGAATCATAACCCCGTCTGAAGTCAGTGCTTCCAGTGCCGTTGCCGCAGCTTCTTCGCGACGGATACCGTCAACCAAAACCAAATGATAACGCTTCCCGGTATTTAAAATGGTCGCTTCATATTCCGGCCCATCCGGAGCCCATATTACCTGCGCGTTATCAGGCAAACGCGGAGAAATTTTATCGAACCAAGCACGATTGTGCTCGCAACTTACAATATTCCCGACACGTCCAGCCCAATAAAGCGTTCCATTTCCGCACCCAAATTCAAACATCTGCATTGCCGGCGACAAGCGTTTGGAGAGAAATTCGACAAACGGATAGCCCAGCCATGGCACTGGTTGACCGGATAGATCAACAGCCTGCCGTTCCTGAAAGCTCCGAAACCAGCCGGTATCGTGCAAATATCCATCTTTTCCCTGGGCCCACATTCCGCGAAATCGATTATAACAGAACCGTTTCAGCCAACTATTCATATTTCTCTCCGGTTTATTTCTTTCCACCCGCGTCTGATCCACAGTGGATTCAGCGCCCGAACCAAAAGCCGGAATAATCCACGGGTCGGTGTAAAACAGCATGGCAGTCCATAAACAATCACCCCACCGGACAATACCGCAGCAACGGCGGCGCCCACCTCTCCCAACCGCGAGATCAGAATATAATTCATTCCAATATTAAAAGCAAACCCGATCCAGGCGAAAAGCATTGAATAACGCTGCAGATTCTGATTGAGCAGATAACCGCCCGACGCAACCCCCATGGAGCAGAACAACACGCGCCATAGACCGATCAGGAACACCGGTACTGCCGGAGCGTAAGCCGCCCCGTAAACCACCGTGATCAGTCCGGCCGCCAGCATCGGCAGAACGGAAAGCGTCAGGCCGACATAAAACATCAGTGAAAGAAATCCCAACAGCCGCACGCGATAGGTTTCTCTGGAACAGCCGACCGCCTGAATGACCGCCGGCAGAAATGAATTTCCCAGAATGGTCGGAATCACATAGAGCAGCTCCACCAGCCGCATCGCCACGGAGTAACAGCCAACCGCCGCATCTCCCTGCATATATCTCAGCATCAATTGATCGATCCGCAAATATCCCATGCCTGCGATCGAAGTGAGCAAATACGGCCAGGAGTCGGTCAGAATGGCGCGTGCAATGCGAGAGTCAAACCGCCAGTTGCGGCAATCCCCCTCCCGCGATTGGAAAAAGACAAGATAGATGAGAAACATCAGAACCATATAGAATGCTTCGATCCCGGCGAACCAGTACAAGGCTGCCCCCTGCCCGGCCGCCCAGATTTTACAACCGGAAACCACCAGCAGGGCGATGATCTGGGAGAGGGCGATATACTTGCTCCGCACCTTCGACTGAAAGTAAAATTCAATTACCTGAAAAGCGGAACAGCAGTATCCGGCGCCGATAATCGCAATCAGCCCTCCTCCGGCGGGATGAAAAAACAGGGAGAATGCCAGCAGCGTCAGCATAATGCCGGTCCCGGCCAGACGCAATCCAAAGGTTGTCCCCAGAAGCCGGTCAGACTGTTCGGGATGCCTGACCAGTTCCCGGAGGACGATCTGATCGAGGCCGAGCGTGGAAATCACGGAAAAAATCGCGACATAACTGATCGCATAATTCAGCAGCCCATACTGCGTCGGCCCCAGGCTGCGCGCGACATAGACTCCTACGGAAAAACCGACGGCCAGCCTTATGACCTTCTCCGCCATCAACCATAAAGTGTTCGCCCCGTAGCGGCGCACGCCGTCATGATGAAACGCGCGTTTCAAAAACTCTTTTGCAGCATTCAACATTTGGAAACGATTCTTTCTTGACCGCGCCGTAAACTTCCGCATTCTAAAATACTCCTCCCGTCAAACTGTTTCAAGGTGGCGGAGGAAAAATCGGTATCTTTCTTAAAAAATCATGATGTACTCCGTTCAATACTTGTTTTTTCCGGTTCCACGGGGTATATTATTTTAATTTTATGGAAAAAGGCGATTCCGGGATTGACTTGATTGGTGGAATTCGGTCGCTATCAGCGTCCGGGCAGGATTGTCCGGGAGCTGATACCGGGATTCCGCGAGTCATGCGGAACACGGCGGCGGGAATTTTCCCGTTCCGTTTTCAGCCGTCCGGAGTCGTTCTTTTCCTGAATCAAACATTCGTTTTGAAAGGACGAACAACATCATGGCTGAAGAAAAAATCGTTTTTCAGTTCGACGGCGAACGCACCATGGAAATTTCCACCGGTAAAGTCGCCAAACTCGCCAACGGCTCCTGTCTGGTCCGCCTCGGCGACACCATTGTCCTGACCGCCGCCTGCTCCGGCGCGCCGCGCGAAGGCACCGACTTTTTCCCGCTGCAGGTCGATTACCGCGAAAAGTATTCCGCGGCGGGCAAGTTCCCCGGCGGCTACATCAAGCGCGAAGGCCGTCCCTCCACCAAGGAGATCCTGACCTGCCGCATGATCGACCGCCCCATCCGGCCGCTCTTCCCCGACTACTTCTTCGATGAAGTGCAGATTTCCAGCGTTCTGCTGTCCGCCGACGGCGTGAATGAGCCGGATGTGCTCGCGATGGTCGGCGCCTCCGCCAGTCTGATGCTCTCCGACCTGCCGTTCCAAGGGCCGATCGGCGCGGTGCGCGTCGGTCTTGTCGACGGTCAGTTCGTGATCAACCCGACCCGCGCCCAGATGGAGCAGAGCAAGCTCGAACTCATCTACGCCGGCCGGCCCGACCAGGTCATCATGATCGAAGGCGAAGCCGATTTCGTCAGCGAAGCGCAGATGAAGGAGGCGATGTACCTCGCCAACGAGGCAGTGAAAAAACAGTGTGACGCGCAGATCGAGCTGGCGAAAAAGGCCGGCCGCGCCAAAAAGGAATATAAGCTCTATCCGGTTCCGGAAGCCCTGATGAAGGGCATCGAAGCCTTCTGCGCCGACCGCATCGAAGCGGTCTGCACCATCCCGGGCAAGGAAGACCGCATGGTCGCGATGGATGCGCTGCGCGACGACGCCCGCAAGGCGCTGCGCGAACAGTTCGCCGATATGAGCGACACCCAGTTCGGCCTTGAGACCGCGAAGGGCTTCGACGACCTGGTTCGCACCGTCACCCGTAACGTGATTCTGCAGAAGCAGTTCCGTCCGGACGGCCGTTCGACCACCGAAATCCGGCCGCTCTCCGCCGAAGTCGGCGTGCTCCCCGTGGTTCACGGCAGCGCGCTCTTCTCGCGCGGCGAAACCCAGGCGCTGGTGCTCGCGACCCTCGGCAACGAAAAGGACGCGCAGGAAGCCGACGACCTGACCAGCGAAACCGGCATCACCAAGAAGCGTTTCTATCTGCACTACAATTTCCCGAATTTCAGCGTCGGCGAAGTCGGCCGCATCACCGGCCCCGGCCGTCGTGAAATCGGTCACGGCAATCTCGCGGAGCGTTCGGTCTCCAAGGTCGTGCCGAAGGATTTTCCGTACGTGGTTCGCTGCGTCTCCGAAATCATGAGCTCCAACGGTTCGACCTCGATGGCTTCCGTCTGCGGCGCGACTCTCGCGCTGATGGATGCGGGCGTGCCGATCTCCGCCCCGGTGGCCGGCATCAGCTGCGGCCTCGTGACCGGGGACAACGGCGAGCGGCTGCTGCTCACCGACATCATCGGTGCGGAAGACCACTTCGGCGATATGGACTTCAAGGTCTGCGGCACCCGTGACGGCATCACCGGCTTCCAGCTCGACCTGAAGCTGCCCGGCATTCCGATCGACCTGCTCTGCGAAGGCATGGAGCGCAACCGGATCGCCCGGATGAAGATCCTCGACGTGATGGAGGCGTGCATCGCCAAGCCGCGCGAAGAGATCAGCAGCCGTGCGCCGCGTCTCGAAGTGATCCAGATCAATCCGGAAAAGATCGGCGCCCTGATCGGCCCCGGCGGCAAGAACATCCGCGCGATCACCGAAGAAACCGGCACCAGCATCGATATCGACGACGACGGCAACGTGAAGATCATGGCCCCGGACAAGGAGCACCTCGAAGCCGCTAAGGAACGCATCCTCGGCAGCACCGCGGAAGCCGAAATCGGCAAGATCTACCGCGGCAAGGTCGTGACCGTTCGCGATTTCGGCGCGTTCGTCGAAATCCTGCCGGGCGTGGACGGTCTGCTCCACATCTCCGAGATGGCGGACTACCGCGTCAACAAAGTCACCGATATCTGCGAAGAAGGCCAGTTCGTGACGGTCAAGGTGATCGACATCGATCCTTCCGGCAAGATCCGGCTGAGCCGCAAGGCCGCCCTGAAGGAACTGGACGAATAGTTCCGCCCTCTGGAAACACCAAACGCCCGACGGAAATCCGCCGGGCGTTTTTTTGCGGTCAAGTACCGCCATCCGGGATTTCGCTCCTGCTGAAACGAAGTTCCGGCCGCTTCTCTAAAATGTCAGTATGAGCGGCGCAAAGCCGGGTACGGTCAGTGTTACTTCGCCGGAATCCCAGTCGGAGTGAATCAGCGGCGAATCGATCAACGGGTAATCCGCACTTACCGGAATCCCGTCCTGCCAGCGGGAGCCGTCGGCCCGCAGCTCCATCGCTCCGCACTGCTTCGAAACATAAGTCAGCCGCAGATGGTCGCGATCGAGGCACCAGGTATTCTCCTGAATTTCCGCCTGAAATTCCGCAAAGCTCTGATAGCGGGAGGCCTCCGCCACTTCGCAGATCACACCGTTCACAGTTCCGTCGCATACGATTTCGCGGTCCTGGTACTCGTAACCGCCGGTCCACCGCCACGGAGTCGTCAGGATCAAAGCCGCATACGCGCCGGGCGTCGAAACGAAGATGATTTCAGGGGTTTCCACCACATCCAGAAACTCCATTTTCGGCAGGTACGCATGAATGTAGCGGCACGGCTGATCCGCCGGAATATGATACAGCGCCAGCACCGCCGAACGGTTCTGGAAGAATTGGGCGCAGCCGCATCCCGCATCGCCGGTCCAGCACCCGTGGCCGTCGGCATTGCCGGGATGATGACTGAAAATCCGGCTGCGGGTGGAACCGCCGCGCAAGGTCATATCCCAGTCATGCTGGCCGTCGCTGACTTCGGGACGGCGCTCCTGCCGGACGATCGAACCGATCACATAATCGGCGCTGCGCAGCGTGTACTGCGCCCTGCCCTCGCCGCTCTCGCGGATCACCGCTTCGCCGTCCGGCTTCCAAAGCGCGACCGCGGCCACCTCCGGCAGCGGCTCAAACTTCGACAGCACCGCATCGACCAGACATTCCCGGATCAGCTCGGGGCAGCCCACGCCGCCGTAAAGATAGCCGAGCGCATACATTCCGGCGGCGGCATGGTCCAGCGCCTCGGCGGTGCCGATCCGCCCCTGCGCTCCGCCGCAGCAGCCGTCCGGCGATTTCTGGAAAAATCCGGCCAGCAGAAGATTCATCATATTCCCGGCCAGGCGGGAAAGCTCCTCATCCTGCGCATGATCAAAACAGAGCAACAGACTCTGCCAGATCGAAACCAGACAGCGCGAAGAATCCGC
This sequence comes from Victivallis vadensis, assembly GCF_003096415.1. Taxonomy (GTDB): domain Bacteria; phylum Verrucomicrobiota; class Lentisphaeria; order Victivallales; family Victivallaceae; genus Victivallis; species Victivallis vadensis. Next base: position 76,842 of record NZ_QEKH01000003.1, on the reverse strand, counting down.
CTCACCCCGGCCGCGACGGGCGCGCGAACGGATAAATTCCTTCAGGAACGCCGCATCCTCAGCGGCAAGCTCCGCGCCGGAACGGTTCCCGAACGCCGGAAATACCGCATCCGGAAACTGTTTTCCCGCCACCAGCCGTGCCGCGCGAAACCGCACCAGCTGATTCTCGGCGGGATTGGTGCTGGAAAAATCAAACTGCGTAAAAAAGCGGCGCACCGCCGCCACAGTATCTTCTTCGAGCCGTTCCCGGTAGCGGGCCAGCGCCAGCGCGATCTTCTGGGCGGTGAAATCCGACTCCTCGCGCAACGGCTGCCCGTCCGGATGAGGGCGGTCGAACCAGCCGGAAAGATGGCGAAGCCCGGCGTTGGCGGCCCGCTCCTCGCCGAGTTCAAATTTCACGATCGGTTCGGCCCGGCGCTGAATGCCGTAGGCCTCGTTCGCGACGATCAAATCGAAAAGCTGTTTTCTGCGGGATGCAATAGACTCCATGATGCTGCTCTTCCTGTTTCAAAAAACTTACTTTCAGCCCGCTTTCAGGCGGACCTTATTCAATAATAGACCGGAAAATCGGGAGTGTCAAGCGGGATATCGCAAATAGTTCGGATTTCCGTTAAAATTTTCCATTCCCCTCCATCATGCAGCCCATACCGGAATTGCGCTCCAGACCGGAATAAGAAGTGGATTTTTTCAATCGGGGTACTGACATTTCGGACTTTCCGGTTCATAATTGGAACAACGCGATTTGATATCGTTATCAAATCAACAGGAACCCGAAAGGAGAACCGAACGGGCGTCCAGTTTTTTTACAACAGGAATTGAGTGCGATATCGAATATTAAAAATAATTCGTTCCAAAGGGTTTGCATTATCACAAAACACGAAAAGGCCTGTACTGTGTTCTCCTGAACCGGATGTTATTTCCCGTCATTGCCCGATACCGGAAAACCGTTGCGTGTCACAGAAGGAAGCAAGAAATGAAAAAGAAAGCTTTGACCATGCCTCCCCATGACGGGAAAACTCAACACCAACCAATACGGAGGTAGCAATGAAGCAGAAACGACGTGTACGAGGAACTGGACGGGTATATAAAGAAAATGGAGTCTACTTGCTCCAGTATACGACGAAGGATCACAAACGCAAGGCAATGATCCTGCGGGATGAAAGCGGAGCGAAAATCACGGAGGAACGACGTGCGGAAGCCGCCGCTCGTGATTTTCTGGAACGTAAAATAAAAAGGATTGATAGTCATGAAAAAAATTTATCTTCTCTTTACCGCTTTGGCGGCAGTCGGTACGTTGACCGGATGCGGTGTTTTTGAAGAATTCGGAAATGAGGCGAATGGAACGCCCTCGCCTTGTGGAACGGCGGCGATCTTGCCGAACTCTGCGGTGTCCGGGTCAAAGGCCCCGGCGGAGAGTACAGCGGCCAGTGGAACGCCCCGGCCCGCGCCTCTTTCCCGGTGCCGGAGCTTTCCGCCGCACCGAGCGCCTCCGTGGCGCCGGCGTGCTCGAACTGACGATCCACTGGCGGGATGGACGGCGGGAAGTGCGCAGCTTCGACTTCAGCCGCCCAACCATGCTTGAAACGGAGCTGGATTTCATCGGCTGATCCCGGTGTGACCGGCATGCAATACCGGGATTTCGCTCCTGCCGGAACGAAATCCCCATTATCTCTGATTTTCTCCAGAGGAATTCATTGCCGGAAAGCATTCCGCAACGCATCACAGGCTACAGAAACCGCGAGACGCGCCGGAGCGGATTCCGCCAACGCATTCAGCATCATGAAGTCATGGATCGTGCCGTTGCAGCGCAACGCCGTGACTTCGACGCCGGCTTCCATCAATTTCTGGGCGTATGCCTCCCCTTCGTCACGCAGCACGTCATTCTGGGCCGTGATGACCAGAGCCGGAGGCAACCCCGCCAAATCCTTCAGCGAAGCACGCAACGGCGACGCGGTGATTTCATTGCGGGAACGGCGGTCCGGCGCGTAAGCGTTCCAGAACCACTTCATCGCCCGGCGGGTCAGCCACGGCCCTTCCGCAAACTTCCGGTAGGAATCGGTGTCGAATTTCGCATTCGTAACCGGATAGAACAGAGCCTGGAAAATGATTTTCGGCCCTTTCTTCGCCTTGCTGATCAGGGTCATCGCTGCGGCCATATTGCCGCCGACACTGTCGCCCGCGACCGCGATCCGCTCCGGATCGAGTTTCAGCTCACCGGCGTGGACGGCCAGATATTGCAACACCGCGAAAGCCTGTTTGAGCGGGACCGGGTATTCCGCCTCCGGGGACGGTGTATATTCGACAAACGCCACCGCTGCGCCGGTTCCGGCGCAAAGCTCCCGGACCAGCCGGTCGTGGGTATCGCGGTTGCCGAGAATCCAGCCTCCGCCGTGAAAATAACAGATCAGCGGCAGCGTTCCTCCGGCTTTTTCGGGCCGGACCAGCCGTACGCCGACCGAACCGCTCCCCAGCGGAATTTTCAAATCTTCGGATTCGACGGCCGGGGCCTTGATCTTGCCGGACTGGGCATCCAGCAATACCTGGCGCGCATCCGGAATCGCCAGCTTGTACAGCGGCGGCCCGCCCTGCTTTTCCAGTGCTTTGACGAATTTGCGAGTGTCCGCGGTCAACCACGGCGTTTCCGATGACGGTTTGCTTTTCATGACAGATTCTCCTCTTTTTATTTCCCGCATTTGGGGAACTCCTCATCTGTCATTAATAAAACACAAAAACCAATTATTGCAAATTATAAACCAGTGGATACATCGCTATCCCGGAAACAGGAATCGAAAGATTTTCATCATATGCCGGAAAAATATCTTACCGTTCAGGAGCAAGATACCAGAATTTTTCTTCCATTTCTTCCAGGATTCGCTCCAGGACTTCTCTCTGAATCTGTGGCATACCAGAGATCCAGGGAAATAAATTTGGATTCTGTTTAAATTGCTTGCGGTATTCCAGATAACATGCTTCCACAACACGCCGGTAACTCTCCGGAGTATCGGGGGAGAGTTGCCTGATACGCCACGCAAATTCCAGTACCATCGCATATTTCCGGATCGCCTGCTGCGGCGAGCGTTTCGCCATTTCAAGGGTTGAAACAGCGCCTTCCGGATCCGCTTCGAATAACTTCCGGTCATATAGCGGGCAGGCGAGATTCTCAAACTTCCTGCGTTGTTTCATCGTTTCTGCGTGCCCATATTGGTTCACATAACGTTCAACTGCCTCAATTCCCATCCGAACCCCCTTTCTGACCGCCAGCTTGTAAGATTCAAAATCCACATAAAGCTGCTCTGCCAGATAAATACGCTCAATCAGGCCGAGATAGTAATAGAGTTCACACAGATTTGCCGGCTCTGTCCCTTTCAGACGCGTCATACCGGCTTTCCAGAAAAATTCCCGAACTTCCTCCGCCAGATTCATCTCCGCCAGCCACTCCGCCTCTGTGGGGTTTCGGTTGCCCACATATTCCCGTTCCCTGTTGAATTCTTTCGGAAAAGGCCGGGCAAACAACGGGAAATACGAATCCGAAGCAAAATACGATTGGCCTTTCGTATTGCGCTCATAACGCCGCATTTCTTCCAGACGTTCCTGTTGATATTGAAGGTATTCAGCCGGATCTTCCGGACTTTTCTCCCAGCCGAGCCTGAGATGTGCAGCGCGATACCTCTGATTGTCCGGGGCCAGAGCAATCGCAGCCTCCAAAGCCTCCCGCGCTTCCTGATATCTGCTGGAACAGAGCCTCAGATAGGTTTCATAGTAGCGTTTCGCTTCTTCCTGCTGTTCATGTTCGGCAACTGCTGCTTTCGTTCTGGCTCCAGCTTGGATTGCACGATTTTTCTCCTCGACAACTTTCAGTGCTTTCTGCTGAATCACAGGGATCAGTTTGCGCACGCTCTCAGGAATATCCTCAAACACATTCTCCGCATGGATTTTTTCCAAAACTTTGCCATTCCGGTCAATCAGCCGCACGGTACAATGTGTGATTTCCGGGCGTTTTCCCGGCGTAAATTCCAATCCGATCAGGCAGGCAGACGGAGTCAACGGGAAATGTTCCCGGGAAATTTCCCGCTCCCGGTTGACTTGTTCCAAATGATTCCGTTCCAGAACAACAATCCATTCGGCTTTTCCCATGGCTTGTTCCAAAGCAGAGGCAAACTCGTCGATTTTCCCCTGATAGCGCTGCGGCACCCCTGAATCCACGATCCGGACAATCCCCAGGGTCAGCGTCGCCGGGCGGATTTGACCGGTCATGCTTTTTCGCAGTCGGGCAACGGTGGCAACGGCAGCCTGTTCCGTATTGTCGGGCAACGGGAAATCCGCCATCCTATAGCTGTTCCGGACATTGAAGATGATCACACGTTTCGCCGCAGCATTAGCCGGTTCAAACGCCACTAAGATATCCGCATGCGGAATTTGCCGAATCAACTCGGAACTGTTCCAGGCCGCCAACTTCCGCTCCTTAAGAATCAGCCGGATCTTATCGCGCTCCAGCAACTCGAAATTCTCTTCCGCACTCAACTGGGCATACACCAGATCCACAAGTGCGGAATCCCCCACAATCGCCACTTTGGGCAGTTCTTCGGCGACAGCCGAACTCCAAAGTCCGGCTGACACAACAATCACCAACAGTTGTTTCACAGAATGCTTCATGCCGCTCACCTGGGAGTCAACAACTGAATTTTTCCCTCCGGCAAAACCAGCCAGAAGGATTTTCCGTCTTTTGCCGGATAGGCGTCCGCCGGCGAGGCATTGAACTGTCGCGGCACCAGCACTGGCGGTGACTGTTCAATATGATCGAGATCAATCAGCACCATCTGTTCTCTCGGCTGGAGCATCCGATTCCCCTGCAGAACAAATGCCAGTGCACGCGCAGGAATCCCCGCATAAGAGTAATTGAACTTCAGGCGCCATTGATACGGAAGCAAATCCTGCTCTTTTACGCCCGTGGAACTGCAATCGAAAACCGCCACACGCTGCAATTTTCCGGATTTCAGATTATAAGTTAAATAACGGCAATCCATTCCGGGAATATAGAGTGTTTCATCACCCACAATCGTTCTGTTTCCGCCAAGGGTTTCATCGGAAATTTCAGAAGCCTCCATGGTATTCGGATCCATCTCATACAATACGGAGTCTCCAAACAGCAGCAGCCGCCCGCGAAAAGGGTTGCTCCTCAGCAGAAAACGTGAGAACGGGTCGCGTGCATCGAAACTGTTCTGTTCTTCCTCCCGGCCGGTATCGAAAAGGACTTCCCGGTTATCTCCGGACAAATCGCAACGAACCAGCATGGAATTCGTATTGTTTGCGGAATTCAGTGCAATATAGAGTTTGCCGCCGAGCAACGCGACTGACCTCAGGCCATTGTGTGGAAAGTCCGTAAGAGTCCATGCTTTTTTCCCCTTCAAATCAAAAACATGAACCCTTTCCTTCGGAATTCCGGGACGAAACACATTGCCATCCGGGCGGAAACCGTCTCCCTCTTTTTCTCTCATCCAGACGGCATAATCCCCTTCCACATCAAACATGCCGCAAGTATCCACAATCCCCCTGCCGAAACGGCCGGCACGCTCCAGATCCACTTTAGACGAGGCACAACAATCCAGTTGTCTGCTTTCCGGATTGAACCGGTACAGTGTTATCAACTGCTGCCGTTCCCGGAACCCCACCAGATAGATCATCCCTCCCCGCATAATGGAATTCAGAATTACGCCCCGGTCACCCCACGGAACCGGGGTTGAAAGTTCAACCTTTGAATTGAATCTCTCAATCAGCTCCCGCCGTTCCTTTGCATCATGCTGCAGGAAATAATCATCTCCCTCCCAAGCCATGTTGTTGAAAATGGCCTGCAGTTCCTTACCGGCTGCTGAAGTCAGATAGAAATCCATGCGCTCCCTGATCACCGGCAGGAATTTTTCCACTTGCCGGGGCGGTACTCTCCCCAAACCGCGTAATTCATATAATTCCCGTCCTGACGGCAGGAAATCCGTATCATCGCCGAATACTTCAGCCGCAATCGCCTTAAATTTCTTCTGCACAATTGAAAAATTCCCCCCTTTTATTTTCGATTTATTATTCACCACAGCCAGATAGGGGGCTTCCCTGCCGTAGATTTCCTTTACCTGCCGGCAATATTCCCGGAATAATTTCAGTGATTCATCGGGACGGTATTCCACTTTATCCTGTTCTCTGTGAAGTTGCCAGAAGCAGCCGAGCTGGCGGATCAGTTTGGATTTTGAACGCTGCGCGGCTTCAATCTGCTCGTAGAGTATCCGCCGCTCCGGAACAGCCGTCTGCGTATTTGTCGAAAAACTTTCACTCAGAATGAATTGGCCGATCGGCGGAATTCCGCGCTGCCGTTCCGGAGTATCCTCCACCGTCAGAAAGGCATCGGCAGCCCGGATCTCTTCCGCAATCACTTCGGACAGGCCGTCATAGTAATCCTGAAGCGAATAGTAGTTATGTTCTCTCAGCCCCACATTTTCCAATTCCCGGAAATACGCCTGCAGTTCGGGGACGGTACGCAGCCCGCGCTCCGGGTCATACTTCAGCCCGAAACGTGCCCGATACCACAACCGGTACTCCCGGCGCGCCTCCGCCGCCAATGTCTTGATCGCGTCCCAATCGATATCGGGAAGTTTCCTGTTCTTGCCGAATCTGGGAAAAGTATTGCATTGCAATGAGAGTGCGACCAAACCGGTGGGATCCATTTTCGGTATTGCATGCCGAAGCCTCATTTCACGCATCCCGCTCAACCATTTTCTGGCCATGGAGAACGCATGGTCGGAGGAATACGCAGAATTTGCAACAGCCTGTTCGCCACCGCTTCTCTGGGTTAATTCCCCTCCCCAGGAATAATAGGGATATTTTTTGATCGCCGCCGCCCATAGATCGAACCAGCGGTCGGAAAAAATGTGCAGCCTCCCCAATTGATCCCGGTAACCCGACAGAGTATTCGGATACGATTGCCGTTCCGGTGATTTTTCCGCTCCGTTCCGTTTTAAAAACAGTTTCAGACCAGCGTCAAACTCCTTCAGTTGCACCGCGGTTTCCTGCGTAACCGGTACTTCCTTCGTATAAGCGACAAACATCCGTCGGCCGAAAAAAGAAGCCGCCTCCAGATAGAAACCGTTTTTCTTTCCCTCGCGCAGCCTCACCACCCAGCTATTGAGCCGAATCGGGAAACAGTACCGGAAAAAGCCTCCTTCAGCACAGCTTTTCTCCGGCTCATGCCGATCGATCACCAGACATGACGGCTCTTTCAACCAGTACTCCTCCAGCCCTGCCGAAAGAAGTTCCGGCGCGTTTCCTCCGCCGGTACCCGAAGTCAGCCGATGCGGTTCTTCAATCACCACACTCCAGAAGTATCCGCTCTGTTCCGCAGTTGCGGCCTTGCGTATGCGTTCCAGAACCCGCTGCGCCGTTTCGACAGGCTCCCGGCCGGGGGAAAATTCGGCGGCGAGATAGGAGTGACGGAGATTCAGAACCGCCACCAGCCGCTCTTTGGCCGCCACGATCAGAAAATCCGCCTCCGGCAGCGGATACGCGGCAATTTTCGGATCATACAAGGCGGAAACCTCCGGAGCATCCTTCCACTCCGCCAGGACGATATCCTGTTCCGCTTCCAGCCGGGAACGAATTTCCCGGACAGTCTCCTCTTCCCCCACCACTGCCACCCGAACCGCTGCTGCCATGACAAAGTTTGTCGCAACCAGCAGCATCGCCGCCGCCATAATCCATTTCAATCCCACACCTGACCTCCCGGAGTTTCACTGAAGAATAAGACGTGACCAGGATAAAAAAACTTAGCCTTATTTCCGCTTATTCCAAACAATATTCCCATTTTTCCGAAATGCCAGCTTGTTGCAATAAAAAAGGCTCCGAAATTCGGAGCCGGCGGAATCAGAACTTCCGTTATCGGTCATTTACCGACGAAATATTCGTCAAGCCATCGGTTGGCCGCGACGATGCCGGAGATGAAGTCATGATAGGGCCGCCCCTCATTGTCCACCACACCCCAGCCCTGCCCTTCGCTGTCCGCCAGGTTCTGATAGCCGAAGTTGACCATCCCGACGACGAAGGGAAAGGTTTCGACGACCTGTTTCACCACCTTGCCGTAGCCCTCGCCGCGTTCCTTCTGGGTCAGCAGCTGCGCCGACGGCGACGCCATGCGCACATCCAGCGCCTGAACGCCCCATTCGGTCAGCATCACCGGCTTGCCCGTGACCCGGTGCGCCTTCCGGATTTCGGCCAGCTGACGGCCGGTGTATGTCGCATCCTTCCAGACCCACATCGGGTAGGAGTTCCATGCGATCAGGTCGTAATCCTTCCACGCTTCCAGCATCGCCTCGGTCGACGCGCCCATGAAACGGTTGCTGCCGATGAGTTTATCCGGCATGAATTCACGCATTGTCTTAAGCACGTAACCGGCATAAACCTTGACCGTATGCACCGCAAAATCGTCAAAATCCTTGCGCATGCGCCCCTTCCTGCCGTCGCGTTCATCTCCGCCGAGGCGGCGGCCGATCTGCGCCAGCGCGGCGGCGGCGGTCGGATCGGCCATGAAAGGAACTTTGCCCAGCGGGTCCGGCTTTTTCACCAGCACCTCCTCAAAGCTCCCGAGATACTCCGCTTCCGCCTTGCCGAACCACGCCAGATTCAGCATTTGCAGGTCGTTCCGGTAGCGTTCGCGCAGCCAGCGGACAAATTCCCGGCCGCACGCCTCCGAATAAACGAAACCCGAGGAAGAACGCCCCGCGAGATTTCCTTCCAGATGCGCTTCGTTGTTCACGAAAAATCCGATGCAGGCCGGATCGCGGTTCCACCGTTTTCCCGCTTCCGCCGCCCGGCGGCGCAACCTGCTTTTCCAGTTTTCGTCGAACGGGTCCGCAAGTCCCGGCAGCGGCTGCCCTTGCCGGTTCACCAGAGCCGGGCCGCCGTCGCCGCACCCCAGATAGGTGAAATAGACCATTCCACGCCGCGCTCCCGCCGCGAAGGCGGCATCTGCGGTGGCCGCGACCGCCAGTCCGTTGAAGCCGAGCCGCTGCGCCAGAGCGGCCGCATCGTCGCCCCACTCCTTTTCGGAGGAATAGGCCCGCCGCGCCCAGTCGGAATATCCGTAATTTTCGCAGATGCGTGCCACCGTCTGGATGCCGTTGAAAAAGAACGGCTTGCCGGATGGAGTTTTCAGCCACCAGCGGCCGTTTTCCTGAACCGTGCCCCATTTCCCCGGTTCCGGCGCGACCTTGAGCCGTTCGCAGGCCGGAGCATAAGCGGGAACTGCCGCATAGTCGGGACGCCGGACCTCGGGAAGCCATGCGGCGGGACGCCTGACCGGATAAATATCCAACCCCTTGAGCCGCACCGGCTCCCCGATCGGGCGGACTTTGACCGCATCTCCTGAAACATTCCGCCACGCTCCATCCGAAACCACCACGCACCGCCGGGAATCCTCCTCCCAACCGAGCGCGACCAGCCCGCGCGCCCCGCCTGGGGCGATCTCGATTTCGACCTCGTTTTCTCCGGCTTTCAACACGCCGTCGAGCGGCCACTCGGCGGCGACGGGCCAGCCGTTTCCGGCGTGCATCGTCCAGACGCCGGAGTTGTTGAACTTCCCCCGGCCAAGCTCGCGGCCGTTGACCCACAGCGTAAAGGAAGGAGCGGCCAGCGCCATGATCCAGCCTTTCCGGGGAGCGTCTTCGATATGGAAGGTGCGCTTCAGCCTGCCCGATTCCTCCAGCCACTGCGGACGGACCAGCGGAGCAAAGGCGGCAGGCTCCCGCAGCAGGCGGATCTCGCCGAATTCCACCGCGACGGAACTCTCCGGCTCGCCGAGAAAGCCGATTTCAAATGAGGAAGCGGTCGCCGCCTCGCCGCTTCGCCAGGTATCGCCGCCCATGATCTCCGCCAGCGCGAGCTTCTCCTTCCGCCACTTTCCGACCACCGGAGGCAGCCGGAGGGTACGCCGTTTTCCGTTCCACTCCCGGACGGTGATGCCCGGATTGACCGACTTTATTTTAGAGCCTTCCGGCAGGAAGTAGTCGAATTCCAGCCATGTATCCGCGAGCGGCGCCTCGATGCGGAAGGTCAGCGCCAGCGCATTGCCTTTCGCGTCAAACCGGAACACCTTCTCCTTCTCCCCCGGTAAAGTGGGAGCCGTTCGCTTTTGTGTGAAGCCTCCCGGAGGCCAGACGCCCGCGAAACCGGGCAGCCCGGTGACGGCATTCCAGGCTCCTTGTGTTTCCGGCGTCAGAGGAATGGAATAAATACCTTCCCGGTCCCGGCTGCCGGCACCCACTGCAAATCCGCCGATTTCCAGCGCAATCGGTCCGCCGGAAGCGAGTACACCCAATTCAAGAGCTTCCGCATACTTGCCGCCGTCGCGCCGTATCGCGGCGGTTTCCGGCCCGTCCAGCGGCCATCGTACGACGGTCCAGCGCCCTTTGACCGGAACCAGATCCGCCGCAACATGTTTTTTGCCCCGCACCCGCACGCCGGGACGCAGCCGGGTCACCCGCGAATCCGCCGGAAGATAGTAGGAAAACTCAAACCAGCCGTGTTCAAGTTTCAATTCCACGCCATCCAGTTTCACGGCATAAGCCAATGCCTTGTCGGAAGGCCTGGAGTCGAAACGCCACACCTTCGTTTTATCCGCACTCTCTCGTGCCGCCGGTTCCTGTATCCGCACCGGCGTACCGCCGGATGGAGTCCACGCAATCCGGGCCGGCGGCGCACCGGCTCCGGGAAGCCATTCGCGCACGGTCCCTTCTCCCGACGCACCGGCCGCCGGCAATGACAAAAGACAGAACAAAACCGCCCATTTTCCTGAAATTGAAATCGACACTTTTTATGCCCCCGATTGTTTTCGTCTGTTATTTGTCGTTCATCCTGGAACTTTCGGGCCAGATGAACACATATTCCTGTGAAAGTTTTCCCCAGCTCAATCCCATCCGGATCGTACCGGCATGCCCGTCCGCAAAACAGACGTTGGACCTACGGTTATGGCGGTAAACCTGCGGATAACGGGCTGCCGCGACCTGCGTCAGTTCACTTCCCAGCACCAGCATCTCCCGGCCGTCCAGAGCATATACCGTCAACGACGGCCGTTTCATCCGGATAAGCCGCCGGGGTGTGTACTGCTCCGCTCCTCCGGTCCAGCTGTTCAATGCTCCCGCAATTGTTGCGACCGCCGTATAAGTGACCCAGGTGGGCCTGCCGGCGATCCGGTAATTCTCCTTATCCGAACGCGGAGTGCCGGAAGCCGTCGTATAAGAACCGTTCTCCTTGTATTCGCTGTTGAATCCCTCGTCCGGCCTGGCTCCCGGACACCGGAACAGCGCCGCGTTGTTGGCAAGATAAAGGTGTGCGAGGCGCTGATGCCACCGCGTCAGCGGCCGGTCGCCGCCGAATGTTCCCGGGTACTCGCCTACCGGCAGATAGTCACGGTAATCCCCCGCATAAAACAGATTGGCGCTGCCGATCTGTTTCAGATTGGCGCTGCAGGAAGCCGTGTGCGCCCTTTCCCGCGCCTTGTTCAGCGCAGGAAGCAGCATCGCCGCGAGAATGGCGATGATCGCTATTACAACGAGCAACTCAATAAGGGTAAACCGGCAGCGCGGGGCCGCGATAGATCCGGCAGGAGATGTAACATGGATCAGATTCTTTTTCATATAACCATCCTTTCGTTGATCAGTTCAAGATGCACCAGCCGAAGAAGTCGATATTCTTGCCGCCTTCAATTCCGCCGAAATACTCCATGACGCGCAGGCGTTTCCCGCCGTCATTATCATTGACCAGCAATGCCATGCGGAACAGTTCCCCCTTTTGCGGCCTGATTCCGAGCCGATGGAACGGAATTTCAAAATGGTAATGCGTCACTCCGTCGCGGCGCGCAACCGTCAGCGGCAGCCCGGCCTTTCCGACTTCCGTTTCCACCGGGGAATGATGACACCAGGCGATCGGCTCGCCATCCGGCCCATCCGAAAAAGTAAATTCCCGGTGCGCTCCGCTGCGATCGGCCAAACCGACCTGAATGGAATCGTTGCTCCAATTCATGGCCTGCCGGAAAGGGGTGCAGTGATTCTGGTCGCGCACATCAATATCGAATACCAGAGCCGTCGCGGTCCGGCTCAACCGGATTTCCGCGGAGAGGTCCTCTTTACCGCTCCAGCGCGGCGTAGTCGGATCGAACGCCAGTTCGGTCAGGACCGCCTCCGAATCCAGCCGGACCGGATACGCCTGACCGCGCATGCCGACCGGAAGCGCCATACAGGCCTGCAATTTCAGATTTCCCCGGTAAAGTATCCTGCTTTCCGTATTTTTCAGTTCCACCGCCACCGGGAGCGTAAACGGACCGGGTTTGACGGAAGCCGGAGAGAGTGTCGCCAGCCTGACTTTCCGTCCGGCCGCGGCGGAAAGCGTTCCGGTCACCTTTTCCCCGTTGCACGACAAGGCGTACTGAATCTTTTCCTGATAAGGATTGCAAAGTTCCAGCTCAACCGGGCGTTTCTCTCCGGGCGCATACACCGGATTTCCCGCAATTCTCACCAGTTCGCCTACCGAGGATACAGCCCCCTCCGGAGCACGCAGGTAAAACGGCAGTTGCGGCGTATTCACATAAACAATCCCCCTGACCGGCTCAAGTACGTTCTCATTGCCGAAAATATCCACCATACGCACCGGCGCCGTGCTTTTCAGGCAGAAACTGAAAACCGCGCCATCTTGTTTCGGCCATGCGGCGAACACCTCCTCGCCGCCGCCACGGAACCGGTAGCTTTCCAGCCGCGGATCAAGTCCGCCCCCCGGAGCCGGCACGGTATTGGCCAGTTGCCGCACCAGCTCATTGTAGGCGACACAGGAAGGCTTGGGCTGGTTGTCCACCGTGATCAGTCCGAAAGAATCGTCGGCATTGATATATTTATCCCAGTAGTCCTGCACCATGAACCAGACGTAGAATTCCATTCCGACCGCGCGGGAATAGGCCATTTTCCGGACCAGTACGCCTGCCTGCCGGTAAAACAGCTCCGGTTTCCCGTGATAGGAGCGGTAGCCGGTTTCGGTATTGGCGAACCGTTTTGTGCCTCCGGTCAGGCGAATCACCTCCTGTGTATATTTCCGGTAGTTCGACAGTCCGTCATGGGCGTGAAACAACGCGATATCGTAACTGGCGGCATTGTCCACGTAGGTTTCCCTGATGAAGCCGGGACGCGCTTTCGGATGCGCACCGATCACCAGCCCGCCGGTTCCGACCGCCACCTCCGGCGCCCGTTCCTTCAGAATCGGATACAGCAGCCGCAGGCCCTCCATATAAGCTTCGTTCGGCATCCGCCAACCCAGATTCGGTTCGTTGAACCACTCGAACCACTTGATCCGCGGCATTGAGGCGACGAATTCCGCGACGCGGCCGATATGTTCCCGAAAGAGGGCGGGATCGCAGTTGTGCGGTCGAATCACCCCCGCAGGCGATTTCCCGCTTCCGGCCGTCCACGCCGGTATGCCTCCGGCATAGTCCAGGCAGATGTCCAGCCCCGCTTCCGTATGGGGCCGCCACATTCGCCGGAATGCCTCATAACCGGCAGTGCTGCCGCGTTCCCGCTCGGCCCGGTTGCCGGAAAAACCGCCCCGGATCATATCCGCGCCGAGCAACTTCATCCACTCCACATGAAAACCTGCTTCATAAGGAGCGGTGTTGATCTCCTGATCCTCCAGCCCGAACCACATCGGCAGTTTGTTGATGCGGCTTCCATTCGGCCGCATCACGCCGAGCCAGCCCTGATATACGTGTTTCACGCGGCCGTTGCCGACGGTCAACTCCACCGCATATCCCCCCTTCCGGGAAAATGTTCCGAGATCGAAATCCACGCGGCCGAAACCGAATTTACCCAGTTCCAGCGTCGCCCGGCGGGAAACCAGTTCCTTGCGGTCCATATCGAACACCTTGAGTTCAAAACTGCCGTTCACGCTCTCCGGCAGAGCATTGCGGACCCGGAAAGTCATGCCGGCCGGCTCACCGACATCGAAGCAGAGCTTCCGGTAATCGGGATGCACTTCAAGTTGCCGCTCCGGCCGGGAAACGTCAGCCTCGCAGAAAAGGTCGTCGATCAGGACACGTCCCGCCGCCGGTTCGTCATTGCGGTAGGCAATCCGCGAGAGCCGTACCGGGAAGGCGATCTTGCGGAATTCCGGAATCGTTTTTTCATTGAGTTCAAGCCGGTAGTCCCGCCAGCCTTCCCCGCCGATCCGCACTTCGGAAGTCGTGAACGTGCGGTCGAAGCGGTCCAGGAAAGCAAAGCTCACGCCGCCCGCATGTCCTGCGGCATCGGCGGAAAAGAGCACGGCCGATGGCGCCATCGGCATCTGGTAAATGCTGTTTTTGCTGAACCGGGCCTCGCCTCCCGGCCTGGCCGTATCGAAACAGAGGGCACCGGCCCAGCCGTCCTCCCGGCGGGAATCCGGCACCGAACCGAAACTGAAGTCAAACGGATGCGTCGCTCCCGGCCTTCCCCCCTCGCCCGGCCCTCCCAGCCAGCTGGAGATATCCGCAAAATCATCGAGCAGAAGCCTTCCCGGCGTCGCCGGAACCGCCGGCGGCGGCATCGCCGGCAGGAACATCGTCATATCGGTGAGCTTGCTCCACGGCTTCATATCGGCGGCTCCGACCCGGTTTGCCTGACGCCAGCCTGAATCATCGAACTCCGGCAGCCGCCAGTTTTCCGGCGCTTCGGCACTGGACAGGACGTTCCCGTTGCTGGCCAGCGGAATCACGGTGCCGTTCTTCAACATGATTTCACCCCGGAATATCACGCCGGCGGGAGGCCGGCCGTTGCGCACGTCGAATGCGATCACGTTTCTTCCCGCCTTGAGCCGCGATCCCAGGTTGAATCGTCTGGCGCGCCATCCGTGCCGCCTGGCGATCACCGTGCCATTGACGGAAATATCCGCCTCGTCGTCACAGGCGATCCAGACCGGGGCGGAAGCCGCGTCATCTTCCAGCTCCAGATTGACCCGGAAATACCGGTGCGTATTGTTCTGAGGCTTCTCCTCGTGCCAGTACCAGAAAGAGGGCTGTTCTTCCGGAACCGCTTCACCACCCTGCAACGGCCCGATATTGACCAGCCTGCCCCACGGCTTCATCGCCGCAGGGCCGAGCCGGAATGTCCGTTTCCATTCCCGGTCGTCATAACCGCCGCCGGTCCAGTCGCCGGACGCCTCCCGGCTGCAGCGCATATCGCGCGAACTGACCAGCGGAAAAACACCGCCGTTTTCCAACACCGCCATCCCGCGGAAAATCACGCCGGCCAATCCGATCCGGTTTTCAGCTTTCACGGCAATTACATTCCGGCCCGGCCGCAGCAGCTTGGCCAGTTCGTATTTCTTCGGTGGAATCCCCTGCCGGGAAGTAAGAAGGGTGCCATTCACATAAATTGTTCCGAGATCATCCACGGCGAACCACACCGGAGCCGCCTTCACTCTGCCCGGCAGCTCGAACGCGTAACGAAAATACCGGGTGCAGTGTTCCTCCGGCCGCGCTTCCATCCACATCCAGCCGGAAGACGGCATGGAAACGTTTTCTCCGGCCGCGATGATGCTTCCGCACCACGGGATTGCGGCAAACAGCAGCATGGAAGCATACGAGATTCTCTGAACCATGGAAAATTCCCTTTCATTTTTCCGTATTTCAACGGACGATTTTCGCCCAGCCGAAAAGATTGCTGTTTTTAGAGGGCTGGATGCCGCTGTTCCACTCCATGAACCGCATGTGCCGTCCCTTGTCATTGTCGTTGACCAGATAAGCGATGCGGAACACCTCTCCGGCGGTTCCTTTCAGACCGACCAGCGCGGCGGGGATCTCGAAGTGATAGAACGTCCTGTCCCCCTGCCGTTTCACGCTTGCGGGAACCTGCCACGCGGCGCCGTTGCCGTTGTCGCGGGGCCGGAGATGGTTCCAGACGGTCGCCCCGCCTTTACCGTTGCCGGAAACAGTGAACTCATAATGGTCCCCCGCCAAAGTGCCGATTCCGACCTGAATGCAGTCGTTCTGCCAGACATAGGCGTCTTTGCCCGGCGCGCTGTGGTCGTCATCGGTAACGACGGCGTCGAACACCAGCGTCGCACCGCGGCGGCCGAGCCGGATTTCGGCACTGAGGTCCTCCGGCCCCGACCAGCGCGGCGAGTTGGGATCGAACATCATTTCGCGCACCTGATCCGCCCGGTCAAGAATGACTTTCGCGCCCGCCTTTTCACTGACCGGCAGCGCGACGAAGCTGTCCAATGCGATCGAACCGTCGAAAAGTTTCGCGCCGCCGGCCCCGGTCAGCCTGAGCTTGCAGTCGAAGGGGGCGGCGCCGAATTGCGCATCCGTCGGAATCGCCGCAGGCACCCGGAATCGGACCGCTTCGCCGGAGCGCAGTTTGCCGCTGCGTTCGCTTCCTCCGGCAATCAGCGTATAGGAGAACGGCTCCCGGTACGGATTGACCAGTTCCAGTTCCACCGTTCCCATTTCACCGGGGGCGAACACCGGAACTCCAACGACCTGAAGCGGAGCATCCACCGCCCCCAGCGCCCCTTCGGGAGCGCGCAAATAGAACGGCAGCGCGCCGCTGTCCACAAAAGCGATTCCGCCGGCCGGACGGATCACGGTCTCATTCCCGAAAATATCGGTCCGCACAATCGGCGCACTGCTGCGCAACGCAAAGGAAAACGCGCTTCCCTGCGGCCAGCAGACGAATATCTCCTCGCCGCCGCGGGTGAAGCGGTAATTCCGCAGCCGTTTGTCCAGCTCCACCGGTTCCGCCGGCTCCGTGTCGGCGAGCTGGCGGATCAGCTCGTTGTACGCGAGAAAGGAGGGTTTGGGCTGGTTGTCCACCGTCACAAGACCGAAGGAGTCGTCGGCATTGATATACTTGTCGCCGTAGTCATGCAGCATGAACCAGATGTAGAACTCCGAATTGCGGCTCTTGGTCAGGGTGATCTTCTTGACCAGTTCGGCCGCCTGAAGCCGGAACATATCCGGGTGGGTGTAATAGGAGCGCGCCCCCGCCTCCGAGTTGCCGAACGGCTTCCGCACTCCCGCCTCCGCCAGCCAGCCGTCGAGCGTTTCGAGGCTCTTCACATGAGCGGCGTATCCCTCGTGGCCGTGGTAACAGGCGACATCGTAGAACTCCTGATTTTCCTGATACATCCGTCTGGCGAAATCCTTTTTGGCGCGGGCGTGATTGATCACCACGCCGCCGGTGGCGACCTTCACCTGCGGGGCATACTGTTTGAAGATCGGGTAGAAAATGCGCTGCGAAGCGAGATACTCATCGGTGTTCCGCTCGCGGAAGTAACCGAGGTTCGGCTCATTGAACCACTCGAAGTAACGGATTCCCGGATTGCGCCCCATGAATTTCGCCAGCCGGGTCATGTGTCGGGAAAAGGCTTCCCGGTCGGAGGCGAAAAACTTCTTTCCGGTCCAGCCGGGCACCTCCCCGGCATAGGAAAAGACCAGATCGATCCCCGCGTCGAAGTGGGGCTGGTACATTTTCCGGTACTGCTCATAGCCGAAGTCGGTGAAAGGCACCTCCTCAAGCTGGCGCCCGATCGCATTTCCCCGGATGATGTCGATGCCGAGCATCTTCATCCAGCCGATATGAAGCTCCTCCTCGTACCGGAAATTGCGCAGCCCCTGATCCTCGACGCCGAACCACATCGGCTTGGTGTTGAGGCGTTTGTTGTTCGGCTCGAATACGCCGAACCAGCCGGTGAAACGCTGTTCGGCCAACGGATTGCGCACCGTCACCTCCGTCCGGTAGGAACCTTTTTTCGGGAAGCGCCCCACATCGAAGGCGATCCGTCCCAGCCCGTAAGCCCCGACTTTCAGTTTCCTGCGGTCGGAGAAGAGCTTGCGGTCCGCAATGTCGTAGACGTCGATCGACACCGTATTCTCGACCGGACGATGCCAGTTGTTGCGGATGCGGTACTCCTGCCGGACGGGGCGGTTCACGCCGTGCGCCAGCCCCCGGTATTCCGGGTGAACCGTGATCGCGCCGGTGCCGTCGGACTGGTCGACCACGAAGCAGAGATCGTCCAGCAGCACCCTGCCCTTCCCCGGCTTGCCTCCGACGAACCACAACCCGCGGATCGACACCGGAAAGACCAGCGCGTCGAAATTCTCCACCGTTTTCGCGTTGAGTTCCAGCCGGTAACGCTTCCACGCATTTCCCGACAATTTCACCGGAAGCGTCTTGAATTTCGTCTTGTCGGAACGGTCCATCAGTTCAAACAACACTTCGCACTCGTACCCCTGCGGATTCGCGTCGAACTCGATCGCCTCCGCGACGGCGGGACTTTTATAAACGGCGTTCTTTTCAAAGAAGATCCGGCCGCCGGGACGGATGAAGTCGTAGTCGATCATGCCGCTGCCGCCGTCGTCGCGCGACGGCTCCGGTCCCGCGCCGAATCCGAGCTGGTAGGGCAGCACATTATGTCCGGGGCGCATCCCGGAGTGAAGCCACCCCATCCAGCTTGAACAGTCGGAGAAGTCATCGAGCATCAGCCTGCCTTTCTTCTCCGGCGGCACCGGTTCCGGTTTCGCCGCGCCCGCCACCAGAAACGGCGAAACATCGACCAGCTTGTTCCACGGCGAAAGATTCGCGCCGCCGAACCGTTTCGCACTCTTCCAGCCGGAATCGTCAAACGCCGGTTCCTCCCAATTCGCGGGCAGCTCTGCGGAACATTTCCAGTCCGCGCCGGTATTGACTTCAATCACCCCCTTCGCGGTGAAAATTTCAAAACGGCAGAGCAGCCCGGCCTCCCCCCGGCCGTTCCGCGCCCGTACCGCGATCACATTCTTCCCTTGACGAATGAATTTCGTCACGTCGTACCGGTTGAACTTCAGCCAGCCCGGAAACGGCTTTTCCGGTTGGCCGTTGACCCGGATTTCCGCTCCGTCGTCGGCCAGCACCAGCAGTTGCGCCGACTTGACCGGAGCGTCCACCTCAAAGGTTTTCCGAAAGGCGCGGACCGAGTTGTCCTGCGGTTTTTCCGGATACCAGATCCAGCCGGGCGCTCCCGCCATCCCCATGCAGGCCAGTCCCAGAAGCATTGCGATTGCCGAAAATTTCATTTACAGAGTGCTCCAGATATAGTCCGTATTCAAGGTATCCCACGGAGCGCGCGCAATCCGCGCCGAACGTCCGTCCACCATCAATGCATTGGTCGCGTTGCCGTGCCGGAAATTCTTCGGCACCCGCACCGGCTGTTTCAACACCTCGTTCTCGCTGCCCAGAAACATGATGTCATTGTGACCGTCCATCAGATAGACGGTGCGCGACGGTGCTTTGAGCCGGTCCAGCTTGCGCCAGAAATTCAAATAGGAGATCGCGGTCAGGCCGGGCGCTCCCGTCACGCTGACGTCGCACGCGTAACTGATCAGCGCGCCCCGGTCGGGATGAAAATAACGCGCCTCGTTGTCTTCCGTGGCGCGCGCCCACGCTTCGCCGCCGGTCGGGCAGTAAAAGGTCTTGCGGGAGGGGAAATAACGGGAAAGGTCCTGATACCAGTAGTAGTAATATTTTCCGTCAAACCGCCGGTTGGATTGGCCGCTCACCAGATAACCGTCGTTGTCGTTGCCGTAAAAACCGAGTCCCAGCCCCATCGTTTTCTGGTTGTTCATGCAGGTCACCGCATTCGCCTTCTCCCGCGCCTTGTTCAAAGCCGGCAGCAGCATCGCCGCCAATATCGCGATGATCGCAATCACTACGAGCAGCTCAATCAGCGTAAATTTTGCGGTAGTCAGCCTTAAGCAGCGGTATGCGGGGGGCGTATCCGCCGCCCCCCGCGCCCCCTGCGTCCGGCAAGGTGCCGGTGCCGGGTACGGGGCGGTCGACAGGCGGAGGCGCGGTCGGCCGGCGGGGAAGGAAGATCCGCAATAACGTGAAGTTGTCTTCCCGCTTTTTTGCGGAAAAACAACTTCACGTTTTTGCTCCGACTTGCCGCTTGCAGAGCATTGGCAAAGGCGTAAGAGCTTGCGAAGAATGAGAGAGATGTTCAGATTGGTTGGTACGGGGAGAGACGCGGCGCAAATCGCCGCTTTCTCTCCCCCGAACCCCTCTCTTTTACGCAGAGCGGCAGCCGTGGACTGATTGTATATTTTACAAGTTGTGTTCACGAGCAGTTCAATCAGAGTAAAATCATACTTTTTCATCTTTTTCTCCTACTTGCTGAGTTGAAAAGGTGCAAATGATTCACGTAAAAAGATTTGTTCATCCACATGTTCCTTGACGACAATGGGGCCGTGGTCGAGATTCTTCAGGATGATTTCGGCGGCGCGGCGGCCGATCTCCGGCATCGGAATCGCGACCGAGGAAAGAGTCGGCGTCAGGTATTCCAGAAAACGGCTGTTGTTCCAGCCGATTACCGACAACTCCTCCGGCACCCGCACCTGACGGGCGGCCAGCACCCGCAGCAACTGGCAGGCGATCCGGTCGTCGGAGCCGATCACCAGCGAAAAATCCCCGGTGCGATCCCCGAAAATCCGCTCCACCGCTTCAAAGGAAATCTCCTCGGCCACAAACACTTCGCACTCTTCGGCGATCCCGGCGTTCTCGGCGGCGGCCTTGAAGCCCCGGATTCGTTCATTCAGGCCGACGCAGTCGAAGTGAAAGCTCAGGAAAGCGATCCTGCGGTGTCCCGCCATGATGCACGCCTCCGTCAGGCGGCGCGCGCTTTTGAAGTCATTGCCTTTCACGAAGGAGATCAGCTCATTTTCCGTCTCCTCCAGCGAGACCAGCGCGATGCCGCCGCGGATGGTCTCCTCGAACATCCTCTCATCCGCGGAGGCCGGCTGCACGATGATGCCATCCACCTTGCGCTGCATCAGGTTATGGAAAATCCGGCGTTCCTTGGCCGGATCGCCGTCCGTGTTGCACAGGATCACGTTGAAGGAGTCGCCGAGGGCCTCCTCAATCGCCTTGACCACCCCGTGCCAGAAGTCGTTGTCGATGTTATGGACCACCAGAGCGACGTTGTTGGTGCGCCGGAGCCGGAAGTTCCGGGCCTGTTCGTTGCGTTTGAAACCGTGCTTGTCCGCATATTCGAGAATCCGGCCGCGCGTTTTTTCCGCCACCCGCCGGTCTCCGTTCAGCGCCAGCGAAACCGTCGCCGCCGAAACCCCGAGATTGGTTGCGATGTCGTAGATTGTCATGCTGTCTCGCCTGTTTAATCGATTTAAATTTCAACAAAAAAGAAAAATCGATCCGTTTTAATCGATTTAAATATTCTGTCTATAATTATACCAAAACTTTCCGCCGATGTCAAGGGGCAATTGTTTAAAAGTTTAAGAAAAGTTGGAAAAGTTTAAGAAAACCGCCATTTGTTGAAATCGGAAGTTTAAAAAACGGGCGTGATTCTTTTCCGGGCTTGACACTTTCCGAAATAAGTTGTACAATAATGGCAAGGAGGAATAGATAAGATGAAGATACACCAACTGTTACAAATTGCGCTGCTGTTTCTGCTGGTTCTCGCCGGAGGCTGCATGTCGGGGCGAAGCACGGAAAAAATCCCGGCGGTCACCGGCTTCGAGCTGCCGCGTTACCTCGGCGCCTGGTACGAAATCGCCCGGCTGCCGCACCGTTTCGAGCGCGGTATGGACCGCGTCACCGCCGAATACACGCAAAACCCGGATGGAACCGTCAAAGTGGTCAACCGGGGCTTTCGCGACGGCGTCGAACACCGGGCCGAAGGTATTGCGAAATTCAGCGGAAAACCGACCGTAGGCGAACTGGAGGTCTCGTTCTTCCGCCCCTTCTACGGGGATTACCGGATCATCCGGCTCGATCCGGAGTACCGGCATGCGGTGGTCACCAGCTCGACCGACGACTATCTCTGGATTCTCGCCCGCACGCCGCAGCTGCCGGATGATGAACTGCTGGAACTGGTGGAATATGTCAAAAAATGCGGCTTCGCGACGGACCGGCTGGAATTTCCCGGACAGGAGAACTCCCGATGAAACCGCGTGAAATCGTCGTCAACGACCTGATGCAGCAGCAGTACTGCTATCGTCTCACGGAACCCGCCGGCAGGAATTTTCACGCCGGCTTCGAGCCTCAGCTGACCCCGAAGGAGATGTTGAAGCTCGGGGTGTTCGGCGGCAGATACATGACCGACTGCACCGCCGAGTTTCCAGACGACTGGTTTGAGCACGCCCGGCTCTGTCACGAGCGCCACGATCCTGAACTCAACTTCTTCAAAATCAACGCCTCGCTGCCGCTGGCCGTATGGCGGAAAAAGGAGTGGATCTACTTCGAGGACCCGCGCGGCTGGTTCCAGTGGTACTGCCGGTACTGGATGGGGCGGCGCTGCCCGGACGACGAACGCCAGATCCGGCGCTGGAAGGCGATGACGCGCCACCTCGCCCAGCTCCGCCATTGTCCGCTGCCCGGCGACTGGAACTGCCGCCGCAAACAGCGCCAGGCCCTGCTCCACTGGGCCTACGACTGCCGTAATCTTTGAATTTTCAACGATTTACGCAGTTCTCGGTCATAAAGGCAATCTTTTCCGGCGCGACTTCGTTGCGAAGCGGTTCGTTGCGGAAACAGCGGCCGAACTCCTCCAGCACCGTCGCGATATAGCTGCTGCGACTCGGGTAACCGGCGTTGTGCGGCGTCAGGACCACATTCGGCAGCGTATGCAGAATATGTTCCGCCGGAAGCGGTTCCTGATGGTAGACGTCGAGCACCGCGTTGAAACGCCCCCGGGCAAGTTCGGCGTAGAAATCAGCCTCGTTCATCAACTGTCCCCGCCCCCCGTTCACCAGCGTCATGCCGTCCTTGAGCAGGGCGAGGCGGGAGGCGTCGAGCATTCCGGCTGTGTTTCTGTTCAGTCCGGCCAGAGTGAACAGGATATCGCTCCGGCGCAGCACCTCCTCGAATCCGGCCAGCTCCACGCCGAACTCCGCGGCGCGCGCCGCCGCCAGGTGGCCGCTGAACACCAGAACCTTCGCCGGACGAAGCGGTTCGAGCATCCGCACCAGATGCTCCGCCACCATGCCGAACCCCCAGATTCCGACCACCGCGTTCCGCACCGAACCGCAGGCGGAACGGCCCGGAAAATTCAACCGTCCCGCCGTCCCGAACTCCGAATAGGCGGCCACGTTGCGCCGCCCCATCAGCGCCCCCATCAGACACCACTCCGCAACCGCGTGCGCCATGTCGGTATTGGCCGAAGTGACCTTCACCCCGGCCTCGAACAGCTCCGGCGACACATATCCGGCCAGCGAACCGGCGGCGTGGCCGACGATCCTCAGCTTCGGGGCGACGCGCAGGATTCCGGCGTCGATCCTCGGCGAAAACCAGGTCGTGACGATCCCCTCGGCTCCGGCGAGAAACTCCCGCCAGCGTTCCCGCGTTCCCTCAAAGCGGGTGAAACCGGGAATCGCGATCTCGTAACCGAGCCTTGCCGCCGTTTCTTTGGCCTGTGCGCTCCAGAGTTCCGGGAAGAAGCTCTCCTCGCGGGTTCCCGCATAAACTATCTTCGGCATATCAAAACGCCTCCTGTCCTATGATGTAAATTCGATCGGAGCTGCCCAGCACGGCAAAGCCGCTCCCCCCGGCAAGAAGCGGAGCCTGCGCCTCTCCCGGGTCATGAATATAGGCGTACCGCTTCACAACGGCGGGCGCCCCGGAAAGCTCATACAGAATGCCGTCACGCCCCGCCGCCAGCAGCGAATCGCCGCAAACACACATCGCCGCAAGCGGCGCGGGCAGTGTCGCCGCCGCCCGGAGTTTTCCGTCGAAGCCGACCTTCACCACCTGTCCCGGCAGCGTGCCGGCGTACAATGCCCCGTCCAACACCGCCAATCCGACCGGACGGCCCCCTACGGAGACGCTCCACGGCCTGAAGCCGTTCGCGGGCGGACAGGAGACCTGCAGACTCCCGTCGCTCCGGCCGGTGACCGCTTCGGCCCTGCCGTCGCCGTCAAGGTCCGCCGCAACTGCGGAATAAATCCACGGAGCAGTGGTTTTGCGGTCGAGTTCCCTGCCGTTGCGGTCGAAAATCAAATGGTAATAGTATTCGTTGCCCGCCACGATTTCGTCGTTGCCGTCGCCGTCGAGATCGGCGGCCAGTCCGACAGTTGCGCCGTGATAGACCTGTCGCCGCCACAGTTCCCGCCCCTCCGGGGAGAACACATGGTAACGCCACGCCTCGCTTCCGGCAGCCAGCGCCCAGCCGCCGTCCGCGAAACGAACCGGAAACACGGTACGCACCGTGCCGTTGCGCTGCTGCAAAACCGGAATCTCCCTATGCCACAGCAGCTTGCCGGAAACATCGAAAAGTGCGATGCTGCCGGGGGCCGGGCGGTTGCCGGTTCCGGCGGTTCCGGCGGCGTAGAGGCTCCCGCCCCGCACGTCAATCACGGCGACGGCAGTGACCGGAGCCGCAAACCGGTGCCGGAAAAGCTCTTTACCCTCGCGGGAGATCACCCGGAAGACACCGTCGGCAAATCCGGCTGCCAATGTCTGTTCCCCTGCCGCCAGCGCGGTCACGGCGGCATCGAATTTCAATGCCGGAAGTTCCGGGAGCGTCCGGGACGGGACGGCAGCAGCCGGAACAGGCCGGGCCGCCGCTTCGAGCCGCCGTTTCAGTTCACGCCATGCGTTTTGCGTAAACTCCAGCGCCACGTCGCGCGGCGCGTCGCTCTCCCACGCCACGGGGCCGAACTTCAGCCGCGTAGCTCCGGCGGCAGTCACTCCGGCGGGGGAAACCAGACAAGTATCCGCCGCGATTTCGATATCCGGCCCGGAAACCGGACCGGCGGCGAACAGGCTTTCCGGAGCCAGCCACAGGTTTTCCCCGAGCTGCCTGACCTCCGCCGCGACAGGCGTAAAGAGGTTGACAAAGCGGAGTTCCGCCCCCTTTTCCACAGTTTCCGCGCGGCGCTGCACCACGATCCGCGTCTCCGGCCCGGCCTGCGGGCTGCCGGAGTAATAGCCGTTATCCCGGCCGGCTTCCTCGTGGCCGCCGTCGAACTGCGAATAGCGGAAACTTTCCGCGCCGGTCAACTCCCGCCAGTGCAGTTCCGCGCCGTTCTTCTGGCGGAAGCTCTGCGGACCGGCCGGTTCTCCGAGCAGCCGCCAGCGGCACTGCGCCAGAAATTCGCCCGGCTCCCGCGCCGTCAGCTTATCGGCAATCCACACCCCCTGCCCGGCAATCCAGCCGATCCGGCGGTTCCAGTCGGCACATCCGCCGTACTCCTCGACCCGCAGCGAGAGCAGCGCCTGATTCCGTTTCGGAACATTCACGGCTCCAACGACCTGCGCAGCGCGGGAGCGGTGACGTCCCGCCGGATATGCGGTCCGGCCATTGCGGGAAACCTCCACGGTATTGTGTTCGTCCGGGTATTTCCTGATATAGTCGCCCTCGGTCAGCCACAGGTTCGGGCCGATCTGGAACCGGCTGATCCCGCCCGCGTCGAAGTGGCCGTGCGGCGCGCCGTTCATGCCGTTGACCATCAGAAATTCGCCGTCCCGGCGGCTCCACGAACTGCGGAACACCGCCTTGTCCAGCGTGGGACGGCCGAACAGCCCGTCAATCCGGAAGAATTTCTCCCGGAAGGCGTTGTTGGTGAAGATGTTCAATCCCAGCGTCTCTTTGCCCGGCTCCGGCAGGCCGCGGCGCGGCGCGATCTCCCGCAGCACGCTCCGGTAGAACGGCGACGGCGGATTTTCAGCCAGCCGCGCCAGCAGGAATTCGGCCTCCTCATCGTTGAACAGCTCCACAGCGTCGCGCAGCACGCTCCAGTGCCCGGCGCGCGCCATCGGGGCGTTGTCGCCGTAACCGGCGCTGAAACAGTCGGTTCCGCACAGATTCTTCACATAACGGATGTAGTCGCGGTAAGCGCCGTTGCGGAAAAAGTCGTCCGCATACAACCCGGAGGCGACCGCGTAATTCATGAAAATCCGGTAGGTGATATACTGGTAATTCGCGGAATCCTCCGGTGAAAACGGTTCGTTCTCCACACCGCGCATCGCGTTGGCCGCCACCGCTTTCCAGTAGCGTGCCGGTTCGTAGCTGCAATGCCGTTCCAGATAATCGGCGGCCATGTAGACGCTGCGCGAAGCGAAGATGTGGTGATTGGTCAGGTATCCGGTTTCGCCGGAGTCGTACAGCCGCATCGGCTCGGCCATCTCCCAGTAGTCGAGCATGTTTTCGACCGCCTTGACCATCAGTTTCGCGGCGGCGGCGCGGTCCTCCGCGGTAAAGGCGTCCGAAACTTCGACCGATTCGACCATCCACGGGAACTCGTGAAAGGTAAAGGAGGGCGGCGTGCCGCGCACCCCTCTGGCCGCGTCATAATGTTCCAGCACGATCCGGACCATATCGCCGAAGGCGCGGGCGTACTCCGGCTTCCCGCTTATCAGGAACGCCCGCGCCGGAGCGCGGAAAAGGCGGATCGCCGACTGGTTCGGGATATAATCCGGCGGCTCCGCATAGTGACGGCGCAGCGCCTCGACCATCCCGGCTGCGTCGGGCAACTCCCCCGCCCTTTCGCATTCCGAAATCAGCGGCACCTCCGCAGGGGCCGGAAACCGTTTGAAAAAAATATCGAGCGCCCTTTCCACCGCCTCGCGGGTCCGCCCTCCGAAATAGAGTCCGCCCACGCGCCAGTCGAGCATTTCCGGGAGCATCCGCAGCTCACAGCCCTCGGCCGGAACCGCCAGCTGCAAATTGGCCGCCAACCGGCGCAACGCCGCGTTACCGCGCGCATCCCCGTTGAAAATCAACGGCTTGCCGCTTTTGACGGCATCGGCGGCGGGGAGAATCGGCAGTTCGACCTTCCACTCCTTCCGAAACCGGTCGCGTACTATCGGCGCCCAGTCGTCGCGCCCCTGCTCCGCCGCAACGATCACCGCCGTGCTGAACGAACAGCTCCGGCGCGGCGCGGCCGGGAACGTCACCGGCCAGGCCGAACTGTCCAACCGGGGCAGCCGTCCCTCCGGCAGAGCCGCCGCCGGGAGCTTTCCCGCCGCATACTCCCTGATTTCCGCTTCGGTCAGCGCACCCCGGAACAGCATCGGTTCGTCGAGCAGTCCCGGAAAGAAATCTGTTCCGTAGGGAGAGCCGTTCCCGAAGAACAGCTCCGGGCTTTCCGGCAGCGGCTGCTTCATGCGCCGTTTGCAGAGCGGCCTGCCGTCCAGCCAGATCCGGATCTCTTCCGCCTTTCCCGTCACCGTCAGCAGACGCCAGCGGCCGGTTTCAAGCGCGACAGGAGCGGAAAAGCACTGTTCCCGGTTCGCGAGGTTCTGCACGAAAAAGCGGCCGCTCCGCGGGTTGCAGCCGACCCGCCAGCTTTTATTGAACACCGCGAAATAGAACGGTTTCTCCGGCAGTTCCTCCGGCTTGAACCAGAATTGAAAGCTGAATCCCTCCGCAAACCGGAACGGCTTCCCGTCGCGCTTGATCCACACCAATGCGCCGTTGCCGCGCAGGGAACTGCGGCTGTTTTTCCCCAGCACCGCCGGAGCCTCCGCCACCCGCTCCGGCGCTTTTCCTCCGGCCCGGTCCGGCTTATAGCGGCAGAATGCGCCACGCCGTGCCAGATCGTTCCGGTCCAGCTTCGTCAACGGTCCGGGCGCACCTTCAAACCCGAAGCGCAATTCCAGCTCCGCGCCGCAGGCTGCGGCGGCCACTCCCAGCAGCAAACTCTTCATTATCAACTTCATCGCAACCTCACATCGATTTCGGGCGGCCGTCCGCATACGTCTTGCCGTCGGGACGCCAGTGCACGATATCCCAGCCGGTCGAGGTCCCGGAATCCGGCCTCACATCGCTGCCGCCCGAACAGAAAACCGATCCGGCATGGGAACCGGCGTGCCCGTCTGCGAACAGCACATTCATCCGCCCCGAATGCACGAACCGGGCGTACTTCGTCCACGCCGCACCGGGCGACATGTAGAACTGGTCGGCGTCGCCGTGCAGCAGCGTCAGGCTCGGCCGCTTCACCCTGCCGGTCTTGACCGCCACGCACTGCTCGCCGGTGGAAGCGTTGGTCTTCCAACCGCCGTCCGTGCCGACCGAGCCGAAGTACTCATTGCGCCCGTACCCGCCCCAGCTGTTCGAGGTGTTGCCGAGCTTGGGATGCGTCGAAGTGATCGTCGGACAGAGCGGCACCTCCGGCCACGAGTAAATATAGTATCCGCGGGTGCGCGACTCGTAGAATATTCCGCTGTTCGCCATATTCTCCATCCCGGTCGTATGTCGCGCCAGAATCTCGAACCAGTTGTTGTGGGCGTTTTTCCGGTCCCGGCTGATCGCGTAGTAGTCGTCCGAATCCCCGCAGTACGACAACTCGATCAATCCGATCTGCTTGAGCCGGTTCACGCAGTCGATCGCCCTCGCCCGGTCGCGCGCCTTGTTCAGCGCCGGCAGCAGCATTGCAGCCAATATCGCTATGATTGCGATCACTATGAGCAGCTCAATCAGCGTAAAACTGCAGCGGGATAGTCTCCGACGGAGGATTTCGCACCTACTGGAGCGACCAGCGCTTTCGCCGCTGGACCACGACCGGCAAGGTGCCGGTGCCGGGTACGGGACGGTCGACAGGTGGGGGCGCGTTCGGCCGGCGGGGAAGGAAGATTCGCAATAACGTGAAATCATCTTCCCGCTTTTTTGCGGAAAGATAATTTCACGTTTTTGCTCCGACTTGCCGCTTGCAGAGCATTGGCGAAGGCGTGAGAGCTTGCCGGGAGTGTGTGAGAGGTTAAGATTGATTGGTACGGGGAGAGACGCGGCGCAAGTCGCCGCTTTCTCTCCTCCGAACCCCTCTCTTTTACGCAGAGCGGTATATGGAAAAAGATTGTATATTTGACAAGTTTTAATGACGAGCAGTTCGACAAGGGCTGCCGCTCCTGCGGCGCTGCGCGGACCGGTTTCATTCAATTCTGACGGCATTTTACAGTTCCTTTCCTGAAAGTCATACGGCAAGCCTGCCGCACAGGTTGATGTTTTTGACCGGTTCCGCCGGATTCTCCATCCGGGCGCAAAGCTCCCGGTAGAGGCACTGCCCAAGCAGCCGCCAGTCGATCGCAAGGGTCGGGAAGCGGAAGAAATCCGCGCGCAGGAGACGCTTCCCGTCGATGCTGAGCATCGGCACATATTCGAACGGAGGCTTTGCACCAGTCTCCGCCGCGGCTTCACAGGCCTGCTGGCAGACCTGATCCGACGTGAACAAATATCCGTTGGCCGGATCGAACTCCGGCGGAATCCCATCCGAAAACACGCAACTGCCCCCTTCGCTCCGCCACAGTGCGGCGAACAGCCGGCCGCGGGTCATGAAAAGTTTCCGGGAGCTGGAAGTGATCACCACATGGCGCACCCGTTTCAGCCGGAAATATTCGACCGCCTGCCGGGCCGCGTCCAGCGCATCGAGATTCACCACGCTCAGAGTGCCGTCAAGGTTGCCGTCAAACAGCGCCCCGACCGCCGCGCTTCCGGCCGGAAGCGGTTCCAGCGGCCAGTAAAAGGAGTTGAAGATCACCAGTCCCGTCCGCCTCCCGCGCGTTCTCCCGCAGCACCCGGTTGCAGTCGGAATCGTGCGGCAGCGGCGTCATCACGATGCAATCCCCGCGTTTCGACGCGCTCTGGCTGAATCCGAGCAGCGCCGTATACCACAGGCTTTGGCAATCCGCATCCAGTTCGGAGCCGATGAAGAACACGATCTTCCTGCCGCCGGCCCCCCCGCCGATCAGCAGCGGAGTTTCCTGCCGGCATACGTAAATGCCGCGCTTGGAAGCCTTTTCCAGCTTTCCCTGTTCGCACAGGAAATCGATGCCGCGTATCGCCGAACCGTAGCTCAAGCAGAACTTCGCGGCCAGCCGCCGCACTGACGGAATACGCATCCCGGGGCGGTATTCGCCCGCGAGCAGCCGCTCTTCCAGATAGTTGATCAATTGTTCACTGATTTCCGGTTTCCGCATCTGATTTTCCATTCCTGCCGGATGATCCATCCTGATTCGTCACACTTTTAATTATGACGCATCCGCCGCAGAAACGCAAGAGACATGAACCGGAAACGGATCACAAACTGATCCACACTGATCCAATATAATCAAATCTGATCCAGATCACGGATCAGTTTGGTCGCTCCCATCGCAATTTTTCCCGCAGGGCTTGAACCATGCCGGAAACCGGGCTATACTAAAAAAACGCGTTACAGAACCGCAATTTTCAGGGCTGCACCATGAAAACAATTTCGCCGCTCGCCGGTCAATTGGTCGAATATATTGAAAGCCGGATCGTCTCCGGGGAGTACGGCGTCGGCAGCCGGCTCCCCTCCATCCGCCGCTTCGCCGCCAAATTCCGCCTGAGCTACGGCACCGCCTACCGGGCCGTCGAAAAGCTCTGTGAAAACGGCCTGCTCGAACAGCGCGGCCCCTCCGGCGTCTTCGTCAGGGCGCGCCGAAGCATCGGCACCGGGCGCTCCGGCCGGATCGCGGTGCTGATGGAGCCGTATGTCGGGGAGTCCGGCACCGGGCTTTGCCACACCGCCTTCATGGGCATGCTCGACGCGGCGTCGAAGGCCGGTTATCAACTGCTGGTCCAGTATGTTTCCGGGACCGACATCACCCCGGAACTGATCCGCCGGACCGCCGGGACCGCCGACGGCGTGATCCTGCTCAATGAATACGACTCGGAGCTCGGCGACTATCCGCAGCTGCCCTGCCCCACCGTCGGCATGCTCGTGCAGAACTCCTGGAACGGGCGGATTTCCACCGTGAACCTCGATCCGCTGGAGATGGCGTGCTGCGCGGAACTCTATTTCCGGCGTGCCCGGACTTTTCTGCGCAGAGTGAAAATCTTCGCCAGCCCCAAGCCGGTCTACCTGACGCGCGGGCGGCTGTTCAAACGGCAGTGGGAGGAGCGCGGCGGCCGGGCGGAATTTCATGTCGGCCTGCCCACGGATGGTTACGAGGAAGATTGCGGCTACTTTTTCACGTCGGACCAACTGCTTCAGAGCGCCTCCGCCGCCTATCTCGCCGATACCGGCGAACAACTGGCCGACCGCTGCACCGTGCTCAGCGTGGACGGCAAACAGTTCCTCGACCCGGATTTCTTCCGCTTTCCGACCATCGCCGCCGACTGGCAGCGGATGGGCGAATGCGTCCTCTCCGAAATGCTCCGGCTGTTGAATGATCCGCGCGCCCTGCCCCGGAACATCAATATCTGCGGCAGGCTCCGACTGCCGCAGCAGGAGTGATTTACCGCATCAGGGAAAAAGGATCAACGGGTATTTGGCGGGGTCCTTGTTTTCGCCGATCCCCGGCGCAATCTGGATCCAGCCTTCACGCCCCTCGCCGTCGTCGTCGTTGATCAGCGCGTTGAACCTGGCTCCGGCGGCGAGCGCCTCCGGCGTCGTTCCCAGCACCGACAGCGGAATCGTCGCGTCATAGCAGGTCACCGTCCCCTCGCGGGAAGTTGCGAGCCGTATCCCGGCGGCACTTCCGGCTACATCAAAGCCGGATGGGGCACTCCAGATGAATACCTCACTCTTTCCGGAATCCAACCGGGAAAGGCCGATCTCCCACATCCGGTCCTGTCCGGGCAGCAGCAGCGCGAACTGCACGCAGTCTCCCTTCCAGACCCCGGCACCGCTGTTCGGCTGCACGTGGCGGTCGTCGGTCACCGCGAACCGCAGCCGCAGTTGCGTTCCGTCGCGGCGCAGCCAGACCCGGGCGGAACGGTCCTCCGGCCCCTGCCAGGTCAGGTGGACCTTGCCCGGATCGGCTTCGAAGAGCGAAATTGCCTGATCGCGGCGATCCATCCTGAAATCCGGCGCCTCCGGCTTCATCTCTCCGGAGGCGATGCGCCGCGCCGGTACAAGCGGCAGGCCGATGACGCCCGACGCACCGTCAGCCCCGATCGCATATTCCAGTTGCAATTCCGCCGCTTTCCGGTAAGTGACGGGGATGGATAATTCGCTGTTCCAAGACGCCTCGCTCCCGGCGGCGATGCGGATAACCCGTTCCGCCGGAACCGCAGCCACGCCTTCCGGTACAATGAGCTTCAGCCTGAATTCCCGTTCCTGCGCATACGGATTGCGTACACCGATCGCCAGTTTCACCTTGCTGCCCGGTACCGCCGGACCGTCGGTATCGATTGAAACCAGATTGCCTCCCCAGATGCAGTCCGACGCCTTTTTCAGCCGCAGGATCACCGGATCTCGTCCGGCTTCCGCCACCACGATGCCGCCCTGTACGGCGAGCGGCCTTGCATTTCCCATCAGGTCCACGGCTTCCGCGGCCGCCGCATCGGTGGAGAACTGCAACGGAACAGTCGCGCCCCGGTTGGTCTCGTTCCAGATTCCGGCCAGCAGTTCGCCGCCGCGGCTGAATAAATAGACATAAAGCTCCGGCGCTTTGCAGTCGATCCGCTTCAGGTACTGCGCCCCGGAAAAACATCCGGCAAGCGTGTTGTAGGCGACGTAGACCGCCTTGGGCTGGAAATCGTTGGTGATCATGCCGTAGTTATGCTCGCCGTTCTTCACGTCGAAGCCGTCGTTGCGCAGGTCGTACCAGTTGTAGCCGATCGCCCCGTTCGCCCAGCTGTAGAGCAGTTTCTTGAAGAGGGCCGCGGCCTGATTGCGTTCGCCGCCGAGTGAATTGAGTGCGGTTTCGTTGGCATACCACGGCACGGTGGTGCCGGTTCTTTCGCGCATCGGCAGGAACCGCTCTTCCACCGCCGCCCGGTAGGAGGCGAACCGCCCGTGCTCGTGGTAAGCGTGGATATCGAAGAAACCGCGCCCCTTCACCAGCGCCTCCTCGTGGAAATTCCCCTTTCTGGAGGGATGGTCCTTGACGGTCGCGAAGCCGCCGCTCTGGATGATTACCTCCGGATCCGCCGCCTTGGCGGCACGCCATGCGAGCTTCATCAGTTCCGCGTACTCATCCGAACCGTAGGAGGTTCTTCCTTTGAAATCCGGTTCGTTCCACACCTCCCAGAGGCGGATTTTCCCCCGGTAACGGGTCACGGTCGCGGAGATGAACTTCTCCCATGCCCCATAATCCGGCAAAGAGCGGAACCACTCCTTCCACTCCTTGCCGCGAACCTCGGGAGCCGCCGCCCAGCGCGGCGTATATGCCCAGATCGGCGCCAGTTCGATATCGTAACGCCCGAAAAGCTCCACCTTGCGGTCCATGCTTTCAAAGTTCCAGCGGTCCGGTGCGGGCTGAAGAGAACTCCAGCTCGCGTCATTGCGCAGCACTTTACCGCCGCAATACGCCATCGCCAGCGCCTCCAGCTCCTGATCGCGCAGGCTCCAGCGCTGCGGATGCGAGCAGATGCCGAACAGAAACCCTTTCGCCCTTCCCGGAGTCGGCCCGGCAGGTTTCAGCCATGCGAACGAACGTTTCGACACTGCGACATCCCCCTTGTCATTCGCGGCGGTGATCCGGCAGCTCACATACCAGATTCCCAGCGCCGGCAATGTCCCTTCCAGAGGACGGCTGACGGCTTCGCCGGGAGCGAGTTTCAGCGGGAATGCGTTTTTCACGCTTCTGCCGTAATAGTCGACCAGCTCCACTTCCGCCTGCACCTCAAGCGGCACGGCGGCGCGGTTGATGAAGCGGAACGCCGGCTTGCCCTTCTCTCCCGCCAGCAGCAAATGGAGCGGATTGCCGGTGTCGACCTCAAAGCCGACCGCTTCGGCAGCCGAGCGGCGGCCGAAACGCTCCGAACCGGTAAAGCAGAGCCGGAACTCTCCCGGTTCCGGTTCCACCGTGATCGAGGAGTAATATCCCGTCGGAGCTTTCGACGCGGGAAATTCGAAACGCAACTCTTTCTGACCGGGCGCGAAATTACACTTCGCCTGAAATTTCCGGCCGGTTGAGTCGGTGTAACTCAAAGCGGCCGTCCCCTTTCCGGTGCTTCCGGCTCCGTCCAGCCGGAATACTGCCAGTTCAGCGGGAGCATACGGCGTCAGGGAGAGCTTCCGGTCAACCATCGTGAATTTTTTCCGTTTTTCAACGGTTCCGGCCATCTCCCAGCCGGAATCGGTCAATTTCAGGGAGGCTTCCGCCGGATTCCCCCTCAGCGCAAAGTTTTCCGAACGGTCGAAGTTCAGGAAAGGTTCGCCGCACACCAGCAATTCTCCTTGCCGCTCATGCAGTTGCAGCTTCCCGATGAAAAGTTCCCCGGCGCCGGAACCGGCGGGGAAATTGACCGCGACACCGCTGAAACGCAACGCGCCGTCCACTTTCCGGTCGGCGTTGCCGCCCCAGCTGCTGTTCGCATCCGTTTCCGAAATCCGGTAGGAGAGGGTATTCCACGCCCCCCGCTTCAAACCTTCCCCGGCCGGATAGAATTGAAAGGTTTCGCCTTTGGCGTCGGTAAAGCGTACCCCGATCCTGCCCACCCGCGTTTTTTCCGGCACATAGACGGTCAATCCGGCGGAAGCCTGTTCGACCGGAGCGATTTTGCGGTTATTCCGCAACTTGAGCTCCGCAAACCGGTGACGCCTTTCCCCCCAGGTCAGTTTCAGGCACGGCGCCTCGCTCTCCGACGGAACGGCCGGAGTCAATGCCTGATCCCGTTTCTCTCCCTGAATCAAGGCAACCGCCACAGAACCGTCAAAACGGATTTCCTCCCCGGCACAGGCCAGGGCGACAACGGACACGGCAAGCAGAATAAACGTTTTCATCGCATTTCCCTTTCTATCGTCCGGGTTTCAGGCTGAGCGCATCGTCGACGTCGCCGAGCCGGATCGAGCCGACGTGCGCGTCAAGCCACAGCACATTTTTGGTGCCCAGATGGCGGAATGAATATTCGCTGCCGCCCTGCACGTTGTCGATCTTGTTGCACTCCTTGAAGTTGTTGATATCCGGCTGCTGCTTGAGGTTGGCGATCCCGTCCGGATTCAGGCCCAATTCCGAAACCCACAGGATGCGTGAATTCGGAACCGGGGCACGCGTCGAGGTTCCGCGCGATACGGTGGCCGGAGTAATGCAATAGGAGACTTTCTGCCCGATCGCTGACGGCTGGTTCAGCGTCGTCGAACGGTAAGGAGACATTCCGAGCAGTTCGATCGACTCGCTG
Organism: Victivallis vadensis; assembly: GCF_003096415.1. Lineage (GTDB taxonomy): Bacteria > Verrucomicrobiota > Lentisphaeria > Victivallales > Victivallaceae > Victivallis > Victivallis vadensis. The sequence continues at coordinate 41,775 of NZ_QEKH01000003.1, read as the reverse complement.
AACGAATTCATTGAGTAACTGCAGGTATCCGACCTGATCTCCTTGATCTCCGGACAGCGCAGCGGACCGAAGTTGCGCAGCCTCGCCGCCTGATCCCAGGTGATATCAAGCCTGCTCGTATCCTTCGACAGATAAGGGAGCACCCGGAAATACCACCAATGGAAGTTCCGGCCATACCCCAGCACATCCGGCGGACGCGCCGCCGGATAAAACTGATTGTCGGTTCCGTACAAATTCAATGCGACCCCGATCTGCTTGAGATTGTTCAGGCAGGTGGTCTTGCGCGCAATCGCCCGCGCCCGGTTCAACGCCGGCAGCAGCATCGCCGCCAGAATCGCGATAATCGCAATCACCACCAGCAACTCAATCAGAGTAAATCTAAGACGCTTCATATTCGTACCTCCCTTATCCTTGCGCAACCGGCAGACAGCCGGGCTGCATGAGTTTGACGCTTCCCCGTTCAATGATCCGCGGCGAAATTTCGACCTGAAAATTCCGGTCGAACCTGCGGTTGACGATATCCGAAGCCATATCCAGCACCTCCCGGGCGATATCGGCGCGGGCCGAGGCCGCCACGGAAAGCCGTTCCGCTCCGGCGATCTTCACATCGCCGAGCGCCAGCATGCTGATCTCCTCCGGTACGGCAATTCCGTGTTCCGCGAGAAAACTCATCGCCGCCACCGCGGTCATGCTGCTGCCGACGAATATTGCGCTGTATTTGCGGAGCCGGTTCAAATTGCGCGCCAGATAACCGCGTGTGCGTTCACTTGAATCCTCGCCTGACTTCGTGCCGCAGTCGAGCACATCCACATCACAGCCGAACGTCCCCGCCGCCAGCCGGAAGCCCTGGATCAAGTCGTCCGAAGCGACCCCGTGCGGTTCGGTACGCAGAAACGCCATCTGCCGGTGCCCGTGACGGAAAAAATAGTTTGCGACGATCATTCCCGCCGCCTGGTTGTTGCCGTTTACAAAGCGGACCCGGTCCACCCGCGCCGCGTTCAGGCACAAGATGCACGGCACCGGAGCGTTGACCAGACTGCGCACCTGATCCGCCGTCAGCAGGTCCCGCGCCAGCGAATTCGCGACGACCACGTCGGCGGACAGCGCCGGAAGCATCCGGCAGAAATCCTCCCGGTGATCGACCGGAACGATCTCATGGGCGAAATTCATCTTCTGCGCCCGTGCCGCCAGAAGCGCGCTCATATCCCGGATCGACGGACTCGGCCAGTCGCTCTCAAGGATCAGCAGCTTCGGCTGTTTCCCGATTTCGGGATGGCGCACGAACGTGCCGGAGCCGATCACCGACTCCAGGTGTCCCTGCTCGCGCAGCTTGCGCAGCACCGGGTCGACCGTGAACCGGCTGACCTGATACTCCTGCATCAACTGCCGCACTGACGGAAAGCTCTCGCCCTCCGTCATCGTTTCGATCCGGTCCCGCAACCGGCCGTAAAGCAGTTCAGCCTTGTTTTCCTTATTCAGCTCCATCCGTCGTTCCGTGTTCTTTACCGACACACTTATCTCAAAAAAAATCGTGCCTTTCACAGACACACTTTAATTATGACACAAACCCGGTCCGATGTCAAGAGGGTTTTCGTTTTTTTCCGGAAAAATTATCACTTTCCGGTCAATAGTTCACTTTGCTTTTAATGAAGAGCACCTTCACCTTCCGCGCCGTATCGTTGCGCAGCTTGTGCTTGCGCGACGGCAGGATGCGCACTGTGTCCCCCTGGTGCAGCGGGAACTCCTCATCCTCGAACACGATCGTCGCCTCCCCTTCGACCAGATAGGCGATCTCCTCCTCGAAATGCTGAGAAAACCCCTCGTTCGTCTCGCTGTGCGCATTCAATTCCATCAGCAGCAGCTCCACGCCGGACTTCACCGGTCCGGGAGTCAGGTTGAAATAGACCGAATTTTTCTCGTTCGGATTGTGGATGCGTTCCAGCTCCGAAGCACGCCGGATCAGCGACGCGTTGTCGATCTCCTCAAAGAACAGCGACGACAGCGAGATGTCCAGCGTCCGGCAGATTAATCTTAATACACTCAGACTCGGATTCCCGATCCCGCGCTCCAACTGGCTGACCAGTGCGGTACTGATCCCGGAGATATCAGAGAACTCCTTGATGGTCAAATTCTTATCTTTTCTGTACTGATGAATTTTCCTGCCGATCCGATTTTCGATCATCGCGTTTTCCCTTTCCTTTTTTCATACTATAGCACCCTTTTCTGTTAAATATAATTAATTTTTATAAAAATATTGAAAATTTCAGTTTCGGTGCTATCTTAAACAATGTAGCGTAATATCATTCAACCAAAGGAGCCAGTGAAACAAAATGGGAAAAACTGTCGCACAAAAGATTTTCGACGCTCATGTCGTCGACAAGCCGGCGGACGGTGTGTGGGTGCTCTCGCTCGACCGCGTTTTCTGCCATGAAATCACCACTCCGATCGCGATCAACGATCTGGTCGCGATCGGCAAGGACCGCGTTTTCGATCCCTCCAAAATCAAGGCGGTGATCGACCATGTGACCCCGGCGAAAGACTCCAAGACCGCCGAGCAGGGCAAGACCATGCGCGACTGGGCGCACCGCCACGGCATCAAGGACTTCTTCGACATCGGCGCGAACGGCGTCTGCCACGCGCTGTTCCCGGAAAAGGGATTCGTGCGCCCCGGCTTCACCGTGATCATGGGCGACTCGCACACCTGCACCCACGGCGCGTTCGGCGCGTTCGCGGCGGGCGTCGGCACCACCGACCTCGAAGTCGGCATCCTGAAGGGCGTCTGCACCATGCGTGAGCCGGAAACCATCAAGGTCAACCTGACCGGCGAACTCAAGCCCGGCGTCTACGCCAAGGATGTGATCCTCGCGGTGATCAAGATGCTGACCGTGAACGGCGCGACCGACAAGGTGATCGAATTCGCCGGTCCGGCGGTCGACGCGATGAAGATGGATGCGCGCATGACGCTGTGCAATATGGCGATCGAAGCGGGCGGCACCTGCGGCGTCTGCTACCCGGACATGGTCACGGTGGATTATCTGTGGCCCTTCATCCAGGACGAATTCGCCAGCAAGGAAGCGGCTCTCGCGGAATACTCCAAATGGCTCCCCGACGCCGACGCGGTCTACGCCAAAGAGCTGACGCTCGACGTTTCGACACTCGAACCGATGGTCACGTTCAACTACAAGCCGGATCAGGTCAAGACCGTCCGTGAAATGGAAGGCACTCCGGTCAACCAGATCTACATCGGCAGCTGCACCAACGGCCGTCTTGAGGACCTCCGCATCGCGGCGGGCATCCTGAAAGGCAAAACGATCAGCCCGAAAGTCCGCGCGATCGTGTCGCCCGCCACGCCGAAAATCTACCGCGAGGCGCTGGCCGAAGGATTGATCCAGATTTTCATGGACGCCGGTTTCTGCGTGACCAATCCGACCTGCGGCGCCTGCCTCGGCATGAGCAACGGCGTGCTGGCCGGCGGCGAATCCTGCGCTTCGACCACCAACCGCAACTTCAACGGACGCATGGGCAAAGGCGGCATGGTTCACCTGATGAGTCCCGCCACCGCCGCGGCGACCGCAATCGCGGGCGTGATCACCAATTCGCCCCTTTTCACCGGAAAGTAACCGAAGGCTGAGGATAAAATGAAAAACTTCAACGGTAAAATTCTGTTTCTGGACCGTTCGGACATCAACACCGACGAAATCATTCCGGCCAAGTACCTGACCGAGCTGACCAAGGCGGCGCTGAAGCCCTATTGTCTTGAGGACCTGTCGCAGCCCGGCTTCGATCCCAAGAAGGACATCGAGGGCAAGAGCGCGATCGTGACCCGCGCCAATTTCGGCTGCGGCTCCTCGCGCGAGCACGCTCCGTGGGTGCTGGAATACAACAACATCAACATCGTGATCGCGGAGAATTTCGCGCGGATCTTCCGCCAGAATATGTTCAACTGCGGCCTGATGGCAATCCAGCTCGACGCGGCGGTTATCGACGAAATTTTCAAAACCTTCTCCGGAACCGAAGCTGAACTGACCACCGATCTCGACAAGCAGACCTTCACCATCACCAACGGCAAGGTCACGAAAAGTTATCCTTTCGCCATCGGCGATTTCGACCGGGAACTGGTGAAAGCGGGCGGCTGGGTCAGCTACGCCGACAAGAAATACTGATTTTCAGTTCTGCTTTCCCAAAGACCGTCCATTGCGGACGGTCTTTTTTGCTTTTCCGCCCGGCCCGGCCTTGAAGAAGCTCGCCCGAACCGTTATATTGACATGCGCAAATTCATAGATAAAGAGGAGGATACTTCATGGCCGTCTACACCGATACAGTTCTGATGGGGATGGAAGAGCTTAACCTGCAGCCGGGCGATACCGCCAAACACACCACCATCCTGACCGGCGGCACCCTGAACGTGGGAGCCGGAGCCGTCGCCGCAGATACGCATATCATCCATGACGGTTCCCCGGATCTGGAGTGGCCGGAGCTGGTCGTCTCCGGCGAAGCCTGCCGGATTCAGGCGGACGGAGGCACGATCGAAGTACATGCGGGCGGCACGGTTTCCGACGCCGTGCTGAACACCAAGGCCCTGCTGCGGGTCAACGGCGGCGCCGCAACCGGCATCACCGCCAATGCCGGTTCGATGCTGCGCCTGGAGAACGGCGGCTCCGTCGACGGCGCCGCCATAGCCGAAGGAGCCATCTTCGGCTGGGGCTTCCACTGCTCCGCCTCCAATCTCAGCGGCATTGCCGCGGGAATGGAGATCAAGGCTGATGTTTCGGAAAATTACCATATTTTCAATGAAGAAATCTTTACGGTAGGCAACGGTCAGACTTCCCTGGATGCCGAAGCGGCTCGGGGGGGCAAGCTGGTCGTCGAAACCGGCGGCACCGCCACCGGCTTCACCGCCGCATCGTCCGCCGATGTCAGCTACGACTTCGGCACCACCGTTTACGGCACCGCCGAAAATGGCGTCATCATCAAATCCACGCCCGACTCCTCGATGAATTACCGGGTCAAAACCGAGCAGAATGTCGGCCAACGGCAGATCGCCTTCGGCGGCTTCGTGCAGGACAAAGCGGTCCAGAACGTCCGTTCCGGCGGCGAAACCAGCTATATGACCGTCGAGGCCGGCGGCGTGCAGAACGCCGAAACCGGTTCGCGCGTCAACGTCAGCAAGGTCCACGGCACGCTCAACCTCGCCTCCGGGGCCGTTTCCAATTATCTGGAAGTGTACGACGGCGGCGCCGTGCACACCCAATCCGGCGCCGTGCTCAACAACGGCACGGTCTACAAAGGCGGCGTCCTGCGGCTTGCGGCGGGAACCGTATTGAACGGCACTACGCAGGTCACCGGTTCGCTGATCGCCGCCGGAGCCGTCGATGCCTCCGGCAGCGTGATCGACTTCACGTTGGCCAACGGGAAATTTCCGATCGATCCGGAAGAATTCACCGGCGTGATCGTCAACGACATCACGCTGCTGCAGGGAGCCTCGTTTTCCATCACGATCGCCGCATCCGGCATGGAGGCGGGGGAATACCGGCTGGCCGGAAATGCGGCAAACTTCACCGGCACCGTCTCCTGCCATCCCGACGCCAACACCTCGCCATACGCCGTACTGGACCTGCAGAAGAACAGTTCTTTCGCGCTGGACGGCAAACTTTATACTCTGGCGCTGAACAACGCCGACGAGCTTGTACTGCAGGTTCGTCCGGTCACCTCCGGGGATGTGACGCTTCCGCAGCAGGTCACCGATGCGGCCGTCAACGTCTATGTCGGACAGGCCGTCAACATTTACTGGACGAAGGTGGCTGCCAACTCTCCGGTCACCTATGAAGTCCGGTATGCGGTTCCGGGGACAGGATTTGCCGATGCCGAAACCATCACGGTGGAACAGGAGTGGGCTTTTATCGAGGAACTTGCAAACGGCAACTACGAATTTCAGGTGCGCGCGATTGATTCGCAGGGACAGGCGGGCGCATGGAGTGAAACAGGGTCTTTCCGGATTTCGGATTACGAAGCCGCCGACCTCGCCGTCACCATGACCACCGAACTGTGGGGACACGACTATCTGCCGGAACTTTACGGTCCGCCCGCCACCTCCCAGCCGAACGATGTAACCGGTTATTATTACGCGGATGCCGAAAAGCTCAACAACACCCAGGATTCGCTCTACTGCTGGGGCGCCGCCAGTTCCAATATCCTGACCTGGAGCGGCTGGGCGGCCAATTCCCCTTACGCATTCGCCAACGAAGATGAAACATTTGAATATTACATCGATTTCTGGAAAAACGAGGGCGGGCTGGAAAGCGACGGGTTGAGCTGGTTCCTGAACGGCACCGGGCTTTCCGGCACCATCACCGTCCCGGCGGAGGGCGGCAACCTCTTCCCGCAGCTCGACGCTTCGGATTACATCGCCGTGGTCGACGTCAGCACCGAAACCGACACGCTGCTCAATCTGCTGGCCGACTACTTTGATGCGGGCTACGGCGTCTCCTACGCGATCTATTCGGACGCGGGCCTTGCTCACGCGATCACCGGCTGGGGATATGAGACCGACGCCAAGGGCAATACCTATCTCTATTACAGCGACTCCGACAGCGATTACTGGAGCGGAAGCGACGACCGGCGCGACGCGGTCAACCGCCTTTCCAGAACCCGGGTGACGGTTCACGACGACGGACGGCTCTATTTTGAGGATTACATGGTTTCCGGAGCCTATCTGGGCAGTTTCGCCGCAATCCGGCAGTTCGACAAGATTTTCCTCGGGCAGCATGAAACCTTCGACGACGCCCGCAAGCTCGACTTTTCCGACGGCGAAGCACTCCGCGCCGGAAATCTCGACGGCGAAAACGACGACGACTATTACAAATTCAACACCGCATTCGCGGGCCGTGTGGAGATCAGCGTGTCGATGACCAGCGACGATCCGCTGCTGACCGGCCTCTGCATCAGCATCTATGACGCGCTGAAGAATCTGATCTACTCCAGCGTCACAGCCGCGCTGACCCAGTCGTTCGCGTTCAATTCGATCGCGGGAGGACTCTACTATCTGGTGGTGACCGGGAACGAACTCGTCACCGGCAACACGCAGCTGCCGGGGCTGAACAATTACCACGTCGAAGTCGACATCGAATCCCGGAACGTCTCCCGCGACGACGACAACTGGACTCAGGTGCTGAATAAGACCGAGTACACCACGGCCCTGCCGGACGATCAGCCGGAGGTTGCGGTCGAAAGCCTGTTCGGGCTTGCGGATGAAACCACTGGAGAAATCCTGCCCAACTGGGTCGGCTCCGATGACAAAAAGGATATGCGCGCGCTGCAGGTCGAGGCCTCCGGCCGCTATACGCTTCAGATCAGCGAAGTCACTTCCACTCTGAAACTGACCGTCTACCGGCTGGCCGGCGACAAGCTCAGGCAGGTCAAAAGCGTCACGGTCAATGCCAATACCAGAGAGGAGAGGCGCGGACTCTTCGATCTTCTGCTTGAAGGCGGAGAAACCTATTTCATCCAGGCGGAATCCAACACGAAACAGGGAACGGAATATGACGTTTCCCTTTCCGGCGACGTGTTCCTGCAGGCAGACAACGACGACGACTTTCTGGCGGATGCGGTCAATAATTCGGTCTATGCCGTCACCGCCGCGCCGAATGAGGCGGGCCATCTGGAACAGTTGTCCATTTTCGGAGACAACTGGGTCGGCTTCGGCGATAAAATCGACTACCGGGTATTGGAACTTTCCGAGGCCGGCTCTCTGAATTTCACGGTCAGCGCGCTGGACGCCAGGGCCAGCGGCACTTTCACCCTCTACCGGCAGCTCGACAACGGCAAATTGCAGAAGGTGTTCACGATCAACGCCAACAGTTCCGGCGGAAAGTTCAAAAACGACGTGCTGCTCAACGCCGGAACCTATTTCGTGAGTTTTGAGTCCAAGAGCTGGAACAACGGCAGAAACACCGATTATACCGTCACCGTCGACGGCGAACTCTTCGTCAAGGCGGTCAATGACGACGACACTGCCGCACTCGCGGCTTCCGATCCGGCGTACACCGTCCGGATCGGCGCCGACAGCGCGGCACTGGCCCCGGTTTCACTCTTCGGCGACAACTGGGTCGGCTACAACGACAAGGCCGACTACCGCGTGCTCGAACTCTCCGAAGCCGGTTCCTACAATTTCACCGTTTCGCAGCTCGACGCCAGAGCCAACGGCGCGTTTTCACTGTGGCGGAAGCTCGACAACGGCAAATTGCAGAAGGTGTTCACGATCAACGCCAACAGTTCCGGAGGGAAGTTCAAAAACAACGTGCTGCTCAACGCCGGAACCTATTTCGTCAGCTTTGAATCCAGAAGCTGGAACAACGGCAGAAACACCGATTATACCGTCACCGTCGACGGCGAGCGTTTCGTCAAGGCGGTCAACGCTGACGACACCGCCGCGCTTGTCGCAGGGAATCCGGTTTACACGGTCAAAACTTCTGCTCTCGGCGAAAGTTTCGGCACACTGGCCCCGGTTTCGCTCTTCGGCGACAACTGGGTTGGCTACAACGACAAGACCGACTACCGCGTGCTCGAACTCTCCGAAGCCGGTTCCTACAATTTCACCGTTTCGCAGCTCGACGCCAGAGCCAACGGCGCGTTTTCACTGTGGCGGCAACTCGACAACGGAAAATTGCAGAAGGTGTTCACCGTCAATGCCAACAGCTCCGGCGAGAAGTTCAAGAACAATGTGCTGCTCAACGCCGGAACCTACTTCGTCAGCTTTGAATCCAGAAGCTGGAACAACGGCAGAAACACCGACTACCTTGTCACGATGACCGGCACGGCCTTCGGCAAAGCCGATTCCAGTGATGACAACTGGCGGGGAGCCCACGTGGTTCCCGTTGACGCCGAAGCGGTTCAGGATGAGTGGGTCGGCTATTCCGACCTGCGCGACTGGGGGAAATTCGAAGTGGGCGAGGACGGAACCTGTACCTTGCAGCTCACCGGCGTAACCGGCAACTTCGCCTCCGTCTCGCTTTACCGCCAGAAGTTTGACGGCAGAGGTGTGGAGAAAGATCCGGCCCGGATCGCTTCAGTGAGATGCAACAGCGGCACCGCCGAGCTGATCCGCGACCTTCAGGCCGGCATTTACTACTTTGCAGTGGAAGCGCAGGGCGACGCGAAAAAGAGCGGCACCGGCTACAACCTCGGCATTCAACTCGACGAGTTCGGCAAGAACAAAGGCGGCATGCTGGCCTGACAAGTTCAGCAACGGGTTTACCGTTCCGGCATGTCCGGCGCCGGAACGGCCCCGAGCTGCGGAAGCAACCGGCGCAACTCCGATTCCGACCGCCGAAGACGGCCGCAGCAGCTGTCGCGTATCAACACTTCGAGCTGCGGCAGCGCAGCTTCGCTGAATTTCTCCCGTTCCTCCAGAAAATCCAACGCCCGCTTCAGCATTCGCCCCGCCATATAGCGGTACGGAAACAGGACCGTCGAAAGCGGCGGATCCACATATTGCGAAAAAGCGAAATTATTCACGCCCATCACCGCCATTTCCTCCGGCAGTTTCCAGCCGCTTTTACGGGCGGCGATCACCAGCCGCATCGCTTCGATATCGTCATAGCAGATCACTGCCAGATCGCCGCGCCGGCATTCCCAGCCGGCCAGCGCCGCGTCAACTTCGGCCGGGGACGGTCCGGCAAACACGCCGTCAGGCGCTCTGCGGAACTCCTCGGCACATTCGCAATAGCAACGGAAATGGGTTTCCCCTTTCCCTTCCTCATCCCGCCTGCCGAAATACGCAATATGGCCGAAGCCCAACGCACGGAAATACCGGAATTGGAAATAAACCGTATCCCGGTCAAACCATGAGTACAGCTCGCGCGGTTCATAACACAGCTCTTCATAGCCGGTCACCAGCCTGCCCAACACCAGCGGCAGCGGCACACTTTCAAGGAATGCGCGCGCCGCGTCCGTTAAGAAACGCTCCCGTTCCGCAACAAAGATCATCGCACGGCAATTACTGCGCTTCATCGCCCGGACCGCCTGCATGGCGCCCTCCCAATCGGCGGCGACATGATGCTCAAGCTGCAACTCGAGCCGGCCAGCCTCACGTTGCAGTTCAATCAGCAGCGAAGTGGAAAATTCACTGACCGCCGGAAACAGCAGCACCCCGATTCGCCGCAGCGAAACAACCTGCAGGCGCGACTGAGTCCTGCCGATCAGATGACTGGTATCGCAGCGGACAAAATTGCCGAGACGCCCTTGCGATTCAACCACGCCGTTTTCACCAAGGAACATGATCGCCTTGCGAACGGTATGCAGATTGCAGCCGAATTTCTGCGCCAGGGATCGCACTCCCGGCAATTTGCTGCCGGGAACGAATCCCTCGTCGCGAATCATCGCAATGATCGCATTGAGCACCTTCTCATAGACAAATGGTTCCGATTCCATCATTTTCCCCTGATTCACGCAAATATAACGCCCATCGCACGCAATTGCAACCGGAGAAAACGTTTTTCCCGCCGGACATGCGCATTCTTCACGGAGCCGGCCGTACCAGCTCATAAGCCATAGCCGGTCCCGTTCGGGCGAACGTGTCGGCGACAAACGTAATTTTTTCCCTGTTCCGCTCGAAGGGAATTTCCGCCAGGCGCCGCCCGGAACAGTCCAATGCGTACAGTTTCCATTCCGCCGGCGGCAATGCAAGCGTGAAATCCGCAACGGCTTTCCTGACCAGCAGCGGCCCGCTGCCGTAGTCCTCCACCACCATCCCGGAACTGCGCAGGGTCAATCCCTCGCGCCGGACATTGCCGATATGCAGCACCAGAAGCCGCGACGACTCCGGCAGCGGGCGGTTATCCAGCGCGATGACGCCGGCGGCGCAGGCGCTTTTCCGGTTCCGTACAGTCAATATTCCGCCGGAGAGTGTTTCTCCTTCCGGCAGAATCAGCGTTTCACTGCGCGGCGTTACCGCCTGGAAGAGGTTTCTCCGGAAATCGACGTGAAGTTCGCCTGTGGAACTGGCAACCTCCGTAACCAGGTTTTTCGGATTTCGCAGTACGGGCACTCCTTTCCGGACCTCGCCGATGATCTCCGGCGCCAGAGCATAGAGCTGTTCCGTGCCTGCGGGAAGCCGCGTGGCCTCTCCGCGCCAGACAATGGACCCCGTCCGGCACCGCAAAGCCAATTCTCCCGCCGCCTCGGGATAAAGCTGCCGGTAATCCTTGTGGGCTTCAGGCGAGACCGCCACCGGGACGCAGTTCCGGGCCGGTTTCACATCACGCCGCAGGAAAAACACCGCGGCCAGACGGTCGCCCAGCAGCCGGACCGGATCATCCGCCGCATCGAAACAGCCCGGATTGCTCAATGTGTGCGAATAGGCAAAACGATTCAGCGCATCCCAATCCTGAAGCGCCGCATAAGCTGCAAAGATCGGCGTTCCCTGCATGCGGTAATCCCCCGGACCGCTGAAATCAAATTCCGAAACGGTAAACGGCCGGTCGAAAAGCCGGGTCGGCGCGATCCGGGCCGGAGATTGCAGGCGATCCGCAATTACGCTCCGGCCATGAAATTTCATCGGCAGCTCCCACGTTTTTTCAGGAAAAACCGGATGGTCATAATAGAGATGCTGATCCACATAATCATACAGCTCACGATGCACGGCAAGATTCGGCGAGGCAATGAAATTCTGTTCCGTCAGCGGCACACGCACTCCCAGGCCGCGCAGAAACTCCGCCATGTCTTTGTAATAAGCGATATAGACATCGGAAATGAATTTCCGGAACAGTTCCGGGTCAGGCTCTCCACCTTTCATTCCCCCCGGATACCGCCGCTCAAACTCCGCCCGGTAACGCTCCCGGACTCCTTTGGAAACCCCGTTCATGATCAGGTGGAACGGCGTATTTTCATTGATGATGCTGAGCTTCAGCAAGGCAGGCTCCTCCGCCAGCGTCAAGCCGGTATAAGGATTGCGGTGAGTCAGCAGATTCCTCGAAAATTCCTTCAGGTTCCGGTTCACTTCCGGAATCAGCATCGCGGCGAGCTTGTAGTCACGGTCGTTCCGTATCTGCGGGAATTCTCCGGCGGCAGGTTTTCTCGACATGAAAAGATCGATCGTCACATAGATTCCCCGCTTCTTCAAAGCGGCGATCAGATATTCAAATTTATCCAGTTGTCCCGGATGCAGTGAAACGCTGTCCCGTCGTTCCGATGCAAGTATTTTGTCATCAAAGTGATGCAGCCGGATCACATTATATCCGGTGCGCGCGGAGATTTCGGCAAGTTCTTCCGCCCGGTCATGTGACGGGAAGCAGGCGGCATGGACAAGGTTGGCTCCGTAGAAGCGGACCGGCCTGTCATTCCGTTCGAAAACGAAATGACCGTTTTCCACTTTCAGAAATCCGTATTTCCCGGCGGGAGCATCCAGCAGAAACGAGAAATCCAGTGCGGAACCTTTGCACACTTCGCGCCGGAACGGCAAACGCTTCCAATCGCCTTTCTCCCGTAAAACCCGGCTTTTTTCCCGGTTTTCCAACACCTCCTCCGTCGCGGAGCCGGAGACGGCGGCAACCATCCACAAGCCGGTCAGCCCGGAACGGCGCAGCAGGATATGTCTGACCGCCCCGCCCCGCAATGCGAACGAACTCGCGTAAAGTCCGACAACCGAGCTTGGATTCCGTCCCTCCCAGGCGACGATGCCGTTGCATAGAGCAGTCGGCTCCCACCAGTTGCCGACATCCCGGCCTGACAGCACAGGCAATTCCTCCTCGGAGCCGTCCATATAGGCGATGCGGATGTATCCGAGCGGCCGCTCGAAAGCAGGAAGCCAGGCGGCGGCGTGCAGCAGGAATAACGTTTTCAACGTTTTTCCATTCAGATCAATCCGGGCGGATGACGCAAAGTCCCGCTGCGGCGTTTTCCCCAGCACAATCGCGGCACGCCGTCCTCCGGCAATTCTGAACTCAACCGGCGCACAGCGGATCACACCGGGGGCAAGAGTGCGCAGATCATTCTCCGCGCCCTGATCGGTCCAGCCGCCTTTGCCGTCATCCGCCGTATCGTCGCGAAATTCCGAATTGGCCGCACGGCTCAAATCCAGCGGCACGGCGCCGCACAGCACTCCGCAGGAAACGATCAATGCGACAATGAACTTGAACATAAAAATTCCCTTTCGCTTTTTCAGACATCCAGATCATCGCAACGGAACCGGACCTGATTTTGCCGGACCCGGTTGACATGCGGTCCGAACAGGTCCCCGACATGCCCGTCGCCAAAAGCCATATTGCTGAAGCCGCCATGCGGGAAATAGAGACTTCCCCAGCTCCCCATATAAGAACCGCTCTGCTCCCACAATACAAAATACCCGCTGTCCATTGTCATGAAATATCGCGAAGGCGCCTTAAGCCGGGTACGCTTCACCGGTTCGTTAGCCCAGCCCGACTGAAAAAATCCCCGGTGGCGATTTCCCGCATATCCGCCATATCCGGGGGTAAGCCGCACCCCGTCAACCGTGGTGGACGCCCAGCCGTACTGAGTTCGCGACGGATCGAATTCCGGGCACGGCGGAACCGCGTAGGTCGCCCACAGATCAGTCGCGGCAGGAACGTAATTGCCTTTCCGGTAACGCTGCTGAAACAGGCTTTCCGCATAGACCGCAAGACTTTGAAACCAATCCACGTTTCTCCAGCCACCTCCCAGCGGAGCCAGCATCCGGACAGGGCAGATATATCCGCCGTTGTCGTCGGAATAAAACATATCAATCTGCCCCATCTGCTTCAGCGTTCCCTTACAGCTGACGCTCCGCGCTGTCATTCGCGCCTTATTCAGCGCCGGCAGCAGCATACTTGCAAGGATCGCGATAATAGCAATCACCACGAGCAGCTCAATCAGCGTAAAACTGCAGCGGGATAGTCTCCGACGGAGGATTTCGCTCCTGCCGGAGCGACCAGCGCTTTCGCCGCTGGACCACGACCGGCAAGGTGCCGGCGCCGGGTACGGAACGGTCGACAGGCGGAGCAGCGGTCGGTCGGCGAGGGAAGAAGATTTCGACTTGCCGCTTGCAGAGCATTGGCGGAGGCGTGAGAGCTTGCCGGGCGCATGTGAGAAGTTGGGGATATTCGGTACGGGGAGAGACGCGGCGCAAGTCGCCGCTTTCTCTCCCCCGAACCCCTCTCTTTTACGCGGAGCGGGAATGAGGGGCCTGGGGAGCAGAGCGGCAGCGCAGAAGTGATTGCATACTTTATGAATTACAGTCATCAATAATTTAATCAATGTAATTTTTTTTATTCTTCTGCGGACTTTTCTTTCCGTAAAACTTCTTTTGTACGGCATCATTTTCCCTCCTGCATGATTAACGGTGGTCTTCTGGTTGTCAGTTGTAATCGGCGCCTCTGTTATATATTTTACTATAACAAACTGTCAATGTCAATACCTCTCCGTAATTTTTCCATGAAAAAGTTCTGCCGGGAAGCGGGCAGATTTCCTGAATTTCCTTTGCAATCCGGTTCCGGCGGTGGTATATTCCAGCAGTAATCATTATTTGACAAGGGAGCGCATCGATGATGCAGAATTTACAGTTGGAGCGGCCGCTGGTCGTTTTCGATATCGAAAGTACCGGCGTGATGCCGCAGCGGGACCGGATCGTGGAAATCGCGGTGCTGAAGATTTTCCCGGACGGGCACACCCAGAACACCGTCCGGCGGCTGAATCCCGAAATGCCGATTCCGCCGGGAGCCACCGCGATCCACGGCATCAGCGACGCCGACGTGGCCGACTGCCCGACCTTCCTGCTGATCGCGGAAAAGCTGTTCCGCTACATTGAGGACTGCGACCTCGCCGGCTACAACATCACCGGTTTCGATATCCCGATGCTGGAAGCCGAATTCAAGCGGGCCGGTTTCACTTTCAAGGTGGACGACCGCAAGGTGATCGATGCGTACAACATCTTCTGCAAGCTCTATCCGCGCACCCTGACCGCCGCCTATCAGTTCTTCTGCGGCAAGGAGCTGGAGGGCGCGCACGGCGCCGCCGCCGACACCGCCGCGACTTTCGAGGTATTGCTCGGCCAACTGGAAAAACACCCGGAATTGCCGCGCACCGTGGCCGAACTCGCCGATTTCAGCGATCTGGCCGGGCCGGACGCGGTGGACCGCACCCGCCGCTTCAAGTGGAGCGACAACGAGGTGATCGTGAACTTCGGCAAGAACGCGGGACGCACCCTGCGCGACATCGCGTCGAACGATCCGGGTTTCCTGCGCTGGATCGTCCGCAGCGACTTCACCGACGAGGTCAAGGAGATCGCAAACAACGCGCTGCTCGGCAAGTTCCCGACCCGGGAGAATGCGGCCAATGGCGCAGCGGAGTGACCTTGCCTCCTTACTGAGCCTGCTTGACGACGAGGATGAAACCGTCGCCGTCAATGCGATGGCCGAACTCCTGAACCGCGAAGCGGAGCTGGGCGACGCGCTGGCGGTCCTTCAGGAGTCGGATCATCCGCTGTTGCGCCGCCGCAGCCACCAGCTGCAGGCGGCGATTACGCTGCGCCGCCGCCGCCGGGAGTTCGCTTCCCGGCTGAACGCGCCCCATATCGACCTGATCGACGGCCTGATTGACGTGCACCTGCAGTGGTATGACAACGACTCCCGGCCCGAACTGGTCCGTATCTGGGAAAAATTCCGGGCCGAGGCGAACCGCTGCCCGCTGCGCACTCTGGAGAACATCGCTTACTTCATGCGCAAATGCGGCTTCACCGCCCGCAACGAGACCACGATGCGTCCCGAATACTACTGCATCGGGCCGGTCTTGGAGAACCGTTGCGGAGCCGTGGCGATTCTCGCCGGGCTGGCGCTGGAGGTCGCGGAGCCGGAAGCCGGCCTCCGGCTGGTCCGGGTGCTCGGGGATTTCGCGCTGTACGACGGCGAGGGCCGGCTGCTGGTGCCGGAGCACGACTGGCAGATCTGCGCCGCCCCCGGCATCAGCCATTGCGAGTTCTGGGACCGGCGGATGCTGCTGCGCTTCGCGGCGCTGAACCTCTTTTCCTGCGCGGTCAACAGCGACAGTTTCCGGTATGTGCTGACCATCGCCCAGGCGCTGACCGGCAGCGACACCGACGAGCCGATGGATTACTTCCCCTATCCGTATTATCCGGCCGACGACGATCCGGAACCGGAAAAAAATCAGGACCCGTCATTGTAAAGCGGCTTTTCCCGTGTTACATTATAGGAACTTGTGATGTAACTCTGTTTCAATGAGGTATCTTTATGGCTACGGAACGCTTCGCGGCGGTCAGGCGCACCACCCGCGAAACCGATATTGAAGTGAAGATTTCGCTTGACGGCACCGGCCGCGGTCAAATCGACACCGGCATTCCCTTCATGGACCACATGCTCGAACTCTTCGCCCGGCACGGCTTCTTCGATCTTGAAGTCAAGGCGGTCGGCGACCTCGCCGTGGATTACCACCACACGATGGAAGATCTCGGGCTGGTGCTGGGCGACGCGCTGGCGAAAGCGCTCGGCGACAAGGCCGGAATCCGCCGCTACGGCAATATGATCCTGCCGATGGATGAAACGCTGGTGCTGGTGGCGCTGGACCTCTCGGGACGGCCCTGTCTGGTCTGGGATGTCGACTTCCCCGCGCCGGGCATGATCCGCGACCTCGACGTGCGGCTTTTTCATGAATTTTTCCTGGCTCTGGTCAACAAATCCGGTATGAATCTGCATGTGAAGAAACTGGCGGGCGAAGAGGTGCATCATGTCGCCGAAGCGATCTTCAAGGCATTCGCCAAGGCGCTCGACCAGGCGACCGCCATCGATCCGCGCGTGGTCGGGGTGCTTTCCACCAAAGGGTCACTGTAATTCAACTGTTTTGCGGGCGCATTCCGGGCAAGGGTGCGCCCGTTTTGTAATGGAACTGTATATCTATGGCTAAGAAAATGGTGTTCGGGCGGTACGACTATGCCGCATTTTCCTGTTTCATCGCATACGCCTGCTGTTCGCTGGTGGTGCCGGTCTGTCTGGTCCAGCTTGCGCAGTCGCTCGGCTTCCCGCTCGGCGAAGGCGGCAAAGGCGCGGGCGGAGCGCTGCAGCTCGGCCGGAGCATTCCGATGGTGGCGGCGATGCTCTTTTGCGGTTTCGCGGCGGGGCGCTGGGGCAAGGTGCGCTCGCTCGGCGTGGCGATGGTGCTGATGAGCGTCGGAATCGGGCTGGCGGCGATCGCCCCGGCCTACGGTCTCCTGTTCGCGGCGGTCGCGGTCGCCGGACTCGGAGAAGGCGTGGTCGAAGGACTCGCGACCCCGGTGATCCAAGACCTGCACATCGACGACGAACCCGGGCGTTATATCAACTTTTCGCACTCTTTCTGGTCGGTCGGCGTGGTCGGCACGGTGATGCTGGCCGGATTGCTGCTCTACTGCGGCGTGTCATGGCGCTTCGTCCTCGCCGGAGCCTGCGTGATTTCGCTGGTCCCCGCTTTTCTGTTCCTGCTGCCCTATCACGGCCCCCAGAAGCCGGACCGGCAGGAGCAGCTGCACTGGACGACCGTATCCGGCCATGCGCTGGAGCTTGTGAAAACTCCGCGTTTCTGGCTCTTTTTCACGGCGATGTTCCTCGCCGGAGGCGGTGAATTCTGCCTGACCTTCTGGGTGTCGAGCTTTATCCAGCTCGACTACAGCGCGTCGGCGCTGATGGGCGGACTCGGCACCGCGTTCTTCGCGGGCGGCATGATTGTCGGACGCATGGTTTCGGGCTTTCTGGTCAGCCAGGAAAAACTCCGGCATCTGGTGGTCGGCTGCGCGGTTGCCGGAACGCTGCTCGGACTCTTCCCGCCGCTGCTCTCCGCCGACATGATCTGGATTCTCTTCGGATTGCTCTTTTTCCTCGGCATCGCGACCGGTCCCTTCTGGCCGAGCATCCAGAGCTACTGCGTGGACCGGGTCAAGGGAGACTCCACGATGATCTTCATTCTGCTCTCCTGCGCGGGAGTGCCGGGCTGCGGCTTTTTCGCGTGGCTAATGGGAGTGGTCGGCGACCGCTGGGGACTGCGCGACTCCTTCTTCCTGGTTCCGGCCTGCTATGCCGGGCTGGGACTGCTGATCGCGTATGACTGGTGCGTATTGCGCCGGGAAAGACAGCGAAAATGAATCCGCGCCCCGAAAATCCCGATTACGCGGCCAGTTGCGACCGCTTCCGGGTCGAATTTCCCGAAGAACTGCCGATTTCCCGCCACGTCGATGAGATTAAAAAGGCGTGGGAATCCAGCCCGGTGATCATCGTCGGCGGCGACACCGGCAGCGGCAAGACCACCCAGCTTCCCAAGATCGCACTCGCACTCGGCTACGGGCGGCGCGGACGGATCGGCTGCACCCAGCCGCGCCGGATCGCGGCCTCGGCGATGTCCCGCCGCGTCGCGCAGGAACTGGGCTGCGAACCGGGAACCGGCGTCGGCTATCAGGTCCGCTTCGACGACCGCACCACAAAATCGACTGTACTCAAGTTCATGACCGACGGCATCCTGCTTGCCGAAACCCGCAACGACCGCAGCCTGCGCCAGTATGAGGTATTGATCATCGACGAGGCGCACGAACGCTCGCTGAATATCGACTTCCTGCTCGGCTACCTGAAAAACCTGCTGCCGCACCGGCCCGACTTGAAAGTGGCGATTTCGTCGGCAACGCTGGATACGCAGGAGTTTTCCCGGTTCTTCAACGACGCGCCGGTGATCGCGATCGAAGGGCGCACCTATCCGGTCGAAGATGTATTCATGCCGCCGGAGTACGACGAGGAGCTTTCCGCGCAGATTGCCCGCGCGGCGGAATTTGTGACCAGCCTGGACCCGCAGGGCGACATTCTCGTATTCCTGCCCGGCGAACGGGAAATCCGTGACGCAACCGACGTGCTGACCGGCCGCAGGCTGCGCAATACCGAGGTGCTGCCGCTCTTCGGCCGTCTCTCCGCCGCCGACCAGCAGAAAGTGTTCAATCCGGGGGGGCAGCGCCGGATCGTACTGGCGACCAATGTGGCCGAAACCAGCGTGACCATCCCGCGCATCCGTTTCGTGATCGATTCGGGGCTGGCGCGGATCAAGCGGTTCAACCCGCGCACCCAGATCGAGGAGTTGCAGGTCGAATCGATCAGCCAGGCGAGCGCCCGGCAGCGGCGCGGCCGCTGCGGCCGTATCGCCGACGGCGTCTGCGTGCATCTGTACAGCGAAGAGGATCTCGAACGCTCCGCGCCCTATACCGATCCCGAAATCAAGCGGACCGGGCTGGCCGGCGTGATCCTGCAGATGGCCGCGCTCGGACTGCCGCGGATCACCCACTTCCCCTTCATCAATCCCCCTCCCCCGGCGGCGGTGCGCGAAGGGTTGCGCACGCTGGAGGACCTGCGCGCACTCGATCCGGCGGGAAGGCTGACCCGTGAAGGCTGGAAACTCGCGGAGCTGCCGATCGACCCGCACCTCGGCAAGATGCTCGCATTCGCGGAAAAGCGGCGGGTGCTCCCGGAGCTGCTGGTGATCGCGGCCTATCTGTCGATACAGGACCCGCAGGAGCGCCCGCTCGAAAAGCAGCAGGCCGCCGACGAGGCGCACCGCAGATACCGGGACAAAAAATCCGACTTCGTGACCATCCTGAATCTGTGGAACGCGATTCAGCAGGAGTGTCCGTCAAACCGGCAACTGCGTGTTTTCGCCCGCAGGAATTTCTACAATTTCAACCGTCTGCTGGAGTGGCGCAATCTCGCCGCCGATCTCGCCGACGCCGCCGCCGACCTCAAGTGGAGCGGCGCAAAACTGCCGAAGCTGCTGGAAAATCCGCCGTATGACCAGGTGCACCAGTCGATTCTGGCGGGGATTCCGCGCCACATCGCCCGGTATATGCCGGAAGAGCAGCACTATCTCGGCACCGGGGCGCGCAAATTTCTGATCTTCCCCGGCTCCGGGCTGTTCAAAGCCAAGCCGGCGCCGGAGTGGCTGATGAGCTTTGCGCTGGTCGAAACCAGCCGCCTTTTCGCACGGCAGAACGCGGCGATCCGCCCCGACTACCTCGAACAGGCCGCGCCGCATTTGTGCACCAGAATCTACGACCAGCCCTACTGGGACGCCGAATCCGGCTTCGTATACGCCCGCGAGCGGCTCACTTTCGGGGGGCTGCTGATCCACAACGGGCGGCGGGTGCTTTACAGCAAGAGCCATCCGGCGGAAGCGCGTGAAATCTTCATCCGCGAGGCGCTGGCGACCGGCAGCGTGATCATTCCGAAAACGTGGATTGAAAAGAGCGCCCATGTGCTCGAATCGCTTGCTCTGCTGGAGGAAAAGGTCCGCCGTCCCGGCACTATCCTCGATCCCGAAGCTGTGGTCGAACACTACCTGACGCTGCTGCCGGAGGGAATCGACAGCGTCAAATCACTGAAGGAACTGATCCGCAATGATTCGCAGGATTACTCCATCACGCCGCAGGATGCGATGCAGGAGCAGTTCCGGCAGTGGGAAGAGGGCGATTACCCCGATGCGCTCGCCTTTTCCGGCCAGTCCTTCCGGCTACGCTACTCGTTCACGCCGGGTGAGCCGGAGGACGGGCTCACGCTTTACGTTCCCTCCGACCAGCTGAACCTGCTGCCCGGCCATGCGCTCGACTGGCTGGTACCCGGCTACCTGCCGGAGAAGGTCGAACTGATGATCCGCGCGCTGCCCAAACCGGTCCGGCAGGCCGCCGGCCCGATCGCGGAGACGGTCGCCGCCTTCTGTGAAGCGGTGAAGTCCGGCGCGGTCTTTTCCGAACAGCCGCTCGCGGCGGCTCTGGCCGAATACCTGCGCGACAATCTGGGAGAACCGGTCGCGCCCGCCGATTTCGACAACGTCCGGCTCCCCGAATACCTGACCATGAAGCTCGCCGAACTCAACCGCAACGGCAAAATCGTCCAGCTTCACCGCGAAATCCCGGCCTCGGTCCAACAGGGCTCCCGCCTGAGCCGCGCAGTCGCCGGAGCGAAGAATTACACCGCCGCCGGCTGTACCGCATGGCCCGGCCTGAAGCCCCTCCCCTTCGAAGTGGAGCTGCCCAACGGCAACGGCAAAACCGCCTATCCGGCACTGTGCGACGAGGGCGAAAGCATCGGCCAGGCGCTCTATCTCAAGGAATCGGAAGCGCGGATGAACCACCGCAAGGGAATCATCCGGCTCTTCAAACTCGAAAACGCCGCGCAGCTGAAATTCTTCAAGCGCACGATCCGGTTTTCGCGTCAGGCGGAGCTGTCGTGGTTCCTGAACTACCGCGACTACGCCGACGACCTGCTCGACACCGCAATCGCCGCCGCCTTCGAGAGCGATCTCTGGGAAATCCGGGACGGCCTCGCCTTCGGCATCGGCGCGGAGCACGCCAAACAGGAGCTGGGCTGCTTCGTGGACCGGATGGTCAAACAGCTCGAAGGCTACTATGCCAACTACCAGCTCGGCCGCGACCTCGCCAAACGGATCAAGGCGCAGTGTCCCGAAAGCGCGGCGGATATGAAACGCCATCTCGACTTTCTGTTCCGCAACCGCTTCCTGAAAAGCGACTTCGTATTCGAGGACTATCCCCGCTATTTGCGCGGCGTGAAAATCCGGGCGGAGCGGGCGGCGGGAGCGCCGGGGCGCGACGAAACCAAACTCGACGCCATCTCCGACTATCTCGACCGCTTCCATCTGGCGGCGGAAAGCGTGCCGGAGCTGACCGACAAACCGCTGCTGCACGACTTCTGGCGGCTGACCGAGGAGTGCCGCCTTGCGGTTTTCGCGCCGGAAGTGCCGCTCGGCGAACGCGCCCCGCTGAAAAAACTGGACAAGGCATGGGAAGAACTGCGGTTCTGAAGGAGGAAAACATGGCGGACAAAGCGGAACAGGCACGGCAGCTTTTCTTATCCGGCGCGAACTGCGCGCAGGCGGTATTGGGCGCGTTTCACCGGGAATGCGGACTTGACTTCGACGCCGCGATGCGGCTGGCCTCCGGCTTCGGCGGCGGGATGGGGCGGCTGCGCGAGGTGTGCGGTGCCGTTTCCGGGATGTTTCTGGTCGCAAACCTGCGGCGCGGTTATTCCGACCTCTCCGACAAGGAGGCGAAAGACGCGCACTATGCGTTTATCCAGAAGCTCGCCGCCGAATTCCGGGCCGAAACCGGTTCGATCGTCTGCCGCGAACTGCTCGGGCTGGCCCCAAAGCAGAGTGACGCCCCGGTCTCCGAGGCGCGCACGCCGGAATATTACCGCAAACGCCCCTGCGCCGACACGGTCGCTCTCGCCGCCGCAATTCTCGAACGCAACCTCGACAGCTGACCGCCGCTTCACTTTTTCAGCCGCTTCTTCTTGGCGGCTTCATACTCCTCATCGGAAAGGATTCCATCCTGATGCAGCCGGTAAAGGGCGCGCAGGTCCGTTTCCAGATCGGAGGAGGCGCTTTCCTCTTTTTTCAGCCCCGCTTCCTCCAGCGCATCCTTCAGGATGCCGCCGCCCATCTTCGCCCACGGCTTCAAGTCTTTGCGCGCCTGTTTCGGATCGAGCACGATGCCGGAACCGGCCAGACCGCGCCTGCCGATGCCGACGAGAATCCCACCGGCAATAAACAGAAACATCCCGACAAAAAAGATCGGAAAAATTCCGCCGGGATGCGGCATGCCGCCCGCCGCGATGCCGCATCCTCCGGAAGCAACCGCCCCGAAGCAGCAGAGGAAGCCCGCCGCCCCCAGAACCATCCCCAGATAGTAAAGCCCCTTGCGCGAATCGGAAATATCGTCGGACATCTTCACTCCTCCCGGTTCATTGTTTATCGCCGCAAGCGCCGTTCCGCCGCCGGATTCGCTTCCAGCTGCGTCCAGTAACTCTCCGAATGCTCCTGCTTCGTCCGCGCGAGAAACGCTTCAAAGTCCGCCCGCGTCGCCACCGCCGAAGCCAGCGCCTTCATCACACTGTGGAAACCGCGCCCCTTCAGATAGTCGTGCAGGATTTTCCGGGCCATGCGCATCGCGCTCTCTTCGCCGTAAAGTTCGATCATCCCCTCAACATGCTCCCGGATTACGCCGAACCATTCGTCGATATCCGGCGGTACGTAAGCGTCGCCCAGTGACAGTTCGTTGAAAAGCCACGGATTCCCCATTGCACCGCGCGCCAGCATCACCAGCGAACAGCCGGTTTCGCGCCGGATTTCCTGATATTTCACCCGGCCGGTCACGCCTCCGTTGGCGATCACCTGAACTCCGGGAAGCGCCTCGCGCACCGCCCGGATCATGCCGAAATTCACCGGCCCGGAGTAGAACGCCTCCTTGATCCGCCCGTGCACGGTAATCGCCTGCGCCCCCAGCTCCGCCAGGCCTTTCGCCAGCGCCAGCGTCGGCGCGGGGTCCTCCGCATCCACGATCCGGATTTTGGCGGTCACCGGATGGCGCGACCGCTCCGCAATGATCGCGAAACAGGCCAGCGCCGCGTCGAGATGCCGTCCCAGTTCCGCCCCGGCTCCCTTTTTCGCAACTTTCGGGACCGGACAGCCGAGGTTGAAATCCACCACGGAAAATTCGTACTCGTTGACCACATCCGCCGCGCGGCGGATGAATTCGTGATCCGCCCCCACCAGCTGCACGCCGAGAAACTCCTCCTCCGGCCCGCGCCGCAACATTCCGGCGGAACGCTCGCGGGCGTAGGTCAGCGACGCGACATCCACCATTTCCGTAAAGGCGAACCGGCAGCCGCCCGCCCGCGCCGCACGGCGGTAAGGCAGATCGGTAAAGCCGGACAACGGCGCCATCAGCAGCGCATTTTCGGGATAGAGAGGCATATCAACGCATATTTTCCAATTGCGCATGCAGCTTGCGCAGCGCCTGATTCTGAATCTGCCGGACCCGCTCGTTGGTGCAGTTGAGTTCGGTTCCGACCTCGTCGAGAGTGCGGATCGGTTCGCCGTCCAATCCGAACCGGAGGCGCAGCACTTTCTGTTCGCGTTCCGTCAGGGTTTCGAGCAAGGAGAGCAGATTCTCCACATCCTCCAGCTTGATCAACTGCTGGTCGGGAGCCGGCTCGGTATCGTCCTGAAAGAAATCCTGAAATTCGCCGCCGTCCGGATCACCGTCCGAAATCGGCGCATTCAGCGACTGCACGTCGATCTGGCGGCTGCCGCGCAGCCGGTTCACGGTCGCCAGCGGCAGATTCGCCGCCTCGGCCACCTCTTCGTCGCTCGGCGCATGGCCGAGAGCCTCGGTCAGCTCGTTCACGATCCGCCGGATCTTGCGCCAGTGGGTCTGCGTCCCGATCGGAACCCGGACCATCTGCGCCTGCTCCGCAATCGCCTGCCGGATCGCCTGCTTGATCCACCATGCGCTGTAGGTGCTGAACCGCGCCCCCCGGCTCGGATCATAGCGGCGGGCGGCGGTCATCAGACCGCGGTTCCCCTCCGACACCAGATCTTCCCATGGGAGCCCCCGGCCCAGAAAATCATTCGCGATCTTCTGAACCAGCCGGAGATTTTCCTCAATCAACGCCTTCACCTCGGCGTTCTTCAAGTTCTTTTCCTGCTTCGGAGTCTCCACTTCATCTCCTCCGGGAAGTTTGGAGCCGTTTAAATCTGGTCGAGCGTCCCCTTGTACTCCTTCAACAGGGCGTCGAGCGTGACGGTATACTTGCCGGACCTGCCGGCGAGAATCAATTCAGGTTCCGCGATCACCTTGCCGACCTCGGCGAACGGAATGCCCGCCAGCGCGGCCTCAAACGCGGCCTTGTGCTCCGGAGCGACCGTGGCCACAAACCGGCTGTTCGATTCGGAGAACAGCACTTCAAGGTCGGAGCAGCCCTCCGCCGGAACTTTCGCCAGGTCGATCTCAAGGCCGAGACGGCCCGCCATCGCCACCTTTGCAAACGCGACCGCCAAGCCGCCGAGCGCCGGCGACTGCAGCGAATTGACCAGCTCGGCGCCGGTCGCTTCGGAAACCGCATGATAGGTCCTGACCGCCTGCTCCGCATCGACCTTCGGCACATTGTTGCCGGTCGCGTCGAGCATCGCATAGTATTCGCTGCCGCCCAGCTCCGGCTTCGTGACGCCGATCACATAGACGAGGTCACCGGCCTGCTTCGCATCGAGCGAGACCGACTTGGTCACATCGTCCATCTTCGCGATCGCGCTGAAGAGCAGCGACGGCGGAATCGAAATCTTGCGGCCGCCGCGGGTGCTGTCGTTCTTCATCGAATCCTTGCCGGAGATCAGCGGCACCCGGAACTTCTTCGTATAATCGTAGAGCGCCTGATTGGCGCGCACCAGCTGCGCGAGCTTGTATTCGCCGTCGGGCGTCTTTTCACTCTGCACCGGGTCCGGCCAGCAGAAGTTGTCCAGCCCCGCCACCTTGTCGAGCTTGCCGCCGACCGCAATCACCCGGCGCACGCCGAGGTCGAGGCAGCTGGCCGCCATGTGGTAGGTGTCGATGTCGCTGTAACGCGGCAGAATCGCCGCCGACAGGATCACGCCCTCCTTGCTCAGGGGTTCGATCATGGTCACGGTCGCGTCGCTCGCGACGTCGCGGCACTTGCCGACGAACGGCTTGATCACGCTCAGCCCCTTGACCTCATGGTCATACTGGCGGGCCTTATATTCATCGGAGCAGATGTTCAGCCGCCCCATCATCTTCGCCAGATCGGCGGCGACGTCGCGCTTCGACAGGTCCGGCTCGTCGAATTTCGGAGCCTTCCATTTCGCGGTAAGCGCCATGCGCGGCAGCCCGTCGTGCATGAATTCGATGTCCAGACACGCGACGGTCTTGCCGTTGTACTGCATGTGGAACTTGCCGTCGTCGGTGAACTCGCCGAGCACCGAAACTTCGACATCGCGTTCCTTCGCCAATGCCTTGAACTCCTCGATCTTCTCCGGCGGAACCGCGAAGCTCATGCGCTCCTGCGCTTCCGAAACCAGAATTTCCCACGGCTGGAGACCGGCGTATTTCACCGGGGCCAGCGCCAGATCCATCCGGCAGCCGTTGCAGAGTTCGGCCATTTCGCCGACGCTCGACGAAAGCCCGCCCGCGCCGTTGTCGGTGATGAAACGGTAGAGGCCGCGGTCGCGCGCCTCGCGGATGAAGTCGCCGAGCTTCTTCTGGGTGATCGGGTCGCCGATCTGCACCGCCTGCACCGGGCTGTCCTTGTGCAATTCTTCGCTGGAAAAGGTCGCGCCGTGGATGCCGTCCTTGCCGATCCGGCCGCCGCCCATCACGATCAGGTCGCCGGGCTCGATGGTCTTGCTTGCGCCGGGCACGCCGTGCACCGTCTTGGGCAGAGTTCCGACCGTGCCGCAGTAGACCAGCGGCTTGCCGATGTAACGCGGATCGAAATACTCCCAGCCGTTGCCGTACGGGATGCCGGACTGGTTGCCGCCGTCGATCACGCCCTTGTGGACGCCGTCGCGCAGCCGCCGCGGATGCAGCAGCCCTTCCGGCACATCCGCCTCCTTCGTAAACGGCGAACCGAGGCAGTAGCCCCAGACGTTGATCAGCAGATCCGCCCCCTGCCCGGTGCCGAGCGGGTCGCGGTTCACGCCGACGATGCCGGTCATCGCGCCGCCGTAGGGATCGAGCGCGGAGGGGCTGTTATGGGTTTCGACCTTATAGACGAGGTCGAGCTTGTCGTTGAAATCGATCACGCCGGCGTTATCCTTGAAAACCGACACCAGCCAGTCGACCTCTTTGGCGATCTCCTTGGTGCTCTTCTGGATAAAGGTCTTGTAGCAGGAGACGATCTCCTCTTTTTCACCGGTCTCGAGGTTTTCATAGTCGATTTTGGCGCTGAAAATCTTGTGCTTGCAGTGTTCGCTCCAGGTCTGGGCGAGGACTTCAAGCTCCACATCGGTCGGATTCCGGCCGAGACCGTAACTTTCGCGGTTCTTCGCGTTGCGGAAGTAGTTCTGGATCGCCTTCATTTCGTCGAGAGAGAGCGCGAGCGTCCCCTTGCGGCTCAGCTCCATCAGCCCCTCGTCCGAAACCTCAAGATCGTATTCGCGGACCTGACCGCCGCCCTGCCCGGAAACCAGCGGCAGGTTCAGCGGAATCCCGCCGGCGGCCTCTTCGCCCGACATCACCAGCACCGACTGGATCAGCTCGTTCGCCAGCAGCTTCGAACCGATCGTCTCGGCCTCGGCGCGGGTCAGTTTCGGCCCGTAGAACAGATACTCGGTCGAACTGAACACATGCTCATCCTCGCGCAGCTTGCGGCCGACGATGTCGCCCACCGCCGAACGGGCGGAACGCCCGACGTTGTCGGTCACGCCCGGCTTGAAGCCGACCACCACCAGAAACTGGCACTCCGGGAGCGGCTGGAAATTCTCGGATTTGGCCGCGCCGGAACGCCATCCCTGCAGAACCGGATTGTAGAGCAGCGACGCGACCTTGCGCACTTCCGGCTCCGTCAGCGAAGCGCTGACCGTGTAGACGTCGCGGCTCCAGACTTTTTCGACCGGATAGCCGAAGAATTTTTCAACTTGCTTTTTGACCCCCTCGCCGCGGGCATCGCGCCACTGCGGCAACGGCGAAATCTCAATCCGATAATTCATCAACCAAAACCTTTCCCATGACGGTGTAAGAATCCAAATAAGTTCACGGGTAATTTACACCCGTTTCCCTTCGGATACAAACCGGGAAAGGGAAAATCCCCCCGGAAATCCCCTTTTCCGTCAGAACAAATCCACTCCGGCCGGACCGGACCGGATCAGCGCAGCAGTTTCAGCAGCAATTCCGCGGTCTTCCCGGCGGATTGCGGATTCTGCCCCGTGACCAGCTTGCCGTCCGCAATCGCGAACTCGCTCCAGTCGCCGCCTTTACGGTACTCCGCGCCCAGCTTCCGCAACCGGTCCTCCAGCAGGAAGGGAACGATCCGGTTCAAGCCCACCAGAATTTCCTCCGAATCGGAAAACCCGGTGACCTTCCGCCCCCGCACCAGCGCCGAGCCGTCCGGCATCCGGGCCGCAAGCAGCGCCGCCGGGCCGTGACACACCGCCGCGACCGGCTTATCCTGCGCGACGAACTCCTCCAGCAACGCGGCGTTGACCGGATCGGCCGCCAGATCCCACATCGGCCCGTGTCCGCCGGGATAAAAAAGCGCAACAAAATCGGCGGCGCGGCAATCCGCCAGCCGGACTGTTTTACCCAGCACCGTTTCACCCGCCTCCCCGAACCGGCAGACGGACGGGGAGCTGTTCTCCGGCTGCATGCTCTTCGGATCGATCGGCACACACCCTCCCGCCGGGCTGGCCACCGTCACCTCAAAGCCCGCATCGAGGAATGCATAATACGGCGTGGTGAACTCCTCCATCCACAATCCCGTCTCATGACCGGAATCTCCCAGAGAACCGTGCGACGTAACCACCATCAGAATCTTTTTCATACTCTCTCCTCCTTATGATAATCCCGCGAGTTCTCCTGATTGAGAACTCCTCGTTTTTCTTCGACATTCACCCGATTTCTCCGGAAACAGCGGAGATTTTTCGTTTTTTTTACAAAATTGAGCTTGCAAAAAAACGAAAGCCGGTTATTTTATGCGAACAGTGGCGGCTTAGCTCAGTTGGTTAGAGCGTCGGAATCATAATCCGCAGGTCCCTGGTTCGAATCCTGGAGCCGCTACCATTTTTTTGCTTTCATATCTCCGGGCGGCGTTTTCCCGGGCTCTCCTTTGAATTGCGGACGCGTGAACCGATCAGCGCGTAAAAGAGAATGACCAGTTCACAGAAGATCACAATCAGCCACGTCCAGCGCCACGTGCCGAACAGGTCGGCCGCAATCCCCTGCAGAACCGGAAACACCGCGCCGCCGAAAACTCCCATCATGAAAATGCCGGAGGCCTTCGCCGTGTATTTTTCGAGTCCCTGAACGGAAAGGGTAAAGATACAGCTCCACATCACCGATTGGAAAAAACCGAGCAAGGCAATCAGCCAGAGATTGTTGCTTCCGACCGCGACGGTCATCAGCACGATCGCGGCCAGAGTCACCGTCGTCAGCTGAATACGCGGCGAGATTCGGTTCATGGTGCTGGAAATCATGCGTCCGACCATCATGCCGCCCCAGTAGATGGTCGCGAGCATTGCGGGAATGCCGAGATCAAGCTCGCCGATCATCAGCCGCTTTCTCCCGAAAAAGCTCAGCGCTTCGCCGTTGCCGCCCATCTCCAGCGCATGCAGATTGATGTTCGAGCCGACCGCCACCTCCGCTCCCACATAGAAGAAGATCGCGACCACGCCGAGCGTGAAATGCCGGAACGACCAGATGCTGCGTTCCAGACGCTCGCCTTCTGCCGCCCGAGTGTTCGACAGATCGGGGATGTACATGCGCATCGTCGTCAGCGTGGTGATCACGACGAAAACCGCCAGAATCAGGAACGGCGCCATCAGCTGGCGTACTTCGACCTCCTCGATCGCCCGTCCTCCGAAAATCAGCGTGGTGACGAAAAAGGGAGCGATCATCGTGCCGAAGGAGTTGATCGCACATACGATATTCATCCGCTGCACGGACTGCGTTCCCGGCAGCTCGTAGGCGGAGATATAGGGATTGATCACCACCTGCGACAGCGCCGCCGCCGTCCCCATCAGGAACGAGCCGGTCAGGAATATGAAGTATCCGCCCGGCACATGCGCTGCACCGATGCCGACCACCGCCGCCGGAAACGTGACCGTGAACCAGGACGAAGCCCAGAACATCGCCAGCCCGGCGATCATGAAGCCCAGCGAACGCAGCAGCGTCCGTTTATAGCCGACCCGGTTGATCCAGCGTCCGCCGAAAGGACTGCAGATCAGGTAACCCAGAAAGAAAAAGAAGGAAATCAGGGTTACGAACGTATTTTTCAGGGCTCCCGCATCCGCCAGAAAAGCGATTTTCAGCGGGCCCTGACACTGGCCGTTGACCGTCGTCAGAAACCCCACGATAAAGTAGATGAAGGTCAATACGACGAACGGGCCAAGTTTGTCGGCGCTGCGCGTTTCCATGGTCGGACTCCCGGTCAGGACCGCAGAACCGCTTCAAGCACCGGGGAAACGCCCTTTTCTTCCAACTCCTTTACCATCTTCCGGTAAAGCACCGGGAAGCGGGCGTCGCCGCGCAGATCGACGGAAGCGAACGGCGACAATCCCAGAAAGACATCCGGATCGGCGGAAGCGATCAGCTTGCGGTCCTCTTCGGTCAGCCACGGCTCGTCGACCGTATAAGGTGCGCCGTTGTCGTCCGTTCCGTGCTTCAGGTAGCGGCGGTATGCGGCGGCGAAGAACGCGACACGGGTCAGGTCCGCCTTATCCCGCAGCATCTTGCCCAGATTGGGCATGATGTACACCGGAATCTTGGAGACGCCGTCGAAGCAGAGCCGCGCCAGCTGGTCGCTGACGGAGCGGTTGCCGAACCGTTCGATCAAGGTCTGCTTATATTCGTCAAGGTTGACCGTCCCCGGTGCCGGGACATAGGGAGTGATATCCTTATCCATGAAGTCACGCAGATAGCGGGCGAACCGTTCATCGTGCATCGCGTCATCCACCTTGCGGTATCCCGTCAGAAACGCGGGATAGGAGAGCATCGTATGCGATGCATTCAAAAGGCTGAGCTTCATATTCTCGAAGGCGGTCACATCGCCGGTGAATTCCACGCCGACCCGCTCCCACGCCGGGCGGCCCGCCGCGAATTTATCCTCGATCACCCACTGAATGAAATCCTCGCAATAGACCGGCGCGGCATCGTCGGTGCCGTTGGAGGCATTCAGCCGCTCACGGTCGGCGGGGAGCACGGCGGGAGTGATCCGGTCGACCATCGAATTCGGGAAAGTCACATTGGCCGCCACCCACCCGGCCAGCGCCGTATCCTGCGCTTCAAAAAAGGCCGTAAACGCGCGGCGCGCCGTACTGCCGTTGTGCTGCAGATTGTCGCAGGAGAGAATCGTAACCGGCCCGCCGCCCGACTCCATGCGGCGGCGCAGCCCCGCCGCGACAAAACCGAACACCGTCGACGGAGCGGCGGGATGCTTCAGGTCATGCTGCACGCCTTCGTTCGCAAGGATGAATTCTCCCGTCGATTTATCCAGATTATAACCGCCTTCGGTGATGGTCATCGTGATGATCCTGATCGCGGGATCGGCCAGCTTCGCAATCACGGCGCCGGGGTCTTCCACGCTCCACAGCAATTCGACCAGCGAACCGATGAGGAACGCCTGATCCCGTCCGTCGCGGCCGCAGACCGTCAGCGTGTACTCGCCCCGCTGACCGCGCAGCGCCTCCACCAGTTTTTCGTCCGAGGGCAACAGTGCGATGCCGCAGATTCCCCAATTGTGCTGGTCGGGGTATTCGAGCAGCAAATCGGTATAATATTCTTCGTGGGCGCGATGGAAGTTACCGACTCCGATGTGCGCGATGCCGGCCTTGACATTCCGGCGGTCATACTTGAATTTTTCAACAGTGTTCATAACCATGCCTCTCCTCTTTTCCGCATACGCGGTACGGTAATTCTGTTTTCCTCAAAAATTCTCCGTAGTATGAATGTACAATGCCGATTGCGATCTTTCAAGTCCTCTTCCAGACCAATACCGGTTCTGAATATGCAACTTATTTTCCTTCAAGCTATTCCACTCCATGTCCGCTCTTCGGATTTTCCGGTGTTTTTCATCCCTGCACGGAAAATACCCGGCAATTCGGCGCGGCGGCCTCTCTAACCGCTCCTGAGAGCTTATCCCTAAATAATGGCGAATTTTTCCGCTCCCCGGACTTGCAAAATCCGGGAACACGGATTATTTTATAAAACAGTGGCGGCTTAGCTCAGTTGGTTAGAGCGTCGGAATCATAATCCGCAGGTCCCTGGTTCGAATCCTGGAGCCGCTACCACTTTTCAGATTTTACGAGGTCCGAATTTCAATCGCGGTCTGTTTTGCGCGGGTTCGACGAATGTTGCGCACGACAGGCAGGTTACTTGAAATTGGGATTTTTTTTTGTCCTTTTTGCCGCTTTCAACTGCCGCATTGCCGATTTTTCAAAAAAATTTTCCTCCTCTCTTGACATTTCGTTGCAAGTTTGGTATAATTAAAATATAGAACGTTTCATGAATCGTTACAAGGATTTCTTTACAATGGCTCAGACTCAGACGGTGAAATTGAAGGATATCGCGGACCGGGCGGGAGTTTCCGTCGCAGCGGTTTCGGCGGCGCTGAACGGAACGGGCACGGTTTCAGCGGCGATGCGCGAACGGGTGCGCAAGGTGGCTCAGGAGATGAACTATGAACCCAATTTCGCCGCCAAGCTGTTGAAGCAAAAGCAGAACAACGACCTCGGGCTGATCGTCAGCGACATCCCGGAGCGGATTTTCGGTTCCGGCTATTTCATGCCGATGATCTCCTGCTTCATCCGTCAGTGCGAAGAGCTGGGCCTGCGCTGCCAGATCGAATACTACGACCTGAGCAAAGCGGAAAAACTTCCGGCGCTGCTGACCAACGGCCTCGCAGGAGGCGTGCTGCACGGCGGAGTGATCTCCCCGGCGCTGCGCGAATGGCTGAAAAAGAACCCGGAATTTCCGTTCGTCGCCTTCGAGGAGGAGGCCGAATACAACATCATGTCCGACTACTCCCTCTCGTTCTACAAGGCGGTGCAATATCTGGTGGCGCTCGGCCATCGCCGGTTCGGGCTGGCCGGAGGCCCGCTGCAGTACCGCCGCCAGCAGCAGATCGAAGACGGATTCCTGCGGGCAGTCCGGGAGTTCGGGCTGGAATCCCGGCCGGAATGGAATGCCCGGTTCGCACTCGCCAGCGACGCCGACACCCTGAGCGAGGCGGTCGGATGGGGCCGCGCGCTGTTCCACCGCCCCGACCGCCCCTCCGCGCTGGTCTGTACCGACGGGCGCGCGGCGCGCGGCATCCTGTACGCCGCCTGCGAAACCGGCGTCCGGGTGCCGGAGGAGCTGAGTTTGCTGGCCTGCAGTTCCCAGACCGAGGCGGAACAGAGCTTTCCCGCCGTCAGTTCGATCGCATGGAATGCGCCGGAAGCACTTTTCAAAGGAGTCTATCTGCTGCGCAGCCTGATGGAGCACCGCCCGCTCCTTGAACACACCATCGAAATCGAACCGGTGATGACGCTGCGAAAAACCACCGGAAAACATTCCGCCTAACCCCGAGGAGTCCTGCAACATGATTTTCCCCCGTTCCGTATCGCTGACGGCCGCCATTCTGTCGGCCTGCGCACTTGGCGCCGCCGAACCGTCAGCCTCCATTCCGCCGCTTTCGGCACCGGTCACGCTGGACGGCAAGCTGTCGCCCGGCGAGTGGGACGACGCGGCGGTCCTCCGGCGGATCTTCAAGCTCAACAACCGGATTCCCGGCATTCCGGCCACCGAGTTCCGGGCCAAATATACGCCTGAGGCCCTGTACGTCGCCGCGATCGGCACGGAACCGGACCGCAGCCTGCCGCAATCGGTCCGCCGCGGCTGGGACGACCTGCTCTTTCACACCGACGACGCGTTCAGCGTGATCCTCGGCCAGCCCGATGCCAACGTCGCGGTGCAGGAGGCGATCAATATGGGCGGTTACGAGGGGGCGATGGGCGGCAGGGCGGCGCCTGCCGACTTCTATTACACCTACACCGTCAATGCCGCCGGGAGCTGCCAGCGAATGTTCAATGAAATGCCGCTGGAAAAGGCGCTGTTCGAGGCCGCCGCCGGCAGGGAAACGGGAAAGCGGTGGATCGCGGAATTCAAAATCCCGTTCCGGTCGTGCGGGCTTGACGATCCGGCGGGGAAGCTGCTCTACGCCAACTTCTTCCGCTGGCGGGCGCCGGAAGCGCAGGCGTGGAATCACAAGCGGTTCAAAGGGTACGCCGCGATGCCGTTCGGAACCCTTCTGCTGCTGCCTCCGGGGCGGGAGGCGGAGCGCACCGTGGAGAACCGCCCGCCCCGGCCCGCTCCCGCCGCGAAACAGTGCCGGGCCGAGCTGCAGTACAGCCCGCTCACCGGCGCCATCGTCGGCAAGGCGCACTTGACCGGCAAATGGGAAAACCTGACCGGTATCCTGAACGTCACCGGCTTCCCGGAGCTGCGGCGGCAACTGGCCGGGCGGACCGCCATCAACCGCGATGCGATCGTGCAGCAGGACGGCGAACATCTCGCCTATGTGATCCGGAAGCTGATGCCGGGCAGCCAGCCCGCCCGGCAGGCGGTTTTCACGGTCAAGGACAATTCCGGCAGAACCGTGGCCGAAACCCGGCTGGAGTGCCCGGCGGTGACCGCTCCCGAATGGTTCGGAACCGCGGTCGCCGGGGAGTATGTCAGCGAAAAATGCCCCGCGCCGTGGACGCCGCCGGCCGTGCGGGGCAACCGGGTGACACTGATCCATGACAGCTTTTCATTCAATGACTTCGCGCTGCCCTGCAATGCGGTGATCGAAGTTGCCTCCGACGGCGGCTGGCTTCACTTCAGCGGTAACCACACCCTGACTGCCGCGGGAAACGAAGCCCGCGGCGAGGCCCGCCTTGCCGCCGGAACGCTCCCGCTGGAAATCCGCAGCCGCATGGAGTTCGACGGCTTCACGGAAGTCAAGTTCCGGCTGCCCGGCGTCGATCCCGGCAGAATCGACGCGGTCCGGCTCCGCATTCCGGTGCCGAACGAACAGGCGAAACTGCTGCTGCCCGGCCAGTCCGTGCAGGACGCGGCGGCGCTCCCGCCGTCCGGCTACTGCGGCCCCGGCCGCCAGTTCTGGCTCGGCACCTACGACCGCGGCCTCAGCTTCAGCTTCGACACCGAACTGTTCTTCGGCAGGAATCCGCGCCGTCAGATCGAAGTGATTCCGGGAAAAGAAACGACCGAACTGATATTCAACTTCGCGGACGGGGCCGGACAGTTCGAGCGCGACACCGTGTTCCGCTTCTTCCTGCAGCCGACGCCGACCAAACCGCGCCCGGAGCGCCCGATCCGCGACCTGACCGAACGCAAGTGGGAACAGTGGAGCGACTGGCACGGTTATCCCGACACCGGTAAGATTCCGGAACTGCGCCGGTGGACCGACGAGCTGAAAAAACAAAATAAGATCGGCATTCTCTACACCTGTCAGGGATTGCGCGAGGACGCGCCGTACTTTCAGGAGTTCCGCAGCGATTTCGAGCTTCAGCCGCGCTGGCGCTACTACCGGCACCGCGGGCGCAACTGCTACGCGACCAACAAACGCGGCCCGGAAGGGGAACTGCAGCTCTACTACTGGGAACAGTTGATCGAACACGGCGGCGTGCGCGGCATCGCCTCCGACGGCACCAGTCCGGCATGGGGCGACGCCAATCCCGCCCTCGCCGAAGTCGACGCGCCGGACCGCCGCGCAAAGTGGGAAGAGATGAGTTCGCGCGTCGTCGCCCAGCGCAACTTCCTGAAACGGCTGCGCGGCCTCTTCACGGACACCGGCGAACCCTTCGCGCTGCTGGCCCACACCGGCGGCGGACTGGATGTGAACACGCTGAGCTTCTTCGACGGTTATATGGAGGGCGAGCAGATGACCCGCTTCAAGACCGGCTATTTCCTGCCCGAAGCGGTCTATGCGACCGGCTACAGCGGCCTGCCGTGGGGATGGCGTTCGGTCTTCTGGTCGAAACACTGGCGCAACTATCTGGCGCAGGAGAGTTCGCTGGCCTATTCGCTGCTGTACAACACCGAATTCAACGGCAACTTTCAGGCGGAAAACCCGAACTACGACCTTGAGCTTACCCGCGACTTCGAGCGCGGCAAAGGGGAGTTTCACCCCTTCTGGAAAACCGACAAGCGGGTCGCGTTCCGGTCGGAACGCGCGAAGATGAGTTTCCACACCGCCCCCGGCAAGGCGCTGATCGCGGTCAGCAACCTGACCACGGAACCGGCGGAATACGCGCTCGACTTCTCCAAACTCTTTCCCGACGGGGAGTTTCACGCGGTCGAACTGCTTTCCAACCGTCCGGTCACCTCCGCCGCCGTGACCGGAAAGCTCGCGCCGCACAGTTGCGACGTGATCCGCATAGATGCCGGAAAGATTCCGGCGGCTTCCGTTCCCCTTCCGCCGCCCCCCTCCCCCGCCTTCGCGATCGAAACGCCGAATCCCGCCGACTGGGAAGCCAACCTGAACCGCAAAACCGTATCGTTCCACGCCGGGGGAAACGGCTTCCGGCTGGAATCCCGCCCCGGTTCGCACGCCGCCGTCGCGACATTCCGGCATCCTTTTGACCGCGATCTGGAAATGGACCTGCAAGTGAAGCTGCCGGGCCGCTTCCGCTTCACCCTCGGCCCCGTGACCGTCGGCTACGGCAACGGCTGGGTCGGATACGGCTGGTTCGTGCAGGGGCCGGTCGCCAAGCGGGGAACCGGACATGTGTACTATCAGGTCCCGCCGGTCAAAGACCGTTTCGCGCCGCTGCGCATCAGCCTGCGCGACGGCGTACTCAACGTGGTCTACAACCACATGCCGGTCGTGCGGGACCTCAAGCTCGACCTGCCCGCCGGCAACCGGTTCACCCTCCAGACCTGGCACGACGACAAGCTCGAATTCCGGCTGGTCAAAGCGGCGAGCCGGGGAGAGAACATCATTCAAAGCAATCACATCCATCCGGTACTGAAATAAGGAGCACAACTATGAAACGGTCTTTTACCCTCATTGAGCTGCTCGTGGTGATAGCGATCATCGCGATCATCGCAAGCATGCTGCTGCCGGCGCTGAACAAGGCGCGGGAGCGAGCGCGCGCCACGACCTGCCTGAACAACCTCAAGCAGAACGGCACGGCTTCTTTGATGTATTCCAACGACTACCGGGACTGGCTGCCGCCCTGCGCGACAACCGCCAGCTTGAACCGTTCCCGCTGGTGGCAGCTGCTCTCCGGCTGGATCGACGGCAACAACCCGACTGCCTACTGCAATTACCTGCCGACGCCGGCGGAAGGGAAAAGTTCGATTTTCGTCTGCCCGAGCCAGGAGCCTTTCGTACTGCGCAAAGGCCCCGCCGGGGAGTACCTGACCTACGGTATGGTCAGCAACGACGGCAATTCCGGCGGCGTCAAGTTCAATGCGGACGGCAGTGTGAAATCCACCTCCTACCGCCATCTGCCTCGGCTGAAGAAACCGCATCTTGAAGTGATGATCGGCGACAGCCGCCGGGGGGAATGCACCATGCTCGACCACGCCCAGAGCTTTTTCATCCAGCACGGCGACTCCGGCAACCTGGCCAAGCCGATGACCAAGACGCTGCATATGCGCCACTCCGGGCTGGCCAATGCGGTGATGGTCGACGGCAGCGCCCGCGCCGTAAAGCGCGGCGAATGCAAGGACCTCAGCTTCAGCTACTGCCTGTGACGATGAAAAAGAGAGCATTCGCCTTGCTTCTGGCCGCCGCAACCGGCTGTTCCGCCGGTTCGGAAATCATCGCCCGGCGCGCCGCCGCCGAGCCGACGGTCGACGGACGGCTCGATGAACCGGACTGGAAAACGGCCCACTGGGTCACGCTCGACGGCAGCCGTCCGGCCCGGCCGCAAACCGACGCCCGATGGGAGGAGATTTACCGGGCCGCCGGCACCGTCGGCTACGCCCGCGAACAGTTCGCGCAGTCGGTCCGGGCGGCGGCGCTCTGGACCGCTTCCGGCCTCTATTTCGCCTTTGAAGTGGAGGATGCGGACATCACCGCCCGGATGAAGGACGGCGACACCCTGTGGCTGGAGGATGCGGTCGAGCTCTTTCTCGCCCGCCATGCCCGGCCCGGAGAACCGTTTCTGGAGCTTCAGCTCAGCCCGGCCAACGCGGTCTACCTCGTCCCGCCGCCGGGGAAAACGCTGCCGCGCCCCCGCACCGGCGTTTCTGTTGACGGCACCTTGAACCGCAGTCTGGAACGGGACCGCAAATGGACCGCCGAACTCTTCCTGCCGTGGGATGAGCTGGAACGCGCCGGCCTCGCCGAACGACCCGGCGCCGGAAACGGCGGAACGGTCGCCGCCGTCCGCTTCGCGGCGTGGGACCTGTCGATCTATTCGCAGCTCCGGCTCAACCGTTTCACGACGCCAGGCAGGGCCAACCCGGCCTTCCCGGAATTTTACCGGCCGCTCCGGCTGGTCAGCCCTCCAGCCAGCGCTTCAGAAGCCGGAGATCGGCCGCACTCCCCTTGACGACTTCCAGCACGTAATAATCGACGCCTGCTTCCCGGCAGGCGCCGACAAAACGAGGCAGGTCCATTTCGCCCGGAGTGTCGAGCGGCAGGTGACCGTCTCCCCACTCCTCAAGCGGATACCCCTCGCGGGTGTATTTGGAGGCGTGCAGGTGAACCATCCGCACCCGGCCGGTTTTCAGAAACGCGGCGGCCTCCAGATGGAAATCAAGTTCGAAGAGCCGGGCGGTCATCCAGAGATGGCCGGTATCGAGGCAGAGCGGATGGTCCAGCAGCGCGGCGTCGGCAGCAAGCATGTTCGACGCGCCGTAGGCGGGGAAATCGTTTTCGATGCAGAACAGGAAACTCCGGTACTTCCGGCGCAATTCCGCCAGGCGCTCCCGGACCCGGAGACGGCGCCTCCGGAACTCCGCGCCCAGCGTATAACGTCCGTTCAGCCGTTCGCGCGGCCCCATCGCCAGTTCAGGCCGGAACACCGTTTTCATGCACTCGTCATAGCTGCGGCCGCCCCCGAAGGCCGGAACCGGCCGGTCGGTCATATAGAAACCGTGAAACACGCACGACTTGATCTTCAGCTTGCGGAACAGCTTCACATTCGCCTCGATTCCTTCGAACGTCGGTTCGGCCGATTCCGCCGCCAGATTCCAGTTGAACGGCGAATTCAGCGGCCCGTGGGCGCTGAGCGGCACACCGGCGGCCGCCAGCGTTTCGATCTCTCCGGGTTCACTCGAATTATGCAGCTGCACTCCGAACTCCCAGCCGTAATTCTCCGCCGCCTCCCGGCACTTTTCCAAATTCTTCAGGCCGGTCTTGCCCCGAAACGCGGTGGAAGTCATCTCCACTCTGAGCTTTTGATTCGCATTCATGAACAGATATCCAATTCCCGCCGCAGCGCCTGACAGCTCTCGAAGGAGCTGCCTTCGCGGATTTCAAGAAACATCGGAGCGTGATTGAGCTGCCCCGCTCGCCATGCCATAAAGAGCGAGGAGAGCGAGATCAGCTTGCCGAACAAGCCGGAAAGCGCCGCATGGTTGGTATACGAACCATCCTCCTCCACCCGGATCTGGTGCAGGTGAAATCCGACCACCTCCCGTCCCATCGACGCATACCACTGACTCAGCGTATACAGACTCGAATACGGCGCATTGTTCCGAACGTGGCCGATATCGAGCTGCAGGCCGATCCGCGGCGTACCGGCAACCGCGCGCATCGCTTCGATCCACTCCCGGCACTCCTCCGGCGTGTATCCGAAGCCGCGGTCGCCGCTCTTGTGGTCGCGCGCGCTCATGTGCAGATTCTCCACTCCGACCACGATTCCGGCGTCCGTGACCGGCTTCAGCAGCGCGCACATCTTTTCGAGCATCAGCTGCCGCACCTCCGGCGCCCGGCGGAACACGCTCAATTTCACCCGGGGCGCGTGAATCGCCACCGAGTCACAGTGCAATTCCACCGCCAGCCCGGCGGCACGGGCGATCTGGACATCCCCTTCGAGAATGCCGTCCCGCCAGCGTAAATCCGGTAACTGCAAGGACAAATAGCGCCCGCCGCGCCGCCGCCACGCCGCCAGCCGGGTCAGCAGCAGCGACACATCCAGCTTCGCGATCGAATCATAACGGAATTCAAAGGCCGGCACCTCCGCCTCCACCGCCAGCGCCAGGGAATCCAGCGGCGCGGCCATGCCGGAGATGCCCAGATGGTTCAGCCACTCCCGGCGTTCGTTTTCCGGCCAGAGCCGGGGATCGGCGGCCGGGCACGCGATATCGCGCCGCGACCAGTTGCCGGAGTCGTCCAGCGTGAAAAGCGCCAGCGCGGGTGCGCCGCCGGCCGCCTTGTCGGGATCCAGCCCGCGCACCAGGCTGTACTTCACCTCACGGGTGTCGCTGTGGTAATGACCGGCCACCAGCTGGCCGATGGTTCCGGCCGAAGCGGCCTGTTCCAGCAGCTTGCGGTCGCCGTCGTCGAGCGTCGCCATCGGGCAATGGGTCACGGCCAGCAGATTCTGCCCTCCCTGCCGGGTCAGTTCTTTCAGAAGCTCACGGTCGCGCGCGGCGAACATCCTCGTCGAGCTGTCGAGCAGCACCACATGGTCGTACTGCCGGGGAGTCGCCAGAATCGCGGAACTGCGTTTTTTCCAGGCCGGATCGCGCATCTCCGCATTGCCGGGAGTCAGCAGGAACGGTATTTTCGTCTTTTCCAGCTTCAGCCTGATCCGCATAGCGGCGGCCTCGGTTCCGGTTCCGGTCAGGTCCCCCGCCCCGACGATCAGGTCTACTTTCTGCGCCTTCGCTTCCGTCAGCGCCCAATCCAGCACAGTTTCCTTTACGGTATCCGCCGCGTCAGGCAGATGAAGATCGGCCAGAATCGCTACAGTAAACATCTCACTTCTCCTCAAAATTGTCGCTGTCTGCCGGGGAATCCCCGGACCCGTCCGCCAGCATCCGAAGCCGCCGGTTGCCGCGCGGGAACCGGATCTGGAACACCGCCCCCCTGCCCGGCACCGACACGATCCCGAACTCCGCGCCGTGTTCGCGGCAGACCCGTTCGATGATCATCGTACCGATCCCGTTGCCGCCGGACTTGTTGGTCTTGAATGCGGTGAACATCGTATTCAGCTCCTGCGGCGTAACCCCCCGGCCGGAGTCGGAAAACTCCACCGTCAGGAAGTCCGCGTCGGAATAGCCGTAAATGTTCAGCGCCCCGCCGTTGCTCATCGCCTGCACCGCGTTGCGGATGATGTTGTAAAACGCCTGCTTGAGCTGCGCCGCGTCTCCCTGCACCGGCGGCAGCTCTTCACTGCCCCAGGTACATTTGATGTCGATCAGCCGCGCTTCAATTTCGGGGCGCATGAAGGTCAGCACGTCGATGATCAGCTGCCGGACATCCACCGGCGCGAAATTGGGTTCGCCGGGGCGGATCGCGCTCAGGAAACGGTGGATGATGCTGTCGAGCCGCTCCACTTCCTCCTTGCAGATCCGCACCATATCGGCCGCGTCTCCGGGGGGAATGCTCCCGGAACCGTCCACGGAACGCTCCAGAAGCTGCAGATTCAGATAGAGGCTGTTCAGCGGATTGCCGATCTCGTGGGCGACTCCTGCGGCCAGCATCGAAACGGCCTGTACCGTCTCGTTTTCCAGCTCGTTCATCGTCCGGTTGCGGCTCTCGGTCACATCGCGGATGATCACCGCCGCCAACCCCGCGTCTTCGGGATACGGCACCAGATAAAACTGCACGAAGCGACGCACCGGATAGAGGATCTCCACCTCCTGCCGCGCCACGCGCGTCCACTCCTCCTCGTCCTCGCGGAGGATGCGCCGCCAGTCCACTCCCTGCAGCAACTGCGAAACCCGGAGCGAGGTGATATCCTCCGGCAGCGCCAGCAGCTCCCGCGCGGCCCGGTTGAAATAGCGGATCTTCAACCGCCGGTCCACCACCAGAATTCCCTCTTCGACCGCGTTGAACACCGTCTCGAAGAAGCCGCGTTCGCGGGCCAGCCGCAGGATGTACGCCTGCCGGCTGTTCGCATCCAGGTCCTCCAGCCTTTCGCTGAAGCGGTCCAGAAAGTTTTGTTTCACAGCCATAGTCGTTCCCTGTTGAAAAGAAGCAAATTCAACCACACCTGTCCTAACAATTTTCAAAATGGCGTAATTTTCTGATTACGCCCCCTCATTTTCATCTATTTCACACCAATTCTCAAAAGTAGCCCCCC
>NZ_QEKH01000002.1 GCF_003096415.1 Victivallis vadensis | reverse complement strand
CATGACCACGCGAGACTTGAAAGCGTACGGCATCGGGCCGGACAAGTAAACATAATATAAAAGTTGTTGCCTGTAATGGCCTTTGAAAGAAACACGACCGACTTGCAGCGGAGATAAAGATGCGTAACAAGATAAAGGACAAGCAAATGCAGCGAGAAAAACATGCCCGGCACATTAACATACTTGGCATTATAAGACGGAGGGAAAAGATGAATAGACATTATTTTACATTGATTGAATTGCTCGTAGTGATTGCTATTATTGCGATACTGGCGAGTATGCTGCTGCCGGCGCTGAACAAGGCCCGTGACAAGGCGCGCACCGCAAGCTGCGTGAGCCTGGTCAAGGGGCTGGGAATGGCCAATATCCTGTACGGCAACGATTTTGACGGGTGGTCGGTGCCGGTTTCCTATGGGGCGGCCGGTTCGCAGACCGGATACGACCGGATTTCACCATTCCGCAGTTACCTCGGAGTGAACCCGGACATCTCTTCCACCCGCCGGGTGCCGCGCAAATTCATCTGCCCCAAAGCGAATTTTTCACTGCTAGAAGGAAGCGTTCCGGGCTCGGCGGGATATCTGCTGGACAAGAGTTTCGGACTCAACTACACCAGCGCGCCGAATACGAGCGGTGCTTTGACGTTTCGCGGTTTCAAGCTCAACTCGGTGAAGCGTCCCTCCAATAAAATCCAGTTTGCGGACGGCCTCGATTTCCAGCTGCACTGGAGTTACCGCGACGACTATATCACGCTTCTGAACGGAGAAGAAAGCGGACCGGCCGGCACGGTTTACGGCAGCGGTTACCGGATCGCCTACCGCCATGAACTGAAAGCCAATATCGCCTACTGGGACGGACACGCCTCCACAACGCAGTCCGGACCGCTGCGCGGCAGCGGCGATGCGTGGGATTTGAGCAAACAGTAAGGAACAATGACGATGAAACAGTTTTACCTGATGCTGCTGGCCGGCTGGGCATTCTGCTGCGCCTCGGCGGAATTTCTGGAAAACGCGGCAACTTTTCCGCAGGGAATTTTACAGCAGGCGGAGCTGGGGCCAGACGGCGTGATCCGCCCCGCCGACGGTTCCGGAGCGGGCGTATTCAGTACGCGCGTGATCGATCTCGGGGAAAACGCTTCCGCCCGGTTTACCGGCTGGGTCGCGGAACAGCCCCCGGGAACCGCAGTACAGGTGGAATACCGCACCGCGCCGGAGCCGTTCGCGCCGGACGCCCCCTCCCCCGCGTGGAAAAAGGCGGTCAACGGAGCCATCCCCGCCGCCGACGGCAACCGGTATTTCCAGTACCGCGCGCGGCTTGAAACGCGCAAGGGGAAGAAACCGCCGTTCCTGCGTGAACTGCTGGTTTCGACCCGCACCCCGGCGGAGAAGTTCAAGGCCGACGGCCTGGGACAGGCCGAGCTTGACAAGCTGAATATGATGATGCTTTACAGCGTCACGCCGGAGAAGCTGTTCCACGTCTATTCGCAACTGCCTTACGATGCCTCGGAGCGGGGACTTTATGTACTCCGCAACGCGCCGAAACGCAGGATCGGGGCGGACTACCGCTATCAGCCCGGCGAAAACGAGATGTACCTGCCGATGCGGTACGGCACGCGGATTCTGGCGCGGTTCCACCCGGTGGCGACGTTCAGCAATCTGTCGATGTATCCGCGCGACGTGATCCTGCGGGCCAAGGACGGGCGCGAGAAAACCGGGCTGCGCGAACAGCACCGCACCGTCAACTTCTTCGACCGCGGCTTCCTCGACGAATACCGCACCGGCCTGCGGGCAGCAGTCCGCTATTACAGGGAACACAATCCCTATGTGTTCGGCTACACGCTGATGTCGCCCGAATTTTTCTACGACACCGAACCGTGGCCGCAGATGACCTATCTGAGCGGATTCAGCCCGGAGGCGCTCGCCGCATACCGGGAGTTCTCCGCAAAGCTGGGCCGTCCCGCCGACGGCTGGCCGCAACCTTCCGACGGCGACATCCTGCTCGACCCGCAGACCTATTTGTGGGCGTACTGGCGCAGCCGGGCCGGAGCGGACTACATCGCGTCGCTCGCCCGGATCATCCGGGAAGAGGACCCCGCCGCTCAGATCGGCACCATGCACTATGTCGGCGCCATGAGCCTGCGCGGACTTGAACCCGGTTTCATCGAGCTGAATCCCGATTTCGACTTCTACTACTCCTCGAACCTCTATCCGCGCGTTCCCGGCAAAGACGGTCTGGATGGCGGCACCACTTTCAGCTACACCCGGCTCAACGTGGAGGGACACTCCCGCAAACGCAATTTACTGGAATACGATCTCTGGTCGCCTTACATCGACGCGCCGCGCGCGCTGACCTATGCCCGCTATGCGGCGCTTGAAGGAGTGCTGCCGATGCCGATCGTACTCGGAAATTTTCCGGAGAACACCCCTTCCAACCACCTGACGCGCTACCACGGCATGAAAGGCTCGGCGGTCACCCCGGCGCTGCTGCGGATGCTGGCGGACAACATGCGGCAGGTCCGGGAACTGCGCACCTCGGAAAAGTTCAGCCAGGTTGCGGTGATCCTGCCGTCGATTTCATTGCACGCGCTGCTGGAAAAAGACCGCTGGCTGCC
This sequence comes from Victivallis vadensis, assembly GCF_003096415.1. Lineage (GTDB taxonomy): Bacteria > Verrucomicrobiota > Lentisphaeria > Victivallales > Victivallaceae > Victivallis > Victivallis vadensis. Next base: position 269,671 of record NZ_QEKH01000002.1, on the reverse strand, counting down.
GCACCGCCTGATCCAGCAGCAGCTCCACGTGCTTGCGCCGCTGCTGGAACTCAACGCCTCTTTCGACTTCCTGACCGAGGGATATGTGACGCCGGAACTGCTCGACCGCTACAAACTCGTAATCGTACAGCAGCCCGCCGTCTATCCGTGGATGCGCGAAGCACTGGCGAAAACCCGGGCGGATCTGCTGGTGCTCGGCTGGGGCGGCACCGTGACCGCGCCGGGCCCCCGGAAACTGCTGGCCCCGATCGCGCCGGAAACCTTCGACTTCACCAGCCGCGCCGCCTGGGCGCGTGGAGAGGAGCCGGCGGAAACCATGTTCGCCACCGGCGGAACGGTCCGGGAACGCAGAACGCGCATCCGTTTTGCGCAGTCCGCCCATCCGCTGCTGGAAGGGCTGAGCGGCTCGACATTCGAGTATGACGCTCCGGGAATCGGCGGCAGGCCGCTCGCCTATGTGGCCGGAATGCGGGGCGATGCGCTCGCCTCTGACGCGCAGGGCGAAACCGTCTATGCGGTTCAGCAGGAAAACGGGCGGCGTGTGATCCACTTCGGGGCGCTGCCGTGGCAGTTGAATGCCGACGGCTCGGAGAAACGGCTGTTCTCGCCGGAGCAGGAGAAACGGTTCTTCGCCGGTATTTTGAATTTCTGCGGCATCGAACACTACCCCGCTTCCGGCCCGCTGCGGCTGATGCGCAACGGCGAATGGCTGCTGGTGGAAAATACCGACGATACGCCGTTCCGGGGAACGCTTCCGACTGCGGTTCATCCGGCCCGGAAACTGCCGGAGGCGGAACTGGAAATTCCGGCTCTGGGCTCCGTTCTGCTGAAATTGCCCCGCTGACCGGGGCGCCCCGCATCCGGGCGGCGGCGGTCGCGCCAGCGGCGGAACCGGTTCCAGCGCCGGGTCGGGGCGGTGTAGCGTAACTGCACATCATAACACTCCTTTTCCGGGTTGCGGGCCCACTCCAGCATCAGGTTGTAAGTCTGGGAGGGAGCTTTGGCGTCGCGCGCCCGGCTTCCGGCATAGTTGCCGATCTCGCGGCCGCGCGGATCCAGATTCCGATAGGAGAAATAAAGCCGGGAAACGTCGGAGGCTTTGCGCGACGGCGTGATAAGCTGGTAATATTGCCGCCCCCCCGGCCGCAGCGGCGGAATCACCAGAAGCAGGTTCGGATCCTTCGAGGACGGCGTGCTGAATGCGAGTTTGCCCTCCTTGAGCAACAGCTTCGCATCCGCTTTGAAAACCAGCGGCCACAGCTTGCCCAACTGCTTTTCATGCCCGGGCGACGGCGTCGCGAAATCGATCGCTTCCAGCAGTTGCGCCATATAGCCGGGGAAAGCCGGTTCCGCCTGCATGGCGGCGATCCGCTCGACGATGGCGGCGAGCAGCTTTGCGCGGCGGTCGCCGAGAATGGCGCGCTGTTCCTCACCGGCGGTATCGCGGTACAGCCGGAGCTGTTCGCCGAGCGTGAGGCCGGGAATCGCGGCCAGCCGGTCGAATGTATCGGCCAGTTCCGCATCGTCCAGAGAACGGAAACCGCCGGCGGCAAGGAAGGAGCGGGGCTGCTCCTTCCGGTAGCGGCGGACGGCTTTCCCGGAAAGCGGCTCGGTCTCCGTTTCCGACACGTAAAGGAGGAACCGGTTGGAACCGTCCGGCGTGACGCCGTCCCCGGCCGGAACGGCGGACGGCGGAATCACCAGCGTTGCCCGAAGCAGATCGTCATACTGAAGATCGATCCGGTTCGGATCGGCCTTTCCGGCGAAGGGGCGGCGCGGCGCGTCGGCTTCGCTGAATCCCTGATCCTCCAACGCTTCCAGCAGTTCCTTCCTGTCCGCCGCGACATTTTCCTCAAGCGGAATGCTCCACACCTCACAGCGGCGCAGCTGGGGCGTAAAACCGGCCTGAAGCAGAGTGCCGTCCAGTTCGATCAGCGGCTCTTTGATCACCGTGACATGGTCATAGAGGTAATCGGGAATCTCGTACAGCACGCTCTCTTCGGGAGGCAACCGCAGGGGAGCGACCAGCCGCCGGACGGCCAGCCGCACCGCGGCGTCCCGGTTTCCGGCGGGATCGGAAACGACCACCAGAGCGGAACGGTTGTTCCCGTTCATCGGAGCGATGCGCAACTGCCGCGAACGGAGGCGGCCGCCGGAGGGATGAAGCAGCAGGTCCAGCCGGAAAGCGAGGCGCGGCGCGGCAGCCGGGGAAGCGGCAGCCGGAGTTTTCCGGGTCTCCGGTATCCGTGAGAGCCGCGAAACCAGCAGCGTCAGGGTATCGCCGAGCCGTTCGAGTTTCAGCGGCGCGGTAAAAGCATCACGGTATTCGACTTCGGCCGCTTTTCCCAATCGGACGCGCAGCTCTTCGGCCGCATATTCGGCCGCGGTGCGGCTCAGTGCGTCGGGTGCGCCGGGCAGGATCAGAATCCGGCGGACGCGGATGCCGGAAAGTCCGCTGCTGTAATTGTAGGCGGTGGAATACAACACCTGCGGCGCCGCCTTCCGGGCCGGTCCGGATTGGACCGCCCCGGCAGAAAACAGCAGCAGCACGGCGGCGAAAATCGATATAAGGGATTTCATCTGGGACATCGCAACATTCTTTCTGGTTGTCATTCGGATCAATTCACATCTTCCATTCGTTGCGGAAGCTGGAACGCGTTGTTTTCCAAATCAATTGTTTGAAACGGCATGATCAATTTCCTTTCTTCCCGGCGTCCGGCGGCGTGTAGGCGATGCGGATTTCATATTGTCCCCGCTCGGAATGGCGCGTCCATTCCACGCGAAGAGCGTATTGGGACGCAGTGGAATCTATGCCGAACTCCGACTTGACACCGCTGCTTCCTCCCCATTCAAAGCCCCTTTGATCAAAATTCTGATGCCGGAAGGCGACCTTCGGATAAACGACATCCTGTTCCGGCGCGATAACCAGACAGTACTGCCCGACAGTCTGCGGCACAGGGATGAGCAGAGCCACACAGGGCCTGCCGGAGATCGGGACGAAGAAAGTCCGTCCTTCCGGACACAACTCTTTTTCATCGATTTTCAGCAGCAGCGAAGCAAGTCGGCCCAACTGTTTTTCCTGTTCGGGAGTGGTGCGGCGATTGAACTGCAAAGTACTCAGCAGACTGGAAACATCCGACGAAAACTGCGACGGATTCCCCTGTTTTGCGGCAATCCGGTCGATGATCGAGGCAAGCAGCCGCTGCCGCCGATCGATTATGGCTGGAGAGGGGGATTTGCGTTCGCTGTGGCTGTAAAGCAAAAGCCGGTCGTCCAGCGTCAGCTCCGGAAGTGCAAGGAGCCGGTCGAAACATTCCGGCAACTCCTGCTCCGATGCGCTCCGCACCCCATTCAACTGCAGAAACGCGAGCGGATGCTGCAGCCGCAGCCGGCGCACCGTTTCCGGTGCGGGGACGGCGCTCTCCCGCTCCATCAGATACAGCAGGAAACAGGCGGGCGGGCGCAGAGTCGCCCGGCCCTGCCATTGCTCCGGGAACGGCAGCGGCGTAATCAGCGCCCCGGAGAAACGGTCGCCGCCGCGCAGCGGGATCGCCGTAAGCTCTCCGGTTTCCGGCAGATACCGGCGTTCGGGTTCACGGGGTTCAAACCCCTGTCTTTGCAGGAAAGCGAGCAGCTCATCCCGCCGGGCGGCGGGATCGTTTCCGGCGGGAACGTACCACAGCTCCATACAGCGCAGATCCGGAGCGGTGCCGCGCTGAAGCAAAATTCCGCCCGGAATCTCCGGGAAGCCTTCCGGAGCGGCGAGATGGCTGTAAAGCAGCTCCGGCATCCGGTATCTGTCCATCGTACCGCTCACAGTGCGCCGGCACTCCCCGGCTAATTTCCGGGCGGCCAGCCGGATCGCCGCCATCCGCGCCCCGGGCGGAACGGAAACCGTCACCGTTTTGAACGGATAGTGTCCATCACCGGAACTGTAGGAAAGCCCTTTCCAGTTGCGGAATACAAAGCCGCCGTAGTTCCGGAATGCGGCATCACAGCGAAATGAAAGCCTATCTGCGTTTTCCGCAGCAGCCGCCTCGACCGGCTCCGCCGCGCTGACCAGCAGCGTCAGGGTGTCGGCAAGCCGTTCCTGAGGTGCGGAGGCAGTAAAGGGATCGCGGTATTCGACACGGACATCCGCCGGAACAATACGCCGCAGCTCCTCCGCGGTATACTTCGCAGCCCGGCGGCTGAGCGGATCGGGAGTTCCTGCCAGCAGCAGCACCCGCCGGAGCCGCGGCCCCGGCGAGTTGAAGCTGCAACCGTAACTGCTGTTTTCCACAATTTCAGACGGGCCCCCCTCCTTCCCGGAACAGTGCAGCCAAAGCAGCCCTCCGGTGGCCAGAAGAATAAGAACAATGGCGGACAAGATCGAAATCCGGCGTTTCATGGCTGTTTCCCTTTGCTTTTGGGACGGTAAACGAACCGGAGGATCGGGCAATCCCCGGAAAGACCGGTGAACGACATGCGGATCGTGCCGGGAGGCAGCTCATCCCTGACAGCTTCGCCGGCGATACATTGCAGAGTATTCATGGAAAAGTCGTCGCGAAGATTCCATTGATACGCGTCCGGCAGGGGGCTGTTGAAATCGGCAGCGACCAAAGTGAGCGGCGGCAGCTCCGCGTTGAATGGAGTAATCAGCACGATTCGGGGAAGCGGTTTGGATTTGTCCAGCGGAAAGTCAAGACGCCGTTGTTCGAGCAGGGCCGGACCGTCGACGATCAATACGTAGCGTCGCACGCTGCCGAGCTGCGCCTCCTGTTCCGGGGTGACGGACCGGTCAAGTTTGAGCGACGAAAGCAGCCGCCGGGCCTGTGTGCAAAATTCTCCAAGATCGTTGATGCCGGCGATCCGGTCGGTGATTTCGGTGAGCAATTTCCGGCGCGCCCCGGCGATTTCCGCATGATACGGCAAACCGGTATCACTCCAGAGTTGCAATTTTTCCGGCAGGGTAAGTTCCGGGTTCCGGCAGAGCTGCCCGAATGTTTCGCTCAGCTTCGGCCCGGTCAGTGTGCGAATCCCGCCGGCGGCGAGAAAAGAACGCGGTTCCTCGCGCCGGAACCGTTCAAAGCGTTCGCCGCCGGGCGCGTGCGGTTCAGGTTCGGAAAAAGTCAGAAACAGGCCGTCCGCATTCTGCGGTTCCCTCCGGTCGGTCAGAGTCAGCTCCGCGACACGTCCATCCACGTGTTCAACCCGGAACCGTTCGGGAAGAACGGAGGAAGCGGAAAGCTTTCTTCCCGCACGAGACGGAAGAAAACCATGATGTTTCAACAGTTCCATCTGCTTTTGCCAAGTTTCCGCCGGAGAAGGGCCAAAGGGGATAAAATAGATTTCGACGCTGCGCTGCTCCGGTGTCCGCCCACGCTGCAACAGCGTTCCACTCGGCCAACCGGAAAAAGCATGTTTCGACGGTGCCGCAGAGAGATATTCCGGCAGGGAGCGGCGGATGGCGAAATCCGGGTAGGAGATGGACAGCCCGGCAGCCGCCAATTTCAGGGCCTCCGCCTCATTTTCCGGGGTGAACGTATAGATACTTTCCCATTGGCTGGATTCCATGGCTCCGGCGTAGAGTTTCAACGGCTGGTCAGCCCATAAATACGGCAGTGCGGTAAACGGCAAAGTGCGTAACACCAGCCGCAGCTCGTCGGGCTTCCGGTCCAGACGGAGAAGCTGGACCGTAACGGTCTCGGCCAACCAGTCGGAACCGGTAACCGGCGTCAGGAACGGATCACGGTACTCAACCCGGATTGTATCGGGCAGGTTGCGAGTCAGGCATTCCGCCACGATTCCAGCTGCCCTCCGGCAATCGGGAGCAGGTTGGCCGGGCTGAATAACGAGCCGCCGAACGGCAATACCGGGAAGATCCATACGGCTGGAATACCCGCCCACATCGACTTTGCGGGGAGGAGCGGGCGGCACGGGAAATGGCTCATACCGGACCTTGAGCCGGAACTTTCCGGCTCCGGCGTCGATGGAGCCTTCAAAATGGAGTTCACCTTCGCTCAACGACTGCCGAGGCCCTATCGAAACACTCCCCGCACGGCCGTCGGCTTCCAGATAACGCGAATAACAGCAAAGAGCGCCGGACGGCTCGTCGGAACTCCATCCTTCAAATCGGCACCGCGGCTTCCCATCCGGCGCGGGCCGGTTCTGCACCGTCAGCATCTGGGCAGGCCAGGTCGGCTGGAACGGCGAAATCCGCAGCAGGAACGCACCCAGTTCCAGCGGCACTTCCAGTTCGGCGGTTCCGGTCCGGGCCAGTTCGGGACCGTCCAGCTTCACCAGCAGCGGCCGCAGCCTGCCCAGTTGCGCCTCCTGCTCCGGGGTGCAGCTTTTCTCCAGCCCCACCTCACTGCGCAAAGAGGACATGTGGTTCATGAAAGCGGCGGACTGCCGGTCCTCCGCCAGCCGGTCGGCGATCCGGGTCAGCAGTCCGGAGCGGCGTTCCCCGCAGACCGGGAGCTGCCCGGTTCCGCGCGTCGTGTAATAGAGAGTGAAAAGCTCCGCAACCGAATACTGCGGATCGGCAGCGACCCGGTCGAACTCCTCCGCCAGAGTCCGTCCGGTCAGTGTGCAGAAGCCGCCCGCCCGCAAAAAGGAGTGCGGTTTCAGCTTCCGAAAGCGCGTCACGGCCTCCGGGGAAGGCTTGGCGGAGGAGATTTCGCTGAGGTAGAGCAGCGCACAATCCAGCGGAATGCTGAAACTCCCTTTCTCCGGCCGGGGACGCGACCAGTCCGGCAGGTGCAGCCGCGCCTGAAGCCGGTCGCCACCCTCGAAGTCGATTTCACAACTCGCCGCCATGTGGTGGCGGGGACGGTTCCGGCGTTCGACCGGCTCGAAGCCGTTGCGCTGCAGCAGGGCAGTCAGTTGCTCCCCGGTCTCCTCCGGGGTGCCGGTCAACGGATAACGGCGGATTTCAAAACAGCTCCGGGTCGGATCGGAACCGGCCAGCAGCAATTGCCCGCCCAGCTCTCCGAAGCGATTCTCCGGCGCGGCGAACGCCTGCAGCTCCTCCGTAAGATCGCAGACGGTATCAGGAGGCACTCTCCATGCTTTCAGGAACTCACCGGCCAATTTGCGGGCCACCTGCCGGACCGCCCGATTCCGCATCAGGACACCGGAACCGGCGAGCCGGACGCCGTGAAAATAAATGCCGTTGCCGCTGTTGGCCTCGAAAGGCCACGCCCGGCAGTGATGCGAAAGAGCGCGATCGAGCGTATCCAGCCGCACCGCGACCACGGACTGCGGCGGGGTGTGATCTTTCGGGAACAGCGACCTGTCGCTGCAGGCGACCAGAAGCGGCTCCACCCCGGCAAGCGGTTCCGGCGGCGGAACCGGGGCGGAATCCTGCAATTCCCGCAGTTCGACCTGAATGTCCGGCAGCGCCTCTGCCAGCGTGTCGGCCACCGTGCGGGCCGCAAGCCGCGAGAGCGGGCCGGAATCCGCCGGTATCACCGGAATCTTACGCGGCCGGAACACCGGGCCGAAACAATACTGCGTTGATTTGTCATCCTGCAGAAGCTCAACGGGACGCAGGGGGCCGAGGATTGCGAACATCGCCAGCAGAAACACCGCCACCCCTATTGCGGCGGAAAGCCTGCCGTGTTTCAGAACCCCCATATTCCGCTCCCCGTGTTTTGCTTTTTCCCTTCCCCCGGCGGCCCCATTCTGCAGACGGTTATTTCGCCGGCTGGACCGGTTTTTCCTGCCTGCCCCGGACAAACTGGCCGGGATCGGCGCTGATGTTGCGGGCCAGATCGGCGAACTCCTTCAGGGCGTTGTCGAGCCGGGTCAGACTCATTTCCAGCCTCAGCTTGAGCTGGCCGGCTTCGGCGCCGAGCTGTTTGCCGGAGCTTTCCGCGCTGTTCAGCACCCGCCGCGCGTCGGTCAGGAACTGATTCAGGTTCTTGACGGTCGCGGAAAGTTCGTCGCTGGAGACGGTACGCTTCAGGTTCTGCACGCTGATGTCGATGTTGTCGATCGAACGGTTCAGCTTTTCCACGTTGGCGTCGGAGAGCACCGTCTGCAGCCGCTGCACCGTGTTCTCCAGCGTCGAACAGATGTTGTTCACGCTTTTGAGGGTACTGCGCAGCTCGCTCTGGTTCAGGATGTCGTTCATATTGTCGAGGGTCTGGTTCAGCTTGTCGGCGAGCTGGATGAAGTTGACCTTTTCCAGCTCGTCCAGCATCCGGCTGATGTTCTGGATCGCGTTGCCGATGTGCGACGGACGCGACGGAATGTAGCTGACGCCGGGCTGCGGCTTGAATTCCAGATGGGGCAGCGCCGGCTGGCTGCTTTCGTTGATCGAAAGCTCCAGATAGGTGCCGCCCATGATTCCGGCGGCGTTGATGAAGCACATCAGGTTCTTACGGTGCATGATGTTGGCGATGTCGGCGACCGTACCGGTGTCGTCGTCGGAATCCTCGGTTTCGACCGCCGCCGGAAAGATGTCGAAATAAACCGCCACGCAGCCGTCGTTTTCGCGCATCGCCATGCGGGTGATCTTGCCGATCGGCATGCCGAGGTATTTAACCGGCGAACCGACCGCCAGCCCCTCCACCGAGGTATTCAAAATGGTGACCGCATGGAACTTCGGCGAAAAAATCTGGCTGATTCCGGCGGCGAGGAAGGCCGTGATCAGCAGCGTGATCGAAATCAGCAGAAAAGCGCCGAGTTTGACTTTGTTGGCTTCATTCATGATTCAATATCCTTTAGCTTGCGATGCCGAAGCAACTGGTCAGAATCGCATCGGTTACAACGATCAGAAAAATGCTCGTGACCACCGCGCTGGTCGCGGAACGGCCCACCCCCTGCGCGTTGCGTTCGGCGTTCAACCCCTTCATGCAGCCGATTCCGGCGACGATCACGGCGAATACGAAACTTTTCACCAACCCCTGCGCCAGGTCGATCGGCTGGATGATTTCAAAGGTCTTGGTCAGGTACTCCCCGGTGGAGACCTGCAGCATCGAGCAGACGATCACCATGCCGCCGGCGATGCCGCAGACGTCGGAGATGATGGTCAGCCCCGGCATGATCAGCAACAGTGCAAGCATCTTCGGAAAAAGCAGGAACCTCCCCGGATCGAACCCCATCGTGACCATCGCGTCGATCTCCTCGTCGGCCTTCATCGTTCCCAGTTCGGCCGCGAAGCTCGAACCGGTCCGCCCGGCGAGCACCACCGCGGTCACCAGCGGCGCGAGTTCGGTCACAATCACGGTGCCGACCAGATTGACCACATAGCTCTCCACGCCGAAACGGCGCAGCTGCACGATCGCCTGAAACGCGAGAATCACTCCGATCAGGAAGCCGAGCAGCGCGATGATCGGCATCGCGTCACTGCCGCAGTTGTCCATGTAATAGTACACATCGTAGCGGCGGATTTTACGCGGATGGCGGATCGCGTCGAGCGTCGCCTTGCCGAGCTGGCGGCTGAAGGTGCAGAACAAGCAAAGATCGTCGCGCAGCGCGATCGCCGAGTCGGCGACTTCGATGCAGAGCTGTTTCAGCGATCTCGGACTCCGGGCGTTCATTGCTGTTTTCCGTCCCCGAAGTGGTCGGCGGCGATCCGGCGGGCCAGCTCGGCCACGGCGGCGGAGGCGGCGGAAGCGACCTGTTCGGCGCCGTCGCCGGTGACGGGAGTTGCGATTTCAAAACGGCGCATTTTTCCGGTTCCGGCCACGGCATAAAAGCCGCTGAACCGGAAAAGCCGCTCCGCACGGTCAACCTCGAAGCGTTCGATGGAGCCGGAGAGCGGCAGCGGATTCTGCGCCCCGTCGCGGAGCAGCGCCAGATTCAGCGCGCGGCTGACCAGCTCGCCGGGAGGCAGCACCCACTGGTTGTAGGGATCGCCGATGACTTCGCCGGAAGCGGCGCGGGACTGGATGCGGAGGCCGGAACTGGAATCGTTGCGCAGCTCAAGCACCATCACCGGGCGGACCGGCGCGGCTTCAGTCGGCGCGACGGTCAGGTCGAACCGGGCGGTCTCCCGGTAGGGTTCAAAGACACACCCGGCCAGAAACAGCAGGGCGCACAGTGACGGCGGCAGGACGGCTTTGTTCATTTCCCCCACTCCAATCCTTTCAGTTATTTTCCATTCCGCCTAATTTACATTCAAAAACGGTTAAAAGCAAATAACGCCGGGGGAAAATGCGGTCACTCCCGCGGCGAAACCGGGGAGAATTCCCGCAGGATGCGCTCCGCCATCGCTTTCATTCCCTCCGCGTCGTCTGTCGCGACGGAATCGATCAGGGCGATGATCTTCCGCCGGATTTCGGGAGCGGAGGCCTCGGCCAGCTCATAGACCCGCCGGATCTCCTCCGGCGTATCGGAGCTTTGCAGCAGCACGCCGGAAATCACCTCAAGCCGCTGCTGCTGGGACTGCGCGAGCCGGATCAGGGCGGGCAGGAGTTTTTCAACTTCGGCGAGACGCCGTTCGAGTTCGCCGAGGCGATTTTGCACTTCTTCTTCGGTCATGGCACGGTTCCTTATAATTCATTGTCCTGCCGGTAAACGTCGAGCACGGCATCGTCCAGTTCGGCGGCGGCGGCGGCTTCGCGGCGCTTCTGCTGCCGGGCGGCGATCAGCAGGCCGATTTCAAACAGAATCCAGGTCGGGACCGCCAGCAGCAGCTGGCTGACCACGTCGGGCGGCGTCAGGATCGCGGCGAGGATCAGAATCCCGACGACCACATAGGGCCGTCCCCGGCGCAGCGTTTCGACGCGGACCGCCCCGAAGCGGACCGCCAGGATCACCGCCAGCGGAAACTGGAACATCAGCCCGAAGGAGAGCAGCAGCCAGCCGGAAAGTTCGAGAAAGCCCGCCAGCCCGATCACCGGCTTCAGGTTCGGCGTCGCGAACCCGGCCGAAAACCGCATCAGCAGCGGCAGGATCGTGCCGAGGCAGAACCCCGCGCCCATGACAAACAGCAGCGTCGAAGCCCCGATCCACCATTTGAGCGCCCGCCGCTCCGATTCGTACAGCGCGGGCATCAAAAAACGCCACAACTGCCATGCGTTGAACGGGAACGCGGCGGCCAGCGCCAGCACGAGCGCGAGCTTGAGCCGCGCGATAAAGACCTCCATCGGCGTAAAATAGTTGAGCTGCCCCATCTCCGGCGGGCAGCTCCAGCGGACCAGAAAATCGATCACCTCCGGCGTGATCCAGTAGGCGGCGGGATAGAGCGCCGCCGTCATGTAAAGCATATTCAGCAACGCATTACGGAGCGCCTCCAGATGGGCGATCAGCGGCTGGTCGGGCAGTTCAGGCATCGTGCTTGGAACTTTTGTCTTCCGCTTCCGCCTTTTTCTCGGCGGTGTCGATCAACTCCTGCGATTCGCGGGTCAGCTCATTTTTGGCCTTCTTGAACTCATAGGAGGCTTTGCCGAAAGCGCGGGCCAGTTCCGGAATGCGCTTGGCTCCGAACAGCAGCAGGATCACGACCAGGATGACCAGAATTTCAGTGAAACCGATGGACATAAAACAGGACTCCTTTTTCCATAAAAATACAACTTTGCCGCGGAATTGCAAGTCCGGGAAAATATTTCTTTGATTTTCACGGCATAAAATCTTGATTTTTTTAATCAGGATTCTACATTATTAACAAATTGCAAAGCCCCGTCAACCGTGAACCATCGAGGAGAGGCCCATCTATGAACAGACGTGAATTCCTGAAAACCTCGGCGCTGACCGCCGTTGCCGTCGCCGCCATGTCGAAACTCCCCGGAGCGGCGCTCTCCGCCGCCGAAGCCCCCGCCGCCGGACCGCTGCCGGACCTGGTCGCGGTCCGCAACGGCACGCCGGCGGAGATGTTCCGCAAAGGGATCGAGGCGCTCGGCGGCATGAAAGCCTTTGTGAAGCCCGGCCAGAAGGTGGTGGTCAAACCGAATATCGGCTGGGACAAGAAGCCGGAGGAAGCGGCCAACACCAATCCGGAGCTGGTCGCGGAAATCGTCCGGCAGGCGCTCGCCGCCGGAGCCTCCGAAGTGACCGTTTTCGACCACACCTGCAACGAGTGGCAGAGCTGCTACAAAAACAGCGGCATCGCGGCCGCCGTGACCGAAGCCGGCGGCAAGGTGCTTCCGGCGAACCTGAAGGAGCACTACTCCAGAGTGGAGCGTCCGGAAGCGGTGAAAATGAAGAACGCCCTGATCCACAACGCGATCCTCGAAGCGGATGTGTTCATCAACGTGCCGGTGCTCAAACACCACGGCGGAGCCAAAATGTCCTGCGCGATGAAGAATTTCATGGGGCTGGTCGAAGACCGCGGCTTCATGCACCGGAACGATCTGCAGCAGTGCATCGCCGACGCGGTGCTCTACCGCAAGCCGGACCTCAACGTGGTGGACGCCTACCGCATCGTGACCTCCAACGGACCGCGCGGCGTGACGCCGGCGGATGTGAAAACTCCGAAATACCAGCTGCTTTCCCGCGACATCGTCGCGGTCGATACGATGGCGGCGCGGATCATCGGTTTCCCGCTGGAGTCGATTCCGCACCTGAAACTCGGCGAAAAGCTGGGCTACGGCACCATGGATACCGCCAAACTCAAGATCGCCCGGATTGACGCATGAGAAGGCTGCCGCGCATCCTCCGCATCGTGGCTGCGGCGGTCTCTCTGGTGATTTCGCTGTCGCTTTTCTGCGGCTCCGGCGTGGCGCTGAGCAACTGGGCGGCGTTCCAGCTCGGTCCGGCGCTCGCCCGGCTGGCGGCGGCGTTCACGTTCGGCGCACTCGGAATCGCGGTGCTGATCCTGGCGCTGACGTTCCTTTTCGGGCGGTTTTACTGCGTGCTGCTCTGCCCGCTGGGAATTCTGCAGGACCTGATCGGCGCGCTGTCGTTCCGCAAGTCCAGACCGGTAAAGAATTTTCCACTGGTGCGCTATTGGGTGCTGCTGGCGGCGCTGCTGGCGCTGGCGCTGGGCTGGGCGATCGGCTGGCGGCTGCTCGATCCCTTTTCCGAATTCGGCGCGATCGCCGGCGGCGTCGGCGCCCGGATCCATACCGCGCTTTACAACCATTGGAATCCCGAGACGACCTTGCCGGTGCGGCCCGGTTTCGGCTGGTCGCTGGCGGCCGGACTGGTTCCGCTGGCAATCCTGACCGCGCTGGTGGTCTGGAAGAAACGGATCTACTGCACCGCCGTCTGCCCGGTCGGGACGCTTCTCGGGCTGGCCGCGAAATCCGGCTGGTTCCGGCTGACGCTGGACAAGGAACAGTGTGTGAAGTGCGGCAAATGCGTGCGCAGCTGTCCCTCCGGCTGCATCGCGCTGGCGAAAGGCGAAATCGACAATGAGCGGTGTGTGCGCTGCATGAACTGTTTTTCGGCCTGCCCGGTCGGAGCGATTCACTACGGCCATCCGGCGGCGGCTCCGGTGGATATGGACCGCCGCCGTCTGCTGATCGGCGGCGCGGCGACTGCGGCGGTCACGGTCGCCGCGGTCTGCGGTTTCAAGCCCACCGCAAAGCAGGCCGCCGCCGATCAGGGGGCGGTCTATCCGCCGGGGGCCGGTTCCGCCGCCCGCTTCCGGTCGAAATGCACCGGCTGCCAGCTCTGCGTGGTGAACTGCCGCGGCAATGTGCTGCGTCCGGCCGGAGACGGAGCTGACACGGTCCACCTGAAGTTCGACCGCGGCATGTGCGAATTCAACTGCGACAACTGCGGCCGGGTCTGCCCGACCGGAGCCATCGTGCCGATGGCGCTGCCGGACAAGCGGCGCTGCCGGATCGGGCTGGCCGAATACATTCCGCCGCTCTGCGTCGCGGTGGCCGACGGAACCGACTGCGGAGCCTGCGCCGAACACTGCCCGACCGGAGCGTTGCGCATGGAGCCGGACAGCCGGGGCATCCGCATCCCGAAGCTGACCTCCGAGCTGTGCATCGGCTGCGGCAGCTGCGAATACGCCTGCCCGGTGCGGCCGGAACGGGCGATCGTGGTGCGGCCGGTGCCGATTCAGGTGCGGTCCACCGATCCGGAGGAGTATTTCCGCACCCACGCCAAGCCCGCCGAACCGGCTCCTGCCGGCGACGACGGCTGGCTGATCTAGGATTGATTGTCATGGATGTCTTGAAATTGTTGAATCAGGTTCGTTCCGGCGAGGTCGAAGTGGCCGAAGCCGCCGGGCTTCTGAAAAAACTTCCGTATGAGGAACTGGGGTTCGCCAAGCTCGACCACCACCGCGAACTGCGGCGCGGCTGCGGCGAAGTGGTGTTCTGTCCGGGCAAGGCCCCGCAGCATCTGGTCGCGATCTTCCGCCGCTTCCACGAGCAGGGTTCGCGGGTGATGGGCACGCGCGCCTCGGAGGAACAGGCCGGGCTGGTGCGCGAGGCGATCCCGTCAGCGGCCTACGACCCGCTGTCACGGATCATCCGGGTCGGAGAGTTTCCCGCCGGAGACGGCAATATCGCCGTCTGCACCGGCGGAACCGCCGACATCCCGGTCGCCGAAGAAGCGGCGCAAAGCGCGGAATTTTTCGGCAGCCATGTCACCCGGATTTACGATGTCGGCGTGGCCGGAATCCACCGGCTGCTGGCCAAGCTCGACGCAATCCGCGCCGCCAACGCGGTGATCGCGGTGGCGGGCATGGAAGGCGCCCTGGCCGGAGTCGTCGCAGGATTGGTGGACAAGCCCGTGATCGCCGTCCCCACTTCAGTCGGCTACGGTGCAAGTTTTCAGGGTCTGGCCCCCCTGCTGACGATGTTGAACTCCTGCGCGGAGGGGGTGGCGGTCGTCAATATCGACAACGGTTTCGGGGCCGCCAGCATCGCCCACCAGATCAACCACCTGGCGGCGGCCCCCGGCCGCGAATGACCGGCATCTACCGGCAGATGCCGATGAAAGTTCCCCAGTTCGGCAATTCGATGTTTCCCGCCGGAACGGCTTTGCCGGTATCGGTGTCGATCAATCCGGTGATGCCGGAGAGCTTCAGTTTCCGGGTTTCTTTGCTCATATTGGCGATGTACAATACCCTGCGGCCATCCGCGAGGCGGCCCACATGCCATTCCACACCGTAGACCGGCCTGCCCTGCTCATCGGTCACATCGACCGGAGCGGCCAGCCCGAATTCGGCGGCGTCGCGGCGGATGCGCCGCAGCCATTCGTCCTGCGACGGCGTCGCACGTTCCCGGCGCAGGAATGGCACGGCCGTATCCACATCCGCAAGCCGTGTCGCGAAATCGCCGTACAGGATCAGTTTGCCGCCGTCCGCCGCGAATTTACGCAACGCTGCGGGCGTCTCCTCCATCGGCAGCGGCGTATCGAGCACCACCAAGAGATCGAGGTCGCGGGCGGTGACTTCGCCGCCGATCAGCTGCCGTTCGTCGACGATGCGCAGTTCCGCGCCGGAGAACATCCCCGCCTCGAAATACCGGAGCAGCCGCAGCGAATGCAGGTCGCCGCCGACATAACGCGATTTCGGGCTGTAAAGCACGCCGAAGCGGCGGGGACGGGACGCGAGCGCATTGAAATATTCGCGTTTGCTGCGGATCTTCGCCCCGGTAAGCCCGCTCTGCAGCATCAGCGGCGCGGTGCTGCTCAATTCGAGGTGCTGGCCGTTGCCGGGGCAGACCAGCCAGAAGGTGCCCGCCCGCAATCCGTGCACCGCGTTCTGCTGCATGACCATGTCGAGGCAGGCCGGAGGAGTGGCGGGCGGGTCGCAGCGCAGGATATGCCATTCGCTGTCGAAAATCCACTTTTCCGGCTGATAACTCCGCAGCAGCGAGAAGTAGGCGCTCTGCATCGGCACGTCCGAGGAGAGGCGGCCGGATTCGTCATGCGCATTGTCCGCCCAACTGTCGGTGCCGATGATTTCGGTCAGGCCGGCCAGCGCCTTGCGGTCGATGCCGTCGGCGTAGTCGTAGAAGTTGCGCGCGTTGCTCCCCATCTCGTACCACGGCGTGCCGAATTCGTGCGGCAGATGCTTCACATGGGTCGGAACGCCGGGCGCGTTCCGGCGGCAGAGTTCATGCAGGAACCGGAAGTGCCCGGTGCCCGCCTCGCGGTTGCAGAGCACCCAGTCCCAGAAGCGGACCGGATGCGTCCGGTCGAACACCAGCGGGCGAACCATCAGCACATCGTCGATCGACGCGTAGTTCGACCGCCACGCCGCGTTCAGCTTTTCCGCGGAGCCGTATTTTCGGCGCAGCCAGTCGCGGAAATACTGCTGCATCAGAGGCGAATAATCCTCAAGCTGCACCTCGTTGGCGAGATCGATCGCGACCAGCATCCGGCTGTTGCGCACAAAGGGAAGCAAATACTCCAGGAAGGTGCGGCACATCTCGCGGTAGTCCGGCGCGATCACCGAGGCTTTCAGGAAACCGTGCCCGGCCTGCCGCCCCTTCCACTCCTCGGTCTGCCGCTTCAGGTTCTCGGCTTCGCTTTCGGTGCCGAGGCCGAAAAACGCGCCTTCCCATTCCGGATGTTTCTTCAACAGGCAGTTCGGCGTATAGGGCGCGATCATCAGGTCGAAGGCGATGTTGTACTTCTCAAACTCCTCCAGCTGCGGCATGGTGCGGCGGATCAGCATCACATCCCGCGGCTTTCCCTGCGCGTCGAGCACCGCTTCAGGCCAGATGTGCTCCGAAACCAGATTGACCCCGAGCCGGGCCAGCTCCGGCGCGTAGGCCGCCAGCCCCCAGCCGCAGTCGCCGTAGTAGAAATCCGTGTCGCCGGGGGTGAGGAAACGGTCCGGCGGAGTGCCGCCGCCGACCTGATAGACTTCATCCGGCAGTTCTCCGGCGCGTACCGCGGCGGCCAGTTTTTCAAGCTCGTCCAGAAAGAATTCAAAGCCGGGCGTCAGGCCGCGGAGCAGCCGGTACCAGAGGCCGTCGACGGCGATATAGATCGCGGCGATGCGGGCGTCTTTCGCCCGAATCCGGTCCTTGTCAAAGGGAATTTGGTCCATCTCCGGCGTGATGAAAAGCCGTTCGAGCGCATCGACCCGCGCCGACCACTCCGGCTTGCCGGGCAGCGGCTGCGGCTCCGGGAACTCCGCCGGAGCCGGTTTCCGCTCGAAACTGCTGTACCAGCCGAGCGCGCCGCGTCCGGCGTCGTCTTTCCGGCCCAGAAAGGCGCGATAGCTTCCGGGGGCGGGCATGGGGCCGTCAAGCTTCACGACGGTACGGCCGTCCATCAGCAGCGCGGCGCCGCCGGGAGCCAGCCGAACCGTGAGCTTGCGCGGCGTCAGGTTATCCCAGTTGACCACCGTGCAATCCCATTTCTGCGGCCTTGAAACCGCTTTGTTTCCGGCGAACGCAAGCCGGAAACGGCCGCGCCGCACCATATCGAGCCGCAGCACCTCGTTTCCCGAAGCGTCGGCCAGACTGAACAGATGGCCGTCGAGCCAGGCCAGCGCGGTGTCGGCGGGCGAAAAGGTGAATTCAAAATCAGCCGGAGCGCCATCCAGTTCAACTTCATCCACCCGGATTCCGGTATAATCCGGCCAGACATTCCACACTCCGAGCCGGTCGACCTTCACGCGCCCGGTGCGGTTGAAGAGCGAAACGCCCTTCCCTCCGGTTACGGCGGGATCGGTCAGGTCGAGCGGCGCGGCGGACAGCGCGGCGGCGGCGGACAGGATCAGGACGGCAAGACAGGTGCGGAACATTTGCATCGGACTCCTCAATGGTTGGAATGAATGACGATTTACAGGCGGCTCACGTTCTAATTATACCTGATATCCACCATAAAGTCAAGTCCCCGCCTCAAAAAAGATGAAATTTCTTCCGGATTCCTTCAAAACATGCGCATAATTCCAATTAAAAAATTGATATAAAACAAGATACAACAATCACAGCAAAGCGGTAAACCGGAAAGAAAATATTGGTTTTCCACCTCCGTCCCCCAACTTTCCTTTAAATTTTTTCAATTTTTTCGGATTTTCGGTTGCTTTTTAAAAGAAAATCAGGTATAATTACATAGAAACAAAATTTTATCACGCATGTTGCAAAAACGTGCCGCACCGGTATAGTAAGATTACCCAACGTCATCCCGGAGGAAAAATGAAAAGGAAATTCACGCCGACCGACTTGCCCCTGCAGAAAGATCAGTTCACCTTGATTGAGCTGCTCATCGTGATCGCTATTATCGCAATCCTCGCTTCGATGCTGCTGCCCGCATTGAATCAGGCGCGCGACAAGGCAAAGAGCATCAAATGTGTCAGCAACCTCAAGCAGATCGGCACCGCCGGGCTGTTCTATGCGAACGACCACAAATACATCCTCCGGCATATCGACGACCGGTTCGGGGACAATTCGATCTGGTGGCAGCGGCTGGTCAACCTCGGGTATATGGCCGACTCCAAGCTGTTCACCTGCGAATCCTTCAAGCCCTACGGGCGGATCATGAACGAAATGTACCAGGTCTACGGCCGGGTGGTCTACCGCTACAACTACCTGAAGGGCAATCCTTCCAACGAATTCATCAACAACGGCTACACCGATGTGGCTGCCGTTCAGAAGCAGACCGGCATCTCGCCGTCGGATTACGCGATCTTCATGGATTCGGTCAACAAAAACTACCCCAAAACCGCCGACTGGACGCAGTATTACATGGTGGACCCGCGCAACTGGGGCGATCCCAAGGCCGTCGGGCGCTTCAGCCACAACAAGCGCGCGAACACCGCCTATGCCGACGGCAGCTGCCGCCCCACCAGCATGGACGACGCGATCAACAAGTCGAAATTCATGCCGAACCAGTGTACCTATACAGAATAACCCTTGCAGAAAGAACCAACCATGAAATACCGCTTCACCAGAGTCGAACTCGTCTGCCTCCTCGCACTGACCGCGCTGCTGGCCGCGCTGGCGCTGCCGCTCTCCGGCCGCGCCGCCGGAGCCGGTACGGTCCGATGCCTCGACCGATTGGCACGGCTGAACCGGGGATTTCTGCAGTATGCCGCCGATAACGACGACTATTTTCCGACCGGTTCGCCGCCGGATTATCAGGCCGTCTGGACCGTGCCGCTCGCTCCTTACGTCGGGGTGAAAGCCGAACCGGGCGCGCCCGCCGCCGCCTTCACCTGCCCGGATGATCCGACATCAACCCGTCTGACCTACTCCGGGCTGCTCCAAAAGAAAAGCAGCTACGGCATCAACGGCTATGGCGTCTGCCGGGACAGCCGGACCGGCCGGGGAGTCAGGCGCAGCCAGGTGAAAAATCCGGATATGATCGTATTGGCCGATGCTCCCGGCTGGCTGATCGTCGGCTATGCGGGCGAAGGCCCGGCCCGGATTCCGGCGGCGCGCCATGCAGGAGGCCGCGCCGTCAATGTGCTGTTCTTCCACGGCGGCGCAGAAACGGTCAAAGTGACCCTTTCCGTTCCCGCCGATATCTATAAGGAAGGAAATCTCCCGGCGGCTTACTGGTCCAACTCCCTCTGAACAACAGCAATCCGAAAGAACTGAACATGAACCGGAACCATCCATCCCCGTTCGCCACATTGGAAACCTCTGACGGTTTCCTCGGCCCGCTCTGGCGCGGCACCATGCAGAGCCTGCTCGACCGCACCCGCGAAGACGGCTTCTGCCAGACCAGCTTCGGCGAGGAGAACGGCGTCAAATGTTACGGCGTCTGCCACTATTCGCGCGATGCCGCCGAAGCCGCCGGGGTGCTGGCCGACCAGGGGTGTCCGGAACCGGCGGCGCGAATCCTCGATTTCACGCTGTCGCACATCCCGGAGGGGCAGTACTTCATCGTCCACGCCTACCGCCCGGACGGCACGCCGCTGCACAATAAAATTCAGATCGACACGCCGGCCCATCCGGCCCGGGCGCTGGCCCGGCTGCTGGAGACGGGGGCGGACGATCCGGCGCTGCCGCGCTGCTTCGACCGGCTCGACCGGGTGTTCGACGACACCTGGCGCCATCACTTCCACGCGGCATTCCGGCTGCTGGATTCCGGCAACTACAACGAACAGCTCGGCGGCGGCACCGAACCGCTGCTGGATCTTTTCACCAACGGCGCGATGTACGGAGGCTGCCTCGCGATGGCAGAGGCGGCCCGGCTGCTGAACCGCCCCGCCATCGTCACCGAACGGTATCTCGAACGCGCCGCCCTGCTCGACCGGGGCATCGACCATTGGCTTTACGACCCCGCCGCCGACCTCTACCGCGCCGCGCTGCGCCCCGACGGGAAGGCTGAGGAGCGGCCGCTCAACTGGATCAACCTCTACCCGGAACGCTGGTATCCGGGGCGGCGTTCCGCGTGGCGCCGCGCCTTTGAAGAACTGTGGCGCGCCGAACACTGCAACGACTGGGGCGGCCTGCGCGTGCCGAGCGGCGAAACCGGTTTCATGAAGCTGCGCACGATGGGCAAGGTGATCGGGCAGATGCTGCGCTTCGCCGCCCGTTCGGGGGACGACCGGCGGCTGGAGGTGCTGCTCGAATTCCTGCGGCGGACCGTCCGCCGCCCCGCCGACCTCTATCCGGAATACTGGCTGCACCACCTGCCCTCCCCCGGCCAGTCCCCCTATCTGGACTGGTTCTTCGGAGAGTTCGAGGGCGTGTGGAACGGCTTTGCCGAAGACCCGGCGGCGGACTACACCGTCGACAGCGGCAATTGCGAACAGTGTGCGGTCTTTCTCGGCTGCTTTTCCGGCGACGTGCTCGGCTTTTCCGCCGGCGGCGGCAAGGTCGAAGCGGCTCCGCGCCTGCCCGGAACCGCCGTGGCCGAGGTGCGGAACCGGGCGCTCGGCGTTCACCGCGGCCGCCGCGTCGCCGGAGGCTTCCGGCTCGACGCGCACGAGCTCGAATTCACAGCCGAAGCACCGGTCGAAGAGCTGACGCTGACGCTGCCTTTTTACGCGGGGGAAGCCCCGGCCCCGGTCGGCTGCGAGCCGCCGGAAGCCGAGGTGAAGCTTGATGAACGGGGTGCGACCGCCGTATTCCGCAACGTCTCCTCGGCGCGCCTCACCCGACTCAAAGGATGAACCTCCATGCGAAGGATCGCTTCACGCTTCCGGCGACGGGCGGCGCGGCAGCAGCTGCGGCGCGACGTTGACCACGCGCGGGTAGACTGCTCCGCCGTCGAGCAACTGAGTGATCGCCCGGCTTCCCATCTGTTCGAGATTGATCGAAACGGTGGTGAAGCGGCCGTCGGCGCTCAGGTGCGGCAGGATGTTGTCGTAACCGGTCACTTCAACCCGGTCGCGGCGCCCGAGTTTATCGAGCGCCGAAGCGGCTCCGGCGGCCAGCAGGTCGTTGGTGCAGAAGACCGCGTCGGTGTCGGGCGCGTCGTCGAGAATCTGTCGCAGAAACTCATGCCCCATCGCAATCTGATCCTCCTTTGCGGGGTTGGCTCCCCGGTTGCAGACACAGATGTCCCGTTCGGTCACGTCGAGGCGGTTGAGCCGGGCGGAGAGCAGGAAGCCGTCGAGACGGCGCTGGTAGTTGTCGTCGCTGTCGAGCCGGACGGTGATCGCGCGCGGCTTGCGGCAGCCGCGGCCGATCAGGTATTCGGCGGCTTCAAACCCGCCCGCGAAATCATCGTTGAAGATGCCGCCCGCATTCGGCGGCATGTTCTCAAAACCGGCGAAATGATAGTTCACAAACAAAAAACGCACGCCCGGATACCGGGAGACGACCGCGTGCGCCTCCTTGAAATCATACCACGACAGCATCACGATCCCGACCAGGTCGAAGCTGCCGTTATCCAGATAGAAGGGCAGACTGCGCTCGGAGAGGATCAGCAGGTCGATTCCGGCGCGGCGCGCCTCGCCCTGAATTCCGGCGTAGATGCGCCCGGTCACGTCGTCCTTTTCAAAGCGCATCGGGTCGTACCGGGAGAAGATCGCGCAGATGCGCGGCCGCACGCCGCCGTGGTGCGGCGACACCGCCCCGCGCACGAACGTCCCCTTTTTGGGGCGGCGGAAGCAGATGCCGTCGTTGATCAGCATCATATAGGCGCGTTCGACCGACCGGTTGCTCAGCCCGGCGATCCGGCACATGCTGACGATGTCCGGCAGCTGTTCGCCCGAAGCGATGTCGTTGGCCTTGATGAATTCGGCGAGCTGGTCGCGCAGCTGGATATACTTCGGATAGGATTTGTCGTCCGTCAGGCGGACGGAAAATGCTTCAAACATGGTGCGGCCCTCCCGTGCAATGCGAATCAGGTATCCTTGATAATACATGATTTTACCATAACACAAAGAATGAAAAAGTCCACAGGGCTTCCTGTTTTTTCCCGTAATTTTACCGAAACCGCCGGAAACCGCCGCCTGTCGCGGCACAATCCGGTATCATCAACCTCCGGAGAATCCATCTTATGAAAACCGAAACCTTCGACTTCTTTCCCTACGGCTGCCAGTACCACCGCGCACCGACTCCGCCGCGCGAGGAATGGGAGGACGACCTCGCCGAGATCGCCCGGGCCGGCTACACCCACGTGCAGTTCCGCCCGCAGTGGCGGTGCCATGAGCGGCGGCGCGGCGAATTCGTCTGGGACGACCTCGACCGGCTGTTCGACCTCGCCGCCCGGAACCGGCTGCGGGTCATCCTCAAGGCGCAGCTCGAAAACGCGCCCGACTGGGTTTTCACCGAGCTCGGCGGCACCCGGATCGGTTTCCACAACCAGCCGCTCGACCCGATCGCCCACGCCGCCTTCTACGTCGGCGGCTGGTGGCCCTGCTTCGACAATCCGCGCGTGGCCGAAGCGGCGACCGAATTCACCCGGCAACTGGCGGAACGCTATAAAGGACACCCGGCGCTCTGGTTCTACAACGCATGGAACGAACCGCGCAGCCGTCCGCTCGGCCAGTGCCGGTGTGAACACTCCGTCGCCTCCTACCGCGACTGGCTGCGCGGACGCTACGGCACCATTGAGGCGCTGAACGCCGCATTCGGCAAGGCGTGGACCGCGTTCGACACGGTGTTTCCGCCCCACTCGCACTCCGACTACGCGGAGCTTTTCCTGTGGCGGCAGTGGGCGGCCGAAGCGGTGGCGGAACAGGTGGCGCTCTCGGTGCGCGGCTTCCGCGCGGCGGACCCGGAACGGACCGTGATGTGCCACGTCGGCTGTTCAAGCCTGGTCCAGGATCCGGCCTGCGATACCAGCAACGATTTCCTGAATGCCGCCGAGGTCGACCGCTACGGCTGTTCATTCCCGATCGAACTGCATCCGGCGAACCTGATCGACCGCAATGCGCCGCTCTACCAGTCGAGCTGGCTGCGCCGGGTCGATCCCGGTTACTGGTGCCAGGAGTTCTACACCAACTACGCGAACTGGCACAAAGAGCCGGAGCCGGATTTCATCGAGCAGGCCATCTGGATGGCGATCGCCTCCGGCTGCCGCGGCCTGACCTTCTGGCAGTACAAATCCGAACGCTTCGGCGAGGAGTCAAATGGCTGGGGAATGCGCGAAATCGACGGCTCCCCGACCCGCCGCAGCGAGCGGTGCGACCGGATCGCCGGCGTGCTGAAGGAGCTTGGCGCGGATTTCGCCGCCAGCCGTCCGGCCCGGAGCAAGGCGGCGATCTGGTTCGACCTGCGCAACGACCTGCTGATGCGGATCGAGGAAATGCGCAGCGAACTGAATCATATTGAGGAAATCCGCGCTTCGACCGACTACTCCTGCAAGCAGGCCGCGGCGGCCGACCATACGATCCTGCGCAGGCTCGGCGTCACCGCCGATTTCGTGGTCAGCGGCGACGACCTCTCCGGCTGCCGGCTGCTGGTGGCCGACGCGGTCGAGCTGGTCGACGAAGCGGCGGCGGCGTGGCTGACCGGATTCGTCCGGGACGGCGGGACGCTGCTGATCGGTTACCCGTTCGCCTGCCGCGACGAACGCACCTGGGTCACGCCGCAGCGCCCCGCGCGGGGACTGGAGGCCCTGACCGGCTGTCGCGAAACCCTCCGCATCGCGCTTCCGGCCGGAGAAATCCGGAATATCCGCTGGGAAAACGGCGCCATGCAGGCCGCCGCCGGCTGGCAGGTGATTCTGGCCCCCGCCGAGGATGCCGACGTGGTCGGGCGCTGGGAAGACGGCTCCCCCGCGGCGGTCCGGCACGCCTTCGGCAACGGACAGGTGGTCACCTGCGGCGGGAACTTTGCGATGGCGTTCTTCCGGCAGCCCGACCGCAGCGCCATCCCGCCCGCCTGCACGCTGGCGATGGAACTCGCCGGATTGGAAGCATGCGACAGCCTGCTGTGGCGCTGCTCCCGCTATTCGGAGTCCTGCGAATACCGTTTCCTGTTCAACGCGGGCGGATTCACCGAAGCCGAACCGGGGCGGTTCGAGCCGGTCTACACCTCGCCCGGCTGCACGTCCGCCGCCGGGAGGCTCGGCATCCCTCCTTTCGGCACCGTGATCCTGCGCGGCACACCTGCGTCCCGGTAAAATTCCGGGGCGCCACTTGAAAAAACGTCGGAACCGCCTATATTATTAGAAAAGGCTAACAAGTTTTTTTTCAGGAGTCAAACCTATGAATCATACGAAAATAACCGGTTTTATTCTGACGGTTCCGGCGGCTTTGGCGGCGATGGCGGAAAAAGCCGCCCCCGCAGCCGGGGCGCAGGGCGATTCCGACCGGCTCGGCACCGCCGTCGCAATTCTGGTGCTCGCCGCCGCAATCGGCGGCATGATCTGGAACTTCCGGCGCAAGGTGAAACAAGGCGGTTGCGCCTGTTGTTCCGGCTGCGCCGCATCTGATCAGAAACACTGCAGACGCTGACATTACAGTGAGGAAACGGGGCATTGCTCCGTTTTTTCTTGCCATATCTGTGCAAAAATTGCATAATCTTTAAAAATTTTGTTTTTCACTCTTGACATTTGCATAAGAATTTGGTATAATATTAGTGAAAGCTCGGAACTAATTAAACAGGATTCGGAAAAATGGCGGAAGTAAGAACACAAAACGGAACGGGAACCTCAGGGGTGTTGGCGCAAGTGGCGCACCGTGCCAAAGTTTCCGCCGGGACAGTCAGCCGGGTCTTCAACAACAGCTCTCTGATCCCGTCGGAAACCCGTTGCCGGGTATTGTCGGCGGCGCGGGAACTCGGCTTCCGGCCGCGCGTCGGGGTCCGCAGCAAACAGATTGCGCTGGTCACCGAGCCGCCGCACAAAACCGTGATGGGCGGCTACGTGAACACGCTGACCCAGCATATCTGTTTTGCGCTCTCCCGTGCCGATGCCGGAATCACGATGATCACCGAAGACCGGATCGGCAATCTGACCGACTGCTGGTTCGACGGCATCATCGGTATCGCGTGGGAACCGGAAACCATCGATATTCTCAAATCGATCCGCAATATCCCGATCGTGTGGCTGAGCGACAATTTCAGTGAATTTTTCCACACGATCTATGTGGATTGCCACGAAACCGGCCGCCTGGCCGGGGACTACCTGACCCGCAAGGGACACCGGAAAATCGCGGTGATCCATGAGTCCGACTACACCGGGCTCGGCCGGGTTGACGGCGTGGCGGAAGCGTTGCGGAGCTGCGGTTGCGATCCTGCGGCCAACCTGCTGAAGATCAGCAACAAAATGCCGTTGCACCTGGCGGTGAAGCAGTTGATCGATGCCGGGTGCACCGCGGTCTGGGTAACCGGCGAAGATATGAAGGTGCTGGAGGTCAACTGGCTGATCCAGGAGCTGGCCGGCAAGCGTGTCCCGGAGGAAATTTCGCTGATGGGTTTTGAGAATCCGGGGATTTCCGAATTCCAGCGTCCCTCCCTGACCACGATCGCCAGCCCGCTGCACGAAGCCGCGGAGAAAGCGGTGGAGATCGTGTTGAGCGACGACTCCGACACCTTGAAGAAAGTAAGATTATCGAATCGGCTGATTGAGCGCAACTCCGTAATTTCATTAAAATAAAAGGTCCTTTGGCAGAATGATCGAAAGTTTCCATTCAAAGCAGAAAAGGAGTCGAAAAATGAAAACGAACAGGCATTTTACCCTCATTGAGCTGTTGGTCGTGATAGCGATCATCGCGATCCTTGCGGGAATGTTGCTGCCGGCCCTGAACAAGGCCCGCGACCGCGCCAAGGACATCGACTGCATCAGTCGTTACAAGCAGTTGGGAACCGGCATCCAGATGTATACCGATGACTACCGGGGCCTGCTTCCCTATATTGCCGGAAACGGCAGCGGTTCGGAACAGCTGTTTGCCAACAGCAAAGGCTCCATTCCCAAATCCGTCGCTCCTTACGTAGCCAAAAAATTCATGATTTCCGGCAATGAGGAAGTGGACAAACTCTGGGAATGTCCGCGGCTTCCTTATACCGCCACATGGGGCACCAAATTCTATTGCGGCAGATGGCTGAACGGATACCTTTTCTACACCAAGGATGCCAAAAGCAGCCGGATGCTTTCCCAAACCAAAGATCCGTCTAGCAAAATCCTGATGTTCGATTCGCTGGATACCGTAAAAGGCAATATCAACGATAAGCTGTACTTCCGTCCGCAGAACGCCAGTACCAGTTCCAGTTTCAAAGCGGACCGGAAAGGCGCGCACGGCACTTCCAACGGCACGCTGTTCGTAGATGGACACGCGGGCGGAATCAGCCAGAGCCATTGGATGAACAGCGGAAATTCCGGTATCAACAATACCGCTTTCAACGCCCATGAGCCCTATCAGCAGGGAGCTACCGGAACCGTCGCCCAATAGACAATTTACCCCTTATATTATGGATACCCCAAATGCGTTTTACAACAGGAGAGAGAATTATGAAAACTAAGAACTTCACCCTAATTGAGCTGTTGGTCGTGATAGCGATCATCGCGATCCTCGCCGCCATGCTGCTGCCGGCCCTGAACAAGGCCCGCAACCGGGCGAAAGACATCTCCTGCACCAACAATCTCAAGCAGATCGGCAATTACATGGTGATCTACACCGACAACAATAACGGCAGGTTCCCGAAATACAACGGCAACCTCTCCAGTTATGAATGGCACGGCCAGGGAAAGTGGCAGGACATGCTTTACGCCCTTTCCAAACCCAATCTCACTCCATTCGACCTGATGCACTACGACCGGCCGGAGGAAACTCGGGATAAAATCAAGGGAAACAACCGCCCCAAAGCGTTTTTTGCCTGCCCTTCCCAACCGCTGGTCGCTCCTTACAATAAGGGAATTGCCCAGCATTACAGCATGAATTCCCACCATGGCAATTCCGATTATGCTGCCGGAAAAAATGGCTGGAGCCAAAATGAACCCAATGGTTTTCTGATTGCACGGGTAAAGACTCCGTCCTCCCGTATGATCGTCATGGACACGGGCAAAGCCGCCGGAGCAGATGCTGACAGCCCGGAAGTCGGTCAACGCAGTTCCATTGCCCCGCTGGATCTCTGGCGGCATATGGAAAATAAAGGTATGAATGTCGTTTTTGTCGACGGTCATACCAAAATGATGGGATATCACGATATTCCCGGCGACACCCAAACCGGAATCGGTGAACAGAAAAAGGATCCCAATTATTTCTGGGCCCAGTGGAAAAAGTAAAAGTATTTGGATTGAAGGCAAGGACTTATGAAGAAATTTACGCTTGTTGAGTTGGTGATTATCGTTGCAGTGGTGGCGCTGCTGGCGGCAATGATTCACCCGATGCTGGCTGCCGCCCGCGAGGCGGCGGAAGAGGTCGGCTGCCGGGACAATCTCTCCCGCATGGGCAAAGCAGCCGCACAGTATGCGACAGATTCCGACGGCTGGGCGGTCACCGGCTACCTCGGCCGCGGCATCGGCAACTGGTTCGCGGTATTTGAAAAGAACTATCAGGTGGACAAAAAGGCGTTCCAGTGTCCGGCCGAAACGAACTATGCGTTCAACTCCAAACAACTCAATTACGGACTGAACGTGCTGACCTTCGGCGAAACGTTCGGCAACGGCCAGAAGAAAGTGCCGCACCGGGTCGATGAGATCAGCAAGTTCGGGCGCGACGCGCAGCTGATCATGTTCATCGACACCCCGCCGGTCTGCGACGCCTACAACGGCAAGATCCGCAACCGGGCCGGACAGGCCGCCTACTACGAATCGACTTCGCCGGTCGCCCCGAAGGATTCGGCGAAAGCCTACTATCCGGCCTATGTCCGTCATGCGGATCGCGCCAACGTGGTGATGTTCGACGGCCATGCCGAGCCGCTCAGCTATCAGCAGCTGACCGAAGAACGCGCCAAATACTGCAATCCCTGCGTCAAGCAGTGGCGGGACTCCAATCTGGCGATTCGCGAATTTTGAAACACGCCCCATGCCCAAGGCCGGCGCCGTCCCCGCGGTTCCGGCTGTTTTCCCGGCTCCGCTCCCCCTTCTCCCAGGGGGAACGGAGCTTTTTTCCGTTCCGACCCGTTTCCTCCTGAAAAAACTGGTTCATCCGCTTGAAAAAGAGTGATTCCGGCACTATTTTTTTATAATTTTATCTTACGATGTACAGGAAAGGCTGAATTATGGATCAGATTGTTTCGATCATGCCGTGTCTGGATATGCGGGATGGACGGGTCGTCAAAGGTGTTCACTTCGTCGATATCGCCGACGCCGGGGATCCGGTGGAGTGCGCCCGCGCCTACTGCGCCGCCGGCGCCGATGAACTCGCGCTGCTCGACATCACCGCGACCGTAGAAAACCGCGCGACGCTGCACGATGTGGTCCGCCGGGTCGCCGCGGCCTGCACCGTGCCTTTCACCGTCGGCGGAGGCATCCGCGACGTCGCCTCGGCGGCGGCCGTGCTCGAAGCCGGAGCCGACAAGGTTTCCACCAGCTCCGCCGCCTTCCGCCGCCCGGAAGTGATCGCCGAAATGATCCGTGAATTCGGCCCCGGCCGGGTCACCGTCGCAATCGACGTCGACGTGAATCCCGCCCTGCCCTCCGGCTATGAGGTCTACATCGACGGCGGCCGCACCGCCACCGGAGCCGACGCGGTCGAATGGGCGAAAAAAGTGCGCGGCTTCGGCGTGGAAACCATTCTGCCGACCAGCAAAGCGGGAGACGGCGCCCGCACCGGCTACGACCTGCCTGTGATCCGCGCCATTCACGAAGCCTGCCCGGATGCCGCCGTGGTCGCCTCCGGCGGCGCGGGCAAGATGGAACACTTTCTCGAAGCCGCCCAGGCCGGGGCGGGCGTCCTGCTGGCCGCCTCCGTCTTCCATTTCCACCTGATCGACATCCCCGAACTCAAAAGCTATCTGCGCGCCAACGGCGTCAACGTCAAACAGTAGCAGCAGGGATTTCGCTCCTTTCGGAGCGACCAAGGCGCTTCGCCCTTGGAACCCGACCGGCAAGGTGCCGGTGCCGAATACTTGAGATCCGGGAAAACCGTTCCGGTTTTCCCTCCGGGTGGGGGGAGCCCTGATGGCGACAGGCATGGTTGTACAGGAGCGGCACACCGCTCCGGTCGGCGCAAAGCCCGCTTTTTTGCGGGCTTTAGGCACTCCCTGCGCCTGCTGCCGCCGGAGGTCACGCGCGGAACAACCAGATGCTGACCGGGTAATAGAAAGATACCCTGATGGAGGCTGATAAGAATTTATCTGCCGGTATACGCAAAGCGCGGTCAGGCAACAATACAATTGCCATATCACAGGCAAGCATATCTTTGAGTACGAGCCTTACTGAACCTTGCCTGTATTATGAGGATAGGCAGAGTTCAGCCTCCATAAGGGTAACTTCACATCAGATGGTCAGCATCTGGCTGTTCCGCGCGTGACCTCCGGCGGCAGCTCACCGCAGGGAGTGCCCGGCGTCGGCAAAAAAGCCGACGCGGTCGCCGACCGGAGCGGTGTGCCGCTCCTGTACAACCTTGCCTGTCTCTACCGGAGCCTCCCCCTCCCGGAGGGAAAGGCGTGCCGCCTTTCCCGGCTCTCGTACCCGGCGCCGGCACCTTGCCGGTCGGGTTCCAAGGGCGAAGCGCCTTGGTCGCTCCGAAAGGAGCGAAATCACCGATGCGAACAGGCGCGAGGAGAATTATTCACTCGGAACGGTTGGAACCGTATTCTGAAGCTGTTCTTTCAACTCACGCCTGATCCGGTCGGCCAACCCCTTTTGACCGGCGGAACGGGCGACTTTGGCCAGCCGGACGGCGTCCTCTTCGATCATCCGGGCGTGATATCCCGGATTTTTTCCGATATGCCCTTTCAGGGCTTCCCAGCGTTCGTTGATATCGGGAATGTACTTTTCTGCCAACTCCATCTGATCGTGATCGATCATCCAGCCTTCGACGTGGGGCCAGTAGAGTTGAGCCAATACCGGTTGTTCAGCGTCCAGCCGGCGGAACAAGGCAAGAGTACGCTCCTCTTCGCCGAGATAGCGGTTAATGGAACCGATGTCCTGCAGGTCGGGGAGGACAGTTACAGTTTCAGCCGATGACACAGGTTTCTGTGAACGCAGACCTGCTTCCTTGCGGTCGCGCAATTCCGCGAGAGCCGTCCGGGCCGGCGGATAGAGCTTGCCGAGCCGGGCCCAGCCGCCCAGTCCCCAGATCCGGCGCTCCCCGGCCATGTCCATATCTCCGGGGATATGATCGATGAACCACTGATAATGCTCCAACGCCTCGGCGTAACGTTTTTCAACGACCAGTTTTTCGGTTCGTTTTTTATAAGCGGACCAGTCCTTCGTGACCACTTCGGGAGGTAAAAATCCCTCCGGCCGCCCGGTATCCTGTTTTTCTCCCCAGTGACACCCTGCCAAAACACTCAACAGCACTGCTCCGCCGATACCACACCAAATTCGTTTCATACTTCCTCCACTCTTCCCCCCTGCACAAATTAAACCGGAAACCGGAGAAATGCAAGCGCGCCAACCGCGGATTCTCAGTTTTATTCAAATTGCCTCCTTCCGTTGCGAAATGATGATGTGATTACCTTTTTGTCATTTTCTCTGGAATATCTCCGAATCACTGATATATTAGGGTTTTGTTTCGCATACACATTTATTTTCCGGAGCATATTGAATGGATAAGCAAAAAAAGTTGTGGTTTCCCGGCTGGGACGCGATCGCCCCGTACCTGATGGTCGTTTATGTACTGATGCTCGCCGTCGTCGGTTTCTTCGTTTCGCGCGTGACTGAGTGGAACGGCATCACGGTGGCCATCATGGCTGCCGCGGCCCTCTCCTACTCCTTTTTGTATATGGTTCCCGGCCTGCTCCTGACCGCGCTTGTCTCCGTCGCGACCGTGAAAGCGGGCGAAGCCGCGTGGCGACGGCGGCTGGTGACCGGATGCGCGGTCGGCACCATGTTCCTGTCGCACCTGCTGCTGTTGATGGATGCGGGTTTGTACCACGGTTTCGGTTTTCACTTCAACTTCCTGGTCTGGAATCTGCTGACCACTCCCGGCGGTTTCGCTTCGATGGGATTGCGCGCCGGGACGATCCTGACGCTGGTCGGCGGCATCGTGCTGCTGCTTCTGGTCCATGCCGGAATCATGGCCGCCTTCGTCTGGCTGCCGAAGCTGCGCGTGATCGCCGCCGTGCTGAAGTCGTGGCGCAAGTACGCGCTGGGGGGGCTGTGCCTTGTCTGTCTGCTCTTTTCGATGTTCGCCTACGGATACGAGCATTACATGCTGCGTTCGACTCCGCTGGTCGCGACCGCCACGATCCCGCTGTTTCAGGGAGCGACGATGTCCCGGTTCCTTTCCGGCCTCGGCGTGCGCCCGCCGAACCGCGAGGTGATGCAGGTCAAGGCCAACGCCGGAAAATACAAGAACCTGAATTATCCCGCCCATCCGATCGAGCGCAGCGCCGACCGGCCGAAATACAACGTGGTCTGGCTCGCCTGCGAATCCTGGCGCGCCGACATGCTCACCCCGGAAATCATGCCCAACGCCAGCAAATTCGCCGAAAAATCTGTGAATTTCAAGAACAACTACTCCGGCGGCAACGGCACCCGGCAGGGCATCTTCACGATGTTCTACAGCATCTACGGCAACTATTGGGACAGCTTCCTCAAGAGCCGCCGCGGCCCCGTCTTCATCGACTGGCTGATCGAAGACAACTACAACTTCAAGTGCATCACCTCGGCCAAATTCAGCTATCCCGAATTCGACCAGACCGTTTTCTGCCGCGTCCCCTCCGAAGCGCTCCACAGCGACGACCACGGCCCGACCTACACCCGCGACCAGCGCAACGTGAAGCTGCTGACCGAATTCATCCGCAACGCCGACCGCAGCCGCCCTTTCATGGCCTTCATGTTCTTTGAATCCCCCCACGCCCCGTATGAATTCCCCGAGGAAGCGGTCATCCGCAAGGAGTACGCCCAGGAGCTGAACTACGCCAAGGTTTCCAGCGGCGACGGCACCATGATCAAAAACCGCTACATCAACTCCAATCACCACCTCGACATGCGCCTCGCCGAAGTTTTCAAGGCACTCGACGACGGCAACCTCTGGGAAAACACCATCGTCGTGCTCGTCGGCGACCACGGCGAGGAATTTTACGAAAAAGGCCGCCTCGGCCACAACTCCACTTTCGTCCAGGAACAGGTCCGCACCCCGCTGGTCATCCACATCCCCGGCATGAAGCCTCAGGTCTACACCGGCATGAGCAGCCATCTCGACGTGGTCCCGATCCTCGCCCCCTACTTCGGCGTCACCAATCCGATCGCGGACTATTCCCTCGGCTACAACCTGCTCGATCCCGCCCAGAAGCGCACCTACACCATCATCGCGAACTGGTCGCAGGTCTTCTACGCCAGTCCCAAATACAAGACCCTGCTCCCCAGCAACTCCATCGCTTTCGCGACCCAGAAGCTGACCGACGGCAACGACAATCCCCTGCCCTCGCTCGACCCCTTCTACAACGAAAACAAAGCCGAACTCTTCCAGATTCAGCGCGATCTCACCCGCTTCGTCAAGTGATGCCTCCGGCGGCCGGGGGCGCTTCGCCCCCCGGTCCCCCCGACCGGCAAGGTGCCGGCGCCGAGTACGGTTTCGAGTTTTTTGCTGCGCAAAAATCTCAAAACCGGAGGATTAATAATGGGTAGCGAGAGGTCTATCAGCGGTATACGCCACCGGGTGCTACCCGGTCGGGGTCAAGGGGCGAAGCGCACTTGCCACCGGAGGTAATTTGTGCGCTACAGCGCCCAGCTACCGGTGCCTGATTGCAAATCAGGCCGCGTAGCGCACAAGGTCTGCAAACCGCAGGGTTGCAGACCCGCCTGCCGCGAAAGCGGCATGGCTTTCCGGGGCATTCCCCGAAAATGCGGAAATGCAGCTTGCAATTCCGAAATCTTCCGATATGTTGAAAGAAAGTGCAACTTAGAGCTTATCCCTGAATAAACTCTTAGCCGGGAGGAAATTTCATGCTGATCCGACTGACCGCATCCGACGACATCGCCGCCGCCATCGATTCCGCCCTGATCGACGAACCGCTGGAACTGGAACTTGCTTCCGGAGTTTACCGCCTCGACCGCCCTCTGGTGATTCCCGCTTCCCGCCGCGGCCTGACGGTGCGCGGCGCGGCGGACGGCAGCACGGTGCTGGATGGCGGCTGCCGCCTCACCGGCTGGGTCAGGGACAGGATCAACGGACGTGCCGCCTGGCGCGCCGCCGTGCCGGAACAGGCGGTTTCCGACGGCACGGTCAACCAGTTTTTCGCGGATGGAATCCGCCAGAAACGGAGCCGGTGGCCGGAAAACGGCGACCTGACGCCGGCTGAAACCTTTCCGGCTTCGGAGGGGCGGCTTTTCGTGCCGACCCGCAGCTTCCGGGTGAAAGCCGGTGATTTCGATCCGGCGTGGAGCGAACCAGCCGGAATCGAAACGGTGCTGTTCACCAAATGGGTGGAATCGCGGCTGCCGGTGGAGAGCTTCGACGCGCGGGAAAACGTTCTCGCCTTCCGCCGTTACTCCCGCTTTCCGGCCGATCCGGAATACGCCCGGTTCCACTTTGAAAACGTGAAGGAGGCGCTCCGCAGGCCGGGCGAATACTGGTTCGACCGCACCGCCCGGCAGCTCTGGTGGATTCCGCCGGAGGGCGTGGAGCCGGACAGCGCCGATACGGTCGTCCCGGCGGTCGGCGCGCTGCTGGCGCTGGACGGCGGCGGCGAAGCGTGCGAACCGGGCCTGCTCTCCGGCGTCCGGCTGGAAAACCTGACGTTCCGCTACGGCGGCGCCGGTTTCTCCCGCAGCGGCTCCTGCTACGACCTCGGCGACGGGCGGCTCGCGGATTGGAGCAACACCTTCCACCGTGCCGACCAGTCCCCGTTCGACGGCCTCGACGCCGCCAACGCGGGACAGGCGGCGGTGCAGTTCCCGGCGGTGCTGATGGCGCGCGGAGTGCGCAATGCGGAGCTTTCCGGTTGCGTGATCGAACACTGCGGCTGGTACGGGCTCAACATCGGTCCGGGTTCCTCGGACATCGCCGTCCGGCGCTGCCGCTTTTCCGACCTCGGCGGCGGCGGAATCGTGATCTCCGGCGCGCCCTCCGCCGACACCGTCCGGCGGCGCACCGGGCGCGTCACGGTCGCCGACTGCGAAATCGCCCATGCGGGCCGCCTTCAGCACAGCGCCGCCGGAATCCTGATCGGGCACGCCTTCGGCAACCTGATCGAACACAACCACATCCACGACCTCTACTACACCGGGATCTCCTGCGGCTGGAGCTGGGGCTACGCCGAGCAGGCCGCCCGCGAAAACCGGATCGGCTTCAACCACATCCACGACCTCGGCCAACAGCTGCTCTGCGACATGGGCGGCGTCTATCTGCTCGGCATCCAGCCCGGCACCCGGGTTTACAACAACCTGATCCACGACGTAAGCTGCCGCTTTTACGGCGGTTGGGCGCTCTACACCGACGAAGGCTCGGCGCACATGGTGCTGGAGCGCAATGTCTGCTTCAACTGCACCCGCGACGGCTACCACCAGCACTACGGGCGCGAGAATATCGTGCGTTACAACATCTTCGCATTCAACGCGAACTCCGCCCTCGCAATCACTTCAGGGAACGACCGCCGCGAACTCTATGAACTGCCGGGAACGAACTACCAGAACAACCTGAACCTGCTCGGCAATGTGTTTCTGCAGGCACCGGGGCATCCGTTTTTCCGGGCGGCGGCTCCGCTCGCGGTCGATCCGGAGCAGTTCTCCTCCGACTGCAACTTTTTCCACGGCGGCAGCCGCCGGAAGTTCGCCCAAGTGGGGGAGGCCTTTCTCACCTGCTCCGAATGGCGCGCCAGAGGCTTCGACCGCCACTCGAAATTTCTCGATCCCGGCTTCGTGTCGCCGGAAAAGCGCGATTTCCATCTGAAACCGGATTCCGCGCTGCGCCGGGAGTTCTTCCCCGACCCCGCCGAAACAATTGACCAGGCCGGAATACGCTCCGGGAAAACCGTCTGAACTTTGTCCGTATCCGCAACGGTTTTCACTCCGAAAAACAACCGTTGCGGAAAAAATACGGATTTTTTTCCCCTTCCCGTCCGATTTTCATTTGAAATCACCCCCGATTGTACTATTCTAAATGCAGATGCAGTGGGGTGCATTCAACTTTCAACGAATGGAGGGGGAACTGATGATCGAAAACATCGGTGAATTTCTTGCCAACAGCAGCAATATTTACCTGTTTCTCGCCATTTTCGGCAGCGTGATTTTCATTCTGCAATTCATCCTCAGCCTGGCCGGACTGCATGGCGAAACGGATTTCGATGCCGACTTTCAGGTCGATGCGCACGATGTATCGGACATTCACGGCCTGAACTTCTTCTCGATCAAAAGCATCGTCGCTTTCATCACCTTCTTCGGCTGGGCCGGCTATTTCTTCGCCGACCGCGGCTGGGGCGGGCTGGGCATCGCCTTCCTCTCCGGCGCCGTGATGATGGCGCTGACTTCGCTGGTGCTCTGGCTGCTGCTCAAGATGCAGCAGTCCGGCAATGTCAGCACGCAGGATATGATCGGCAGACGCGGCGTGGTCTACCTGACGCTTCCCGCCGAACGCGGTCCGGGCGGCCTTGTGACGGTCACCCTCCCCGACCGGACCCGGCAGATCAGCGCCCGCAGCGATGAAGAACTGAAAACGGGAACCGAAGTGGTGATCGAAAGCGATCTGGGCGGCGGCCTGTTCCTCGTCCGGCGCCTCGATTGAATCCATCCGATTTCACAACCTTTTTTTCCACAACCCAACAACCAAATAGGAGATAACCCAACATGATTATTGCCGTTCTTGGCGCTCTGGCAGCCTTTGTACTGCTGATGATCTTCATCTCGGTGGTCACCTGGTACCGCAAGTGTCCGTCCGACCGGATCATGATCATCTACGGTAAAACCGGCGGCAACCAGGCGGCGCGCTGCATCCACGGCGGCGCCAAATTCGTATGGCCGATCATTCAGGACTACGGCTACATTTCGCTGCGCCCGCTGCAGATTCCGGTGAACCTCGACAACGCCCTCTGCAAACAGAACATCCGCATCAACGTGCCGTCGATCTTCACCGTCGGCGTCAGCACCAGCCCGGAAATCATGGGCAACGCCGCCGAACGTCTGTTCGGCCAGACCCCGGAAGCGATCGCGGAGCTCGCCAAGGACATCATCTTCGGCCAGTTGCGCCTGGTCATCGCGTCGATGCTGATCGAAGAGATCAACGCCGACCGTGAAACCTTCCTGCGCGCCGTCGAAGCCAACGTGGCCGAAGAGCTCAAAAAGCTCGGCCTCGAACTCCTGAACGTGAACATCACCGACATCACCGACGAATCCGGCTACATCGCCGCGATCGGACAGCGCGCCGCCGCCGGAGCCATCAACAAGGCCCGCGTCGACGTGGCCGAAGAACAGCGCAAGGGAAGCATCGGTTCCGCCGAGGCCAAGAAGCTCGAACGCATCGCCGTGTCGCAGGCCGAAGCAGAAGCCGCGTCAGGCGAAGCGAACGCCGAGCGCGACCGCCGTATCGCGGTCAAGCACGCCGAAGCGACCGCCGCTTCCGGCGAAGCCGAAGCCGAGCGCGACCAGCGCATCGCGGTGAAAAAGGCCGAAGCAGAAGCCGCCGCCGGTGAAGCGAACGCCGAGCGCGACCGCCGTATCGCGGTCAAACAGGCGGATTCGACCGCAACGCAGGGTGAGAACGTCTCCATGATCGAAATCGCCCAGTCCAACGCGACCCGTCAGGAGCAGGAAGCCGAAGCCTACCGGCGCGCCGAAGCCGCCCGCAAAATCGCGGCCGCCCAGATCGAAAAGGCGCAGTTCGAAGCCGAGGCAGAAGCCCAGATCTCCCGCGCCAAGATGGAGATGGAGCGCCAGAATGCCGAAGTGATCGTCCCGGCCGAAATCAACAAGCGCCAGGTCGAAATCGCCGCCGACGCCGAAGCCGAAAAAATCCGCCGCGAGGCCAAAGGCGCCGCCGACGCGATCTACGCCAAGCTCGAAGCCCAGGCGCGAGGCAACTTTGAAATCCTCAAGGCCAAGGGCGAAGGCTACAAGGCGATCATCGAAGCCTGCGAAAACGACTCCAATGCGGCCAGCAAGATGCTGCTGATCGAAAAACTTCAGGAGATCGTATCGCTGCAGACCGAAGCGATCAAGGGCATCAAGATCGACAAGGTCACCGTCTGGGATGGCGGCAACAAGGGCGCGGACGGCAAGACCACGACCGCGAACTTCCTCTCCGGCATGCTGCAGAGCCTGCCTCCGCTGCACGACGTCGCCGGCATGGCCGGTCTCGACCTGCCCGATTATCTCGGCAAAGTCAAGACTGACAAGCGCGACGAACAGGCCGCCCCTGACGCAAAATAACCCGGCCGCCCCGGCACCGGGGATTTCGGTACAGCTCACAACGAACTGCACCGGAATTCCCGGTATTGGGAACTTGCACTCTGTATTGGTTGGCGTGTTGTCATTTTCGTCCGGCCAACACAGCCTCCCGGTATAAGGCGTAATTTTCGTAAAGTGTCGCAGCGCGCTCGCCACCGACTTTCACCGGATGATCCGGATGGTGCATCAATCCCGGATATTGGTAGATGATCTGTTTATCAACGAACGGCGCTGTCAGCTCCAATTGTGCCGCAATGCGTGACAACTCTGTTGGAATCAGCTCCTTGTGGCAATCAAACTCCCAAATTTCCAAATCGTTCCAAAGCCGGGTCCTTCCCCGGGCCCGCCGGTAGGAATTCCACGCATTGGGAGCATTCCACGCATTGTGAGCATATCGCAGTTCCTCGTACAGAAACGGCAGCCGCGCCAGACTGCGGAACCGGTCCGCACGCGCATACCGATTGAAAATATCCGGTTCGACTCCCAGTCCAACCGAGTCCTGATACGCAATGATGTCGACGTCGATATCCTGCAATATCGTTGCACACATGGATCGGTCCGCATTCGGTGCGATCAGAAACGGAGCTTCTGAAAGTTTCCGGACAGCCGGAACGATTTTCTGTAAAGCATCGCGCCCGGCAGGTGAGGACGGCGGATACTCATAAGTCCAATACCAGCCTGCAAAGCTCGGATGGGCCGCATAAAGTTCCTGAAGCTCCAGAAGCAACCGTTCCGCAAGCGTGATCGCCTCTGCCGTCCGGGTGGTCGGATCGGGCCAATACATCGAGTAAATCGCGTGAAAGACCTTCATGCCCAAGGCATCCGCCTCTTCGATGATTTCAGAATACAATCTCTCCTTTCCCCGCATCCAATCGGGATTCGGCCAATTCGCGCTCGGATAATACGCCCGGGTGTTTTCAACTCCCTCCCGGGCGTCCGTACCTTGTTGGAAGATCAGCGTATCAATCCCGATGGCAGCCATATCATGAAGCATCTGTCGCCAATGGTCCGGGGTAAGTGACCGCAACTGTTCTTGAAAGCGTCGACCCTCCTGGTCATCCCAATGATCCAATTGCAGGAAAGTGCCCGTGATAAGTCTGGTGCCGGCCGATGCGGAATGAATCTGCGACATAGAAAATTCCTTGTTATAAGTTGAAAAAAGCAGGATTACTTACTGTACCCGATCAGATAATAAGGATCCCATCTTTGAGTGATCCACAGTGTCTCATGAGGTTTTTTCCACATTGTCGTATGACCGTCCACCCAGAGAATCGGAGTGGCGCTGCTGTGGTATCCCGGACTGACGTTTTCGGGTATGTTCTTGATGAATGCGGAATAAGAAGGGGTATAGCTCATGTTCGATTCTGCCATGGTAATTATGCGTGAGGGATATTTCACCTGGGAAGTTTTGATCGGCGCCGTACGAGTCGGAGACTCCTGCAAGCCCAAGCCGAGGTACGCAATGTTATAACCGTAGGAGTTATAGGGGTAATTCCACACATCCCCTGGAGCGGTCAGCATATTGTTCAGGGCCGCGACGAAATCCGGCTGTGCCTGTGCCAGCATGATATCACAACGGAACAGCTTGGCCGACATATATCCGGAGCGGGTCATCTCGTATCCCCAGCTCCAGTTCCAGTAGTCCGAACTGCTTATCTCATATCTGAATCCCGGTATGAAGTAATCGTTATAATCTCCCTGATACAAGAGATGACCACTCGATATCTGCTTCAGATTGTTGAGACATTTCGCCGTTCTCGCCGCATTGCGCGCTTTGCCCAGAACCGGCATCAGCATTGACGCCAGAATCGCGATGATCGCGATCACAACGAGCAGCTCAATCAGCGTAAATCTTGCGATGGTCGGCCTTACATGGCGGTATGCGGGGGGCGTATCCGCTCTCCGTGAAATGAAGTGGACCAAGGAAGATAACGTGCGGAAACAGTTACTTTTTTTCATCGTCGATCCTTTCGAGTTTGGGGCGATACAACACCACCTTGCTTTCACCGATTTTTAATGTAAGCGCCAGTTTGCGTCCTTCCCCGATTTTACATCCCGACTCGGAACTGAAGAATTCCATATCCGCCGGAAATTCCACTTCCACCGGAGCGTCCAACCGATGAACGGCTAAGATGCCGTTTCCGGCGAATACCGCGTTGCCGGGACGCGATACCGGCAAAATCCCCGCTTCCCTGGCGGCATTGTAAAGCAGCTGCGGCGTCAGTCCGTCAACCGGGGCGGAATAGAAGAATGTTCCATATTTCGGAGAACGCTTCACTCCCGCCGCCGGTGCGCCGTTTTTCCAGCGGGCCAGTATTTTCGCCGAAGAATCGTCGAGACAATGGCGAAGGCGTTGCGTGTTGAAACGGACTTCCCCGGAACCGGGTATTGAAATCTCGCTCACGCCAAGTCGTCCCGTACACTTCTCCGTCAGGGGATCGTCAGCGTCCGGAATCCATTCCGCAACCTCGTTCCAACTCTCCTTCATCGGCCGAAGGCGTATCGGCAATTCAATGCTCTCCGAACTGTAACGGCCCGGATTGCCAGTCATAAGCACCACTTTGCCAGGCTGAAATGCCTGCCTTTTCAATGCGTTCCAATGGGCGGCCGTCATAGTGCTCGGAGATAAAATCACGTAGAGTTTATAGGTGCCGAGCCGCGGATCGCAGAGGTCATCAAGATGATACAGGTCGGGAGTCAGGCCACTCAATTGCCAGGCCGTGACTGCTGCATTTCCAGCAGTTTCCGTGCTGCTGATCCGTTCCCGCTCGTCCAGAAAAACCGCGACTTCCGCAGCCGGAACCGCATCGCGAAACCGTTGGCTCCAGCGAGCCGCGCGGACTACTTCCGCAATCACGGCCTCGGCCTGTCTGTCATGATACCAGCTTCCGTACATATCATAAAAATAGAAGCCGTCTCCGCCATACGCCAGAGACATTCCGGCGTCACGCAGCACCTGGGCGCGGAATTTTTCCGGGGTATCCGGTTCGCAGGCTCCGAACCACGATCCCGTTATCTGCGATCTCCAGGTGCGATGATCCAATTCCTGAACATAGATCAGATTCTGCATGTGCGCGGCGCCGATGCAGAAATTGGCACTGGCGCCGGGAAAACCGATCTGGCGTGCCGGCGCATAATTGCTCACTTGTGCGACAATATCGATTTCACCGTTTTTCGCCAATTCCGCAAGCGCCAACCGACCGGCCTGCGGCCATATCGCGCTGCTGTAAAAGGCCTGTACGACACAACGCCGTCCGAAATTCCGCTTGAGCTCTCCTGCGAATCGGCGAAGCATCCGCGCGGTACTGATGGAAATAAATTCACGGCAATCTCTGATTTTCAAACCGGTTCCGTTCCGCAGTCCGTTCAATGGTCGAGCGCGCCACTCCTCCGGAGTAAACACCGCCGCGTTCTCCAGCGTCACGCCACTGTCGCCCCAAGCCTGTTGCAAAGCCTCATCGGTTCCGTATTTTTCTTTCAGGTAGGCCTGAAGCGCCCGCCGGTGGGACGGGGAATAATCCGCATTGCCGCGTTCGCCGCCGTATTCCCACTGCACAAACTGATTGTCGTGTCCTCCGACAATGCAAAAGCCGATTACGATATT
This sequence comes from Victivallis vadensis, assembly GCF_003096415.1. Classification (GTDB taxonomy): domain Bacteria; phylum Verrucomicrobiota; class Lentisphaeria; order Victivallales; family Victivallaceae; genus Victivallis; species Victivallis vadensis. The sequence continues at coordinate 228,429 of NZ_QEKH01000002.1, read as the reverse complement.
TCCCGCCGGAGATTTTTTCAGAAAATCAGTCAAGGCGCGCAAGCCGGTTGCGATATGTTCCTGAAATTCCGCCGAAGCATAAGAGACCGCCCAATGTTCCTGTTTCTGAGCGTCCGGCGACTCATGCTTCTTTCGGAATCCTCTGAATGCGCAGTCGAAACGCACTCCAAACTCGCCATGCTCGTTGGTGAAAATGCAGTTGGGATGTTCTTCCAGAAAACGGTCATCGGGATCACACTCCACCGACAGGATTACCCGGGCTTCCGGATTGTTGGCATGCATTCTTGCCAATTCCGTTTCCAGGCGGGAAAAATCGAATGTCCCGTCCGGCCTTCGGGCGGCGGGATCCCACGGCTTGCTCCAGAACAATGTCGTTCCGCTGACGTGCGACAGGATCAGATCGGCGCCGGCTCGCCGGAACACTTTGAAATCCGTTCGCCCCTTATAGGTGCAATAAGCGGTTTCCCGCCCGTCCACAATCAGGCGGGGACGTTTCCCGCCGCGCTCCACCCATGCCTCTGCCGGAGCAATCCGCGAAAGCTTCCGCAATGCCTCCGGCAGATCGGGAGCCGGATCCGGCGGATCGTAAATTCCGCTGAAATGCGGCATCTGACGATCCGGAAGCAGGGAGAGGCTTCGTATCTTTACGGCTGCCGGATTCCCGGCCAGTTTTACTTCGATCCGAATTTTTTCGGCATTCGCGACATAAGGAACCCGCCGGGTGAGTTCAGGGAGTTCGCCGCAGCGGGACAGCAATTGAGTCCGGAAATCCAACTCCGTCACCCGTTTCAGTTCCTTTCCCGATGCGTCCAGCAAAACCGCCTGCAGCGACAAGGCCGCGCCTGGAGTCCTTGATTCGACATAGGCCCTCAACCTGACTGCACTGCCTGTTTTCGGATGTACCGGATAAAGCGCGGAACGCCAGATTGAAATATCACGGGCACAGCTTGTTTCCAATCTCTGATTTCTGGCATCGTCGATCTCCAGGGCTTCGCAGGAAATGGCTAATATCAGGCAAACGGTACTCTTTCTCAGCATTGTTCCGATCCTGTAAGCAAAAAGCATGCTTCATTCTCCCGTAGTTGTAAAATATTCCCGTCTTTGAATATGTAACTGTTACATATAATTATATGCCGGCAGTTTCTATATTTCAAGTCCTTCACTCAAAAAAGTCCAAAATATTCGGAATCGTCAGGTCTTTCCGTTGTTTTTTGCCGGAAGCCGGACAGAAGAAGCAAAGAGGCGGTTGTAAATTCTCCGTGAGAAAGGTATAGTAGGAAATGAAATATCGGCTCTGGCGGTTGGAATCAGCGGAAACGGACTGGGCGAAAAATCCGATTTTTCATCCGTCGGAGTGAACCATTCAGATCAGGAAGCAATTTTTATGAATCCCTTCAAGCAGGCTAAAACCCGGGATATCGCTGAAGCGGCAGGAGTTTCAACCGCCACTGTCTCCAGAGTATTCAGCCGTCATCCTTATGTTTCAGAAGAGATCCGGCAAAAAGTGCTGGAGATTGCCAGAAAACTTCATTATGCACCGACCATTACAAGCTCGCGCTATCTCATCGGTGTGATGATGCGGAGCATCGATGAAGGAATTTTGTTCAATCCGTACCACAACCAACTGCTGCATCATGTGTCGCAGGAGCTTTTCCGCCGGGGATTCAACATCCGGATTTTCGGGGAAAATCAATTGCCATATCTTCACAAACATTCCTTCGCCGGTGTGATTCTGACCGACAGCACCGTCGCCGAAGAAATCCGGGAATCCGGGATTCCGGTGCTCCTGGTCAACCGGATTATACCGGGGATGCACTCAATCGTTACGGATCACCGCGAGGGAATCGCTCTCGCGGTACGCCATCTGCTGGAAAACGGCCATCGCCGGATCGGATTGCTGCGCCTGACGGACAATTGGGGAAGCAATGAACGTGAGAGCGGATTCCGCTCAGCCTTGAAACAGATGGGAGTTGAGCCGGATTCATCCCTGATCATCCAGTACAAGGAAGCCGATGATCCGGTACGGATCGTTCAACAGTTGTGGACGTTCCGGCCGACAGCGGTTATTGCGGAAGGTGAAACGGTGGGCGTTCCACTCAACTATGCCTTTTACCGCCTCGGAATCAAGGTGCCGGAAGAACTCTCCGTGATCACCTTTGAAGATCCGATGAACTCGCAATATATGACACCTCCCCAGACGACGGTTTTTCAGAATTTTGCCGTACTGGGACAGGCGGTGGCGGAAACCATCGCAGACCTGTGTGCTTCCGAATTCAGGTGGCCCAAAGTCCCGGAATGCCGTGTTCTGAACTGCAGTCAGCTGATTGAGCGAAAATCGGTGCGCAACATCCGCTCCGGCGTTCTCGCCGACAAAGGGAAAAGCTGAAATCGGAAATGTCATTGCAACTGCCGCATGAAACGATCTCCCGCTGAACCGTGTTTTTCCGGAAACAGCTTGACACCGGCGGGAAAACGTGGTAAATTTCAACTCAGTGTTCCATTCTAACAAGGTAGATTGAAAATGAAATTCCTGCTGCAGCCGGCTGTACTGCTCTATACCGCCTTTTCCCTGATCGGGGCGGAGTTGAAGGTCGCCATCCTCTCCGACATCCATGTCTCGCCCGGCAATCCCAATGAACAGCGGCTCCAACAGGCCATCGCCGAAATCAATGAGTCCGACGTCGATCAGGTGATCGTGACCGGCGACCTCTCCAACCGCGGCGCCACCGCCGAACTCACCCGCGTCAAAGAGCTGCTCGACCAGCTCAACAAGCCTTACCGGGCCCTCCCGGGCAACCATGAAACCAACTGGTCCGACAGCGGCGCGCTCGCTTTCGCCGAACTATTCAGATCCGAACGGTTCGCTTTCGAGCGGAACGGAGTGCTGCTGATCGGCTTCTCCACCGGTCCCTACCTGAAAATGGGCGACGGCCATGTCCGCGCCGAGGATATCGCGTTCCTGAAAGATACTCTCGCGGAACGCGCCGCCGATCAGAAGCCGGTCATCGTCTTCTGCCACTATCCGCTCGCGGATGAACTTTCCAACGGCGTCGAAGTCGCCGAGGTATTGGCTCCCTACCACGTGCTCGGCCTGGTCTGCGGACACACCCACGTCCAGTTCCGCCGGAACATCTACGGCATCGACAACATCGTCTGCCGGCCGCTGACCTCCAATGACGGCAAGACCTTCGGCTACAACTTCATCGTCTACGACAACGGCAAGCTCGAAGCGTGGGAAAAGCGGCTCGGCGACCCGGTGGAAAAGGATTTCAATGTGCGGCCGCCGCTCAAAAAGCCGGAAATCGTCTTCGGCGGCAACCTCCCGGTGGATGTCAGGGTTGAAACCATCTGGGAGGAGAGCGCCTCCATCTACACCGGCGCCGCCGTTCACGGCACTGAGCTGTTCTACGGAACCAGCAACGGGATGCTCGTCCGGCTGCTCACCACCAAACTGCAGAATCCCGCGGTGCGGCCGGTCCGCACCCTGGAGCTCGGCACACCATTCTACTCCACCCCGGTCTATGCGGACGACACCGTCATCATCGGTTCGTTGCAGCGGAAAATCCTCGGCATCGATCCCGGCACACTGAAAATCCGCTGGGAACTCCCCGCCAACGCGCCGGTCACCAATACCGGGATCTTCGCCGACGGTTCGGTTTTCATGGGACTCGGTTCCGGCAGCTTCGCCCGGCTTGAACCGCACTCCGGCAAGATCGTCTGGCAGACCGACGGCGGCTACGGCACTTTTCAGGGCGCTCCCGCCACCGACGGCAAAATCGTGGTGTTCGGTGCATGGGATACCCGCCTCTACGCTCTTGACGCCGTCAACGGCAAGCAGCTCTGGAAATGGAGCAGCGGTTCCACCCAGGTCCTGTTCTCCCCCGGCAACGTGGTTCCCGCCATCGCCGCCGGACAGGTGCTCTTCGTCGCCCCCGACCGCTACATGACCGCACTCGACGCCGCCACCGGCAAGCAGGTCTGGCGCACCAACCGCTTCAAGGTCCGCGAATCCTTCGGCCGCTCCGCCGACGGCAAAACCGTCTACGCCAAGACCATGGATGGACTCCTGATCGCCGTCGAAACCGGCAAACCGGAATTTACCCTGCGCTGGCAGTGCGACCTGAAATTCGGTTATGAACACGCACCCTGCCCCGTGCTGGAAGCGAACGGGGTCGTCTACGCAGGCAGCCGCTCCGGCGTGATCGCCGCCGTCGACGCCGCCACCGGCGCACTGCTCTGGACCTACAAAGTCGGCACCACGTCCGTCAACAGCTTCACCGCCGCTCCCAGCGGCGACGTTTACGCCACACTGCTCGAAGGAAAGATCGTCCGCATTTCCAGACAATAAGAGCTGATCCCTGAATAAGCCAACTCACCCTCTACGCGGCGCACAACAAGCGCGGGCGGCAAGGTGCCGCTGCCGGGTGCGCACGCCAATGCCCCTCCGGAGAGCGTGCGGGCAGCCAGAACAGGCAAGGCATCGGTCGGTCTGCATCACCATTTGCGCGGGCGGCAAGGTGCCGCTGCCGAGTGCGCACGCCAATGCCCCTCCGGGGGGCGTGCGGGCAGCCAGTACAGGCAAGGCATCGGGCGGTCTACATAACCACTTACACGGTACATAAATAAGGCTGCATCACCACTTACGCGGCGCACACAAGCGCGGGCGGCAAGGTGCCGCTGCCGAGTGCGCCCGCCAATGCCCCTCCGGGGGGCGTGCGGGCAGCCAGTACAGGCAAGGCATCGGTCGGTCTGCATCACCATTTGCGCGGGCGGCAAGGTGCCGCTGCCGGGTGCGCCCGCCAATGCCCCTCCGGGGGGCGTGCGGACAACCAGTACAGGCAAGGCATCGGTCGGTCTGCATGACCACTTAAGCGGCGCACAAATAAGGCAGTATAACCACTTACGCGGCGCACAACAAGCGCGGTCAGCGCCGCGAACGAATGTGAGGGAATTACTTGCCTCCGGCAAGTAACGAGGAACGGTAGTGACGAAGCCGAACGTAGTGAGCGAAGCCCCCCTGGCGTAGTGAGCGAAGCGAACGATGAAGGGTTGGCCGCCGTAGGCGGACAAGTAAGCGGCAAAGCCGCGCCCGCGAGCGGAAGTGCCTTGCAACCGGACCGGCCTCCGCCACCGGCGAGGGGGTCCGGGGGACGTGCGCGACGTCCCCCGGAGCCATCCGCAGGCCGAAGGCGCGGCGCTCACTACCCTCCGGGCACCCCGCCTGTTACTGTGCTCAAAAGTTGTTACCCTCAGGGCACCTTGCCTGTTCTTAATGCAATGACAAGCCAACCATAAAACTCACGTGCGATTTGAAAGCGGAGATGAATCTCCGCACTCCAAAGACGCTTCGCGTCGAAGGAACAAGCCCCCCCGCGACGCACTTCAAAGACGCTTCGCGTCACAGAACCGCTGACGCGACCCGCTCCATTTCCGAAGAGATAATGCGGCTGTCGGCAAGGCCGTCGACCAGATTGCCGGCGTCACACTGCTGCAAAAACACCGGTTCCAGCGGAAGCTGCGCCAGAAGCTGTACTCCGGCCGCCGCCGCGAGACGCGCGCCGCCGCCGGAGGAAAAGAGCTCGTGACGGTGCCCGCAATCCGGACAGACGAAGCCGGACATATTTTCGACGATTCCGGCCACCGGCACTTCGACCTGATTGCAGAAATCGAGACACTTGCGGCAATCCGCCAGCGCCACCTCCTGCGGGGTGGTCACGATCACCGCACACTTCGGGCAATCGATCAACTGACACGCCGAAAGCGATTCATCGCCGGTTCCCGGCGGGAAGTCGAGCACCAGATAGTCGAGTTCGCCCCACTCCACCTCTTCGAGCAGCTGCTTGATCACACCCATCTTGACCGGGCCGCGCCAGATCACCGCGCCGTCGGAATTATCCAGCAGCAGCCCGATCGAAACCAGTTTGATCCCGGCCACTTCCAGCGGCACCATTTTGTTGTCGGCGGTGCCGCTCATGCGCAGATGCGACACGTTGAACAGCGTCGGCTGCGAGGGACCGTGAAAATCCACGTCGAGCAACCCGACTTTCTTTCCCTGCTTCGCCAGCGTGACCGCGAGGGAAGCCGCCACGGTGCTTTTGCCGACACCGCCCTTGCCGGAAAGCACCAGCACCGCTTTTTTGACCGATTTCAGGATCGGTTCTTTTTCTTCGGAACAGCTGCCCTTCGAGGAACAGCTGCCGCAATTACCGGAACAACTACTCATTTTCCATCCCCCCTTTTTTCAATGCTTGCAGCCGCCGCCGCAGGAGTGGCCTTCACCATGTCCGTGACCGCCGCAGGTGTGGCCTTCGCCGTGCGCATGGTCGCCGTGGTGATGATTGCAGGTGAAATCCGTGCGAAACTCCAGCGTACCGTTCAGATAGCCGGACATCGCGCCTTCGACCTTGCCGGAAACTCCGGCGACCAGTTTGATCCCCTCGTCGGCCAGCGCCTTTTGCGCACCGGCGCCGATGCCGCCGCAGATCAGCAGATCCACGCCGTGATCCAACAGGAACTTCGCCAGAGCGCCGTGGCCTTCGCCTTCGGTGGAAACGGCCTGCTTGTTTTTGACGCTGCCGCTTTCGATTTCAAAAATCGTGAATTCGGGCGTATGCCCGAAATGCTGGAATACCTCTTCGTTCTCCGAAGCCACCGCGATAATCATTCTGTATCCTCCTTACCATCAAAGGAAACGGCCCGAATCAGGTTGACTCAGGCCATTTCCGCTGTTTGAATTAACTCCGGCACAAGGCCGGATACCATCTTTTACTCTTCGACGGCTTCCTCTTCCACTTCCGCCACTTCACGGAGCGGAGGCGCCTGATGGCTGCGGATCTTTTCGCGGATCGTCTTGAGCTGCGTATCGACCTTCGCCACACAGGCGTCGAACGACTTGTACAGATCGAAGTCCTCGACTTCCGCCGGAACCACGTGATACTTGCAGTTCACGACCAGAGTGGTTTTGAAACTGTTCTTCTGATAGTCCATCACCACTTTCGCGCTCGAAAAATCCAGCGCCTTGTCTTCCACCAGAGCCTGAATCCGGGATTCGACATATTCACGGATCGATGGAGTGATCTCAAACTGCCGACCGGTTACTGAAATTTTCATAGTCTTCTCTCCTTCTATTCACAAACCGGAATCTATTCCCGGTCCTGTTCCAAATTTTTCCCGCGCCGCCGTCACATTGAGAACTGCGGCCCGAGATAGATTTCGCGCGCCTGTTCGTCGTTGACCAGAAAATCGCTCGGTCCCTCGACCAGGATTTTTCCCTGGCACATCAGGTAGGCCCGGTCCACCACCGACAGCGTTTCACGCACGTTGTGGTCGGTAATCAGGATCCCCAGATTGCGCTGCTTCAGCTGCAGGATGATCTGCTGCACATCGTACACCGCCAGCGGGTCCACGCCGCTGAACGGTTCGTCCAGCATGATGAACGACGGATTCGTGACCAGCGCCCGGGTGATCTCCAGCCGGCGGCGTTCGCCGCCGGAGAGGGTCATCGCCTTCTGCCTGGCCAGCCGGGTCAGCTCCAGCTCGTCGAGCAGCTCCTTGCAGCGCTGCCGGCGCTCCGCCGCCGAAATCGCCAGCGTTTCGAGGATCGCCATGATATTCTCCTCGACGGTCAGCTTGCGGAAGATCGACGGCTCCTGCGCCAGATATCCCATGCCCATGCGGGCCCGCTTGTACATCGGCATATGCGTGATGTCCACATCGCGGAAAGTGATCTCGCCGGAATCCGGCCGGATCAGCCCCATCACCATATAGAAGCTGGTCGTTTTGCCCGCGCCGTTCGGACCGAGCAGGCCGACCACCTCGCCGGCCTTCACCGTGATCGAAACGTCGCTGACCACCCGGCGTCCATGATAGGTTTTCACCAGGTTGCGCGCACTGATCAGAACTTCCTGTTCGTTCGCTTCACTCATCGTTTTCTCAGTTTCCTCAAAAAATCGCCGCCGAGCGGCCTTGTGCCTGTTACTATTATACACGTGCTTTGCCGCCCGTCAAGCGGGAAATCACTAATTCGCCGGGAAATTTATGCCGTTGGAGAAATCGACCTGCGTTCCGCCGTCCACTTCCATGCGTTCGCTGTCCACATAGACGATGATCCGCTTGCCTTTCAGACGGCCGCCGGAAGCGCTCATCCACGGTTTCTCCCTGTCGTCGCCGGTCATGATGATCTTTTTATCGGCCACCACATAATCGGCCTTCTGGCCGCCGGCGCGCTGAACTTCACCGGTCTTGGTCCGCCGGGTCAGTTCCACATCCTTCAAGCAGAGAATGCGGGACAGTTCCAACCCTTCGGCCAATTCGATCCGCTCCGGCACTTCACTGCCGGACTCCTCCACCGCAAACCCGTCGTCATCCGGCGGCAGGTCGGGGGAATGGGGCTTGGCGGCGCTCTTTGCCGCCGTCTGCGCCGCCGCGGGGGCGCTCTTTTCGGCATAGACGAACATATCCTCGCACTTGAGCGTGCCCTGATCGTCCACCATCTCGACCTTTTCGTGAAACTCGGACTCGTTCTTGAGCATGTCGACGACCGCGTGCCCGGATTTCAGCGTCCGGGCGCTCTTCGAGTTGCCGAACATGCCGCTCAATGCGCCGGGGCGGGCCTCGGCCGACTTCTTCTCGGCGTCCGGGTCGGGCTGGTTCACCATCACCACGCGGCCGTCACACAGGATTTTGGTCAACTGGGTGCCGTTGGACTGGAACATCCCCGGCTCCACCACGGTTCCGGGCGGAAGCTCGCGGAAAAGCAGCGTCAGCTTGTCGGTTTTCAGGTCCATCCGGTCCTCCACCGCGTGAACGTTGCCGGTGCAGATCACCTTGCTCAGGAACTTGCTCTCCGAAGCGCCGCCCAGTTCATCCGCCTTTTTCGCGGGGTCCTTCTTCTCCGCCTTCGCGGCGCTCTCCCGGGGCATCATCACCAGCTCCATCCGGTCGCAGTCCAGAATCATGCGCGGATCGCGCACCTGTACATTGCCGGTGAATACCAGGCTGTTGCCGCCGTAATTGAGATCGCTTTCATCCGAGGTGATCACGGTCTGCGACGGCGCCTGCTCCTTCGCGCCTTCCGCCGGAGCGGAACAGAGCACGATTTTGCTCTCCTCCTTCGCGGCGAGCCGCTCCTCATTGATCCAGATCAGCAGCTCGCGCCCGCTCATCTCTTCCAGGCCGCGGGTCAGTTTCGGTTCGCCGCCGTACATCCGGACCGTGCGGTCCGCATAGTTGAAATCCGCGAACGACGCCTCCGCTTTCTGGTCGGGCATCAATTTACCCGCGTCATCCTTGCGGACCATTTTGACCCGCCCGGAGCACTTGATCTTGTCGAGTTCCCGCTTGCCGCCGGTGGTTCCGAAGTCCGGCAGACCGGAAAGCGAAGCGGTGTCGCCGACACTCTCCACGGCCGGTCCGCCGGCCAGCTCGCGCAGCGTCACGCGCATTTTGTCGCATTCCAGCGTCATGCGGGGTTCATCCACCTTCACATTGCCGATGAAATCGCTGTAGTTGTTGCGGTAATCCATCTGGGCGATATCGGAATTCACCTTCATCACGCCGGGCTTGTCGCCGGGATTCTCCGGCTCCTGGATCACCAGGATTTCGCAGTCGCCGGTCACGGTCGCGCGCTGCTCCTCGCGGAACATCACGATCCGCTGTCCCGTCAGCGACTCCTGTCCCCGGATCACCCGCGGGTTCTTCTTCTCTTCGCCGGTCAGCGTGACCGACGCGGTTTTCACGTCGTAGACCATGTGGTCGGCGAACGCCTTCTGGTCGCCCTCCTTCGCCTCTTCGGCGGTGAGCTTGCGCGACACGACCACGTTGCCGTCGCACAGAATCCGCGACACCCCTTCGAGGGTGTCCTCGGCGTTGACCGGTGCGGTGCGGTTCGCCCCGGCCAGCTCCTGATCGCTCCTGCGGTCGATGAAAATGGTCATCCGGTCGCAATCCACGCCGGAGTTCTCCTCATCCACGCGCACATTGCCGATCAGCAGGATCTGGTTGTTGTTCATATCGATCAGCATCGAATCGCTGGTCGCGGTCATGTACTCGTATTTCGGCGGGAGCTTTGCTCCGGCTTCGAAGAGCTTGCGCGGGTCGCTGCCGCCCATGCGCAGCACGATGCGCACATCGGACTTCACCAGAATCGTCTTTTTGTCGAGGTCAGCCTCGAAGCCGACGCCATCAAGGTCGATCACCGGGGAGCGGAAATAGACCGGTTCGCCGCCGGCCGCCATCTTCGTCTCCTGTTCGATATCGGCGCGCGGAGTGAACATCACGCCCTCGCTGTAAAGCCGCCCCTTCCAGAAATTGAAAATCTCCGGCAGCTTCGCCCCCAGCGGGTAGAACTTCACCCCCCAGCCGTCTTTGATCTCATCCACATCGGCGGTGCGGCGCACCAGATCGAGCACCACGTTCTGCCCGACCACCAGCTTGCCCTGCCGCTCCGCCTTGTCGCAGAACACCATCGACTGCAGCACCTGTTTGTTGTACAAGGGCAGTTTCGCGTTGGTCAGGATCAGCCCGCGCAGGTCTTCGAGATCCCCGGCCGCCTGTATCGAAACGGCGGCGCCGGTCAGCAGCGCCGCCCATAATTGCTTGTTCATCCTTACCTCCCGGCCGTTCAACGGCGGTAACGTTCCATCACGGAATCCAGTTTTTCCTGCTCGATCAGCAGCCGCCGAATCGCTTCGTACACCGCGCCGTGTCCGCCCGGAAGCTGCGTGCGGAAGTCCGCCGCCTCGTCCAGCTCCGGCACCGCGTCGGCCACCGCCACCGCCACCCCGGCCCGCCGCAGGACCGGCAGGTCGATCACATCGTCCCCGATATAGAGACACTCTTCCGGCCGCAGTCCATGCTCTGCGAGCAGCCGCTCGAAACCTTCGAGCTTGTCTTTGCAGTTCTCATAGATGAACGACAGCCCCAGCTCGGCGGCGCGTTTGCGGTTCGCTTCGGAGCCGCGCCCGGAGAGCAGCCCGACTTTCAGCCCGGCCCGCATCGCCAGCTTCATCCAGTGGCCGTCGCGCATGTTGAAGAATTTGATCTCCTCCGCCGCGCCGTAACCGGCCCGGCCGTCGGTCAGGACGCCGTCGACGTCCAGCACCACGGCTCTGATCCGTTTAAATGTTTCCGACGAGATCATGAATTGCTTTCACCTTGGTCAGAATTTCACGTATTTGCCTGAAGTCCAGAGAATTCGGTCCATCCGACCACGCTTCGTCCGGACGCGGATGCACCTCGGTGAAGAGCACGTCGATCCCCACCGCCGCCGCCGCGCGCGCCAGCGGGTACACAAATTCGCGGCGCCCCCCGGAGGCATTGCCGAGCCCGCCGGGCAGCTGCACCGAATGGGTTGCATCGAACACCACCGGCACGCCGAACGAACGCATCGTCATCAACGAACGCATGTCCACCACCAGATTATGGTAGCCGAAAGTGGTGCCGCGCTCGGTCAGCATCACCCGGTCGTTGCCGGTCGAGCGGACCTTCTCCACCGCGCCGAGCATATCCTCGGGGGCCATGAACTGCCCCTTCTTGATATTGACCGCGCGGCCGCTCTCGCCCGCCGCGTGCAGCAGATCGGTCTGGCGGCACAGGAACGCCGGAATCTGCAGCACATCCGCGACCTCCGCCACGCGCGGCACCTCCTCGTGCTCATGCACGTCGGTGATCACAGGCACATCGAACCGCCTCTTCACCTCCGCCAGCATTTCAAGGCCGCGCTCCATGCCGGGACCGCGCTTCGAATCGTTGCTGGTGCGGTTCGCCTTGTCGTAGGAAGCCTTGAAGATATACTGCACATTCAGCTCGGCAGTCAGGTTCTTCAGGAACTCCGCAGTTTCGAGGCAGACTTCCAGCGTCTCGGCCATGCAGGGGCCCGCGATCAGGGTCAGACGGCCGTCGCCGATCGTCAATGGCCCGCACTGAATCGGATTGACCGGTTTAATTTCCATTTTCCATCATCTCCCGCAGTTTGCGTTCCGCCCGTTCCAGGTCGGCGGGCGTGTCCACGCCGATGCTTTCGAGGTCGGAAACATGCACGTAAATCCTTATGCCGTTCTCCAGCGCCCGCAGCTGTTCGAGCTTTTCGCAGTTTTCCAGCACGCCCGGCGGCAGCTTCACGAACTTCTCCAGCGCGCTGCGCCGGTACGCGTAGATGCCCCAGTGCAAATAGACCTGCGCCGGAACGCCCCCGGCACGGCAGAACGGAATCATCGAACGGCTGAAGTAGAGCGCGAACTTGTCCGCCCCGAACACCACTTTCACATTGTTCTCGGTCATCGTTTCGCGGTTGCCGGGCACCGCGACCGTCGCCATCTCAAGCGTCGGATCGGACTTCATGATATCGATCAATTCATCGATCACCGAAGTCGGAATCAACGGCTCATCCCCCTGCACGTTGATGATAATGTCGATATCCTCGCCGGAACGGCGCACCGCCTCCGCGATCCGGTCGGTTCCGGAGGGATGGTCCACCGCCGTCATCACCGCCCGGCCGCCGAAAGACTCCACCGCATCCCGGATCAGCTCATGATCGGTGGCGACCAGCACCAGATCCGCCTGCGACGCGGTCGCCTTTTCGACCACATGCTGCACCATCGGCCTGCCGCACAGCGGCGCCAGCGCCTTTGCCGGAAAACGCGTACTCGCATAGCGTGACGGAATAATCACCGCCACCGTCTCTTTTTTCTTATTCATAAGTGCCTCTTCACCTCATTATTTCCTTACCGATTCCGCCGGCGCGACTGCGGTGCGGAGTTGGCCATACATTTCGTTCCGGGACGCCCCTCGCCCGGCGGCTCCGCTTGTTGCCGTTTTTCCCAAAATCGCTCTGCTCTTTGGGAAAACCGGGCGCTCCGCCGATGCGGTACTGTTGCAATGCGGTTTGCCTTCGCAAACCTTACATTTCGCTGCGCTCCGGACCCGCGCCTGCGCGGTCACAGCGACCGGCGCAATTCGCGCGCGGACTGCGACCGGCAACGTGCCGATGCGGGTCGGCCGCTTCGCGGCCTTTATTTTATTTTAATTTTTTTATTTTTTTTCGCAGCACAACAGCGCCTGTTTCAGCTCCTCGAACAGCACCGGCACCGTGCCCACTTTCGCAACCACCACGCCTGCCGCCCGGTTCGCCAGCTCCGCCGCTTCCACCGGTGTCGCTCCCGAAACCAGCGACAACGCGAACGTCGCGGTCACCGTATCGCCCGCACCCGACACGTCGAACACCTCCCGCGCCCGCGTCGGAATCACCTGCGGCTCCGGATGTCTCCGGTCGTAAAGCGCCATTCCCTGCGCCGCCAGCGAAATCAGCAGATGCTCCGGCTCCCAGGCGTTCAACAGCTCCGCGGCAACCGCGGTCAGCTCCCGGTCCTGCGCCGGAGCCACCGTCCCGCCGCTCCGGTCCGGCCTTCCCGCCAGCGCGAACGCCTCCAGCCGGTTCGGTTTGATCACCGTGATCCCCCTGACCGGACGCATGCTGTTCGGCTTCGGATCCAGCGCCGTGACCACCCCGGCCTTTTTCGCCTCGACGATAATCTCCTCAAGCATCCACTCCGCCAGCATGCCTTTGTTGTAATCTTCGAAGATCACCGCATCCAGCTCCCGCTTGCGGATCAGGTCGATGATCCCGTCCACCAGCTTGCGGCGCAGTCCGTCGTCCGCGCTGAAAGTATCCTCGTAATCTTCGCGGAACAACTGCTGGCCGCCCGCGATCACCCGCTTTTTCTCCGTGGTCCGGCGGTTCGCGTCGCGCAGCACCGCCGCCGCATCGATCCGGTACTCCCCCAGCGCCTGAATCACCTCGTCGCCGGTCGGATCGGCCCCGACCATCCCGAAACCGAAGGATTTCGCCCCCAGCGTCGCGACGTTGCGCATCACATTCGCCGCGCCGCCGAGACAGCTCGTGCGCCGCTCGACATTGACCACCGGCACCGGCGCTTCCGGCGAAATCCGGGTCACCTTGCCCCACAGATACACATCCAGCATCACATCGCCCAGTACCGCGATGCGCTTGCCGGAAAATCCACTGATGACCGCTTCCAGACGTGAAATATCGTTCATTGCTTCGCCGCAGAGGCCTCCAACAAGGAATCCATGTAAATCGACGTATCCAGCTTCCGTTCCGAACAGAAGCTCCTGCCTTCCCGCAGCCGGGCCAGGAAATAAGTGATGTCCCGCACCGTGGCCTGAAGTTCGGAAATCTCGGAGCTTGTGAGCTTCGGCGCTTCGGTCCGCAGGTAATTCGCCAGCAGATTCAGGTCCCAGCGCAGCAGCCGCGCCTCCAGCTCCGCCGCCTCCTGGGCCGGTTTCACGTTGTTCGCCAGGCTGCGCGCCCCGTCGAACGACTCCAGCAGCTGAAGCCGCCTCACCTCGAGCGCCATCGCATTCTCCTTATGCAGATACGCCGGAATGCTGACCGCCAGCGCCACCTCGCAGAAAATGATCGCGAAAAAAATCGCCACCGCCAGCATCGCGACGTAATCGCGCTTGAATTTCGCGGAATATCTCAACTGTTCTTTTGCCACACGAGCCATCCTTCCCTTATCCCGGAACAATCAGTTCAGGGACAATATACATCCTCAAGCGCCCTTTTTCAATCCCGCCGGCTGAATACCCCGAGCCGGTAAAGGTAATAAAGCAGCGTCAGCAGCGCGCTGACCGCCGAAGCCACGTAGGTCAGGAACGCCGCGTTCAACACCTCGGCCGCCGCCCGCTCCTCATGGGGCGTCACGATCCCGGCCTCCACCATCAGCAGCTTCGCCCGGCGGCTCGCGTCATATTCGACCGGCAGCGTGACCAGCGTGAACAGCACCGCCATCGAAAACAGGATCACCCCGAGCCAGATCATCCCCGGCGCCGCCAGAATGAATCCCAGCACCATCAGAATATAGGAGACCGGGCTGGAGAAATTCACCACCGGCACCAGCGCGCTGCGCATCCCGAGCGGCCCGTAGCTGGTCGCATGCTGGATCGCGTGGCCCGCCTCATGGCAGGCCACCCCGATCGCGGCGATCGAATTGGAACCGTACACCGACGGAGACAGCCGCAGCACCCGGTTCGCCGGATCGTAGTGGTCGGAGAGGAAACCGCCGACCTCTTCGATCCGGACGTCGCGGATTCCGGCGTCGGCCAGCAGCCGGGCCGCCGCCTGCGCCCCGGTCATCCCCGCCGCCGTCGTCACCTCCGAATAACGGTCGAAGGTCGTCTTGGTCTTGCAGCTCGCCCATGCCGCCAGCAGCAGGCCCGGCAGCAGAAACAGGAAATAGACAGGATCAAAGTACATAAAACCTCCTCACGTTTCTGAAAAAAATCCGGTTACTTCCCCGCAGTGAACTTGCAGTTCACGGTCAGGAATTTCGCGGCCAGCTCCGGCCACACCGCGATGTCCGGGTAATCCAGCCCGAGGCCGACGCCATGCGGCGCATGCGGGAACACATGCAACGCACAGGTCACGCCCGCCTTCCACATCGCCTGCGCAAAACGGATCGAGTTTTCCACATTCACCGCGCCGTCGTCCGCGGTGTGCCACAGAAACGCCGGCGGATCATCCGGCGAAACGCGCTTGTCCAGATCCAACTTCGCCGCTTCCGGCGTATTGATTTTGTCGCCGAGCAGGTTTTCGCCGCTGCCGCGGTGGGCGATGCCGTCGGTCAGGTTGATCACCGGATAACACGGGATGATCGCATCCGGGCGGCACGGGAAGTTGTCCACCTCGTCCCCCGCGTCCGCGTCGATCTCCCGGTACAGCGTTCCGGTCGAGGCGCACAGATGTCCGCCCGCCGAAAAGCCGAGCGTCGCGATCTGGTTCGGATTCACGCCCCACTCCTGCGCCCGGCTGCGGATGAGCCGGATCGCCCGGAACGCATCCCGCTGCGGCGCGGGGAAGCGGTACGGCGCGACCCGGTACTGCACCACGAACGCGTGGAAGCCGAGCTCATTGAATTTGAGTGCGATCGGTTCGCCTTCATGCGGCGCCCGGCAGGAGTAGCCGCCGCCGGGGAACACCACGACCGCGCCGCGCGGTTTATCGCTTTTTTCCAGAAGATAGGTTTGAATACACGGATCGAAATCATCCTTCGGGTTGCCGGTGCCGGCCGATTCGATCTT
The DNA here is from genome assembly GCF_003096415.1 of Victivallis vadensis. Taxonomy (GTDB): domain Bacteria; phylum Verrucomicrobiota; class Lentisphaeria; order Victivallales; family Victivallaceae; genus Victivallis; species Victivallis vadensis. The sequence continues at coordinate 212,328 of NZ_QEKH01000002.1, read as the reverse complement.
GCTCCAGAGCGGAAATACATCCATACTACATGTCCTCGTCAGTTACGGTTGAAATTCAATTTGATCCGCGCCGCCGCCGAGCGCAAAGCTCCGGCCGTCCGGCGCGATAAACCTTCCCGTCACGCCCGCCGGCAGCACGACCCGGGCCGAATGCGCATCGCACTCGACCTCGATCATCCCCGCCGGGTGGCACACTTTCCCGCGCACGAACGGCAGCGGGCCGGACTGCGGCCGCACCTCGACCTGCCGGAATCCCGCTCCCGCCGGGCGCACCCCCAGCAGCGAAGTCAGGAAGTGCCAGATCGGATGGGCGCTCCATGCGTGACAGTCGGAGCGCGACGGCTCCGGCGCCTCCAGCATGGTTTTCAGCCCGAGCGTGTTCATATCGAAGAAAATCTTCAGCCGCTCGACCAGCAGATCCGGGCGGTTGAACTCGCGGTACACCTCAAACAGATAAAACGTGAAGTAGACCGTCGCCTCCGTCAGGTCGCGGCGGCGGAACAGCGTCGCCGCGCACCGCTCACGGATCTCCTCCGGCAGCGCATGGGAAAGCAGCGCGAACACCTGCGCATGCTCCGAAAACGCATCGCCGGCAAGCGAATCCGCGAACAGCCCCGCATCGGGCCGCCAGAAAGCGCGCACGAACCGCTCCGACTGCTCCGCCAGCCGCCGCCGGTAATGGGCCGCCAGCTCCGGGGCCTCCATCAACTCGCACAGTTCACGCGTCATCTCCAGCGTATAGAGATACTGCGCATTCAGCACGCCGGAAACGCCGAACTCCCCGTCGGGCGGCACGCCCCACTTCCAGCCCGGCCAGTCCACAAAGTTCCAGCTGCGGTTGATTTCCAGCAGGCCGTCGCGGTTCAGCCACCGTTCAAAGGCGTCCGTTCCGCGCCGCGCCGCCGGGAAAAGCTCCCGCGCCAACGCTCCGCCGCGCCACTTCGCCCAGTCGAGCACCATCCCGACAAAGTACGGGGTGAAAGTCGGAATCACCTGCGTGACCCGCGACGGATAGCGCGACTGCACCAGCCCGGATTCCAGCTGGCTGGAGGCGAAAAGCCGCAACGCTTTGCGCACCAGCCGGTCGTCCGGCGTCGCGGCCAGCGTGACCAGCGCCTGAATCCGGGTATCGCCGACATACTGCAGCTGCTCGTAGAACGGGCAATCCATAAAGGTATCGTGCGAACACATTTCCAAAGTCCGGCAAGCCAGGCGGAAACACTCCGCGAACCGGTCGTCCCCGCACTCGAAAGCAGCGGCAAACTCCACCGGATAGCGGCTTTCGCGCAGGCTGAAACGGTCGATCACCAGCGGTTCCGCCCCGGTCCGCACCTCGATTGAAACGAACCGCCCCGCCCGGTAGTGAAGCGTGAACAATTCCGCGCCCAGCCGCCCGTCCATGCGGAAACGGTCGTAAATGCCGTGGAAATACCGCCCCCGCCACTCCCGGCGGTCGTCTTTGCGCCCGGACGGCTCGTCGGTGACCGCCAGCGCCTCGCACCAGCCGACCGCCAGCTCGGAACCGGCGCCGCCGGAAACGGTCAGCTCCGGACAGCCGCAGTAATAATCATCCAGTTCAAGCAGCACCCGCAGACTGCAATGCGGCGGCACGCGCATATTTCCCTGCTTCAGCCCCCTCTCCCACTCCGCCGCGCGCTCCGAATCGCCGCCGTCCGCGGGAAGCCGTCGCCCTTCGCTGGGGCTTACGCACACCACGCGCCAGCCGCCGACCGGAGCTGCCGCCATCTCCGGCAGGGCCGCCGGTTCCAGCAGCGGAACCGGCCGGTACTCGTTGCGCATTCCGGCATTGCTCCCCGATTCGCCTTCGACGACCGGCCCGAACGCGACTCCTTCGCCGCGCTCCGCCCCCTCCGGCCATCCGGCAAGGTCGAACACCAACTCCTGCCCCACACTCCCGGCGCCATAGAGCACATTCCTCCCGGCGATCCCGGCAATTCCTGCGGCGCGCCAGTTGGCGGCGCAACTGTTCAGCCGCGCTCCGGCCGCGCCCTCCGCCGCCAGCAGCAGCCCGTGGGCGAACTCCATCCGGGAAAACGGCCCCGAACCGCCGAAGCTCGTCACCAGCACCGTCAGCCGGTGCGCTCCCGCTCCGGCCTCCCAGTCGAACGTATCGAAAAAGGTATGGTTCCGGTCCCCCTGCTCCGGCCCGGAGGCCACATAAACACCGTCGATCCAGAACCGGTAAACCGCGTCGGCCGCCAGATGCAGCCGCACCGTCTCCTGCCGTTCCATCTCAATGTCACACCGGAACAGGGTCGCACGCATTCCTGCCGCCTCACCTTCTGCCGGAGCAATCCATTTCGCGGGCCATACACCCCACTCCGGCCACGCCGCCCCGGGCCGTCTTTCCCGGAACGGCTGTTCCGGAATCAAAATCCGCCTGACCATGTTCATCGGTTCCGCTGCTCCATTTCCTGTGCCTGTGAATTTCCGCCAGTAAAAATACATCCTCCCCTCTTATTATTCAAGAGGATTTCGGGAAAGAGTTGTTCTCCTTTCCTGTCGCCGCGTGTCATAAGGAAACTTGCACACGGTGTTAAATAATTTATTTTTATGATAAACTTGATTCAGTCAACTTTTCAGGCTATATTGAAAACAGCAGACTGATGATGTTGATGCTGTTGCGAACCTGACGGAATCGACAGTCCGTACGTACCCGGCCCCCCCCACACCTCCCGCCGGCTCCGTTCGGCCGGTTGAAACGGTCAGGTTCGCTTTTTTCTCCCGCCGGAGTACGGAAATTGTCGCGGTTCTATTTTTTCCTTCAAGAATATCCCGGTCCCGATTTGGCAAACCGCACTTATGATGGTATATTTTTTCAAAAATATCGTGCAACTGATTTACGGAGTTTGATTTTATCATGGCTGAAACTACTGAAAACAACGCGGCGCCGCTGGATTTCATCCGCGAGATGGTCGCGGCGGATATGAAAAGCGGCAAATACAACGGCAAGGTCGTCACCCGCTTCCCGCCGGAACCCAACGGCTATCTGCATATCGGCCACGCCAAGGCGATCTGCCTGGATTTCGGCATCGCGGCGGAAAACAACGGCGTCTGCCACCTGCGCTTCGACGACACCAATCCGACCAAGGAGGACACCGAGTACGAGGAGTCCATCCAGAACGACGTGCGCTGGCTGGGCTTCGACTTCGGCAAACATCTTTACTATGCCAGCGACTACTTCGAGCGGATGTACGAGTGCGCGGTCGAGCTGATCAAACGCGGCAAAGCCTACGTATGCGACCTCTCCGCCGAGGAGTGGGACGAATACCGCGGCGACCTCGCCAATCCCGGCAAGGAGTCGCCCGGCCGCAAACGCTCCGTCGAGGAGAACCTCGACCTTTTCGCCCGGATGCGCGCCGGGGAATTCGAAGACGGCGCCAAGGTGCTGCGCGCCCGGATCGACATGGCTTCGCCCAACATCAACATGCGCGACCCGGTGATCTACCGCATCCGCCGCGCCCACCACTTCCGCCACGGCGACAAATGGTGCATCTACCCGATGTACGACTACGCGCACCCGCTGGAGGATGCGTTCGAAGGAGTCACGCACTCGCTCTGCACGCTGGAGTTTGAAATCCACCGGCCGCTTTACGACTGGGTGCTCGACTCGCTCGGCTACAAATTCCCGGACCGGCCGCAGCAGACCGAATTCTCGCGGCTGAACCTGACCTACACGGTGATGAGCAAGCGCAAACTGCTGCAGCTGGTCAAGGAGAATCATGTGCACGGCTGGGACGACCCGCGCATGCCCACGTTGTCCGGCATGCGCCGCCGCGGCATTCCGGCCTCCGCGATCCGCCGCCTGTGCAAGATGGTCGGCGTGACCAAATTCGACGGCCTGACCGACGTGGCGGTGCTGGAATACTGCGTCCGCGAAGAGCTGAACTCCTCCGCTCCCCGTTTCCTCGCGGTGCTCGACCCGCTCAAGGTGACCATCACCAATTTCCCGGAGGAGGGAGTGGAGCCGCTCGACGCGGTCAACAATCCAGAAGACCCGGCGGCGGGCTGCCGCAAGCTGGCTTTCACACGCGAACTTTATATTGAAAAGAGCGACTTCATGATGGAACCGCCCAAGGGCTATTTCCGCCTCGCTCCCGGCAAAGAGGTCCGTCTCCGTTACGGCTACTTCATCAAGTGCGAAGAGGTCGTCACCGATGCGGCGGGCAACGTGATCGAGCTGAAATGCAGCTTCGATCCGGCCACCCGCGGCGGCAGCGCGCCGGACGGCCGCAAGGTCAAGGGAACGATCCACTGGGTTTCCGCTTCCGAATCGGTTCCGGCAGAGGTCCGGCTCTATGACCGGCTGTTCAGCGTCGAACAGCCCGGCGCCGACGGAGTTGACTTCCTGACCCAGCTCAATGCGGATTCGCTGAAGGTCGTGACCGGCCGGCTCGAACCGGAACTGGCCAAGCTCGCCTCCGGCAGCACGGTGCAGTTCGAGCGGCTCGGCTACTTCACCGTCGACCCGGACAGCGCCCCCGGCAAGCCGGTTTTCAACCGCACGGTGACGCTGAAGGATTCGTGGGGCAACAAACTGAACGCCGCCAAAAACGGAAAGTGACCGCCGATGAAGGACCGCTCAGCCTGGATTCACCACAACGTACTCGGGGACGATATTCCCTATACACAGCTTTCGTGGCTCGGCAAGCTGAGCCGTACCTTCTACTGCAGCGCGCGCCGCTACGGCAGCGACCACCAGAGCCAGCGGGCGGTGGCGCTCACCTACTATACACTGTTTGCGGTGGTGCCGGTGATGGCGCTGGTTTTCGGCATTGCCAAAGGGTTTTCGCTGGAAGACAAGCTCCAGGTGTTCCTGGAGGAAAAATTCGCGAACCATCAGGATGTGCTGAACTGGATCTACCAGTTCGCCGATACCACCCTCAAGGAAGCGCAGGGCGGCGTGGTCGCCGGCGTCGGCGTAATCGCGCTGATCTGGACGGTGATCTGGCTGGCATCCAACATCGAACGCGCGTTCAACGCGGTCTGGAACCTGCCGACCCGCAAGAATATGTTCCGCCGGTTCAGCGACTATCTGGCGATCATCCTGGTCACTCCGATCATCCTGGTGGTGATGAGCAGCGCCGGAGTGTTCATGCGGAGCATGATGGGACACATCCTCGCGGGGATGCCGTGGCTCGGCGGGGCGGGTTTCATCCTGTTTTCGATCATGATCAAGCTTTTTCCGCTGCTGCTGGTGATTCTGCTCTTCACGCTGATCTACTTTCTGGTGCCGAATACGAAGGTGCGCTTCGGCTCCGCCCTGCTCTCCGGAATCGTCGCCGGAATGCTCTACCAGCTGCTTCAGGACGGCTTCATCTATGTACAGAGCGCCCTTTACCGTTACAACACCATCTACGGCAGCTTCGCGGCGCTGCCGCTTTTCCTGATCTGGCTGCAATGGTCGTGGCAGATCGCGCTGTTCGGAGCGGAGATCGGCTACGTGCACCAGAACGCCTCGTCCGGACTCTTCGACCGGATGGATACCGGCCCGTTGAGCCTGCGGCTGCGCCGCGAATACCAGCTCGCGCTGGCCCGGATCGTCTACCGCAATTTCGACGACGGCAAGGGGCCGACCGCCTTCAGCGAACTGTGCGCCGCGCTGCCGATCCCGATGATCCGGCTGCAGCCGCTGGCCCGGGAACTGGTGGAGGCCGGGGTGTTTGAGCGCGTAGAGAACTCCGGCAGCGTTGCACTCTTCATGCCGGGGCGGCCCACAGAACGCCAGACGGTTTGCGATCTTTTCGACCAGCTCGACCGGAACGGAGCAACCGTCCCCGAGCATCTGGCGGCTCGCGCCCTCTCCAATATCGGTCCTCAACTGGACCGGATCCGGGAATCCGCCGCGGCGAGTCCCGGCAACCTCAAAATCAGGGAGCTTTAACCGCATGCGACGAATTTCCGCGCTGTTCCCGACGATCCTGTCACTTGCCTTCCTGCCGCTGCTGAATGCGGCGGAACTTACCGGTGTGTGGAAAGCGGACGGCACGAATACGCCGCATTCCTCCCCGGAAGCCCCCGGCGAAGCCGCCGTCACCGTGCGTTTCCCCGGCTCCGCGCAACTCTACCGGGAGCCGGACCGCGCCACGTTCCGCCCCTCCCGCGAAGCGTTTGAAGCAGCCGAATTCGAGCTGGAAGCGCGGGTAATTACCGATACTCCCGATCCGGTCCGCGCCTGGCTGTTTTTCAAGGACAAGGACGGCCGCTGGTACCAGACCATCGAGGAGTACCGTCTGGCGCCGGGCGTCTGGCAGAAGCTCTCCGCCCGGCTGGACCGCACCGGCGCGGTCTGGCGCGGCGTCGGGCATACGGCGACTTTCGACGCGATGGCCGCAACCGAATTTTACGCAGGCGGCATCTCCGTCTACGGGGAAGAAAAGCGTGAATTCACCCTGGAGGTCCGCAACGCGGCCCGCACCGGCAAACGGGAACCGGGCAAGCTCGCGCTGCTCGACTGCCACTTCCCGGAACAGGGAGAAGCCAACGCCCTGTTCCAGGGCCGCTTCCGGCTGTTGCGCGAGTTTTTCAATCCCTTCGATCCGGATGAAGTCACCGTGGATTTTGAAATCAAAGCGCCGAATGGGAAGCTCACCCGGCTGCCCGCCTTTTACAGCCGTGATTACGAACGCCGGCTCCACCATACCCGTGAAACGGCCACGCCGATAGGACAGGGGTTCTGGGAATTCCGTTTCACTCCTCCCGTTCCCGGCGAATATCGACTCCGGGCGGTCATTGCAGATAAAACGGCCAGAGAGACGGTCACCGGCAGTTGGAAAAGCTTCACCGCACTGCCCTCCAGACGTCCCGGCCTTGTCCGCGCCTCGGAGAAAGATCCGTTCTTCGAATTGGGAACCGGAGAGTTCTTTTTTCCGGTCGGCCTGAACATTCATACCAACACCGACCGGCGCAGCGAATTCGGCTTCAAGTTCGGCCAGCTCCCCGACCGCGGCACCTTCGACTACGACGACTACCTCGAAGCCTGCGGCAGGGGCGGCATCAACGCGGTGGAAATCTGGATGGCCGGCTGGACCTACGCGATCGAACACGACGCGACCCGCGCCGGCAACTACGGTGTCGGCCGCTACAACCTCGAAGCCGCCTGGAAGCTCGACCACATTTTCGAGCAGGCCCGCAAGAACGGCATCTACCTGAATCTGATCCTCGACAACCACGGCCGCCTCAGCGACCGCTCCGACCCGGAGTGGCAGGACAATCCGATCAACTCGACCACCCCGTATGCGAAGGCCAACGGCGGCTTCCTCGCCAACCCCGCGGACTTCTTCCGCAGCGAAGCCGCGGAAAAGAACGACCGCAAACGGGCCCGCTATATCGCCGCACGCTGGGGGAACGCCCCCAACCTGATGGCTGTCGAACTGTGGAGCGAGGTGGACCTGACCGAAGACTACTGGGGCCGCTACAACGACGGCAGCGCAATCCGGTGGGCGGAAAAAGCCGCCGCATTCCTGCAGGCCAACTCCCGGCCGGACCTGCCGGTCAGCATCCACTTCTGCAGCGACTACAACAACGTGCGGCGTTTCATCAAGCTCTTCGACAACCCTTCGATCACCCATCTGGCGGGGGATGCCTACCGCTCCCCGCAGATTCATTTCGTCGACCACCTGCGCGGTTATGAGCAGAATATGCGTTACAACAAGCCGCAGCTGATCACCGAATTCGGCGGCAACCCGCAGGGCAGCAGCGAACGCCAGGTTCTCGCCGACATCCACAGCGGACTGTGGAGTTCGCTTTTCGTGCGCCTCGCCGGAACTCCGTTCCTGTGGTGGCACGACTTCGTCCATCTCCGGAATCATTACCAACACTACCTCGGCTTCTCCCGTTATCTGGCGGGAATCGACCTGCGCGGCAAAGAGCGAGTCTATTTTACGCCGGCCGTCGCGGTTCCGGCCAACCAGCAGAAATATGAGTCGCTCGGCCTCTCCCTGCCCGCAGCCGCCTACGGCTGGATCTACAACCGCAACGCGATGCTTGAGTATCCGGACGATCCGAACCAATTTCCCGAAACCCGACCCGGTTCCGTCACACTCGCCGGCCACAACCTGACCGGCGGCGTTTATCTGCTGCGCTGGTTCGTTCCTCTCACCGGGGAGTGCCTTCCGGGAGAACTCAAGCTGAATGTGGAAGCGGGCAAGCCGGTCACCTTCGCCGTCCCGTCATTCCGTCTCGACCTTGCATTCAAACTGGAAAAAACGGAGGCGAAATAATGCGGCGTCCTTCCTGTAGAATCCTGTTCCTGCTGCTTACCCTCACCGGACTCAATGCCGCCGACTGGCAGGTGCCGGAGGCTCCCTACCGGATCACGGCGAAACCGGAAAAGGCCGATGCCCCCTCCTCGCTGGACCTCAGTGAAATTCTGCTGCCGGTTCCGGCGAAATCCCTGAAGGTGTTCGCCGGCGGCAAACCGGTCGGCTTCCGGCTGCGCGACAACGGTTCGCTGGCGGTCCATCCGGCGAAGGGCGCCCCGGAGTACCGGATTTACCTAGGGGTCACGCCGGAACAGCCTGCAGACCAATGGGGAAATCCCGGCATTCCCTGTCCTCCCCCCGAGCGTCTGAATATGACTTTCTTCGGCGGCGGCGGACAGATCTGCACCGTGCCGGAATTCATCAGCAACCGGAACAACGCCATCGCCCGGAGCAGCCGCTGGATGATCCGGCACTCCGCCTGGCAGACCTACCGGCTGCTGATGGCGCTCCATCTCAACTCCGACCTGCCGCTGGAACCGCCCCGCGCAAGACAGCAGTTGCAGGCGCTTGAACGCAACAGCCGCCGGATCGCCTCCCGCAACGCCGGCCAGCGCCGCGCCCAATATCTGGCGATCCTGTCGGGAGGCCGCAGCACGGCGCGCGAACTGGCCAACCGGAAACGGAACCGGCAGCAGCAGTTGAAGAACCAGTTGAAATGGGTGATCAATGAAAGCGCCAAGCTGGCCAAACGCTATCAGCAGGTGCAAATCGATGCGCCGGAGGGACCGGAACGGGACCTGCTCGGCATCGTCTCGCGCCGCTGGCGGCGCGACTATATCGCGACCGAAGTGCAGATGATGACCCGCCCCCCGGAAACCTCGGAATACTACAGCTGCCGCTTCTACGGGATGCTGCAGATTCCGGAGGACGGGGAATATGAATTTGAACTGCTGAGCAACGCCCTCACCCTGGTCCGGCTGGACGGCGAAACCGTCGGCCGCCACCACGGGACCGGCGGAACTCCGGCGGAAACCGTCCGTTTCAAGCGCAAGCTGACGCGCGGCAGCCACGATTTCGAGCTTTACCACCGCCTGAATACCGGCGTGGGGCGGATGCTGCTCTCCATGCGCCGGGGAGAGAACGAGCCGTTCCGGCTGCTGACTTCCGACGACTTCGAACCGGCGCGGCCATTGAGCATTTCCGCCCTCGAAAACCGCGAAGGCCGCAAACTGCCGGTCATCAACCGCCACGCGCACTACCAGCTTTACACCGGCAAGCAGAGCAAGTTGGAACTGGCTCAATTCACGGTCCGCGGCGAACAGGAGGGAGTGGAGTTCACCTGGAACGGCTCCGAATCCCGGCCGCTTTCCGAACTTCCCAAACGGATTGCGTTGCCGACGCGGGGCAATACCGGCCTGGCTTTCACCTGCAAAAACGGCGAACCGCTGATGCTGCCGGTGGAAAGCCGCGACCGGCAGGACGCGGTCGTCCCGGTTCCGGCGGATATCTTCCTGAAGCTGTGGCTGCCCGCTACGCTGTACGATCATGAGACGCTCGACGGTCAGGCGGAAATCTGTTCCAAACTTCCTGAAGCCATCGACATCACCTTCAGCTTGCGTTCCATCGCGGACGCCCCAACCATCCTGCAGCAGGAGCGCAAAACGCTGTCGCTCCCGGCCAAGCCGGATGAACGCTTCGACCGTTTCGCCGCTGACCTCTCTCTCAAGCTGCCGTTGACTTTCCGCGGCACGCCGCTCAGGAAGACCGAGACCTACGAGCTGACACTGGAAATGCCGGGCCTGCAATTCGACAGCCGGAAGATCCGGATCGTGCCGGTCGGAGCCGATCTGAAACTGACGGCGACCCCGGAGGGGCTGATCGACGGGGAAGGCAACCGGGCGATCCTGCTGCAGCACCGTCCGACGCTGGCGGAACTGCGCAACTGGGAGCTGCTGCGCAAGCTCGATGACGAACTGCGCAAGGACCGTAAGATACTGGTGATCGGCGAGGATTTCGGAACCGGCGAGATGAGTTTCAGCCATCAGCTGGAACTCAACCTGAAAGCCTCCGGGCGCGAACTGGATTTCGTGCCTGCTCCGTCCGAACCGTCCCCGCTTCCGGCGATGATAGCGGCTTCCTGGCCCCGGATCTCCGCCAGCGATGCGACCAGCGCGCTGCTGCTGCTCCCCTGCCCGTCCCACCTTGCCGGAACCGAACCGTGGCTGCGCGACCGCTATATTTCGGCATTGATTGAGAAGCTCAAGGCGAATCCGAACATCCGGCAGGTGACGCTTGCGGCTCTGCCCGGCCCGGAATCGTTGCGCGCGGAATCCGCGGAACTGGCTTCGGCGCTGCGCCGCCTGGCGCGCGAATACAACACAAACGCGCTGGACCTCCGCCCCCCTCTGGAGGAGCTGCTGAAATCCGCCATCACCTATCAGCGTCCCGGCAGTTTGAATGAATATACCACACATCCGGCGGGAGCCGCCGACAAAATCGCATCAATCCTGTCGAAAATGCTTCATTAGCGCTTGAAAATCAGTAAAAACGGACGATATTAATAAGTCATCATCCGGCCCGGTAGCTCAGAGGATAGAGCAGCTGCCTTCTAAGCAGTTGGCCGTGGGTTCGATTCCCGCCCGGGCTACCATATCTAAACAACTACAATACATTGACTTACATATTAAAAAAAAACTCAATCCCAGAGCATTATGGTGCCGTTATGGTGCCGATTGTACTTGAATTCTCTACAGAACGTAAGTTGAAGAAATGAAAAAGGGGCTGTTGCAAAACCATGAGTTTTTGCAACAGCCCTTTCAACTTCAGATTGCTCAATACTTGCGATGCAGGCCGACCACCTTGCCCTGGATCGTCACGTCGGCAATCGGATAAACCTGTACTGAGAAGTCCGGATTCGCCGGACGCAGCTCGATACGGCCGCCCGTTTTCGGGAAATAACTCTTGACCGTCACTTCCCCCTGCACCAACGCAACCACGATATCACCGGGACGCGGCTTTGAAGCGCCCTGTCCGCAGATCACGATGTCGCCGTCGTAGATACCGAGATCACGCATGCTTTCGCCCTGCACCCGCAGCGCGAACATCTGCTCCGGCGTATGCTCGCCGAGCATCGTATTCGAAATGCAGACCTCGCCTTCCTTGAATTCAATGCTTTCAGAGGGAAGTCCGGCATTGACCCGTCCCAATAACGGAATCGCCAGCGCGCAATTCGGCATCGTCCGGCTTCCGCGCGCGCGGGACATCAGCGAAATACTGCGGGCCTTCGAGCTGCGCGACAGCTGCTTTTTCTTCTGCAGCGCCCGCAGATGGGCGAAGACCGTCGAAGTCTTGATCTGGAAATTGTCGGCAATCTCATAAACCGTCGGCGCCATTCCTTCGCGATCAAGAAACTCCTCGATGAATTCCAGAATGTTCTTTTGCTTTTCAGTCAAACTTTTCATCTTAAATCCCTTTTGTTATTATTTAAAAGATTCTGTTAAAATCGGAAACCGGAACCGACAATGACAAACCGCCCGTCGACTCGCCCCATGCGAACCATGTACAGCACCTCTTTGCACAGATTGCGGCTTTTGCCATCCTTGTCGGCACTCATTTTTTCGAACGTGAATTTCCAGATATAATCCATTACCACGCTCTGATTCAGTTCTCCCAGATACTCCGTTTTCTTCAGGGTTCCAAGCCCTTCGGAAAGTTCTCCGGCCATCTGTTTGAACATCTCCTCCGTCACTTTGTCCTTCGATTCCCGCGGAATCACCGCCTTGAGCTTTGCGAAATCATCCTGTTCGATCGCTTCCGCCAGCCCGGCGACATAAGCGGAGGCAATCGCCTTCGCTTCCGGCTGGGGAGCGGCGGGCAACAGCTCCGCCGCCGCTTCGGATTCCGGTTTCTCTCCGATCGCCGCACAGCCGGCCAAGCCCAAACCGAGCGGCAACAGTCCAGTCATAAGCATGACCCGGAACTTCATATCGTCCTCCTATATAGCATGAGTTACTTACTTTACGGAACCCCGGCCCATCTACTTCTGGCACACCGGACAGAAGCAGGAACTGCGGCCGCCGAGCTTCCTCATCTCAATCCGTTCTCCGCACTTCGGACACGCCTGCCCCTTCCTGCCGTACACCGCCAGCTCCAGGGCAAATTTTCCTTCCGAACCATCCACATTCAAAAAATCCGAGATCGACGTGCCGCCCAGTTCGATGGCCCGCGCCAGAATCCGTTTCGCGCACTCGGCGATTCTCGAACATTCCTCGCGGGTCACGGAACCGGTTTCGCGCAACGGACTGACTTCTGATGCATATAACGTTTCCGTCGCATAAATATTGCCGATCCCGACCACTATTTCATTGTTCATGATAAAATTTTTGACACATCCCGTGCGGCCGCGCGACTTTTCATAAAGATAATTTCCGTTAAACGCATCGGTAAGAGGCTCCACACCGAGAGCATCCAGTTCAGACGGCCACCCGCCGGGCCGCGGGAGTTCGCAAACTTTCAGCACGCTGAACCGCCTTGTGCATTCGAACCGGAAAGCACGCCCGTCGTCCAGGTGCAGGAACACATGTTCATGTTTCCGCCGGGGCACCTCCGGCGACTCCACCCGAACCACCCCGGACATCCCGAAGTGCATCAGAAGCCCGCGCCCGTCATCCAGTTCCACCACGACATAACGCGCGCGCCGGCGCACATCGATGATCCGGCGCCCCTCCAATCCGGCCGAAAGCAGCGGCGTCAGCGGTTCGCGCATGGCCGGAGTAAACACCTCCACCTTTACGATCCGGCGTTCCACCAACGCGCGCTTCAAAGCCCTTCCGATATTCTCAGCCTCTGGTAACTCTGGCATAATATAACTCCATTTTTATAAAAAACGAACAAAGCAAACAAAAAATTGTAAAAAAAGATATAAAAAAGGCAAAATTATTCTTTTTTAGTGAAATCAAATTATAAACACCATCACAAATCACTTGTATTCAGCCTAAAAGCAACCCATCGATATAACTCTCCTCGAAACCTTTCAGCGAATTCAGCGGCAAATCGCACGGCAAATCCGCCCATTTCTCGAATTCCGCCATCCGGTCCGGCCTCGCCGCCAGCAACACGGCACCCGCCAGAGAGGTATTGCCGCCGATCCGGAATACCGGCCGCTCCAATCGCGGAAGCATCCCGATCGCCTGCGCGGCATCCAAATCCAGGCAACGGGCAAAACCGCCGCACAGATGAAATATCCGAATCTCTTCCGGTTCCACTCCGGCATGGCGCAGCAGTGACGCGATTCCCGCGCCGACAGCCGCTTTGGCCTTCAACAGCCGCTCGATATCCGCTTCCGTCACCACAATGCCGGAGGCAATCCGGAAACCGTTCCCGCCGTTGCGCGTCACCAGCCGTCCCCAGCGCCGCAGCACCCCCGGCTCCAGTCTTCCGTACTCATCCAGCGCCCCCGCGCGGCGGGCTTCCGCCAGAAAATCGACCGCCCCGGAACCGCACAGGCCGATGGGTGCTCCGCCCCCGGAAACCTGCAACTCCAGCTTGCCCGCCGCCGACAGCGTCAGATGCTCGACCGCTCCGGGCGCGGCGCGGCATCCGAAGCTCAGGTTCGCCCCTTCGAAAGCAGGTCCCGCCGCCGCGCTGGAGGCCCAGACCTTCCCCCGGTGCGCCAATACCATCTCGCAATTGGTTCCCAGATCCAGCAGCAGCTCCGTTCCGCCGGACGCGCCGAAGCCCGTCGCCACCAGCCCGGCGGTGATATCGCCGCCGACGTTGCCGGAGATCGCCGGAGCCGCGATGATCCTTCCCTCCGGCCGAATCGCCACTCCGAGCGACGCGGCGGCGACTTCCGGGAAACGGCGGAACTTCGGCGTGAACGGCGCCGTCCCGATCGAAACCGGGCTTTCATTGTAAAACAGATGGGTCATCACAGTATTGGCGGCGACCGCCATCCGGCTGATCCGGCGGGGATCGACCGCCAACTGCGCCAGCAACGGATTGATCGTCTCATCGACCACCGCCCGGTGAAGCTCCCGCTGCGCCCCGGGCGAACTCTGGCACGCGGCGATCCGGTCGATCACATTGTCTCCAAACCGGAACTGCCGGTTCGGCATCCCCGCCGATGCGACGATCCGCCCATCCTCCACCAGCAATGCGGCCACCGTCGTGGTGCCGATATCCACCGCAACCGACAGGCCTCCGGGCCCCCCGGACAGATCCGGCACCGGCGAAAAGTTCACCTCCACCGCCCCGTCGCTCCGGTGCAGCGAGGCCGCCGGAATCCGGATCTCCCCCTCGGCTCCGGCGGGGAAACAGGTGCAGGCGTTCACCGCCGCCGTCTCTTTGCCCCGCAGGGAAACCTGGCGGCCCGCCGCGACGAAATCGCCGCGAACCAGCTCGATCCGGCACCTGCCGCAACGCCCGTTGCCGCCGCAGCGCAAATCCAGCCCTATCCCCGCTTCCCGCAGGGTTTCACTCAACGGACGGCTTTCTTTCGCCTCGCAGGACGAAATTCCGCCACCGGTGTGTACCAGCAGTTTCATACATCCTTTCAATGTATTCTTATTAGCATAATATAAACATACTGTTTTTCTTTGTATTTTCAATAGATACAATCCACTTTATGACCAAAACGTAATCAAACAGGTAGTTTTTATCTTTCTTCCGTTCCCTTCACATGGCAGATGTCCCCCGAGCCGGGAAAGACAAATCATTGCTTCCGGCTGGAATGAATTTCACCTCCGCTTTATATTTATTGTGACATAGTTTTGCGATGGTTGTGGCATAACAATAGATTAACTCACAGTACGGATAAGGAGATGAAAAATGCCTAAAGACATACAGCCGGAAATCCGGCGGCTCTATGGAAAACTCCGCGCGGCCCTGACGGACCATGCGCCCGGCGACCGTTTTTTCTCCTACCAGACGCTGATCGGCCGTTTCCGGACCTCCCGGCGGGCTCTGGAGCAGGCTCTCGCCCGGCTGGAAGCCGAGGAGCTGATCCGCATCGAACCGCAGGTCGGCATTTTCGTGCGGAAACGGCCCGATCCCGCCGTGCGGCGCATCGTCGTGGTCCACAGCGACTGGCCTTCCGAATACTGGCAGACGCTGGATGCGAAATTCGAGGAGGCGTTCAGCACCCTCTCCGGCTGCGTTTTTTCACGCGCGCTCATTCCGCCCGGGAAGGAGCGAGAGTTCCTCTTCGGCAGGCTGAACCGCGAACTCGGCGATGTCGCGCTGCTGACCTATGCCTTTTCCGACTGCACGCAACAGGACGTCGCCCGGCTGCTCTCCTGCGAAATCCCGCTGGTCTTTCTGGAAAACCACATCTCCTGCGACGGAGTCAACGCCATCGACAGCGAACCGGAGTACACCGGCATGCTCGCCGCCGACAGCCTGCTGCGGAACGGGCACCGGAAAATTGCGGCGATCGTCTCCGAACCCGCCGACCTCTGCGTCCGGCGGGAAACCGGCGGCTTTGTCGCTTATCTGCAACTGCACGGCATCAGGCCGCAGATCATCAACTGCCGGCATCACACGGGAGAATCAAGCATGATCACCACCGAAAAAGCTGTTTACCGCCATTTGCGACAACACGGGGCAATCTTTACCGGTTGCTTCGTGCAAGGTGTTTTTGCCACCAACGGCCTCTATCAGGCGGTACAGTCGCTCGGTTATTCGATTCCGGGCGATATCAGCGTGATCGCCAACAGCGAAGTTCCCTCTGCCGCCCGGTGCGATCCGCCGCTGACGACCGTGGCAAGAGACTTCGACGGCTATGTGCGGGAGGTCCGCACCGGAGTGGAAAATCTTTTCAGCGGAAAACCGTTCGGCATCCGCCGCGTTCCCAGCCTGCTGATCGAGCGCGCCTCCGTGAAAAACCTGAATCCACAGCAGAAAGGAGGTTGAACAGGAGAAATTGAAACTTTCATCCGCCCCCCAATCAACCGCATGGAGAAAAACATGAAAAAAACAAGTAGATTCACCCTCATTGAGTTGTTGATCGTAATAGCAATTATAGCGATTCTCGCTTCCATGCTGCTGCCCGCGCTGAACCGGGCCCGCGAATCGGCTCAGACCAGCGCATGCCTCAACCGCAAGAAGCAGGCGATCCTCGCCAACCAGCTCTATGCCAATGATTTCAAGGATTATATGTACTATCAGGGGCCGCAGGCATATGGAGGAACCGCCCTGACGGCATTCGTTCTCTCCGGCATCAAATGGGACGGCACCGACTCCGGCCTGACCCCTTATGCGCCGTGGGGGACCTTCACCTGCACCAAGAGCGGAGCTCCCTCGGGAGACTTCGACCCGAACTGGACACCGCGCGTCGGGGCGGCCGACCTGAACGGAACCATCGGCTGGATGGACATCGTGCCGGTCCTGAAGGGATGGCCCACCAGCGATGTGAAAGCCCGGCTCGGAACCGGCATTGTGGGCATCGACCCGGATAAGCAGTGGGGCGTCTACCAGCCCGGCCGCTTCAAGTCTCCCGGCGGCACGATCGCCTGCGGCGACAGTGGAAACGGCCAGCCCGCTTCCGTCGGACACTACCGGATCACCTATTATTGCGACTCGTACACCAACTCGGTCAAGGAACACCATCTCGGCAGGGCGACAGTAGCTTTTTTCGACGGCCACGCGAAAGCCGCTTCCGGACGTGAATTGGGACAGGAATATGTTCCCCTGGTCTATTATCTGATGGCCGACAGCGGCAGCAAATGGTATCCCTAGAATCCCCCTCCACCACCAACAGACAGGTTTGCAAATGAACAGACTCTCTCTCCTGGCGGCGTTACTGCTACCCGTTTCCGCGGCGCTGCACGCCGACGACTGGAGCGTCCGCCCCATCAACGGCGTGCCGCGGCTGACGCGCAACGGCGAGGCCGAAAGCAATTTCATCTTTTCCGCCGCGCGGATCACCAAAGGCGATCCGGTGGAAACGGAAAGCGTCGCCGCCGAAGTCAAGCTGGCCCGGAAGCACGGCGTCCGGGTCTATTCGGTCAGCTTCCTGCCGCTGTGGGGCGACGAAGCGCAGCGGAAAGCCGCCGCCGATTTCGCCGACCATATCTGCGGCGAAATCCTGAAATCCGATCCCGACGCCTTCTTCATGCCCCGCGTCCAGTTTCAGGAGCCGCCGTTCGCCGAGGCGGATATGCGGGAAAAGAATCTCTCCGCCGACGGCAGCCGGGATCAGGTTGCGATCGCCTCCGCGCGCTACCGCCGCGAAGCCGCCGGGGCGCTGCGCGACTTCATCCGCTATATGGAACGCAAGTACGGCGATCACATGATGGGCTACCACGTCGCCGCCGGACACCACGGCGAATTCCAGTACTGCAACTTCGCGCGGCGGGGCAACCTGTTCGGCTACGACGACGCGACCGGCGCGGCCTTCCGCAACTTCCTGAAGGAGAAGTACCGCAACGACCTGACCGCCTTGTGCAGGGCGTGGAAGAAGAACCACCTCACGTTTGAAAACGCGCCGGTTCCGCCGCCGACGCTCCGCAGCGGACGCGAGGGCGAGGTATTCCACGACCCGCACACCGAACAAGCGAGCATCGATTTCAATGCGTTCCTGAACCGCGACATGGCGGACTTCGCATTGGAACTGGCGCGCGTCGTGCGCGAGGAGTGCGGCAAAACCCGCATCGTCTCGGTCTTCTACGGCTATCTTTTCGAGTGTATGCCGCAGAGCAACGGCCCCTCGCAGTCGGGACACTTCGCGCTCGCCCGGCTGCTGCGCTCCCCCGACATCGACGTGCTCTGCGGCCCATACAGCTACTCCAACCTCGCCCGGGTGCCGGGCGGCCCTCAGTTCACCCACACCGTCGGCGAAAGCATCACGGCAGCAGGCAAAATCTGGTTCAACGAGGACGACACCGCGACCCATATTTCCATGCGCCAGCGCATGCCCGAGGACGGCAGCCACCGCGCCGCCTTCGACCGCACCCTCGAAGAGACCCGCCTGCTGCTGCGGCGCAACTTCCTGTTCAACCTCGCGCGCAACTACGGCGTCTGGTGGTACGACCACCATTCGCGCGGCATGTGGAACGATCCCGCGCTCTGGGAGGAAAAGGCCTTCGCAGACCGGCTCGAAGCCGCCGTTCTGGACGATCCGGAACCCTACCGCCCCGACGTGACGCTGTTTTTCGACGAAAAGAACGCCGATTTCATCGTTTCTGCGAACGAACCGCGTTACACCCTTGAGGGCGGCGTCAGCGCGATGCGCGACCGCGTGTCCCGCTCCGGCTGCGCTTCCGGCGTCCGGCTCCTCGACGACATCGTTTCCGACAAGGCCGGTTACAGCAAGCTGGACATCCACTGCAACGCCGTCGCGCTGACCGGTGAAGAACGGCGCGCCTTGCGCGACCGCGCCGGAAAAATCCCGACGGTCTGGATGTGGGCCCCCGGTTACATCGACCTCGACCGCAATGAATTTTCGCTGAAAACGATCGAGGAGACGACCGGCTTCAAAGTCCGCCCGGTCCAGCCGGCCACCTGGACGGTCTGGGCGCGCCCGGAGGGATTCGACTTCAACCTGCCCGATCACTACGGGTGGGGACAAACCCTCCGGCCGGTCTTCGCCCCGGTCCCGGAAAAGGGCGACCTCGTGCTCGCCTACTGGCGCGACAGCTACGGCACCCCGGCGATCGTACTCCGGCCCGGCAGAGACGGCAGACCGTTTTCGGTATTCTGCGGCGCGGCCGACCTGCCCGCCGCGACGATCCGCGCCTTCGCCCGCAAGGCCGGAGCGCACGTCTACTGTTCGCGCAACGCGGGAATTCACAAGGGGCGCGACTTCGTCGCCGTCACCGCCGGCGAGGGCGGCCTGTACGACCTCAACGTCGGCGGCGCGGAGGAGTGGTTCGATGCTTATACCGGCAGGCCGATCGGCCGCGGCCCGCAATTGAAGCTCAACCTCAAGCCCGCCGAAACCTTCACCGCGTGCAGAAAGATTCTGCTCGATAAAATCCATACAGGAGGAAACGCCCGATGAAGCTGTTCACGATCCTTGTGTTTTCCACCCTGCTGTCGTGCGCCGGGACGCTCGCCGCGAAACCGCCGTTCGAGCGGCCCCCGGTCGTCTTTTTCCACAACGGCGACATCTCGGGGTACGTCGGGCACGACGTCCGGGTCACGCTGCGCACCGCGCTGGAAAAAACAGGCGATGCGCTGAAATTCGACGGGCAACGCTCGGTCTGCCGCTTTTCGATCCCGTGGCTCTACCCGGACCGCCCCCTGTCGGCGAGTTATGTCGTCGACCTCACCCTTGACCGCCTGCCGGAAAAAAGCGGCGTGATCGCCGGGCGGCCCGGCTTCCACAACGCGCTCGCGGTCCGCCCGGACGGACGGGTGACTTTCTCCTGCTTCGGACGCGACGGCAAAACCAGCCGCCTGCTGATCTCCCGGAATCCGCTGATCCCCGGCAGGCGCCACCGCGTCGCCGGTACGATGGATTGCTCCCGCGACAACCATACGGCGATGAAACTCTACATCGACGGAGCGCTGGAAGCCGCCGACACCCTGCCGATGCCGCCGCGCCATTACGGCCGGGAACTTTTCCTCGGCGGCATCGACGCAGACCGCGACGGCAACGCGAAATCGCCCGCAGCCTGTGCGGTCGGCAATTTTTACTTCCACTACAAGGCGCTGACTCCCAGTGAAATCTGCGCACTTCCCGGCGCAACCGGCAAGGAGGCGTGGCCGGTGATGTCCCCGGTCGCCGCCCTCGACGGAACCGGCACGGCGAAACCGGTGTTTTCGGGAAACGTCCGCCGTCAGGACGGAGCGTGGCATTTCACCGGCGGCTCGACCGCCGCCTGGAAACCCGGCAACGCCCCGGAATCGGTCACCGTCACCGCCGCCGTGCAACTTGACGCACTCCCGAAGCAGAACGGCGTGATCGCCGGGCGGCCCGGCTTCGACAACGCGCTCGGCGTGATGCCGGACGGCCGCGTCTTTTTCAATGTGTGGAACGCTTTCCGTTCGGACAGCCTGATGATCCACAGCAAGACCCGGCTCGTCCCCGGCAGGCAGTACCGCGTAACCGGCGTCGCCGAAGGGCGCGGCATCGAAACCGTCGCCGTACTTTACGTCAACGGGCAGGAAGAGGCCCGCGACTCGATCGCCGGCCCCGTCTTTCCCTACGGCGGAACATTCTTCGCCGGCGGTTTCCCGGACGGGAAAGGCGGCGTGCGTTCCGCGCTCGACTGCCGGATCTACGACTGCCGGATCTACGGCATCGCCCTCCTCCCGGAAGAGATCGCAGCCATCGAACAAACCACCACCACCAAGGACCAACACAACCAATGAAGCCGATCGTTCACATCATCCTCAATTCCCATCTCGACCCGGTCTGGCTCTGGAGGCTGGAACAGGGCATCGACGAAGCCCTTTCCACCGCCCGGACCGCCTGCGACCTGCTGGACGCTTACCCGGAAATCCACCTCACCCGGGGCGAAGCGTGGTTCTATGAGACCGTCGAGCGGCACGATACCGCCACGTTCGAGAGGCTGCGCGGCCATATCGCCGCCGGACGTCTCCATGTGGTCGGCGGCTGGTACGTCCAGCCCGACTGCAATCTCGCGTCGCCGGAAACCTACCGCAGGCACAACGAGTTCGGCGGAGCGTATTTCCGGGAAAAATTCGGCGTCAAAGTCAGGACCGGCTACAATGTGGACAGCTTCGGCCACGGCGCTTTCCTGCCGGACTTCTACCGCGAAGCCGGGGTCGTCAACTATTGCATGATGCGCCCCTCCCCGCAGGAAAAAACACTGCCGGGCGAACTCTTCCGCTGGCGCTCCCCGAACGGCGCGGAACTGCTGGCCGCCCGCATTTTCGAGAGTTACAGCTCTTCCCCCGAATACCTTCCCGGCCACCTCGAACGGGTGATCGCCGCCGTCGATCCGGCGGTCGGCCACATCATGTGTTTCTGCGGCGTCGGCGACCACGGCGGCGGCCCCGCCCGCGCCGAAATCGACTACCTCCTCACGCAGCGCGGCCGCCAGGACGCCGAAATCCGGTTCAGCCATCCCGACGCCTTTTTCGACGCGGTCCGCGGCTCCGGCGCGAAGCTGCCGGTGGTGACCGGGGAACTCCTCCACCACGCGATCGGCTGTTATTCCGCCTGTTCCGCGATCAAGCGCGCAGTGCGGCTGACCGAAAACCGGCTGCTTCAGTCGGAACGCCTCCTGAGCCGCTCCGAGCGGGAAAAGGCGTGGAAACAGCTGCTGTTCGCAACGTTCCACGACCTCCTGCCCGGCAGCTCCATCGCCTCCGCCTACGACGGGATACTCGACAGCCTCGGGGCGGTGCGCAGCCTCGCTCGGACTGCGCAGATCCGCGCGGTCCGCCGCCGCAACGTGCGGTTCCGCCCCGACTCCCGGCAGCGGCTGGTCTTCGACAACACCGGCCCTGAACCCTATCGCGGGCTGTTCGAGGTCGAGCCGTGGGTCTCATGGGAGTATTCACGCGGAAGGCGCGGCATCGAAACCATCCGGCTGCTGGATGAAAAAGAACGGACGGTGCCGCTCCAGCCGCTGCCGCCGGAAGCCGCCGTGATGCGGCTGGCCCGCCTCGCTTTTCCGCTCGAACTGCCGCCTCAAGGCCGGAAAATCCTGTACCTCGACTATGCCGGTTCCGCCGCCCCGGACCGTTCCGGCAGCCTCCCGGCTCCCGGCGGCGTCGCCTCCCTGCAATGCGGCGGCCGCGAATATTTCGGCGCGCCGCTGCGCTTCGACGTGATCCACGACCGCTCCGACACCTGGAGTCACGGGCTGAACGGCTATCCGGCCCAACCCGGCCGCTCCTTCCGGCAGGCGGGGAAATTCCACAGCCACTTCACCGGGCCGCTGTTGTCCCAGTCGCTCGGCCGCTTCAGCGACGGGCGCGGCAACACCATCCATGCCGCCCTGCGCCGCGAAGCGGGATTCCGCGGACTGCGGCTCCGGCTCCGCCTGAACTGGAACGGCGCACAGCAGATCGTGAAGCTGGCGCTCACTCCCGCCTTCCCGGTCCTCGAACGCCGCGACGGCTGCCCCGGCGGCGAAATCCGCCGCGAACTCAACGGCGAGGAATTTCCGTTTTTCAACTACACTCTGCTGCGCGGACGGGAACAGTCGCTCGCCGTCGTGTCGAAGGATTGTTTCGCCTGCGACGTCCAGCCCGGCGGCGAGCTGCGCCTGACGTTGCTGCGCACCCCCTATTACGCCCATCATGATCCCTACCGCGTTCCGGCGGTCAACACTTACCGGATCACCGATCAGGGGGAACACGAGTACGAAATCGCGCTGCTGGCCGATCCCTCCCCCGAAGAGCTCCAACGCGAAATCTTCCGGCAGACCGATCCGGTCGTCTTCTCCGAATCCACCCTCGGAGTCCGCCGCGACCTGGTCTAGCCCGACCTGAAATCAGACAAGGAGATTACAATGCTGCTCCACATTCTCGGAAGCTGTTCCGGCACCGAACCGATGCCGGGACGGGATTACACGTCGTGGATTCTCGAAGAGAACGACGGCGGACTGCTCTGGTTCGACGCGGGCGGCGGATGCGCTTCCCACGCCTATGCGAAAGGACTTTCGCCGCTGAAGGTCAAGGCCCTCTTCCTGTCCCACCCGCATCTGGACCACACCGCGGGGCTGCCCGGAATTTTTCAGGCGATCCGCAAGGAGAAATGGCTCCGGGGCGACCGGGAGTTCCGGGAGCTTCCCTGTCACACCTCCGCGCCGGAGGTCATCGCCGCGGCCGACGTGTTCCTGAAAGCCGACGCGGCGGCTGGGGACGAATGGGATTTCACGCCGGTCGTCCGTGAACTCCGCCCCGGAGAACTCCACCGCGACGGCGAAACGGCGGTCGAAGCATTGCCCAACCGCCACATGCCGCCCGATCCCCGCAGCGGCAAGCCGCGCAGTTACTCCTTCCGGCTCCGGTTCAGCCCCAAGCACATCGTCTACACCGGCGACGTCGGTTCGCTCGACGAGCTGGCGGCATGGCTGGAACAGCCGACCGAACTGCTGATGGCGGAGACCGGCCACCACCGGGCCGCCGAACTGTGTGCACTGGTCCGGGCGCGGCACTGGCCGGTCAGACGGCTTCTCTTTCTCCACCACGGCCTCGAAATCCTCCGCGATCCCGCCGGAGAGAAGGCGAAGGCCGACGCGGCGTGGGGGGCAGGCGTGCTGTTCGCCTCCGACGGCATGACCGTTCCGCTTGGCTGAACGCGCTTTCATACTTCGATCATTTTTCCAATTACCTGCTTCCGGCGACTTGCAAAAAACGACAAATGCGACCACATTAATAAAGGCGTATCCCCAAAAACTATTCTGCAAGGCTCAAGAAAGAATGATCGAACTCGATTTCAGCAAGTACGGCGGCCTGATCCCGGCGATCGCCCAGGATTTCCGGACCGGTGAAGTGCTGATGCTGGCCAACATCAACCCGGAATCCTGGCAAGAAACCCTCGCGACCGGCCGCGCGGTCTACTACTCGCGCAGCCGCAAAAGGCTGTGGCGCAAAGGCGAAGAGAGCGGCAACGTCCAGCTGATCCGCGAAATCCTCGTCGACTGCGACGGCGACAGCGTGATCTTCAAGGTCGAACAGATCGGCGGCGCCGCCTGTCACACCGGCCACCGCAGCTGCTTCTACCGCAAAGTCGACGGCGGCACGCTTGTGGAAACCGGCGAAACCGTGTTCGATCCGAAGAAAGTGTACAACAAGCAATGAAAGCGCAATATCTCGACGACCTCAAGCGCGCCCTCCCCCGGCTCGCCATCCGTGAAAACGTTTCATACCGCGACATCACTTCGCTCGGCGTCGGTTCCGCGCTGCCGGTGCTCGCCGAACCGCAGGACCCGGAGGAGCTGGCCGGACTGCTCCGCTTCACCTCCGGACACGCGATTCCGGTCTTTGTGATCGGCGGCGGCACCAACCTCGTCGGCATGGACGCCCCCTGCCCGATGCTCGGCATCCGGCTGCACCGCAACGGCTTTTCCGAATTCAGCAGCGAAAACGGCATCATCCGCGCCGGTGCGCACCTGCGGCTGCCCGACCTGACCAGCCGCACCGTCGAACTCGGTCTCGGCGGGCTGGCCCGGCTGGCCGGCATCCCCGGCACCCTCGGCGGCGCGCTCCGGATGAACGCCGGTGCCAACGGCGTCTCGATCGGCGATTTCATCGTCAAAGTCAGCGGCTTCGACTTCCGCGGCAATCCGTGGAGCGCCGGCCACGATGAAATCGAGTGGCGCTACCGCGGCAGCTCCATTCCCGACGACGTCGTGATCACCGGTGCGGAGCTGAAACTGCCCGCCGCCGACCGCGAAACCGAAATCGCCGCGCTCCGCTCCGAAGTCGAGGCGCGGCGCAAACGCGAACCCGCCGGCCGCAGCGCGGGCTGCACCTTCCGCAACGTCTCCGAATTTGAACCGGCGGGCAGACTGATCGACCAGTGCCGCCTGAAGAATTACCGGATCGGCGGCGTCGCGGTCAGCGCCGAACACGCCAACTTCATCGTGAACCTCGATTCCGGCAGGGAATCCGACTATGTGGAGCTGGTCCGCCATTTGCGCTGCGCCGTCGCGGAAAAGCACGGCTTCTACCTGCGTCCCGAAGTGAAATTCCTGAACCCGGACGCACTGCCCAAAGTGATGGCCGCCGTCGAGGCCCCGAAAATCAACCTCCTGCTCGGCGGCGCCAGCAACGAACGTGAAATTTCGCTGAAATCCGGCAGTGCGGTCGCGCAGGCCCTGCGCAACGGCGGCTTCGACGTGACGGTCACGGATGTGACCGAATGCCGCCTCCTCCCGGAGATGCGCGAAGCCGACGTGGTCTACCCGGTGCTGCACGGCGGCTTCGGCGAGGACGGCCGCATCCAGAAGGTGATGGAGGAAGCCGGCCTGCGTTTCGTCGGCTCCGGCAGCGCCGCCAGTCTGCTGACCATGGACAAAATCGCCACCAAGCGGCTGCTCGACCGGCTCGGCATCCCGACCGCGAAGTGGAGCGTCGTGACCCGCGACCGCCGGGAGTTGCCGCAGAACCTGAAACTGCCGCTGATCCTCAAGGTCCCGATGGAAGGTTCGACCTTCGGCATCGTGAAGGTCGAACGCGCCGAAGAGTGGGACGCCGCTCTGGAAAAAGAGTTCGCGATGGCCGGCGAGCTGCTGGTCGAGGAGTACATCGACGGCATCGAGATCACCGTCCCGATCGTGAACGGCGAAGTGCTCCCGGCGATCGAGATCAAAAGCCCCCACGGCTTCTACGACTACGACGCCAAATACGTCTACAAGGACGGGCACACCGAATACTTCTGCCCGGCCCGCTCCCTCTCCGCGGAACAGGTCGCCGACGCCTCCCGGCAGGCGGTCAAGTTCTATCTGGGCGCGGGCTGCCGCGACATCCTGCGGGTGGATTTCATCGTCGGCAAAGACGGCGTGCCCTATATGCTGGAGGGAAACTCCATCCCCGGCTGCACCGCCACCAGTCTTGTGCCGAAAGCGGCTAAAGTTTCCGGCATCTCCTTTGAGAAGATGACCGCCACGCTGGTTTATGCAGCGATGCGCCGCCACGAACCCCGGCCGGAACCGGAAAACGCGGCGGCTCCGGCTTCCCCCGCACCGGCCCGGCTTGCGAACAAGCCCAATCCGCTGCTGGTGAAGCTCTGCCACTTATTGTTCCGGCTGGCGCTGGTCCTCTGCGCGGTGCCGCTGATCGTCAGCGGCATTCAGGCGATGCGGGCGGGCTATACCGGCTGGCCGCTGCTGGTGTCGGGACTTTTCGTGCTCTGCGCCGAATTTCTGTTCAAATGGTTTGACCGATTGGAGAAAATGAAATGAAGAACTCCCTCAAACTGTTCGTTGCGGCGGCAGCCGCGCTGTTTTGCATCTTCTCCGCCCCGGGCGCGACGCTGGAGACCGGAGCGGAGGTTCCCGAACTGGACCTGCGGGCGTGGCTCTCCGGCAAGCCGGTCAACCTCGCCGACCTGAAAGGCAAAAAGCACGCGGTTCTGTTCTTCTGGACCATCGGCCAGCGCAGTCTGGATGTGTTTCCACGCATCATCGCCACCGCGAACAAGTTCGGGGAAAAGGAGCTGCAGTTCATCGGCATCGCGCCCGACTCCCCGGAGGCGGTCGACAAATTCATCAGGAACCAGCCCCTGCCCTTCCCGGTCGCCGCCGACAACATCCTCAAAACGCTCTACACCTATATGCGCCCCAACGACCAGGTGCCGCTGGCGGCGGTGATCGACAAATCAGGCAAGCTGCTCTGGCGCGGCCGCCCGGAATATCTCGACGAGGTGCTCCCGGAAATCCTCTCCGGCAAATACGACCTGAAGGGCAATATCGAGCGCGAGAAGTTCTCCCAGGCGGTGATGAGCGCGATGAAGATCAAGGACTATCCGACCGTGCGCAAGCTGGTCGACGCCGAGCTGGAAAAACATCCGGATAATCTTGAACTGCTGACCCTCAAAATCAATCTGGCCGGCACTTTGATGAACGACATCGACACCGCCGAAAAGACCGCCGAAGCAGGCCTGAAACAGCTCCCCCGCAACCTGAAGCTTTATGAGCAGCTGATCCGCGCATTGCACCAAGCGGGGGCGGACACCCGGCTGCCCGTCTGGTTCGACCGTCTGGTCGCCGACTTCGGAGACCAGCCGGCGGTGCTGATCCGCTTCGCCCGGCAGGAACTCAGCCAGCCGGTCGGCAAGCTGCGCGTGGAAAACGCCTACAAGCTGACCCATGCCGCCTACAACGCACCGAAGTTCGCCGACGACCGCCAGAAGGGGCTGATCGCGCGCGAATACGCCGGAGTGCTTTATTACTGCGGCCGCCCGGACAAGGCGCTGGAGGTCGCCAAGGTTTCGATGCAGCTCCTGAAGAACTCCCCGAATCCCAAAGAGTACGAGACCGCCAAAGATCTCGTGGTCTACTACAACACCGTCCTGCGGATGTCCAAAGCCATCCGTTGACGAAAGGCCCCGTCCCGGATCGCAATTTGAGTGCGCAGATTCGTCTTCGCACTCTTTTTATATTCTTCATCCCGGATTGCAGGCATGCGGCGGATGTATGATTTTCCGCAAAAATTATGCACAGTTATTGTTTTAACTGTGCATTTCCGGTATAATTATTCACAAGGCGGCACAATTTTGGAAAGAGCGTATGAAACTTGAACCGCAAATCGAAGAACTGTACCGGATGCTGGACCGGGAGCTTGACAACTTCCCCTCCGGCACGAAGTTCTATTCGGTCCGAAAACTGATGGATAAGTTCAAATGCCACCGCGGTGTGCTGGACCGCACGCTTGAGCGGCTGGAAGCGGACCGGCTGATCGAACGGGTTCCGCAGGTCGGAATCTTCAGCAGCGTGACCCGCCGCCCCAATGCCTATAAAGTGCTTCTGGCAGTGCTGGACTGGCCGAGCGAAGTGACCCTCGAATGGAACCGCATGGCCGGCGTCTACACGGAAACGCATCACGGCTGGCAACTGTGTAAGACCATGCTGGTGCCGGACAGCGACACGATTGCCTCGCTCAACACCGACGGCTTCGATGCCGCGATCATCCGCACGCCGCGCGCCGACATTTCCACGGATGAAATGAAATGGCTCGCCTCCCTTTCGATTCCGGTCGTCCTGCTGAATGCCGACACCGGCAGCTTCCCGGTCAGCAACGTCAGGTCAGCCGATGCGGGGGGAGCCATCCTCGCGTGCCACCATCTCTACCAATGCGGCCACCGGCAGATCGCGATCGTGCAGAGCGAGCCGCATTCGCTTCCGACGGACAAGCAGGCCGTTTCATTCGACTACCTCTCAAAGCTGCTCGGCATCAGGCTGATCAAGATCGACTGCATGACCGCCAGCGGCGAGTACGCCCAGTACAAGGCGTATCTCGGCATGAAGCAGTATCTCGAAGAACATGACGGCGCCGCCGGGTTCACCGCGGTCTACGCGATCACCGCCGAAGGCGTTCCGGGCATCATGACGGCGCTGCGCGAGTTCGGCTACGAACTGCCGCGCGACATCAGCATCATGGCGCACTCGACCGAGCAGATCGGCAAGTTCTACCATCCCGCCCTGACCGCCGTCTGCGCCGACCTCGGCGCGGAGGTCGAAGCCGCGTTCACCGGGATCGCCGCGATCCTGAAGAAGAAGATCGCCAATTTCAAGGCCGAAATACCAATGAAGCTCATAGAACGGGACTCCGTAAGAACACTAACTCCCAATGAAAGGATATAACCGTATGAAAAGCAAGAATTTTACGCTGATCGAGCTGCTCGTCGTGATCGCAATCATTGCGATTCTCGCCTCCATGCTGCTGCCCACGCTGAACAAGGCCAGAGACAAGGCGCAGTCGACCGCCTGCGTCAACAACCTCAAACAGATCAGTACCGCAATCATGCTTTACGGCAATGGCGAATGGTTCCCGCCGCGTTCGGGAGCGACCAACGCCGACCAGAGCACGCCGAACTCCTGGGAGCAATTCGTCGTATCCACGCTCGGCGGCGACGGCGCGCACGCCAACCGCTGGAACCTCGTTGCGAAATACCTGACCTGTCCCACGGATAAAAACGCCCTTGTCGGCAGCAAGAAGACCCGGCTCAGTTACGCTTTCAACGCAGGAAGCCAAAGCGACGGCAAAGTCCCCTATGCAAACGATACGAGCAGGTCCCTCGCCGCCAATCAGGCGTTCCGGATGGACCGGGTCAAGCCGTTTTACTCCAACTACAAAACCAACCGGAACGATATCGTACTGCTGGCGGACCGCATCGTCCCGCACACGGACGACGGCCGTGACGCCAATCAGTACGGCGGCGGCCAGTCCGTCCCGTACTGGGGATTCAAATTCGAGTACGGCCATCCGGACGGCGGCCGGAACGCGCTTTTCTACGGCATGTACGTCAAGAAGCTCAATCCTCCCCTTTTCATATCCAGCAATGCCGACTCGCTGCTGGCTCCCATAGCGCATTGGGGACTGTGATCCATTCAGGTTAATTCGAGGCAACCATGCACTATTTGAAGAGATTCCTCCTTTTCGCCGCCGTGTGTACGGCCGGCGTTCTCTGGGCCGCGCGCGTTTCCCTCGACGGCGGCACCCTGATCGTCCCGGAACCGGGCGGCGGCGCCAGACTGGATTGCCGCGCCCGAAACGGGGAAATCACGTTCCCGTTCAATCCCGCGAAGCCGGGCTATGCCGAAATCGTACTGCCGCGCCCGCTGCCGCTCGGCATTTTCCGCTCGGCGCGCATCGCGGCGAAGGTCCGCGTCCCCGCCGGTTCCCCGGTCCGGCGCATGTCGCTGCGGCTGCTCGACCGCAACCGCGAGGTATTCCAGTATGTGAGCCAAGCCGATTTCGCCAGAGGCGGCGAATTTGAAGTGGTCTGGCAGGTGAAGCCGGAGCAATTCCAGCTCTGCTGGGGCGGAGACGCCAACCGCGTTTTCGACATGCCGGGCAGCGTGCTGGGGTTCGCCTTTGATTTCGCCGGGGGCGCACCAGCCTCAAGTCTGACGCTCCTCGCACTTGATATCGACACCGAAGCGCCGCCCGTGCGGGAACTGCCGGGCGACAAGGCGCTTCTGCCGCTGTACCGTTTCGACCGGGATGAACTGTTCCGGCAGCGCGGCGGTCAGGGGCTGATCGTGCAGCAGCCGGACGGCGTGCTGCTCAAAGACATCAAAGGCGAATTCATAATCACCGAGCGCAGGAACGAACTGCTGCCTCTGCGCGGCAGGCCTGCCGCCCTGACCCTCGACGCCGAAGTGCGTCAGGGCGAACTGACCGCATTCGCCATTTTGCGTGACGCCAAAGGTGTGCCGTTCACCACCCCGGAACTCCGCCTGCAGCGGGAGGGGGCGCCGCTGCAATTCGATCTCGGCGCAATTCTGGAAGAAGCGGTGCTGCCGGTCAAAATGGACAATATCTTCTTTCGCAATTCAGCCGCCGCAAACGGGGAAGTGCTGTTGAAGAGCGCCGCGCTCCGAACCGTCCTGCCCGCGGCCGAAGCGCTGGAGCTTGAGGTCGAAACCGGCACGCCGGTCCATGTGCTCCGCAAGGGCGGCGAAGCGGCGCTGGCCCTCCGCTTCACCAACCGTTCCGAAAAAGCGGGAAATTTCGCGATCGACATCGTTTACGCGCATTTCGACGGGACCCGGCTGACGGAGAGCCGTTCCGCCGCGCTTGCGCCGGGGCAGTCGGTCACGTTCAAGCCGGAAAAACAGCCCGATCGCCTCGGCCACTGGCAGGTCACCGCGACCGTGCGGGAAGCCGGTGCGCCGGATCGGCCTGTGACGCACTCGCGGTCGTTTGCCCTGCTGGAACCGGCCGGCCCCACTGAGGGACGTGCGCCCGGTTTTCTCTTCAGCATCTGCACGCATTCGGAGTGGTGGAGTCCGGGGGCGCAGGACAAGGAAGTGCTCGCCGCCGCGCTGTGCGGCGCGAAAGTGATCCGCGACTCCGTCGACTGGCACACCCTCCAGCCCGCGGCAGACCGCTGGAACTTCGCCCCGATGGATTCCCTGGTCGACTCCTACGGCAAGATGGGCATGGAGCTTCAGGCGATGCTCGCCTTTACCGCGCGCTGGGCGGCGGCGGAGCAGCTCCGCAACGCTCCGGACTGGCTGGAATGGTCGCGCTCCAAGCCCGATTCCGCCGCGTGGCGCAACTACGCGGCGACCGTGTTCGCCCGCTACAAGGGCAAAATCCGCTTCTGGGAGGTCTGGAACGAACCCGACCTGACCGGTTTCAACCGGATGAGCCCGGACGAATACGTCGAACTCCAGAAAATCGCGTTTGAAGAGGCGCGCAAGGTCTCCCCCGAACTCAAGCTGCTGACCGGCGGCTACGCCACGCTGACCCCGCATCCGGGGCTGAAATCCCCGACCTTCCAGCGGGACAACCTGATCGCGGCCAGAGGGCTGTACGACATTCACGCCTACCATGAGCACGGCAGTTTTCCGGCTTACGTCCGGCTGCTCGACGAACAGTTCCTGCCGATGCGCGCCGCGGCCAAAGTCACCGCGCCCTGGTATGCGAACGAAACGGCGATCCACTCCCTCGGCGGCACCGAACGCAACCAGGCGCTGACGCTGTTCAAAAAACTGCTGTTCGCGTGGAGCCGGGGAGCGATCGGCTACACCTGGTACGACCTGCGCAACGACGGCTTCGACCCGAAAAACGCGGAGCACAATTACGGGATGCTGGATCATGAGTTCTATCCGAAGCCGGTCTACTCCGTCTACAACATGCTCGCCGGGACCTTCCGCAACGCGCGGTTCCGCCGTGAACTTCAGGCCGGAAGCGGCAGTTACATATTTGAATTTTCCACGCCGGAGGGCATTCTGATCCCCGCGTGGAACGAGGCCGGCGACGGCGCGACCTGCACTCTGCCGATCCTCAGCGACGCCGCCTCTGCTGCCGTGATCGACCCGATGGGCAACTCCGTCGAAATTCCGGTCGCGGACGGAATGGCGCTGTTCGAATTCGGCAGGACGCCCGCCACACTGCTGTTGCGCAACGCCACCCATGCGAAGCCCGGCCGAGAACTGCTCGCAGTAACCTCCGGTGGTTTCGCGGTGCCGGGAAAGACTTTTCCGGTCCGGCTGTCGCTGCGCAACCCGCAGAATATCGACCGCATCTTCGTGCTGAAGCCGGAATCCCTGCCGGAAGGCTTCTCCGCCGACCGCGCCGAAAAACGGGTCGCGGTCAAGGCGAACGGCGAAAGCGCCGCGGAATTTCTGCTGACCGTGCCGCCGCGCCCCCGCGACGGAGCCCTCCTGAAACTCTCGTATGCGCTCGACGGCACGCCGTGGCAGGGTGAGGTGACTTTGCCGATACGCACCGCGCAACTGATTCCGGCGCGGAAAACCGGTCCGGACTTCCGGCTCGACAACCGCAGCCAGCTCCATTCGCTGACCGGAGCGGACCCGGCGCTGCTGCACCGGCTCTGGTCCGGCCCGGAGGATTTGAGCGCCGCGATCACCCTTGAGCGGGCCGGCGGGAATTTCGTGCTGAAAGCCGCCGTCACCGACGACCGCCACGCCCAGCCCTTCCCGGCGGCGGAGGCATGGAAAGGCGACTCGGTGCAGTTCGCGCTCCAGCTCCCCGGGCAGAACGGCTTCTGGGAACTCTGCCTGTCGCTCTCCGACTCCGGCAAAGCGGAGCTGACCATCCCGCGGGCGCCGCGCGGCTACGATCCGAACCGGACCGCCGCCTTCGGAACCTGCCGGATCGTCCGGGAGGGGACGGAAACCCGCTATGAACTCCGTCTGCCCAACCGGGCGCTCGGCCTGACGCCGCAGCTCTACCGGCAGGGGTTCCGGTTCAATTTGCTGGTCAACGACAACGACGGCGAAGGCCGGGACGGCTGGCTCCAGCTCGCCCCGGGCATCGGCGACGAAAAAGATCCCGGCAAATTCCCGGTCATCCTTTTCGAGTGACCTCCGGCGCATTTCACGGAAGATTCAAAAAAACACCGGCGCCGTTTCGGAACGAATACAACTGTTCCGAAGCGGCGCGGTTCGTTTCCAGAAAATCCCGGTACGGCGTATCGGTGATATCCACGAGCCCGAATCCATAATTTTCTCCGTCCCAGCGGCCGGTCAGCACCTGATCCGTGAATTTGAAATGATGAATCCCGACGATCTGCGGATGTGAGAAAGCACTTTCGAGCTGTCTTGCCAACGCCCGGTTTCGCGCCCCCGGTTCCACGCCGGGGTTGGTGATGCTGCCGAATGTGCCGCGCGTGCCGTGGCCGACTGTGGACTCCGTGATCAACACCGGGACATCCGGCAGGCCGTTGGGTTTGAAACGTTCGAATCCAAGCGGATAAAGGTTGTAGGAAACCACGTCGCAATACCGGGCGGAGAGCCGGTTGATCCACGCCTGAAAATAGTCGTCGTTCATCAGCCGCGTGCCGAGATAAAGCGTATCGGGCGAATGACGTTTGACCGCCTCCTTCGACATCACCAGAAGCCGTTCGACAAAAGCGATGCTGAACTGCCGCAGGTCGGCTTCGGCCCCCCTGCCCTCCACGGGACGCAAAGCTTCCCATGAGGCGAAGTCACTGCCCCACTGCCGGTTCAGAACCTCGATCGTGCGGTATTTTTCCTGAAGTTCCGCGAGGAATTTCTTTCTGGCCGGTTGTTCCGGGGCGCTTTTCAATACCCGCCGGGCAATGGCGGTGTTGTCGCCGAACCGAAATTCATTGCCGAGAAATACGCCGATGCACATGGGGTCGCCGATCACAAAGGCATAATCGGCCTTGAGCAGATTCTCCATTCCCCGTTCAAACTCAACGGAGTAGACATCCGGAATACCGTCGAGCGACGGACACTTCGGGAACGGCAGGTTCAGCGTATAGGGAAGCCGCGCATTCCTGTAAAAACGCATATCGCTCCAATTTCCCACCGTGTTGAAGCCCCAGGAATCAAGCCGGCGATACTGGATATCCGGCCAGGAATCCAGCTCTTTCGCATATTTCTTTCCGATGTTTTCCCAATAGATATGGCTTCCGTCGGTTCCAAGTTCATCGGGAGCTTCAAAACATCTCTCCCGGCCCCGCTTGTCGATAAATCCCCACGGCGCCACATCATTGACGCCCCGCGAAAAGAAAAGACATCCTTCCGGATCGACGAAATACCATTTGCCGCGGTATTTTTCCACCCGGAAAAAACCGGTGGATTTCAGCCGCGGCCCGTCGGCCCACCCGCCGTAACGGTTCCACGCTGCGATACGAGGTTTCAGCGTGGCAAGCTCGTCTTTTTGCAAATTTCTCAAATCGTTATCCGACTTCACCTTTTCCGGCCAATCAGCGTGCATATTCTGCCCATAGCGGTCGATGAAAGGGAAAAATTCCGCTTCCGTCAACTGACGCGGGCGCTCTCCGATCAGACGGATGTTGGAGAGGCGGTATTTGCAGTAAAGCGGGAATGAACTGATCAGTTGCAGCGTCTTCAGTTTCGAGGTATCGACATTCCGGCCGCCCGTAAAGCCCTGCGGCATGAACGACGCCTGAAACAACGGCGAAAAACCGGCGCCGGTTCCGTGGTTCAACCGGTAGCGGAACGTCCGCTTTTCACCGGGACGCAGGATTGCGGTGCCGAGATACCCCCCGGACCACATTCCGGCGTTGAATTCGATTTCGCACTGCCGGTTCCGGCTGAGATTCTCCACGTCGAAAGAAATTTCGCGAAAGCGCGAGAGATCCCAACTGGACCCTTTTTTCGGTTTGAGAACGATATGCGGCCACGGTTCTCCGGTGCGGAATTCCACGATCGCAGCCCCTTCTCCGGCGGGACGCACGGTAATTCCGTTTTCGTTGGATCGGACGATATTCCGATTGTCCCACGCCAGCGGCATTTCTGCCGCAAGCGGGAAGGACAGCAACAGCAAAAGCATTATTCCCAGTCGCATTTGAATTCTCCCTTCAGCCGGTACTGGATCATATTCGCCCCGATTTTCCGCATCATCGCGGTCAATTCCCAGTAGGGGGTGTCGGTGACATCCACCATGCCGATCGCGAAATTCTCACCGTCCCAACGGCCGGTGACCGGCGAATCGCGATAACAGAAGTAATGAGTGCCGACGATCTGCGGATGGAGCAACGCCCCCTGCAGCAGCCGCAGATAAGCCTGCGCCCGATCCTGCTGCGTGACTCCGGCCGGCCGGAGATCCGCGTTGAACATGCCCCGGTCGAGCACTCCCACATGGAACTCGGAGATCAGAATCGGCTTGTCCTCCGGCAGCCCCTCTTTGCGCAGGCCGTCGAAACTCCAGGTGTAGGTGTTGGTCGACACCAC
Source organism: Victivallis vadensis (assembly GCF_003096415.1). GTDB lineage: Bacteria > Verrucomicrobiota > Lentisphaeria > Victivallales > Victivallaceae > Victivallis > Victivallis vadensis. The sequence goes on along the minus strand of NZ_QEKH01000002.1, from coordinate 177,317 downwards.
GTCGGCATATCGGGAGGCCGCCTCGAAAAGCTCAGGCATGTTCGTGAGATGAATGCGCGAACCGAAATAAATCGCATTCGGCGAGAACTCCTTGACCACATCGCGGCAAGTCGAATAAAAAACCTCGAAAATCCGTTTGTTGAATGAAAGAAAGTCCTCAAACGAGCGTTCCGCATCCGGCAACGCGACAGTGTCCAAAATCTCCTGCCAATCAGCGTAATTGCTCCCCCACTTATCATTCAGAACATCAATGGAAATATATTTGCGCTTCAGCTCTTTTATGAATTCCCGCTTGGCCGGTTGAGTTGCCGGTGAAGCGAAGGCGCTGCGGGCCGCCGCGGTACGGTCGTTTCCCCAATAAATTTCATTGGTGATGAAAATGCCGATCAGCATCGGATCCTTCCGGGCGAAAGCGAACTCCGGCCGGGCCGCCGCGCTCCGCATCGAAGCGGCAAATTCCGTGGAAAAGACATCGAATATTCCGCCTTCAAGCCCTTTGACTCCGGCAGTCCGGGGACACTTCGGATACGGCAGTTCCATCGCATAGGGAGTCCCGCCGCCACGCATGAATTCCAAATCGGCCCAGTTGCCGATCGTATTGAGTCCCCACTCCTCCAGCCGCCGGGTAACGAAACCGGGATAAACCTTCTCCAGCTCCGGCCCGAATTTCCGCCGCAGATTATCGCGGGAGAAGTTGTGATTCGGCCCGGAAGCCGCCAACTCCGGCGGGAACCAGTTTTGCGCTTTCCGCTCCGCCCGGATGTCATACCGGATGGTGCAGACACCGTGTGAAAAGAACAGACATCCCTCTGGATCGACCAGATACCATTTGCCTTCATATTTGGCCGGATAGAAATACCCTTTCGCCTCCAGTTTCGGGCCGTTCGCCCAGCCGCCGAAGCGGTTCCAACCGGCAATCCTGCCTTTGCGGCCGGCCGTTTCTTTGTCAAGCGCCTTCTTGAAATCCGCATCTTCGTGAATCTTGTCCGGCCAGTCGTCGTGCCTATACTGTCCGTACCGGTCCACGAACGGGAAGAACGTTTCCGGCGATCCGACCGCTGCCGGATACGGGCGCTTCGGCTTCACCAGCCTGACCGAATGAATCCGGTATCGCCACGCCCGGTTGCGGGAGTAAATTTTGACGCTGTGCCCCCATAAAGTAATCGCCTCGACCCGGCGGCCATCGACGTTCTTCGGTCCCGGCACGCCCGGCGGAGTCGCCAGCATCCAGTCGACCTTCACCGGCGAAAATTCATCGGCCTGCGGATAGTACAGCTTCAGGGTTCCCCGCTCGCCGGGATTCAGGGCAAAACCGCTGTTATTGGCCGTCTGCCGGTCATTCACCCGCGGATTGTTGACCCGCACGGAGAGCATCAATTGCTGGTTCCGGTCCAAATTTTCAATATCGGCGTGCAGTTCCTCATACGCGGAAATATCCCAATATTTCCGTTCCTTCGGTGGAAGCAGCGCAATTCCCGGATTATCGAGGAAAGGGTCCGCCACCGTCACGTCGATCACGGTGTTTTCACCGACCTTGCGTTTTTCCACTTTGATCTTCCCCGTTTCAACCGGCTGCGGCGTAACCCAGTACGGAGCCGTAAAATCAACCGGAATGATCCGGGAGCAATCGTATCGGTCGAAATCGACCAGCATTTCACCGGCGGCGCAGGCTCCCGCCGCAATGCAGGCAGCCGCCGTAGTGAGGGAAAAAACATTCATTCTAAAATTTCCTTTTATTATCACTTAATTCCAAGGCTCCCACCCCAGAGCATTCAGGGATTCTGATGCGATCTGAGTAAATTCTTCCTGTCGCAGCTCGTTATTCCCCCAGCTCCCGACATGTCCGTCCGCGAAACTCAGATTGGCTTTGCCGCCGTGAGCAAGCCAGACTGCGGCAGATTCGCCAAGGTTATGTTGCGGACTGAACTGAAAGACGGCAATACCGCGACGGTTATTTCCCGGCGAATGTATTTCCGCACTGTCCGCCAGGATATAAGTGGAAGACGGCTGTTTCATTCTGCCGAGAGAAAAAAACGGATCGTCGTTCACTTTGAACGCATAATCGCCGCGAACCGGCTTCTGCTTATGATACAAACTGTTCGGCCCACCGCTCCAGGCCCATCCATGAAGCGGATTGTACATCGCATAGCACCCCCATGACCACCCGGTTGCATAACCCACCTCATACGGTTCATACTTAATCTGTGACGGACAATGCAGAATTTTACGGTCAACCAGTTTATGATAACCGACAAGCAAATATGCATAAGGCATATAAGCCGGATTGTCATCCTCCAGATTCACCGCATGAATTGCCGGTCCGGGAAAAACGCCCTTGTACAAATCGGCATACAGGATCAACCCTTTCTGCATCTGGTTCAACTGCGAAACACATTTGGCTTTCATTGCGCTGTTCCGCGCCCTGCCGAGCGCCGGCAGCAGCATGCCGGCCAGGATTGCGATGATTGCAATAACTACTAACAATTCAATTAAAGTAAATCTCTTGCAGCCCATGGAACATTCCTTTCTTTATATGGTCTTTATTTTTTCAACCTCTCTGGACCGGCTCGGAGGAATTGAATGAAATCAATACGGGGGACTGCAGCAGCACGGTTCCGGGCAACTCCGGACGTTTCAGACGGCGGAGCAGTGCTTCCAGCGCGAACTCCGCCATCTGCGGCAGATTCAGGTCGATCATCACCGGGCGCGGCGAAAACGAATACAGCAGAGGCGAATTATCGCATACCACCAGTCCGCTGTTGCCGTACTTCGACATCAGCTCAAGACTGTCCAGCGCACAGCAGAGCTTCAGGCCGCAAAACGCGTTGAAAGCGAAAAATCCGATCCGGTCGCTGCCCGCGGCAAGGTACGTTTTGAGCATCGGCAGGAAATCCCCGCCGTTCTTGTGGAACGGCAACGCTTCAACCTCGATATTCCGCTCCCGCATCGCCTCCAGGAAACCGGTGATGCGCGGATGGTCCGGAATCGCAACCATCTCCCGGCACCACACGATCGCCGCCCGCTCGATTCCGGTTTTGCACAGGTGGTCCACAGCCAGCCGCACGACCAGCGAATCATTCGTAGTAACCCGGTCCTGCCCCTCACGCATCGGCTCCCAGCCGAACACCTGCGCGGCGGGAATATCCGGCGGCAGCACGAAATCCTCCGGATCGTTGTAAAACAGAATCCCCCGGTAATCCTTCACGATCGACGGATCGGCCATCAGCTCCTGACAGCTGATGTATCTGTATTCGATCCGGCGTTCGTTCAGCATCAGGAAAAGTGCGGGCATGATCCCCTCACGCACCGGATCCGGCTCGCCGGGAAACTCATAATAGAGCACCAGCAGCGGACCGTTTTCCCCATCCTCCGCCGTTTCTTTCGGCAGGGCCCTGCGCCTGTAGGTGCGCGGTTTGAAGCCGCTCTCCTCGGCCAGCCGGCAGATCCGCTCGCGCATCTTTTCCGACAGCAACGGCGAATTGCGCAGCGCCATCGACACGGTTGCCGCCGTCACCCCCGCCCGCTCGGCAAGGTCATCCAGATTCCGGACTTTTCTCGTTGAAGCCATCACATGATACTCCTTTTGTGCTTTCACGGTATATTATGACATAAATCGCCCCGAATGTCAACAACCTTCTTAAATATTTTAAGAAATTAATCTTAAATAATCTTAAAAAAATCTTCTTTCAGCCCGCCATCCGTTCCCCGCCTGAGTGGGAAAATACCATGCACGACACCCTCGCCGGCGCCTTCAGCAGCAACGGACATTCCTCAGCGCCCGGCACCCGGCGGCGGCAAGATGCCGCCGCCGGGTGCGCACGCCAATGCCCCTCCGGGGGGCGTGCGGGCGGCCAGCACAGGCAACGCATCGGGCGGTCTGCAGAACTACTTACACGACGCACAAATAAAGCCGCAATACCATTTACTCGACATATAAGTAAGGCTACGTCGCCTTTTACGCGGCGCACAACAAGCGCGGCCAGCGCCGCGAACGAATGTGAGGGAATTACTTGCCTTTGGCAAGTAACGAGGAACGGTAGTGACGAAGCCGAACGTAGTGAGCGAAGCCCCCCTGGCGTAGTGAGCGAAGCGAACGATGAAGGGTTGGCCGCCGCAGGCGGACAAGTAAGCGGCGAAGCCGCGCCCGCGAGCGGAAGTGCTCCGCAACCAGACCGGCCTCCGCCACCGGCGAGGGGGGCCGGGGGACGTGCGCGACGTCCCCCGGAGCCATCCGCAGGCCGCCAATCCCGTGCTCACTACCCTCCGGGCACCTTGCCAGTTCTTGCACTTAAGAGTTGTTACCCTCCGGGCAACTTGCCTATTTCTAACGCAATGCAAAGCTGAGTATAAAACTCACGTACGACTTGAAAGCGGAGATAAATCTCCGCACTCCAAGGTTGCCCCCCGTATTACCGGCATTGCGCCCACGGACTTCCACGGACTGACACGGAAGGCACGGAAGCTCCAACAGGGCCGCCCGGCCTTTCCGGCCCACCGCCTGTTTTGCACAGAGCTGGGTGTTGGAATCCTACCTCACATTGGGGTAATCCGGCAGCCGGGCGGGATAGCGCCAGCATCCCTGCAGGATGCGCGAAACCGCCTCTTTCATCTGACCATTGCCCGGCATAAATACATTCCGGTACGAAAAGATCACCGTTCCATCCACGTTGAACAGCATTTGATTATACCGCATCTGATCCACCAGTTCGCGCGGCTGCCAGATTCGTTCCGCCCCGACCCGGTAGAGTCCCTGCCCGATAAAAAGCCGCACCCGCGTCCCTTTCACCGCGTCGCTCCACCAGTCCGCCAGCGCCGCATACGCCGCCACCTCGTGCGAAAACGGCCAGTAAAGCTGCGGAATGATATAGTCCACCCACCCTTTTCTGACCCAGCCGCGCGTGTCGGCGTACTGCGCATAATAGGACTGCTTGCCGCCGGTCAGCGAACCATTCGGATTGCTCTTTTTATTGGCCCAGATTCCGAAAGGGCTGACGCCGAACGCCACCTTGCGTCCACTTCTGCGGTTATACGCATCGACCGTTTTCTTCACCGTGTAAATCGCCTTGTCGACATTGCCGCGCCGCCACTCCTCCAGCGAAAGCCTGCCGGGATTGTTCCGCTGAAAAGAGGCGCTGTCGATAGTGCCGATATCGCTGTACAAATAAAAATAGTCGTCAAAATGGATCGCATCGACCGGATAGTTCTCCAGAATTTCCGCAATGGTGTCGGCGATGTGCCTCACCACGCGCGGTTCGCCCGGATTCAGGAAAAGCGAGTAGCGGCCGCTGGCCAGTTTCGACTCCAGCACCAGACCGGGATTCCGCTTTGCAAAGCTCTTGTTGTCCAGCGTCTTCAGGTAAGCGGTCTTCCCGACCTGCGCACCGGCGTTGACCCGGTAGGGATTCAGCCACGCGTGAAATTCCAGTCCCCGTTTATGCGCCTCCGCGACCATAAAGGCGAGCGGATCGAAATTCGGAATCGCCTGCCCCTCTTTGCCGGTCATCCAGCGCGACCACGGATTGTGCTTCGACGGGTAAAAGGCATCGCACATCGGACGGACCTGAAAAAAAATCGCGTTGAATTTCGCCCGCTGCAGATTGTTCACCACCGCAATGAAATCCCGCTTGAAGCCGGCGGCGTCGGTGTGCCTGCCGAAGTCGATGTTTTCAACCGTAGCGACCCAGACGCCGCGCATCTCACGGGCTCGCTGCAAATAAGGCGGCACCGAAACCGTGCGGCGCGTTTCAAATCGACCGCCATAACGGACCGGCCTGCCGGTGGTCGGGTCCTTCAATACCTCATTCGCCCCGCACAGGCCGAAGCCGGTGAACAGAAGCCCGAATACGACCGCCGGCAGAATCCCGGCCCGGAGTTTACGCATCGCTTTTCTTTCCTTCCTTCGGATTCTTGCGGCGGCGCGGGCGCTTCCCGGAACGGCGGCGCCCGGAGCTTCCCGCCGGCCAGAGCCGGGCGGCGGCATCCACGTCGCCGTCCATCACCGCGGTACGGATCAGCAGCAGTTCGCGGGCATGGGCGTAGGATTTGGTTTCGACCATCCGGTCCAGATTCTCCGGGTCGGCGAAAAGCGCCTGCAGAATCAGCACCCGCAACGCCGATTCGGTCATGCGGTTCATCATCGTCTGCGGCCGGAACAACCGGTCCAGCACCGAACGGATGCGCGCGGTGGATTCCGGCGACATCTCCCAGAGTTCGCCCGGACCGTGGTCGCATTCAAGTTCGACAAAGGGCAGCGCCAGAGTCGCCATCGCCAGCGAAATGCTGTTGCGGTAGAGCCCCTCCGCAACGCGGCAGTTGCGCTCGTTGAGCAGATTCAGCGCGAACATCCCCGCCGGGGTCCCCCACGCCTCCTCCAGCTCCGGCAGGTAATAGGCGAGCAGGCCGTAGTCGTGAAACGCGAGGATGTGTTTGTCGCCGTAACTGGAACTCAGGATTTTCTCCAGCTCCAGCGACAGCCGCGACGGAGCGGCGTGGCGGATCAGCTCAAGACTGTTGAACAGCGCGTTTTCGGTGGCGCAGTCCAGAGCGAAATCGTACTGTCCGACCAGCTTCAGCGCGCGAAGCATCCGCACCGGATCCTCCTCGAAACGCAGCTTCGGATTGCCGATCGCACGGACGATCCCGGCGCGGATATCGCCGATCCCCTGCCCGGTGTAGTCGATCAGCTCGGACCTGACGGGATCGTAAAACAAAGCGTTGACGGTGAAATCGCGCCGCCATGCATCCTCCTCCGCCGATCCGAATTCATTGTCGGAGAGGATCATGTGTTCCGGCAGGTCCTTCGCCGGCCTGCCGTCCGGGCGCAGCTGCCCCTGCGTCGGCGCCTTGCGGAAGGTGCTCACTTCAAAGAGTTCGCCGCCGTACTGCACGTGGACGAGGCGGAACCGCTTCCCGATGATCCGGGCGATGCGGCGGCCGAAGACGCCGCGCACCTCCTCCGGAGTCGCGGAAGTGGAAATATCGTAGTCTTTCGGCGTGCGGCCGAGCAGCAGGTCGCGGATCGCCCCGCCGACGATATATGCTTCAAAACCGGCGTTCTGAAGCTCGGAAATCAGACTGATGACATGGTTTGCAACCGGTAATTCGTGTTTCATGGCCGTCCTGTTCAGAATTTTCGTTGGATCACGGTGTCGACGCACTCAAGTTCGGGGTCGAGGTACGGGTAGTCGGCGTTGTAGTGCAGCCCGCGGCTTTCATGGCGCATCAGCGAACAGTCGATGATCAGCTCGGCGACGGTCGCGATGTTGCGCAGTTCGACCAGATCGGCGGTCACGCGGAAATCCCAGTAATACTTTTCGATCTCCTTGCGGATCAGCTTGATCCGGTTCTTGGCGCGTTCGAGCCGCTTGTTGGTGCGGTAGATACCGACGTAGTCCCACATGAAGCGGCGGATCTCATCCCAGTTGTGGGCGATCACCACCTGCTCGTCGGAATCGGTCGCGTTGCCGCTCATCCACTTCATCGCGGCCTCGGTGTTGCTCGGCCAGCTCCTCTTGAAAAACTCATACTTCGCGTCGATATCGTCGCTGGAAAATTTCGCGACCACCATCGCTTCGAGCAGGCTGTTGCTGGCGAGGCGGTTCGCGCCGTGCAGCCCGGTGCAGCCGGATTCGCCGACCGCGTAAAGCCCCTGAATGCTGGAGGCGCCGTTCACGTCGGTTTTGATGCCGCCGCACACGAAGTGCGCCGCCGGAACCACCGGGATCAGGTCGTGCGCCATGTTGATGCCCGCTTCGAGGCACTTTTCAAAGATATTCGGGAAGCGGCGGCGCAGCGTCACCTCGTCGAGGTGGCGGATGTCCAGATAGACGCACTCCTCGCCGGTGCGCTTCATCTCCGAGTCGATCGCCCGGGCGACCACGTCGCGGGGCGCAAGGGACTTCATCGGATGATATTTCTGCATGAATTCCACCGGCTCCGCACCGCGCGCATCGCGGCATTTCAGCACCGCCCCCTCGCCGCGCAGCGCCTCGCTGATCAGGAAAGAGCGGATGGTCGGATGGTGCAGGATGGTCGGATGGAACTGGATGAACTCCATATTCGCGATCTTCGCCCCGGCCCGGTAGGCCATCGCGACGCCCGAACCGCACGCGACGTCCGGATTGCTGGTGTACAAATAGACTTTGCCCGCTCCGCCGCACGCGATGGTGGTGGAGGGCGCGAGGAAAGTCGCGATGTGGCCGGTTTCAGCATCCAGCACATACGCGCCGAAACAGCGGTTCGGCCCGCCGATGTCGAGCCGGGAGCTGACGATCAGGTCGATCGCGACATGGTACTCGAAAACTTCGATGTTCGGAGTCGCCCGGACCGCCTCGACCACGGTGCGCTCCAGCTCCGCGCCGGTGATGTCCCCGGCATGCAGGATGCGGCGCTTGTGATGGCCGCCCTCACGCCCGAGGTCGTACTCGTCGGAGCCGTCGGTGTGGCCGAGTTCGCCGCGGGTGGTGAATTTCGCGCCGAGCGAAATGATCTCCCGGATCGCGGCGGGGCCGGCTTCGACGATCGCGCGCACCGCGCCGACGTCGCAAAGCCCGGCGCCGGCGGCCAGAGTGTCCTGCACATGCTCGTCGAAGGAGTCCAGCGCATCCATCACGCACGCGACGCCGCCCTGCGCGAGGCGGCTGTTGCACTCGGAGATATCCCGTTTCGTGACCACCGCCACCCGGCGGCCGGTCTTTGCCAGATGCAGCGCGCTGGAAAGCCCCGCCAGTCCGCTGCCGATCACCAGGTGATCGAACTGTAAGGTTTCACTGATTTTCATGATTACACAGCTTTGGTTTGCGAGGCAACTTTCAAAAGCAGGCTCCGCCGTGCGAATTTGTGAAAAAAATCGGGCGAAACCGGCTTTTGAAATTGCCTCTGTTGTAAATGTGTAGTAAATTACACCGAATGCACCGTTATTTCAATGGGATTACGATTCAAATGCCCCAATTACGCAAATTTTTTCTGTCGAAACCGGAAACAGACGGTTCCGAGGCTCCCGATGAATCCTGGCGGATCTCCCGCGCCGGAAAGCTGTTCCGGCTGCTGACCGCCTTTGCCGGAGGCGCGCTCTACGCGGCGGCGCTGCCTCCCTTCAACCTGGAACCCCTCGTTTTCGCCTCCGTCTTTTTGCTCTATCTGGTCGCGGCGGAGTCGCACTGGCGTTTCGCGGCGCTGGCGGGCTGGGTGTGGGGGCTGGGCTGGTCGCTCTTCGCCTACCAGTTCCTGCGGGAGATCGACCCGGCGGTCCCCTATTTGCTTGCACCGGTGATCTCGGTGTGGCCGGCGGTCTGGGCGGGGCTGATCCCTTTCCTGAAGCGCAACACCCTCTATCCGCTCGCCGCCGAACTGGGAGGCTTCGAGGAACGTGAAAAATTCCTGCAAAGTTCCGCCGCCTTCGGCCGGTGGCTCTGTTTTGCGGTCGGTTCGGCCGCGCTGTTCACGCTGCTGGAGTGGACCCGGTCGAGGCTGTTCAACTGGAACGACCTCGCCGTGACCCAGTACCGCAACCTCGCGTTGATCCAGCTGGCCGCGTTCACCGGCAGTTACGGGATCAACTTCCTGATCGCGCTGGCCGGAGGCGCGCTGTATGCCGCCTGCCGGACCGGCTTCCGGGGGCCGGGGCTGCGCGTGCTGCTGGCCGCGGTGCTGACGCTGACGCTCGCGATGCTCGGCGGACTGATCCGGCTGGACCGCGAAAAGCCGGTGAAGCCCAACTGGTTCCCGGCGGTGATCCAGGGGGATATCTCACAGCGCCGCAACGCGAACACCAACCAGGCACAGGAAGCGCTCGAAATCTATCTGCAGCTCAGCCGCGACGCGCTCGCGGGCAAGCCGAAGCCCGAAATCCTGCTGTGGCCGGAGAGCGCGGTGCCGGTGCCGTACCGTTCCACGCATTCAGTCAGTTTCCTGTTCCGGATCGGCCTGCAGAACCTGATCCTGCAGAGCGGCGTGCCGATGCTGATCGGCGCGATCGACTTCGAGGACAAACTGCCCGGCTCAGCCACTCCTCCCGGCATGACCAACAGCGCGCTGTTCTTCAACCACCGCGGCAGGCTCCGCCACAAATACGACAAGATCCACCGGGTTCCCTACGGCGAATACATCCCGTTCCGCCGCTGTCTGCCGGGTTTCATCGTCAGGATGATCGATATGAACCGCGATCTGGTGCCGGGAGCCGACTACAACCCGATCGAAGTCCGCTCCGATGTGCGGGCCGGAACCGCAATCTGTTACGAAGGGGTGTTCGGCTACCTGACGCGGGAGTTCGCGCGGCGCGGCGCGAACGTGCTGGTGGTGCTCTCCAACGACGCGTGGTATCCGAAGAGCAGCGAGCCGGAGCAGCACCTCGCCAACGCGACGCTGCGCGCCGTCGAAACCGGTCTGCCGATGGTCCGCTGCGGCAACAACGGCGGCTCTCTGGTGGTGACCCCGTACGGACGGATCACGCAGGTATTGACCGTGGACGGCCCGGAACAGCGCCCCGAACTGCGGCGCGGGCGCGGCGTAAAGACGCTTGCCGTCGGCGTCGAACCATCCCCTTCCTATACCTTTTACGTCCGCCACGGCGAATGGTTCATCGCAGTACTGGCTGCCGTGGAAGCGGTGTTCTGGCTGGCGGCATTCGCCGGCTTCAAAAAGCGAAAACAAGCCCTGCTGGACGCGATCCGCCGGCCTGGTGCGGGGAGCTGACCATGCGTGTGCAAACCGACTGTTATGCCTGCATCCTCTCCCAATCGGTGCGGCTGGCCAAACTGGCCTCCCCTGACCCGGAGGAACAGTCCCGGCTGATCAGGCGGATGCTGCAAAAAGTGCTGGAGGCCGACGACCGCGCCACTCCGCCGGAGTTCGCCGGCCAGTTCAACGAAATCGTCAGCGAAGTCTCCGGCATCGACGACCCGTTCCGGGAGGTCAAGGACCAGTCCACCCGGCTGGGCCTTGAGCTGCTGCCGGAGCTGCGCGAGCTTGCCGAAGAACAGCCCGATCCCTTCGAGGCGAAAGTCCGCATGGCGATCGGCGGGAACATCATCGACTACGGGGTAAACCCGGAATTCAACCTGCTCGAAGCCGAAGCGGGTATCCGCGAGGTGTTCGACCTGCCGTTCGACCGGACCGCCTGCGCCGACCTGAAGCGGCGGATGGACCGGGCGAAGCGGATCTTCTACATGCTCGACAACTGCGGCGAAGCGGTGGTCGACCGGCTGCTGATGGAACCGTATGCCGACAAACTGGTGATCGGCGTGCGCGGCAAGCCGGTGCTGAACGACGTGACCCGCCGCGAAGCGATGCTTTCCGGAATCGACTTCGCGCCGGTCCTCGACACCGGGGACCGCGCGCCCGGCGTGTCGCTGCGCCGGAGTTCTCCTGAAATTCTCGACGCGCTCCACAGCGCCGATCTCGTAATCTCAAAGGGGCAGGGAAATTTCGAATCGCTGGATGAGGATTTCCGGGGCCCCGTTTATTTCCTGCTCCGCATCAAATGCAAAGTAATCGCCGAACGGCTGCGACAGCCGCTCGGCTCCATCCAGATCCTCGGAAGGAATCTTCATGCTGAAACTCGGTAAATTCAACCGGCTGGTCGTCGAAAAAACCACGGAATTCGGTTTTTACCTCTCCGACGGGACCGACCGCCGCAACATGGTGCTGCTGCCCAACAAATATGTGCCGGAAAACCTCGACGTCGACGACGAAATCGATGTTTTCCTGTACCTCGACTCCGAAGACCGGATCGTCGCGACCACACAGACGCCGCTGGCGCAACTGGGGGACCTTGCCCGGCTCCGGGTCAAGGAACAGACCCGGATCGGGGCCTTCCTCGACTGGGGGCTGGACAAGGACCTCTTTGTCCCCTTCCGCGAACAGCCGGTGCGGCTGACTCCGGGCGAGCTCTGCCTGGTCAAGCTCTATCTCGATCCGGTCACCGGCCGCATCGTCGCGTCGCGGCGGCTGTCGCGTTTCTACACCGGCGACGTGAGCAAGCTCAGGCTGAACCAGAAAGTCCGGCTGACGGTCTGGGAGGAAGCGCGGCTCGGCTGGCGGGTGATCGCCGATGACAGCTATGTCGGACTCGTCTACTTCAACGAGCTCTGCCGCACCCTTCATCCCGGCGACCGGCTCGACGGTTACGTCCATGCGATCCGCGCGGAAGAAAACCGCATCGACGTGCGGCTCCGTCCCGACGGCATCGAGGGAATCAAAGCCTTCAAGCCCGCCGTGCTCGACGCGCTTGAGGACGCGGGCGGATTCCTGCCGCTCAACGCGAAAAGCGACCTCGCCGCGATCCGCGATTATTTCAGCTTCAGCAAACGGGTATTCAAACAGGTGATCGGCATGCTCTATAAAGAGGGCAGAATTACGATCGCCGAAGACGGAATCCGATTAAATCCACCTCAGGAGGAAAAACAACCATGAAATTCGCCATCCTTTGCGCCGCCGTGTCTCTGTCGTTCTCTCTCGCCGCCGCCGAATACAGCGCCGCCGACCGTGCGCTCGCGATTGAGCTGCTGAAAGCCGACGGCACCGAGCAGGTGCTCGACCAGACCTTCAACTCCGCGCTGACGCAGATGAGTCCCAAAGACAGCGATCCGGCCCGGCCTGTGATCGAACGGTACCTGAAGAAGTGTTTTTCCTTCGAAGTACTCAAGGAGGACCTGGCGACCATCTATCTGGACAACTACACGGTCGATGAACTCAAGGGCCTGATCGCTTTCTACCGGACTCCGCTGGGCCGCAAAAAAGCCGCCGCCGATCCCAGGATCGGAGCGGCTACCGCCAAAGTGACCTCGCTGAAAATTCAGGAGAATCTTCCGCTGTTGCAGCGTGAGTTGCAGAAAGCGTTGAAGAAATAGTGTTCCCGGCACTCCGTTTCATTCGATAAGATCGGCAAAAATCATACTCAGGATTTGTATTTCAATGTCATATGGAGTATCTTCTCCGGCAAATATTCACGCGGTCCCAACGGGAAAATCAATATGAATCTGAACAAATCCTGTTTCCCGGCATGGGCGGCAGTGCTGCTGCTCCTGTGCAGTACTCCCTTTGTGACCAGTGGAATTGCGCCTGAAAAGAAAACCAGAATTCTGCTGGTCGCCCAGCATGATCCGACTTACCGTCTCCCGTCCGACGTCGCCTACAGCGTAATCGACGCGCTCGACCCGGAACGGACCGGACTGCCGGCGGAAATCAATGCCATCTGGATCACCCAGCACCAGTCCGATTCCGCCGTGCGGGCGGCGCTCGAACAGCTCGCCCGTGAACTGCAGGACGGCCGGTGCGACCTGATTATTTCGCGCCATCCGCTGACCCACCCGATCCTGGAGTTCCTGAAAGCGCGGAAACTCGATATCCCCGTCGTTTTCTACGATGCGCCGGAGCAGGAGCAGGGGCTTCAGCAGGAGTACCCGAACTCCACCGGCCTGATCCGTTACCGGGACGCCGCCGAAACCGCGCTGACGGCGGCCGCGTTGTTTCCCTCCTGCCGCAATATCGTGATTACCTCCGGCTACGACAATATGCGCGACCGGGAGGAACGAATCCGCAGACAGCTCGCCGGACTCCCGCGGGGTTACCGGCTCCTCTTTCTCTACGACGACGAAATTACCCCGGATGAGTATGTCGAACGGATTTCCGGGCTGCCCGCCGGCGACGTAATCCTGATCTCCACCACCCCCTGGCGTGATAAGAGGACCGGCAAAACCGTACAGGTCGACGAATTGGCCGCCCGGCTGGAAGCCCATAACCCCAACCGTAAAATCCGCAACTTCTCACTGGTCGATTACGGCCTCAACAGCGGAGTGCTCGGCGGTTACCTGATCTCCGTCGACGAGTGGGGACGGCAGATAGCCGATCTGGTCACCCAAACCATCCGAGCCGGAAGCGCCAGGCATATCCCGGTCGCCCGAACCTGCTCCCGGCTGGTGATGAATTACCCGCTGCTGCTCAAAACCGGGGCCCGGCTCGCCGCGCTGCCGCCCGACACCGTATTCCTTCAGAAACCCAACACCGTGTGGGACACCCACCGCAACTATGTGCTGCTGGCCTCCGGCGTGATCCTGCTGCTGCTTATCCTGGTGGCCCTGCTGACCGTATTGCTGCATCTATTGCGGCAGGCGCGCGAAAAAGATCGCGTCAACGCCGCGATTTTCCGCTCGCTGCCGCTGCAGATCACGGTGCTGGACCGCAATCTGAATTTGCTGGTCCGCCACCGCGACGTCAACCAGCCGCCGGTCCCCTACCGGCAGGCAACCACCCTGTTGGACAGCCTGAGCCGGCAGACGCTGGAACAGATCACTCCGCAGGTCGAGCAGGTGTTCCGGACCGGCCGGAGCGTGAGTTTCGACTACGATTCCGACGGCGAGTGGCGCCGGATGGTGATCTACCGGCTGCCGGTTTCGATCATGGGCCGCGAATGTGTGCTGTGCATTTCACTCAACATCGACCGGGAGCGAAAGGCGGAGGAGCAGACACATACCGCCAACCGGCTGCTTCAGGCGATTCTGGATCACATCCCGGCAATCGTTCAGGGAAAGGATCCGGATGACGACTACCGCTACGTATTCTGGAACCGGACCAGCGAGCGCGTCTCCGGCCTCCCGGAAAAAACAGTTCTCGGCAAGCGCGATTGCGATATTCCGGGAATGGCCGAAATCGCGGACCGGCTCCGCGAGGAGGATCTCGCCGTTCCGCCCGACGGCCAGCTGGTCGAAAGAACCGACACCTATCCCTACTCGGATGGAACCGTCGGCTACTTTCACGCGGTCCGCCGCAACGTCCGGATTGATGAACACCACTCTTTGCTGCTGACGATGGCCAACAACATTACCGAGCAGCATATTCTGGAGCAGGAAAAAGAGAGACTGCTCCGCCGCCAGAGCGACTTCCTGAAACAGGAGCAGCTCTGGAACAGTTGTCTGACCAAGCTCGCGGCCAATGAAGATTATGCTGAGACCATGAACGCGATTCTGGAACAGTTCGCCGGCTTCTTCGGGGCAGGACTCGCCTGTCTCTATGAATACGCGCAGGAGGATTCGCAGGTCAACATCACCCATCTGTGGAGCGAACCGGAGCTGCAGACCGGCACCGAGGGCATCAGGCGGCTGCAGGCGTGGCGGGAAAGTCCCTTCGCACACCGCCTGATGCAAAAAGAGGTGGTCTGCCTCCGCCGGGAGCAGGATTTCGTTCCGGTCAATCCGGAAGTGGTCGCCAACTTCCGGCATCTCGATTTTGTCGGTTTCTACGCTGCCGGGCTCCGGCAGAACGGCAGGCTGACCGGTTTCCTGCTGCTGGGCTTCCGGAGCGAAGAGAAGTTCACGGGGACCGACGCGGCGCTGGTCAAAGCGTGCGCCGACCTGCTTGAACTGGCGATCACGCGGCGCAATCAGGATATGCTGGTCCGCCAGAAGGAACGCATGCAGAGCATCCTGCTGGACAACATGAACATCCCGGTTCTGCTCTTCGACACCGCCGGCCGGATGCTTTCCATGAATAACGAGGTGGTCAAAGCGCTGGGGCTCAGCGCGGAAGAGGTTCTGAAGCGCCCCTGCTATCAGGTGTTCTGCCGCCACGACACCTATCCGCGACACTGCCCCGTGCAGCAGGCGCTCCGAACCGGCGAGAAGGCGTTCCACAGCTTTTCCCTAAATGGCCACGATTACGAGGTCACCGCGATTCCGGTGCTGGACGAAGCCGGCAAAGTGGTCAATGTGCTGGAGTGCGCGGTCGATGTGACCCGCCAGAAAGAGCTTCAGCGCCGGACCGCCGAAGCCCTGGAGCTGACCCGCCAGGCGTATCAGACCAAGAGTAACTTCCTGGCCATGATGAGCCATGAAATCCGCACCCCGCTCAACTCGATCATCGGCTTCAGCGAGCTGCTGCAGGCCACCTCGCCGGATTCCGAGGAGCTGCACGACTATGCGGCCAATATCAACACCGCCGGCCAAACCCTGCTGCAGCTGATCAACGATGTGCTGGAGATTTCCCGTTTCGAAGCGGATCTGGTGGAAATTCCGCTGGAATGGGTCGACTTCAACCGCCTGCTGGCTGAAATCGGTTCTATTTTCAAGCACATGGCCCGCAAGAAAGGCCTTGACTTCCGGATTGAAGCGCCGGCGGAACTCCCCGAGATTTACCTGAATGACGCCCGCCTGCGTCAGATTCTGCTCAATCTGGTCGGCAACGCGGTTAAATTCACCGAAAAAGGCGGAATTTCAGTTTCGGCAGACTTCCGGGCCACCGACAGCGGTCACGGCCGTCTGGAAATTACCGTCCGGGATACCGGCATCGGCATCGATCCGGGTCTGCACAGCCGGATTTTCGATCCTTTCGTGCAGGCGGACGAAGGAGCCGTCCGCGGCAACCGGACCACCAACGGCACCGGGCTGGGACTCTCGATCGTAAAACGGCTGCTGGACAAGATGGGCGGCTCGGTCACGCTGGAAAGCATTCCCGGCACCGGCAGCACCTTCCGGATTCTGTTCGAACAGCTTTCCGTCCGGGAGCGGCACACGGATACGGGTTCACCGCAGGCCTTTTCCGCTGCGGAATTCAACGATCCGGAACCCGCCTGGGTAGTGGACGACGTCCCGATGAACTGCCGGGTGCTGGCTGCCATGCTCGAAAAGCTGAATATCAAGGCGGAGGCGCTCTCCGATCCGAAAACCGCCCTGGAGCGCATCCGCGGCGGAGAACACCCGAAACTGATCTTTTCCGATATGTGGATGCCCGACCTGAACGGAGCCGAACTCGCCGCGGCGATCCGGCGGCTCCCCGCGGGCGGAACGATCCGGATCATCGCCGTGACCGCCGATACGGATTCCAGGCACAACTTCGACATGAGTGTTTTCGATATGATCCTGACCAAACCGGTCAACCGAGAGAAGCTCGCGGATGCTCTCCGCCGGCTGCGGGAAGCCTCGCCGGACGGTCCCTGATCCCTGTCTCCTTCGGGACAGGATCAGAACTCCAGCACACGGTTGAAACTGCGCGTCCAGTCCGCATTGCGTCGTTTGCGCGTCATGCCGACGGCATGGCCGTCCAGAAAAGCCAGATTGTAGTAACGGCCATGTCCCCAGTGAAAGTTGCCGTCGATGAACTCACGCAAACTCCAGAACGGCTGGTTCCGATCGTCCGTTCCATCGTTGAAACCGGTATCGTTCATAAAGAAAAAGCGCCCCGGCGACGGCAGTCCGCCCAGGCGCCGCCGGGCGAATGTTCCCTGAAACGCGGACGGGTCCGAATTGCGGTTGACCGGCAAAGTGTCGTAAACGCCGAACCGGCTGGGCCGCGCCTCGAAGAGATTCAGCTCCCGCACCTTGCCGGAATGGTTCAGATAGCTGTCCACCCCGTCCGGGCAAAGCATCCGCTTCGGAATGCCCCGGGACTCGAACTGCTGATGCCCCGCATTGTCAAAGTCGTCGTAAAAAATCGCCCCATTCACCTGTAAATAGGGCGACAGCAGCTGCCAGAGTTCCAGAAACTCCCCCACCCGCAGCCAGGAGTCGGCGGTCGGGAAGTAATCGTCCGAATCCGCTCCATACAGCTGGATGCCCGCCCCGTATTGCCGGAGGAGGCTCACACAGGAGTTCCGCCGGGCGGCACGGCGGCAATACCCCGCCGCCGAAAGCAGCAACCCCAACAGGATCGCGATCACCACGATCACGACCAACAGTTCAGCCAAAGTGAAACGGCATCGGCGGGCGCCTGATGCGAAATGGCACCGGATCAACTCCATATGGTTTCCCGCTCTTCCCGTGTCAGTTTCTTTTTTACTTCCGGGTAATCTACCATACGGTTGATTTGTTTTCAAGGGAGAATTTCAGAAACGTCTGGTGTAAATATGACAATACGGCGTTTGCCCATTGCGCCGGTAGTAATCCTGATGGCCGGGCTCGGCATTCCAGAAGCGTTCGAACTTCTCAACGCGGGTCACGATCCGGTATCCTTTCCGCCTGAGCAGTTCCAGCAGCCGCTCCGCCGTCTTTTCCTGTTCTTCATCCAGATAAAAGATCGCGGAACGGCATTGCGGACCGATATCCGGTCCCTGCCGGTCCTCCTGCGTCGGATCGTGAATTTCCAGAAAGCAGCGGCAAAGCGTCTCGAAGTCGGTCTGTTTCCGGTCGAACACCACTTCGACCGCTTCGACATGGCCGGTCTTGCCGGAGCAGACCTGGCGATAGGAGGGATTTGCGACCTTGCCGCCGGTATAACCGCTGGTGACGGCCGCCACGCCTGGCAGCCTGGCCAGCATCGCCTCGACGCCCCAGAAGCAGCCTCCGGCAAACACCGCGCGGCCGAGCCGTCCGCCCTGCTGCGGTTCAAAGCGCAGAGAGAGCGAATTCACGCAATGCCGAATATCCTTTGCGGTAAACTGTTCCCCACTGAATACATGGCCGAGGTGGGCTCCACACCCGGCGCAGAGAATTTCCGTGCGGCTGTCGCCGGGATCGGAAAGCCGCCGAACCGCTCCCGGAATTTCGTCGTCGAAGGCCGGCCAGCCGCAGCCGGAGTGAAATTTGTCATCGGACCGGTAGAGCGGCGCGCCGCAATTGCGGCACGCGTAAACTCCGCACTCAAACGTATCGGTATAGCAGCCGGTGAACGCACGCTCCGTGCCGTGGTTCAGGATCACCTGCTTTTCTTCGACCGACAAGGGACCATAGGGGGATTGGATGTGTTCCATTGCAATTACTCCTCTTCCAAAGAACGACAACAGTATCAGACAGCATGAAATTCCGACAATTTTCATGGCTCCTCCTCACTTGAGCCAAGCAATCACTTCGACAGTTCTTCAATCCTCCTTTCCAGTTCCCGCCGGGCGCCCGGTTCGCGCAGCGCCTCGGCTTCCACAACCACGAAACCGGGAAAGCGCCGCAGCCATGCGGCCGCGAAGCACCCCCTGCCCTCGCCGACCCGGTTCCCCGCCGCATCGAATATTCCGACGCCGGACAGGCCGCACGACGGCGACTTGCTCTTGAAAATGAATCCGGCCAATTCCAGCTCCGCGAGCTCCTCCGCCCGTCGGCGGCAGAACTCCTCCATCCGGGCGGTCAGGTCGCGCCGCGTCTCCACGGTCTCCAGCTGCTCCCCGACCAGCCGGATCGGTTCGCGCGGCACGGAAAGCCCGCACTCGACCTCCGGGCAGACCGGCACCCATTCGACCAGCCGGCCCAGCTGGTCCCGCAGATACGGGTCAAGTTTGTGCCGCCCGTCGTAACGGACGCATTCGCCCAGCAGACAGCGGCTGATTCCGAAACGCGGCCTGCTCATTCCGGCACGATCGCTCCATGCCGTTTCAGCAGCGCCCGGATTTCGGCCAGCTCAAGCCGGAGCGGATCGGCGCCGGACTTCGCGCTCAACGCCGCCATCGCCCCCGCCGCCTGCCCGGTCGCCATGCAGATCGCCTGCACCCGCAGCGCCGAATTGGCCAGCCGGTCGCTCGACAGCAGCCGCCCCGCCGCCACAAAACGGCGGCTGTGCGCCGGAATCAGCGCGCCGCGCGGCACCTGCGGCACGGTGCCGGGAGCCAGCCCGCGTTTGTCCAGCCCCACTTTGGCGTCGTGCAGGTCGATCGGATAGAACGCATTGCAGAGCGCATCCGGGTACTTCCTGCCCGCCGCGTAATCGGCGGCGGTCACGGTATCCTCGCCGACGATGGTGCGGGTTTCGCGCACGCCGCATTCGGGGCCGTCCAGCCGGAACTCCAGCTGCTCCAGCCCCGGCTGGCGGCGCAGGAAGCGGTAGAGCCGCAGCAGCGACTCCCGCCCGGCGATTTCGATCTTCGTGCGCCCGGCGCTGTCGCAGGCGTTGATCCCGGAAATATGGTTGCTGTTGTTGCCGCGCTTGATCAGCACATTCGGATTGAAGCCGCCCGCCCAGCCGGTATCCTCCGCGCAGACTTCCCCCTTACGGACCGCCTCCTGAAACGCGTTGCCGATCGCGTCGAGGTCGAGCGATTTCAGATGATAGCCGGTCGCGTAGACGCTCATGGTGCCGGGCTGGCACGGCTCGGAGGTCCGCACCTCATACCCGGCCAGCTTTGCGGCGTTGGCGTCGCCGCTGCAATCGGCCACGACCTTGCTTTTCACTTCGTACAGCCCGTCCCGGCCGCAAAGCGTGACCGCCCAGCCGGACTCCTCCCCGGAGAGCGCGCCGAGCATGGTGTGATACTTGATCGTCACACCGGCGGCCAGCAGTTCCCGGTCGACAATCGCCGCGAAGATCACCGGATCGAGCGGAATCTGATGCTCCCAGTGGCGCGTCATGTCGGTACGGCTGAAATCCGGCATCGGACGCTCCATCGTCTCCAGGGTTTTCGCGACCAGCTCCCAGCCGATTCCGGCGATCACCTGACGGCCCCACGCATTGAAAATACCGGGATAATGGATGCCGGAAACCGTCATGGTTCCCCCCGGAATTCCGTTTTTCTCCACCAGGCAGACGGCGGCTCCGGCCCGCGCGGCCTGAAGCGCGGCGGTAATTCCCGCCGCACCGGCGCCGACGACCAGGACATCGAACGATTCACAATTCATAAACAGATCCCATTGTTGATGAAAATCAGGTATTTTTTACAATATAGGCGTTTCCGCCGCAAATGCAAATATTTCGGGAGCTGATCCGGACGGACGGAAAATTGCCGGGAATTTCACCGCGCCGGTTGAAAAAGGGCGGCGGGAGAGGTATATTCTGAAATAGTCTGCTATTCGTCAATCAACCAGCAGTCAGGAATATGAAAGAGAAACAGAAAAATACGAAAATCAGCGAGGACCCTGGACCCCGATGGCGTGAAGCCGCGTCGGGTGGTATTTTTCTGTCCGGCTCGCGTTTCTGAAGCTCCGAGCTTTCGTTGAGGTTGCCGCGGTTCGCGTTGGCGGCTTCACGCCTGTAAAAGAGAACGGCATGCGTCGTTGTCTTATATCGTCGGGTTTCCGGGATACCGGTTCCGGGCGCACTCTGCCGCGCCCGGTCGAACGATCACAAAACGTTACAGGAATCTTGGCTTATGTTCAGATGTTACGATCTGGTCGATGGTCGGGTGCAGAGCTGCCCGGAGGGACAGCTCGGAATCATTCAGGTCTACAGCGCCCCGACCGAGGAGGAAAAACGGTATCTGGTCGATCAGTGCGGAATCGACGAGCACACGCTCGTCTCCGCGCTCGACGAGGATGAAATCTCCCGTGTGGAATACGAGCACAACCATATCGCGGTGATCCTGAAGCGCCCGCGCAACTTCCAGGTGGACCGGACGATGGCGTTCAAGGTGTCGTCGATCGGCGCTTTCCTGTTCAAGGACCGGATCGTGGTGCTCCAGGCGGAGCCGATGCCGCTCTTCGAACACGGCCGCATGCCGCTGCGCGGCAATACCATTCAGGGCGTGCTGCTGCGGCTGCTGCACCATTCGACCCACCACTTCCTGCAGCATCTGCGGATTATCCGCAACATCTCCGACGAAATCGAGAACAAGATCGAATTCGCGGTCACGAACAAATCGCTGGTGAATATGTTCTCGCTGCTGAAAAGCCTGACCTACTATGAAAGCGCCACCAGCGCCAACCAGCTGCTGCTGCTCAAGCTGAAAAACGACGCCGGCAAAATCGGCTTCAACGAGGAGGAGCTGGACTTCCTCGACGACATCACCGTCGAAAACAAACAGTGCGACAACCTCGCCGGAATCTACGCCGGGATTCTGACCGGCATGTCCGACGCGCGCGTTTCGGTGGTCAGCAACAACCTCGCCGGAATCATGAAATACCTGGCGGTGATCAACATCGTGTTCATGCCGCTGACCGTGATCACCGGGCTGGGCGGCATGTCGGAATTCACGATGATGACCGAAGGCATCTGGTGGCCGCACGCCTACAGCGCGCTGGTGCTGGTGATGGTGATCGTCGGCTACGTGACCTACCTGCTTGTGAAACAGATCGGAACCAACAATTCGGGAAGAAGGCGGTAAGATGAGTCCGGAAAAAAAGAGCCGCGTCCGCGGCGAACAGCTCTCCCGCCGCGGCCGGGAGCGCCTGCAGAAGCTCGGTCTCCGCTTCGACCTGCTGGCCGCCGCGCTGGCGGTGGTGATCGTGGTCGCCACCGCGATCTGCATGGGCGAACCATACGAACTCGGCAAGCCGGAACCGCATGGCTTCGCGCTGTGGTTCCTGCTGTTCCTCGGTTATCTGCCTATGGAGCTGCTGAGTTTGTTCAACTGGTGCTTCGGCCTGCAGGAGACTCCGCTGATGCACTTTCTGGTGGTGGAACAGCCGGCCGTGATGCTCGGCGCCTGCAATCTGGCGACGCTGGCAGTGCTGTGGGCAGTATTCCGCTTCTGGGCGGCGCGCCGCTACGGGGCGAACTTTCTGCAGACCACGATACACTTTCTGGAAATCCTTCTGGTCTGGGGGCTTTTTCAGATCGGCTGTCTGGTCGGCCTGGAAATCTGGGACAGGGGCGGCTTCACCCCGATGCACCGCCATCTCGCCCGCCCCGCCGAACCGGAAAAGGTCATCCTGATCGATTCCGCCAAGTAATGTTTGAAGAAAACTCCGGGCGATTGCCCGGAGCCGCCGCCCGGAATCAATATTGCCTGATCCAATCCGGGTTGTAATCATAATCGCGGCTTCCGCCGGAATAAAGCTGTTTCCAGAAACGATTGGCGCCATCCGTGTTGGTAAGCCGGATTTCCGCATCGACGAGGCCGCCGGGCGCGGTCCGGTTTTCCACGCGGATCACCAGCGTATTTTCTCCGGCCTTGAGCAAACCGTCCGGAATCCGGTAGACGCGCTTGTGTTCATCGGCGGCACCGATCTGCGTACCGTTCAGGAAAGTGCGGTCGGCGGTGTTGATGTGTCCGAGTTCCGCACGCATTCCTTTGGCAGCCGCCTGCTCCGGCGTCAGCTTGAACCGCAGCCGGTACCAGCTCACTCCGGAATACTCGCGTTCGAGAAACGCTTCGTAACCGACTCCGGGGCGAACGGATTCGCCGCTGAGCGTCTGCTGGCCGCTGAGCCATTTCCCGGAACCGTCCCGGCCGGCCTGCCGGTTCTCCGAGAGGCCTTTGTCATCCGGGTCGAGCGCGAACTCCCAGCGCATGCTCCGCAGCGGAATGGTCAAACTCCGGTCCACCCGGTACGGCGAGGCGGAATCCGCCATCTCCGCGCCGTGGGAAGTCAGCAAAGCGGAGATCAGACGGGCGTATTTGACCGCCGCCATCCGGTCCGCCTCAAAACTTTCCGGCGTCAGGGAGCTGAAAAACCAGCTGCCGCAGCCGTGCTTCATCTGCACCAGAACCGCCGGCGAGGCTGCCGCCGCACTGTTGGGGAACTTCGCGAATTCCGGCAATTCCGGTTTTCCGCGCCAGTAAAGCTCGCATTCGCTCCAGCCCTCTTTCCAATTGCCGCCGTCTCCGGCAGGCACGACGCCTTTTTCGCTCTTTGCGGCTTTCCTGAGTTCCATCACGAAAGGCAGCCAGGAGCCGTACCAGCTCTTTCCGGTATGCAAGTAGAGAATTTTCCCGCCGTTGTAAACGTAGTCCGAGAGTTGGAAGCTGTGCTTTTCCAGCGCTTTCCAGTCCGGATCGGAGACGATCAGAAGCCGGAGGCCGTTCAAATCGGAGAGATCGGTATTCCGGTAGTGGACTCCGAACTTTTTCAGCAGGGCTTTTCCGCTTTCCCCGCCGAAAAAACCGACTTCGCCATAGGCCGGGCGGCGTTCCGCCAGATAGTCGACCATCCGGCAGAACACGGTGGTCGCAACCGGGTCAAGTCCGAGCCGTTCTCCGATTTCCAGCTGGGAACCGAGCCAGCTTCCGTTCCGTCCCCGATACTCCAGAAGCGGCGTCTGATAGAGGTCGAAACCGCTGACCAGCAGCGACAGATAATTCCCGGCCTGCGGACGGCGGAAAACATTGCCGGCAACCATGCCGCGATTGCCCCAGTCAGTCCACGCCGCATTGGACCAGACATGTCCCGGTTCCGCGCTGCCGTAAGCGGGATCCAGCGAATGGCTGCCGCGCCAATCCGCGAAATCGGCATCGGACAGCCCTTCCAGCACCGGATGGGCGGGAGCGTTGATGAACGCCTGACGGCTGCGGACTTTCATCAGCTCCGGGGAAGCGTTCCTGTGCTGTTCCATCACCAGAGTCTGAATTCCTTTTCCGGCCAGGGCGGAGAAATCGGGCACTTCCTTGAGAGCGCTGAGTGCACCGGGAGCAACCACCAGCACCTGCCGCACATTGAGATTCGCAAAAGAGTTCACCGCAGTCACTTCATACCCCAGCTTCTTCAGCGCGGCGGCAAACGCCGGAGTGCCGCCGTAAAGCTGAATGCTCCGAACCGCCGGGCGCACTGCCGGAAACACTTGAACCGGGATTGCCGTAACCAACTCCGGCGAATCCGGTGAAACAGGGCGGAAAACCGCCCGCAGCGTATAGTCCCGCCGGACTCCGATGCGCGGCAGTTTCAGGCGGAACGGAACCGTCTTCTGCGTATATGCCCCGATCCGGAAAGGGACACGGGTTGATGCGGCGGCCGCGCCGGAACCGTCCAGCACGGAAATTTCGACCTGCCAGTCCAGCGCCCTGCCGCTCATATTGACGACTCCGAGCGCTTTGGAGAGCGTTTCTCCGCTCCAGAAAGCATGATCGTTTTCATAATAGTCCCTGCCCGCGCCGACGAATTTGCAGGCGACTTCCGCCATCGCCTGCCGGAACGGAGTCGACGCCAGATTCGGGCGGATATCCAGCTCCGGCCCGAACGGTTCAAACAGCGGCAGCACATGGGAGCCGTACAGATAGACCGGTTTCACGCCGGGAAGCGTCAGATCGCCGTCCAGCCGGGGCGCCGGAGGACAGGAACGCGCCGCCGTCAGATAGCGTCCGCAGATGTACTCGAACGGCGCCAGCCCGGCCAGGCCGTCATAACGCCAGAAGAAAACGGTCCGGTTTACCGAATCCGCCAGAACTTTGGAATAAATGTCGGCGATGAAACTGTATTCCGTTGCCTTGTTGAACCCGTCACATCCCCGGCTGGAGGCCAGAAGATCGTTGTAGACGCCATCCCACGCAAACGTCGTAGTGACGGTTTTCTCCCGATAGGCGGCGGGGCCGAGGATACGGGCGGCATTCTCCTGCCAGTAATAGAAATCCGGTTTGTTGCGGATCTGTCCCCACAAGTTCAAATGCGCATAGGAGCCGTGGTACGGAATCGCGTATTCCCCGCAGTAGACCGGCACTTCGCGGTCTTTGCTGTAACGCGAGAACAGCGCCGCCAGTTCGGCGAGGGGAGCGCCCCAGGTGTGGTAGATATGCACGCCGTAAGCATTTTTCACATGTCCGGAAGCTCCGGTCAAAACCTCGGCGTCCGGGAAAAAGTCCTTCACCTGATCTGCCACCCGGTTCAGTTTCACCGAGCGGACTTTCGGATCGCCGGCCAGATTCGGGTCGCCGCCCTGCCGGATCTGTTCCGTGCCGTCCGGCAGAATATAACGGTGCTGCTTCGCATCCCGGGAGATTCCGATATAAGCCGGATTGTTGGCGCTTGCGGACATCTGATAATAGACGTTGATCAGGATCGCCACTACGGACGGGTGATTGTCGAGGCGCCCGGAGCGGACGTTCTCCGCCGCCAAGGAACGCCACAGCCCGGCGCACTCCTCCGGCGTATGATTGTTGAACTCGTCATAGTTGAGTTCAACCCGTTCGACGCAAAGGAACCCCTCCTCGTCGGCGATGTCGTAAAAGGAAGCCGCGTTCATGCGCTGCGTATAAGCCGCATTGATGCCGAATTCCTTCATGGTCCGGATGCTTTTCCTCGTCATATTGTCCATCGTGTGCCAGAGCGGGGCCCACATGCCCTGCCATGAGGATTCGGTGTTGATCATGATCGGATTGCCGTTCAGCAGAAAACGGCCCTTTGCCGCAGTCAGCTCCCGGAACCCGAAACGCAGCGTTGCGGCATCCACGGTTTCGCCGTTCCGCGTCAGTCTGCAGTCGAGATAATAAAGATTCGGCGCGTCGACGCTCCAGAGTTTCGGAGTGATGTAATCCAGCTCGATTCTGCGGGCATAGGGGCGTGTTTCCGTATGGACGGTTCTGCCGTCTCCGGCGTCGCGGACCGTGAATTCCGCCGTGCCGCCGAAATCCTCCGGCAGAGTGCCGCCGCCGAAGTCGATCCGCAGCTTCTTATCCTTTACGAAAGTTGAAATCCGGGCCTGACCGAAATTCAGCTTCGGGCGGGTGCAGAGCCAGACGTTGTCCTGCAGTCCGGCACGGGTGAAATCCCCTCCCCGCGGGTCGTCCGGGGAAGTTGCAACGCAGATGGTATTCTTTTCCCCCGCGGGACGCAGACAGTCCGTGATATCGACCAGGAAAGCCGGGCTGTTCATCGACAATTTCGGGGTATGTCCCGGCAGCGGCACCGCCTTTCCGTTGACGAACAGAAGCCCGCGGGAATAGAGCGCATCAAACTTCAGCAGCGTCTGCCGGTTTGCACACTCCGCCGGAGTGACGAACTCCCGGTAGTACCATCCCTGCCGGTAGTCGGTATATTGTTTGCCGCGCACTTTATCCACCGCCCGGCCGTCCGCGGTGCGGAAGAAATTGCACATCGGCCCCGTCCGCCAGAAACTCGGCACGAGGAAATATCCCCACTCCTCGGAAAACGGCGGCGGGGTCTCCTGCTCCTTCTCGCAGAGCGCGAACTTCCAGAAGCCGTTGAGACTGATGTCGGTACGCTCGCCGCCCTGCTTCCTGAACGCTTTGGAAAGATCCCAGTCGTTCAGCTTCTCCGGGGCGACCTTTGGAATCTGCCATTCCGGGAAATAGACATGATCCGCATAAACAACGGCTGTCCACACAGCAATCAATACACCAAACAAGATCCGCTTCATTGTATTCCTTCCCACTTCCGTTTCCATGCAGTCCTTCCGGCTTACCAGACCCATTCCAATGCACTGCCCCACCAATTTCCTTTTGTCCATTTCTCAAATTGTTCCTGCCTGCCCGTTGCCGCGACATGTCCGTCGGCCCAGGCGATGTTGACCCGCTGCGGATTATGAACCGCCCAGGACAAGGCACTCCAGCCATTCTGTCCGGACATGGAAAGATTGAAGCGGGCAACCTGTGAATTTCCCTCCTCTGTAACCCGGCCGTCCACAATCAGCAGAAAATTGCTCGGATACCTGAGTTTCTTGAACAGCAGGGTTGTTCCGTCACTGTTCAGAATCCTGGGACTGGAACCGTCCTCCTCCGAACATTTTTCACCTACGGAGAACAGACAGTCCACATTAGCCGCATAGCTGTGAACCCAGACCTGCTCCTCAGCCGTAGTTACGTCACGCTTAGGCAGATTATCCGGACAACGCGCCAGTTTTTCAGAAACAGGCAGCATTCCAGTCTCGGTCAACGCCCTCATAAAACCCTGGTGAGAAGGTTTATTCTGCTGCATTATCATGGCATCTCCATACGAGATGCTGTAAGAGACGATGGCACTCGCGATCTGCTTCTGATTATTAAAACAGGCTGTACTTCTGGCTTTCGCACGGGCCTTGTTCAACGACGGCAACAGCATACTCGCAAGTATGGCGATGATGGCAATAACAACCAGCAATTCAATTAACGTAAATCTTTTATTCATTCCTTTTCCCTTCCACATTAAAGGTTTATGTTACTCCGACTGTTTTTTCTCCAGTTGCCGGGAGAAGTACCGAAACGTTTTTGAAAAGTTGAAAACATTGCACAGGCCGTCGGGAAGCCCGCCCTCCGGGCCACCTCCTCCATCGGCCATGCGCGTTCCATCTTCAGGTAGCTGCACGCATTCCGGAGCCGTTGTTCCAGCACGAACTGCTTCGGAGAAATCTTCAGGTTCCGCACGAAGAGTTTATACAGCGCCGACTCCGAGGTATGGAAACGGCGGGCGGCTTCAGCCACCGAAAACGGTTCGCACGCATGGTTGCGGAAATACTCAATCATCCGGATCAGTTCCGGATTCTCCACCGCATAAAAATCGGTACTCCGCCGTTCGACCACCAACGGCTCCGGCTTCAGGAACAGCGCCCCTTCGGGAGCTTCCGTCCCATCAATCAGCTTATCCAGCTCCGCCGCCGCCAACTGTCCAAGCTCATAAAGGCGGCTGTCCACCGAGGAGAGCGAAACCGATGCGGCCATGCAGACAAGCTCATCGTTTCCCACTCCCAGAATCGCCAGTTCGTCGGGGACCGCGATTTTTCCCCAGAATGCGGTGTTCAGCAGCTCAGCCGCATCCCAGTCATTTTCACAGAAAACCGCGCAGGGTTTCGGCAGTTCGCGAAGCCAGCCGAGCAGCTCGGCCTCCTCCCGCTCCGCCGCCCGGTACGGACTCAGGTCGCAGCAGGCAAAACCGCTGCGGCGCAACCGGTCCCGGAATCCGGTCATGCGGACCGAATCGCTGTAAACCGCATAGTTCCGATGCCCGGTGCCGAGAAAATACTCCGCCGCCAGCGTACCGATCGCATAGTCGTCCTCGCGTACCACGCGGCACGGAATCCGGGGATTCCGGATGGGCACCAGCGAAACCATCCGTGTAGCATCCCAGGAGCGGGCGGCCAGCACCTCCTCGGTGGCGCTGTCGGTATAGGCGTTCCAGAAGCTGGAGATGATCCCGTTGCCGCGCCAACGCCGCAGAATTTCCCGCAGCTCCCCGCCGCGGTGGATCAGCAAGTGCCAATTGTGGGCGCGGGCGTAATCGGCAATACCCTGCGTGAGCTTTTCCAGATGCCATGCCAAAGCGAGCAGAACTGTTTTACGCTCCTTTTCCATGAAGACCGTGATCCCGGATATACCGTTTTTGTAGTATCAGTTATAGTTTTCCATCTTTCTTTATATTATACCCGAAAAAAACGCCTGTGCCAATACCGTTTTTCATATTTTATCTATCACTTTCCGTACATCCTGCAAAGAAAATACGGTAAAATGCGATGAAAACCCGGACAGAGAAAAGCGAAGACAGTGCAGTCGGAACTCGTATTTTCAGAACTCCGGCAAAGATGTGTCCCGCAGCCGCTCGTGAAAGAAGATCGAGCCGCCGAGCGCGAAGCCGGGGAGCAGAAACACCGCCGCGAACGGAATCAGCAGCAACAGATAGGAAAGCCCGCCGAAACCGACCACGGCCGCCCGATGCAGCCGGGCGCGGCGGCGGACCTCACGCACATCGATCCGGCGTGCAAAAGCACTGCTGAACGCATAGTTCAGGCCGAACCGGTATCCCACCACCGCCACTGCCGGAATCAAACCGGCCACCGGAATCAGCAGAGGCGGGATCAGCAGCAGCAACGCCCACACCGCCGTGCCGCACGAGTACGACAGCGACTGCCCCAGATAACGGAAATTCTCCCGCCACGAGAGCGGGCGCAGGCGTTCGCCATAGGTTCTTTCCTCAAACCGGATCACCAGTTCATCGAAGAAAATCGCGCCGAGCGCTTCAAAAAGCGTGGTCAGCAGCAGCAGAGAGCAGAGCGTGGCGCCCGCCAGAATCGAAATCCAGATCAGGACCCGCCCCACGTAAACCAGCCAGCGCAGGGCGGCCCCCCACGCCGCCGGGTCCGGCAGCAGCAGGTCGGTCAGGTACGGAATGCCCCAGCCGATCAGCCCGGCCATCACCAGCAGATAAGCCGCCAGCAGGATCAGGATCGGAATCAGGCCGTATTTCCACAGTCCCGGAGAGGTGTAATAGGCGGCGATTCCCCGCCGCAGACACCCCATTCCGTACCAGATCTCACTCATTCCGACGCACGATCCCCCGGATCGTCCGCCGCCTTGCGCGAAGGACGCAACAGGCTGGAAAGCACGAAAATCCCGACGCCGACGCAGATCGCGATGTCCGCGATGTTGAACACCGGCCAGTGGTAAGCCTCATAGTAGTGCAGATCGAAGAAATCCACCACCGCGCCGCGCCAGATGCGGTCAATGGAGTTGCCGACGACTCCGCCGAGGATGATGAAGATCGCGAAGTAACGCTCCGGGTATCCCTCGGTCAAATAACGGAAGAACCAGAGCGCCGCCGCCGTGACCAGTGCGGCGATCAGCAACAGAAACCAACCGTAGCCGCTCAGAATGCTCCAGGCGGCTCCGTAATTCCGGACATAGGACAGATTGAAGAAATTCTCGATGACCACCCGGCTTTCATGCAGCATGAAATTGCGCTCGACCAGGACCTTGGTCAACTGGTCGAGCAGCAGAATCGTACACGCCGCCGCGACAGCCGCACCGATTACGGTGCGCTCGCGGGGGGAGCCGGTTTCAACCGGCCGAAAGCAATTACCGGGGGACATGCCATCCCTGCTTTTCGTGCATCTCCTTGCACTTCACGCAATAGACGGCATAAGGACGAATCGCCAGACGGCCTTCGGAAATCGGCTCGCCGCACTCCTGGCATTTGCCGTACTCGCCGTCGACCAGACGCTTGATCGCATCTTCGATCAAACGGAGCACATCGCCCTCTTCGGAGAGCAGCTGAAGCTCCATCTCATGACGGGAATTATCCGAAGAGACATCCGCCATATGGGTCGTCACACCGCGCTTGTCGGCATTGCTGCAATCGAGAGCGTCCTCAGCGTGATACTGCATCTGCCCCAGAATCATGTCGCGGGCATGCATCAGAGCATCGTAATGCTCTTTGTCCTTGCCTTCAAAAACCAGTTTGCCGGTCTTTTTCGCCATCTGTGTTTCCCTATCGATAAACCTTGTTTGATACACTGCACCGGAGCGATCGCACAATACGATCCTCGCACCCTCCACTTCACGGGTCCGATTAATATAGCGTATCTTTCCGGTTTTTCAAACCGAGAAACGAACATGAATCACATCGCCGTCCTGAATCAGGTAATCTTTTCCCTCGATCCGCAGTTTTCCGGCCGCCTGCGCCTTCGTCCAGCCGCCCGCGGCGACCAGGTCCTCATAGGAAACCGTCTCCATCCGGATGAAGCCGCGGCAGAGATCGGTATGGATCTTCCCGGCAGCCTGCGGCGCCGGAGTGCCGCGCGTAACCGTCCAGGCCCGCGACTCCATCGGGCCGGCAGTGAAGAACGTGATATAATCGAGCAGCCGGTAACCGGTCTTGATCACCCGGTTCAGCCCGGTCTCCCGGATCCCGATCTCCTCCATGAACATCGCGGCATCCTCGGGTTCGAGCTGGCCGAGTTCATCCTCCAGCTTCGCGCAGACCGGAACCACCTCAAGGCCGTGCTGCGCAGCATACTCCGCCAGATGCTTCGCCTTGGGATTCGCATCGAAATTCTTGAAAGTCTCCTCGTCGGTATTCGCGCAGACGAAAGCGGGCATCAGCGTCAGCAGTTCGAACGATTTGACCAGAGCTGCGACCTTCGGATTATCCTTGTCGTAAGTCGGAATCTTCCCTTCGCCGAGCTGTGCGGCCATCTCCTTGACCAATTCCAATTCGAGCTTCGCGTCGGCGTCGTTGGAACGGGCCAGCTTGTGGGCGCGGTCGCGCCGTTTTTCCAGCACGTCCAGATCGGCCAGCATCAGCTCGGTCATGATCACCTCAAGGTCGTTGACCGGGTCCGGCTCCGCGTCGACATGCACCACATCGGGATCGTCGAACAGACGCACCACGTGCGCAATCGCATCCACGCTGCGGATATGGCCGAGGAACTGGTTGCCCAATCCCTGCCCCTGGCTCGCCCCCTTGACCAGACCGGCGATGTCGATGAACTTCAGCGTGGAGGGCACGATCCGCCCGGAGTGTTCCAGATCGGACAACACTTGCAGCCGCTCGTCCGGCACCGGCACAATGCCGGTATTCGGCTCAATCGTACAGAAGGGGAAGTTCGCGGCTTCCGCGCCGCCTTTGCACAACGCGTTGAACAACGTGGATTTGCCCACATTCGGCAAACCGACAAAACCACAGGAAAAGCTCATAGTCTCACTCAGTCAAAATAGTTATGATCAGCAATCAAAACGTCCGCACCGGTAACAATCCGGTGCGGACACATTTGAAACACGATTCCGGTTCCGCGGAACTCAGTAGCTCTGCGAAACGATCGAATTCTCGTCGTACACGAAGTTGAACGCATTGTGCTTGATGTCGACCACGTAGGCCGGACGCATGATCGGGCCGTATCCGGCGCCGAATCCGGCCGGATCATCCGGGCAGTCCGGCAACGGGAACGGGAACGTCACGATATCGACCACGCCGACCACTTCACGGGCGATCACATAGCAGACCCCCTTCAGCGGACCGTAAGTGACTCCGGCGATGCCGCCCTGCTCCTGGGTCACATCCCACCCCTTCATCAGGAGTTCGAGCGGACCGAACGCCACATTGGCGATGCCCCGGCCGAGCTTCTCCACCGGTTTCATGATCCACGGATCTCCGGGCGCCGCCTGGCAAACCGACCCGCCGATCATCATCACCGCCAGAACAGCGCCAGCCAACACACTCTTACCGAATCTCATCTTTGGTCAACCCTTCATGATAAATTTCACGTCAAACGAACGCTTTTCAATTACCGAAAAAATCAATTACACGCTGCAATATAATTTTACTGCCCGGAAAATGCAAGAGTCAAAAAGCACAATTCTTTAAAAAAAGGCGGATTCCGGATTTTCCGCCCCGCAGACGGCCCGGAAAATTCCATTTTCACCGCAAAATCCCCATGCGTACGGCCGCCTCCGGTAAGCAGTTTCCGCGCGAAGTGCGCAAAAAGTTCTTCATTTTTTCGCTTTCCTGTCGAAATCCCTCCGAACCGGTGCTATGTTATAGGGCAAAGTATCGTTTCATCACCAATTTCACAGGTAAACCCATATGGACAAAAGTTCAAAAGAGCGTTTCGACGGCCTGACGCTGCTGTCGGCGTCGGAACGCAACTATCCGACCAGGCCGGAGGAAGCCCGGCTGGAAGCGTTCCGGAACGTCTATGCCGACCGCGACTACATCATCGAATTCGACTGCCCCGAATACACTTCGCTCTGCCCGGTCACCGGCCAGCCCGACTTCGGCCATATCATCCTGCGCTATGTGCCGGACAAACTCTGCATCGAGAGCAAGTCGCTCAAGCTGTATTTGTATTCTTTCCGCAACACCAACACTTTTCACGAGGAGTCGGTCAACACGATCCTCGACGCGGTGGTCAAAACCTGCGCGCCGCGCAAAGCCGAGGTGATCGGCCGGTTCCGGCCCCGCGGCGGCATCGCCATCAACGTCAAAGCTACCTATGGAGGAGCGATCGAATGAGCAAGTTCAACTGGATCGACGGCGGGTCCGTCACCTCCGTGCCCGGCTTCAGGGCCGCCGGAGTCACCGCCGGTTTCAAACGCAGCGGCGCACCGGATTTCGCGATGATCGCCTCCGACGTGCCGGCCAATTTCGCCGGGGCCTTCACCAGCTGCACCTTCGCGGCGGCTCCGGTTCAGGTCTGCCGCAAACGGGTGCTGGAGTCGGAATACCTGCGCGCCGCCGCGATCAACAGCGGCAACGCCAACGCCTGCACCGGCGCGACCGGCATCGCCAATGCCGAACGCACCTGCGAACTGGTCGCGGTCCGGCTCGGCGTCAAGCCGGAGGAAGTCGCGGTTTCCAGCACCGGCCGGATCGGCGTGCAGATGCCGATGGCCACCATCGAGCGCGGCATCGACCTCGCGGCGGCGGCCCTCAGCGACAAAGGCGGCCCGACCGCCGCCGAAGCGATCATGACCACCGACACCGTGCCCAAATCGGTCGCGCTGCAGCTTGAAATCGGCGGTAAAACCGTCACGATCGGCGCGATGACCAAAGGCGCCGGCATGATCGATCCGGCCATGACCGTGCCGCATGCGACCATGCTCTGCTACATCACCACCGATGTGAAAGCCGACAACGCGCTGCTGCGCGACATGATCGGCGCGAACGTCGCGGATTCCTTCAACCGGATTACCGTCGACGGCGACATGAGCACCAACGACACCACCATCGTAATGGCGAACGGGCTTTCCGGCATAGAACTCAAGGCGGGGACTCCGGAGGCGGCGCTCTTTCAGGAAGCACTGCTCACGGTGATGCAGGACCTCGCCCGCCGCATGGTGATGGACGGTGAAGGCGCGACCAAATTCGTGACCGTGAAGGTCGTCCACAGCCGTTCCAAAGAGAATGCGAAGCTCTGCGCGGAAGCGGTCGCCAATTCGCTGCTCTGCAAGACCGCCTGGTTCGGGGGCGACCCGAACTGGGGCCGTGTGGTCGCGGCGCTGGGTTATTCCGGCGCGACTTTCGA
The DNA here is from genome assembly GCF_003096415.1 of Victivallis vadensis. Classification (GTDB taxonomy): domain Bacteria; phylum Verrucomicrobiota; class Lentisphaeria; order Victivallales; family Victivallaceae; genus Victivallis; species Victivallis vadensis. Next base: position 143,096 of record NZ_QEKH01000002.1, on the reverse strand, counting down.
TCCGGATAAAACCGACATCTATTACGACGGCATGCCGGTGGTCCGGCAGGGCGGCGATGCGGGAACTCCCGAATCCGCCCTGTGCGGCATCGTGAAACAGCGTGAATTCACCGTGCTTGTCGACCAGAACGAAGGCGACGCCGAATACTGGGTCTGGACCAGCGACATCTCCTACGAATATGTGAAGATCAACGCGGATTACCACACGTAGAGCCGGGCCGTCCCCCGGGAATTTTCGAACAGATACTGTGTATGAAATCAAACAGCAACGGATAAGACATGAAAAAATCGGATATCAAGGTTCTGGTCATCACCGGCTTCGGCCTGAACTGCGAGCGTGAAACCGCCGCCGCCTGCAAGCTGGTCGGCGCCGCTCCCGAACAGGTCCACCTGAACGACCTGATCGCGGGCAGGCACAAACTTGAGGAGTATCAATTCCTGGTCTTCATCGGCGGCTTCAGCTTCGGGGACCATCTCGGCAGCGGCACGGTTTTCGCGAACCGGGTCAAGTTCCGGCTTCACGACCAGCTTGAGAAGTTCGTCGCCGACGGCAAACTGGTGATGGGCATCTGCAACGGTTTCCAGACCCTGACCCGCCTCGGCATGGTTCCGGCGCTCAACGGCGACTACTTCAGCCAGACCGTCGCGCTGGCCCACAACGACAGCGGCGTTTTCCGTGATGACTGGTGCACGCTGAAGGCCGATCCGGCTTCGCCGTGCGTGTTCACCCGCAATATGGAAACCGTCCGGCTGCCGCTGCGCCACGGCGAAGGCAAGTTCGTCGCCGATCCGGCGGTACTGGCCGAAATCGAGGCGAAGCACCTCGCGGCGGTCCGCTATGTGAATGACGACGGCACGTTGGCGACCGAATTCCCGGCCAATCCCAACGGCTCTCTGAATTCGATCGCGGGCGTCTGCGATCCCACCGGCCGCATCTTCGGCCTGATGCCGCACCCGGAGGCGTTCCTGTCGCCGTACAACTCGCCGACTTGGACCGCCGACAAAGCCGCCGGCAAGGTGGCCGAGGAGGGTGACGGCGTCGCCTTCTTCCGTAACGCGGTCGACTACATCGCCGAAACTTTCTGAACTTGCTGCAGACGCCTTTCACGATGATGGAAAGGCGGCTGACCGTTGCCGGAAACGGCAGACGCGGTGTGCGCCCGGGAGTATTTTCCCGTCCCGCACACCGCGTTTGTTATTTTTTCCGGTCTCCGGCGGCTTCGCGCTGTTCGCTGCGGCTGACCTGATCGAGCCGCAGCGACTGCGGTTCGAGCCTGTCGCCCGGGCCAGTCAGTTCCCTGAGCGAAGATTCCGGAAGACGTTGATAGGCGGGCCCGGCCGCGGACCTTCATCCCGTAGAAAGCCGGGGCATCAGGACGAAAGAATATTGGCCCCCCGCGCATAGTATTTCTGGTTATTTCTGAAAAACCGTGCACATTTTTTGGAATGACCGTGCACAATCGTCATAATATATATGTATGAATACAGATGAATGCATAATCGAATATCAGGAGTCTTTCAGATGAATCTGCCCCCCAGGCAACGGATGGCGCGGGAACTTCGGGAACGGTGCAGGCAGCTTCCCGGCGGCAGCCGCCTCGATACCGTACGCAAGCTGATGGAGGAATACACCACCAGCCAGCGTACCGTCGAACAGGTCCTCAACGAACTGGCTGCCGACGGGCTGCTGGTGCGCCGTCCCGGCTCCGGCTGGTATGTCCGGGATAATTCGGCGGAGAAAGTGCGGCGTTATCTGCTGATCTTTCCGGCGTGGCCCAGCCCGAACTACCGGGAGCTGGAGAGTGAATTCCGCCGGCAGGCGGACGGCGCCCGCTTCAAGGTCGATACCGTCAACCTGAATTATGATGAACAGTTTTTCCGCAATATCCGGGTCGAATCCTACGACGCGGTGATTGTGACGCCTCCCGCCGGGCCGCTGCTGCCGCATGACCTGGAGATCATTTTTTCATGGCGCATCCCGGCGGTGCTGCTGCGTGAAATCGGCGACCTCGGGCTCTCGATGGCCAGCGGGCAGGCCCATTCCGGCGGCGCTCTGGCCGCGTCGCGTCTGATTTCAGCGGGGCACCGCAAGCTCGCGCTGCTGCTGACCGAACCGGAGGCGGACACTTCGGACGCCCGGCTGCGCGGCTTCCTCGACTTCGCCCGTTACAGCGGCGCGGAGGTGGCCGTGATCTCTTCCCCGCCGGCGCCGGGCGGCAACACCGACGGCATCAGTTACCGGGCGATCGACCGCCACCTGAAGGAGCATGGGCTTGACTTCACCGCGCTTTTCCTGCAGTCGGCCGCCGCCGCGCTTGAGGTTTACAAAGTATTCAGCGACCACGGCCTCCGCATCCCGGACGATGTGAGCGTGATCGCCCATGATAATGTCACGCAGGCCGGTTACCTGAATCCGCCGTTGACCTGTATCGGCTCCATGAGCGGATACGCCGGAACCGTTTCCGGAATCCTCGCCGGACTGGACCGGGTTCTGAAGCGTGAAATTCCTTTTTTCCACCTGCGCGATGAACCCAAACTGGTGGAACGCAAATCCATCCGCGACCTGAACACCAACTGAAAGGAGCCATCATGAAACACGCACACGCATTCGCAAAGCCGTCCGCGATCAAGGGCAGCCGGAAAGAAAGTCGAGTCATCTCATTCACCCTTATTGAATTGCTCGTGGTGATAGCGATCATCGCGATCCTGGCATCGATGCTGCTGCCGGCGCTGAACAAGGCGCGCAGCCGGGCGCAGTTCATCACCTGCACCGGCAATCTCAAGCAGCTCGGCACGGGCATGATGCTCTACGTGAACGAGAACAACGACAATTTCATCTCTTTCCGGCGGGCGGACGGGGGGCGCGATCTCAACGGCAACTGGCATTATGCGATATCCGACCTGATCACCCGCCTCCCCAATGAGGACGGCAACAAACGCAGTGAAATCTACTGGTGCCCGCTCGACCGGATCAGAATGCTGGGAGAAGCCAAGCAGCAGCTTTTTGAGAACCGCCGCATCAGTTACGGCTACAACAACCAGCATCTTCCATTCAAGAAGATATCAAGGGTGCGCACTCCGGCCACCACCATCGGCCTGATCGGGGCGGCGGTTTCGCCGAACCTCACCACCGGGACGTATGCGCAGACCGGGTATTATTACGCTTTGAGCTGGCATGACACGAGTAATCCGCTTGCGTTCACCCGCCATGACGGCCGCGCCAACGTGGTGTGGCTTGACGGGCATGTCGCGGCGGTCGGGAGTCCCAACCACCTTTACAACGGCCTCTATTCCAAAGGGATTCTCTACAACAAATTCGAGAACGACAACCGCTGGACCATCGACGGAACCAAGTGGACCGCGGCCAAAGACAACTGATTTCAGAAAAGACAATGGAGAAGATTTCGATGAAGATGGTTTCTTCAAACTGGCTTGAACAGCGTATCCAAATTGCCGGGCGCATGGTGTTTCTGCCCTACTACACCTCTTCGCCGTGGGGAAAGCAGGAGGAATATTTCGTGTTTTTCTCCGCGCTGCCGGATTTCAGCCGGGCGTGGCTCCACACCTGGTCGCCGCGGCGGGAGTGCATGACCGCCGAATTCGAACTGGTGAACTGGCGGGGGATCAGGCGGGAGCTGCTGAGTGAACTGCTGCTGTGGTCGGTGCTGATTCCGGAGCGGCGGCTGATGGTCGTGCCGTTTCCGGGAAAGCTGTTTACGGTATCGGTCGACACCGGAGAAGCCGTGGAAGTCCGAGGGGGCTTCGAGCCGGAGCGGATCATGGTGTCCGGCAATCTTTCGCGGAACGGGAAATATCTGGTTTACGGCTCCTGCCGCTTCGGGGCGGCCGTACAGGAGCGGGTGGGCGTCACCGTATTCGACGCGGCGACCTTTGCCGAAGTCGGCGCCTGTGAATTTCACGGATTCCATGCAGCTCATTTTCAGTTCATCGGCGATTCGGAGTGGCTGCTTTTCGCCCACGAGGGAAAGACCGAGGGAATTTCCGACCGGCTGAACCGGTTGAACTGGCGGACCGGCGAGCGGCAGGTGCTGCACCGTCACGAGACCGCGCCCGACGGGACCTTGCTGGAGTGCATCGGGCATGAGATGACCGGCGGCGATACCGTCTGCGCAGTGCGTTACCCGGTCAGCAGGCTGCCGGGCGCGCTGCTGACGATGCGGACGGACGGGAGCGGATATGCCGCACTGGATTGCGACGATTACTGGCACTGCTCGTGCAATGCTTCCGGAACGGTATTTGCAATGGATACGATGTGGTGGGGCGCCGCGAAGCGCCGGACGCCGGGTGAAATGGATATCATCCGCATCGACAGCCGCGCGGGGACGAAAGAGATCGTCAAGACGATCCATTCGGATTCGGCGGTGCAGTATCGGCATCCCCATCCGCAACTCAACGCGGCGGGCGACCGCCTGCTTTTCATTGAAAATTCCGACTTGGAACCGAATCTGGCTTCCGTCACGCTGAGAAGCATGGTCTGCTGAACAAAGAAAAGAGAACCTGTCTGCCGTTGAATTGTTTTGAACATAAGGAGTGACCGATGATTGTTATGATTTTATTCCGGCGGCTCGCCTTGGCGGCCTGTTTTCTGACTCTGGCGGCGTCGGCGGAAGTGACGCTGCGGCTTGATTCGTGCCGCAACGCTTCCGCATGGGGCTGCGGCAACGGCGCTGAATTCAAGGGGGCGAAAGTGTCGCTTGTCGATTCTCCCGAGGGGTTGAAACTGGGATATGATTTCACCGGCGGCGGTAACTATGTGACGCTGCACCCCGGACGCCTCTCGGTCGGGACGGCGCGGAGCTATTCCTTCACCCTGAAGCCGGAACAGGATGTCTCGATCCGCTGCCGGCTTCTGGATGCCGACGGCCGCTGGTTCCAGAGCCATGCCCGCACGGTCCGGGGCGGCGGGGAAAGCGTCTATGAGATTCCGGTCGTCGGCAAATGGCATTCCGCGTGGGGAGGCCGGAATCCCTCCGCGCCGCAGCCGAAACTGCCGCTGCGCTCTTTGTCTCTGATGGTGGACCGGCACGGATCGCTGCCGCTCTCAGGGAATGTGCTGGTCAGCGGCTTTTCGGCGAAACTCGACGACGAGGCCGCACCGAAAACCTTCAGGGCCGAACCGTTTCAGAAAAGCGGCTGCGGCTGGACGGTGGACGGCCGCTGGATTGAACAGCCCGGCGGCGCGCTGCTGGTGATCACCGCCGAACCGCAGGGAAAACGGAATGCGCTGTTGACCGTCACGATGCCCCGTCCCGGACGCGACGCCGTGCAGCGGTATGAGCTTGATGCGAAGCACGGCAAACAAATTCTCGCGTACCGGCCGGATTTCATCGCCGGCATCAATCCGCGTAATTGCTACAGGTTCCGGCTTGAACTGGAAGGGGACGGTGAACGGTTCGCCTTCTCCTCTCAACTGGCCGGGCTTCAGGCTGAAGCCGTGAACCTCGGAGCTCCCCGCTCCAGCCGGGAGATCGGGAAATCCCGCTTCGGAACCTGCGTGCACTTCAAATACGCCGCGAAGCCCGCCGGAGCCTTCAAAGGGTGGTATGATTACCGGCGTATTCTCGACGAGATCGAAGCGTGCGGTTTCAAATACATCCGGGACGGCGTCGGTTACGCAACCGGCAGCGACGGGCGTTATCTCGCCGTCGACGACCACGGCAAAAATGTGCTCCGGGAGGCGAAGGAAAGGGGGATTGAAATGATCCTCGAATTCGAGCTGCGCGCCAACCAGACCGTCGAACAGCACCTGAACAAAGTCGAAGTGCTGGTCCGCGACACCCGCGACTATGTGAAAATCTATGAAGTGGGCAATGAACCGCACAATTTCGGCGAGTGGCGCAGGAAGTATCCGGGCAGCTGGAACGGCTACGAGGCGAAGGACGGCTCCATCTCCCGCTGGGTCAGGGAGCATCTCAACTACACCAACGCGGTCACCGACCATCTCAAGCGGCTCTATCCCGAAGCCACCGCGATCGGGCTTGGCGCCTGCGCCCCGACCAACTTCCATTACCTGACGCTGGATGTGACTCCGAACCTCGACGGCGTGGTCGAACATCCCTACACATTTTCGATGCCGCCCGAAACGGTTCCGTTCGGCTGGGGCTTCGAGAAGCGCGACGGCATCCGGATCGGCGACCGGGAACACACTTTCGCCGGACTGGTCCGCTCCTACAAGGAGCACTTTAAAAAGACCGGGCGCGACCGGCAGCTCTGGGTCACCGAGTTCGGTTTCACGAGCTTCTGGTTCAACGGGAAGGTCGAGGGCCGCCAGTACGCCGGTTTTTCCGAGCAGGCGCAGGCGGAGTACCTGATCCGCCGTTTCATCGAAAGCCTTGCGCTGCCGATCGAAGTCACCTGTCAGTACGACTTCATCGACGACTATGACAGCCAGGAATCCGGGGAGGAGGCCAATTTCGGGCTGCTCCGCAGCGATTTCAGCCGCAAGCCGGCGTTTTACGCGGTGCAGCGCATCAATTCGCTGTTTGCCGGGGCCGAATCCGATCCGCAGGCGAAACTGACCGTGACCGATGCGCCGCTCCACCGCAGCATGAAACGCTCCGAACTGATCCGCGACTGGGACAAGACGAAGCTCGAAGCCGCGAACGGCGTGCGCCTCTATGCGTTCCGCAATCCGGAAACGCCGGATGAACGGCTGATCGCGCTCTGGTCGATGCTTCCTTACTCCGGGGAGTTCAACAACCGGGCGGTGAGCTTCGCGGCCGAAGGGCTGGAAACCTTCGGCCGGCAGCCGGCGGTCGGCATCAACCTGATGACCGGCGAAAGTTTCGACGTGGAGTATAAGCGCGACGGCGGCCGGCTCGTTTTCGAACGGCTCCCGCTGAAAGCTCCGATGCTGATCAAGCTCTTCCGTTGATTTCCGCCCGGAAACGGCCCCCGGTTCCGGGGGCGTTTTCATTCTGTGAAAATCGTGTGTTATCGGGAATTTCCGCTTGAAAAACGGTGCTTCCGGTGCCATATTATGCGGATGTAGCTGAAGGAAAAGCGGCGGCGGAGTGTTTCGGCATTTCCGGCGTCCGCGCCAATGAAACAGGAGCGGTAATTTTTGCAGAAGGAGGATTCCGATATGAACGAGAGTCCCGGTTATGTGACACTTGAGGTCGAGGGCAAGGCGATTAAACTGCCGGTGGTTGTGGGTTCCGAAGGCGAAAAGGCGATCGATATCGCCGGACTGCGCCGACAGACCGGCTACGTCACGCTCGACCCGAGTTTCATGAATACCGCCGCCTGCTACAGCCAGATCACCTTTGTGGACGGCGAACGGGGCATTCTGCGTTACCGCGGGATTCCGATCGAGGAGCTGGTCCGCAAGACCATGTTCGTCGAAGTCGCCTATCTGCTGGTCCACGGCGAGCTGCCCAGCGAGGAACAGCGCCGCAACTTCTCGACGATGCTGAACCTCAATTCGATGCTGCACGAGGATATGCGCCACTTCTTCGACCATTTCCCGAGGGGTGCGCATCCGATGCACATTCTGTCGACGATGATCAACGCCCTGGCGGCCTTCTATCCCAACGTGGACCTGAAGTCGATGGAGGACGACATCGACGTTTCCACCGCGCGGTTGATTTCGATCGTGCGTACGATGGCGGCGTTCGCGTACAAGAAGTCGATCGGCGAACCGGTGGTCTATCCCCGGCACGACCTGTCGTACTGCGCGAACTTCCTGAACATGATGTTCGATTCGCCGGTGCGCCCCTACCAGATCCACCCGGAAGCGGTGCGGATTCTGAATATCCTGTTCATCCTGCATGCGGATCACGAGCAGAACTGTTCGACCACCGCGGTGCGGGCGATCGGCAGCGCGCAGGTGAATCTGTACGCGACGATTTCGGCGGGCATCTCCGCGCTCTCGGGGCCGCTGCACGGCGGAGCCAACCAGGCGGTGATCGAAATGCTGCAGATGATCCACGCCGACGGCGACGTGAAGAAATTCATCCGCCTGGCGAAGGACCGCAACAACCCGTTCCGGCTGATGGGCTTCGGGCACCGGGTCTACAAGACCTACGACCCGCGCGCCGCGATCATCAAAAAGGAGTGCGACGCGTATCTCGAACGGATTCACTACAAGGACCCGCTGCTTGACGTGGCGCGCGAAGTGGAGGAAGCCGCACTGACCGATCCGTACTTCGTCGAGCGGAATCTGTATCCCAACGTGGACTTCTACACCGGCATCCTGTACCGGGCGCTGGGCATTCCCGAGAACATGTTCACGGTGATGTTCGCGCTGGCCCGCCTGCCCGGCTGGGTGGCTCACTGGAAGGAGATGATCGGCGGCGAAACCAAGATCGTCCGGCCGCGCCAGATCTACATCGGCAAGACCCCGGCCGAAACCGCCGGAGTGATGGAGAGCCGCGAGCTTCTGATCCGCTGATTGAACCTGCAACCATCGGCGGCCTGTTTTCTGATCACGAAGACAGGCCACTGTTTTTTTGTATTTCTCCGAGGAGGCGGGTATTGCAGGAAAGCGTTAGAAACTGTGAAAGGACAGAGTGTAATTAGCGGAAAGGCAAGATACGTTCCCGGCCGCAGGACCGGGAGCGTGTGATTCCGGATTATTTTTTCAGGCCCTGGAAGTAGGCGACCGTGGCCGCCATGCCTTCCGCGAAGCTGCAGGAAGGTTTGAAACCGGTGGCTTTGAGCTTGTCCACCGCCGCCATCGAATGCTTCACATCGCCGATCCGTTCCGGCAGGTATTGGATTTCCGACTTCGAACCGGTCAGGCGGATGATCTCCTTCGCCAGGTCGTTGATCGTGATCTTCCCGCCGTAGGCCACGTTGTAGACGCCCGAAAAATCATGGGTCGCCATGAAAACGTTCGCCGCGACGATGTCCTTCACGTAGATGAAGTCGCGGGTCTGCTCGCCGTCTCCGAAGATGGTCAGCGGCTCGTTCGCGACCGCCTTCGCGGTGAAGATCGGCACCGCCGCCGCATAGGCGCTCTTCGGATCCTGACGCGGCCCGAACACGTTGAAGTAGCGCAGGCATGCCGTTTTCAGCTTGCCGGTGTCGTTGAACATCTTGCAGTAATATTCACCGTCGAGCTTGGTGATCGCGTAGGGGCTTTTCGGTTCCGGGAACATCGTTTCGACCTTCGGCACGACCGGATTGTCGCCGTAGATCGCCGCCGAAGTCGAGAAACAGAGCTTCTTCACGCCCGCTTTGGCCGCTTCCTCCAGCACGATCAGCATGCCGGTGTTGTTGATGTCGATGCACTCGATGATCTTGGTCATCGATTCGGGCACGCTGATCATCGCGGCGAGGTGGAACACGTAATCCACGTCCTCCATCGCCTTCGCAACCGTGATCCGGTCGCGGATGTCGCCCTCGATGAATTCGACGTCGAGGCCGTCAAGGTTCTTTTTGAAGCCGGAACGCAGGCTGTCCAGAATCCGGACCTCCGCCTTCCCCTGAAAATACTCTGCAATATGGCTGCCGATGAAGCCGGCGCCGCCGGTGATGAGTACGCGCATTTTACTTTTTCTCCTCCGCACGGGCAAAATCCCAGTTTTCCAGATAATCCGGCAGCGCCGGAACGTTTTCCACCATGCCGCCGTTGCGGATCGAATCCGCGCCGCAGCAACCGGCCGCAATGCTGTAACGCGCCGCCTGCGGCGTCGACCACACGTCATATCTGCCGCGGAGCGCGTCGATGAAACTTTGAATGATCAGCGGATCGGCGCCGCCGTGGGTGCCGTCCGACGCATCGACGCGGCAGGTGATGTCGCCTTCCAGACGGAACGCGTCAACTCGTCTGGTCCAGACCTGAATATCGCTCTTCGGGGAATAGTCGCCGTAATTTTCGAGCCGTCCCTTCGTGCCGATCACGGTGTAGTTGCGGCAGGCGTCCGGAGTGTAGTGGCACTGCTCGTAGCTGGCCAGCACGCCGTTTTCCAAGCGCATATTGATCATATTGAGGTCTTCCACCTCGACCGTCGGGTACATATCCTTCTGCTCCAGCGGCGGCCAGTGCGAATTTTTCCAGTGGGCGGCGATGCCGTCTTTGACCCGCTCCTCGCCTTTCGGACGGCGCGGCAGCTTGTCGTAGACCGACAGGTTGCCCATGCCGCTGACCTGCACCGTGCGCGCCCCGGCCAGCCAATGGATGATGTCGATGTCGTGCGCGCCCTTCTGCAGCAGCAGGCTGTTGCAGAGCCGCTTCTCGGCGTGCCAGTCGCGGTAGTACGCATCGCCGCCGTAGCTGATGAAGTGACGGCACCAGACCGCTTTCACCTCGCCGATCACACCGGAGTCGATAAGCTCCTTCATCTTGCGGGTGAACGCCATGTAGCGCATGTTGTGGCCGATCACCAGCTTGGTTTTGCTGCGGTAGGCCGCTTCGAGAATGCGATCGGCGTCGGGGATGGAGATCGCGACCGGCTTTTCCAGATAGACCGGCACCTTGCGTTCGAGCGCGTAGACCGCGTGTTCCATGTGTACGAAATCGGGACTGGTGATGATCACGCCGTCGAGATTTTCCTTATCGATCATTTCGCGGTAGTCGGCGTACAACGCAGGCCGGACGCCGAACTTCTCCTGATAGCGGTCGAGGAACATCTTCTGCTGCTCCGGATACGGTTCGGCTCCGGCAACGATCACCGAACCTGCGCCGGGCTTGTGGGCGTTGTCGGCCAGCGTGCCGCGGCCGCAGCAGCCGATAATGCCGATTCTCAGGTCTTTCATTTCCAAACTCCTGTGTGAGGATATCTTGTCGGTATTGCAATACAATATAGACTCGAAACCGCAATTGCCAAATGGAAAAATCATCATTCGTTATGGATTTTTCCGCAATCGGCCGGATAAACGGGCCGGACAGTCCGAAAAAAGTCGGCTGCGGCATTTGAAAAATACGGGATGAAGGTGTAGATTCTATGGATAAAAATGTGAACCGGCGTTTTCACCGTCACACTTTTCGTAAAAGAAACCATACTTTTACCATACCAAAACCAATGGAGGAATCATGGCAAAGAAAATGCTGACCATCGACGGGAACTACGCTGCGTCGTACGTTGCGTACGCATTCAGCGAAGTCGCGGCGATCTACCCGATCACCCCGTCCTCGACGATGGGCGAGTACGCCGACACCTGGGCCAGCCAGGGTCTGAAGAACATGTTCGGTGAGAAGCTCGAAGTCGTGGAAATGCAGTCCGAAGCCGGCGCCGCGGGTGCCGTGCACGGTTCGCTTTCCGCGGGTGCGCTGACCACCACCTACACCGCTTCGCAGGGTCTGCTGCTGATGATCCCGAACATGTACAAGATCGCCGGTGAAATGCTCCCGACCGTCTTCCACGTTTCGGCCCGCGCCCTGGCCGCCCAGTCGCTGTCGATCTTCGGCGACCATTCCGACGTGATGAGCTGCCGTTCCACCGGTTTCGCGATGACCTCGGCCGCGTCCATTCAGGAAACCCACGACCTCGCACTGGTCGCCCACCTCGCGACCCTCGAAAGCGAAATCCCGTTCCTCGCGTTCTTCGACGGTTTCCGCACTTCTCATGAATTCCAGAAGGTCGAGCTGCTCGACTATGCGGATATGAAGAAACTGGTCGACATGAAGTACGTCGAGCGCTTCCGCAACCGCGCGCTGCGTCCGGAAGCTCCCTACGCCAAGATGGCCGCCCAGAACCCCGACGTCTACTTCCAGGGCCGCGAGACCACCAACAAGACCTATGAAGAACTCCCGGCCGTCGTGCAGAAGTACATGGACAAGGTCGCCGCAGTCACCGGCCGTCCGCTCCACCTCTTCGACTATGTCGGCGCCGCCGATGCGGACAAGGTCATCATCGCGATGGGTTCCGGCTGCGAAACGATTGAAGAAGCGGTCGGCTATCTGAACTCCAAGGGACAGAAGCTCGGCCTGCTGAAGGTCCGGCTGTACCGTCCGTTCGCCGCCGACGTGTTCGTGAAAGCGCTGCCCGCGACCGTCAAAAAGGTCGCGGTGCTCGACCGCTGCAAGGAACCCGGCTCGCTCGGCGAACCGCTGTTCCTCGACGTGAAGGCCGCCCTGGCGGACAAGGACATCACCGTGATCGGCGGCCGCTACGGCCTCGCCAGCAAGGAGTTCACCCCGTCGATGGTGCTCGCGATCTACAAGCATCTGGACGGCAAGTGCACCCACAACTTCACCGTCGGCATCAACGACGACGTGACCGGGCTTTCGCTGCCGGTCGATGAAGTGATCGTCACCGAACCGGCCGGCACCACCGCGTGCATGTTCTGGGGCCTCGGCGGTGACGGCACCGTCGGTTCCAACAAGAACTCGGTCAAGATCATCGGCGACCACACCAATAAATACGTGCAGGCCTACTTCGTGTACGACTCGAAGAAGTCCGGCGGCATCACGGTTTCGCACCTGCGTTTCGGCGACAAGCCGATCACCAGCGAATACACCATCACCGCCCCGAACTTCGTCGCCTGCCATAACGCGGCGTACATCGGCCGTTACGACATGCTTTCCGGCATTGTCGACGGCGGCACCTTCCTGATCAACAGCGAACTCCCGGCCGACAAGGTGTTCGAGAGCTTCACCCGCGACATGCAGGAAACCATCGTCAGGAAACATGTGAAGGTCTACACCATCGACGCGCTCAAGCTCGCGCTCGAAGTCGGCAGCGCCAAGTACGTGTCGACCATCATGCAGACCTGCTTCTTCAAGCTGGCGAACATCATCCCGGCGGATGAGGCGATCGGCTACATCAAGTCCGGTATCGAGAAGAAGTTCAAGAAGAAGGGCGACGACGTCGTCAAGGAAAATCAGGCCTGCGTCGACCAGGCGCTCGCGATGCTGAAGAAGGTCGAAGTCCCGGCTTCGCTCGACGGCGTCGCCGCGTTTGAAGCGGTCGAAACCATCACCGACGACATGGGCGTGTTCGCGAACACCCTGATGAAGCCGATCCTCCACCAGAAGGGCGATGAGATTCCGGTTTCGGCGATGAGCTACGACGGCTCCATGCCGACCGCAACCTCCAGATTTGAAAAGCGCGGCATCGCTCCGAGCGTGCCGAAGTGGGATTCCGCGAAGTGCATCCAGTGCAACCAGTGCGTGATGGCCTGTCCGCATGCCGCGATCCGTGCCAAGCTGATCAAGGAAGCCGACCTCGCCGCTGCGCCGGCCACCTTCAACGTCGTCGACGCGAAGGCGGTCAAGGAGCCGGGCCTGAAGTTCCGTCTTCAGGTCTTCGTCGAAGACTGCACCGGCTGCGGCGTCTGCGTCGAAACCTGCCCGGCCAAAGAGAAGGCGATCACCATGACCCATACGCCGGACGAACGCGCCGCGGGCCAGAATGCGAACGCCGAATTCTTCCTGTCGCTGCCCGACAACGTGCTCGGCGGCACCAATCCGACCACGGTCAAGGGTTCGCAGTTCCTGATGCCGTACTTCGAGTTCAGCGGCGCCTGCGCGGGCTGCGGCGAAACTCCGTATGTGAAGCTGGTCAGCCAGCTCTTCGGCAACCGCATGGTCGTCGCGAACGCGACCGGCTGCTCCTCGATCTACGGCGGTTCCTTCCCGAGCCTGCCGTACTGCAAGGACAAGCAGGGTCGCGGCCCGGCGTGGGCCAACTCCCTCTTTGAGGACAATGCGGAATACGGTTTCGGCATGCGTATCGCGGTCGACACCAACCGCCGGCAGTTGATGAGCAACATCAAGCGCATCCAGGAGCTGGGTGTCTGCTGCGACCAGATGAAGGGCCTGCTGGATTACGCGGTCGCCAACTGGGAAAGCACCGACGACGCCGCGATTGAAAACCAGAAGAAGCTCGGCGAGCTCCTGCCGGTTGCGGTCGAGAAGTCCGAGGGCGAGCAGAAGGAAATCTACACCAAGATGCTCGAACTCAAGGATTACTTCGTCGACAAGTCGGTCTGGATCCTCGGCGGCGACGGCTGGGCGTATGACATCGGTTTCGGCGGCCTCGACCACGTCGTGGCGCAGAACCGCAACGTCAACATCCTCGTGCTCGACACCGAAGTGTACTCCAACACCGGCGGCCAGGCTTCCAAGTCCACCCCGATCGGCGCGGTCGCGCTGTTCGCGAACAGCGGCAAGCGGCTGACCAAGAAGAACCTCGGTTTCATGTGCATGAGCTACGGCAACGTGTATGTCGCGTCGATCTCGATGGGCGCGAACCGTCAGCAGGCGCTGACCGCGATCCGCGAAGCCGAAGCGCACAAGGGGCCGTCGATCATCCTGGCCTACGCGCCCTGTATCGCCCACGGCATCAACATGTCCAAGAGCCAGACCGAAGCCAAGCGCGCGGTCGAAGCCGGCTACTGGCCGCTGTACCGCTACAACCCGGCGGAAGAGCAGCCCTTCAAGTGGGAAACCAAGGAAGCCACCGCGAGCTTCCAGGAGTTCATCCGCAGCGAGAACCGCTACAAGTCGCTGTTCAAGACCGCCCCGGCGGATGCGGAAGAGCTGTTCGCCCGGGCCGAGAAGGATGCGCAGCGCCGCATGACCTTCTACAAGAACCTCGGCGAAATGATGAAGTAATTCGCAAACGCGATTTGTTTCAGGGCACCCCGGAATTTTCCGGGGTGTTTTTTTATGCAGTCGTACGCCGGCCGGGATTTTTCCTTCGGTACGAGGGTGACCGCCCCGGGAAACGACTGCTCCGCTGCAATTCTTCAGCCAAGGCCTGAGATTCCCGCCGTTTCTTTTGACAACCGCCGGTTGACGTGGTATGTTATAGGATTACTCACACATACTTTCGGGGATTGCAGATGAGACGCCTGACGAGCGTGAAACAATATGGCCTGATCGAAGGCGCATTGCTGGCGCTTGCGCCTTTCGCGCTGCTGATGGCGCACAACAAGGCGGGACAATTTCCGGCCCTGATGCCTCCGCTGGCCGCGTTCTTCACGGCGGGGTGCGGCCTCGCCGCCGCCCGGCTGCTCTTTTTGAATCCGCGCTACGGCAAGCTGTTCGGCTGGCTTTTCTGGATCGGTGCGCTGGTTGGTACGCTGCCGATTCTGATCGGCAATCCATTTGCGGCACTGCTTTTTGCCACATTCTTCATTATCTCCGGCTTTGCCCTGACTGATTTCAAGGTGGACTACCAGGAATTGCTTACGACTCCACGTGCCGAGCGCTGCCGCCAGCGCGCGGCGGGAGCGGCACTGGTGCTCGGCGGCGCGGTCCTGGTATCGGCGTCTCTGAACCAGCCGGATTATCTCGAAGCGCGCATGTGCTTTATTCTCAGCGCACTGGCTTCACTCTGGCTGCTGCTGCGCTGGGTCCGCCTCTCCCAGAGGCGTCACGTTTCCTGGTTTTACAGTGCGGCGGCGGGAATGCTCCTGCTGCCGTTGCTGGTTTCACTGGTTTCGGGACGGACGCGGGCGGTAGCGCTGTTCATCGCGCTGCTGATGTCCATCCCGCTGTACCGTTTCCGCCGGACGGCGGCTCCGCGCGAACACTGGTGGGAACTGGTATTGAACCATCCCGGCCGGACACTGTTCAGCACCTTCCTGACGCTCTGCACCTTCGGCGCGCTGCTGCTGAACCTCTCCTTTTCCACCGTCCGGCCGGAGATTCCGTTCATCGACAAGCTGTTCACCGCCGTCAGCGCGGTCTGCGTGACCGGTTTGAGCGTGCTCGACATCTCCAAAGAGTTCACCCTGACCGGCCAGATTTTCATCATGGTGCTGATCCAGCTCGGCGGACTCGGCATCATGACCATCGCGACCGCCGCGATGCACGCGATCGGCAAGCGGCTCAGTTTGTCGCAGGAGCGGCTGATGAGCTCGCTGACCGACAGCGACCATCAGGACCTGACCCGCTCGCTGAAACTGATTCTGAAATTCACCTTCATCGTCGAAGGCTGCGGTGCGCTGCTGCTGGCGGCGGGATTCATGCTGGATGGGTTCGCTCCGGCCACCGCGCTCTGGCACGGCTGTTTCACCGCGGTTTCCGCCTTCTGCAACGCCGGTTTCTCTCTGAACAGCGCCAACCTCGTGCCGTTTGCGCACAATCCGCTGGTGCTCTATCCGGTTTCGCTGCTGGTGGTCGCGGGCGGAATCGCTCCGGCCACCGCGCTGTTTCTGCCCGCCTATTTCTCGGGGCGGACGATCCCGCTGGCGGCGCGGCTGGCGATCACCACCACGCTGGTGCTGCTGGTCGCGGGAACTGTCTCCGTACTGATCTTCGAATGGGACAAGGGGCTGGCCGGCTTCGGACTGGCCGGCAAGATCAACAACGCCTGGTTCCAGTCCGCCACCTTCCGGACGGCGGGTTTCAATTCCATCAACGTCGCGGCGGCGACCACGCCGACCTATATCGTCATGATCCTCTACATGTTCATCGGAGGCAGTCCGGGCGGCACCGCCGGAGGCGTCAAAACCACCACGCTGGCGGTGCTGGCGATCACCTTCTGGAACAACGTGACCGGTTCCGGCGACCTGAACATCCAGAATCGGCACATCAGCCACTATATCGTCTACCGCGCCGTCACCATCGTGATGGCGAGCGGATTGGTGCTGCTGGCGGCGACAATGATGCTGACGATCACCCAGCCGATCGCCCCGCGCGAACTCCTGTTCGAGGTTACCTCGGCGCTGGCGACGGTGGGGCTGAGCATCGGGGCGACTCCCCAGCTGGACGGCATCGGCAAGGTGCTGATCATCCTGACCATGTTCATCGGCCGCATCGGCCCTCTGACCATGTTCATGCTGCTGGATGACGCGCACAGCCAGACCAATGCCCACTATCCGTATGCGAAAATAACCCTAAACTAGGAATTCAGATATGGCCAATCAGATTCTCATCATCGGTCTCGGCCAGTTCGGCCTGTCGCTCTCCCGCACCCTTGCGGAACGTGGAGCCGAGGTGCTCGCCGTCGACCAGGACCGCAAGCGGGTCGACGAAGCCGCCAATTTCGTGACGGAGGCCATCGCGATGGATGCCACCGACGAAACCGAGCTGGCCCGGCTCAATCCCGGCCAGCGGGATGTCGCGGTCTGCGCGATCGGAGACGAATCCCGCGAAGCCTCCATCATGTGCACAGCACTGCTGCGGCAGATGGGGACTCCGCGCATCATCGCACGGGCCAACGACCCGATGCTGCGCCGCATCCTGCAGCTGGTCGGAGCCCACGAAATCATCAACCCGGAATTCGAGTTCGGCAAGAAATTCGCAAACCGGATTCTGTACAGCCAGATTTTCGCGGACACCGCGCTCGGCACCGACCTGCAGCTGACCGAAATCTGCATCCAGCCCTCGATGGCGGGCAAAACGCTGATCGAACTGCAGCTGCCCAAGAAATTCGGCGTGATTGTCGCGGCAATCCGGCGCGGTAAAACCGGACGGGTGGAACTGCCGATCCCCGATGAACCGCTCTCCAGGGACGACAAGCTGCTGATCGTCTGCGGCGAAAACGCCCTGCCCAAACTGGTCAAGGGGGTGTAAGCCATGCAGGTTACGCAGTCGGTCCGGTTCGGAGCCTCAATTCTGATCGTGTTCAATCTGCTGATGTCTTTCGCCTGCATCTGGATTTTCACACGGATGGCGCCGGTGATCGACAAGATCAACGCCCGGAACAACCGTTCGCTGCAGGCCTGCGAGGAGATGCTTTCCGCGCTGGCCGAACCGCCGGCCCCGCTCGCGCTGCAGCGCTTCCGGATCGCCCTCAATATGGCTTCCGGCAACATCACCGAAACCGGGGAGCCGCTGGCGCTCCGGCAGATCCGCGCCAACTATGAAGCCGCCTTCCGGGGCGACATCACAGCCCGGACCGCAACCCTTGAGGGGATCAACCGCATCTCCGAAGCCAACCGCCTCGCGATGATCAAGGCGGCGGATGAAGCGCGCCAGCTCGGCTATGCGGGCGCGTGGGGCGTGGTGTTCATGGCGATCATCCTGCTGTTCGCCGGGCTGGTTTTCAAGCGGCGGGTCGTGCGCAACCTCGCCCAGCCCTTCGAAGAGATCGATGCGGTGATCGACGCCCGCCACAGCGGCGACCGGCTGCGCCGCTGCACCGGGGCGGGGCTGCCCCGCGATGTGGAGCGGATCTACTCCGGCATCAACGAAATCATCGACCACGAAGGCGAGCGTTGAACATGGTCACTTACTCCATCGTGATACCGACGCTCAACGAGCGTGACAATATCGTCGAACTCCTCGGACAGATCGGGCATTGCGGCCTCAGTAATTACGAAATCATCGTCGCCGACGAGAACTCCCCCGACGGAACCGCCGACGCGGTCAACGCCTATGCCGCGGCCGGGCATCCGGAGGTCCGGGCGGTCCTCAACGACGGCGACCCCGGCCTGAGCCCCAGCATCGTAAAGGGGTTTGAGACTGCCCGGGGCGAAATCCTCTGCTGCATGGACGGCGATTTGCAGCACGACGTCGGCAGCCTGCCCGGAGTGCTCTCCGAATTCAATGGCGGCGCGGATTTCGTGATCGGCTCACGCTATGTGAAAGGAGGCGGCTTCGCGGAGAAATGGAACCCCTGCCGGATTCTGATCAGCCGCACCGCCACGTTGATGGCGCGCGTGATGCTCGGAATCAAGGTCGCGGACCCGATGTCCGGCTTTTTTGCAATCCGCCGGGAGCTGTTTGAGGAACTGCGCCCCGCCCTGACGCCGCGCGGCTTCAAAATCATGCTGGAGCTGCTCTGCCTTGCCGTCAACCGCAAGGGCGATACGGTCCGGGTCGTGGAACACGGCATCATCTTCAACCGCCGCAAACACGGAGAAAGCAAGCTCACCGCGCGCGTGGCCGCCGAATATCTTCAAATGCTGCTGGCCCTGCGGCGCAACAGGCAGGCGTAAGCACCGTCCATCTCCGCCGAAGGCAGCAGCTGCCGTTCGCAGAGCCGCTCAAACCCGGGGTGTTCTTTCAGGAACGCCTCCACCTGAAGCGGATTCTCCTCCGGTTCAATGCTGCAGGTGCTGTAGACCAGTTGGCCGCCGGGAGCGGTCAGCCGCGCCGCCTCACCCAGAATCCGGCGCTGCAGCGCGGTGATCTTTTCCAACTCCTCCGGCCGAAACCGCCACAGCACGTCGGGGCGGCGGCGGTACACCCCCGTATTGGAACACGGCACATCAACCAGCACCACGTCGAACTCCCCCGTCAGTTCCGCCGGATCGGCCACCGTGACCTGATAGTCCAGACCGCGGCGGCGGAAGTTTTCGGCAGTCTGCCGCTGGCGGCGCTCCGAACGGTCCGCCGCGACCAGCCGCCCCTCCCCGGCCAGCCGTTCTCCGAGCATCAGCGACTTGCCGCCGGGGGCGGCGCAGAGATCCAGCACACTTTTAACGCCGTTGAAGTCAGGCAACGACGGCGCCAGCGAGGTGGCCGGGTCCTGAATGTAAATCCTGCCGTCGCGCAATGCCGCCGATTCCAGCAGCCGCGCCGCGGAACAGGCGCGGAAAAAGCGGAACTCCCCGAACGCCGGAACCGCCTCCGCCGCCAGTTCACCCGGCTCGAAACCGCGTTCAGCCCGAAAGGTGAACTCCGGCTGCGCCAGCAGCGCGGCGGCCAGCTGCGCCAGCTCCGCCTCGGAATACCGTTTCCGCCACCGCTTGAACAATACGGGCGGCAACACCAGCTCCGGGGCCTCCGGAACCGGCTGCGGCTGCTCCAGGGCGCGGCGCAATACCGCATTCACGAACTTCGCCTCCTGCAATTTGCCGGAGTGCTTGACCAGGCCGACCGCGATGTTGACCGCCGACTCCGGCGCGATGCCGGTCTGAAAGGTGATCTGCGCCAGCACCGCAGTCAGCAATCGCCGCACCGCCGGGCGCGGCGGGCGCGCCGCCAGGCGGCCGATCCACCCTTCCAGAAAACGCTTCCGCCGGAAGCACAGGAACAGCAGATTGGAAATCGACCGGCGCAATTCAGGGTATTGCAGCCGGAAATCCAGAAAATCGTCGAGGTTCGCCTCCCCCGCCTCCACCGCCGCCAACCCGGCGACGGCCTCTTCGAGGATCTTGGCGGAGACGCCGCTCACTTCGCGCATTCATCCCCCAGGAATTTACCGGGAACCATGTAGTTGCGGATGTAGTCGCCGATGGCGTCGTGCAGGCTCGTCGCCTCTTCGGTAAACCCGAGCGCATGCAGCTTGCCCATTTCCGCTTTGGTGTAATACTGATAACGGTCACGCAGATGCTCCGGCATTTCGATATATTCGATATCGACCGGCTTGTCCAGCGCGGCAAACGCGGCACGGGCCAGCGCGTTCCAGGTCTCCGCCCGGCCGCTGCCGATATTGTAAAGCCCTCCGGCGTCGGAGCGGCGGAACAGGAACATCACCATTTTCACCGCATCCTTCACGTACAGGAAGTCGCGCATCTGCTCGCCGTCCGCATATTCGGGGCGGTAGGAGCGAAAGAGCTTCAGCTTCCCGGTCGCCGAAATCTGCTCGAACGCCCGGCAGACCACGCTGCGCATCTCCCCCTTGTGCCGCTCATTCGGCCCGTACACGTTAGAGAATTTGCAGCCGGTGATCTTCGCGAGATAGCCGCGCCGCTTCGCCCACAGATCGAACATCTGCTTGGAGTAGCCGTACATATTCATCGGCCGCAGCTGCTCAATCCCGGTCTCGTCGTCCACATAGCCGCGGCTGCCGTCGCCGTAGGTCGCGCAGCTGGAAGCATACACCAGCCGGATACCGTTCGCGACACAGAACTCCGCCAGTTCGCAGGTCGCCTTGAAATTGTTGTCGATCAGATAGGAGGCGTCGCGCTCGGTGGTCGAGGAACAGGCCCCCATGTGGAGCACTCCGGCGATCTCGGCCGGCCTGATTCCGCCCGCCGCCAGCTTCTCGCGGAACGCGTCCTTTTCCAGATAGTCGTCAAAGCGCAGCGGAGCAAGGTTCTTCCACTTGTCCGTAGTATTGCCGAGGTGGTCCACCACCAGAATGTCGTCGATGCCCGCCCGGTTCAGCTCCCAGATCAGAGCGCTGCCGATCAGACCGGCCCCGCCGGTCACGATATATTTGCCTTTTCTCATCTTAGTTTCCTCCGGTCCAGCCGAAGGTGCGGCTTCCCGCGCCACGGCGCATTTCCCGGTCGGCATCGACCAGGATGTTGTTCGACGGTCCCGCCAGCGGATTTTCCAACCCGGTCAGATAAGCGGAGACCATGAAATTGGGCGACCAGTTGGTCTTGTGCCAGCCGTCGCCGCGGTCATATTCCAGTATGAATGAAAACGCCAGCTCCCAGCAATGGAAATTCCGGGTCACGCCGAATTCATACGCATCGACATACCCTTCGTGGAAATCGTAGCTCATCCCGAACGACCCTTTCGTGCGCCGGTCGGGCGTGATCGGGAACATCATCCCGAAATAGATTTCCTCGGTATATTCCGAAAAGTAGTTGTTGAAGTAGCTGCCCGCGTCGAACTGGGTCAGCGTGGACCCCATCGAATAGGCGCTGCGGGTTCCATACGGCCGGTGATAGGTGTAACCGAGCGTGAACCGCCAGTCGTCCGCCGGAGTGTAGCTCACATTGATGTTCCAGCGGTTCAGCCATTTCAGGTTGATGCCGGGATTGTCGATCCGGCGGCCGTTGCGGACCACCTGCGGCAGGTCTCCGTTGTTGTTGCCCGCGTCGATCGAAAACATGGTGTTGATCGAAAATCCCTTGAACGGGGACGCGGTCAGCATCGTGCAGAAATTGCCGATATTGTTGAAGCCCTCGCTCTTGTTCAAATAGAGATCCCAGTAGTTCTCCATCGCGAAATAGGTGCGGACCGAGTTTCCGCTGCGGGTCTGCAGCCGGTTCTGCACGCCGAACCGCACGAAGTTCTGTTCGTCGATCCGGTCGATTTCATCGAAGTAGTAAAGATGCTCCCGGTTGACCGTGGGCTTGGGAATGAACGTGTAGTTCACATACGGGCGCATCACGTGGCGGAGCCCGTCCAGCTGCAGCCAGCTGCTGCGCACGTTCTCCCAGGTGTTGTAGATTTTGGTCGACGCCTCAATGCCCAGCTCGCCGATGAACCGGCTGCGGCTGCCGCCTTTTTCGTCGAAGTTGTTCAAAGCGATGTTGGTGATGTTCTGCAGGTCCGCGGCCCGGAACATGGTCATCAGGTCGTCGGTATCCACCTTGTTCTTCGACGATTTCGAATAGGCGGTGAACTTGAAGCCGGCGCGCGGCACCACCGTCAGCCAGTCGAAACGCAAGGGATAGTACAGGAAATGGGTGGTGTCCAGCCGGAAGGACTCATAGTTCTTGAGCTTCTCGTACTCCTTGCCCCAGTAACCCGGAATATCGAACTTCAGCCAGCTCATCTTCAGGTAATCCATCGAGAAGTCGCCCTGATAATAGATGTTGGTGTCCAGAATCTCCTGACGCTGGAAATCCAGCCGGAAGCTGGGCAGCCGCTGCACCGTGGTGAAGAAGTCGTTCACCTTGGCCCGGATGTAGAGCGACGCGCTGAAGTGGTCGAACTGCTGCTCCAGCGACGCGTAAGTCGAAGGCTGCGGATCGCTGTCGTAGCGGCTGGTGAAGAAGTCGTTGTTGAACCACGGGTCGCTCAGCAGCTCGAACGCGCCGCGGAAATCCAGCCGGGGCGTGATGTGCGTGACATTGGTGATCCGCAGGTCGTAGCGCTGGTTCGGAATCTCCATGCGGTATTTCCAGTAATCCTCGCTCTCATAGGGGTCCTTGTCGCGGATCGTATAGAAGAAAATCTCCGTCTTGGAATTCTCCGTCCCGAAATCGGCCTCCACGCCGCCGGCGAACCCGCGCTTCTCATAGTAGTCCGCCATCAGCTTCGCTTTGGAATACGGATAGTCGGTGAAGTTGAACCGTTTGGAGAGCAGCACGTAGTATCCCCAGTCGCTCGCCTTGCCCCACTGGGTGCTCAGCAATCCGGGGGACTCGTCCTTGGGCTTGTAGAAGACCGGCAGCCACAGCACCGGCACACCGTACACCTTCGCGAAGCCGTTGGTCACGAACACGGAGTATTCGCCGAGGTCCGACTCCAGATTGTCCAGCCCGTAGCCGTAGAAGGAGGTGTTCTGCGGAATCAGGGTCGCCTCGCCGCAGCTGATCGAATAGTGGGCGTTGTCGTTCAACAGGTAGTTACAGGCGCTGATCTCCGCCTTTTTCACCACGATCTTGCCGTCCGGACGCCGTTCGCCGACCCCGGCCTTGCAGATGAAGGTGTTGTACTGCGCTTCAAAATTCTCGAACTGGAAGTAGCCGGTCTCCATATTGCCGACCATCCGCTGCGCGCGGATATTGTCGGTCAGCCCGGAAGCCTCCACCTGAATCAGCTGGTCACCCCAGATATCCCCCATGATCCCTTTCACGGAAACCAGGATGTTCGACGCGCGCTCCAGCCGGGCGAGCTTATCCGTGTCGATGTTGCCGGTCATGCTGACCCAGCGGTAGAACTGGATGTTGCCCGTCGCCTCCACATCCCAGGTGGAAGCGTTGATCACCGCCTTGTCGGCGTACACCTCCATATCGCCGAAAGGCAGATAGACGTTGCCGGAGACCACGATATTGTTGTCGACGAAGTTCATGTTGTCGGCCCGCATCCGCTTCAGATCGCTGAGCTTCATCCGCGAAAGCTGGGCGCCCGCAGCCGGCAGCATCAGCGCCAGCACCGCGACAGCGACAAAGTATTTAGCCTTATGCGACAGCAAAACATCAAACTCCAATTTGAGCGGGACGCCCCCCGGCCGCCCCAGGTTGAACACTATTTGCGACCGGTCTCCCGGGAGCGCCACTCTTTCAGGCGTTCCCGAATAAAAGCGATAATCTCCTGCTGCAACTCCTGGCCGTTCCCGGCCACCTCGCGCGCCGCGCCGAATTCGAACCAGACCTCCCGCTCCGGCCGCACCGGGCCGAGATCGCGGAAATACCTGCCGTTCCCGAGGAAGTCGGTTTTGAGGGCAAAGGGCAGCACCGGCACTCCGGACCGCTTCGCCAGCTTGATTCCGATCGAATTGAACTTCTCCGGGTCGAACTCCTCGCTGCGGGTGGATTGCGGAAAAATGATGATCGAGCGCCCTGAGGCAAGCAGTTTTCCGCCCTCCTCGAAGACCGCTTTCAGGTCGTCGCGCGGGTTCGCGCGGCCGATCGGAATCGCTTCAAGGCTGGTCATGATGTCCCGGAAAAACGGCACCTCCATCAGCGACTGCTTGATCACAAAGGTGAAATCGACCAACCCGCGAGCCACGGAATGAAACAAAGCGGTTTCCAATAAACTCATATGGTTGCCGATCAGCACAACCGGACGGCCGTCGAGCGCCCGCAGATTGTCGAGGCCGCGCAGGTGCACTTTGCCGCCGCAGCGCTCCACCAGCCGGAGGTTTTCATTGGAGTAGGAAATCTGCCGCTCTTTGGTCAGCTCCCCGCGCCTGCCGCAGCGCCCGGTGCGGCAGAAGATGCCGAAGTTGTTCACATAGAAGTACCAGCGGTTTTTCAGCAGAAGGCGGTACCAGACCGACTTCGGCGCATCCGGCGGCGTATCGTAGCTGTCGCCGGCAAACAAATAACTGCTTTGTTCCATAAAAGCCATTCATTGATTAAGTGGTGCTTCCCGGACACCGGGAAATTATCAACCGATAATATAACACCGCTTCACTGCAATTGCAATCAACGCAACCGGATTCCGGAATTACAGGTCGAACTCGTCGTCCAGCACCGACATCTCATCCTCGACGAACTCCATCGCCAATTTGAACGCATTCGCCCGGTGGCTGATCCGGTTCTTCAATTCGGGAGCCATCTCGCCGAAGGTCTGGTCGTACCCGTCCGGCTGGAAGACCGGATCGTAGCCGAAGCCGCTTTCGCCGCGCGGCGCATCGACGATCGTGCCCTTGATCTCCCCCTCGAAGCTCTCGATCACCTCGCCGTTGATCGCGATCGCGATCGCGCAGACGAAGCGGGCGCGCCGGTTGGTTTGCCCTTTCATCTCGTCCAGCAGTCTGGCGATCCGCTCTTTGTCAGTCGGCGCATAGCGGGCGGAATAGATGCCGGGGCGGCCGTCAAGCGCCTCGACCTCCAGCCCGGAATCGTCCGCAAACGCGGGCACGTCGCAGTATTTGCAGGCGGCCAGCGCCTTGATCCCGGCGTTTTCGATAAAACTTCTGCCGTTCTCCTCGACCCCGGGGAAACCGGGATAATCCAGCAGCGACTTCAGTTCGACATTCTGCCCTTCAAGCAGCTTGCGGTACTCGTCGACCTTGTGGGCATTGGCGGTGGCGGCGACAATATAAGCCATAATCAATCCATCTCCTTGATTTCAAACGTTACGCCACATATATTATAACCGAAAGCGGATGATTACAAATGAAACTTGACGATTGCGGCAAACTTTTTGCCCCTTTTCAACACGGCCGTCTGTTCGTCGGCTTTTCCGGCGGCGCCGACAGCACCGCCGCGCTGCTGGTTGCCCGCCGTTTCCAGGAAATCTTTCACTACCGGCTGACCGCCATCCACTTCGACCACGGCCTGCGCGGCGCGGAATCCGCCGCCGAAGCGGAGGCGGCGCAACGGTTCGCCCGAAATTGCGCCATCGAATTCCGGCTGGTCCGCCTGGCGCTCTCTCCCGGCCCCGGCCTCGAAAGCCGCGCCCGCGCCGCCCGGCTCGATGTGTGGAAAGAACTGGTCCGGGAGAATCCCGGTTCCGCGGTGATACTCGGACACCACGCCGGGGACCGTGCCGAAAACCTGCTGCTGCGGCTCGCGCGCGGCTCCAACGCGACCGGGCTTACCTCAATGCGGAGCCGTTCCGAGGTGGACAACGTGATTTTCCTGCGCCCGCTGCTCGGCTTTGCCCGCACCGAAATCGAGGAGTTCCTGCATGAAAACGGAATCAGCGAATGGGCGCGGGACTCCAGCAACGCCGAAAACCGCTTCCGCCGCAACCTGCTGCGCAACCGGCTGCTGCCGGAATTTTACGCGAAGCTCCCCGGCTCCGAGGCCGGCCTGCGCCACTCGCTCGACGTGCTGGAGCTGGATGCGGAGTTTCTGGAACAGGAGGCGGAACGGCGCTTCCGGGAGCTGGACGGCTCCGCCGCATTCTGGCGAAAACTGCATCCGGCGCTGCTGGTGCGGGTGTTGCGGCTCTGGTTCCGCGCCGAACTCGGAACCGACCTGATCCCGCCGCCCGAACTGGTCAGGCGGCTGCAAAGCGAGCTGAACGCCCCGAAGCCGGAACCGCGCCTGATCCCGGTGCACAGCGGAATCAGCCTGCGATTGCAGGGCGATACCCTGCAGATCGCGGCGGCGGCGGCCCTGCCCCGCCTCACCTGGAAGTTCGATCAGGAAACGGAAATCGGTTTCGGCCCGTTCCGGCTCCGCGTGGAATGGCTGGAAACCTTTCCCGGCCCGCCGCCGGACTGCACCGTCGCGCTGTTCGACGCAGACCGCCTGCCGGAAACGCTGACCGTACGCGCAAGGGAAGCCGGAGACGCACTGATCCCCTTCGGCGGAAGCAAACCGGTCTCGTTGAAGAAACTGCGAACCGGCCGGGGGATTCCCGCCTCCACGCCCTGCCCGGTGGTCACGTCACCGGACGGGACGATCCTGTGGGCTCCGCTGATCCGCCACACCATCCACGCGCCGGTCACGCCGGAAACCCGGCGCATCCTGCGCCTCCGTTTCATTCATGCAAGATGTGCCGGACGGGAAAAATATGAGCAGTCGCCTTTTCCTGACTTGAAAAAATCATCTTCCGATGATAAGTTTGAACTGTCAGTTCTGCAAAATAAATCTACAACAAGAAACGGCGCTATGAAAAAGATCGACTTTGAAGCTCACTACTACACTCCGGAAATTTTTACCGCTCTGGAAAAAAACGGGATGTGGAACCCGCAGAGCAAAGTCCTGAGCTTGGGGAAGGACTGTCCCCTCGACATGGGAAAAGTGCCGTATGTTTACAAAGGGCTGTTCGACTTTGCGGAACAGCGGTTGAGTGAAATGGATCGTTTCGGGGTGACCAAACAGATTCTCGGCTGTTCCCCCGGCATTGAAATGCTGTCAGGCCCTGAAGCCGTTGAGCTTGCCCGTAAAAGCAATACCCGCATCGCCGAAGTGATCAGGCGGTTTCCCGGCCGTTTTCTCGGATTTGCCGTCCTCCCGGTGCGCGACGCCGAGGCCGCCGCGGCGGAGCTGAAGCGCTGCATTCAGGAGCTCGGCTTTGTCGGAGTCATGACTCACTCCAATTATGGCGACTGTTATCCTGACGAAGAACGCTTTGCGCCGATTTTCGATTGCATGGGGGCGCTTGATGTGCCGTTTTACCTGCATCCGAACGGCGGGTCGATCGACCGGCTTTCCGGCTACGGCTGGCAGCTCGGGTCGGCCGCGTTCGGCTTCACCATTGAAACCCTGATCACGATCGCCCGGATGATTTACAACGGCACTTTCGACCGCAATCCGAATCTGAAAATGATCCTCGGACATTACGGCGAAGCGATGGCCGTGCTGCTTGACCGCATGGATGCCAGAGCGTCCATGGTTCCGAACGCGCCGACCGTCAAAAGCCGGCATCAGCCCAGTTATTATTTCAAAAACAATATCTGGATGACGACCAGCGGCAACTTCGCTCCAATCGCTTTTGAGGCGGCGAAGCGGACGTTCGGAATGGAGCATATCCTGTTCGGCTCGGATTATCCGTATGAAACCATGGAAGAATCCATGACCTTCCTGGACCGCCAGCCGATGACCGTCGAGGAACGGAATATGCTGTTTTATAAAAATGCCGAACAGTTTTTCAATATCGTGTGACACGATTTCCGGCAAAATCCGGCCAGGAACGGGATGATGATCCCCATCGCGCTTCCCGGTTTCGTCACGCAGTCTATCCTGCCGGCATGGAAATATTCCGGACGGCGCCGGACATCTTTCCATAACACCAGAGAACCGACAGGTAACAAAAGTAATATATTCCTATTCCTCAGATATTTCAGATGATGACCTGCCGCAATCAGATAAAGTCTTTGACCGCTCCGAGGCAGAAAAGGTTGTTGCGCTCCATCGACTGCGAATTCTTGGCCAGCATCGCGACCTTGTCGTCCGGAGCCAGCCGCTTTTCTTCGATCAGGGTCCGGCAGGTCTGCCGGGTCAGGTCGATCACATCCTCCGCGAATGCATTGTAACCGGCGTAAACGCCGTAGGTCAGCGACAGCTGCCGCACCACGCCCGGATTGTAGCTGAAGGCGAAAATCGGCTTGCGGGGACGATAGGCGGCGCAGAGCCGCGCCGAAAGCCCGCTGGCGGTATTGCACACGATCGCCCGGACCGGCAGCCGTTCGGCCGCTTCGACCGCGGAATGGATCAGGAAAGCGGAGTTTTCGTCGGAATCGCTGATCTGTTCGCGCACCCTTGTGAAATAATAATCCGGCGACTTCTCGGTCTCCTCCAGAATCCGGCTCATCACGCTGACCGCTTCGACCGGATACACCCCCTCGGCGGTTTCCCCCGAAAGCATCACCGCGTCGGTGCCGTCATAGACCGCATTCGCGACGTCGTTGATTTCGGCGCGGGTCGGCAGCGGGCTGTTCTCCATGCTCTGCAGCATCTGGGTCGCGGTGATCACCGACTTGCCCGCCGCCATGCAGGCGCGGATCAGTTTCTTCTGGATCAGCGGCACTTCCTCAAGCGGAATTTCGATGCCGAGGTCGCCGCGCGCGACCATCACGCCGTCGGCGGCTTTCAGGATTTCGTCGAGATTGTCGACCCCCTGCCGGTTTTCGATCTTCGCGATAATGCGGATATCGCTGTCGCCGGTGTCGAGGATGCTGCGCACCGCCAGCACGTCGTTCGCACTGCGCACGAAAGAGTGGGCGATGAAATCGAGGTCGTTCTTCACCGCGTATTCGATGAAGTCCCGGTCCTTACGGGTCAGCGCGGGCATTTTCAGCTCCGCGCCGGGAACGTTCACCGATTTATGATTCTTGAGTTCGCCGTCGCGCTTCGCCTCGCAGTGCAGCAGGCCGCCGCTTTTGCCAAGCACCAGCAGTTCCATCGCGCCGTCGTCGAAAATGATCCGCGCTCCGACCGGAACTTCGGCGGTGAATTTGGAGTAGTTCACCTGAACCGCTTTTTCCTGCGGCACGGTTTCGCCGGTCAGGTCGAGCTTGTCTCCGATCTTCAGCGCGAGTGGCGCATCGAGGTTGCAGGTGCGGATATTCGGCCCTTTGGTATCGACCATGATCGCCAGCTTATCCGAAACCTTGCGCACCAGCGCCACGATCCGGTCCATATCCGCGATTTCCATGTGGGCGGTGTTCAGCCGGACCACGTCCATGCCGTTCTTGTAGAGTCCGCGCAACAGCTCCTCGGTGCAGGTCGACGCATTGATCGTCGCCACGATCTTCGTATATTTCATCGCAATTCCCCTTCTGAATCAAGTCAATTGCAATAATATACGTTGCCGGCGCCTCACATGCAAGTTTCCGCCATGTACTTCCGGCGGATTTCAGCCTGCCATCGCCTGCTCCGCAACAGCCGCAACGCCCCCGGAATCTTTTTACGCACCGCCAGATGCAACAGCTTTTCCAGTTCCCGGAATCGTTCCGGCGGGAACCGGCACTCCCCTTTCAATCCAAGCCGGACGATCTGCCACGCGCTCCACGGATCATGTTCCCTCCGGTACACAAAATCGAAGTGCGGCAACGCTTCCGCGGCCGGGCTGATCATCCCCAGCCAATACCGGGCATCGCAATCATCGGGATTATGTTCCAGAAAACGCGCCAGCAGTTTCCGGGCCTCATCCGGCTTCTTTTCAGTGCCTTCGCCATGAATATACATCAGCGCCAGCGAAAACAAAGCCGGTTCATCTCCCGATGCGACCGCCTTTTTACGCCACAGGAAAGCCTTGCGCAAATCCCGCCGGACTCCCTTTCCCTCTGCATACAGAGCGCCGAGCCAGTCGGCGGCTTTCGCTCTGCGGCTTTGCAGGTAACTCCGCCGGAACCACTCGAATGCTTTCCGGTAATTCTTCCGGGTCCCCTCCCCGAAATAATAACCTTCCGCCAGACCGCAATACGCCAGCTCATCGCCATTTTCCGCGGCAAAGCGGATATAGAAAAATGCTTTATGCTCGTCCTTGCGGACACCCGTTCCGTGATGATAAGAAGCTCCGAGGTTGCAGGCCGCCTCAATGTGGCCGGCATCGGCGGCACGCTGGTAATACCGGACCGCCCGCCGGTGATCGACCGGCACTCCCCGCCCATAATCGTAAAGCAGCGCCAGATTAAACCACGCCTCCGGAGTCTCGGCCCGCCGGTAAGCCGCAATCACCTGTTCAACCGGGGCGCCCTGCTTTTCGAGTAACACACCGTAATCGAAGAAAGCCTCCCGATCACCGAGTTCGCCGCAGCGCCGATACAGTTCCAAAGCACGCGGAATATCGTTTTCACCACCTTCGTGATTGGAAAGCATAAAAGCAAGGTTGAACATTGCTCCCTGATGCCCCTGTTCCGCCGCCCGCTCATACCAGAAACGTTCTGCGATATGGTCAGTGGGAATATTTCCGGTCTTTTCCTCTCCCAGCTTCCACGCCAGCTCAAACTGCGCTTCAGCCTCACCGGCTTCAGCACGTTCCCAAAGTTGTTGGAACTTATCCTGTTCATCCGCCATTTCCGGTTCCTCCTGATACAGCATACCATATCCCGAAAACTTTTTCAAGCAATTTTATCTGTATTTCCATTGAATTACGGCGGTCAAACAATTACAGTATCCGCAAATCAAAGGAGTACAGAATGTCAGACGCTCAACCGTTACGCCATTATTCACGCAAGAAGTTCTTTTACCGCCTCTTCCTGCGACGTTCACCGTGCAACGCCGCCGTCTTCGGCTTCGGCTGGATGCTGTTCTGCCTTTTATCGTTGCCGGGCTTCCTGCTGCTGGTGGTCTTTCCCTGGTTCGCTTCAGTATCGAAAGCAAATTTTCATACGATCATCGGAGTCCTTTGCCTCATCTTTTTCCTGTTTCTGCTTTTCTACTGCTACGGTCTGTTCATGCTCGGCTTCGCTTATTCCGGGCTGGTGCGCAAAGTGCTTTCCGCCCGAAAAGTATTTCAACAGTCAGCGGCGATTTGCGCCCTCTTTATTCCTGCCGGAATTCTGGTCATCGGTCCGATATTGTGGAAGCAGAAACAAAAAACGGCCCTCTGTCTGGCAAGTGCCGCAGTCATATTGATGATACTGTTCTTTCTTACCGGAAGCCGGAATTCTCCTATTCCACTCGGCAGTTCATGGATACTGAACTTCGGCTGCATTGCCCTGTTCACTGCGGCATTGGCCTTGATCCGGGATAATCGCCGCTTCCGGCCGGCTTCCCTGCTGCCACTCTTTTTATTGCTTCTCTACAGTACAGGCCTCCTGATTTATGATCGGACTCTTTCCGCCGAAATCGCGGAACAGCGCGATATGCTGGCCCGCCTGACCGGACGGCCGGTCGATCCCGCCGGTTTCTGGCAAGAGCAGGAAAAGGGAATACCGCTT
This sequence comes from Victivallis vadensis, assembly GCF_003096415.1. Classification (GTDB taxonomy): domain Bacteria; phylum Verrucomicrobiota; class Lentisphaeria; order Victivallales; family Victivallaceae; genus Victivallis; species Victivallis vadensis. The sequence continues at coordinate 111,651 of NZ_QEKH01000002.1, read as the reverse complement.
ACAGCCGAGCCGTTGGCGACTCTGATCGCTTCTGCTCCGAAGGAAAGCCTTGAACTTCCTGTCCTGCCGCTTCCGGGCGATTTTCCGGCCCGCCTGCACGCCCGCCGCGAGGCCAACCCGGCCTTTGCAGCCGCAGTCAGGGAACTCCGGCAGCTGCCGCCCCAGCCAATCCGCCATATCCGTCCTTCGGATGACCTTCTCGCCTCCATCAATCTTTCAGAGTTGAATTCCCTGCGGGAAGCAGGCCGCCTGACGGCCGGAGAACTGATCGCAGCCGCCGCCGACCAGCAAGCCGTGCTCCGCCTTAACGCCGCTCTGATACGTCTGAGAAACTGGTGTGCCGCCGATTTTTCCCTGATCGCCAAACTGGTAGCCATGTCCATAGAAAAAATGCGTCTGGACAGCTTGCGTTTTGCATTGACAGCCGACAGCCTGACCGATGATGACTTCAAAACACTGGCGAGCGAACAAGCCAACTGGGGCGATATTTTTATCGACGCTTTCGCCGATGAAGCAACAGCCTTTGAGAGCTGCATCAATTTTGTCCAGTCCCAAACGCTTCAGGCCCTCTCCGACCGCCCGACCGTCCTGCCTGTTTCCGTGCAACGTTTTCTGCCGCTGGAAGTCGGAATCTGGCTCAAGCGGGACTGGCGGTTCGCACAAAGTTATTATCTGCTCGGAATCCGACTTTTCCGGGAATCCGCTCCTGCCTCCAGTGGTACGGTACAGGCCTCTCAATTCACAGATTTAAACAAAGAACTGCGCCGGAAAGGCTTCCTGCTCTCCGGCATGCTGCTGCCCGCATTGAATATGATCCACGTCAAACAAGCGGAAATCGAGGACGCGAAGCTGCTTGCCGACACCGCGTTTCAGGTAGAACGCTACCGCCGCAAATACGGCAAGCTGCCCGAAACGCTCGAAGCACTGGTTCCCGAATTTCTCCCCACCGTCCCGCTCGATCGCATGAACCGTCTGCCGATCCGCTACGAGCACGGCGACCTCAAATTCAAACGGCCCGGCAAACCGGAGGAAACGCATCGCGGCTATCGCCTCTACACCTGCGAATACGACGGCAAGAATATCGGAGGAACAAAAGCGCGAAATACATTTGCCGTATTGTTTCCTGCCGATTGACCGGCCGCCTCAGCACGTCCCTGCTCCCGCGACGCACGTGAGTTTTATACAATGCCGGTCGGTCACTGTTGGAGCTTCCGTGCCAGTCCATGGAAGTCCGTGGGTACAATGTTCGTAAGGCCGAGCGGTGATTTTGGAGTGCGGAGCCCGAAGGGCTTGCTCCCGCTCTGCGGGAGTAAGATTCATCTCCGCTTTCCAGTCGCACGTGAGTTTTATGGTTGGCTCATCATTGCAACAAGCACAAGCGGGGATGCCCGGAGGGTAACAACTTTTGAGCGCAAGCGCAGGCAGGCTGCCCGGAGGGTAGTGAGCACCGGATCTCCGGCCTGCGGATGGCTCCGGGGGACGTCGCGCACGTCCCCCGGACCCCCTCGCCGGTGGCGGAGGCCGGTCCGGTTGCAAAGCACTTCCGCTCGCGGGCGCGGCTTCGCCGCTTACTTGCCGGGCTGCGCCCGTCAACTCTTCATCGTTCGCTACGCTCACTACGTTCGGCTTCGTCACTATCGTTCCTCGTTACTTGCCAGTGGCAAGTAATTCCCTCACATTCGTTCGCGGCGCTGACCGCGCTTGTTGTGCGCCGCGTAAGAGGCATTACGGCCTTATTTGTGCGCCGCGTAAGTGGTGATGCAGACCGTCCGATGCTTTGCCTGTACTGGTTGCCCGCACGCCCCCCGCAGGGGCATTGGCGGGCGCACTAGGCAGCGGCACCTTGCCGCCGCACCCGGCAGCGGCACCTTGTCGTGCGCGCGATCAATCGAAAGTCAGGCTTTCACCCGCAGGAAAGGCGTGCCGAAACGCTCCACGGCGGCGCGTTCCAGCGCTTCGCGGTGATCCGGGTGGGCGATTCCGATCAGCAGTTTTGCCCGCTGCTGCAAAGATTTTCCGTAGAGGTCCACCCGGCCGTATTCCGTAATCACGTGGTGGACCAGATTGCGCGGCGTGACCACTCCCGCTCCGACTTCCAGCGTCGGCACGATTTTGCTGACCCCCTTGCGGGTCGCGGACGGCATCGCGATAATCGGCTTGCCGCCCTCCGAGCGCGAGGAGCCGTAGATGAAATCCAGCTGTCCGCCGACTCCGGAATAGATTTTCGTACCGATCGAATCGGCGCACACCTGTCCGGTCAAATCCACCTGAATCGCGGAATTGATCGCGACCACTTTCGGATTCTTCGCAATGATGAACGGATCGTTGGTATAGGCGGCGTCACGCATGCGCACCATCCGGTTGCGATGCGCGAAATCATAGACCTTCTGCGTTCCCATCAGGAAACACGCGACGATCTTGCCGCGGTCGATCTTCTTGCGCGCTCCGGTCACCACCCCGGCCTCCACCAGCGGCAGCAGGCCGTCGGCGAACATTTCGGTATGGACTCCCAGATCACGCCGGTCCGAGAGCTGCGACAGCACCGCATTCGGAATCTCGCCGATGCCGAGCTGCAGACAGGAGCCGTCCTCGATCAGTTCGGCGCAGTGGCGGCCGATGATCCGCTCCACCTCGTCCGGCGGCTGGAACGCCATGGTTTCAATCGGAGCGTCATGGGGAACGATGTAGTCGATCCGGTCCAGCGGAATCACCGCATCCCCCAGCGTGAACGGGACATGGCAGTTCATCACCGCGATCACCACCCGGGCGCATTCGATCGCCGCCAGCGCGACATCCACCGAGGTTCCCAGCGACACCCGGCCGTGGCGGTCGGGACGCGAAACCTGAATCATCGCGACATCCAGCGGCAAAATGCCTCTGCGGAACAGCAACGGTATTTCATGCAGGGAAACCGGCAGGTAGTCGGCATATCCGGCGTGCACCTCCCGGCGGACATTGCCGCCGACGAAAAAGGATTCCGAACGGAAAACCCCCTCATACTCCGCCCCCGCGTAATTCGTGGTCTCGGCCGTATGAATGTGACGGAGCGTCACATTGGAAAGCCCGCCCAGCCGGGCACGGGTGCACAACGCATCCACCAGATTCTTCGGCACCGAACCGGCACTGGACAGGTAAACGGCGTCCCCGGAACCGACAAACTGCACCGCCTCCTCCGCGGTCACGACCCGATATTTCCTGCTCAAATATACTTCCCCGCTCTGCCACTGCCTCAATACAACATTCGCGGCCGTCCGGACCCCGACAGCTCCGGTCCGGCCGCCATCATTCGGCATCGGAAACTTTTACGCGTCGACGATCGCGAACATCAAAGTGATTTCGAACACCACCTTGCCGTCCACCTTGATCGTACCGGTTCCCTTGCCGAACTTCGACTTACCCGGCGGCAGGGTGATATCGATCACCAGCTGGTCCCCCGGAAACACCGGCTCAAAGATTTCCGCGCGGTCGATCGACATGAAGTAACCGATCTTGCCGACGTTTTCAGGGCGCGACAGCACCAGCGCACAGCCGGACTGCGCGACGATCTCGCAGAGCAGCGACTCCGGCATCACCGCGTAGTCATCCGGACAGTGCGAGAAAATTTCCTCGTTGACCGAAACATTCTTCACGGCCTGCACGTGATCGCCGTCCACCTTCGCGATGTTGTCGATCAGCAAAAAGGGATAGCGGTGCGGCACCAGCGACATGATCTTCAGCACATCCAGCGGTGTCTCCGCATGCTTGTCGAATTCGCCGTAAAGCTCCGGCATCTTCGTCGCGCTTTTGCGGGGGCGCACCGCCAGCGTGATGGTCGCCTCGCAGGTCGCGCCGCCGTTGTTCATGGTCTTCGCCTTGACGACCGCTTCGGAGTTGTCCCGGATTTCGACGATCTCGGCTTCGACTTTCATCCGGTCGCCGGGATTGTTCGGGCGGCGGAACTTCACCTTTTCCACCACGCGCATATAAACGTCGTTCTTCCCTTCCGGGTCGAGCGTGGAACGCACCGCCAGCTCGCCGAGCTGCTTCATCGCCTCGACCTGCAGCACTCCCGGCATGATCGGGTGATTCGGGAAATGCCCCTGAAAGAATATCTCATTCATCGTCAGATTCTTGACGGCAATCCACTTCTGTTCCGACTCCTGTTCGGCACGATCCAGCATCAGCATCGGATAACGCTGCGGCAGCACGGCCTTGATCTCACGGGTTCCGAAAACCTGTCCCATCGTAAAAAAATCTCCCAAACTAGTTAATGAATCATCAAATTTCCGTCACTGCGCCGCCGCAATCTCCCTGAGCAGCATTCCAGCCAGCTCGACGTTCTTCGGATGGCCCGGCCTGATCGCGATGACCGTACCGGTGATCCGGCAGCCGGTCAGATAGATATCCCCGATCAGGTCGAGAATTTTGTGGCGCACGATCTCATCCCGGAAGCGCAGCTCCTCCTTGCAGATGATCGCGCCGTCATGGATGATCGCGGCCGCGTCGAGGCTGCCGCCCTTGCACAACCCCATCGCCAGCAGCTGCTTCAGGTCGCCGTAATCCACAAAGGTGCGCCCTCCGGCGATCTCGTCGCGATAGCCTTCGGTGCTCAGAATGAATTCATGGAACTGCGGGTCCACCGGACAGCCTTTGAACGAGGCCAGACAGGAGATGCTCAACTTCTCCTGTCCCGGAATCAACACGATTTTGGTCGCCCCGCCCTCGACGTAGAGCGGCTGCTTCGGGGTGAAGGTCTTCGCCTCGGCTTCCTGCTGCTGAATCCCGGCTTCTTCGATCATCCGGTAATAGGGGAGCGAACTGCCGTCCGCGATCGGCGGTTCTCCGCCGTCCATTTCAACAATGCAGTTATCGACGTGCCACGCATTCAGCGCGGACATGATATGCTCGACCGTGAAGACCACCGCCTTGCCTTCCGCGATGGTGGTGCCGCGGCGGACGTCCACCACATTGCAAGCCAGCGCCCGCACCTCCGGCTTGCCGGGCAGGTCAACCCGCCGGAACACAATCCCGGTGTTTTCCGGCGCAGGCTGAATCCGGACCGTGCACCGGGCGCCCGAGTGCAGTGCGATTCCGGAAAAAAACGCCGATCTGACCAAAGTTTGCTGTTTTTCCATGTCTTCGAACCGATTCCAATTGAAAATTAAATTTAATGCGTCATAATATAGTACGCGAAACGTACTTTTTACAAATTTTTATCGTTCTTTATGACTGAAAAAATCAAAACCGTTGTGATAACCGGTCCGACCGCCACCGGGAAAACCGCCCTCGCCGTGGAGCTGGCCCGCCGCTTCGACGGCGAGATCGTCAGCATCGACTCCCGGCAGGTCTACCGCGGCATGGACATCGGCACCGGCAAGGATCTCGGCGAATACGGCGAAATCCCGTACCACCTGATCGACGTTGCCGATCCCGCCGCCGAAGAGTATAATCTTGCCCGCTTCTGCCGCGACGCCTACCCGGCTATTTCCGGCATCGCCGCGCGCGGGAAACTGCCGATCCTGTGCGGCGGCACCGCCCTCTATCTGGCGGCGCTGCTCGACGGCTACAGGCTGCCCGGCGGCGAACTGCCGCACCGGGACTCCGGGCTTCCCCGCGAACGCCAGACACCCGGCGGCGCGGACTCTTTCCGGCCTCCCTTCGAGCTTGATCCGCTGCTGCTCGGCGTCTACTATCCGCGCGCCGAAGTCCACAAACGGATCGAAGCCCGCCTCGACAGCCGCCTCGCCGACGGGATGATCGACGAAGTCCGCCGCCTCCACGACGAACGGCAGGTCAGCTATGAGAAGATGGAGTTCTTCGGCCTCGAATACCGCGAGGTTTCCCGCTATCTGAAGCAGGAATGCACCCGCGCCGAAATGCGCGACCGGCTTTTGTACCGCATCCGGCAGTTCGCCAAACGACAGGATATCTTCTTTCGCAAACTTGAGCGGGAAGGACATGTGATCCACTGGCTCAAGGCCGGCCGCGAGCCGGAACCGGAAAAACTGATCCGGCTTTTTCTGGAAAATGCTCCCCTCCCCGCGCCCGTGCTGCGCATGTGCGACACGTATTACGGAAATAAATGATCCCACGGCGGCAAGGTGCCGCTGCCGGGTGTGCCCGCCAATGCCCCTCCGGAGGGCGTGCGGCGGCAAGGTGCCGCTGCCGGGTGCGCACGCCAATGCCCCTCCGGGGGGCGTGCGGGCAACTTGTACAGGCGAGCATTGGTCGGTTAGCAAAGCCATTTACTATATTAGGCCAAATAACCATTTATGCGGCACATAAGTAAGGCCGCAATGCCATTTACGCGGCACATAAGTAAGGCCGCAATGCCATTTACGCGGCGCACAAATAAGGCCGTAATACCTCTTACGCGGCGCACAAATAAGGCCGTAATGCCTCTTACGCGGCGCACAACAAGCGCGGTCAGCGCCGCGAACGAATGTGAGGGAATTACTTGCTTTTGGCAAGTAACGAGGAACGGTAGTGACGAAGCCGAACGTAGTGAGCGAAGCCCCCCCTGGCGTAGCCCGCAACGCGGGCGTTGAAGGGGTTGACGGGCGCAGCCCGGCAAGTAAGCGGCAAAGCCGCGCCCGCGAGCGGAAGTGCCTTGCAACCGGACCGGCCTCCGCCACCGGCGAGGGGGTCCGGGGGACGTGCGCGACGTCCCCCGGAGCCATCCGCAGGCCGAAGGCGCGGCGCTCACTACCCTCCGGGCACCCCGCCTGTGCTTGCGCTCAAAAGTAGTTACCCTCCGGGCAGCTCTGCCTGTTCTTGACGCAATGCAAGGCCGAGTATAAAACTTACGCATGATTTGAAAGCGGAGATGAATCTCCGCACTCCAAAGACGCTTCGCGTCGGAGGGACAAGCCCAACGGTAACGTGCAAGGGCGCTTTGCGTCAAATGTACTTGCCTTCATCGGCCGGCAATTGCCGAAAAATGCATAGGTATTCCCGGATTATCCATTGTTTTTTCAAGGAGGGCGGCTATATTTGCATGTGCTGTTACAGAGTTTGAATTCAGTTTTCGCAGAGTAGAGAATGGGGAATAAAATATGATTGATGTCAAAGTCGCCGGTTCGCTGGAAAAGATTTTCCCGGATTCCGATTGGAATGGCCCGGAATTGCGGAGCGATGTTGCCGCGCGCGGGGAAGTTTATTCGTTTCAGGTTGCGGTCCGCTTCCGGGAGACGGACAACCATTATCTGCGCGTCGCGCTCGAAAGCGAACTGAATGCGCAAATCCGTCTTGTGGAGGCGGTGCCGGTTCACCTTGCGGCCAATCGGCCGGACGATGATTTCCTGCGCACAACTCCGGGACTCTATCCCGATCTGCTCGACGAACTGGAATGCAAAGACCGCTTCCGGGTGATGCCGCGCCAGTGGCGGACGCTCTGGGTCACAGTCCGGATCGGGGAGGATTGCCCCGCCGGAACCTATCCGGTCAAACTGCTGTTTTCCGATATCGACTGGCAGGGGAAGTGGCGCCCGGAAACGGTCGCAACCGCCGAAATCGAGCTGAAAGTGCTGCCCTTTACGCTGCCGGAGCAACAGCTGCTGCGCTACGAATGGTTCCACGCCGACTGCCTCAGCGCTTACTACCGGGTTCCGGCCTGGAGCGAAGAACATTGGCGGATCGTGGAGAATTTCGTGCACAACGCGGTTTCCCACGGCATCAACGTGCTTTACGTGCCGCTGTGGACGCCGCCGCTGGACACTGAAATCGGCGGTGAACGACCCACCTGCCAGCTGCTCGACGTACATGTGGAAGCCGACGGCGCCTACCGGTTCGGTTTCGAAAAGCTCGAACGCTATCTGGAAATGGGGAAGCGTCTCGGTGTCAAACGGTTCGGAATCAGTCACCTGGTGACCCAGTGGGGAGCGGAGTTCACGCCGAAAATCGTCGAAACGCTCGGCGGCGGCCGCGACCGGAAGCTCTTCGGCTGGCACGTCGGCTCCGATGATCCCGCGTTCAAGGCGTTCCTGACCGCGCTGATGCCGCAGTTGCTCGCGGTGCTGCGCCGGCACGGGCTGACCGGCCGCTGCTTCTTCTCCATCTCCGACGAGCCGAGCGTCGAACATCTCGAAACTTACCGCTCCGTGGTGGAGTGGATCGTGCCGCTGCTGGAGGATTTCCCGACCGTCGAGGCGCTGTCCAGTTTCGACTTCTACCAGAACGGGCTGGTCAGAAATCCGGTCCCCTGCAACAACCACATCGAGCCTTTCGTCGGGCACGTGAAGGAGCTGTGGACCTACTATTGCTGCAGTCAGGAGGACCGCGTGCCGAACCGCTGCATGGCGATGCCGTCGCGACGCAACCGGATCATGGGGCTGCTCGCGTATGTCTACGACCTGACCGGCTTCCTGCAGTGGGGATTCAACTTCTACTTCTCGCAGTATTCCAAGCGGCTGATCGATCCCTTTGCCTGCACGGATGCGGGCGGCGCGTTCCCGGCGGGCGATCCTTTCATGGTATACCCCGGCGAATACGGCGTGCCGCTGGATTCGATCCGGCACGAGGTGTTCCGCGAGGGATTGCAGGACCTGCGCGCGCTGAAACTGCTGGAGAGCAGGATCGGCCGCGGCGCCGTGCTCGCGCTGCTGAACGAAGGTCTGGAAAAACCGCTCTCGATGACCGAATACCCGCGCACCGACGCATGGCTGCTCGGAGTACGCTCGCGCGTCTACGCCGGACTGGCGGAGTGATTCAGCTCTCGGCTCCGGAACGGAAACCGGCGGGCGACACGCCGTAGTGGTTCCGGAACACCTTGCAGAAGTAGCTGGCGTCCTCGAAGCCGCAGTTTTCCGCGACCTCCTTGACCGAGCCGTTGGTGGTCTGCAGCAGCCGGACCGCCAGCCGCATCTTGAGGTCGGTCACAAATTCGTGCGGCGACTTGCCCTCCAGCTGCTGGAACCGCCTGGAAAAGTGCCAGCGGCTGCACCCGGCGGCGTCGGCCAGGTCGCCGACGCTCAGCGGCCTCGACAGATTGGCGAGCGCGTAGGCGTGCACTCGCTTCAGGAAATCGTCCTGCGCGTGGGTGCCGCGGCCGGCCGGTTCCGAAAACAGCGACATCACGAAATCATAGGCGGCGGCGCTGGCGCGGTAGCGGTTGTCCAGCTTTTTTTCCCGGCACTTCTTCAGCAGCTCCCACGCCGACGCCACCACCGGCGAATCCGTCCCGTGCTGCAGCAGAAAACCGTGGCTGCGGCGGAAATCGGTGACCAGCCGCACCAGTTCGGAGCCGTAGACGCTGACGAACAGAAACCGCCAGTACGGGGAATCCTCCGGCAGGTAATAGCAGTGATTTTCCGGCACCACCAGCAGCACCGCGCTGCCGGGCGGAATCGGATACTCGTTCTCCCCGAAACGGAGCCGCCCCATCCCGGAGAGCGTGTACTGCCAGATCACCAGTTCGGCCTGTCCGCGCTTCAGCCCGTCCCACACATACGAGCGGCTGGTGGTCAGTTCGTGCCCGCAGTTGGTCAGCATCGCGTGCAGCCGGTCGGTGCGCTCGGAGAAAAACAACGAATAGTGTTCGTGGATGCGTTCCGGTTCATCCTGGCTCATGATTACCCCGCCGTTTTTATGAGTTTCTCCATTAAAATAGCATTGTGAGCATTTTTTGCAAGCATGACCATTTTTCGAAAACAGCACAAAATTACCATTAAAAGCATGTTTTTCATATTTACTTCAACGGAATGCGCGCTATTGTATAAACAGCGACAAGCAACGGCGGGGGAATGGGTCCTGTCCGCCAACAGGAGATTTACGGGATGGCCAAAATTACTTTTATGGGTGCGGGCAGCACGGTTTTCGCCCGCAACGTGCTCGGCGACTGCATGTGCCGGGAAGCGCTGAAGGATTCGCATTTCGCGCTGTACGACATCGACGGGGAACGGCTCAAGGAGTCGGAATTCATCCTCAAGACGCTGAATGCGAACATCAACGACAACCGCGCCACCATCACCACCCACCTCGGCGAACGCTCCCGCAAGGCGGCGCTCCGCGGCGCGGACTTCGTGGTCAACGCGATCCAGGTCGGCGGCTACGAGCCTTCCACGGTGATCGACTTTGAAATTCCGAAGAAATTCGGCCTGCGCCAGACCATCGCCGACACGCTCGGCATTGGCGGCATTTTCCGCGCGCTGCGCACGATTCCGGTGATGCTGGACTTCGCGCACGATATCGAGGAAGTCGCCCCGAACGCGTGGTTCCTGAACTACACCAACCCGATGGCGATGCTGACCGGCGCGATGCTGCAGGCCACCGACGTGAAGACCGTCGGCCTCTGCCACTCGGTGCAGGTCTGCGCCCAGAGCCTGCTCGAAACCCTCGGCATGGAGTGGAACGACGAGCGTTCCGCCCGGCTCCAGACCAGAATCGCCGGCATCAACCACATGGCGTGGCTGCTCGAAATCACCGAAAACGGCAAGGACCTCTACCCGGAGATCAAAAAGCTCGCCGACAAGAAGATCAAGGAGTGGCTCAAGGAGACCGACCCGGCCAAGAAGTCCGGCAATATGATCCGCATCGAGATGATGCGCCGCTTCGGCTACTACGTGACCGAATCCAGCGAACACAACGCCGAATACCAGCCCTACTGGATCAAGCACCGCTATCCGGAGCTGATCGCCGACTGGAACATCCCGCTGGACGAGTATCCGCGCCGCTGTATCCGCCAGATCGCCGACTGGAAAAAGCAGTACGCCGAGCTGTCGCAGGATCCGCACCTGTCGCACACGCTTTCGCGCGAATACGGCTCCGGCATCATGGAGGCGATCGTCACGAACAAGCCGTACCAGATCGGCGGCAACGTGATGAACAACGGCCTGATCTCCAATTTGCCCTGCAACGCGGTGGTCGAAGTGCCGTGCCTCGTGGACGCCAACGGCATCCAGGGCACCTACGTAGGCGCCCTGCCGCCGCAGTGCGCCGCGATGAACATGACCAACATCAACGTGCAGCTGCTGACCATCGAAGCCGCGCTGACGCTGAAAAAGGAACACATCTACCACGCCGCGCTGCTCGATCCGCACACCAGCGCCGAGCTGTCGATCGACGACACGGTCAAGCTCTGCGACGCGCTGATCAAGGCCCACGGCGATATGCTGCCCAAGTACAAATAAACGGGCTTCGCGCATTTGGACGGCTCCCGGAGTTTTCCGGGAGCTTTTTTTATTTCCGCCGGGCCGTTTCCCTTGCGGGAAATCAGCTCCGGTGCTATATTTCACGGCCTGATTTTCACAATCAATCCACAGAAGGAACAGAGAGATGAAGCTTCAGAATGGACAGCGCCTTGTTTTCATCGGCGACTCGGTCACGGATATGGGACGCACCCGCGGCGCGCAGGACGGCCCGTCGGAAGGGCTTTTCGAGCCGCTCGGCAAGGGATATGTGCACGTGGTGTCGGGGCTCCTGAACGCGGTCTACCCGGAGCTGCTGCTCCGCATCACCAACGTCGGCAACAGCGGCAACAATGTGCTCGACCTGAAGAACCGCTGGCAGAAGGACGTGCTCGACCTGAAGCCGGACTGGCTCTCGATCATGATCGGCATCAACGACGTATGGCGGCAGTTCGACTCCCCCCAGCTCCCCGAGCAGCACGTCTCTCCCGAACTCTACGAGAAAACCCTCGGCGAACTGGTCAGTTCCACCCGCCCGCAGCTTTCGGGCGGACTGGTGCTGATGACCCCGTACTTCATCGAACCGGACCGGCAGGACGCGATGCGCCGCCGCATGGACGAATACGGCGACGTCTGCCGCCGCATCGCCGCGCGCGAAAACCTCCCGCTGGTGGACACGCAGGCCGCTTTCGACCGGGTGCTGAAATACCGCCACTCCTCCTACATCACCTGGGACCGCGTCCACCCGAACATCTACGGAGCGACCGTCCTCGCCCGCGCCTTCCTCGAAGCCGTCGGTTTCGACTACAATCACCAATGATCTCCGGCAGGAGTGCGGGGACTTCTTTCAAGCCGCACCCACACCGATCAAAAGCCGGAACGATCCCGGCGGGTCACTTTCCCTCCGGCGGGGGGAAAGCCCGCCGGACCAGCCGGTGCAGTTCCTTGTCGCGATAGGGATCGGGCGCGCCGGGCTGAAGCTCTTCGGCGGAATAGCCGCCGTAAATTCGTTCAACCCGGATCGGCTCCGGCACCGGCGGCGCGGTGAAAACGATCCGCCAGGTGCGGAATGCGAGCAGCCAGAGGTGTTCCGCACGGTCAAGTTCGGTCAACCGCTGGCGGCGCGGATCGAGGGCGCGGGTGGCCAGCTGGACACGCGCGGCATTTTCGAGGTCCGGCCCGCCGTGGGAGCGGATGAATCCGATCACCCCAAGCGCCTCCTCTGCAAAAAACAGTTCGCGCCGCGTCGAATCCAGTTCGTCGCGCCAGCCGGCGGCGGAATCCGGGAACGCGTCGGCGGCGGGGATGTACGGCTTGATATCCAGCACCGGCGTACCGTCCAGCAGATCGAAATTGCGGATATGGACGCGCCGTCCTTCGACCCGGACCAGCTCCACCGCCGAAATCCCGACCGGATTCGGCCGGTGCGGCGAACGGGTCGCGAAAAGGCCGATCCGCCGGTCGGCGGCCCCGTCCGGCGGGCGCACCTTCGGCTTCCAGTTGCGGTTGCGGTCGAACACGAATACGATCCAGATCCGTTCAAAGCCGCCGAGGTCGGCCAGCGCCGTCTCGAAGTTGCGCTCCGGCAGCAGTTCGATCACCCCTTCGTTGCGGGCGAACACCCCCTGCCGGGGGGCCTCCTGCGGATAGTTTCCCCCGCCCCGCACGAAACCGATCGGCGCAAACGTGAACTCCACCTGCCGCCCCCTATTTTCCGACTGCGGCGGTGATCGACAGCATCTGCGGCAGCAGCTGCTTCTTGCGGCTCAGGATGCCGGGCAGGTCGAACAGCTCCGGGCCGATCTTGCGGTAAGGCAGGCTGCGCACGATCTCCGGCCTGCCGATCGCCAGCAATTGCGAGGTTTCGCGGACCGCGTCGGTGACCAGCAGGCCGAAAAAGTCGAGCTTGTCCCGTTCGACGGCGCGGCGGATTTCGGCGGCCAGCTCGTCGCGGCGCTGATGCAGAAGTTCGAGGTTGGTCTCCTCGACCTGCGCGAGCGCGAAATGAAGTTCATGGTCGGTGTAATCCTTGCGGTCGCCGCCGATCACCTCCTCCGCCGGTTTGACCGCGAGCGCGGAGTCGATGCTCATCAGCTCCTGCATCAGCGTTTCGCCGGTCACGCCGGAGACCTTTTCCAGCCACTCCGCCATCCTGCGGTCGAGGTCGGCCGTGGTCGGGGATTTCAGCAGCAGAGTGTCGGAAATGATGCCGCCGAGCAGCAGCCCGGCCAGATCCGCGCCGAGGCTTTCGCCGCAACTGCGGAACATCGCCGCAACCAGCGTGCAGGTGCTGCCGACCACGTCGCCGGTGAATTTGATCGGCGTGGCGGTCGGCATCATGCCGATACGGTGGTGATCGACCACCTCGATGATCGGAATCTCCTCCACGCCGGGCAGGCTCTGCTCGATTTCGTTGTGATCGACCAGGATCATCCGGAAAGGCGGCGGCGCATTCAGCCGCTGCTTGAACACCGCCCCCGTCAGGCGGCGGTCGCAGTCCACCACCGGGACCACGTCCTCGAAGTGGCCGAGAATCTGGTTCCGCACGTCGCGGATGCGGTCGGAGGGAGTCAGTTCGAGCTGGTCCTCCGGGAAGCGGGTCTGTTCGACCGGGGCGCTGAATTTCAGCCGCCGGATCACCGTCGCCGAATCCAGCGGCGTGACCAGAATCGACACCTCAAAGGTTTTCGCCGCCTGCAGGATCAGCGGATCGACCGGACGGCTGCCGGTCACGATCATCAGCCGCAGCTTGCGGTTCACCGCATACAGATGGATTTCGGGGCGGTCGCCGACGATCACCGCCAGTTCGCGGTTGTTGGCGGGCAGATGCTCCTCGAAGCTGTCCAGCCCCATCGCCGCGACGTAGACCTCGAAATCCTGCGCGGTTTCCGGCTGAAAACTGGTCAGGTATTCGCCCTCGAGAACCTTGGCGATCAGCTCCAGCGAGGAGTGTACGCGGCGGCCGGTCAACCCCCTGCCCTCGTCGCGGCCGGAGCTCAACAGATCCGAAAGCAAATTCAAACTGGAAAGCATCCCCAGGAATTTTCCGTCACCGCCGATCACCGGCAGCCGCGGCAAGCCGGATTCGCGCAGCCTGCCGACCGCGTCGAACAGCGTGCTGCCGCCCGGAATGGCCGGGACCTCGCACATCAGGTCCCGCACCCGCGGATACACGTCGTTGCAGCTCTCCGGCGGCGTCAGGCCGAAACGCGAAAACAGGTGCTTCGCCCGATCGGAGAGCACCCCCGGGCAGAGCGCGGTCACCTTCCGTTTCGTCTGGCGGCGGCGCAGTTCCGCGAGAGCGACCGCCGACGCGAGGCTGTCGATATCCGGGTTGCGGTGGCCGCTGACCAGAATCACATAATCATTTTTTCCCTCAGTCCGATTCATCAAAACATTCCCTTTCCTTGCGAAATAATATAATATCGCACCGGATTATTTGCAATCGGTTTGAATTGCATCGGAAATTTTTCGGAGAAAACCGTTCATCCGGTGGATTTTTTCCCGGAAACTGCCATATTACGAGAAACCATCTTCAACCATCAAGGAGAACCGGCAATGAAAGTGACGTTTCTGGGAACGGCGGCGGCGGAGGGCATCCCCGCCTTGTGGTGCGAGTGTGAAGTGTGCCGCAAGGCGCAACAGCAGCGCGACAGGGACCTGCGGCGCCGCTGCGCCTACCTGATCGACTCCGACACGCTCGTGGACTTCGGCCCCGACATCTTCTGGCAGTGCACCGAATTCAACATCGACCTCACCCGGATCGACCGGATCGTCTTCACTCACGCCCACTCCGACCATCTGAACGGAATCGAATTCATCTGGCGGCGCACCCCGTGGTTCAGCACTCTCCGCCACCGGATCAAGGTGTTCGGTTCTCCGGCCATCTTCGCGCGGATGCTGTCGCAAATCACGATGGACAGCAGCATCTACCAGCTTTCCGACCTGCTGATCGATCCGGTCGAGGTCCGCCACGGGCAGACCACCGACGACGGCGACTTCGAACTGCTGACTCTGAACGCCGACCACGCCCCCGGCCTTGAACCGCAGGTCCATGTGATCGGCAGAAACGGCAAACGCTTCTTCATCGCCAACGACACCGGCTTTCTCCGCGAGGAATCGTGGGAGTTGCTGAAAGGCGTGAAACTCGACCTCGTCGAAATCGACTGCACCTGCGGGCTGCGCACTCCCGACTGCGACCGCGGCCACCAGGGAGTCAATTCCGTGCTGGCCTTCCGCGACCGGCTGCTGGAACTCGGCTGCATCACGCCGGAAACGCCTGTCTACGCGAACCACTTCTCCCACAATGGCGGCGCGCTTCACGCCGACCTTGAAGCCTTCTTCGCGCCGCACCGCATCCGGGTCGCCTACGACGGCCTGACCGTCGAACTGTAACGTTGCCTCCGGCGGCCGGGGGCGCTTCGCTCCCCGGTCCCCCCGACCGGCAAGGTGCCGGCGCCGGGTACGGTTTTGAATTTTTACGCAGTAAAAATTCAAAACCGGGGTTATTACCTATCAGTTTATTTGCTCTATGGGCGTTTTACCGCACCGGTACGTTGCCGGTCGGGGATGAACGTCGGCTTTGGTGACCGGACGAAGCGCTGAGACACTTGTGCGCTGCCCGCACAAGGTCTGGAGGCCGGAAGCCCCGCCGTCTCCCGGATTTTTATTATTTCCGTAAGAGCTTATTTAGGGATAAGCTCTAAATCAAGGCTGCCGATAGACCGTTTATTGGCCCTTTGCGGTCATTCCGCCGGTGAAGCCGTGTTTTGCTGATACCGGCATATTTCGTAGAACCGGCGGCTGCGCTCCGGCTCCTGAATAGTCGCAAACAGCACGGAAGCAGGCACATTCCGGTAATGTTCCAGCCGTGCAAGTTCCAATTCCAGCAGCTCCCGCCGCCGACGCAAATCAGCCTGAAACCGTTCGTCATTCAATTGGATCAGGGTACGCTTCCACCGGCAGTACCATTCCAGAGCAACTTCACGGTCCAGCAGCCAGCGGTTCCGCTCCTCGTCATCCTTCGCCTGACCCGGATCACGGTAACAGTGTTTCCCGATTTCCCGGAATTCATCCTTCCGCAGCTTTTCCGCTCCGTTCTGCCGCCGCATCCATGCGTCAACGGCCTTATCGCTGCACTCCGGCACCGCCGTTTTCTCAATCGCTTTCCGATGCAACCACCCAAACATCCTTCCGTTCTCCTCTATGGTTGATGTTCAGGACGTCCCCACAACAAAAGAGGTACGCCCCATTGACGCAACCCTGCAGGCACTTGCAAGCCCGGAAGTGTACGAAAAAAGGACGTACCAATAGGGGTACGCCTAATTCCGTGTAATCTCACTTCCAGAAATTTTGCAAGTTTCGCAGGAAAAATAACACGAATCAGGTACTATTCAGTTTTCAGCTCGGATACTCTGCTACATTTTTACGAAATCCTCTGTTGTTACCGTTAATTTAACGACGGTTACGGAAAAAATCAAGGCGGAAAGCGGAAAATGTAAAGATTGAGAATACAAACCGGTGTTACCGGATGCTCCCGTTCATCGGAGGCCGCGACTCACAAGAAAGGCCAGTTCGGAACCTTGGAGTGCGGAGCCCGCAGGGGCAGCAAAGCCGAGTTCAGTTCCGCACGCCAGGGTAACCGTGCGGCATTACCACTTACACGGCGCACAAGTAAGGCTACGTCGCCTTTTACGCGGCGCACAGCAAGCGCGGTCAGCGCCGCGAACGCATGTGAGGGAATTACTTGCCTTCGGCAAGTAACGAGGAACGATAGTGACGAAGCCGAACGTAGTGAGCGAAGCCCCCCTGGCGTAGCCCGCAACGCGGGCGATGAAGGGTTGGCCGCCCCAGGCGGACAAGTAAGCGGCGAAGCCGCGCCCGCGAGCGGAAGTGCCCCGCAACCAGACCGGCCTCCGCCACCGGCGAGGGGGTCCGGGGGACGTGCGCAACGTCCCCCGGAGCCATCCGCAGGCCGCCAATCCCGTGCTCACTACCCTCCGGGCAGCCTGCCTGTGCTTGCACTCAAAAATTGTTACCCTCCGGGCACCCTGCCTGTTTCTAATGCACTGCAAAGCCGAGTATAAAACTCACGTGCGACTGGAAAGCGGAGATGAATCTCCGCACTCCAAGGTTACCGCGCGGCCTTACGGGCGTTGTGCCCACGGACCGACACGGAAGCTCAACGGTGGCCGCTCGGCATTACGGGCATTGTGCCTGTTCTTGATGCAATACAAAACCGTACCTGGCGCCGGCACCTTGCCGATCGGGGGGCCGGGGGCAATTCCCGAACGTCAGCGCTGGGAACGGCGGGTCAGTTTGATGATCAGCTGTTCGAGGATGATGCGGCGGTCGCCTCCGCCGGAAACCAGCGCGCGGTTGGCGTTGCGCACCAGTTCGAGGTTGCGGATCAATTCCGCATCGGTGTAGTTCGCGGCCGCTTCGCACACCTTGTAGGCGCGGAACGGATGAATCTTCAGCAGCGGATTGTTCGGAAACTCCTCCTTCACCGACGGCGGCAGCGAATCGAACGTCCGCGGCGAAACCCGGGTAATCTTCAACTGCTGCATCGCCAGCTTGGTCTGGATCTGCTTCTGGTATTCGCCGGAAAGCGATCCCATCAGCCGGATCTCCGGCTCGCCCTGCCGCAGCAGCACGCTGAGCAATTGCAGCGCCAGCGGCAGATTCCGGCTCACGATCGCGCCGGTGAACTCCCAGCTGACGGTTTCGGGGGTACGGCAGCAGACCGCGCGGCAGTCGTTCAGAGTGATCGCGGGGGCGTCGCCGGTGTAGCTGAAGAGTTTTTCCAGCTCGTTGCGCAGCGTCCCCGAATCGCCGCCGAGGGTCTCCGTCAGGAACTGGGCGGCGGCCGGTTCGATGGATTTCCCGGCGGCCTGGCAGATTTCACGGATGTTCAGGCGGCGGTCGTCGGCGTAGCGTTTGTCCGAACTTTTGGTCACATTCAGCGTTTCGATCACCGCGCCGGCGGCTTTCAGCGCCTTGCCGAACCCCTTGCGCACATCGAAGCCGAAGCCGTCGAGCAGCACGGTCAGGTCCGGCGGCAGTTCCTGCCCGAGCAGTGCGGCGGTTTCCAGATAGACCGGGGCCGCGCTCTTGGCGGAAAACAGCTCGAAATCGGGAAAATGGCGCAGCCAGACCAGCTTGTCGCTGCACAGGAAGGAGGGCGTGCGCGCGGCGTCCAGAAACTTGCCGACGATCGCATCCGGCTTCAGCTCGTCGCTGTCCCCGGCGATGATTTCGACCGCCGGACTCTCCTCGGGCGCGCCGCCGGCCAGTTCGGCGGCCAGTGCGCGGGAACGCTCCTTGACCGCGAATTCATCGTCGCCGCAGATCACATAGAGTTTTCCCATTCCGCCCCTTTCATACCGTTGTGTTTCATCCCGATAAAGTACCACCGCGAAGCCCGAAAGTCAAGACGGCTTCTACACAATTCCGGCTCCGCGGCCGAACTTGCGCCGGTAGCGCAGCGGCGGCAGGCCGAACTCCCGTTTGAACATCGCGGTGAAGTAGCTCTGGTCCGGGAAGCCGCTGACGCCGGCGATCCGGTGGATCGGCCAGTTGCCCGCCAGCAGATAGCGCCGGGCTTCGCGCAGCCGCAGTTTGAGCAGATATTCGGAAAACCCGATCCCGCACTCCTTGTTGAACAGATGCACGAAGCGCGACGGGCTCATATAGATCATCGCGGCGGCGTCCGCCGCCGACAGATTCTCCCGGAAATTCCGCCGCAGCCGGTCGAGCACCGGCTTGAGCCTCTCGTCCTCCGGGCGGTGCGGCAGCAGCCCGGAATATTCGACGTAGGCGCGGTGCACCACCTCGCCGAACAGCAGCGGCACGAACTCCGTCAACGCCCGCGTCACCTCGCAGGTCAGCGGCGGCAGCCGCTCGAACAATTCCCGGAGCACCGGATACCGGCAGGCGCTTCCCGGCGAACGGAACGGGCCGACGATCACCGCTCCCGGCACCTCCCCCTCCGCCGTCACGACCGGGATCACGAGTTCAGCGGTTCCGGCGTGGCAGGTGTTCACGAACGGCGCGCAGTCCTTGCGGAGCCGGTCGGCAAGGAGGTGCGAATCGTTGAACATGCACTGCGCCACCCCGTCCGGCAGCTCCTTGACGCGGCAGCAGAATTCGCAGCAGTGATACGTCGCGGGACGCGGCAGATCCGGCTCCGGCAGCAATTGTTCGCCGCCGATTTTCCAGATGCATCCGGTACGCGCCAGCGCCGCCAGCGAGCAGAGCCGCCGGACCAGGTCCTGCATGGAATCTTCAAATTCTATCATGATACGATCGTTTCCAAACCACAAAACAGCACATTCCTTATAAAATATAGCCGTTTGCCCATATAAAATCCAGTGAATTTCACATATATTCCACACAAACCGAATCAACAGAACAATCGAGGTGCGAAACATGATCGGAAAACTGAATCTCCCGGTGTTGGCGGATGCGGATGTGGTGGTGCTCGGCGGCGGTCCCTCCGGCGTCGCGGCGGCTCTGGCGGCGGCCCGGAACGGAGCACAGGTGCTGCTCGTCGAACAGTTCGGCGCGCTCGGCGGACTCGGCACCACCGGGCTGGTGCCGATGTTCGCCCCGACCTCCGACGGCGAACGGATGATCTACGGCGGCATTTTCCGCGAAATCAACCTGGAGATGTGCAGCCGCATGAAGGTCGAGCCGTGGCGGGAGTCCTGGCAGGCGATCAACCCGGAAATCCTGAAGCGGCTGCTCGATGAAAAGATCGCGCAGGCCGGCGTGCGCGTGCTCTATTGCGCCAAGCTCTGCGAAGCCGAAATGGACGGCGGCCGGATTCTGGCCGTTCTGGCCGCGACTTCGATGGGGCTGAAAAAGATTACCGGCCGCGTTTTCGTCGATGCCACCGGCGACGGGCTGCTCGCCGCCCTCTCCGGCGCGGAGTTCGAATACGGCGACGCCAACGGCATCCCGATGAGTCCCACCCTGTGCGGACAGTTCAGCGGCATCGACTGGGACAAAGTCGCGGAGGTCGGCAAAACCGGCGTCAACGACCACACCATCTGGGCTGAAATGCTCAGAAACGGCACCGCGCCGCTGCCGGAACAGCACTTCGTCTGCATGAAGCCGGTGAGCAGCCGCAGCGCCAGCAGCAACCTCGGCCACATCTACGGAGCCGACTGCCTCGACGAATTCGACCTGTCACGCTGCTACACCGAGGGACGCCGCATCCTGCGCATCCTCGAAGAATACTATCGCTGTCATGTGCCCGGCTTTGAACAAGTCGAGCTGATCTCCTCCGCCGCACTGCTCGGCGTGCGCGAAACCCGCCGCATCAGAGGCGAATACCGCCTCACCATCGAGGATTACAAAAAACGCGCGGTCTTCGAGGACGAAATCGGCCGCTGCTGCTACCCGGTGGATATCCATTCGAGCACCACGGATTCCGAGGAGCAGGCGCAGGTGGTCAAGACCATCGAAGCCACCCGCTTCAAAAAAGGCGAAAGCTACGGCATCCCCTACCGGGCGCTGATTCCGGCGGGAATCGCCAATTTGCTCGTGCCGGGGCGCGCCATCTCCTCCGACCGCCCGATCCAGTCCTCGATCCGGGTCATGCCCCCCTGCTTCGTGACCGGACAGGCCGCCGGAATCGCCGCAACCCTCGCAGCCGGGCAATCCGACGTCCGCGCCGTCGATACCGCCGTGCTGCAACAGCGTCTGGCGGAGCTGGGCGCCTGCTTCAGCCAACGGCGGGAGTAACCGCGCAGGCCGCGCCGGGAGCGCGCGGCCTGAACCGCCCCGGCAGCGGCGCTTTGCCGTTTCACCGGCCTTTCACCGGGGGAAAACTTGCATTTCCGTATTGCGATGATATGTTAATTCGGATTGCAATCTGACGCCAAACCCCGTTCCGGAGATTCGGAGGAACCATTTATGCCGGGAACAGTCTGGGCCGGAACCATCTCTGCCGCACTCCCGCCGGCCGACGCCGGCTGGTGGTTCGCTCTTTTTTTCCTGCTGACTTCGCTGCTGCTCGGCGGCATCGTGCGGCGGCAGCGCACCGGCTCCAACGCCCTGCGGCGTTTTTCGGCGCTCTGCGATGAACTTCCCGGCCTTGCCGGAGTGGTCGACCGTTCCGGCAAATTGCTGTTCCGGAACCGGAATGCGCGCGCCGCCCTCTCCGGCGACCGCCTCTTTGATCTCGACCGGAGCGTCTCCACTGAATTCAGCCCGGCACTCGGCAAAGTTTTCCTCTCCGGCCGGGCGCTCTCCTTTTGCTGTGAAAGCGCCAGCGGAACGGTACAAGTGGAATTACAGCCTCTGCCGCAGGCGGTTTTCGGCGTCGAAGCCGTGTTCTGGACAGTGTTCCGGGCGGAAGAGCTGGACCGGGCCCGCGCCACGCTGGCCCGGATGGAAGAGGGCGCCCGGCTGACCCTTGAGGCGCTCGGCGACGGCGTAATCGTCACCGATGAGACCGGACGCATCACCCTGATGAATCCGGCCGCCGCCCGCATGGCCGGTTACGAAACTTCCAAAGTTATCGGCAAACTTCTGCCGGAAATCATCCCGGTCTTCAATGCCCTCACCGGGAAGGCGGTTCCCTCGCCATTGCTGGAGACGCTGAAAACCGGCAAGGTCATCCCGCTGCCCGAACATTCGATGTTCGCGACCCCGGACGGCAGGCGGATTCACTTCTCCGACACTGTTTCGCTGATCCGCGACAAGGAGGGCGCCGTAACCGGCGCGGTATTGGTCTTCCGCGACATCACCCGCGAATACGAACAGCGCCAGCAGCTCTATGTCAGCAACAGCCTGCTGAACATCGCCGCCGGAATCGCCGACATCGGCTACTTCAAATGCACCGCCGACGGCGAGATCACCGTTCCGGTCGCGGAAAAATACTGGCCGCGACGGGACGGCAGGCCCGTTCCCGCTGCGGAATGGCTGGTCCCGGAGGACGCCGACCGCCAGCAGCAGGCGTGGCGCGTTTTCATGGCGGAACGGCGGCCGGAGCTGAAAATGCTGGTCCGCTCCGATTGCTCCGGCGCTCCGCGCTACTTCCAGTTGCACGCGGTGCGGATCCCCGCCGGCGACGGCATCCAGCCGGGCATCTACGGCATCCTGCAGGACGTGACCGCCACGCGCGAAAGCGAAATCCGCTATATGGACAGCAACAGCCTGCTCCAGCGAGTGCTCGACAACCTCCCCTGCGCGGTATTCGTGAAGGACTACGACGACGGCAACCGCCACATCATGGCCAACCAGGCCTATTTCCGGATGCTCGGCTTCAGCGAGGAGGAGATCCTGAACCGGACCGATTTCGAGTTCCACCGTCCCGAATTCGCCCGGAAGTTCGTGGAGGAGGACCGGCAGGTGATCGAATCCGGCAGGCCGCTGGATGTGTTCGAACAGTTCCTGACCCGCAACAACCGGCTCCGCTGGGTGCATACGCTGAAATCCCCGCTGACCCTCCGGAGCGGCAGGCGGCTGCTGCTCGGCAGCTGCGTCGACGTCAGCGAATTGCAGCTCAGCCGCAAGCAGCTCTCTGAAGCCAACCGCCTGCTCAACGCGGTGCTGAACCACCTTCCCCTCTGCGTGATCGCCAAGGACCCCGACGACGGATTCCGCTGCCGGATCTGGAACAATGCCGCCGGGCGTATCACCGGCATCTCCGCCGCCGCCGCGATCGGACGGACCACGGACGAACTGCTCGGCGACACCGTCGACCTCGAAAGTTTCCACCGTCACGACCGCGAAGCGATGGCGGCGGACGGAGTCGTGACCGCCAATGATTTCTATACCGACCGGGAGGGCGTCCGCCATGAATTCAAGACTTTCCGCACCAGAGTGGAACTCGGCGACGGCGGACAGCTGCTGCTCTCCATTTTCCTGGACATCACCGAGCAGACCCGGCTGGAGGAAGAACGGCGCAACCTGATCGCGGAGCTGGAGCTGCATATCAATCAGGAGCGGATCATCAACTCCTGCCTCTCGCTGCTGGTGCTGCACACCGACTATCAGGAGTCCCTGAACCGGATTCTGCAGATCATCGTGGCTCAGTCCCACGCCGACCGCTGCTGCGTATTCAAGCTGGACCGCGAAGCGGGGGTGATCCGCCGCCGGTTCGACTACTGCGACTTCGGGATCGAACATTTCCACAACCCCGACGGCGTCTATCCATTTCCGGCGGACTTCCTGCAGACCGAGTGGTTCAAACTGCTCGAAAACCATGAAATCGCCTGCGGCGACGACCTCTCCACCCCGGAGGGGAGCGGCCCCTTCGCCGATGTCCGCGGCTACCTGCAGCAAACCGGCCTGAAATCGGTGATCGTGGCCGGCATCCGGTTCCGTGGCGAGCTGTGGGGCGGTATCGCGGTCGATTATCTGCGCAAGCCTTACGCTTTCACCGAATCCAGCCGCCAGATCATGCGCGCCGCCGCCAATCTGGTGGAACTCTCGCTGATCCGCCGCGAGCACACCCGCGAACTCGAACACAACGAGTATGAAAAGCAACTGATCCTCGACAACATCCAGGTCCCGATCCTGTTTTTCGACGCGCAGGGGAAACGGCTGCGGCTCAACCGGAGCGCGTCGCAAATGCTCGAACAGCCCGCCGAGTCCTCCCGCTGCGATTGCGGCTGCGGCTGCGTCGGCGGCGAGTGCCTGGTCGCCGCCTGCCGCCGGGACCTTCAGCCCCACCAGAAGGAGTTCCGCATCGGCGGCCGGGAGTATCTGTTCACCGCCGCCGCGCTGTTCGATCGCGACGGCAACTTCGCCAACGTCCTCGAAAGCGCGGTCGACATCACCGAATTCAACGCCAACCGCCGCAAGCTGGAGCAGGCGCTGGAGGCGGCGCAGGCGGCCAACCGCGCGAAAAGCAGTTTCCTCGCCACCATGAGCCATGAATTCCGCACCCCGCTCAATGCGGTGATCGGCTGCAGCGAACTGCTCGGCTTCCCCGACCTGCCCGAAGCGGAACGTTCCGCCGGTGTGAAGGCGATCCACGCGGCGGGCAACACGCTGCTGACGCTGGTCGACGACGTGCTCGAACTCTCCCGGCTCGAAGCCGATCAGGTCGATATCCGCCGGCAGTCCACCGACGCGGGCAGGCTGATCGGCGAGGTGCTGGATATGTTCCGGCAGCGGGCGCTCGAACGCTCCGACCGGCTGGAGCCGGAAATCCCGGAGCCGCCGCCCCTGCTGCTGCTCGACCGCATCCGGTTGCGCCGGATCCTGATCAACCTGGTCGGCAATGCGGTCAAATTCACCCGCAACGGGCGGATCGCCGTCCGCCTCGAATCAACCTCCGCGCCGGACGGCTTCCGGCAGTTGCGCATCTCCGTCGCCGACAACGGGCCGGGCATCCCCGCCGCTTTGCACGAGCGGATCTTCCAGCCCTTCGAACAGGCAGAGGATCACCGCGCCACCGCCTCCCGGAGCCATGACGGAGCGGGCCTCGGACTGGCCATCTCCCGCCGCCTCGCGGAAAAGATGGGCGGCCGGATCGAACTCGACAGCGCCCCCGGCCGCGGCAGCACCTTCCACATCATCCTCGAACGGGTGGAGGAAGCTCCTCCTCGGAATATTCCGTAAAAACTCCGCTTTTTCCTCCTTCCGGCTCTTGCCATTTGCGATAAAATGTATTATAATATAATACAAATCATATTTTCACAATCCCGGAGAAGAACGAAATGAATACATGGAACCTCAACGGCGCCTGGCGCCTGAAGTACCGCAAGCCCGGCGATGAATGGAGCGAAATCCCCGCCGAAGTCCCCGGCAACGTCGAACTCGACCTGATGCGTGCGGGCGTCCTCCCCGACCTCACGCGCGGCAACAACGTCTACCGGGCGCTTGAATTCGAGGAGTGCGAATGGCTGTATGAGACCGTTTTCCGCCTCGATGCACTTCCGGCGGAACGGCTCCGGCTGGTCTTCGACGGGATCGACTGTTTTGCGACCATCCGGCTGAACGGCGTCGAGGCGGGGCGGGCCGCCAATATGCTGATCGCGCACGCCTTCGACGTGACCGGACTGGCCGTCGCCGGGGAGAACCGCCTGGAAGTGGCGATCGCTCCGGCGGTCGCGGAGGGACGGCGGCTCCCGCCGTCGCCGTCGGAGAACGCCTTTCCGGGAAACTGGGAGTCGCTGCGGGTGCGCAAAGCGCCGCACATGTACGGCTGGGACATCGCGCCGCGGCTCGTATCGGCGGGGATCTGGCGCGGCGTCCGCCTCGAAACCGTCCCGGCAACCGCATTCCGCGACATCTACTGGGCCACGCTGGAAGCGGACCCGGATTCGTCCCGCGCCAAAGTGCTGCTGGCGTGGGACCTGATTCCCGGCTGCGCCGAGTGGCGAAAATTCCGCCTCTCCATCCGGCTCTCCCATGACGGGGAAACCGCCTTCGAGAGTGTCCGGCCGCTGTTCTCCACCCACGGCAAGCAGGTGATCGAACTGACCGACGCCCGGTTCTGGTGGCCGCGCGGCTCCGGCCGTCCCGACCGCTACGAAGCCGAACTGCGGCTGTTCGACGAATCCGGCCGGATACTGGCGGAGGACCGGCAGCGGATCGGTATCCGCACCGTCCGCCTCAGCCGCACCGCCGTGACCGGCGGCCCCGGCAAAGGGGACTTCTCCTTTTACGTGAACGACCGCCGGATCTACATCAAAGGGAGCAACTGGGTGCCGCTCGACGCGCTGCACAGCCGCGACGCCGCGCGGCTTGAGGAGACCTTTGCCATGGCGCTCGACCTCAACTGCAACATGTTGCGCTGCTGGGGCGGCAACGTCTACGAGGATCATGCCTTCTTCGAGCTTTGCGACGCGAACGGAGTGCTGGTCTGGCAGGATTTCTCCCTGGCCTGCTTCCTGTATCCGCAGGACCGCGAATTCTGCGACGCGATCCGCGCCGAGGCGGAATTCATCATCCGCAAGCTGCGCAACCATCCGTCGCTGGCGCTGTGGGCGGGCAACAACGAGATCGATTCGGCCGGTTTCGACTGGGGGCCGCTGAAATCCGACCCGAACCGGTGGGACAAACTCAGCCGCGAAGTGCTGGCACAGGCGGTGCAGACGTTCGACCCGGTGCGCGACTACCTGCCGAGCTCCCCTTATTACGCCCCGGAACTGATCGCGGAAGGAGCGCCGCACGGCCGCAAGCCGGAAGATCACCTGTGGGGGCCGCGCAACGATTTCAAAGGCGACTTCTACATGAAGTCCAACGCCCACTTCGTCAGCGAGATCGGCTATCACGGCTGCCCCTCCCCGGCTTCCATGCGCGACATGCTTGACCCGGAAGCGGTGTGGCCGTGGCGCGAGAACGACCAGTGGCTGACCCGCGCGGTGCGTCCGATGCCCGGCGAAGACGGTTACAACTACCGTATCCCGCTGATGGCCCGCCAGATCGCGGTGCTCTTCGACTCCGAACCGCAGACGCTTGAGGAGTTCTGTCTCGCGTCGCAGATCAGCCAGGCCGAAGCGGACAAGTTCTTCATCGAGAAATGGCGTTCCGAAAAGGAGTGGCGCGGCGGGCTGCTCTGGTGGAACGTGCGGGACTGCTGGCCGATCCTCTCCGACGCGGTCGTCGACTGGTACGGCCGCCGGAAACTCGCCTACGCCTATATCAAAGCCTCCCAGCGCGACGTCTGCACCATCGTGACCGAGGCGGCCCAAGGCGTGCACCGGCCGGTCGTGGTCAACGACACCTCCCGCCCGGTGTCGGGCGTCGTCACGATCCGCGACGGGGAAAGCGGCGAGGTGCTGCTCCGCGCCGACTTCAGCTGTGCCGCCGGAGAGCCGGCGCGCCTTCCCGGAATCCCGGCGCCTGCCGCTCCGGCGCTGTGGCTCAGCGAAACCAGGCTTTCCGGCGATGCGGAGGTGGGCCGCAACCACTATATCGCCGGGCCGCGCCCCTTCGAGCTGCCGCGCTTCCGCCGCTGGCTCAAGCTGCTCGGTTATGCGGCGGACGGCTTTGAAAGGGAGTGATCCGCCCGCTCCCTCTGTACCGGAAAAAATCAGGGGGAGTCCTATGCAGACTCCCCCGGGGAACGCGCCGGAACCGCATTTCACCAGTTCCCGTGCGGAACAGGTTTCGCAGCCGGCCATTCAACCGGAACCTCCAACGTCATACTTGCGGAAGTCAGGCAAAGCCTGCTTTGGCCGCTTCGACAGGATGCTCCAGTCTCAGTTCCCATTTATGCAATTTCTCCACTTTATAAATCCTCCTCAAGACTTACAAAGCTCCTCTAAGTTTCAATATATCCTATTTTGGTTTATTATCAAGCCTGAATTTGCAATTTTACCACTTTTTTTTATTTTAACCCTGTTTTTATCCAAATTAACGCCGTGTGCGCCGGGTCTATAAAAATGCGCGATATCCGGTGCCGCCGCGTATACTTTTACTGAAACCCTGCTATATTCAAAGTAAAAGAAGCGATATGCGGTTCCGGAATATCATAAATTTCAGGAGATGTTATCATGGCAATGACCTCGCGTGAACGAATGCTGACCGCTCTCGACAACAAACGGCCCGACCGTCTCCCCTGCCAGGTGCACGGCTGGATGGATTACTACCTGAAAACCTATCTCGGCGGCGCCGACTGGTACGAAGCCAACCGCCGCCTCGGCTTCGACTACGCGATCTACGTCAGCCCGACCTACCGCTATGAGCCGAAAACGCTCGAAAAATGGCAGGTCAAAACCGTCGACCTCGGCACCGACGCCGACGGCAACCACACCCACGAGGAGTTCATCACCACGCCGGGCGGCACGTTGCACAAGGTGGTTTCGCGCAATGCGTTCACCGCGTGGGACACCGAGCCGCTGCTCAAAACAATTGCGGATTTCGAGCTGTGGGACCGTTACAGCCCGGAGCCATCCGGCGCCGACCTCAGTGAAATCGCCCGAGTCCGAGAAAAGCTCGGCGACCTCGGCATCGTCCGTTCCCATCCGTTTTCACCGGGACAGGGCAGCCCGTGGCAGAGCTTCTGCACGCTCTTCGGCACCCAGGAGGCGATCCTGCTCGGCATGGACGAGCCGGAAACACTGCACCACATCCTCGACGCAATCCTCGCCAAAACCCTGAAGGCGACCCGTTTCTGGGAAGGCGCCCGCACCGATATGGTCGAAGTCGGCGGCGGAGCCGGTTCGAGCACGGTGATCAGCCCGGAGTTCTACCGGGAGTTCGGCCTCCCTTACGACACCGCCCAGAACCGGCTTTTCCATGAAATCGGCCTCAAGGTGGTCAACCACTTCTGCGGCGGCCTGATGCCGATGCTGGAACTGGCCGTGGAATCCGGCGCCGACGGCCTCGAAACCATGACTCCGCCGTCGATGGGCGGCGACTGCAACCTCGCGGAAGCCTCGAAACGGGTCGGCGACCGGCTCTTTTTCATCGGCGGCTTCGACCAGAACGCCGGGTTCGAGCGGGGCAACCCGGCTCTGGTCCGCCGGATGGTGTTCGACTGCTTCGAAGCCACCCGCGACCACGCCGGCTACATCATCGCGCCGTCGGATCACTTTTTCTTCGGCGATCTCGCCAACCTGAAAGCCTTCACCGACGCCTGCAAGGAGTGCGTCTACTGAAAGAACGGCAGCATCGCGCTCCACGCCTCCGCCGCATAAAAGCGGTGGCCGCCGCCGCCGACCGCGTGGACGCAGTTTCCGGCGGCCCCGGCGGCGCGGTAGACCGCTTCGAGCCGCCTGAACTGGCGGTCCGCCTCATCGAGCGGAAAGATTTCGTCGGCATCGCCGTTCACGATCACGACCGGTTTCGGGGCGGTCAGGCCGACCACGTCGGCGCTCTCGCCGTACTCCAGGAGTCCGGGGACGTAATTGCAGGCGCAATGGAACATCGACCCGATGCTGCCCCGGAACGACGAAAAACTGCACGACGCGATCACATGGGTGATCCGGTCCAGCACCGCCCCGGCGAACATGCCGGTCGTCCCGCCGCCGGAATTTCCCATCACGCCGAGCCGGGTGCGGTCGATGTCGCCGCGCGTGTACAGATAGTCGATCAGGCGATCCACGTCGTAGACCCGGTCGCCGATGGCGGTCCGGCCGATCATCAGATTCTGAAGCGTCGGCAGCAGGCAGGCGGGATGGTGTTCCGGATCGGAACTGCGTTCGCCCATATAGCGCTGCTCCAGGCAGACCGCCGCGATGCCGCGCTTCAGGCAGCCGATCGCGAAATCCCGGTCGCCCTCGATCGCTTTCGGCACGGTTTCATCCTGCCACTCCACCGCGATGGAGTTGTGCATGCCGGTGGAATGCCCCTGCAGACAGATGAAGGTTTTATAGGGCGGCGGCAGCTCCGGCAGACAAATGTAGATGCAGGCCTCCTCCCCCTCCTCCGGTGAAAAACGCAGTTTTTCGATGGTGCCGAGCGGAGTCCTCCGCTTCCACAGCGACTCCGGCACAACCGGCTTGCGCTCCAACCGTTCCAACCGGTCGAAGCCGAGCAGCCGCTTCAGTTCCGGCAGCGCTGCGGCGCGCCACGACGGGTAGTCCGGATAGTTCTCAAACGCGAACTTCCCGACGGCTTCCGGCACCTCCTTGAATCCATTCATGCGCATAACAACTGAACCCTTCCTGAATTATGAGTGTAAATATCTGGTCGCAATCATCCTGCGTGCGAGCAGCACGTAGCCGGAGGCCGCCGCGACGCCGAGCAGCGACAGCGTCCCCCACAGCAGCAGTGGACGCCCCGGCCAGCAATCGAACAACGTCGCGCCCAGAAACGGCCCGACCGCGTACCCCACGCCCCGGATCAGCTCCAGCGACGCCATGTAGCGCCCCGTCCCGCCGGCGGGAGCGAGGCGGCTGACGCCGGAGTAGACCGACGGCATCACCGCGGCTTCCCCGAGAGTGATGGTCAGCACCGATACGGCCATCATCCCGGCATTCTGCGCGAAGCCGAGCGAGAAGTAACCGGCGGTATACAGCGCCGCCCCGACCACCAGCCGGACCGGAAAGAGCAGCCGGAACCGTTCCAGCAACCAGGTCATCGGCATCTGGAACACGATGATCGCGAAGCCGTTCAGCGAATAGATCAGCCCGAGCGCGCTGGGCGAAATCCCGACCACCCCGGTTGCGTACACCGACATCACCGAATAGAGCTGGCTGGTCAGCAGAAACAGCACGAAACTGCAGCCGAGCGTACCGGTCAGCCACCGGTCCGAAAGCAGCCGCCCCACCGTGAACCTTGCCGCGGCCCCCGAAACCGCAGCCGCATGGCGGACCGTCGGCTTGCAGACGCGCCCGGTGTACCACGCTCCCAGGAGACAAAGTGCGCAGGTCAGCAGAAACAGCAGCCAGAAAGGCGTACCGATCAGGAACGAGCCGAGCATCGGCCCCAGCGCCCAGCCGATGTTGGTGCCGATCCGGATGCGGCTGAACATGCGCGGCCGCTCCTCGGGGCGGGAGATGTCCGAAAGATACGCGTCCGAACCGACCTGAAAAAAGGTCCCGACTCCGGCGTTGACCATCAGCACTGCCGCAAACAGCCAGAAGGGCGCGTGGCAGAATGCCATCACCGCCAGCACCGCGAACAGCACCGCCCGTCCGGTCTGCCCGAACTGCATCATCAGCCGCCGCCCGATCCGGTCGGTCAGGGTTCCGGCAATCAGCGGCGAAACGATGATCGCGGCTCCCATCAGCGGAAAAATCAACCCCACCGTGGTCATCGGGTAGCCGCGTTCGCTGTGCAGATAGATCGGCAGAAAGGGATAGACGATCGAATACGCCAGCGAATTGATCGTCCAGGCGAAGGCCAGCGAATTCGCCCGGTCGCGCAGAAACTGGAACACCATGAATCTCATCCGTAAAAGTTCTGAAAATGCAATTGATGAAATATGGCATATAAACCACGGAAATCAAGCGCCTTTCACAAATGTCTCACCGTTCCGGAGGCCGGAAGAAGCCGTCCCACGGTTCCGCTGCCTCGAAGTCGCAGCCCTGCTCCAGCATCCCGGCCAGCTCCGGCAGGTCGAACTCCCGGAGCATCCCCGGAATCAGGTGTGACTGCGGCCACAGGAAGATCCCCGCTTCGATCAGCTCCCGCCACGAGCGCGGCATATTCCGCAACCGGATGCGCCGCACGCCGGTCAGATCGGTTCCGGCGGCGTACAGCGCGACCAGTGCGCCGAGGCCGCGCCCGGCCAGAGTGATCTCCCGGTAACCCGCGCTCCGCAGCAGCGCCAGCGCTCCCAGAAGATCGCGCACCTTGCCGCCAAGAAAGGAGTGCGACAGGAGTTGACCGGCCGAGTCGTAGAAATAATCGCTGCCGTACATATAGAAATAGTCCTCCACCCGGTCACAGGTCAGCGGTGCCGACTTGCCGACGCCGCGCACGTCCAGCGCGAAGACCACTTCGTTGCCGCTCTCCTCCGGCAGCCCGGCGGCAAGCTCCGTCTCCGCATCGAGATGTGAAACATACAGCGTACAGCGTTTCCCCCGCGGCAGGCTGAACCGGGCAAGTCCGCCCCGGCAGTGCAGGAACGCCTCACACTCCGGCTCCGTCCGCAACGCGAAGCAGGAGACCGCGTTTTCACCGGGGCGACCGCGCAGCACACGGAACTCCGGCGCCGCCGTCTCCGCCGGAACCTGAAGCGCCCGGCGCAGGAATGCCGCAATCCGCGCCGGTTCGGGCGAACGGCTGCGGACAAGCTCCGCCGCGCGGCGGGCCAGCCATCCCGGCAGCGTGAGTTCGCCGGGAAGCCGCACGACCTGCCCCGGTTCCGTAACCCTGAGTTCCGGTTCCGGGAACTCCTCGAACGGCGGTTCCGGCGCATCCTCGCGGCCGAACCAGTGCCTGGTGAAAAAGCCGTACATCGCCTCGCGCAGTTGCAGCCCGTAGCCGTGGACGCCGTCGCCAATCACCAGTTTCACCTCGGACTCCGCGCCGAGCAGTGCGTAAATCCGGCGGACCTCCTCATAACTCTCCCGCGCGCCGCGCACATCGAAAAAGTCGTCCCGCTCGCCGAGGATCACCACCGGATGCGGCGCGCGCGCGATCAGGAAGTCGGCCATCTCGCCGCCCGCCGCCCACAGGCCCGGCGGAATCTGCTCGGCGTCGGCCGGCAGCTCGTTTTCAAAATTGCGGCGAAAGGTGGTGATGTAGCAGGCGGGAGCCGCCATCGTCAGCCGTTCGTCGAGCGCATAGATGTAGCTCGAAAGCGTGCCGCCGCCGGAAGCGCCGGTCACCGCGAGACGCGCCGGGTCCGTCTCCGGGCGGGAAACCAGATAGTCGAGCGCCGCCCTTGCGTCAGCGGTGCGCCACGCGCCGAAGAATTCGCCGCACAGCAGCAGCTGTTTGCCCGCCATATTATGTTCCCACACACAGCCGCTGCGCAACTCGGAGTGGAGATACTGCTTGCGTTCCCCCTGCCCGAACGGGTCGGGACAGAAGACCACCGCCCCCTTGCGCGCAAGGTTGAAGCAGCAGTACTGCTGGTACTTCGCCGCCTTGCCGTTGTCGTTGTGGCCGAGCAGCGCGAGCACGCCCGGCGCGGCCCCGTCCAGCCGAACCGGGCGGTAGAAGACGCCGGTCAGGTGGAAGCCGGGAGCGCATTCAAACAGGATTTTTTCCATCCGCACGCCGTCGCGCTCGGTCACGCCGGTCACTGCCGGGGATTTCACGCAACGCTCCGGCAGCGGGCCGAAGGCGGTCCGAATCCGTTCGGCGGCGCGTCGCACATACTCCCGCGCCTTTTCCGGCGTGTCCACGGCGGCAAGCTCCTCCCGGCGGCGTTCGGCGCACTCGCGCGCGATACGACCGTAATAACGCTGAAGCTGATCGGAATAAGGTGAAAAACTCATCGCAAGTTCTCCTGACGTATTGATCCGGCGACTCTGCCACACTACAAAATAGCCGCCCCGGACGGATTTTCAAGGCCGCGCTTCCAATTCATACGCGAATACCGATCCGAATGGATTGAACACCTTGAGCAGAGCGGAGAGCCCGCCCGTTTCCGTACGGTTCAGCGGCAGCTCCGCCAACCTTTTCCCGGCGGTGTCGACCGCGAAAAGGCGGTAGTTCCTGCCGGCGGCCGGCGAGAAGGTCAGCACCGCCTCTCCGCGGGCGGCGAGAAAAGGAGTCGTCCCCCACTCTTCCAATTTCCGATGATCCTGATCCGCATAACGCATTTTGGTCGCCGCCGAATCCGTAAGGTGAAGCACCAGCATTCTGCCGGATTCCCGAAGAGGTTTTGAATCGACTGAAATCACGCCCACAACCGCCTTGCCGACGTGATTGCCGACACGGCAAAACCTGCCCGTTCCCGTTTCGCCAGCCGGCAGAATGAACGCTTCGGCTTGCGGAGTCACGGCCTCAAAAGTTTCGGCAGCGGAATCAAAAACAACATTTCCATCGGCAGTCCGGAAACACCCGTCGGGCGAAATGACCCGAACCAGTTTTCGCAACTCCTCCCGAGATGCCGGCATGTTTCCGGCGACAGGAATAGCCTGTCCTTCGGGTACTCCGCCGATCCGGGCGCAAAGTCCGATTTTAGCATACTCAGCCGGATAGAGCTTTTCAAAAGATTCCGATGTTTTTTCAGGAATCATGAAATAATATGTGTCTTTGTTGCCGTTTTCCAACTCCCCATTCAGGAAAAATGCAACTCCGAGATACTGTGATAACAGTTTAACCGGATCCGTTGCCAAATCAAAATAGCCGTCTGTTCTGCTGACATATTTGATTTTGTCCATCCCATGTGCATAGGCGAACTGGAACAAGCCATCCCACTGCTGCAAAGCGCCATAAACCCCGAAAAGCAGCGCTCCGTCCGAGCGATGCGGATTCGGGCGTGCGAAATCAAACTCCGTCACGATGAAAGGCTTCCCGAAAATCCGGCTCTGAAAAAGCCAGGCGGGTACAGAAACATACTCCTGCAAAACTGAATGATTACGGGAGAATGAAGGTAGCCCCCAGGATTTTCCCGCGAATTCCGGGTGGTTGAAATAGAGATGATTATCGACAAAATCATAAGAGGAGCGCATGGACGCCAGTTTGGGGGAGCTGCCCATATTCTGGTCGGAAAGCGGCTTATGACAATCGAGCGAACGGACAAAATCAACCATCCGGGCGTACCGCGCGAAATAGATCTCCGTCAAAAAATCATCAAAAAGTCGATTGCGAAGCGCCGGTTCGGGATTGATGACATCATGTTCCGCCAGATATTCCTTGAATCGCTCCAGATAGAGTTTGCGGGAAAAAGGATCGGCATCCCATTTTTTATTGATGTTTCCTTCATTAATCAATCCCAATGAAATGAACATTGGATCATCTTTGACGATCGAACCGGTATAAGGGTTCATGTGATTGAGATAATTCTTCACATAACCTTTCCAGTTTTCAAATACAGGTTCCTGAAGATAAAAAAGTGCTTTATAGAGGTCAAAATTATCCATTTTCCTGTTATAACCGGGAATTTCTCCCGCAGCCGGGCGCCGAGAAATGAAAAGATCAGTCTGAACGTAAATGCCACGTTTCTTCAGGCAGGCAAGGAAATAGTCAAGCCGTTCCATCGCGGCAGGCTCCAATTCAGTCGTCTTTTGGCGGTTGACCATAAGAGCGTCATGATGATGCAGTCGAATCGCATTGAATCCTGCCCTTGCAATCCTGTCGGCAAGACGCTCCGCC
This sequence comes from Victivallis vadensis, assembly GCF_003096415.1. Classification (GTDB taxonomy): domain Bacteria; phylum Verrucomicrobiota; class Lentisphaeria; order Victivallales; family Victivallaceae; genus Victivallis; species Victivallis vadensis. The sequence continues at coordinate 76,918 of NZ_QEKH01000002.1, read as the reverse complement.
CACTCCCGCTCGGGATAGACCGCCTGGGAACAAAGATTCGTACCGTAAAAACGAGCCGGCTGGCCCGGGCGATCGCGAAATTCAAACCGTCCGTTCCGAACCACAACCGGACCATACTTACCGGCCGGCGCATCAAGCCGCGCCGAAAAATCCAGCACGGACCCTTTTAGAATATCCTTATCGAACGAAAGTTTCTTCCATTCGCTATTTTCCAGAATATAACTCGGGCTCTCAAGTTTGCGCGGGATCTCGAAATCACCAACGGTCGCTGCAAGAATCCCCCAGACTGCATTTCCGGCAGATTGAAATATGATTTTGGCGATCGGTTTGTTTTGAATGGGAAACATGGAACGGTACAAGCCGACGTAACTGCTGGTATTTTCTCCAATCCAGGCAACTGAGCCATTCGCCAGCGGAGACGGCTGCCACCAGTTATCCGCTTCACGCCCCGAACAGACCTGAATATCCTGCTCGGAATCATCAGCATAGATCAGCGTGACGGTTCCAAGGTCGGCTGCAGTTCCCCGCCATGCCAATGCATGCAGAAGATAAAGGAAATTCCCATGAGGTTTTCCTGTCAATTCCACGGAAGCGGATTCCGGAAAATAAGGCCGAGCCTTGCCACGCAGCATGATGCACCCCTTGCCGCCATTCTTTGCGGGATCAGTCAGGGTAAATTCCCGGGGATGTTTCTCCGGCGCCTGCCAGAGCATCCGCAGGTCGTTTTCGCTTCCCTGATCGGTCCATCCCCCGCTTCCATCATTGGCGACCTCATCGGCAACTCCCATATTCATTGCTTCCCGCAGGTCAAGCGCAGTCCAAACCGCAGTACGATATTCAATATCAAGGTCAAGAGTTGCAGGGTAACGCGCCGGCGGTTTCAGCCGTGTGAATGACAGCCGCAGCTCGAAATCCTTTCCGTTCCTGAAACAGCGGTTGTCCTGGAGCAAAAGATGGAAGTCGCCTTTCAGAATCCACTCGCCGTTCTGATCGGGAATCCGCAGCTCCCGGCATTGTCGCCTGAAAATAATCGCTTTTTTATCACTGGAAGGGACAGGCGGGCAAAGCAACTCCGTTCCATCGGCTTTCAGTTTGACTCCCCGATATTCTTCGCCGGGCAGCCGGAGCGACATCACTCCAGGTAACTCGATATGTTCCGGAAAATCGACTTCGCTGCGGAGTGTCCAATTGGAAGGCGCCGTTTTCTGAAGCCGGTGCACAAGCGTACCGTTCTTTGCTTCAGGAAAATTCAAGGCGATTTTCACATATTCCGCATTCTTATTTTCAATCCGATAATACCCTGGCATTGGAGTATATTGCGGATAGGCAACCCATTTCGGATTGAAGAACACCATCTCAAAACGTTTCCCGCCGAGGGAAAGTGCGCCGCGCCGATCAATATCGAGCGTACTGCCGGCACACTGCACGATCATCGCGACACTAAACAAACTTACAGAGAAAAACCTCATGATAGTTCCTCTTTATGGTTCCCAATGAAATTCCGTATCCAAACGCGACTGATAAAAAAAATCACTTGCGGCCCTGCCGATGACAGGTGCCTGAAGCGAACTGACATGCCCGTCCACCCACAACACATTGCAACCTCTCCCGTTTCCATGGCGCGGAAACGGGACACCGAAACCGGTACTTTCGCGTTGTTTGCTGACTCTGATATGACCTGTACTCGCCGGTGACGGAAATGCTTCAGAGCAATTGACACTTTCAACAATCAGCACTTTCTCCGAACAGTTCCTGATACGGCTGTTTCTGACTCCGTCCAAACTCCAATTCATGCCATAAGGAAGCAGTTGCCAGTTATAGAAGGTCATGCCGCGGCGGATCTTGTCATACTCGCTGTTGATTGCCTCGGGGCAAACCAGAATTTTCGGTTCGAGATTTTCGCAGTCAACCAGAGTCTTCGCCCAATTCTCTCCGGTTGCGTATTTGTAGACATTCGGCAACCGGTCATCTGAATTGCTGAGATAGATAGAAAAAGTCAAACCGACCTGTTTAAGCTGATTCACGCATTGGATGTTCCGGGCGGAGCTGCGAGCCTTATTGAGGGCAGGAAGAAGCAGGGCGGCAAGTATTGCGATGATCGCAATTACAATAAGCAATTCAATAAGCGTAAAAGAGGCATTTCTATTTTTCATCAGAGACCTTGTCCTGTTGCAGATTTGTTTGAGAATGATCCGATGGCTGTTGTGCAGTCCAGTATTCAATGGCAAGGTCAAGAACTGCCGGGTAACGCGCCGGCGGCTTCAGCCGTGTGAATGACAGCCGCAGCTCGAAATCCTTTCCGTTCCTGAAACAGCGGTTGTCCTGGAGCAGAAGATGGAAGTCGCCTTTCAGAATCCACTCGCCGTTCTGATCGGGAATCCGCAGTTCCCGGCATTGCCGCCTGAAAATAATCGCTTTTTTATCACCGGGAGGAACAGGCGGGCAAAGCAACTCCGTTCCATCGGCTTTCAGTTTGACTCCCCGATATTCTTCGCCGGGCAGCCGGAGCGACATCACTCCGGGTAACTCGATATGTTCCGGAAAATCGACTTCGCTGCGGAGCGTCCAATGGGAAGGCGCCGTTTTCTGAAGCCGATGCACAAGCGTGCCGTTTTTCGCTTCAGGAAAATTCAAGGCGATTTTCACATATTCCGCATTCTTATTTTCGATCCGATAATACCCCGGCATCGGAGTATATTGCGGATAGGCAACCCATTTCGGATTGAAGAATACCATCTCAAAACGTTTCCCGCCGAGGGAAAGCGCGCCGCGCCGGTCAATATCGAGCGTACTGCCGGCACACTGCACGACCAGCGCGACACTGAACAAACTTACTGAAAAAAACCTCATGACAGCTCCTCACTTTTTAATAATTTCAGATATACGGAAACTCCAGCAAACGGCAACTGCGTGGAGCAATCGTCAACATTTTCGGAACAGGAGAAAAATATTCGTCGCTCCAGAAATCGTGTGCTTTTCGAGAGCAGATGCCGAATTGGCCCGGTTCCAGAAATCGCGTGGCCGATTCATCACCCCAGTTGATGAAAAGCAATCGATTTCCATGCTGTGTTTTCTGGTGCCAGAGCGAAGGGATTTCCGCGGAGAAGAGGTCGAGCGGCCGTCCGGCACCGCCGGGTTCTGCTTGCAGAATCCTGTAAAGCATGGCAAGTTCACTTTCCTCCAATGCGGGCAATTTATCCGAAAGATTGCAGACGCCGCCGGAAACAAGCACCAGCGACAGCAGAACTTCCGCCTGCGCCGGCTCCATCGTCACCAGTGCCCGGTCCTTGTCCGGAGTCAATGGGTCATCCGGTTCAACATAAACCACATGAGCCCGAAGTCTGTTCAGTTCCGGGTCACGATGGTTGCATACAGTGCGGGCAAGGGCAAAATCGGGATCGTTCCACCATAAAATCCGGTTCAAATGCCAGTTTGCCGCAATGGAAACGGCGTTTTGGCAAATATGATCCCAACGTGCATGAATATCTGCTCCGATCCTCACCTGATCAACTGCTCCATTGCCGCTGGCAAAAAGATAATTGCACCCCAGCAATTGAGCCCGTCCGGCGATGCCGTGCGCCGCTGCTTCGATAATCCGCCGCTGCAGATCAGCACGCGGAATGGTCGGATTGTGAAATTTCCGTATATTCAGTACGCGCTGCATAAAGTCAAGCTTGAAATAACGGTAACCCATCGCTGCATATCGGTCAAAAAGCGCGCTGATCCAGTTGCAAACTTCCTGCCGGGTCGGATCAAGAATAAAAGCGTTCCGCCGCATACATTCAAACGCCAGGCAAGGTTGTCCTCCCTCACTCATTCCGAGCATCTGAGTCTCTTTTTGTGCAATCCGGCTCTGTGGTTCGGCGAGAATCGGTGCAAACCAAAGTCCGGGTTCAAAACCCATTTTCGTCAATTCCCTTGCCAGATATTCCATACCATGCGGAAAAAGCGGATTGGCTTCCCATTCTCCGTAACAGTATTGCCAGCCGTCATCAATGACAATCCGACGGATTCTGCGTGCAAGCACGGGGTCATGTGCAATAAAATCCGCATTGGCGAGAACCTCTTCTTCAGTGATGGTCCACCGGTAATAATCCCAACTGTTCCAACCACAAGCGGGCGGAGTGGAAAAATCCGGGCGCCGAGTACAACTGATTCCGGCATACTCCTCCATCAATGTAAACGGATCGTCTCCGCCAAGAATCAAAATATTCCCGGAATCGACATTCGTGAGAGTCTCATGCAAAAAAGAGAAACGCAGCGAAAAACCCGTCAGCAACTCACCGCTTTCCCCGTGAAATTCAGGCAACGCAGCTCCACTCAACGGTGCCGCACAATAAAGATGATCACCTCCCCGACTCAACATCGCAGCATAATAGCTGATAAAACGGCGCTTCAGAGCGGGAAAAACAATGGATTCAGCATGGCCTCCCGCCCGTCCTGATCCCAGATAGTGTTCAAGACGGACATTTCCTCCGGCAAAAGGCGCAAAGGAAAATGCCCGAGCGCATGATGCAAGCCGAACCTCCATCTGAAGCGCGATTCCCTTATGTCCGGAAGGCGTTTCTGCAGCACGGATATCGAGCATCCAATTCCCTTGAAACGCAAGACCTTCCAAGCGAATCCCATCTTCCGTCCGGCAAATTCGGACATCGGATACAACCCTGGCATCGTCAATTATCAGTTCGGGACGGCAACCGGTCACAACCACGTTTCCGCACCGGAAGCCCAAATTACCGCCTTGATCGACAGAAAATACGATCGCGCCATATTTGAGATTCATCATTTTTTCCATCCTCCCTACACCCCGCTTGTAAACAATGGATACACCGGCTCGAAGATATTCACAATACCGAATTCCCCCAGCTGATGCCATTCTAACCGACTCAGCCCGGACGCTCCCGTTTCACAGCTTGTTATCCCAGCGTTGTTTCACGTCTGATCAGCCAGGTTCCGACGCTTACCGCGCGAAGCGGCGCATCCGGTTCCGCAATCCGTTCAAGCATTGATTCCATCACAGCCTTTCCCAGACCGTTCAGGTTTGAATCGATCGTCGAAAGCGCCGGACGCGTGCAGCGGCAGAACTGCGAATTATCCTGCCCGACCAGCGAAATTTCCTCCGGCACCCGGACTCCGCAATGCAGCAGCTCAAACAGCAGCGCCAACGCCCACACATCATTCTGCAGAATCACCGCATCGATTTCCCGGGGCCGGATGAAGGTCCTGACCAGCTTTTCCGCCGCCTCGCGCATATCGCAATCCGCCTCCGGCAACGCATAAATCTGTCCGTGCGGACACAGTTCCCGAAAAGCGCGGCGGCGGGCCCGGATCGAATCGAATTCAGGCTGTTCCCGGATTGCCAGCGCGACATTCCGCCTCCCCTCCGCTTCGAACGCGGCCAGCGCTTCGGCATATCCGCTCCGCACATCATAGCAGACCGTGGAAAAACCTTCCACCGGTTCGGCTCCGTACAGCACCACACCGGATTCGCCGCGCAGCTCGTCATGGATGCTGTTCACATGGCAGATCACACCATCCACGCCGTACTGACGGAGCGTGCGGTAGTTCATCAGCTGTTTTTCCGGATTGCGGTGCGCTTCGGCGACCAGCAGCCGGTAGCCGCACTGCTCGGCCTCGCGTTCGATTGCGGCAAGCTGTTCGAACCGAACCGCCACGTCCTCGCTGTCGACCAGCACACCGAGCGTATGTGAGGACTGTCCGCTCAGCATCTTCGCCGAAAAATTCGGAATATAGTTCATTTCACGGGCGATGGCACGGATCTTTTCCGCCTTCTCTTTGGAAAAACGGATACTCTTTCCGCGGCCGCTCAACACGGCGGAAACCGTACCGAGCGAAACTCCGGCCCGCTCGGCAATATCAATCATTCTAACCATGTCTCCCGCTGTGCCTCCCGGATTGAACGACATGAGATAAACCGCTTTATCAATATTATAGATCAAATCCCGTAAAATGTCAAGAGCGAAAACGAAAAAAATGTATTTTTCTGCCGGACTGCGTTTCAGACAGCGCCGTCACGCTCACCGCTTGACAAAAAAGCGTTGTACAATTATATTGCCGACAGAAGTTGGAGAAATTGCCGGTTCACCGAAATCAGGGAGGATGATATGGAGAAGAAATCACTGTTGAGCAAGGATGGAGTCAGCTATCTGGTTCCGTTCATCCTGATCACCGCGTGTTTTGCGCTGTGGGGCTTCGCCAACGATATCACCAACCCGATGGTGAAGGCGTTCTCCAAGATTTTCCGGACCAGCGTGACCGACGGCGCCCTGGTCCAGGTCGCTTTTTACGGCGGCTATTTCGCGATGGCGCTGCCCGCGGCGATGTTCATCCGCAAATTTTCCTATAAAGCGGGCATCCTGCTCGGACTGGGCCTGTACGCGTTCGGCGCGCTGCTCTTTTACCCGGCGAAGATGACCGGCGCTTACTATCCCTTTCTGCTGGCGTACTTCATACTGACCTGCGGGCTATCCTTCCTTGAAACCAGCGCCAACCCGTACATCCTGTCGATGGGGCCGGAGGAGACCGCCACCCGGCGGCTGAACCTCGCGCAGTCCTTCAACCCGATGGGCTCGCTGCTCGGCATGTATGTCGCGATGACCTTCATCCAGGCCCGGCTGAACCCGCTGGACACCGCCGGGCGCAAGGCGCTCACCGACGCGGAGTTCGCGGCGGTCCGCGACTCCGACCTGTCGATCCTGATCGGCCCCTATCTGCTGATCGGGCTGGTGATTTTCGCGATGTTCCTGCTGATCAGATTCACGAAGATGCCGACCAGCCACGACCAGTCCCACACCATCAACCTCGTGCCGACCCTGAAACGCATCTTCTCCATTCCACGCTATCGCGAAGGCGTGGTCGCGCAGTTCTTTTACATCGGAGTGCAGATCATGTGCTGGACCTTCATCATCCAGTACGGCACGCGCCTTTTCATGTCGCAGGGCATGGACGAAAAGGCCGCCGAGGTGCTGTCGCAGAAATACAACATCCTCGCGATGGTGATCTTCTGCTTCAGCCGCTTCATCTGCACCTTCCTGCTGCGTTATCTGAATCCGGGCAAACTGCTGCTGATTCTCGCGGTCGCCGGAGGGGCCTTCACAGTCGGAACCATCCTGTTCCGGAATATTCTCGGCATGTACTGTCTGGTCGCGACTTCGGGCTGCATGTCGCTGATGTTCCCGACCATCTACGGCATCGCGCTCGAAGGACTCGGGGATGACGCGAAGTTCGGGGCGGCGGGACTGATCATGGCCATTCTCGGCGGGTCGGTGCTGCCCCCGCTGCAGGCGGCGATCATCGACCGGGGCGAACTGTTCGGCATGCCCGCCGTGAATTTGTCGTTCGTGCTGCCGCTGATCTGTTTCGCGGTGGTCGCGCTGTACGGCTTCCGCACCCGCGAACTCAAGGCGTGACCGCCGGGAAAGCGGAGATTTTTTTCGGAATTCCTGAAAAAACAATTTGCATTCCGGCGATGTCCGGTTATACTGTAATCGGCGGGGATGCTTTCCCCGGAAACGGCAACGACTGACGCATAAGGAGGATGGATCAAAATGGTTACCGGCATTGTATTGGTCAATGTGGAGCGTGCGATGATTCGCACCGTGATCGAAGACCTGATGAAGATCGAAGGCGTTTCGGAGGTGTACGCGGTCGCCGGGGAATACGACCTGGTCGTGATGATCCGCGTCAACAACAACGTCGAACTCGCCGACATCATCGCCACGAAAATGACCCACGACATCCGCGGGATCATCCACACCAAGACCATGGTCACGCTGAATTCCTATGCCAAAGTGGACCTCGAAAAGGTGTTTCTGGGCAAATAGAAAAACAGTTGGAGGAAAAGCGGGCGGAAAACCGTCCGCTTTTTTCATGCGGACACTTGCGAAAACCGCTTCGGGATTATAGATTATAAAGGTTACTGTTCAATATTTTTCGGGAAGGGGATTTTACGATGCGTTTTCGCCTGTTGGCTTTGCTGATGTCCGCAATTGGAGTTCTGGTCGGTGCGGGCTGCGCCGACCCGGTGGTGTTTTCGGAGGCGCTCCAGCAGGGAGTCGGCCAGAAAATCTATACCCAATACAACATCTGGTACACCGACCCGGAGGAGATCAGCTGCCTGAACATCCAGCAGGGCAGTTTCATCCCGGTCGGCACCGAAATCGAGCCGGTCGGAACCGGCAGTTTCGGCGCGATCCGCTTCAAGGACACGGCGGGGCACAATTACGTGATCAAATTCGACTCCGGCACCCGGCTCTGCACGATGCGGGACTTCATCGGCTACACCTTCACCACCACGCCGCCGGATGAACTGTTGAAAGACATTCCGCCCAAGACGCTCGAACGCATCCGGCGCGGCGAGGTCGTCGCCGGCATGAACCGCCGCGACGTGCTGCTCGCCTACGGGCCGCCTCCGGCGATCCGCACCCCGAATCCGCGCCTCGACACCTGGCTCTACTGGCTGACGCCCACCGAAACCGTGCGCGTGATCTTCCGCGGCGACAAGGTCCGGAATGTCTGGAACATCAACGATTGAGGCGGCCTGCATCCATGAAGAACCCGACTTTCACCGGAAAAGAGCTGGCCGAAGCAACCCGCGGCAGCTGGCGGGACGGCCGGCTGCCGGCGGAGGCCGTTGCGGTCTACACCGACACCCGCGTCGCCGGTGAAGGGCGGTTATTCCTTGCTCTTCCCGGTGAAAAGTTCGATGCGCACGATTATCTCGCCCAGGCGGTCGCCGCCGGAGCCGGGGGGCTCTGCATCCGCCGCGACCGGGCGGAGAAACTGCCGGAACCGTGTCCGGTTCCGGTGCTGGAAGTCGATGACACCCTGGCCGCTTACCAGAAAATCGCCAATTTTCACCGCCGCCGGTTCCCGGAGCTGAAGCTCGTCGCGGTCACCGGCAGCGTCGGCAAGACCAGCGTCAAGGAGATCGTCCGCGCAATCCTGACGGCGGCGTCATCTCCGGAGGCGGTGCTCTACACCGAGGGGAACACCAACAACCAGATCGGCGTACCGCAGAACCTGCTGCGGCTCAACAGCCGCCACCGGTACGCGGTGATCGAGATGGGCACCAACCACCACGGCGAAATCGAGCCGCTGAGCCGGATGGCGGAGCCGCTCGCTTCGCTGGTCAACTCCATCGCCCCCTGCCATCTGGAATTCCTCGGCAGCCTCGAAGGGGTGGCGCGTGAGAAGTCCCATATTTTCTGCGGCCTGCCGGAGAGCGGCGCGGCGGTGATCCCCGCCGACGGTCCGGCGGTCGAGGTGCTCGAAACGGCGGCAGAATCCTACCGCGTATTCCGGTTCGGCGAGGATGTTTCCCGATGCGACGCCGCCGCGCGTTATCTCGGCGGCACACTGGAAGGGAGCCGGTTCGAGCTTTCATTCCGCACCGGGGAACGCTTTACACTGGAGTGGGCGCTGACCGGGCGTCATCAGGCGCGGAACGCCGCCGCCGCCGCCGCTCTCGCCGTCGCGATCGGCATCCCGCCCGAAACGATCGCCGCCGGGGCCGTGCATGCCCGGCTGCCGGGAATGCGTTCCAAAGTGACCCGGCTCGACGGCGTCACCTATGTGAACGACGCCTACAACGCCAATCCGGGCAGCATGCGCGCGGCGCTGGCCAATCTTGCAGAGTTCGCCGATCCGGCCCGGCTGGTGCTGGTGCTCGGCGAAATGCGCGAGCTTGGCGGCAGCGAAGCCGCCGAACACCGTGCGCTGGTGGAAAACGCGCTGCAGACCTTTCCGGGAGTCCGGCTGCTGACCGTCGGCCGCGCTTTCGGTGAATGTCCCGGAGCGCTCCGCTTCGACCGTTCGGAAGAAGTCGGGGAGACGCTTGCAAAACTTGTCCGTGACGGCGATCTCGTCTTTGCGAAGGGCTCCCGCGGCATCGCGGTCGAGCTCGCACTGCCGGAGGCGGCGAGGTAATCAGAGGAGGAGAAAAATATGATCACATCATTTGAAAAAACGCTCGGCGAGCTGTTCATTTCCCGCCACGGCCTGGAGGGCCACACCCGCGGGCAGGTCCGGAACGATTCGCGCAAGGTGCTGCCCGGCGATATCTTCGTCGCGATTCCCGGCGCGGTATATGACGGGCACGACTTCATCACCAAGGCGGCCGCCGCCGGAGCGCAGGTGATCGTGCATGAGCGCGAACTCACCGACTATCTGGAAAAGCCGACCTACATCCGGGTCACCGACTCGTCGCGGGCCTACGCGCGGCTGGTGCGGGAGTTCTGCGACTGCCCCGATGAATACGTGAAACTGATCGGCGTCACCGGAACCAACGGCAAAACCACCACCGCCTTTCTGGTCGAACACATTTTCCGCAACGCGGGCGAACCGTGCGGGCTGATTTCGACGGTCGAATACCGCGACGGCAAGATCACCGCGCCCGCCACGCACACCACGCCCGAAGCCGGAATCCTCTTTCCGCTGCTGGCCACGATGCGCAGGAACGGCATGCGGGCCGCTGCGATGGAGCTTTCCAGCCACGCTTTGCAGCAGGGGCGGATCAACGGCGCGCGGTTCCGCACCGCGATCTTCACGAACCTCACCGGCGACCACCTCGACTACCACGGCGACATGGAGCACTACTATCAGGCCAAGAAGCTCTTCTTCACCCGGCTGCTCGGACTGGACGGCACCGCGGTGATCAACATCGACGACGAATTCGGCAAACGGCTGGCGCGGGACATCTCGGGCCGCCAGCAGGTCACTTTCGGCATGACCCCGGCGGCGGACTGGGTGATCTCCGACGTCGAACTCGGCGCGGAAGGCTCGAAATTCCGCCTGACCGGCGAGGAGCAGGCGTTCGACGTCGCCACCAACCTGATCGGCACGCATAACATCCACAACCTGACCGGAGCGATTCTCGCGGCGCTCGATTACGGACTCAAGCCGGAGGCGATCAGCCATGCGCTCAATCGCCCGATCCGGGTGCCGGGGCGGCTCGAACCTTTCCGCGCCTCCCCGGAGGGGCCGGTCTTTTACGTCGACTACGCGCACACCGACGACGCACTTAAAAACGTGCTTGAAATCCTGCGCAAAATCACGAAAGGCAAGCTGATCGCGGTGTTCGGCGCCGGCGGCGACCGCGACCGTTCCAAGCGGCCGCGCATGGGAAAAGCCGCCGCGCAGTACGCCGACCACCTGATCCTGACCAGCGACAATCCGCGCTCCGAGGAGCCGCAGAAAATCATCGATGAAATCGCCGCCGGCATCCCGGCCGGAACCAGCTTTGAAACGGAGCCGGACCGGGCGCAGGCGCTCCGCCGGGCGGTGGCAGTCGCGCGTCCGGGAGACGTGGTGCTGATCGCCGGCAAGGGACACGAGAATTATCAGGAAATACAGGGCGTCCGGCGCAGTCTGGACGATCGCAAACTGATCAAGACCCTGATCTCCGATCCGGCCAGAAAATAGCCGGAACGGAACGGGGCCGACCTTCCGGGGGGAGATGGAGGCTTCTACATGGGGAAACGGGGAATTTCACGGCTCCTGACCGCACTGCTGCTGTCGGGAGTGACGGCGTATCTTGCCGCCGCAGACCACGCGCTTTTGCTGTTCGCCAAGGCGGGCGACGAGGCGATGTTCCGCAAATTCGACACATACCGGCGGCAGCTCGAAGCCGGACTGCCCCGGCTCGGGTTCGGGAAAGAGGCGATCCGTGTTTTCACGGAGGCTTCTCCCTACGACCGGCAGGCGGTGCTGGCGGAACTGGATAAAATCGCCGCGGCGCAGGGACCTTCCGACCGGCTGTGGGTCTTCCTGTTCGGCCATGCCCAGTCCGGGCGGCTCACCCAGTGGCTCAAGCTGCCCAAAGGAGTGTTGAACATCACGGAGCTGGCCCGCAGGCTCGACCGCATTTCCGGTGAACAGCTGGTTTTCGTGTTCACGCCGTACAGCTACGAGCTGCAGGAGGCGCTGAAGAAGCCGGAGCGCACCGTGATCGCCTCCGCCTCCGCCGAAGGAGAGAGCAACCCGCCGAAACTGCCCGACTTCCTGCTCAAAAAGCTCTCCGTGCCCGGAGAGGGCTGGCTCGACCCCGTCCGGCAGGCGGCGTTGGAAAACAGCGCGGCCGCCAGACAGGCCGGCCTCTATCAGGCCGAATCCCCGCGCATCACCGCCGGAAACAAGGCGGACGCCTATCCATTCACCGCGCTGACCGACGCCGAGCTTCCGGCCCGCCGGGCCAGACCCGATTCGTTCCGGGCCGCCGCCGGGAAGCAGGCCGCGCCCCTGCCCGGCGTCCCCTATTTCAGCCGGGAGCGGGAGGTGGAGCTGATCTTCGACCCCAACGGCACCGTCACCGAAACCGAACGCAATGTGATCGAGCTGAACACCCCCGATGCGGCGCGGCAGTTCACAGTGCTCTATCTGCCGCGCGCGGGCAGCACGGAATTCGAGGTGCTCACCGCCCGCAGCCTGGATAAAACCGGCAAGGTGAACGACGGTGAAATCGCGAAAGCGACCGGCTCGGTCCGCTTCTCCGGGCTGGAGCCGGGCAGCCGGATCGAGTACGCGTACCGCCGCCGTTACCGGGCCGGAAACGGACTCGGGGCCTTCAGCAGGCTGCTCACGCTCGCACTCAACTATCCGCAGCAGAAGTTGAAACTCACTTTAAGCGTTCCCAAGGCGCTGCGGCTGAATTTCAAATACGGCAATCTGCCCGCCGTCCCGCAATTCAGGGAGGAGACGGGGCCGTACAACCGCGCCTATGTGCTGGAATTCGCCAAACTCCCCGGCTACGTTCCGGTGCCGTGGCTTCCCGCCGACCGGCTTTTCCACCCCTATCTGCGGATGTCGGCGTTGAAGGAGTGGCAGGAGTTCACCGACTGGTACGCGAAGCTGATCGAAGGCTCCGACATCGCCGGGAGCGACGTGGAGCAGCTCGCCGTCCGGCTGGCGCAGGGGGCGAACTCCAATGCGGAAAAGCTCGAAAAACTCTACGACTATGTGAATGCACTGCGCTACGACACCACGCCGATCGGCATCCGGGGATTGCGTCCCCGCCTGCCCGGGCAGGTGATCGAATCCGGCTACGGCGACTGCAAGGACAAGGCGACGCTGCTGGTCGCGCTGGCAGGGAAGCTCGGCATCGAGGGATATACCGCGCTGCTGAACCGCGCCGGGGCGGCGGACCCGAATTTCCCGTCGTGGCAGTTCAACCACATGCTTGCGTACTTCCCGGAGCTGGAGGGCTTCCCGGAGGGGCTGTGGCTCGACGCGACCGACACCGAAACCCCGTTCCCGACCCTGCCGCCGGGGGATGTAAACCGCCCGGCGCTGGTGCTGACTCCGGCGGGCGGAGCCTTCCGCACCGTGAAGCCGGGCCGCCCCGAGGCCAATCAACTGACCCAGAATTTCATCTTTGAACGAGGCAGGGACGGGCAGTTCACATTCAATGCGCAGGGCATCTTCAAATACCGCGAGCGGCACGCCTTCAAGCTCAAACCGGCCGAACAGCTCGGCTATCTGCTGCAATCGGAGCTGGCGGAGCTGATCCCCGGCGCCGGTTTGAAAACCTTCCGGCTCGGCGGCGCGGACACCTCCGGCACACTGGAACCGGCCGGAACGCCGCCCGCCGTGCTGCTGCCCGGCTTCCTGTGGAAGCCCTTCGCGCTGCCCGCCCGGAGCCTGCCGGTCGCGCTGAACGACGGCCAGCCTTTCACTTTCCGGCGGACCGTTTCCATTCAGGGATACGGCAAACTGGAACAGGCCGCCGATTGGAAAGAGAGCGCCGGGCCGCTGACGGTCGAAGTGACCCGCTCCGCCGGGGAGAACGGCCGCTATAAAACAGATATGGTCATCCGGTTTTCCGCCGGAGAGGTCGCCCCCGCCGACTATCCGGCGGTACGCAGGCTGCTGCTGAAGGCGCTGCGTTCAGATCAGGCAATTACCGCTCAATTTCGATAGAAAAAACAAGGGAGGACGGGAGATGAATGAATCAGCCGACATCCGGGGGACCATCCAGGCCATCGCGCCGAAGCTCGAACAGCTCAGGCGCGAAATCGGCAAGAAAATCTTCGGCCAGCAGCAGTTGATCGACGAGCTGCTGCTCGCGCTGCTCTGCCGCAGCCACTGCATCCTGACCGGTGTGCCCGGCCTCGCCAAGACGCTGCTGATCAAAACGCTGGCGGAGGCTTCCGAACTCCAGTTCACCCGCGTGCAGTTCACTCCGGACATGATGCCCGCCGACATCATCGGCAGCCAGATCATCGAGGAGCTGCCGGACGGCAGGCGGCGCTTTGAATTCGTCAAGGGGCCGGTTTTCACCCAGCTGCTGCTCGCCGACGAGATCAACCGCACTCCGCCCAAGACCCAGTCCGCGCTGCTCGAAGCGATGGAGGAGCAGCAGGTGTCGGCGGACGGCAAAGTCTATCCGCTGCCGGAGCCGTTCTTCGTGCTGGCCACCCAGAATCCGATCGAACAGGAGGGCACCTACCAGCTCCCGGAAGCGCAGCAGGACCGCTTCATGTTCTCGCTGCGGATCGACTACCCCGATTTCGATTCGGAGCTGCGCGTGATGTGCGAAACCACCGGTTCCGCGCAGCAGAAGCCGGAAAAGGCGATCACCGCCGCCGAATTGATCGCGTTCCAGAATGCGATCCGCTGTATTCCGGTGCCGGAGTCGGTCGCGAAGTTCGCGGTGCGGCTGGTCCGCGCCAGCCGTCCGGGCTCGCCGGAACAACTTGAATTCGTGGAGAAATATGTGAAGTGGGGGGCCGGGCCGCGCGCCTGCCAGTATCTCGCGCTGGCGGGCAAGGCGCTCGCGGCGCTGGACGGGCGGTTCAACGTTTCCGAGGCGGACATCCTGAAAGCGGCCCCGCCGGTGATGCGCCACCGGCTGCTGCTGAACTTCCGCGCGAAATCCGAGGGCGTGGACGCCGACCGGATCATTCAGGGACTGGTCAAGGCGGTCAGGTGAACCGCGATGGAGGAGCAGAAACTCGACATCGCCGGCCTCGCCGGGCTGGACCGGATCGAAATACGCGCCGGCATGCTGGTCGAAGGCTTCCTCGCCGGAATCCACCGCAGCCCCCGCAAAGGGAACTGCCCGGAGTTCCGCGAATTCCGCGACTACCGCGCCGGGGATTCGATCCGCGACATCGACTGGCGCGCCAGCGGCCGCTCCGACCGGCTGCAACTGCGCATCCGCGACGACGAAACCGACCTCAAGTGCCGGATCGTGCTGGATGTGAGCCGTTCGCTCGACTACAAAGGGAAAAAGGCGGCGATGAGCAAGTGGGAGTACGCCCGCACCCTCGCCGCCGCGCTGATCCTGCTGCTGCAGCATCAGGGGGACGCGGCGGGGCTGACGCTGCTCGGCCGCCGGGCGGAGCAGGAATTCCCGCCGTCGCCGCGCGAATCGCACCGGCTGCGGATGTTCCGTGCGCTCGACCGGACGCCGGTTGCCGACGCCTTCCACCTCGCGCCCTGCCTGACGCGGCTGGCCGGAGAGTTCGGCAAGGGGACGCTGACGGTAGTGATTTCAGACTTCTACATGGCGCCAGAATCGCTGCGCGACGCGCTGGACGCGGTCGCGGCGGCCCGCTCGAAAGCGCTGCTCTTTCAGGTGCTCGACGACTCCGAGCTGGAACTGGAGTGGGACGGCCCGGTGCTGCTGACCGATCCCGAGGGCGAAGCGCGGCTGATCGTCCACCCCGACGAACGGCGCAAGGGTTTCCGGCAGGCGGTGGAACGCCATCTCGCCCGGCTCAAGGCGGTCGCGCTGGAAACCGGCAATGAATACGCCCTCTTCCGCACCTCCGAACTGCCGGTCGAGGCGTTGCAGCGGGTGATGATCCGCAGGAAGGAGCTGATGCGATGACTCTCTTCGTGGTATCGGGCGCGTTCCTGGCGGGGCTGGTTGCGGCGGGCGTGCCGCTGGCGCTCCATTTGCTGAACCGCAGGCCGAAAGAGGAGATCCCGTTTCCGGGGCTGCTCTTTTTGCTGCAATCCGAAACGAAAGCCCGCAGCGGCGGCAGCTGGCGGCGGCGGCTGATCCTGCTGTGCCGGGTGCTGGCGGTCGCGGCGCTCTGTCTCGCTTTCTGCCAACCCTTCCTGTCGTCGGTCGGCGTTGCGCCGGGGCGGACGACCGTGCTGCTGTGGGACGATTCCTTTTCGATGCAGCTGCCGCCGGGCTATGCCCGGCTCAAAACGCGGTTCGAGGCGGCGCTGCGCGAAACCTCTCCGGCCTCGCCCGCCACGGTCGGAATCGTGCGCGGCAGCCGGATTCTGTGGAACGGGCCCTTCACCGGCGACGCGGAGGAGCTGCTCGGCTTTTTCCGCCAGAACGCGCTGAACCAGAGCACCTCCAACTTCGCCGAGGTGGCGCGCCAGAGCGACTTCCGGCTGCGGGAACTGCCGGCGGAAAAGCGGCGGGTGCTCCTCTTCACCGACCGCCAGGAGCTGCCGTGGCGGCGCACCCCGCGCGAAGAGGCGTTTGAGAATGCGACCGAATTCTGCGTGATCCGCCCCGAACCGGCGACTGTCCGCAATGCGACGGTCACCGGCGCGGAGCTTTCGACCGCGCCCGGCTCGTTGACGGTGCGCGCGACGGTCCGCAACTACTCGGACGCACTGCTGCCCGGCACGCTCTACCTCGAACTCGCCGGAACCCGCCGTGCGTCGCTGCCGGTCGACCTGAAGCCGGGCGCGGAAGCCTCCTTCCTGCTGACCGCCCCGCTCCCCGCGGGCGACATCACCGGCCGGATCGAGCTGGAAACCGGCGACGGCCTGAAGCCGGACAACTCCTTCTACTTCAGTCGCGCCGCCGGGCATGAACGCACCCGTGCCCCGGCGCCGGAACAGCACCGGGTCAACCTCCCTGCCCTCGCGGTCGGCGTCGCCGACGCTCCCGCCGAGGTGCCGCGCGAGGCCGCCGGAAAGCTCCTGATCTGGCAGGACCCGGCAGGTCTGACCCCGGAAGTGCAGGAAAAACTGGAGAAGTTCCTGCAATCCGGCGGCGTCTGCGCGGTCACGCTGGAGGCTTCGCCGCGCATCGCGACTTTCCTCGACCGCTACAGTGTCAGAATGTCGCCGGGCCGGGCGGAGGAAAGGAAGCTGCGCAAGTTCGGGCTTTTCGACTTCGATCACCCGGTGTTCCGGCGGATTTTCGAGGCTTCCGGCACAGGCTGGAGCGACGTGCTGGTCTACCGCAGCTGCAAGGTCACGCTGCCGCCGGAAGCGGCGGTGCCGATCCGGTTCGACAACGGCGCTCCGGCAGTCGCGGAACTGCCGGTCGGCACCGGAAAACTCTGGCTTTTCATGATGAAGTTCACGCCGGAGTCGACCAGTTGGGCCGGACACTACTCCTTCCTCCCCTTCTGGCGGGAGCTGGAGAAGTATGCGGCCGGAACCGTCGCGGCGGCCGCCCCCCTCCCCGGCGACGTGGTGCGCCTCGCCCAAGGAGAGCGCGCCGAATTCGATGACGGTTCCGGTCCGAAGCCGGTTCAGGCGGCGGGCGGGTTCCTGACTTTCGACCGCCCCGGCAACTACCGGGCCGGGGAACGGCTCTTCAGCGTGAACCTGCCCCCGGAGGAGTCGGACTGCGCGCCGGACCCGGTCGATGACCGCGCCGCACAGTTCCGGACGGCGGCTCCGGGCGTGATCGTCCCAGCCGCCGCACAGACCGGCGGCGGCAAAACCGAACTTTACGCCTATTTCATCCTCGCGGCGCTGCTGCTCCTCGTTTCTGAGCTGGCGCTCGCCAACCGGACCGCGCTATAAGGAGGCCGACGATGAACCAGCTTTTACACACATTGCGGACCATCCGCTTCTGGCGGAACTTCGAGCGCCCGTTCGCCGCCGGCGCGGCGCTCTGCTGGCTGCCGCTGCTGCTGACCGCGGCGGCGATGGCCGTCCTGACCTTCGATCCCGCCCTCTTTCAGTGGGCCGGGTACGGCGGCACGGCGGCCGGAGTGCTTGCCGCCTGCTTCGGTTTTCTGAACCGGAACACGCTCCGTGAGGCCGCCGCCCGCGTCGACCGGGAGCTTCCCGGCAGTGCCAACCGGCTCGAAGCCGCCGTCCAGCTCGCGGAGGAGCCACGGAACCCGCTCCGCGAAGCGCAGCTGGAGAGCGCCGAAGCCTTCTGGCGCTCCGCCGGCCCCCGCCCGCTCCCCCGGCTGCTGTGGCGGCCGTGGCTCTGGTGCGCGCTGTGGCTGGCCGGGGTGGTTGCGGTGCCGATCCTGACCGGCGATTTCCATGTCCGCATGTCCGACCGGATCGCGGCGCAACAGCGCTCAACGCAGTCCGCCGCCGATCCCGAAAAGGAACCGGAAGAGAACGGCGGCAAAGGGGAAAACGAAAAAGAGCCGCCCAAACCGCCGGTCAGGGCCGAACTGGTCTTCACCTATCCCGAAAAAGACCCCGGCTACAAACCGGTCGACCTCGTGGAATGGGAGGGCAAGGGAAGCACCAACTCCGAGTTCCGCACCCTGACGCTCGCGATCACCCGCAACGGGGAAGCGCAGCCGGAGGTGCCGGTCGATCTCTCCGGGGTAAAAAGTGAAAATGGAGTGATCTTCGCCACCGGCGCGTTCGCGCTCGACGAATACGGCGCGGAGCCGTTCGACATGGTCGGCATCCGGCTGAACGGAGTGCTCAAAGAGGGGCAGCGCATCTCCAGTGCGCCGATGTTCTTCCGCATCAAGGAGCTGCGCGAGGAGATCGGCGTGGTGGACTGCCCCGGCGGCGGCTATACGGAAAAATACAACTTCATCGCCGCCTTCCTGCGGCAGCAGATCAGGCTCAACGAACTTTTCTACCTCGGCTGCAATTCGCTCAGCCTCGACCCGAAGGCCGACCTTGAGGCGTTCGGGCTGCTCGCGGACGAACAGCTCAAGCTCCGGCAGGAGCTGGCCGACTTCGTCGCAAAGGAGCGCGACGACGACAAGACCGACACCCCGCTCTCCCCGGAGATGATCCAGTCGCTCTCCGCCGCAGAACAACAGATGTTCGCCGCGGAACAGCAGATCCGCAAAATCCCGGCCCCGCCCGCGCCGAAGCTCGCCGGGGAAGCCCAGCAAAAGGCGGTCTACCACCTGTCGCGCGCGCTGCGCCAGTTCCGCAAGGAGATCAACATCAATCCGCATAAAAAGCCCTCCGGCCAATCCGATTCCGACCGGAAAAAGGAACCCAATCCCGGCGAACTGCTGAAAAAGGCGATCGGCATCGAGGAGAACGTCGTCAAACATTCCGGCCCCGGCGTCGATGAGCTGCCCGCCGAACTCGGGCAACAGCAGTCGGGAGTGACCTGGATCCTGAAAATGCTCGCGGCCCGGACCGAACTGCCCGCGGCGATGGCGGAGTACGTCACGCTGGCGCTCCCGCCCAGCCTCAAGGCGGAGGAGGCGATCGTTTCAAACGCCGCAGCCGCGCTGAAGGTCCATGCCGAACAGGCGCTCGACCAGATGCGCGCGGCGCTCGCCCGGCTCAAACGCCGCAGCGACGGCGACACCGATCAGGCATTGGGCAAGGCGCGCGGCGAAGTCCGGCAGGCGCAAGGCAAGATAGCCGGATCCGGGAAGAGTTCCGGGAAGGCCGCCGCCGCCAGACACGTCGAAGCGGCCCATAAACAGTTGGAGGAGGCGAAGAACTCCGAGCAGCGCAACGGCCTCAAGGAGAACGCCGACAAGCTCGGCAAGCTCGCCGAATCCGCCGCAGCCGCCGCCAAAGAGCTGACGAAACTCCCCGACGCCGAAGCCGCCGCCCGACTCGACGGCCTGATGCGGGAGCTGGGCAGGGCGCAGCGCGAACTGCGCGGCAAAACCGACACGCCCGACGCCCTCGCCGCCGAGCTGGACGGCCTCAAACGGGAGATGGGCTACCACCAGAAGCGCGGCGACTGGAAGCAGGCAGAGGCGTGGCGCAACGACCTGCTGCTCGCCCTCGAAGCGGGCATGGGCTACTGGCGCGAGCAGAAGCAGTCGCCGCGCCGCACCCTCGCCCTCAATGAGTCGATGCCGCTGCAGGGGGCGGTCCGCGACATGCAGCTGGACCGGGAGCCGCCCGAACCGGAGCTGAAACGGATCGCCGCCGCGCTGGACAAGCTCGCGGAGCTGCTCGAACGGAACGCCGCCGAAGGGGAGCCGCCGAACGCGGTCTACCAGTTCTCGCCCGACCGGATTCCGGAGGAGTACCGCGACGCGGCGGCCCGCTATTTTGAAGCCCTTTCCCGGATGCGCGGCAAACCGGCGAAACCGAACGACAGGGAGGAAGCCAAATGAATCCGGCTGAAATCGTCTGGAATTTTCCCGGCGGCGCGACCGCTTTCGGCATCGCCGCCGGCGCGGCGCTCGTGCTCGCGGCGCTGCTCTACTGTTTCACGCTGCGCAAACTCAAGCTCCGGCAGCGGCTGCTGCTCGGCGCGCTGCGGCTCGCGCTGCTGCTGGCGCTGCTGGCGCTGCTCGGCAATCCGCGCCGCGAGGAGATCCGCGAATATGTGAATGAGAAAACCGTCCGGCTCGGCGTGGTCTTCGACGTATCGTCGAGCATGTGCGCAAATGGACTGCTCGGCAGCTCGCGGCTCGCGGATTCGCTCCGGCAGTTCGAGGAGGCGGCCAGGCCGGAGGGCAAGGTGGAGTACCGGTACTTCACCATCGGCGAACGGCTCGAACCGGCCGCGTCGGCGGAGTCGATCCGGCCATTGGCGGGCGCCCCCTCGAAGCGGACCGTCTTTACGAACCTGCTCGACTCGCTGCGGGACGGCGCGGCGCTCTTCGACTCGCAGAACCTCGACGCGGTGGTGGTCTTCACCGACGGCGTGGACACCTCCGACGCGCAGCCCGCCCCGGCGCTGTCGGCGCTGGCGGGAAGCCGCCCGCAATACCGGATCGTCCCGGCCGTGACCGAGCTGGCGATGCACAAGTTTCTGGAGTTCCGCAAAGTCGAGGCCCCCGCCAGGGCGGTACAGAATGCGACCGTGCCGGTGGACATCGCCGCCTCCTATTCCAACCTGACCGGCTCCGACAAGGTCGAGCTGGCGATCACCGACGACCGGGGCAACGAGCTTTTCCGCGCCGAAGGCAAACGTAACGGCGCGGGCGGCGGCATGATGTTCCGTGCCGAGCTCACGATGGATGCGCCCGGCCTCCGCCGCTACACCGCGGCTCTGCTGCTCAACGGCCGCAAACACCGCGAAACCGTCTGGTGCCTCGAAACCGTCAAGCGAAACCGCAAACGCATCCTGCTCTATCAGGGGACCCACGACTGGGCGGCGCGCTTCCTGAAAAACGCGGTCGCCAGCGAGAACCGCAGCGAACTGGAGGTGCGGCGCTTCAACGCCGAGCTGCCCAACAACAACTTCCCGTCCGACCGCGAGCTGGCGGAGTACGATGTGGTGATCCTGCTGAACCTGAACCGGAAACAGTGCGTCGGCGGCCTCGAAAAGTCGCTGCACGAATACCTGAAAGCGGGCGGCGGCGTGATCTTCGTCACCGGCAACCCGGTGATCGCCGGGGAGTACGCCAATTCCCCGCTCGAAATGCTGCTGCCGGTGGAGTTTTCGCCCAATCTGAACCGCTCCGACCGCAAGCACGCGCTGACCAGCCAGTTCCGGCGCGAAATCCGCAACTACCATCGCGGCGTCAACGGCGGCGCGGAACAGCGCTTCCTCCGGGCGCAGGAATTCAGCTACAAACCGACCAGACTCAAGGAGTTCACCCTGACTCCGGCGGGAGAAGCCGGGCCGATGTTCAGGCTGCCCGGCGGCGGCGAAATCCGCCCCGGCTTCCTCGACTGTGCGAAGGTGGACGCGGTCAAGCCCGGCGCCCAGGCGCTGGCGTTCTACAAGGATGAAAAAGGCGCGGAGCATATCATCCTCGCGGTCCAGCGGTTCGGCCGGGGACGCAGCGTGGTGCTCGCGACCGATCCGTTGTGGCGCTGGAAGCTCTCGCTCCCCTCCGATCGCCGCGACAGCGAAATCTTCTGGGAAAACCTGCTCAGCTTCGCCGGGGATGCCGGGAAGCTCGGCGACCAGCCGTGGACCCTCGGTGAATCGCAGCCGGTCGCCGGGAAACCGCTGAAGCTCCGCCTCAGCCAGCCCGAAGTACCCGCCGACTGCACCGTTTCGTGCGAAAAGGAGAGCTGGAGCCTCACCTTCCAGCCCGTCTCCGGCAAGGCGGGGCTCTGGGAGAGCAGCTTCACTCCCGCCCGGCCCGGAATCTACCGGCTGCGCTCCGGGGACGGCGCGGTGCGGGACTTCACCGTCGCCGCCGACCGCGGCAACCGCGAACTGGACGCTCCGGCCCCCAACCTCTTTCTGCTGCGGCAGTTCGGGGCATTGGACAACTGCCGGGTGCTCGCCCCGGCGGAGAAGCTCGACCTCTCCGACTTCACCGCGCTCAAGGGCGAAACGCTGACCGAGCGGATCGTCCGGCCGCTCTGGCCGACCGGCACGCTGCTGGCGCTGCTGCTGGCGCTCTACTGCTGCGAACTGATCCTGAGACGAATCTTCAAACTGGTATAACGTGGAGGCGATCATGAAAAAAACGCTTGTTTTCCTGCTGCTGTGCTGCACCCTTGCCGCGCTGTTCGCGCAGGAGGAGGAGTTCGAGGCCGGGCGCGGCAGCCGCGTCGCATGGGCGCGGCTGAAGTTCCGGGTCACCGGCTACAACCCCAACGGCAACGTCGCGCTCGGCTGGTTCTACCATCCCACCGGCGACGTGCGCATGGTGGACTGGCTGCGCGCCAACACCGACATCAACATCAAGGAGGAGTGGAACATTGTCGACGTCGCCCGCCTCGACCAGATGTGCGAATTTCCCATGCTCTTCCTCTCCGGCAAAGGCAGCATCGACCTGAACGCCAAAGAGAAGCGGAACCTCAGGGAGTACATTCTGCGCGGCGGCTTCCTGTTCGTCGACGACTGCGTCGCGCTGCGGCAGCCCAAGGAGGACATCTTTTTCACCAGCGTCAACAATCTGGTCAGGGAAATCCTGCCCGAAGTGGAGCTGAAAAAACTGCCGCTGAGCCATCCGGTCTTTCACTGCTATTACGACATCAAGCGCTGGACCCACATGCAGGGCGTGGACAACGGCCTGTGGGGAGCGTGGTACAAAGGGCGGCTGATCATGCTGACCAACTCCAGCGACCTGCACTGCGCGTGGACCGGATTCCACTTCACGCAGGCGCAGCGCAAGGCCGCTTTCCAGATCGCCGCGAACATCTACGTCTATGTGATGGCCAACTGAGCACAAAATTCCGCGTGACAGCTTGAAAAACGACAAAACAGTGATATAGTTAGCTTGCAAATAATAAGCAAACCAACTATATGGGTAAACGAATGATTCTGCCGTTCAATCTGCTGATTCTGAAAGTGTTCCACGCCCAGAAAAACCGGGTGCGCCCGGCGATGGCCGAAATCGGCCTGTCGCCAGGCCAGCCGAAGCTGCTGACCTTTCTCGCGCTGCACGGAGAGTGCCTGCAAAAGGAGCTGGCCGCGGCGTGCGACATCGAACCTGCCACCATCTCCAAGCTGCTGAATCTGCTCGAAGAGAACGGGCTGATCGCGCGTTCCGACCGCGCCGGCGACCGGCGCGCGGTCGCGGTCGACCTCACCGAAAAAGGCAGACGGCTCTACGAGAACGAAATCCGGGTGCGGATCGAAAAGATCAACTCGGACGCGCTGCGGGACTTCTCCGAAGCCGAGCAGCAGGAGTTCGAGCGTTATCTCCGGCGGATGTACCGCAACCTGACCGGCATGCCGCTCGACTGACCGGAGCACACCGACAAATGAACCAGGAACGCTCCGAAGCCGAACAGCGGCAATTCCGGCGCATGACCGAAACGCCGGTCCCCCGGCTGGTCTCCGCGCTGGCGGTGCCGACCATCCTGTCGATGCTGATCACCACCTTCTACAATATGGTGGACACCTTCTTCGTGGCCAAGCTCGGCACCAGCGCCGCCGGGGCGGTCGGGATCGTCTTTGCGATGATGGCGCTGATCCAGGCGGTCGGCTTCATGATCGGCGTCGGCTGCGGCAGTTCGGTCTCCCGCGCGCTCGGCAGACAGGACCGGGAGGCGGCGGACCGCTTCGGCTCCAGCGCCTTTCTGATGTCGCTGGTCTTCGGCCTGACGCTGACGGTCATCGGACTTGTGTTCAACTCCGGGCTGATGCGGCTGCTGGGCGCAACGCCGACCATCCTGCCCTACGCCCGGGACTACGCGAAATACATCTTCGCCGGGACGGTGCTGATGTGTTCGTCTTTCGTGCTCAACAACATCCTGCGCGCCGAAGGCAAGGCGGTCCTGTCGATGGTCGGGCTGGGGGTCGGCGGGCTCCTGAACATCGGGCTTGATCCTTTGTTCATCTTCACGTTCGGCCTCGGCATCGCCGGAGCCGCGCTGGCCACGCTGATCAGCCAGGCCGTCAGCTTCGGCATCCTGCTCTACTTCTTCATCGCGAAAAAAAGCATCACCCGCCTCTCTTTCGGCAGCATCTCGCGCCGCTGGAGCGACTACCTTGAAATCCTCAAAATCGGTTCTTCGAGTTTCTGCAGGCAGGGGCTGGCCGGAATCTCCACCGTGGCTCTGAACGTGACCGCCGGAGGCTACGGCGACGCGGCGGTGGCCGCCATGTCCATCGTCGGGCGGGTGTTCCACTTCCTGCTGTCGGCGCTGATCGGCTTCGGACAGGGCTTCCAGCCGGTCGCGGGGTACAACTACGGCGCGAAGCGGTTCGACCGGGTGCGCGAGGCGTTCCGCTTCACCGTCAAGACCGGCACCGTATTCCTGACCTGTCTCGGAGCACTTGGCTTCTGGTTCGCCCCCGAAGTGATCTCCCTTTTTCAAAGCGACGACCCGGCCGTGATCGAAATCGGCGCGACCGCGTTCCGCGCCCAGTGCCTCGCGTTGCCGCTGCAATCGACGATCGTGCTGTCCAACATGCTCTTCCAGTCCGTCGGCAAAGCGTTTCAGGCGCTCTTCATCTCCGCCACCCGTCAGGGGATCTATTTCCTGCCGCTGATCCTGATCCTGCCCTGCTTCTTCGGCCTCGGCGGAGTCGAATACACCCAGCCGATCTCCGATCTGCTGGCCTTTTCCAGCTGCGTCCCGTTCCTGGTCTTCTTCTTCCGCGAGCTGCGGCAGCGCGAAAAACAACTTATCCCCCTCCCCGACACCTCAGAATTAAAAGCTTAAGCAGGAGGGGATTTCGCTCCTTCCGGAGCGAGCAGGGGCGAAGCGCCTTGGTCGCCGAAGGCGAAATCCCCGGGCAATTATTGCAGCCGGTAAATCTCCAGCCGCAGCCAGTGGCGGATCGTGAAGGCGCCGTCCGAAACCTCCGCGAGACGGCGGCGCAGTTCGGCCTCGAAGGCGGCGATCTCCGGCGGTTCCAGCGAGGCGCCGACGCCGCGGCAGGTGCGGATCCGCCCGCTCCAGCTGTCGATGGTGAACGGCAGCTCCTCCCGGCAGGCGTGCCAGGTCTCCAGCTCGAAGCCGTGGCACGCCCACTCCGGCACCGCGGGCGGTTCGGGGCGGAACTCCTTGCCGTTCCAGGCCGGATTGTACCGCAGCACCACCTCTTCGGTCAGACGCGCGATCTCGTCCTCAAACGGCAGCCACTCCATATCGATCCGGCAGAAAAGCCCGCCCGGCTTCAGCACCCGCTTCAGCTCCGCGGTGAACCGATCCGGGTCGAAATAGTGAAAACACTGGCAGGCGGTCACCGCGTCGAAACTGCGGTCGGGGAACGGCACGTTCTCCGCAGTCGCGACTTCGTAGCGGATCGGCAGCCCTTCGGAAAGGCGGCGCGCCTCCTTGATCTGTTCCGGTGAAATATCGGTTCCGGTCAGGTTCGCGCCGCTGTCGGCCAGATGGCGCGGCAGCACGCCGGTGCCGGTGCCGACATCCAGCACCGAACTGCCCGGCGTCACCACGCCGAAGGTCCGCAGCTTGCGGTACAAACTCGCGGGGTAAATATCCCGGTAACGTCCATAATCCCCGGAGGTCCGTCCGAAGTCGAACGGCTTCCCGGCGTCGATACGGTCGATTTTCTGCATGATTTCCATCTCCTTTTTTCTACCATATCCCGCCGGAAATCTTTTGTCAACCCCGTTGCGCAGCTTGATATTCCGTTTTGACCGGCTACATTGGACAAAACAATTCCATGAAATGTGAAACAGGAAAAAATCCCGATGAAAATTGCCAAGCCGTCAGTCGGCGGCCGCCTCGCCGTCCGTGAAAGCCTGCGCGAACTCGTTTCCGAAAGCCGCCGTGAAGAGTGCGACGTGTTCGACTGTCTGATCCGGGGCGTTTCCGCAGCCGGCGAGGAGTTCGCCGAAACTCCGTTCGAGCATGTGATTCTGGAAAACTGCCGCTTTTCCGGCTGCGACTTCACCCATTGCGATTTCACCGACACGGTGTTCCGCGAATGCGATTTCTCCAACTGCCGGTTCGCGGAATGCGGCTTCCGGCGGTGCGAATTCCACTCCGTCAAAGGACTTGGAGCCGACTTCACCCGCGGCCGCTTCCGGGACGCCGCCGCCATCGGCTGCAACTTCGAGTATGCGAACTTTCACGGCGCGATTTTCGACCGGGTCCTGTTCCGCCGCTGCAACCTCAGCGACGCCGCCTTCACCGAATGCACCCTGAAAGCCCTGCTGCCGGATGATTCGGAGCTGATCCGCGTGAACTTCTTCAAAACCCCGCTGAAAGGGGTGGATTTCACCTCCTGCCGTCTGCAGGCCCCCACCCTCTCCCTCGGCGGCCCGGAGCTGCGGGGAGCCGAAGTCACCCTGTTCCAGGCCGCCGAACTCGCCGGACAAATGGGCGTCATCATCAAAGGCTAGGAACTTAGAGCTTATTTAGGGATAAGCTCTTACCGGAAGCCGGTATCGGGCGGAAGCGCGTTGCGGCGGGCGGCGGCTGCCACCGCCAGCGCGTCGCAGCGGGAATTTTCGACATTGTCGGCGTGTCCCTTCACCCAGACCATATGCAGCTTATGGGGCTCGACCGCGGCGAGGAAACGTTTCCAGAGGTCGATGTTGTTGACCGGCTGCCCGTCCCGCTTCACCCAGCCGGAACGCTTCCAGTTGTACAGCCACCGTTTGGTCACCGCGTTGACCAGATAGCTGGAATCCGAATAAAGGGTGATTTCACACGGCTCGTTCAGCAGTTCGACCGCGGCGATCGCGGCGAAGATTTCCATGCGGTTGTTGGTGGTGTGGCGGAAACCGCCGGAAAGCTCGCGGCGGTAGGTTTTATACAGCAAGACGGCGCCGTAGCCGCCGGGACCGGGATTGCCCTTGCAGGCGCCGTCGGTGTAGATCTGGACCGATTTCACGATTTGGCAGGTCTCCTTTTTCGGGGAGTGCGGACCTTGCACGGCGTGAACCCCGCAGGGCTGACGTGGCCGGGCGCGATTCCGAGGCGGTCGGCCAGCTCCGTCACATCGGCGGAACCGGTGGCGCGCAGCATCGCGCCGAGCGCATTCGCCGCCGCGGCGGCATCTTCCTGCGCGTCGTGATGGCGGAACTCCCAGCCGAGAAAGTCCGAAACAGTGTTGAGTTTATGGTTCTCCAGCCCCGGCCAGACGCGCCGTGCGCTCTTGCAGGTGCAGAAGAAATCGAATTCGGGGGGCGCAAAGCCGTAAAGCTCCAGCGTCCGCAGCAGCACCGGCACATCGAAGGCCGCGTTGTGCGCGATCACCATGCTCCCGGCGAAATGCGGCGCCAGCTCCGGCCACACGTCGCCCCATTCGGGAGCCTGCGCCACCATCTCCGGCGTAATGCCGTGCACCGCGATATTGAGCCGTGAAAACCAGCGGCAACTGCGGTGGGGCCGGATCAGCGACTCCCAGCTTCCGGTGATCCGCGCACCGTCGAACCACGCCAGACCGACCGCGCAGACGCTGCCGGGATCGGAGTTGGCGGTTTCAAAGTCGAGTGCGAGAATCATGGCGTCCTTCCGGGGCAAAACGCCGGAGGGAGAAATGCCCTCCGGCGCTTCCCGCCGTCAGTTGACTTTCAGTACGCCGCCCGTATCGGCGCTGGTCGCCAGCGACGCATACTTCGCGAGGTAGCCGGTCTTGATCTTCGGCTCGCGCGGCTTCCAGTTTTTGCGGCGCTCGGCGATCACCTCGTCCGGCACATCCAGCTTGATGCTGCGGTTCGGGATGTCGATCTCGATGATGTCGCCGGGTTCGACCAGGCCGATCAGGCCGCCCGCCGCCGCTTCCGGGCTGACGTGGCCGATGCATGCGCCGCGGGTGCCGCCGGAGAAGCGGCCGTCGGTGACCAGCGCCACGCTTTCACCGAGCCCGCGCCCCATGATGTAGCTGGTCGGGGCGAGCATCTCCTGCATGCCGGGGCCGCCCTTCGGCCCTTCATAGCGGATCACCACCACGTCGCCCGCCTTGACCTTGCCCGCGAGGATGCCTTCACCGGCCTCTTCCTCGCTGTCGAAGATCACCGCGGGCCCCTTGTGGGTCAGCATCGCTTTGGCGACGCCGGCGGCCTTCACCACGCACCCCTTTTCGGCGAGGTTGCCGAAGAGAATCGCCAGTCCGCCCTTTTCGCTGTAGGGATTCGAGAGCGGGCGGATGATCGTGCCGTCCGGGTCGGGCGCGCCGTTGAACTCCTCCGCCAGCGTCTTGCCGGAAACGGTCGGGGCGCTGCCGTCGATCAGCCCCGGAACCTTGCTGATCTCCTTCAGGATCGCCATGATGCCGCCGACGCGGTTGCCGTCTTCGACGATGTGGTACTGGACCGACGGGGAGAGTTTGCAGATGTTCGGGGTGCGGGCCGAAATCTCGTCGAGCTTCTTCAGGTCGAGCTTCGTGCCAGCTTCAGTCGCGACCGCGAGGGTGTGCAATACGGTGTTCGAGGAGCCGCCCATCGCCATGTCGAGCACGAGCGCGTTCTGGAACGCGGCCGGAGTCGCGAAATCCTTTGCGGTCGGCGGATTTTCCATTCTGGCCAGTTCGACCGCGCGGCGGGCGGCGCGCTTCCAGAGTTCGACGCGTTCGGGGGAATCGGCCGCGATGGTGCCGTTGCCGGGCAGCGCGATGCCGAGCGCCTCGCACAGACAGTTCATGCTGTTCGCGGTGAACATGCCCGAACAGGAGCCGGGGCCGGGACAGGCGGAACATTCGAGCGCCTCCAGCCCCTCGTCGCTGAGTTTGCCGATCCGGTTCGCCGCGACGCCTTCAAAAATCGAAATCAGGTCGGTGTCGGGACCGCCTTCGGCCTGCGGTTTCCCGGCGCGCATCGGGCCGCCGGAGGCGAAGATGGTCGGGATGTTCAGCCGCATCGCGCCCATCAGCATGCCCGGCACCACCTTGTCGCAGTTCGGGATGCAGATCATCGCGTCGAACGGATGGGCGGTGCCCATGGTTTCGACGCTGTCGGCGATGATTTCGCGGCTGGCGAGGGAGTACTTCATCCCCTTGTGGCCCATCGCGATGCCGTCGCAGACCGCGATGGTGTTGAATTCATAGGGCACGCCGCCGGCTTCGCGGATCGCGTCGCAGATGATTTCGCCGACCTTCTTCAGATGGCAGTGGCCGGGGACGATGTTGGTATAGGAGTTGCATACGCCGATGAACGGCTTGTCGAAATCTTCTTTTTTCAGGCCGGTCGCGCGCATCAGCCCGCGGTGCGGAGCCCGTTCCGGCCCCTTTTTCATAGTATCACTGCGCATTTGACGATTCTCCTTATGGCAATGGTTGGTTTGCACTCACGCGGTATAATTTACCATGAACGGACGGCAAAAGCAACCGGACGGGGAAATTTCAAAACGCTTTTTTTCCGATATCGCTCCAGTTCCCCTTCTCCCGCGCAGGATTCCCCGCAAAAGTTTCAAAGGTTCTCTTGAAGTTGAGCACGAACCAAGATATATTAAAATGATATTATGTAATATGGATATATTAAAATAAAAAAGGACAGACTGAATAATGTTCGAGTCACTGAGCGACAAACTCCACGACGTTTTCCGGAAGCTGCGGGGGCAGAGCACCCTGACCGAGTCGAATATCGCCGACGCGATGCGGGAAATCCGGCTGGCGCTGCTGGATGCGGACGTCAACCTCAACGTGGTCGCCGAATTCATCGAGGCGGTCAAAACCGAATGCGTCGGCCAGGATGTGGTCAAAAGCGTCACCCCCGGCCAGCAGGTCGTCAAGATCGTCAACGACAAGCTGGTCGAATTGCTGGGCGGAGGCGTTTCCGAACTGAATTTCGCGCACAAGCCGACCGCGATCATGCTGGTCGGCCTGCACGGCTCCGGCAAGACCACCACCGCCGGCAAGCTCGCGCTGAAACTTAAGCGCGACGGCAAGAAGGTGCTGCTGGTCGCCGGCGACGTATACCGTCCCGCCGCGATCGACCAGCTTGAAATCATCGGCAAGGAGATCAGCGTACCGGTCCACGCCGAGCGCACCAGCGTCAACGTCGCCGCGATCGCGGTCAACGCGGTCGAACAGGCCGGGCGGCAGGGCTTCGACGTGGTCATCATCGACACCGCGGGCCGGCTGCAGATCGACGAGACGATGGTGCAGGAACTGGTCCGCATCCGCCAGGCCGTCCAGCCCGACGAAGTGCTGCTGGTCGCGGATGCCGCGCTCGGCCAGGAGGCGGTTTCGGTCGCGGAACACTTCCACAGGGCGCTCGACCTCACCGGCTTCATCCTGACCAAGCTCGACGGCGACGCCCGCGGCGGCGCGGCGCTTTCGATCCGCAAGGTCACCGGCTGCCCGGTCAAATTCATCGGTCTCGGCGAAAAGCTCGACAGCCTTGAAGTATTCTACCCCGACCGCATGGCCGGCCGCATCCTCGGCATGGGCGACGTGGTCTCCCTCGTTGAAAAGGCCGCGGCCGAAATCGACGAGGAAGAGGCGAAAAAACTTCAGGAGAAGCTGCGCGCCAACAAATTCGATTACGACGACTTTCTGTCCCAGCTGCGCCAGATCACCAAGCTCGGCGGCATGGAGAGCATCCTGAAGTTCCTGCCGGGCGGCCGCCAGATCGCCGGCGCTCTCTCCGGCGTCGACCCCAGGCATTTTTCGCGCATGGAGGCGGTGATCCTGTCGATGACCAAAGCCGAACGCGCCAACCCGGACCTGATGGACTTCTCCCGCAAAAAGCGTATCGCCAAGGGTTCCGGCGTGCCGGTCGAGATGGTCAGCAACCTGGTCAAGCAGTTCGAATCGATGCGCAAGATGATGAAGCACAACGGCGTGCTCGGCCGCCTGATGTCCGGCGCCCAGTTGCCGGAAAATGGCGGCGCGCCCGGCACCTTCGGCGGATTGCTCGGAGGCCCCGCGCCCATTTCAAAGAAAGAGCAGGATCGCAAAAAGCGCCTCGCCAAGCTCGCCAAGAAACAGCGGCAGAAGCAGCGCAAACATAAGAAATAACCGTTTTCACGGGAGTGTTACAGAGTGTACAGCATTATCATATCCTTGATTGTGGGCGCCGTGATCGGCGCAATTACGCAGCGCGACCTCGGCACCGGCTGGGGTATTTTCTGTGCGGTCGGCGCGATGCTGATCAGCCAGATCGTGATCGGGCTGCTGATCCGCAGGAAAGTCGGCAAGCTCAATCTCCAGTTGCAGCAGATCATGCAGGCGGCGCAGGCGAAGATCAACCGGCAGATGCAGCAGTACCAGATGCGGCCGCCGGGCAATATGCGCCTCGCGCAGCAGAATCTGGAGAAACTCCAGAGCGACGCGGTCCGCCGGACCCTCGAAGCGACCAAAGAGTTCGAGCCGTGGTACAAGTGGAACATGATGCTGAAAAAACAGATCAACACCATGAAGATGCAGCTCCATTTCCAGCTCAAGGAGTTCGGCAAGGTGGACGAACTGCTGCCGAAGTGCTTCCTGCTCGATCCGCGTTCGCTCGCGATCAAGCTGGTGCGGCTCTACAAAAACAACGACGCTTCCATCGACAAATTTTACGACAGGAAATGCAAAAAGCTCAAGGGCGAGGATGCCGCGCTGGTCGCATTGACCTACGCCTGGATCAAGCTCCGGCAGGATGAACCGCAGAAAGCGGTCGCCGCGCTGGTCGCCGCGCGCAAGCTCTCCGACAACCAGACCCTGATCGAAAACTGCGACCGGCTGGTCAACGGCAAATACAAGCATTTCAACAATGCCGGACTCGGCGACCTGTGGTATTCCCTTTATCTGGAAGAACCCAAAATCAAACCGCAGCGGCAGGTGCAGCAGCGGATGTACTGACCCGGAGGCGTCCCCTTGGCGGAAAACCGAGCGAAAACTTCCCGGCGCTTTCAATTGCCGGACTCCGTCACCGAACCGGTGGTTTTCATCGGCCGGGTCGCCTCGGCATTGCCCTTGCTGCGGCAGAAACGGCAGCTGCGGCTCAAGGAGACTCTGTACTATCTCGATCTCTGCGGTGCGCAGTCGCTGCCGCTGGTGCTGCTGATCTGCTTCCTGATGGGCGGGGTGCTGGCGATCAACGGCCAGATCCAGCTCAGCAAATTCGGCTCTGAAATTTTCATCGTGGACATGGTCGGCTTTTCGGTGCTCAAGGAATTCGGCCCGCTGATGGTGGCGCTGATCGCGACCGGCCAGGCCGGTTCCGCCTTCGCCTCCGAAATCGGCACGATGAAGGTGGATGAGGAGATCAGCGCTCTGGAAACGCTCGGTATCCGGCCGGCCGCCTATCTGGTGCTGCCCAAGCTGATCGCGATGCTGATCGCGCTGCCGCTGCTGACCGTGTTCGGAGACTTCGCCGGGCTGACCGGCGGGCTGGCGGTCGGGATCACCGTCGCGGGGCTGCCGCTCGCCGCGTATGTGGAGCGCACATTGGATATTCTGGATTCCACGACGTTCCTGCTCGGCGTGCTGAAAAGTTTTGTTTTCGCGGTGCTGATCACGCTGGCGGGCTGCTATTGCGGTTTCCGTTCCAGCGGCGACGCACAGGGGGTCGGACGGGCTGCGACGGCAGCGGTGGTGATTTCGATCCTGTTCGTGGTGGTGGCGACCGCACTGCTGACGGTGCTTTACTCGTTTATCGGTTATTGAGGTGAATCATGGCGGAAAAGGTACAACCGGAAATTGAAGTCGAAGACCTGACCATCGGCTACGGCTCGAATGTGCTCCAGCAGAATTTGAACTTCGACGTGAAGCCGGGCGAGGTGTTCGGCATCCTCGGCGGCTCCGGCTGCGGCAAGAGTACGCTGCTCAAGCACATCATCGGGCTTTACGAACCGCAGAAAGGGGACATCCGCATCGAAGGGCGCAGCATCGTCTCCGCCACCGATACGGAAAAGCTTGAGATCATGCGCCACTTCGGCGTCACCTATCAGGGCGGCGCGCTGTTCGGCTCGATGACCGTCGCGGAAAACGTCGCGCTGCCGCTGCAGGAGTACACCGGCAAAAGCCCCGCCGAAATCGCCAGAAAGGTCGAAGAGAAGCTCAAACTGGTCGACCTCGGCGGCTTCGGCGACTACATGCCCTCCGAACTCTCCGGCGGCATGCGCAAACGGGCCGGGCTGGCGCGGGCGATGGCGCTCGACCCCCAGCTGCTTTTTTTCGACGAACCCTCCGCCGGCCTCGATCCGATCACTTCGGCCGACCTCGACCGGCTGATCCTGCGCATGCGCGACAACTTCGGCGCGACCATCGTGGTGGTCACGCATGAACTCGACAGCATCTTCACCATCTGCGACCGGGTGGCCATGCTGGATAAAACGACGAAAACCATCGCCGCCCTCGGCGCTCCCGCGACGCTGCGCGACACGTCGGAGAACCCGTGGGTCCGCGCTTTCCTGAGCCGTGACGGGCTCAAAAGCGAGGACAAGGCCGATGTCAAAGTAAAAATCGTGGAGTAAGCTGCAATGAACGACCGGAATCAAAAATTGCGGATCGGCATGTTCGTGATCGGCGGCGTGCTGCTGCTGCTGATCATGCTGTTCTTTTTCGGCATGTCCGACTTTTTCACCCACAAGGTGGCGGTGCGGACCTATTTCTCGGAGTCGGTGCAGGGGCTGACCGTCGGCTCCGGCGTCAAATACCGGGGAGTGCCGATCGGTACCGTCTCGAAGATCGCGATCCGCGTCTCCGACAAGCTCGTGGAAGTCAATATGGAGATCCAGCTCGACCACTTCGTGAACGTCGAAGGGGGGCGCAGCCGCCAGTTGACCGAATTCGACCGCTTTTTCCGCTCCGAGCTGGAACAGGGAATGCGCTGCCGCCTCGAATATGCGGGCATCACCGGAATGCGCTATATCGACTTCGACTATTTTGCGACGCCGGGACAGGAGCTGCCGGAGCCGCCGGCCGGAACCGGTCCGGAAGTGTTGTACATTCCGGCGGTGCCGTCGAGTTTCCGCGACATCCTGAAAGCGTTGAACACCTCGCTCGACCGGATCAGCCGCATCCGTTTCGAGGAGATTTCGGACGGGTTGGAGCGCAGCCTCTCCGAGCTCTCCGGCCTGCTCTCCGATCCCGCGCTCAAATCCACGATCGCCCGGATCAACGACGCCGCGGAGAATCTCGAAACCAGCAGCCGCACCATTTCGCGCGTGCTGAACGAAGAGCAGATCAACCGAATCGTCAGTCTGCTTGAAACCGATCTCAAGAGCGTCAATGAATTGACCACCCAGCTGATCCGGGAGACCCGCGACTCCAAAATCCCGGAGAGCACCGCCAGCATCCGCAGCGCCGCAGACTCCTTCGTGAACTCGCAGGATGAATTGTCCAACACACTGCTCAAGCTGAACCAGACGCTCGACTCGCTGCGGGAATTAACCGACTATCTCAATCAGGACCCGAGTTCTCTGGTCAGCGGCAAAAAGAAACCCAAAGTTCTGGAGTAGGCGCTTACAAGCGCATTTCATCATGGATCAACAGGATGTGGAGCAGAAAATCGAGGAACTCGTCCGGCGCGACCCGCGTTACCGGCACGATGCCTACCCTTTCGTCGCCAACGCGGTGACCTTCACGGTCGGACGGCTGCCGAAGCACCGCCATGTCTCGGCGCTCGAACTGCTGCACGGCGTCCGCGACTACGCGCAAAAGGAGTTCGGCGTCCTCGCGCAGCAGGTGCTGGACGAGTGGGGCATCCATGAAGCCGCCGATGTCGGCAGCATCGTCTATTCGCTGATCGGCGCCGAGCTGCTCTCCGCCTCGCAGGACGATTCGCCGGAGGAATTCGAGATCGACTTCCCGCTGATCGAGCCGGAAAGCGGACCGCCCCGGCAGCCGCACGCCCCCCTTCCGAAAATCGATTGAAACAACCCATTTGGAGCATTATGAAATTCTACCGCGACGTCGTCACCTTCCACTATGAAAACGGCATGCGGCTCCACGTGCTGCCCCAGCCGGGCACTGCGGTCGAAGTCGAATGCTTCATCCGCACCGGCAGCATCCACGAGGGGCGGCATCTCGGCTGCGGCCTCTCCCACTTTCTCGAACACATGATGTTCCAGGGATGCTGCGACTACCCCGGCACCGCCGTTTCCGACACGATCGACCGGCTCGGCGGCACGATGAACGCCTACACCAGTTACGACCACACCGCTTATCACGCGACAGTGGCGGCCAAGCATCTCGGGACGGCGGTGAAGGTGCTCGGCTCGATGGTGCGGTATCCGGAGTTCCCGGAAGCCCGCTTCAGGGCGGAGCGCGAGGTGATCCTGCGCGAACGTGAGCTCGGTGTGGACAATCCGTCCCGGCGGCTCTTTGAAGCGCTGAATCAGGAGCTGTTCAAGATTCACCCGATGCGCCACCCGATCATCGGCTACCGGGAACTGATCGCCGGCGTCAGCAAAGAGATGATGGAAACCTATTACCGGGAGCGCTACACGCCCGGGCGCTGTTTCTGGGTAATCGTCGGCGATGTGGTCCCCGAACAGGCTTACGAGGAGATCGGCGCACTGCTCGGCGACTGGCCCGCCGCACATCTGGCGGAGGCGCTGCTGCCGGAGGAACCGGTTCAGTGTGCGCCCCGCTCCAGCTCGTTCCGCTTCGCCGACCCGCTGGCCCGGCTGGCGACGGCGGTGCGGATTCCGGAAGCGTCCCACCCGGATATTCCGGCGCTGGACGTGCTGGCCGGCATCTTCGGCATGGGCGACGGTTCCCGGCTGGTCCGGGTGCTTGAGCTTGAGCAGAAGCTCGCGATCGACCTGCGCAGCTTCTGCTACACCCAGCCCTGCGGCGGCCTGCTCGGCATCGGCTGCACCGCCGCTCCCGGCAAACTCAACAAGCTCCAATCCGCCCTGAAGCGCGAGCTGGAGAAAATCCGCAAAGGCGACCTCACCAAAGCGGAGGTCGAGCGCGAAAAGATGCAGCAGACCGCCGACCATCTCCGCCAGCTGCGCGGCCTGCGCGAAATCGCGGCCGATATCGCCGGAGGAGTCATCGCGAACGACGCCCCTGCCCTCTCCGACCTCTATATGGAAAAGCTCGCGAAGCTCGACGTCGACGATATCCGCCGGGTTGCCGCGACCTATCTGGACGAAAACAGCTTCGCCACGGTCACACAGCTGACCGGGAAGGAGTCCGCGCGGATTCACTCCGCTCCGGCGCCGAAACCGCCGCGCCCGGAAACCTCCCGGCTCGGCAACGGCGCCCGCGTGCTGACGCTGACCGACCGCCGGCTGCCGATGATCGACCTCGCGCTGCTGCTCCCGGCCGGAACCATCTTCGAAACTCCGGCGCAAGGCGGGCTCAGCAGCCTGACCGCCGACCTGATCACGGCGGGAACCAAGTTCCACAATGAAACTGAAATCCTGCGCCGCCTCGACGGCTGCGGAGCCGATCTTTCGGTGAATTCCGGGCTGAACTCTTGGGTGCTCGAACTCAACGCACCGCGTGCAAAGTTCAAAAAGGCGCTGGAAATCCTCGCTGAAATTCTCCATGCCCCGGCCTTCGGCCCGGAGGAGTTTGAACGCGAATGTTACAACCGGCTCGAACTCCTGCGCAGCCGCGCCCAATCCCCCCGCGCCGCCGCGCAGGACCTCGCCCGGCGGCAGCTCTTCGGCAGCCACCCCTACGGCTGGGGCGTAAACGGCACCGAACAGCAGCTCGCGGCGCTGACCCCGGAGCAGGCCCGTGAATTCTACCGCTCCCGCTGGACGCCCTCGCGGGTGGTCTTCGGCTTCGGCGGCGACTGTTCCGCCGAAGAAACGCGGGAGTTCGCGGAACTCCTTGCCGGCGGCATCGACTGGAACCAGCCGGAAATCGAACTGCCGCCGGAACCGGTTTTCCAACACGGATTCCGCAGCGGCGCACTGCCGATCGAACGCGAACAGACCGCCGTGATCCGCGCGTTGCCCGGCATCAGCGGCTGCGACCGGCGCTATCCGGCCTTTGAAATCCTGAACCAGGCGACCAACGGGCTGGCCTCGCAGCTGTTCCGCAGCATCCGCGAAGACAACGCGCTCGCTTACACCACCGGCATGCAGATGTCCGGCGGTTTCCACCGCGGTTCGCTGATGTTCCACGTGATCACCACCGCCGAACAGGCAGAGGTGGCCGACCGGCTCATCGCCGCCGAAATCGACCGGCTCGCCACCGAAGGGCTGCGCGAAGAGGAATTCCTCGCCGCCCGCGAAGGGGCGGCCTTCGCCGCAGCGCGCCTGACCGAATCCGTCGGCTCTGCGCTGACCGCAAGCGTGCTTTCACTGCACTACGGCCGCCCGGCGGAGGAGAGCTGGCTCCACGAAGCGGAACTGCGCGCCTGCCCCCGCGACTCCGTCAACGAAACCATCCGCGACTTCATGGACAACACCGCCGCCGTGCGCGTCTTTGCAGGCCGCGATGTCCCCACGGCCTGAGGAGGGAGCCTCCGGCGGCCGGGGGCGCTTCGCCCCCCGGTCCCCCCGACCGGCAAGGTGCCGGCGCCGGGTGCGGTTTTGAATTTTTACTACGTAAAAATTGCAAAACCGGGGTTATCAGCTATCAGCTTATTCACTCTATAGACGGTATACGCCACCGGGTGCCACCCGGTCGTGATCCAACGGCGAAACCGTTGGCCGTCGGAGACAGTCACGGCAGCGGCACCTTGCCGCTGCTGCAGCGCCCAGCTACCGGAGATGCGATTGAAAATCAGGCCGCGTAGCGTACAAGGTCTGGAGGCCGCAAGGCCGTAAGACCCGCCTGCCGCGAAAACGGCACGGCTGCGGCTCGTTTATGATAATCGAAAAAATCCACGAAAGGCGAACTGACAACCTTGGAGTGCGGAGATGAATCTCCGCACTCCAAAGACGCTTTGCGTCGCAGAAGCAAGCACAAAGGCGACACTCGACAAAGACGCGTCATATCGGCAAAAGAAACTTAAGCGGTCAACCTTTGCAGCCCCCAGACCGGCAATGCGTCGATCGAGACTGAATGCCAGTTTATGCAATTGCCGTTTTTTATTTCTTAGATACCACTAAAAAACTACCATAATAGTAGTAACTCAATAAGTCTCTGCTGCAACCGAATCAGTTGATTCCCTCTTTTCAACCATTTAATCGGTACTTTAATTTTCAAATTGAAACCGTAACCACTATTATTTTCGACTCAAAAGTTTTTATTTCCGATAAACAATCTTAATTGATCGATGGTTATGGAAAAACGACAGTCAACCGATCAGTTTTTCACATCTCCGGCATATCTGTAAAATGAACAGTGAAAAACGGTCTTTTTTCGATAAAAATCAAAAAAAAAGCGTTTTTTTTCGTAAAATCGACAAAAACCATTTGATTTTGAAAAATTTCCGTTTATAGTAAGAAGTGTTCAAGGTTCTGTTTATTCAGGCTCCTATACGCAATTTCTCCTCTTCATAATTACTCCTCTAAGCGTCTGGATAACTCAACCTTGAACCCTTTTTTTTGTCTTGATCCGTTGCGGCGGATTTGATTTGATCAATGTTCCGGAGGTTTTTTGATGGCAGACGAGCTGATTCTGATCGACGCTTACTCCCAGATTTTCCGCGCGTTCTACGCGATCCGCCAATTGACCAACTCCAGGGGGGAACCGACCAACGCGGTCTTTGTGTTCACCCGGCTGCTGCTCGGCATCCAGAAGGAGTACCCCACCAGCCGGGGAGCGATGCTCTTCGACTGCGGCAAGGTGGAGTTCCGGATGAAACTCAATCCGGAATACAAGGCCAACCGCCCGCCGATGCCGGAAGCGCTCCGCACCCAGATTCCGGTGATCCGCGAACTGGCGGAAGCCTTCGGCTGGCCGCTGCTGGAAGAACCGGAGTACGAAGCCGACGACCTCGCCGCCGCTTTTGCGCGCGCCGCCGAAGGCCCCGTGAAGATCATCAGCTCCGACAAAGACCTCGCCCAACTGGTCGACGACCGGGTCACCATGCTTTCACCCGCCCCCAGGAATGCCGGATTTGAAGAACGGGGCGTCGCGGAGATCACCGCGAAATTTCAGGTTCCGCCCGCACTGCTGATCGATTATCTGGCGCTGCTCGGCGACAGCTCCGACAATATTCCGGGAGTTCCGGGAATCGGCGCGAAAGGGGCGGCGCAGCTGCTCAACACCTACGGCCCCGCCTCGGAGTGGCTGGAGCATCCGGAAAAACTGGCCGGCACCAAATTCGAGAAGAAACTTGCCGGCGCCGGAAATATCCTGAAGCGCAACCAGGAGTTGATCCGGCTGCGCAGCGACCTGCCGGAACGCTTCTCCGACCTCGGAGCTGTGCTGGCGCGCCGGGAACCGGACTGGGCGAAAATTGCCGACATCTGCCGCCGCATGGAGCTCAAAAGCATTCTCAAGGAGCTCCCCGTCGTGCCGGAAAACGCTCCCGAACCGGATCAGGACGACCTGTTTTCCGCCGCTTCCGCCGCCCCGGCGCCGGAAACGGCGCCTTCCCCGGCCATGGAACAGGGAGAACTTTTCTGAACAATTCGACCGGGAAAACCGCAACACGCCGCCACAATATTACAAAACGGCAATTGAATTTTTACGGAACCGGGATATATTAGGCAAGATGACGTGTTGATTTTTACGGTTGGCGGACATGGGAACCGGTCCGGATTGAGTTGTGGTTAACTGGAGTTGTAAACTTTTATGTCATTATTCAGCAGCGGCAAGTATTCGACTTTGCGGATGCCGACCAGCGGAGAGCGCAAAATGGTCATTCCCGACGGTTCGTGGGTGAAATGCAAGAATTGCGGACAGACGCTCTACACGGACCGCCTCGCGGACAACCTTCTCGTCTGCTGGTACTGCAACTGCCACCTTTCGATGGACGCGCACTCCCGCATCGTATCGCTGACCGATCCTGACAGCTTCGCTGAAATGGACGCTGATCTCAAGTCCGTGGACTTCCTGCACTTCACCGATTCCAAGCCCTACACGGCCCGTCTCGAAGAAAACGAGAAGAAAACCCGGCTCAACGACGCGATCGTCTGCGGCTCCGCGAAACTGGACGGCCGTCCCTATATGCTCGGTGTGATGGATTTCCGTTTCATGGGCGCTTCGATGGGCTCCGTGGTCGGCGAAAAAATCACCCGGCTGGTGGAAGCCGCGACCGCCGCGAAACTGCCGGTGGTGATCGTGACCGCTTCCGGCGGCGCCCGCATGCAGGAGGGAATCATGAGCCTGATGCAGATGGCCAAGACCTGCGCCGCGCTGGAGCGCCATGCCGAAGCCGGGCTGCCTTACTTCGCGATCCTGACCAATCCGACCTACGGCGGCGTGACCGCGAGTTTTGCGGCGGTCGGCGACGTGATTATCGCCGAACCGGGAGCCATGATCGGCTTCGCCGGTCCCCGCGTGATTCAGGAGACCACCAACTCCAAACTGCCCGAAGGCTTCCAGACCGCCGAATTCCTGTTGGAAAAAGGGCTGATCGACCGAGTGGTCGAACGGAAAAATTTGCGCAAAGAACTCGGATTGCTCCTTGATTTTTTCAAAAAGTAGGGTACAGTAAGGGAACAATCGAAAATTTGTTGTCGCCGGGCCGGACCCCGTGCGTTGTCAAAAGTGCCAACCGAGTCAGGTGGGGAACCAAGCAGCTCTACGCGATTTTTTGACAGGCCACGAGTAATCTGACCCGGCGACTCTTTTTGATGCGGCGCACAGCCGCCCGTTTCGGAATTTAACATCTCTTGTGCTGGTGGAGGTTTTTTATGGCTCGTATCGACGGACGCGCTCCGGATGAACTTCGCAAAATCGTGATCACTCCCGACTATCTGTCGCATCCGCTCGCTTCGGTGCTGATCCGGAACGGCGGCACCAGGGTGGTCTGCGCGGTCAGCATCGATGCGAAGGTCCCGGCGTGGATGAAAAACCGGAAGGTTCCCGGCGGCTGGATCACCTGCGAATACGGAATGCTCCCGGCCTCCACCCACGACCGGATGAAGCGCGAATCCAGCGCCGGCAAGCAGGGCGGGCGCACCGTCGAAATCCAGCGCCTGATCGGCCGCTCGCTGCGGATGTCCGCCGACCTCCTGAAGCTCGGCGAAAACACCGCCTATCTCGACTGCGACGTGATCGACGCCGACGGCGGCACCCGCTGCGCCGGCATCACCGGCGCGGCGACCGCGCTGGCGATCGCATGCCGCCGGGGAGTCGCCAAAGGCATTTTCCCGGAAAACCCGTTCAAAGAGAGTGTGGCCGCGATCAGCGTCGGCGTGATCGGCGGGGTTCCGATGCTCGACCTCTGCTACGAGGAGGACTCCAATGCCGAAGTCGATATGAATGTGGTGATGACCGAATCCGGCAAACTCGTGGAGGTGCAGGGAACCGCCGAAGGGGAACCTTTCTCCCGCGCCCGGCTCAACGAACTGATCGACCTTGCCGAGCATGGTCTCAAACAGGTTTTCGCGATGCAGCGCGAAGCGGTGGAAACCGCGCTTGAGGTGCGCCCATGAGTGAATACCAGGTCATAGCCCGCAAATGGCGGCCGCAGCGCTTCGGTGACGTGGTCGGTCAGCAGCATGTGGTGCGGACGCTGGAAAACGCGATCCGCCAGCAGCGCACCGCGCATGCCTATCTTTTCGTCGGCCCGCGCGGCGTCGGCAAGACCACGCTCGCGCGCATCTTCGCCAAGGCGATGAACTGTCTCGATCCGCAGGACGGCGAGCCGTGCTGCCGCTGCGAATCCTGCCGTGCGATCGCGGAGGAGCGCAGCCTCGACGTGATGGAGGTGGACGCCGCCAGCCGCAACACCACCGGCGATATGCGCGAACTGGCCGAAGACGTGCTGACCCAGCCGGTCGGCGGCCGCTACAAAATCTACATCATCGACGAAGTCCACATGCTCTCCAAGCAGGCGTGGAACGTGCTGTTGAAAACGGTGGAGGAGCCGCCCGCCCATGTGAAGTTCATCTTTGCGACCACCGAAGTCCATCAGGTCCTGCCGACGATCATTTCGCGCTGCCAGCGGTTCGATCTGCTGCCGATCCCGACCCGGCTGATCACGGAGCGGCTGCGGCTGATCTGCGACTCCGAGCAAGTGAAGATCAACGACAGCGCGATCGGCGCGATCGCCCGGGCCGCCGAGGGCGGCATGCGCGACGCCCAGAGCCTGCTCGACCAGATGATCGCGTTCTTCTCCCAGGGCGACGATACGCCGATCACCGGGGAACAGGTGCTGTCGCTCTTCGGGTTGACCGACCGGACCGATCTCGACGCGCTGATGGTCGCAATGCTGCGCAATGCCCCCGGCGAAGTGGTCTCAATCGTGTCGCGGCTGGCCCGGAAAGGGAAAAATCTCGAAACGTTGTTCGACGACCTGCTTGAAGCGATGCGCGCGGTGCAGCTCTGCGCGATCCTGCCCGATCCCTCCGACCTGATCGACGAAGGCGAGGAAGCGGTGGCACGCTACCGCAAGCTGGCGGCGCTCGCGAAGCCGGACACCATTCAGATACTGCTGGAAATCATCGCTCCGGTGGGCCGCGTACTGCACGACGCCCTGAACAAGCAGGTCTATCTGGAAACGATCCTGCTGAAATCGATGCGCGAAGCCCATGCGGTCCGCATCGACGACCTGCTGGCGCGCCTGAACCAGTTGCGCACCGCCGGAGAATTGAAGTTCATCGACCAGCTCCCCCCGGTAGTCAAGCGGACCGAGGCCGCCGAAATCGAGCCTCTGAAACCGCAGCCGGAAGCACCGGCTCCCGCGCCGGCACCTGCCGCAAGGGCCACTCCTCCC
This sequence comes from Victivallis vadensis, assembly GCF_003096415.1. GTDB lineage: Bacteria > Verrucomicrobiota > Lentisphaeria > Victivallales > Victivallaceae > Victivallis > Victivallis vadensis. The sequence continues at coordinate 33,833 of NZ_QEKH01000002.1, read as the reverse complement.
CCGGCTCCGCAGGAACCCGCGCCGGAACCGGCCGCGACGGAAGTTGCGCCGCCTCCGGCAGCACCGGCCCCCATGCCGCAGCCTGCTGCCGTGGAAAGCGCCCCTGCTCCGGTTCCTCCGGAACCTGCGCCGGAACCGCAGGCTGCTCCCATGCCGGTCACAGCGGAGCCTGTTCCGGCTCCGCAGCTGCCGGAACAGGCGCCGGCGGCACCGGAACCCGAATCCGAACCGGTCGAGCCCATCCGGCCTCTTTCCGCGCCTTCCCCGGAGCCTCCGGAGGAAGAACCGGCTTCCCCTGCCCCGCCGGCCGTGGAACGGCAGCCTGTCCCGGAACCGGCGGAAGAGCCGGAAGCCGAACCCGAACCTGCTCCCCCGAATCAAATGCCGGAGGTGCTGGCCGCGCAGGTGACGGAGGAATCCGATCTGGACGCCCCCGGCCGCAAGAAGCGCCACAGCATCGCCAACGACAATCCGAAGGCGCTGGAGGAGGCGGTCAATGATCCCTTCATCCATGAGGTCGTCGACTTGTTCGGCGGCAGCGTGGTGGATATCCACCGGTAATATTTCAACTCAACAGCCTGCCGCTGGATTGCCGGGGCAGGCTGTTTTTTTCAATTTCGATTATAGAAAGCCGTTTTTCAGACGCTTCCGGCAGCAAGCAGCTCTGAAGAAGCACTTTCCACTTCGACGCCGCGCACGCTGTCGCGGTAAGAACAGTACGCCTGATAGTTGCGCCGGTTTTCCGCGCCGCCTCCAGGGCGGAAGAACTCCATGTACCCCCAGCTCATGATCTTCTCCGCGTCGCGCGCGGCGAGCTCCAGCTTCCGTTCCAGCTTCGGCAGAGGCACGGCCCGCCAGTCCGGACGGATGCGGCGGTCGTTCACATCGCCCCCCGCGCCGTAGCGCTCCGCAAACGCGTCGACACTCGCGACCGGCAGCTCGCCGGACTCCACATTTCCCCAGTAGCGCACGCCCGCATCCCGGCACGCCCGGGTCACTTCGCGGATGAAGGGCAGCCGTTCGCCGTCGCCGAAGCAGCCGAGGTGCTGGCCGCCGTTGTCCTGCAGCGCCAGAATATCGATGCCGCTCCCCGCCAGCAGGTCGCGCCAGAAGGGATAATATTCCGCCGGTTCCCCGTAACGGAATACGCCGCAGCGCCCCGAGGTGTCCGGCTGGAAAAACGGCGAAACCATCACCGGCCGCCGGTCCGCCTCGTGACAGTACGCCGTCACTCCACGGTAAAGTTCCGCCATTTGCTCCGCTTCTTCGCCCCAGCGCAGATAGATTTCATAGTCCAGATACCACGAATCGAATGACCGGAACGCACCGTACCGCCGCCGCAGCCGTTCAATGCTGCGGCCGGTGAACGCCAGCGCCTTCGGCAGGTTCCACTCCTCCCACCACCCCGGGCAGAAGCCGCAGGAGAGGCTCAGGCGCATATTCCTCTCTTCCGCCTCGCGGAGCAGGAAACCGATCAGGTCGCCGCCGGGCACCGCCGCCCGGCGTTCCACGCACGTTTCCAATCCGGACCAGCAGCCGAGCCAGTCGATACCGAAACGCTGCATCGCGTCAAGTTCGGCCCGCCACTCCCCGGCGCCCATCCGGTACAGGTAACTGCTGTCGGCAAAGCTGTTCGGCCCGAGGCTGAGCATGATGCCGCTGATCAAAGGCTGACACGCCATGTTCCACTTCCTTTCTCAGCGGGGCGCGTTTGCGGTACACCCGGCGCTCCCCTGCACCGGAGAGAGCGGAGCCCCATCGCCGCCCTGCGAGATATTGCCGCTCATGGTCAGGCTGGTGCAATACGCGCTCCACACGTCGCGGACATTCGGCTGTTTCGATCGGTTGTTGCCTCCGAGAATGTTGCCGCTGACCACCACATTCATGTTGGGACGATCTTTCAGGCCGGAAACCCAGATGCCGTCCGTCATACAGTCGCGCACCGTGTTGCCGCTGACCGTCAGATTGTCGCAGCCGGGGATATCCCCGACCGCCTGATAGCTCTTGTCGCCGTACATCTCCCGGAGCCACTCCGGATTGAATTTCTCCCCCGTCCCGAAAGCGGCCGGGATATCGGCCTGGATGCCGCGCACGCAGTTCGTGATCCGGTTGCCGGAAACCGTCACATCCGGCGACGAAGTCACCGAGATGCCGCACCCCTGCCGGGCATTGTAGATCATATTGTTCAGGATCATCATATCCCGGTTGTACTGCACGTGAATGCCGGAGCGCGTGCCGCGCGTATCGTAGAAGTCGAAGCCGTACTTTTCAGCGGTCCCGACGTCGAAGACGGTATTGCCCTCGATCAATGTATACGCGGAAATCCACCCTTCGGCGGTACAGATGATCCCGGCCTTGCCGGTCTGCGAAATGATATTGCCGCGGATGGTCAGGTTGCCGCCGCTGGCGCAGATGCCGCGCGCCGGAGTGCGGCTGATGATGTTGTCGGTCATGATGATGCGGTTGTTCCGCGGGTGCCGGTTCCACGGCTCCGGCCCGTGGTAGGAGACCACGCCGATCCCGTCGTCGCCGTTGCGTTCGATCACGTTGCCGTGGATCAGGACCTGGTCCGAACCGCGCGAAACATGGATGCCGTCCGCCCACTGGTCGTGAACGAAGTTGTTCAGAATCCAGATCCGCGAAGAGTGGATCGTATAGATCGCCGTCGAAGGTGAATTGTAGATTTCAAGGTTTTCGATGCGGACGTCATCCGCGTCGAAGCAGCTGACCAGCCCGTACACCGCGCTGCGGGTCTTGGCGGTCGAAGTGACCTTCAGATTCCGCACCGCGATCTTTTTACCGGTGATGTTGATTTTGCGGTTGTCGTTCCACGCCGGATCGTCGTCCTTGTGTTCAAACAGGATCGTGCCGCTGCCGTCAAGCGTCAGGCCGGTTCCGTCCAGCCTGATGTCGCCGGTGAAGAAATAGGTTCCGCCGGGAAAACGGATGGTGTCGCCCGGCGCGGTTTTCGCCAGCAGCGCCGCCATCGCGGCGGTATTGTCGGAGCGCCCGTCCGCCTTGAGGCCGTGATCGAGCACATTGTAGTCGGCGGCGATCGCCGCAGCGCCGCACAGGGTGAAGACCGGAAGCAGTTTTTTCCACATAATCATTTTCCTTTTACATTTACTTATTCAGAAACAGAAGTTCCCCGTTGTCGATTTTTCCATAAAATTCCCCGTAGCGGAATCCCCGCACGCTGCCGTCGCCGAAAAGCACGTTGGAGCCTTCGTTATGCCGCTGCGAAATCACATACGGCGTACTCTCCCCCGCGATCAGACCGTGAAAGGCATCGTTGTTCCAATCGTCGCGGCTGTCGGCGGCAACCGTCATGATGCTCGGCCGCCGCAGCCGCGACACCTTCACGATCACCCCGCCCGCATAGTCGCCCAGGCCGGTATAGTTATAGCCGTAGGCGGCGTCATGGACATTCCAGTTCCGTTCGCCGTTCGGTTTCTGCGACGCCGCCGGGCAGAGCAGCATCCCTTTGACCGTATTGGTGGTATTCACGATATTCATCGACTCCATCACCTGCCGCGCCCAGAACGTATCGGGCGATTCGTAGTTCGGATAGTAATCCTCGTTCCCCTGAAAATAGAACATGAACGCCTGTCCCAGATTCTTCATATTATTCACGCATGACGTCGCGCGCGCCCGGTCCCGCGCCTTGTTCAACGCCGGCAGCAGCATCGAAGCCAGAATCGCGATAATCGCGATCACTACAAGCAGCTCAATCAATGTGAATTTATACCGCTTACGTGCAGAGTGTTTTCCTTGTTGCATTTGCTTTTTCTTTCGTTTGCTACGCATTTTTACCTCCGTTGTGTTTCTTTCAAAGGCTGCTACAGGAACAACTCAAATGTGATGTTTACTTATCCAACCCAATGCCGTCCGATATCAACCTTGGAGTGCGGAGCCGGAACGGCTTGCTCCCGCTCCGCTATATTCAACTTTGCATTGCATCAAGAACAGGCAAGCTGCCCGGAGGGTAGTGAGCACCGGGCCTCCAGCCTGCGGATGGCTCCGGAGGGCCCGGTTGCGCCCTCCGGACCTCCCCGTCCGGATTTGAACTCACGCGGACTTTCGGAGCAGTTCCGCTCGCGGACGCGGCTTCGCCGCTTACTTGTCCGCCTGCGGCGGCCAACCCTTCACGTTCGCTGCGCTCACTACGCCAGAGGGGCTTCGTCACTATCGTTCCTCGGTATTTCGCTGCCGCAAAATAATTCCCTCACATTCGTTCGCGGCGCTTGCCGCGCTTATTGTGCGCCGCGTAAGTGGTTATGGAGACCAACCTTCGCTTGCCTGTGCCAGCCGCCGCGCAACCCCGAAGGGCGTAGAGCGCGTACCCGGCAGCGGCACCTTGCCGTCCGCTTATTTCCCTGTCTTTGGCGGCGCCACGCTGGCGCCCGGGCGCAGCGACGGAGCCAGCAGAATCTGCCGGGGGTCGCTGTCACCCGCCAATATCTCCGTCAGCCGCCGGTAGGTGCTCCGGCCGATCTCCTGAACCGGCTGCGCCACCGTCGTCAGGCTGAATTCCCGCTCCTGCGTGAACCACGCTCCATCGTAGCCGATCAGCGACACGTCCCCCGGCACGGACCTGCCCGAATCCTGCAGCAGGTGCCGGATTTCCAATGCTTCGGCATCGCTGAAGGCGGCTATGGCGGTCACCTCCGGCATCGCGTCGAGCATCGCCGGAATCTCCCTGCTGCTCCGGTAGCAATGCAGCGTCACCTCCCGTTCGCGGGCGGCGTCGGAATAACCGCGCAGACGCTCTTCCAGCGACCGGCATTCGCTGACCAGCACCGCCCGATGCCCGGCTTCCGCCAGATGTTCCAGCGCCATGCGTCCGCCGAGGTAGTGATCGCCGACCACGGAGTCGTACTCCGGCGGGCAGTAGCAGGAGCAGAAAATAAACGGCTTCCTGTGCGCCCGCAGCAGCGGGATATGCGGATAGACCAGTTCGCCGGTCAGGGTGAAAATCAGCGCATCCACATTTTTCTCCAGCATCAGGTGCAACTGGGAACGGAACGCCTCCGGCGTATCCGGCACCCACCCGGTCAGCAGCCCGTAGCCGTCGTACATCGAAGCGAATCCGACCGTTTCCAGCAGCTCATTCAGAAAGGAACGGGTCACGGTGCCGAGCATATAGCCGAGCAGCCAGCTGCGCCTCGACTGCAATCCGCGCCCGAAGTTGTTCGGCACATAATTCAGTTCGCCGGCCAGCTTCCGCACCCGCTCCCGGGTATCCGCGGCAATGCGCGGCGAATTCCGCAGCGCCATGCTCACGGTCGCATTCGACAGCCCCAGCTGCTTCGCCAGTTCATTCAGAGTTATCGCCATAAATTTTGATATCCGGCCTTGCAATTTAAACGTTTCAATACCTATATTATACCAAAATCAGTCACGCTTGTCAAGAGGCGGGACGACTTTTTTTCCGATTTTTTGAAACGTTTAAATAAAAAGGAGGCCGTAACCATGTCAATCGAACCGGAATGCCGGGCGCGCTGGATCACACGCGATCTGCCCGGATTGACCTTTCAGAGTGAAGTAATGCCCGCTCCCTGCCTGCGGCGGGAATTCGACTGCCCGGCTGTTTTCCGCAAAGCGCTGGTGCGGATCGCCGCGCCGGGTTACTGCGACCTCCGGCTCGACGGCGGCCGGATCGACCGCAGCGAACTGGCCCCGACCGTTTCCGTTTTCGACCGCCGGGTCCGTTTTCTGGAAATCGACGTGACCGGCCGGCTGGTTCCGGGGAAACGCTCCACCTGGAGCGCCGTGCTCGGCAACGGCTGGTACAACTGCCACACCCATGAGGTCTGGCACTTCGACAAGGCGCCGTGGCGGGATTATCCGAAATTCCGGTTCGAGCTGGAAATCGACGGCGAACTGTTTCTGGCCAGCGACCGCTCGTGGCGAGTCGCCACCGGCGGGCTGCTGTTCGACGGGCTCCGCAACGGCGAAACCTATGACGCCCGGCTTGAACCTTCCGGCTGGCGGCTTCCCGGCTTCGACGACTCCGGCTGGGAACGCGCGGTGATCACCGCCCCGCCGGGAGGAATCCTGACCCGCCAGACTGCGCCGTGCTGTCAGGTGATGCGCCGGCTCGAACCGGTCCGGCTCGACCGGACGGGAAACCGGATCACCGCCGACTTCGGCGAAAACCTGACCGGCTGGTGCCGGATCACGGTCAAAGCCCCCGCCGGAACCGTCTTCACCATCCGGTACTACGAACGGCTCGCGCCGGACGGCCAGCCGGAACAGCCCCATGCGGAACGGCTCGCCCAATACATCCTCGACGGCGAATTCCAGACCGACCACTATACCGCGGCGGGAGTCCCCGAAGGCGAAAGCTGGCGGCCCCGTTTCACCTACCACGGCTTCCGTTATGCGGTGATCGAGCTTTCCGACCCGGCGGCGGAGCTGTGCGCGGTCGAAGCGCAATTCGTATGCAGCGCTTTCGAGCGGACCGGCGAATACCGCACTTCGGACGAAAACTTCAACCGCCTCACCGAGTGCGCCGTCCGCTCCTACCTCGGCAACTTCACCGGCATCCCGACCGACTGCCCGCAGCGGGAAAAGAACGGCTGGACCGGCGACGCGCTGCTGGCCGCCGAAACCGGCCTGTTCCTGTTCGACGCCGCTTCGAGCTACTCCGAATGGCTCGAAACCCTCTGCGACAGCCAGCGGCCCAGCGGCCAGCTTCCCGCGATCGCCCCGACCGGCGGCTGGGGCTTCAACGGATGCAGCGGCCCGGCCTGGGACAGCGTGCTGGTGCTGCTGCCGTGGTCGATCTATCTGCACACCGGCGACCGGCGGGTTCCGGAAAAATTCTTCCCGGCCATGCTCCGCTATCTCGATTACTGCCGCGAGCGCGAGGAGGCGGACGGGCTGCTCGACTTCGGGCTTGCCGACTGGTGCGCCCCGAACTGCATCGAGGGGCGCGTGGAACGCTGTTTCAGCTCCAGCGCCTACTACATCCGCGACCTCGAAACCGCCGCCGTCATCGCCGGGCTGTTCGGAGAAGCGGAAACCGGCCGGACTCTGCAACAGCGCGCGGCAGCGGTGCGCACCGCCCTGCTCCACCGGTTCCGCCATTCCGCCGGAGAGTGGGGCAACGGCGGGATGACCGAGCTCGGCATGGCGCTGGAAATGGACCTCGTCCCCGAACACGAACGCCTTCAGGCCGCCGCCGCGCTGGCGGAACTGGCCCGCAAGGTTTCCTGTCAGGCGCAGTTCGGCATTCAGGGGGCCAGATACGTGCCGCGCGCGCTGGCGCGGAACGGCCATATCGACACGGCATGGCGTTTTTTCACCCAGCACAGCTATCCCGGCTGGATGCACTGGCTGGACTCCGGCGCGACCACGCTGCTCGAAAACTGGGAGGGGAGCCAGTCGTGGAACCACATCATGTACGGGGATTTCGTCGCGTTCGCCTTCGAGTACCTCGGCGGCATCCGCCTGACGCCCGGATTTGCCGCAGGCGGTCCGCTTCGGGTCGCCCCGTGCATTCCGGCGGAGCTGGACTCCTTCCAGGCCCGCTGCCGGACCGGGCGCGGCGAGGTCGAGTGCCGCTGGCGCAGGCACGGCGGCCGACTGGAGTTTGAGCTGACGCTTCCCGCCGCGGTCGAAGCGGAGCTGACCCTCTGCGACCGGCAATTCCGGCAGGGGCCGGGAAAGCAGCGTTACACGGTTTCCCAAGCCGATTGACCGCCGGAAGAGCCGGAAAGAAAAAAAGAGAAAAAATCCGTTATTTTTCCACCCTCCCCTCTTGCTTTTTCGATTCTCTTCGAGTATAATATAGGCAAATGCCAACGATGGCACAAGAGAAACGATACACAGGAAATGCAATGGCGGCGACACTGAAGGATGTGGCGGAAAAGGCGGGAGTTTCGATCCGGACGACCGGGCGCGCCCTGCGCGGCGACGGCCCGGTCCGGCGGGAGGTCGCCGAACGGGTGCTGGCTGCCGCGCACGCGCTCAATTATGTGCCGAATGCCGCCGCCCGCAACCTCAAGCAGCGTTCCAGCCGGATCGTCGGACTCATCACCGGCCAGACCTTCGGCAGCGAAGTCGGCCAGCGCCGGGTGCGGCTGCTCGAAGAGGCGATGCGGGCCGAGGGCAGATATACATTGCTCGGGGCGCTTCCCTCCAGCTGCGGCGACCTCGACGCGCTGCTGCGCGAATGGAGCGGCCTTGTGGAGTTCATCCTGTTTCTGGCGTGGCCGCCCACGTGGGACCCGGCGATGCTGAAAAATTATCCGATGCGGTTCATCTTCATCGACTGCGCTCCGGACGCCGAGGAGTTCGACCGGCTGCTGACCGACCGCGCCAGCGGAGTCGAAGCCGCCGTCGACGCGCTGATCCGGCAGGGAGCCCGCCGGATCGCCCATGTCGCCGCCGGTTCCGCCGTCGGGCGCGCCTCGGGCTTCGAGCAGGCGGTCCGCCGGGCCGGGCTGCCGGTGGAGAGCTTCACGGTCCGCTGCCGGGCGCTGGAGCTGCAGGACGGCTACCGGGCGGGCGACGAACTCGTGAAGCTCAAAGCCGACGCCGCCTTTTTCGACACCGACCGCATGGCGCTCGGCTTCTACCGCTATGCGCACGAACACGGGCTGCGGATTCCCCGCGACATTCTGGTCGCCGGTTTCGACAACGACAGCGCGGGTTCCTTTGCGATCCCGGCGCTGACCACCGTCGCCCACCCCGACCATGAAACGGTGAAAGCCGCCGTCGATATCCTGACCTGTTCCGAGCCGCAACGCCCGGAGAGCATGATTCTGCCGACCCGGCTGCTCGAACGCGAGAGCAGCCGAAACCAATAGACGCAATCCTAAAACATAACCCAGGAGTTTGTTTTCATGAACAAGAAACGTTACGCAGTCGTCGGGACCGGCGGTCGGTCCAGCATGTACATCAAAGCGCTCTGCACCACCTACAAGGATCAGGCCGAGCTGGTCGGATTCTGTGATTCCAACCAGGCGCGCATGGACTTCTACAACCGGGTCTTCCTGAAGAAAGAGTGCGGCAACCATCCCGACGTCCCGACCTACAAGGCCCCCGACTTCGACCGGATGATCGCCGAAACCCGTCCCGACGTGGTGATCGTGACCAGCATGGACCGCACCCACCACCAGTACACCTGCCGCGCGATGGAGCTCGGCTGCGACGTGATCAGCGAGAAGCCGATGACCATCGACGCCGAAAAGTGCCAGCAGATCATCGACACCCAGAAGCGCACCGGCCGCCACCTGACCGTCACGTTCAACTACCGTTACGCGCCGCGCAACTCCAAGGTCAAGGAGATCCTGCAGTCCGGCACCGTCGGCGACATCACCAGCGTCCACTTCGAGTGGCTGCTCGACACCAACCACGGCGCGGACTACTTCCGCCGCTGGCACCGCAACAAGGCCAACTGCGGCGGCCTGATGGTTCACAAGGCGACCCACCACTTCGACCTCGTCAACTGGTGGCTCGACTCCGAGCCGGTCACCGTCTTCGCGATGGGCGACCTGAAGTTCTACGGCAAGATCAACGCGGAAAAGCGCGGCATCACCCAGTTCTATTCCCGCGCCCGCAACAGCGAAATCGCCGCCAGAGACCCCTTCGCGCTCAAGGTCAACCCCGACGATGAAACCATGATGGGGCTCTACTACAACGCGGAAGCCGAAGACGGCTACTACCGCGACCAGAGCGTCTTCGGCGACGGCATCGACATCGAGGACAATATGAGCGTGATGGTCCGCTACAAGAACAAGGCCGTGATGACCTACTGCCTCTGCGCGCACTGCCCGTGGGAAGGCTACCGGATCGTCTTCAACGGCACCAAGGGCCGCCTTGAATTCAATGTGGTCGAACGCTCCTTCTGCGAAGCCGGAGAGGACATGAGCCAGTTCGGCATGCGCGAACTCGGCCAGGACCGCTCCGAACTGATCCCGGAAATCATCTTCCAGCCGCACTGGGGCAAGGCGCAGGTGATCGACTACGAGTGCGAAAGCCTCGCCGGGCACGGCGGCGGCGACGCCAAGCTGCTGCACAACGTCTTCGTCGGAGCCGACGAGGACCCGCTCGGCCTGGCCGCCGACTACCACGACGGCGCGAAGTCGATCCTGACCGGCATCGGCGCAAATATCTCAATGAAGACCGGACTCCCGGTCAACGTCCAGGAGCTGATCCACTGGTAATCGCCGGGGAGCGTTCCAAAGCGTGCGCCGCCTGAAAGGCATGGGCGCGCCTGACGGCGTTTTCGGCAAGGTTGCGATAGAAAAACAGAATATCGCCGAGGTGCAGCACCCCCTTGCCGAAAGCGGCCAGTTCATAAGGGGCGGGATCGTCGAGGTCGACCACGACGGTCCCGCGCTTCGCATCGACCGCCGCGCCGCAGAAGCCCGGAATTTCGCGCTCGACCGCTCCGGTGCGGTCGAAAAATACCGCGCCGAGGTTGGCGGCGCGCCCGGCGGGGACGCCGTCGGTCCGCCAGTTCAGCGGATTGATGCAGATGCCGCCGGCAAAGACCGGATAACCGGTCCCCGGCGCTTCGGTGTTCCAGCTGACCACCACGCCGGTATCCAGTTCGCCGGCCGCCGGGCGCAGTTGCGGATATGCGGCCAGATCGGCAGGCCTGACCGGCCAGCCGGGCAGATAGGCGGCGATCAGATTCCGGCGGGCGATGGAACCTTCCGGCAGGTCGGTTTTCATCAGTTCGAGCAGCGCCATCGCCCCCTGGCTGTGGCCGATCAGGATGAAGGGGCGGCCGTGGTTGCGGTTGGCGAGGAAGTTGCGGAATGCGCGCCGGATATCGTCGAAACCGGGCTGCAGCACGGTCAGGTCGACCGGTTCTTTTTCCAGCACCGGCATCGCGCGGCTCAGCTCGCATTGGCGGTAGTGCGGGGCGAACACGTTGAATTTCCCCTGAAACATCCCGGTATGCTCGCGGGCGATCAGTTCCGCTTTGTTCCGGAGCTTCGGCACGGAGATGTCCATCACCGGATGCGCCGGATCGACAAACACGGTCGGATAGACGTAGAACACGTCGAAAGGCTGCGGTTCCGCCCCCGCCTCCGGCAGAACCGCCCAGCTGCCGGGCTGCGTATAATCCGGCGCCGCGACGAGAGCCTGGGCGGCAGGCGGCGGAGGAACCGTCTGCGAGGCGCAGCCGGGAGCGAACAACATGCCGAGAGCCAGAAAAAGCGGGTAAAATCTGAAAATCTGTTTCATTCTGTCGATCCTGTGTTGAAGTGAGTTTTCATAATATGCGTTGAAAAGTGAATTTTGTCAATCACCTCTTTGCTTCCGGCAAAGGGGGTGCCGTATTCAGAGAAATGAAATGCCCAGTCTATAAAAATGAAGGTAACCGCGATGACTGAAACTGCTTCGATGATCCGTAAATACCGCGACACCTACGCGCGTGTGCCGCGAACCGGACTGATCCAGAAAACCTTCGGCCTGTGGATGTGCCTCGACGCATGGCGCGCCGACGGCCTGCCGCAGGATGTCGACTTGAACGAGTTTTTCCAGTTCGATCCGCCGGGGCAGTTTGAGCTTTGGCAGCTCGGATGGTGCGAAGCGCAGTTTTTCCCGCAATTTGAGACGAAGGTGCTGGAGGAGCGCGGCGAAACCGAGATCGTGCAGGATCACGCCGGGCGCAGGCTGCTCTGTTTCAAGGGTAAACGGCAGGGATTCATGCCGGAATACGTGGGGCACCCGGTGACCGACCGGAAGAGTTTTGAGGAGCAGGTGCTGTGGCGGATGGACCCCGCCACCCCGGAGCGGCTCGCCGCGATCGACGCGACGCTCGACGCGGCCCGGCAGGCGGAGGCGGCGGGGATGATGATCTCCCAGCGGATCATCGGCTGCTATATGTACCTGCGCAGCCTGATGGGGCCGGAGGAGGTATTGTACGCATTCTACGACGACCCGGAACTGATCCACCGCTGCCTGCAGGGCTGGTTCCGGCTGGCCGACGCGGTGACGGCGCGGTATCAGCAGGCGGTCACGTTCGACGAGGTGTTCTTCGCCGAGGATATCTGCTACAACCACGGGCCGCTGATTTCGCCGGAGATGATCCGGGAGTTCCTGTTCCCGTATTACCAGCAGCTGCTCGCCAACATCCGCTCCCGCCAGCGGGACCGGTCGCGCCACCTTTACGTGCAGCTGGATACCGACGGCGACTGCCGCCCGGTGATCGAGCTGTACCGCGACGGAATCGGCTGCGAAGTCTTTTCGCCGTTGGAAGTCGCTTCCGGCTGCGACCCGGTGGAACTGGGGCGGAAGTATCCCGAACTGGTGTTTCAGGGCGGCTTCGACAAGCGGATTCTGGCGGCGGGGCGTGACGCGATCGACCGCGAGGTGGACCGGATCTTCCCGGTGATGTACGAGCGCGGCGGTTATGTGCCGACCTGCGACCACGGCGTGCCGTCCGAAGTGAACTGGCGCGACTACCTGCATTTCCGCCGGCGCTGTCTGGAATTCCGGTGACGGAGCCGGCATTCCCGGTTCTTCCGTCTCTTTTTCGGCAATAAATTCCGTTTTGCTCTTGACAAAGCGGCGGGAGTTTGGTATAATTAATAATGTCATACGTATGATTTAATCAGTGACATTGAATCCCGGGAGATATGGAAATCATGGCGATTACGATGACGGAGCTGGCGCGGCGGCTGAATCTTTCCCAGTCGACGGTTTCGCTGGTGCTGAACAACCGCGACAAGGGGCGGGTGCGGCCGGAGCTGGCGGAACGGGTGCGGCAGGAAGCGGCGGCGACGGGATTCCGGCTGAACCGGGCCGCTTCCGATCTGCGCCGGAGGTGTTCCAACACGATCGGCGTGGCGCTGGCCTATTCCGACAACTTCTACCGGGCGGAGCTGGTGACGACGCTGCACGCCGAGATCGTCCGGCGCGGATACCGGCCGCTCTTCGCGTTCTTCAGCAGCGACATGGAGCAGCAGTCCGCGACGAAGCTGCTGCTGGACAACAACCTCGACGCGATCATCACCCTTGAGCCGCAGTGGCTCCCGGACCTGCTCGACCTGCCGGTGGTCAGTTTGTTCCACAGCGACCCGAGATTCGATGCGGTGGTGCAGGATGCGGAGGCCGGCTTGCGCCTGTCGCTGGAGTGCCTCCGGGAGCTGGGACACCGCCGGATCGGCTGGTACGGCTATGACGAAAGCGACGACCGCTCCCGGCTGCTGCCGCGGCTGGCGCGCGAATACGGGATGGAGCTGCCGGAAACATTTTCGGTGTGCAGCGAAGCGATTTACGAGCTTGTGGACGACCCGGCTTTTTTCGACCCGCTGCGCCGCGCCTCCCGCGCCGGGCTGCCGACCGCGCTGCTCTGCCACAACGACACCATCGCGGTGACGCTGATGCGGCGGCTGCACGAGTGCGGACTGCGGATTCCGGATGACCTGAGCCTGATCGGGCACGACGACATCGGCCTGTGCGGACGGCTGGTGCCGACGCTCGCTTCGGTCGGGTACGGCAGCCGGGAGGAACTGGCCCGGAAGCTGGTGGATCGGGTGCTGAACCGGCTGGCGCACCCGGAGCTGCCCCGCAGTGTCGAAGTGCTGCCGCCGCAGTTGATCCGCCGCGAAAGCATCGGCGCTCCGCGGCATTGAAAAAGAGAAAGGAATCAGATGATGAAACTGCAGGAGTTGGAAGGAGCGCGGCGGCAGCTGGACCGGGTGCCGCCGTCGCCGGAAAACTGGAGCGCGCGCCTGCCGCTGCTGGAACGGCTCGATGCGCTGTTCAGCGAACCGGAGCTGGAGAACGATCCGGTGCTGAACCGGTTCTATCACGAACAATGCCGCCGGGTGATCGCGGAGGTCCGCACCTGGCACGGGCCCGGCGTCAGGCTGTGGAAGCTGTACAGTTCCGCGATTCTGGTCAAGGATGAAACCGGCCTCGTGACCGGGTTCGACCTGAACGAAGGCTGCACTCCGGCCTGTGAGCGGCGCACCCGGCTGCGGCTCTCGCCGGGGCTGGTGGAGGAGTTCGCCGAACTGGTCGGCCGCATGTTCTACACGCACGGACACCTCGACCACCTCGGGCTGGCGGTCGCCGACGCGCTGCTGATGCGCGGCAAGCCGGTGGTCGCGCCCGGCGACGCGGTGCGGCGCTGGCTGCTGGACGGAGCCGTTCCCGCCGAAGAATTTCAGGCGGAGGGCGTCCGCTGCTATCGCGGAGCGCAGCGTATGGCCGACAAGGAGGATGTTCCGAACAGCGCCTATGCGGTCACGTTCCAGCCCGGTGTCACGCTGCTGGTGCGCGGCGACATCTATCACTGGGAGGAGCTGAAGCCGATTTACGATCGGATCGAATCGCAAGGCGTGAAGATCGATGTGATGGCGACCAGCCCGTTCTACCAGAGCGGCCCCGATCCGGTACAGGAAACGTACCGCCGGTTCGGCTGCGGTTTCATTCCGATCCACGAGTGGGAGTTCGGCCACCGGCTGCCGGTCGGCAGGGGGGGACGCGCGACCCAGACTTATGCGGACCTCTACGAAAGTTTCCGCATTCCGGGAGAAACCGGCAAATGCGCGGTGCTGGCATGGGGAGAATCCGCCGGACTCCATCCAACCGTTTCAACCGACAGGAGAGAAAAGCATGAAAAATCGATTCACACTTATTGAATTGCTGGTTGTTGTTGCAATTATCGCGATTCTGGCGGCGATGCTGCTGCCTGCACTGAACAAGGCGCGGGAGAAAGCGCGGGAGGTCAAGTGCGTTTCCGCGAAAAAACAGTTCATGACGGCACAGATCCTGTACGCGAATGACTATAAATACATGGTGTGTTCGACTCCGACCAATCCGACGACCGGTTATCGGGCCTTCTTTGATATTCTGGTCAAGGGGACCGCCGATTACAATCTCGGCTATCTGCCGCCGGAGATGCTGGTCTGCGCTTCAAACTCCTACAGCAGCCGCATGGAGTTCAACACCAGATTCGATGCAGTGGTCGGAATGCCGCATTTTGATCAGGATTCGGAGCGGAACTACTTCAAGGAAAACGGCTCCGGCGACTGCTTCATCGGCTCGGCTTCCAATCCGATTGCGTCGTTGCTGGTCCCGGAACAGTGCAAGGCGCCGTCCCGGTTTGTGCTTGTGGCGGATTCAACCAATGCAGTGGCAGTCAACAAAGAAGCCGGAAAAGGGGGAAACTGGGCTTTTTACTGCTGCAACAGCAGTACGAGACTGATTCATCTGGCACATGGTGGCCGAAGCGCGGTCGGTTTCGTCGACGGCCGCGCCGGAGTGCTGACCGGGGCGGAACTCTACGCAAATACAGTCAATAAACCGAAGAAGTGTATCGAGGCCGATGGACTTACCATCCGGTCGCTGGAATAACAGTAAGGAGATGCGAAAATGAAAAAACAACTCTTGGCGGCCCTGCTCTTCGGAGGCGTGACGGGGATGTTGTTCGGCCTTGAGCCATTGCTGTTCGACCGGACGCAGTGGAAACCGGTCAACCTGAAACATCCCGGCTCCGAAACAGTGGAGCTCGGAACTGCTCCGCTGGGCGATACCGGCCGCACCGTTCCGGTACTGGCGTGGGGGACGCCGCGCCCGCCGGTAGTCGAACTGGCTTTGCAGGGCAGGACTCCGAAGCTGGAAAAATTCGAACGCGCGGAGTTCATCCTGACCTTGAATGCACCGGAGGCGCTGCCGCTGCGGCGGATCGTGCTGCGGCTGGCGGACCGCTCCGGCGAGACCTTCCAGTTCGCTCCTGACAAGGCGGGCGGTCTGGTACAGGGGAGAAATGAATTGCGCTATACTGTCGATGCGGCTGCCCCGAAGGGAAGCATCTGGGGCGGCGACGGCAATAAAAAGATCGACTGGCCGCTCCGGGTGGCCGGAATCGCGATCGACATGAATCGGGAGACGCCCGGCGGCAGGCGGATTCTGCTTGATTCGCTGGAGTGCCGTCCCTCCGGCGAACACGCCGCAATTGCACTGCGGACCGGGCACCGGCTGAATCTGCTGCTGCCGGAGCGGAAAACGCCGCCGGAGCTGGTGATCCGCAACACGGGCCTGGAGCCGCTGGAACTGACCGGGACTTTGACCATTTCCGACGCGGGCGACGGCATCCGCACGGAACCGGTCTCCTGCAGGATAGCCCCGGGCGGCGAGGCGATGCTGCCGCTGCCGGGCGATTACATGCAACAGGGCTGGTGGAAGGTCGATTACCGGCTCAAGGGCGCTTCCGGCAAAGAGTTTGCCGGGACGCACCGCTTCGCGCGGATGAATCCGGCCGGGCCGACGTCGGAACGGGCGCAGGAGTTCCTGTTCGGCCTCTGCGGCCATCCCGAACGGTTCTCGCCGGAGGAAGCCGAGCTGGAAGCGCTGGCGGCCGGGCTGTGCGGTGCGAAGATCCTGCGGACGGATTTCGCGTGGGGCCGGATTCAGCCGCAGCGCGACCGGTGGAACTTTTCCGTCTACGACCGGCTGGTGGATGTGTTCGGCCGCAACGGCGTGGAGCTGCAATGCCTGCTCGGCTACAGCGTGCCGTGGGCGGTGCCGGCCAGTTATAAGCCGAAGAATCCGGAGGTCAAAGGACGTCCCGGCCTGCCGGATTACGATGACTTCGCGAAGTTCGCCGGAACCGTCGCGGACCGCTACAAAGACCGGATCAGATATTTTGAAATCTGGAACGAACCCGACCTCATAGGCTTCGCCAACTTCTCCGCCGAATCCTATATGGAGCTGCTGCGGCGCGGTTACGGCGCAGTCAAAAAAGCCGCCCCGGAGGCGAAAGTGATGAATGGCGGCATCGCCGCCGTGCATACCAACAACAGCGGCCGCCCGAACCACAACAACGGACTGTTCGAACTGCTGCTGGCAGATGGCGGAAAGCATTTCGACCTCTTTGCATTTCACGGACACGGCGCATTCAAGCCCTATGTCGGCCAGCTTCGGGAGTTGCGCAAATACGGCCTGACCGGTCCCGGCGCACCCCGGCCGTGGTACTCCAACGAAACCGCGGAAAGTTCCGCCGCGATCGGCGAACGCAAACAGGCCGCCAGCGTATTCAAGAAGCTGCTGTACGCGTGGGCCAACGGCGCGATGGGCTACAACTGGTATCTGCTGCGCGAAAAGAGTTACTATCCGCTCGGTCACCACGAACGCCACTTCGGGCTGATCACCGCCGAATTCGAGCCGAAACCGGCTTATGTGACCTACAATATGCTCGCGAATACCTACAAAGGCGGGAAGTTCCTGCGGACGGTCGACCTCGCCCCCAGCGTCTACGGCTGCCTGTTTGAAAATCCAGCCGGACAGGGGCTGCTCGCGTTGTGGAACGAGGGCACGGCGCGAACGGTGCTGCTCGCCGGTCTTCCCGCCGGAACCACCCGGATCGACCTTTTCGGCAACGAACAGCCGCTGCCGGTGCGGGACGGGATGGCTTATCTCAGGATTTCGGAACAGCCCTTCACGCTCCGGATGCCGGAGGTTCCGGAGGAAAAAATCCGGATCGGCGGCGAGGTATTGACCGGCAGGCTGCCGCAGCAGCTGGCGGTGCCGTCCGGCGGAACCGGCGAACTGGCACTGCAGCTCGCCAATCCGCTGTCGCGGCCGCTGGCGCTGGAAATACGCGCGGCCGCGCCGGAACACCTCACCGTGGCTCCGGCGGCCCATGCCGTCACGCTTCCCGCCAAAGGAGACGCAACGGTGCGGCTTCGCCTGACGGCGGACCGGGAATTCAAGGCGACTCCGACCGCTCCGGCGCTGTTCCGTTTTTCGGTCACTCCCGCCGGTCTGTCCCCTGAAACGATTACATTACCGGTGGTGAACCGGCTTCCCGAAGGAGAACCGCTGTTCCGGCTGGGGAAAGCGGAGCAGTACCACTCCTTCGTCGAAAGCGCCCCCGGCAACGAACCGCTGTATTGGAAGGGGCCGGAGGACCTCGGCGCGAACGTGTTTCTGTCTTGTGAGGGAAAGCATCTGCTGCTTCGCGCGGAGGTGCGCGACGACGTGCATGTGCAGCCGTACCGGGGAAGCGATGTGTGGCAGGGCGACGGCATCCAGTTCGCGCTGCGGCTGCCGGGACAGGATAAGCTCTGGAAGTTCGGCCTGACCCGGCTCGCCGACGGCAAACCGGAGGTATACTGCTGGAGCCGTCCCGCCGGTTTCTCCGGCACGGTTTCGTCGATCCGGCTTGAAACCGCCCGCGACGAAGTGAAAAAGACGACCGTCTACCGGGCCGAAATTCCATTCCGCGCCATCGGGATGACGCCGGAAAACGCGGCGAACGGCTTCCGCTTCAACCTGATCGTCAACGACAACGACGGCAATTTGCGTGAGGGCTTCCTCGCCGCGGCTCCCGGCCTCGGCGTCGGAGACGACGAAGCGGCCTGGCCGATCGTGAATCTGCGCTGAACTTCAAGCGGCCGTTCCGATATTCGCGCCCCTTTGCAAAGGAGCGCGCTTTTTTTGCCGACTGATCGGAAATGTTTCGGATTATTTGATCGATCCCGCCGATTTTCCAAAGGGGAAAGGTTGATTTTCAATAAGAAAAGATTATTTTATAAATATGATTTATGAATGGTGAAACGGAGGAGTCAGGTCATGCGGATAACCGGAACGTCGCCGATGGTCAAGGAGTGCAACGTGAACCTCGTGAAGTGGTTCCTGCTGGATCACGGCGCCGCGACCAAACCGGAAATCGCGCAGCTGACCGGAATCAGTCTGATGACGGTCGGCAAGATCGTCAATGAAATGTGCGAGCAGGGAGCCCTGACCCGGCTCGGGACGCAGGAGTCGGCGCTCGGCCGCAAGGCGGAGCAGTTCGCGGTGAATCCGGCGTTCGGCAGTTCGGTCGGCATGCGTTTTCTGGTGGACCGGATCGACGTGGTGGGCGCGGACCTGCTCGGCGAAGTCAAGTTCCAGCACACTTTCCCGATGCCGGAGGGATACGGATTCGACCGGCTCGTGGAGATCCGCGATTTCTGCCGCCAGCGGCTGCCGAAGATTCAGGCGGTGGCGGTGGGCTTTCCGGCTCCGGTGTTCGAAGGGCGGCTGCACAGCGGGCACCTGCTCCAGTTCAAGGATGTGGATGTCCAGCATGGGTTGGACGAGGTTTGGGAACAGCCGGTTCTGATCGGCCGCGATCTGAACATCACTTCGATCGGATTCGCGCGCGGCAGTCTCACGCCGGTTTCAGGCGACCTGCCGAAAGTGCAGGATCTGGCCTATATGCTGCTGTCGGAGGCCGGTTACGGGGCCGGTTTCCTGGCGGGAGGCCGGGTG
Source organism: Victivallis vadensis (assembly GCF_003096415.1). Lineage (GTDB taxonomy): Bacteria > Verrucomicrobiota > Lentisphaeria > Victivallales > Victivallaceae > Victivallis > Victivallis vadensis. The sequence goes on along the minus strand of NZ_QEKH01000002.1, from coordinate 14,600 downwards.
GTCCGCGGGTTCTCCTATTTTGCCGGGGAGATCGGGCGGCTGCCGCTGGCCAACGGCGAATACCTGCGGCAGTTCATCGACTCCGGGGTCAGCGACGACGAATATGTGCGCGTGATCAGCCAGATGGTGGCCGCGGTCACCTGTGTGGTGAATCCGGCGATGGTGGTGTTTACGGGTGATTCGGTGCGCCCCGCCCTGCTGGAGCGGATCGGTGAACGGCTCCGGGAACGGGTTTCGTTCAACTGGGAAGGACAGCGCAACGTCTGCCCCGAACTGATTTATGAAGAAGACATCTGGCCGAGCTATCGGGCCGGACTGGTATATCTCGCGACCCGGCAGATTCATTCCGGGGTCTGCATGGTCGAGGAGAGTTTTTAAAAATATTCTTGGGCCGGATTCTCGTCGGGGGGACCGGGAGAAACCGGAGTGTACGCTTTCGTGCCGGTGAAAGCATGGACACAAACAAAAACAGGCAACATCATGAAAAAAAATCTCTGGAATTTTTTTCTGACCGCCGCTTATGTGAATAAGGGCGGCAGCAGCTTCACGATGTTCGGCTTTTGAGCCGAAGCGTGAATGTCGGCAATACGGCCCGGTCGTTGATCCGACCGGGCCGTTCCTTTTCCGGGCTCAGCGCCCAAGCGCCCTCCCCTCGCCCGGAATCACTCCGAAAAAGTGACTTTGCCGATCGCCAGTTCTCCGGCTCCGCTGCCCGCGGGATAATCCACCGAGAAACCGATCAGGCGAACCGGGAAATCGAGCTGGTGATTCTTATCGCCGCCCCAGTGCCCCACCTTCCGGGCATCAGCCGGATTGATCCGGAGCGCGACGACATTCCAGCCGGGCTTGAGTCCGGTGATCGGAAGCGGATACTGGAAGGTCTCTCCCGACTTGTCCGACAACCGCAGATTGACCCGGCTCACCTTGCCGCTTTCCGGAATCATCAATTCCACCTCGAACCTGCCGCTCACAAACTCCGGAAGCACCGGGAGCTGGGGAGCAAAGGAAAATTCCAACCATTTTGCCGCCGCCGCGTCCCATTTCACCTGATACGCAGACTTCTCCTCCACCGTCGTCACCTCCGCCGACTGCTGCCGCTTCGCGCCGTCATGAATCCGCACTTTGGCAACGGCGGGATCGACGATCAGCTTGCCGATCTTCACCTCCGGCAACAGTTCGGCCTTGCCGAGCCAAAGCTTTCCGTCGCCGTCCTTACGGTTGAAATCGACCGACATTCCGGTCACGCGGGCGGGAAAATCGATCTTCTTATTCTTATTGCCGCCCCAGCTGCCGCCCGCCGAAGTCGGCGTAAGGGTTGCTTCCAGCGTCTGGCGGCCGGGCTTCAGCTCCTTGATCGGCAGCGGATATTGCAGCGTTTCGCCGGTCGAGTCGGTGATGCGCAGATTCAGCTTGCCGACCGCCGTATTTTCCGGCCAGTAAAGATCGAGCTTCAGCACGGCGCTGTCGAACTCCGGCAGGTTCACCGGCTTGTCCACCGTAAATTCCAGATAGTTGGCGGCGGAGTTGTTCCAGGTCAATGCGAGCATCGGCGTCCCGTCCGGAGCTTGGCCGGGAGCCACGGACTGCTGTCGGAGCTCAGACTGGTTGACGCGCGTTTTCTGCGCGGAATCCAGAACGGGAAGCGCCATGCCGACGGAGGGAAGCAGCAAAGCTGCAAACAGAAGTGAACGGTTCATTTCAGAAACTCCTTTCCATGTTTTCGGGGTACACCGGCAATATAGCGCCGCAAAGGAGTTCCGTCAAGAAACAGGCGCGAAAAAACGCCGTATCGCGATTTTCACGATACGGCGTTGAAGATACTGCCGGAAAGCCCTTACAGAGCCTTGAGCATGTTGAGCAGCACACCCGCGGCGACCGCCGAACCGATCACGCCGGCCACGTTCGGCCCCATCGCGTGCATCAGCAGGAAGTTCTGCGGGTTGGCCTCAAGACCGACCTTGTTGGCCACGCGGGCCGCCATCGGCACCGCGGAGACGCCGGCCGCACCGATCAGCGGGTTGATCTTCTCCTTGCTGAACACATTCATGATCTTCGCAAAGATCACGCCCGCAGCGGTGCCGATGCTGAACGCGATTGCGCCGAGCACCAGAATGCCGAGGGTCTGCAGCGACAGGAACTGGTCCGCCGACAGCTTGGAGCCGACCGCGAGGCCGAGGAAGATGGTCACGATGTTGATCAGCGCATTCTGGGCAGTCTGGTTCAGACGCTCAACCACGCCGCACTCACGCATCAGGTTGCCGAACATCAGCATACCGATCAGCGGAGCCGCATCGGGCAGCAGAAACGCGCACAGCAGCGTGATCAGCAGCGGGAAGCAGATCTTCTCCAGCTTGCCGACATGGCGGAGCTGGCTCATCTTGATCTGGCGCTCCGCCTTGGTGGTGAAGAGCTTCATGATCGGCGGCTGAATGATCGGCACCAGAGCCATGTAGCTGTAGGCCGCCACCGCGACCGCGCCGAGCAGTTTCGGCGACAGTTTGCTGGTCAGGTAGATCGAGGTCGGGCCGTCGGCTCCGCCGATGATGCCGATACTGGCCGCTTCCTTGAAGTGAAAGTCGATCCCCGGAATCGCCATGGTCAGCAGCAGCGCGCCCAACAGCGCGGAGAAGATGCCGAACTGGGCCGCGCCGCCGAGCAGCGCGGTCTTCGGATTCGCCAACAGCGGCCCGAAGTCGGTCATCGCGCCGACGCCCATGAAGATCAGCAGCGGGAACACGCCGGATTCGATGCCGACGTTGTAGATCATGCCCTGGATGCCGTCCGGGCCGGAGATGCCGGCCAGCGGAATGTTCGCGAGCAGCGCGCCGAAGCCGATCGGCAGCAGCAGCAGCGGCTCGAACTCCTTCACGATCGCCAGATAGATCAGCACCAGCGCGACGAACATCATCAGCAGCCGGCCGAGACCGAGAATCCAGGTCTGGCTGAAATCGCAGGTGGTCTGGCGGATCAGGTCGTAGATGCCGGTGCTCTGCCACAGCCCCCTGAGGCCTTCGCCCCAGCCCGGCAGCGTGCCGGATTCGACCGTCGCGTTGTTCTGGGAGTCATGGACGATCTCGGTCGGCAGGAAGCAGCCGAGCACCATGCCCTTTTCCAGCGTCGCCGCATTGACCAGGCCCGGATTCAGCTTCACAACCTTCACCGCATCGGTGATCTTCAGCTTGCCCTTGCTGCGTCCGCCGGGCAGGATGGTCATCGATTCGCGGCCCGGCAGCAGTTTCTGCTTTTCCGCGATATTCAGCGAATAGACGGTCGCCGGCTTTTCCCAGATATAGACGAGATATTTGGCGCCGTCGACGTCTTCGTACCAGCCGAACAATTCGTCGCTGGCGACTTTATCCAGCTTGGCGGTGGGCGGCAGAACCAGCCCGGACGCTTTCGCCGCCGCAGTCTTGAGCGCGGCCACAGCCGGTTCGGCATTGGCCGGCACCGTCACCTGCGGCTCCGTCGCAGCCATCACCATGCCCGACAGGAGCACGGCGCAGGCCGCAAAGAAGAGTTTGAACTTCTGCATTTGTCTTACTTCTCCTCGATCATCGCGAGGGTGTCGCCGGCGGCCACAACCTGGCTGGCGGAGACGTTGATTTCGCGAACGATACCGGCCTTGGCGGCCTTGATTTCGGTTTCCATCTTCATCGCTTCGATCACCAGCACCACGTCGCCTTCCGCGACTTCGGTGCCGACCTCGGCGACGACCTTGACCACGGTGCCCGGAAGCGGAGCGGCCAGCGGAGTCAGCGCGCCGTTGCCCGCCGGAGCGGCAGCGGCGGCCGGAGCAGCCGCGCCTTCGGCGACCTTGACCGTGAAGCTCTTGCCGTTGACGGTCGCGGTGTAGGCGTCGCCGGCGGCATTGAGCTGGACCGCGACGGCCTTGCCGTCGATGGTGGCGGTGTAGGCGCCGCCCTTGGCGTCGGCCTTCTTCGCCGGAGCCGCTTCCTTGTAGCGGATGCCCATCGGGCGGTCGCCCTTCAGGAAGTTCAGGCCCTTGTCGCCGCAGGCCGCGACGATGAAGATATTCTCATCAGTGACCGGGAGACCGGCCTTTTCGAGAAGTTCGGTGTTGTATTTGACGCCGAGCTGCGGATTGGCGTCATTGATTTCGACCACGGACTTGGTGGTCGGCTCAAGGCCGAGCTGCTCCTGCGCCCACTTCACGACGGTCGGATCCGGCGGAACCGGGGTCTTGCCGAAGTAGCCGAGCACCATCTTGCCGTAGCCCTTCGGGTCCATCTTCCAGGAACCGTCGGCATTCTTGCCCTGCACCGCGTTGCGGAACGCCTGCTGGAAGTAGAACTGAGAAACCGGGGTCACGGAGGTACCGAAACCGCCCTTGGCGACCACTTCGCGCATCTCGTCGATGCAGGCGTCGTACTTGTCGAGGCAGTTGTTGTCGCGCATCATCTGGGTGTTCGCGGTCAGCGCGCCGCCCGGCATCGGGCTGAAGATGATCTTCGGGGAAACCTGCATGGATTCCGGCGGCATGAAATACTTGTCCATGCACTTTTCAAAGATCTTCTCAACTTCGAGGATCTTCTCCGGATCGATGTCGAGGGTGTATTCGGTGCCGCGCAGACGCTGGTACATCACCAGGATATCCGCTTCGCAGGTGCCGCCCGAAAGCGGGCTCATCGCGAGGTCGATCACATCCGCGCCGGCTTCGATCGCCGCCATGTTGCAGCTGACCGCCATGCCCGCGGTGTCATGGGTGTGGAACTGGATTTCCTTGTCGCTGCCGAGCATCGCGCGGGCCTGCTTGATCGTATCGTAGACGGTCTGCGGAGTCGAGGTGCCGGAGGCATCCTTGAACGCGAGGCTGTCGAACGGGATGCCGCTGTCGAGGATCTCCTGCAGGCGGTCCGTGTAGAATTTCGGGGTATGCGCGTAGGCTTCCTTGAGGTTCGGGGCCAGCCCCATCATCGTGACGGTGATCTGATGCTTCAGGCCGTGTTTGGCGATCGCCCGGCCGGAGACGTCGAGGTTGCGCACGTCATTGAGCGCGTCGAAGTTGCGGATCGTGGTGATGCCGTGCTTCTTGAAGAGCTTGGCGTGCAGGTCGATGATGTCGCTGGACTGGCTGGAGAGGCCGACCACGTTCACGCCGCGGGCGAGAGTCTGCAAATTCACATCCGGACCGACGGTCTTGCGCCACAGGTCCATCATTTCGAACGCATCTTCCTGGCAGTAGAAATAGAGCGCCTGGAAACGGGCGCCGCCGCCGATTTCGATATGGTTGATGCCGGCTTTCACCGCCGCTTCCAGAGCGGGCAGGAAATCTTCGGTTTTGACGCGGGCGCCGAGGCAGGACTGGAAGCCGTCGCGAAACGAGCAATCCATGAATTTGATTTTCTTCATCTTAGACAGTCTCTTCTATATGGTTGGATTAAACTTGAGGCAAATTATTTGTTGCGAACCATCTCCACAGCCGCCGCGGCGATCGCCGCCAGCTGTGCGTCATCCCCGCCGGCCGCCGCCTTCGGCTTGGCCGGAGCCTTCGGAGCCGGCTCGAAAGCGGCGGCGAAGGGGGCGAGGATTTTCTGCATCAGATTCATTGCGATGATCATCACCACGAGGAAGACGAATACCATCCCCATGCCGAAGACCAACAGTTTGAGTCCGCCCAGAATCAACTCTGCGTTGCTCATAACGTTTCCCTTTTTTGTTGTTGGTAACTCAGGACTTCAATCTATTTTACGTTTGTTCCGAACGCGTTCCCAGTCCACCGAGGCGCGGTCGATTTTGACATCTCCGCAGGTGAAAACCCGAAGCGATCCCGCCTCCTCCAGCACCATCCCGCCATCCGGCAGGATATCACGGAAGATCCCGGTGTGACTTTTCCCCTGCGGATCGGTCACCGAGATCGTTTCACCCACCAGCCGGTTCTCGCTTTTCCACTCAAAAAGAAGCCCGGCCGCACATTTTGGATAAGTAATATAATATCGAATCAGGATTTCTGCCAGTTTTTTCAGTAAAATTTCGACGTTAAATTCATTTTTCGTTGCAAAAAGCAAGGATGTCGCCGGCTGGTCGATGGTTTCGAGCAGTGAACCGGGCAGATTCACGTTGATGCCGATCCCGGAAACAACCCCGGTCACGCGCCCCTGCTCGATCCGGGCGCTCTCACTGAGGATTCCGGCGATCTTGCGCTCCTCCACGTAGACGTCGTTCGGCCATTTCAGAAAGGCGTTGATGCCGGGAGCCGCTTCCCGCAGACAGTTGAGCGCGCCGACCCCCAGCAGCGCCCCGGCGTGAAATCCGTCGACCAGGCGCTTCATCACCATCGTGCACAAAATGCAGCTTCCGGGCGGAGCGTTCCAGCGCCGCCCCCGGCGGCCGCGCCCGGCGGTCTGGCTGCGGGCCGCGACGATCGCGCCGTCGGGCAGTTCATCGAAGTGGTTCCGCGCGTAGGTGTTGGTCGAATCGACCTCATCCAACATCAGAATATAAGGTTCCGGCATGGAGTGCCTCACTCGTTTCAAAGGTTATAAAAAAGCCGCCGTGAAAACGGCGGCAACAGAAAACCGAACGGACAATCCCGTTACACGCGGCTGTCCCCGGCGATCTCCTTGTTCTGGAAGATCGCGACGGCCCACATCGAGCAGACCGATACGTAAATCACCATATAGATGGCGGCATTGATCACGTAGCTGTCGGGGATCGGCCGGTTCACCGCGACCGCGTCCGCCAGCCAGAAATACTGCCAGTTCGGCAGAATCGCATAAAGCGTACCGAAAACCAGATTCAGCGCATCCGAATCGGTCTGGCGCTGGAACAGATAGCTGGAAATCAGCCCGAGGAAGAACACCACCGAGCAGACGCACAGATTTGCGACGATATCCAGCCGGGTCGCGAACACCACCGCCAGCGTCGACATCGCGATCACCGCAAAGTTGATCAGGATCAGCGCCTTTCCAAGGTCAGCCAGCGCCAGCGTCGGCTCCGGCTTCGCCATCAGGCAGTAGACCGCAAACACCGGAACCAGCAGCGTCAGCGCGTAGCTGGCGATTTCAGAGAACGAACTGCCCTTCCAGAAGTTCGCGACCATGCCGACCACGCATCCGGCCGCCAGCAGCGCGAGATAGATGTAGTAGATTCCCATATCCATCCGGAACTGGTCGGTCGCGACATAGACCGAAATCACCGCGGCGAAATTGCAGACGGCGGCGAACAGCGTCACCGCCAGCGCAATCCCGATGATCTTGCCGAGCACGAACGTCCAGCGGTACACCGGTTTGGAGAGCAGCAGCAGCACGGTGCCGTTGCGCATCTCGCGCGCCACCGTGTGGCTGGCGCAGAGCACCCCGGCGACCAGGCCGAAGATCAGGCTGGTCGCCATCGAACTGTCGACCACCAGCTTCAGTTGTTCGGAAAAAACGAAAAGGGCGGCCGACGGATAGTGTCCGATCAGCACCAGCGCCGCGAACAGCATCAGAAAAAAGATGGGTTCACGCACCGATTCCTTAAAGGTATTGCTCGTGATTTTGAAGAAATTGAACATCGGCCCTCTCCGGTTTCGCCGGCTTACTTTTCAGCGGGAACTTCTTCCACCGGAGCCGCTTCGACCACGTCATCGGAGGCGGGGGCGGCTTCCACGGCGAAATCCTCCGGAGCCTGCTCCTCCATCACCTCTTTGGCCGGCATCTGCTGCTTCGGCTTGCTGATCGGGCGGTAGATTTTGCCCTTGTCGAGCATGGTTTCACGCAGTTTGCGGTAGTTGCGGTCGAGGTTGCTCAGGTGCAGCAGGTCGGTCAGTTCTTCAGCGGAGCGGTTCCAATCGACCGAATCCACCCGGATCACCGGAATCGTGCGGTCGAGCATCGCGATGTATTTCGGCTGCACATACGCGTCGTTGCCCAGCACGATGATCCGGCGCGGATTCAGGAAACGGACGAAATCGTTGAACTTATCCTCCCGGATCTGCAGCGAATTGCTCTTCGGCGGGCAGAAGATGATCCGGGTATCGCCGGAATCCTGCGGCGGCAGCAGCAGATAGGGCTGGCGGCTCTCATACTGGATCAGTTCAGCCAGCAGCCGGGGACTTTTATAGTTACCGGTAATCACCAGAGTCTGCACCTCGCGTTTCGGACCGTTGGCAAACCACGGCACCGCCGCAAACGTCGCGGACGTGAACACCACCGCCAGCAGCAGGAGAACGAACTTCACCGGTTTCAAACTACGCATTTTCTGCACCTCGCACTCTTCTTATCATTGAATTTATCAGGGAATTCCATACAACTGTAATTAAATATAACCGTATTCAAAGCAATTGCAAAGGAATTTTTCCGCTTTTTGTTTTTTCTTTTATCACCGGCACAGCCGAATCATCAATTTCACGGACAAAACGTCCCACCTATTAATATAAAGAGAAAGAAGCCATGCCACATAAAACCATACCAAACACCGGCACCTTACCAGTGCGGAGTATCACCGATAGACAATAACCCGGTTTTGAGATTTTTGCTATGCAAAAATCTCAAAACCGTACCCGGCGCCGGCACCTTGCCGGTCGGGGGGACCGGGGGGTGAAGCGCCACCGGCCGCCGGAGGCATCTCCTCCCCCGCGTCAGCGATGACGGGCGGCGTAGTGGAGCGAGTCGCCGGGTTCGGCCCAGCGGATGGTTTCGCCGATCGACGCGATCCGGCGCGACAGGTTGTCGCGGCTCTCCGCCGAACTCTCCTCCAGCGAGGGCTTGCCTTCGTAGAGCTGGTAGCCTTTGCGGTAGCCGGTTTCGGTGATATTGGGCATCACCACATTGCCTCCGGCGAGAAGTCCGAGTTCGCGCCCGTCGTCGCCCAGCGCCTGCAGCGCGGTGGTCGATGCGATGTTCACATCCCGGAGCAGCAGCCGGGTGCAGGCGATCATGCGCAGGCCGGCTTCCAGCTGACGCCTCCGGTATTCCTCCGTAACTTCAATGCCGTGACCGAGCGGCGTGTCGGCGTGCGGAATGTAGGGTCCCATGCCGATCATGTCGAGATCGAACTCTTCGAAAAAGCGCAGATCGTGCACCAGATCGTCCACGGTCTGGCCCGGCAGGCCGATCATCACGCCGGAGCCGACCTGATAGTCGAGCTTCCTCAGGGAACGCAGGCACTCCAGCCGGGCGTTGAAATCGTGATCCGCCGGATGGAGCCTGCGATACAGTTCCGGGTTGGAGGCTTCGATGCGCAGCAGATAGCGGGTCGCCCCCGCGTTCCGCCAACGCTCGTAGACTTCGGGCGACTGCTCGCCGCAGCTCAACGTGACGCCAAGCCCGCCACCGGTCGCGGCGGAGATGCGTTTCAGCACGCTTTCGATGAATGCGGCGAATTCCGGCGATTCGATTTCGCCGGACTGCATCACGATCGAACCGAATTTCTGTTCATAAGCCCAGACCGCAGTTTCAACGATCTCGTCGGCGTCGATCCGGTAGCGCTTCACCAGATGGTTGCCGCGCCGGATGCCGCAGTAAAAGCAGTTTTTCGCGCAGATGTTGCTGACTTCGATCAGCCCGCGGATGCTGACCCGGGGCCCGATATATTGCAGTTTGACCCGGTAGGCGCGGTCGTACAGCTCACGCAGCGCGGCCGGATCGGTTAAGGAAAGCAGCTCTTTCAGCTCAAGATCGGTCATGGATTCTCCTGCTCCCGGAAATATAAAACCAAAATAGTCGGAATTTATATAATATGCCGCTTTTATTTTAAAATTCAAGCTGTATATTAGAAAGCTGTCCACAAAATAGCGAGGTGTCCTTTGAAGATCAACTTCAATGAAAACGAATACGAAACCGAAGCCGGAACCACGCTGGCCGCATTCCTTGCGGCGCAGAAAGTGAACACGGCGCGGCTGATCCTGGAATACAACGGCGAGGTGCTCGACCCGGCGGCGGAGCTTTCCGGCATCGTGCTGAATGAGGGCGACCGGATCAACGCGTTTTCGCTGGTGGCGGGAGGCTGAGCGGCGGCATGGCGTTCAATCCCTATCTCGGCGCGGCGGAACGCGCCCGGATCGAAGCCGCCCGGGTCGGCGTGGCCGGAGCGGGCGGATTGGGATCGAACTGCCTCGCCCACCTGGTCCGCTGCGGCGTGCGCCGCTTTGTGATCGCCGACTTCGATACGGTTTCGGAAAGCAATCTGAACCGGCAGTTCTTCTTCGCCGACCAGCTCGGCATGCCCAAGGTCGAAGCCGTCGCCGCCAACCTCCGGCGGATCAATTCGGCCCTCGAACTGGAACTGTACCCGGAACGGGTCACGGCGGAAAACGCGGTCCGCCGGTTCGGCAGCTGCGACGTGACTGTCGAAGCCTTCGACGACCCCGACGCGAAAACCATGCTGATCCGTGCGCTGCTTCCGCTCGGCAAACCGGTGGTGGCCGCCAGCGGCATCGCCGGCTGGGGGCGGAGCAACACGATGCGCGTGCAGCGGATCGGGCAACGACTTTACATGGCCGGCGACCGTGCGACCGGCATTTCGGAAGAAACTCCGCCGCACTCCCCGAGAGTGGGAATTGCGGCGGCTCAACAGGCCAATACGGTGATGGCATTGATTTTAGGAGTGGAAATATGAGTTCCAGACTGCATCCGGCAATTGAAAACGCCTACAAGGTTCTCGACGGCGGAACCCTGACCCGCGACGAGGCGCTCGCGCTGACCGAAGTGGACGGCCCCGATATCCTCGACCTCGTGTCGCTGGCGAACAAGGTCCGCCTCAAGTTCGCCGATCCGATCGTGCCCTGCTCGATCATCAACGCGAAATCGGGGCGCTGTTCCCAGAACTGCCGCTTCTGCTCCCAGAGCGGACACCACAACACCGGCATCGAGGAGTATCCGCTGCTGACTCCCGAAGAAACGCTGAAAGCCGCCCGCGAAATCTACGACGCCGGAATCCGCACCTTCGGCTACGTGACCAGCGGCTACGGCTACTTCGAGCCGGACGAGGAGTTCCGCACCATTCTCGACACCCTCGATCTGCTGCACAGGGAGCTGCCGGATCTGAAGGTGTGCGTCTCCATCGGCATCCTGTCGGAGGAGACCGCGAAGCTGCTCGCCGAACACCACGCCTACCGCTACAATATGAATATCCAGACCGCACCGGGACGGTACAAGGAACTGATCGCCGACACCCATACCATCGAGGATAAAATTCAGACGATCAGATATCTGCAGAAATACGGCGTCACCAACTGCACCGGCGGCATCATCGGCGTCGGCGAAAGCTGGGAGGACCGCGTGGACATGGCGCTGGCGATCCGCGAACTGGACGTGGAGGGGACTCCGCTCAACATCCTGCTGCCGATCCCCGGCACCCCGCTCGAACACAACCGGCGCGTGACGCCGGCGGAGGCGGCGAAGACCTTCGCGATCTTCCGGCTGATCAACCCGGCCAAGATGCTGAAGCTGACCGCCGGGCGCGAAACCTCGATGAAGGATTTCCAGGGTCTGCTGATGCTGAGCGGCGCGAACAGCCTGATGACCGGCGGCTACCTGACCACCCGGGGGCGCAGCATCGCGGACGACGAGGCGTTCATCGACGCCTTGAACACCTTCGCGGGCGCTCCATGCTGAACCTTTCGACCAAGTCGCGCTACGGGCTGCGGATCCTGCTCCAGCTGGCGCAGTGCCGCGGTTCGGGGCGCTCCTGCAAGGTGCGCGAACTCGCGGAGCAGCAGAGCATTTCGGACGCCTATGTCGAACAGATCATGATCGCGCTCAAAGGCAGCGGGCTCGTCTTTTCCGCCCGGGGCCGCAACGGCGGCTATCTGCTCGGCAGGGTTCCTGCCGACATCACAGTGCTGGATGTGATCGAGCTGTTTGAAGGGCGGATCGATCTGGTCGGCTGCACCGGGCCGGAACAGCGGTGCGCCCGGATCGCGGGCTGCCTTTCGCGCACTGTCTGGCAGCGGCTTTCGGAGGCGTTCCGCCGTGAAGCCGCGGCGATCACGCTGGCCGACATCCTCAACTCCCCGCCGGCCTGCGTTTCGGAATACTCCATTTGAATCAGAACCGGAAACTGAACGACTCCGTCTCCGTCCGGCCCGGCCGGCTGTAACTCACGACGACCCGCTCCGGCTCCGTCGCCAGCCGCAGCTCCGAAACCTGAATGGAGCCGGGCAGCTTGACCGTTTTGACCGGCAGTCCGTCGCGCCAGATTACCAGCAGCAGATATTCGGGAGCGGCGATTCCCGGCACCGCGCGGATCACCGCGGCCTTCTTCGTGCCGGATTCGGTGCAGAGTCCCGGCAGCAGCCAGTAGCGGACCGCCTCGGCATTCGAGCGCCGGATCAGCGCCGTCCCTTCCTCCAGTTTCACGGCGGGCTCCCCGCCGCCCGGATAAAATTCATCGGAAAAGTTCTGTCCGGCAAGCGACAGGAACAGCTTCTTCCCGGCCGGAGAAAGCCGCAGGAAATCGATCCGGTTCCGCACCAGTGCTCCGATCGCCTGTGCGTTCTCCATCGGCGTCACCGAGCCGCCGGTGTAATTCGCCGACTCCGTCAACACCCGGTCGTAGAGCTTCTGCCATGCGGCTTCATCGGCCAACGCATCGTACAGCGCCTCCGCCGGCAGCCTTTCCAGATAATTCACGGTGAAGTCGTACAGCTCCGCCTGCCGCAGCGCGGTCGCGGCGACACCCAGCCCGGCCATTTCGCCCGGCGAGCGGGAGGCCTGAAGCTTTTCATCCAGAAACGCGGCGCCGCGGCGGCAGGCGGCTTCGTCGAAGTAACGCCTGACCTTGGTGGACACCGGCCCGTCCGGCATCTCCCGTTTATTTCCGCCGAACGCCACGGCTCCGGCCAGAAATCCGGCGGCCACGGAAACCGCCGCAACGGAAACCAGAATTCCGGTCTGCATCTTCTCCATCGGCTGACACTCCTTTGCGCATATTTGTCGTGTTATAAAGTACGTTTCCCCGCCGCAAAGTTCAAGCCCGGAACGGATTGTTTCCATTTGAAATTGGACAAAACCGCATTTCCGGCTTATATTGGCATAAACCCTATTCAACCGGAGCAGCATTATGAAAAAAGTATTCGATAACGTACTTGAATTGATCGGGCATACCCCCCTCGTCAGGATCAACAGACTCAACCGCGGCGGCGCCGAAGTCCTCGTCAAGGTGGAATCCCGCAATCCCGGCGCCAGCGTGAAGGACCGGATCGGCGTTGCGATGATCGAGGATGCCGAACAGCGCGGCGTGCTGAAGCCCGGCGCGCTGATCATCGAGCCGACCAGCGGCAACACCGGCATCGGCCTAGCCATCGCCGCCGCCGTAAAAGGCTACCGGCTGATCCTGACCATGCCCGAAACCATGAGCATTGAGCGGCGCAAGCTGCTGGCGGCGTTCGGCGCCGAAATCGTGCTGACCGACGGAGCTTCCGGGATGGCGGGCGCGATCGCGAAGGCGGAAGAGCTGCAGAAGGCGAATCCCGGCAGCTTCATCCCGCAGCAGTTCGGCAACCCGGCCAACCCGGCCCGCCACCGCGCGACCACCGCCGTCGAAATCTGGGACGACCTCGACGGCAAGGTTGACGCCTTCGTCGCCGGAGTCGGCACCGGCGGCACCCTCACCGGGGTCGGCGAAGTGCTCAAGGAGCGCAATCCGCACGTGAAAATCTTCGCCGTCGAACCCGACGCCTCCGCCGTGCTCTCCGGGGGCGCGCCGGGGCCGCACAAACTGCAGGGCATCGGCGCCGGTTTCGTACCTGCCGTGCTGAATACGAAGATTATCGACGAAGTCATTCAGGTTTCCGCCGAAAACGCCGGAAATACCGCCCGCGAAGCCGCGAAGCGGGAGGGGCTGTTGATCGGCATCAGTTCGGGAGCCGCGCTGTATGCGGCGCTCGAACTTGCCGGACGCCCCGAATTCAGCGGAAAAACCATCGTCGCGCTGCTGCCGGATTCCGGTGAACGCTACCTCTCCACCTGGCTCTTTTCGGAATAAGCCATCGGGATTCCGCCTTCGGCCGCCGGAGCGGAAGCCCATTTCCGGAAACTTGCTCATAGCGTAAATTTTAAAAATCTCCGCCCCTGCCGGTGATATGCCGGCAGGGGGCAACTGCTTTTCCGCAAATGGGAAAGGATGTATTTCATGACAATATTCTTTATGATTATGACATTCTCCGATAAAGCTGCAGCTTTATAAAATCCGCATATCCGACCGGATGCCTGAATTGCGATTGCAATTCTCATTAATACGGTTTTCGATCTTCCAATTAATATTCCGGCGATATCATCACAACAAGCGTATTAATTACTTGATTTTCAACTCGAACTATATTTTCATTAATTCTTTTTCTCCTGCATTGAAATTCAGTCTTTCTTATGGTATGATAATAAAGAGCTGAATAGATGGGCATGGGGATGCTCTCATTTGCAGCTTGAAAAACCAACAGGAGATGTTAAATTGAATTTAGCACGACAAGTACAATGTTGGGCCATCGGCTTGACGATGGCGGCGGGGAGCCTGATGGGGAACAGTGCGGAACAACTGAACTTTCGTTCGTCGCCGATGACGGCGGGCAAGGCTTCGCTGAGCGAAAACGGCTACATCGTGAGCCGGGAGCTGGGCGGAGCCAATTTTTCGCCCGAATTGCGGTATCCGGTGCAGCTGATCTA
>NZ_QEKH01000001.1 GCF_003096415.1 Victivallis vadensis | reverse complement strand
ATTCCCTTTATGTTGAGATTTTGAGTTACTCAAAATAAAAGGCAGATGCAACCTTGTCAAACAACACATCCCATCACAAAATTTGGGACATTATCAAATTCTTCATTCATTTCTGCAAGCTGCCGGAAACCTTCCGGATCGCCGGCATCAACTTCGACTTCAGCACCTATCCGTGTCTGCTTGGTTTTGCCATCGGGCTCGGCGTCGTCTTTGCCATCTTCGGCGGTCAGATCGCAATCATGCTGACCGACTTCATCCAGGGGCAGTTCTGCAATATCGCCTTTCTGGCGATCATGGTTTATATGGTTTCGATTTTCCGCTGGGACGTGATCTTCGAGGCGCTGAGAGATTTTGAATCGGCCAACCCGGGGCAGTCTTTATTCAACCCGTACAATACAAGCCGGATAGAGGATTTCAACATCTGGTATTTTCTGGTCGGAATCGCGATCATGCTGATGACGCAGGGCGCATGGCAGGGCGGCAGCCAATACAACGCCGCCGCCAAAAGCGCCCACGAGGCGAAGATGTCGCGTTTTCTCGGAACCTGGCGGCAACTGGTTCAGGTCGCACTGATGATCTTCATTCCGATCTGCGCGTTTACGTTTTTTCACCACCCGGACTTCGCCGCACAGGCTGCGGAGCTGAACGGGGAGCTGGCGCTGCTCGGCGGCCAGAATGCGGTACAGGCCAGGGTGCCGCTCTTTCTTACACAGGTTCTGCCGGTCGGGCTGGTCGGAGTTTTCGCCGCGGTCATGTTCGCCGCGATGCTCAGTACGGACGACTCCTATCTGCACAGTTGGGGCAGCATCCTGATTCAGGATGTGATCCTGCCCTTCCGCAAGAAGCCGTTCACGGAGAAGCAGCATATCCTGCTCCTGCGGCTGTCGATCGTGTTTGTCGGCGTTTTCGCCTTCTTCTTCAGTTATCTGTTCAAGCAGACCGAATACATTTTCCTGTTTTTCCAGATTACCGGCGCCATCTTCACCGGCGGCGCGGGAGCCGTGATCATCGGCGGCCTTTATACGCGCATGGGAACTGCGGCGGGGGCGTGGGTGGCGATGATCGCCGGTTCCGGGCTTTCCGTGGGCGGCATCCTGCTGCAGCAGGCGTGGCCGCATATCTCTGAAAGTTTCTACCGGATGACCGGCTGGAGCTGGGTGGGAGACAACCTTGAACGTTTCCCGCTCAACGGACAGTATGTTGCGTTCTATGCGACGTTGATCGGATTCCTTCTTTATTTCGGCGTTTCATATATCGACAAGAAAATCCGTCATCTGCCCGGATTCAATCTGGAGCAAATGCTGCATCGCGGAGTTTACGACAAGACCCATGAACATGTGGTTGTCCAGCAGAAGCCGCTCGGCCGCCTGTTGCGGGCGCTCGGCCTGACCGATGAGTTCACCTTCGGCGACAAGGTGATTTTCTTTGCCAGCATGGCGTGGACGCTGCTGTGGTTTCTGATCTTCATCGGCGGCACGGCGGCGCAGCTCTTTTTCCGGCTGCCGGATATTGCCTGGCTGGAATTCTGGAAGTTTTATGTGATGTTCGGATTCGTCCTCGGCATCGGCACCACAATCTGGTTTCTGTGGGGCGGAATCGCGGATACCTTTGAACTGTTCCGGACGCTTTCCACCATGAAACGCGATATGGCGGACGACGGCCGCGTCGTGGACGGGCGGAACGCCGGAGAATAACAACCCAACGGGAAATTGACATGGAAACCTTGCATTATCAGAATGATCGGATTGAGATTGAAATCGCGCCGGAACCGTTCTTCACGCTGAAAAAATTTCGGGATCGCCGCAGCGGCTTGAATTTGTGCGGTTCCGGGCCGCAGGAAATCACGGCGGACCGGAAGCTCCTGGACGAAATCAGCTTTCTCGGCATGGAAGAACAGAACAATGAAATTCTGCTGAATTACCGGGTCGGCGATATCCGGTTGGAACGGCATCTGTTTTTTTACCGGACGGCCGGAGCCTTCCGGTATTATGATGTTTTTTCGACCGAAAACGATCATGCGGCGATGTATTACTCTACGCTGCTCAATCTTGTTCTCGAAACGGAAGCGGGACAGGCGGAATGCGTCGATTTTTTCAGCAGCACCGACCACTCCAACCACCGTCTGCTCCGCCGTCAGGCCCGGCCCGGGAAAAATGTCGGCGGCTATTTCCTGACGGACCGGCTCTTCATCTACAAGGAAGCGCCGATGCCGGATTCGCGGCCGATCAAAGGAGAATATGACTTTCTGTGGATTCCCGGAGAGGGCCGCCTTGAAATGGTCGGGCTTGGCTTCGACAACCTGCGGCGCGGTGAAAAACGCCGCGCTTACGGCGTTGTCGTCGGGTTGCGGGACGACTTCGGGCTGCAGCGTTACCAGCGTGAACGATACGGCAGGCTTGACCGCATGGAGGTTCTGGCAAACTCCTGGCCGGCCCTGCATCTGGACGTGACGGAGCCGGTCATCATGCGCGAGCTGGAGCTGGCGGCGGAATCCGGCGTATCCACGGTATTCATCGACGACGGTTACTTCAGCGAATTCATGGGGGAGATCGATACGAAAAAATTCCCGGCCCGGTTTACCGCCCTTGCCGCCAGAGCCGCAGAACTGGGAGTCGAACTCGGTTTATGGGCCAATCCGCTCGGACTCGATATCCGGCATCCGAAAATGCTGCTGTGGGACGGTACCGAAGAACGGGATTTCATGCTCGATCCGCCGAAGTGGAACTGGCTGGCGCGCACCAACGACTTCCAGCAGACGGAACTGCAGGGCGGAGCCGGAGCCGAACGCAGCTACAGCCCGGTGGAACTGCTGGAACCGGAATGTTTCAGGTTCATGAAGGATAAATTCACCGGCTACTACCGGGAGTTCGGCATTCGCCGTTTCAAATTCGATCTTTACCAGTTGACCGCATTCAATACGCAGCGCGGCGACGCCCAGCTTCACTACGAAGCATACCGGCGATTGCTGGAGGAATTGCAGCAGGAGATTCCGGGGCTTGTGATTTCCATGGATATCACGCGCCGCAACCGGCCCGGTTTCGATTTCGGATTGGACTTCGGCCGGCTTTTCCTTGAAAACCGCGACCGGAATTATCCGGATCACCGCTACTATCACCCGTATATGGCGCTGGGAAATTTCCATCAGACCGCTCAATTCGTCCCGGCTCACCGCATTGAACTGGAAATGATGCCCCAGGCGGCGGAATATTCCGTCAACTATATCGCCGGGACCACGGTTTTCGCCACTCCGCTGTACTGGGGACTTCTGGCGGATACGTCTCCGCAACGGCGTGCCGAACTGAAAACCTTTTTTGAACAGACGGCAGCCTTGCGGGAACAATGGAAAAATTGTCTCGTACTTCCGATCGGTGAAGTTCCCCGCAAGGGAAACTGGAGCGCGGTCCTGGCGCGTGAACCGGAGGGGGCGCGCGGCTGGCTCGGAGTTTACCGGCATGGCGCGGAGCAGCAGAGCTGCGCATTCGATCCGGCGGGAATGAAAGTGCGGAAGAAACTGCTCGGTTCCGGAGAGTTCCGGCCGGAGAACGAACGGACGGTATTCTCCGAACATGACGCCTATGCTTTTTCGCTTTACGAATTGGCGGATTGCTGATTTTTCGCTTCGGCGGCCGTAAAAAAGGTTGACTTTTGCGGCCGTCCGGGATATATTGCGCAGCGAAACAGTTCTCTTTCTGAATCGAATCATGGGATATATGGACAAACAGGCCAAATACCGTAAACTGCATGACCAGCTGCTGCGGCGCTTCGAACCGTTTCTGCCGGGAACGCGTCTCGACTCGGTCCGTTCGCTGCAGAAAGAATACCGGGTCAGTCTCGCCACGCTGAATACGGCATTGAAGATGCTGGTGGAAGAGGGAGTGATCGAAAGCGTCCGGAACAAGGGGTTGTATCGTACCGCGCCGGGTTGCGGAAACGCTTCGCGGACCGTCGTGCTGGTTCTGCCCGGCCAGGACGAACCGTTGTTCCGGAAGATCATCTTCGCCTGTTATGAGGCGCTGGAAAAACTGAATATGCGCATGCAGCTGGCCATCTACGGCCTTTCCGCGGAACAGGAAACCGAAGTCGTAAGGGGAGTTCTGGAGGATGAGCCGGACGGCGTGCTCTACATGCCGACTCTGGTTTCCGGGGCCTTGAAGCGGCTGCTGCTGGAATGGAGCCGAACCGTCCCGGTGATGCAGATCAACCGCGAAGTCGGCGAGCCTTCGCTTTCCTTCGTGGGCAACGAGTGTTTCGAATCGAGCCGCGAAGCGACGGCCATGCTGATCCGGCACGGCCATCGGCGGATCGGCGCGATCTACGGAAATGATTTCCGGACCTGTCAGGACCAGCAGGAACGTATTGCCGGTTTCAAGGCGGCACTGGACGAGGCCGGTTTGCCTTACGAACCGCAGTACGACATCATCTACGACGGTTTTGACTGCCGGATTTCCACGGATGTGGTCGCGCTTCTGCTGTCGCCCCGGCGGCCGACCGCCTTTTTTGCGACGAACAGTGCGTTTTTAAGCAACCTGATACAGAAAGCCGCCTTCTGCAAGCTCTCCATACCGGATGATCTGAGTGTCACCAGTTTTGACCTCGGGGAGACCTTCGCCTCCCTGCCGCTGCAATTCGACCGCTTGGAACAGGCGATGGTTCCGCTGTGCGCCCGGGCGGTGGAGCTGCTGGACGAAATGATGCGAACCCGGGATTTCAAACCGCGCCGGGAACGCATCCCCGGCCGCCCCGTTCCCGGCGACTCCTGCCGGGACTGGCGGGAAGAGTAGCCGGTTGATGCTCCATGCATCAGCCACCAATATGACATACATCCATAAATACCGTTGTCTCTTTCATCATCATAATTCCTATGGACGGAAAAAGGCAGCCCCCCTGTTTTTTTAATTATTACTAGAGAACTCTGCTCAAAGAAAATTAAGTTAAATCCTTTTATTATCAGAAGTTACAACATAAATATAATGTAGAAATGGTTTCTGCAATTTTCTGCAATTTTGGTGACGTATCAATGAATGTAGAAGGTAAACTGAGCTCAAATCATTAAAAATGATCAGTCAGACAAAATTATAATTCTACATGAAGGCAAATAGAGTATATGTGTTGATAATAAGTAAGATGTGATGAAAAATTTATTTGTTATACTATCCCTATTATAGCGATCATCGCGATTCTCGCGGCAATGCTGATGCCCGCTTTGAACAAGGCTCGCGCGGCGGCGCAGAAGACGACCTGCCTCTCCAACGTGGGGCAGGTGATGAAAGCGCAGATACTTTATGCAGAAGACAGTAACGGGTATATGGTCACGGTTGCTAAATATGAGGAGAAAAACTATGAGCCTTGGACGGCATTATTAACTCGTGAGAATACTCGGACTACAACACTTCAGAAAGGCAATGGTTATATTTCTCTGAAAACTCTCCGTTGTCCCGGCAAACCTGAAAACCAGAAGGCGAGTTCCGATAATTTGTTATGGGGAGTGTATGGTTTTGTCAAAGGTCGCAACGATACTCAATATCATGACTCCAATATGAAAAAACGCAATCGCCTCGGTTCTTATTTTCATACGATAGATAGTAATGACAATATGTTTTTTGCTCTGCATCGAATGAAACGGCCAAGCGGTACTTTTCTGGCCGGAGACACCGCCGCTTCCACCGGAAATGAAAAAGGGCAGTCCTGCTGGTCCTTTTCTCCTTCCAATCCGCTGGACAGCCAGGTGGTCGGACTCCATCTGGCACATGATGAGCGGGCCACTGTCGGCGCGGCGGACGGCCATGCCGAATCGATGAACCGGCAGGAGCTGAATCAGTGCCCGTTCAATTTCCGTTATATGCTTTCACAGGCGCTTGTGCCCGTCACCATCAGTCAGGATGTCGACTGATTCATCCAACCACAGGGAGAAGAGAAGATGAAAAAAACGTGGAGTTGTCTGGCGGCTGCGGCCGCGGGGCTGTCGCTGTCCGCCGCTCCGGCGGTGATTCAGGACCCGTATGGAGTCTGTGCGCATGTGAGCCGCGGCGAGTGGCAGTTCGCGCCGCAGACTTTTCAGAAAATGCACGAGGCGGGCATCAACTGGGTCCGCACCGATTTCGACTGGAAATATTCGGAGCCGAAGCAGGGCAGCTGGAATTACAGCCACCTCGACCGGGTGATTGAGCTGGCGAAAAAAGAGAAGATCAACGTGCTGCCGATCCTCGACTATGACGTGCCGTGGGCGACTCCGGCGTGGAAACACCTCGATCTGTGGAGCGGTTATGTGCGCAACCTTGTGAACCGTTATCCGCTGCTGCGTTACTGGGAGGTCTGGAACGAACAGAATTCCCCCTCCTTCTGGCATGACGCTTCCAGCGGCGAAAACTATGCCAAGCTGCTCGAACGCACCTACCGGGAGATCAAGGCGATCAACCCGGAAATCACCGTGCTGTACGGTGGCACGGCGGGAGTGCCGCTGCCGTTCATCGAAGCCTCGCTGAAGGCGGGGGCCGGAAACTATTTCGATGTGATGAACATCCATCCGTACCACTGGCGGGGAGTGCCGGAGATGATGTTCTCCGACCTTTCCAGCCTGCGCGCGCTGATGCGGAAGTACGGCGTCGGCGAAAAGCCGGTCTGGATTACCGAGGTGGGCTGGGCCACCGCGCAGCCGCCGCGTTTTTATCTGGATGTGCTGCCGTCGGTTCTGGCTGAAGCCGGGGTGAAACCGGCCGACAGCATGGTTGCGATTGTGAACGATCCCGAACTGGGCTTCTTTGAGGCTCCGAATTTCAACGCCGATTTCAATCTCGGCATGTTCCGCAAGGTGGACCGCATCCGGCTGGCCGACCTGAAGTCGCTGGATGTGAAGAAGTATCCGGTGCTGGTTCCCTCTACCTCCGAGGAGTTCCCGATGGCTTATCTGCCGGATGTGGTCGCTTACGTGAAGCGCGGCGGGACGCTGGTGCTTCCCTCCGGGCTGCCGTTCTACCACGATTTCCAGATGGACGGCAAGGGCGGCGGCAAATTGGTTCAGGTCAATGACAAATACCTGAAGGACCTGCATATCGGCTGGGAAACGTGGTGGGTCAACAAGGCGGTTCCGTCACAGGAAAAGTGGCAGAAGGCCGCTCCCCGCTTCGCCGGGAAGTTCAAGGTCGACTTCAAGCCGACCGGTCGCTTTCTGACCGCCGCCAACCTGAAAAAAGGAGACGAGTTCATCCCGGTGATCGAAGCCGGAACCGATGATTACAAGGGAACGGTATGCGGCCTTTACAAATTCAACAGCGATCTCACGGGCAACATCATCGTCTACTCCGGGCTGGGCGTGATCGACTCCACCACCGAAAAGCGTCAGGCGGAGATGCTGCCGCGCACCTACCTGATCGCGCTGGCGAACGGCGTGCAGCGGGTCTTCTGGTACAACTTCCGGGCCGGAGAGTGGAAACCGGACGAGCGCGAACACCATTTCGGCATCGTCCACGCCGATTTTTCTCCGAAACCCGCGTTCCTGGCTTACAAAACGCTGACTTCGATGTGTCCTGCCGGTTCGACCGTCCCGGTGATTTCGACGCACGGCAAGGTCTATCTGGCGGGGTGGACCCGGCCGGACAAGGTGAAGGTATGGGCGGTGTGGACTGCGGAATCCGTGCAGAAAATATCACTGCGGATCACCGGCAAAGCGCAGGCGCTGAACCATCTCGGTGAAGCGAAAAGCGTTCCCGCCGGAGAGTACGCCGCTTCCCCCGAACTGCTCTATCTGGTCGGGCCGGAACAGGTCGAAGTGCACTGATAAATGGCATCGGACACCGGGCCCCGATCTAATCGGTGACCCGGTGGACATTCCTGAAATCGTTTGAACAACCGGGAGAAATCGATTTCAGGCAGATCCGCTAAGATTTCAGTTTGTTTTTGAATCATCTATTTGAAACAGGGAGAAAGTGAAAAATGAAAGAACTGAATTGCGATTGCTCTGCAAGCGGCAAGCCGGAATTTTCTTCTTCCGCTGAGCGACTGCGGCACTGCTTGTCGACCGTCCCGGCACCGGTGCCTTGCCGGTCGTGGTCCAGCGGCGAAAGCGCTGGTCGCTCCGGCAGGAGCGAAATCCTCCGTCGGAGACTATCCCGCTACAATTTTACGCTGATTGAGCTGCTAGTAGTGATTGCGATTATTGCGATATTGGCGGCGATGCTGCTGCCGGCGCTGAATAAGGCGCGGGCGGCGGCACAAGACATGAAGTGTATTGCCAACCTGAAGCAGATCGGGCAGGGGGTGTACTCTTATATGCAGGACAACCACGACTGGCTGCCGTCATTCCGGCAATGGTATATCCGTCCGGAGGTTGGCGGAGAGGCGATGAAGGAAAACTGGCCGGTGCCGGTCAGCACCTACCTCGGCAAGAAGGAACTGCGCAACGGACGCATTTCCATTCTACTGCAATGTCCCCGCGATCCGGTGCCTTACCGGCCGGGCGTATTCGACAGCGGTTCCACGACACAGGGAAGCTACGGCGCGCACGTCGATATCTTCCCTTATAACGGCGGCATCGGCGCAACGGGGGATAATCCGGAAAAGTATTTCTATAAATACAACGCGAAAATCAAATCCAATGCCGTTCTGATTACCGACAATTACAATATGGCGCTGGTATGCCATGGAGACGATGCGAAGTTTCCGTTGCCCTCATGGCACGGCAATGCGGCGGTGAATTCGCTTCGCGGCGACTTTTCCGCGAAACGGATCGCTTTGGACGATCTCAACGATATCGACAATAAAATCAACATGAAGCTCAAATAAGGGGAGAGTACCGATGAAAACAGCATTGACCGCGTTGGCCGCCGGAATGGCATTCGCTTTGGCGGCGCAGGACTACCGGGCGGAATTCGGCAAGCTGGCGGCGAAAGGGGCCGAACAGAGCAGGGCGTACTGGCAGGGGGACCATTTCGGCGACCTTCCCTGGACCGACGCCGACAAGGTGCTCAAGGGGCGCAGCAGCCACGATTTCGCGATGATTTACTGGAACTTCATGGACGCCCGGCTCAACGGCAACCAGGAAAGCCTCGAACGGGCACTGAAGGAGTATGAAACCATGACCCGGCGCTTCTGGCGCAGGGACAAACGGCTCTATCATACCGATTACGACTTTCTGATGAACACCTCGATCGCGCTGGCTCTGGCGCTTTCTCTGCGGGATGCCGGCGCGGTGATTCCGCCGGAGGTACGTGAGGATTTTCACAAAAAACTGGCCGGAATCGCCGCGTATTTGCCGACCTACACCACCGCGCTGGTCAACGACGACGACCTGCGGGCGAACAATCAGGATGCGTTCGCCGCTTTTACGCTGGCCCTGATTTCGGAGGAGCTGAAGGCGCCGGAAATTCGTCAGGAGGCGCTGAAGAAGTTCCGGCAGGTGCTGGCCAAGGTGCAGCAGAGCTTTTGGATCGAGGGCGGCGTGGATGTCGGCTACCAGTCGGTCGGCGAACCCGCTTTCGCCGGGGCCGCCGATATCCTGTGGGACGATCTTTCCCGCGATGAGAAGAAACAGTTGGCCGAGCTGGCGATGAACAATCCGGTCGGCAACGGTTTCGGAATCGAAAACGCCCGTTCCACCAGCTGGATCAAGCCGGAGGGAACCACTTTTTCCTCCGGCCTGCTGAACCGGGTTCCGAACGGCCTGGTCGCGGCGGAGGCGGCCGGACAGCTTACCCGGGTGGCGGAGAAGGGGCTGCCGACCCGCTGGTGGCTGCATGATCCGGCGTCGCTCTCCTTTTTCAGCGGCGTCTATCAGAATGTGGATGCGCTGGCCGCGATTCCGCCGCGCCCGGAACACTTTTCGGTTGGCAGCCTCGCCTGTCAGATCATGCGGCGCGATGAAAACCGCGACTGGCATACCGGAATGGAGAAGGGTTACCTGACCGGATACGGCAACGGCGCGACCGCGATTTTCGGCGACTACAGCCGCCTGAACCCGGTTCAGGTCAAAAGCAAGTTCGGCGCGGAGCATCTGCCGTTCACTCCGAATCCGGGCGGACTGCGCTATCTCGGCTATCGGAGTCACCTCTATCTGATTCCGGACGGGCAGCTCGGCGCGCCCCGGCTGAACAGCGCCGATTCCAGCCGTTACCCGCAACTTGTCCACCGGACGCTGTACTCCGGCGCTGCGGCGAGCGAATACCAGTTAACGCAGGTGATGCCGGGAAAGGGGCGGACCGCGCCGGTTACCGTGAAGCAGACCTTTGCGACAGTCGGCAGCGTACTGGTGGCCGCATTTCAATCGCCGGATTCCCTGCGGGGGCTTTCCTATGATTTCACCTTGCCGCTCAAGCGGATGGAAAGTGGCAAGGGGAGTATTACCGTGATTCAGCCGCCGCTGGCCGGAGGGCCGGAGCGTAAGCTGTCCATTGCCGGGAGCGGAGTTGCATTTTCACTGGACAAGGAGCGTTGGGAGCCTTTTTTCAAGGCGGAACTCACAGTCGGCAGCGCCAAAGTGAAGCTGCCGCTCCTGCGCCGGATTCAGGCGGAATTCACGGCCCCACGACTGGCGGTGCTGGTGTTTTCCCCGGAAGGCGAGGCCTCCGATGTGAAGTTCGCCGAAAAAGACGGCGTGATGCGGATTTCCTGGAAAACCAAGGATCGGAATGTGACCGTCGGTTATGCTCCGGCTTCCGTTGACCGCATGGTTCTTTCCGCAGGGAGCACGGAATGCGTGGTTCAGGCTCCCGAACCCGGTTTCTTTCAGGTGGTGGAAACGGATTCCCGGAAACAGCTGACCGGCTTCACCGTGTACGGCCGTGAATTTTCCTGCGGCGGCAAACCGGTATTCACCGCCGCAGGCGGCGAAGCTGCATTGGTTTCGGCGCTGCGGCAGGGAAAGACGGTTATCGCGGATATCGCTGAACCGGCGGACTTCACGGATTTCTTCGGCGGAAACGCCCGGAGCTGGGTGGACGGCAGGACGTTTTCGCTTCCCGGCCGATTGGAAAAGGACCGGGTTGTGTTATACTGAACACCTGCAAGATAGGATTATTCAATAACGCCATGTGCAAGTTTCCGAACGGGGATTTCGCTCCTTTTGGAGCGACCAAGGCGCTTCGCCCTTGGAACCCGACCGGCAAGGTGCCGGCGCCGGGTACTTAGAGCCGGGAAAACCGTTCCGGTTTTCCCTCCGGGAGGGGGAGGCTCCGGTAGAGACAGGCATGGAGCGTACAGGAGCGGCACACCGCTCCGGTCGGCGACCGCGTCGGCTTTTTTGCCGACGCCGGGCACTCCCTACGCCTGCTGCCGCCGGAGGTCACGCTCGGAACCTCCAGATGCTGACCGGATGATGTGAAATTACACTCATGGAGGCTGAACTCTCCTCTGCTTTTTCATACAGGCTAAGGTTCAGTAAGGCTCGTATTCAAAGATATGCTTGCCTGTGATATGACAATTGCATTGTTGCCTGACCTCGCTTTGCATATATCGGCAGATAAATTCTTATCAGCCTCCATCAGGGTATCTTTCTATTACCCGGTCAGCATCTGGCCGTTCCGCGCGTGACCTCCGGCGGCAGCAGGCGCAGGGAGTGCCTAAAGCCTGCAAAAAAGCAGGCTTTGTGCCGACCGGAGCGGTGTGCCGCTCAGGTACTCGCCTGCCTGTCCACAGTAGAGTCTCCCTCCCCCTCGGAGGGAAAACCGGAACGGTTTTCCCGGCTCTCAAGTATTCGGCACCGGCACCTTGCCGGTCGGGTTCCAAGGGCGAAGCGCCTTGGTCGCCGAAGGCGAAATCCCGGTTTGAGAGTTCAATAGAAGCGCAGGAGCGGGAGCTTGCCGTCGTCTCCGGTGACGCGTTCGGCGACCACGTCGGCTTTCTCCTCGCTCTCCTGTAACGGAAATGCGTTCAGCCAGTTCACGAAGGCATCGGCGTGGTAACAGTCGTCGCAGTCGCCGCCTCCTTCACACACCCAGTAGGGATGGTCGGCGGAGCGGTCGGCGCGCCACGCGAAAAACTGATCCTGCAGTTCCGTAATGCGGTCGTATGTCGATTGCGGAATGTCGATGATGTCGAATTCCCGTTTGAATTGCGTCAATAACAGCATGATGATTTTCCTGAATTAAAACGGGGCGTCGTCGGAAGCCGGCGCATTGCGGGCGGGGGAGGGGACGCCTGATTCAAAGTCGCTCCATTCACCCTCTTTGCCGTCATCGCGGGTCAGGAGTTCGATTTTGCGTTCCAGTGTGTCGAGTTTGTCGCGGCAGGCCTTGACCAGTCGGCTGCCGAGTTCGAAATCGGTCATCAGCTCCTCAAGCGGCAGGCGGCCGGTTTCCATGCGGCTGACGAGGTTTTCCAGTTTTTCCAGCGCCTGCTCGAAAGGCAGCGCGTCGAGTTCTTCGGGGGAGAGCGGTTCTGTCATGGTTGATGATCCTCTGATTGGGAAAGATGCAGCGACGGGTGAAATTCGGTGAAACCGCCTTTGGCGCGGTCGTAGCCGAAGAGCCGTCCCGCCGCGATGTGAAAATACCAGGCGTGCAGCGCGAGCTTGCCCGCATCCACACGCGCTTTGATCCAGGGAAAGGTGAGCAGGTTTTCCAGGCCCAGCACGAGTGAAGCTTCTTCGCAGGCGCGATGGCGGGTGTGGGAGGAAGCATTGCTTAAAACCATCGCGGCCTGTTTGGCCGGCTCGGCGAGGTCGAGCCAGGCGTCGAGAAATTCTCCGGCGGGCTTCTCCGGCGTGCGCTCCATCAGGGCGTGGATGCCGCCGCAGTCGGAGTGTCCGATTATGATGATATGTTCCACCTGCAGGCCGTTCACCGCGTACTCCAGCGCGGCGCTGACGCCGTGATGGCGGGTATCCGGTTCATACGGCGGGACCAGGTTCGCGACGTTGCGGATCACGAAAAGGTCTCCGGGATCGCTTTCCGTGATCAAAGCGGGGTCCACGCGCGAGTCGGAACAGGCGATGATCAGACTCCGGGGATGCTGCCCGTGCTTCAACTGGTCGAACAGCTCGGAGTCTCCCGAAAAATAGGTGTCCCGGAAACTCCGGAATCCATGCAGCATTTTTTCAATGGCTTCTTCCATGATGATCCTCAGGAGTCCGGCGCTTCCTGCCGGACTGAAAACGGGAGCGGCCATCGGAGGTGATTGCCGCTCCCGCCAGGAATTTTTCCTGTGTTATTTGAGCAGATAGTCAGGCTTGGCGGTCCGGAACGGACTGGCCGGGAACCCTTCCTTGTTGTACAGGTTCGCGTTGCCCGGATAACCGGCCCACGCATAGCGTACTTCGACCGGTTCCTTCACCTTGTCGGACCAGACCAGCACCGTGTCGCCGTCGATTTTCGCATCGGCCCACACGAAGTTGCCGTCCTTGCCCGCGATCGCGAATGAAGTCGGCGCGCCGTCTCTGGCCACGAGACCGGAGCCGGTGTTTTTGAAGAACAGCCGCACCTTATTGCCTTCGACCGTCATGCGCTCATAGAGCGGGCCGGCGCTGATTTCCCTGGAGCCGTAGCAGATGCGCTCCGCTTCCTTGCCGAGCCGGTAACCGAGCGTCTGCTTGTCCGCCGGGTGGATGTCGAACGGGTTGCCGACGTCGATCGCGACCGCCATGCCGGTATTCGGGATGGCGAGCGTCGCGGTCTGCACTTCGCGCAGTTTCGGCCAGCTGCTGTCGGAGGGCTGCCGGTTTTTCCAGAAATCCGCCGGTCCGGGCTTGGCGGGAGAGTGGCGCTCGAACGCGGCCAGCTGGATGAACAGAAACGGCATCTCCGGATTGTTCCACTTGTTCCGCCAATCCTGAATCAGCAGCGGATGCAGTTTCATATACTCCTCATAGGCTCCGGCGTTGGATTCGCCCTGATACCAGATGACTCCGCGAATCGGGTACACCGTCCACGGCGCGATCATCGAGTTGTAGAGTGTGGCCGGGAAATAGGGGTGATTCTGAGTGAGAGAGAGATCATTCGGCGGAGTCGGGCGTGTGCCGAGTTTCTGCGTGTCGATTTTGAATTCGACCTTGTATTTCCATGCTCCGTTCAGCCGGATGCGGTCGTTCTTGTCATTGCCGAGCTGCAGATAGAACAACGGCTCCGGTCCTGCCATGCCGCCGTTGGAGTACATGTCCGCCACCCGCACCGCGATGGTGTTGGCGCCGGCCTTGACCAGCTTGCCCGGAATTTTGTAGACGCGCGGCACACTCCAGTAGTTCGGAGTCGAAGTGCCGGTGGCGCCGACCTTTTCGCCGTTGAAAAAGGTTTCGTCGCAGTCATCGATCGCGCCGAGGGAGAGCGTCAGCTCCTTACCGGCCCACTCCGCCGGAATCGTGACGGTGCGGCGATACCAGAAAATCCCATCGAAATCGGCGGCAGGAGAACTCGGCACTTCCTCGCTCTGCCAGCCGGAGTCGTCAAATCCGGGATTTTTCCATGCCTGCGCCGCCGCCGTCGCGGCCGGATCGAACGCATAGAACCGCTTTTCCCAGGCGTCGAAAGCGATCTTCGCTTTTTTCTTCAGCGCCGCAATCTTCGCTTCCTGCTCCTTGCTTGGTTTGCGGGAGCTTTCGATTTTGGCGAGTTCGCCGGGGCGGTTCGCGGAGCGGTAGCCCGCTTCGCTGATCCAGCTCTGGATCGGCGTGCCGCCCCAACTGGAGTTGATCACGCCGACCGGGACGTTCAGATCCTTGTGCAGCTGGCGCGCGAAATAGTAGCCGAGCGCGCTGAAGGGGCCGACCGTTTCGGGCGAGCAGACTACCCAGCCCGGACCGGCGATCTCCTTTTGCTCCACGCCCGGAGAAACGGAACGGCGCTGGTTGGTGTTGTACAGGCGGATGCCCGGATGATCGGCGGCGGCGACCTCCGCCTTGCCGTTCGCGGAGTTCCAGAACTGCCTGCCGCTGTAGACCGGCATTTCCATGTTGGACTGGCCGCTCGCCAGCCAGACTTCGCCGATCAGCACATCCTCGAAGCTGACGCCGGGAGTGCCTTCCTTGCCGGTGACGACCACGGAATAAGGCTGCATACCGGCCTTCATCGCGGGGAGTTCGGCGGTCCATTCGCCGTCGTCGCCGGCGGTGGCATAGGCCGAGTTGTCTCCGATCGTGACCTTGACGGATTCTCCGGGAGCGGCGGTTCCGCTGATCCGGATCGGCCGGTCACACTGAAGAACCATGTGGTCACCGTAAACCTTGTGTACGGTGAAGGTGCCGGCCATTTTGTCCGGGGAGCTTATCGAGCCGCATGCTCCAAGCATCACCACGGCCGCCAGGGCCAGAAGGGCGAGGTACAGCTTCCGCATCTTGTCTGCCTTTCCTTGAATTGTTTCGGGGTGCGAAAAATCAAACACTGTAACTATTATAATCTCGTTTTTGCGATTATGCAATCATAAAAAAACGTTTTTCGACTTGATTTTTTTTTTAGCGGCGGTACTTTAATAGGACAGAATCAGGATACCTGAAACCTCAAAATTCAACCAAGGAGTCCTTTCAATGGCTACCAGCTACAAAGATCTCGGTCTTGTGAACACCAAGGAATTGTTCGCCAAGGCGATCAAGGGCGGCTACGCGATCCCCGCGTACAACTTCAACAACATGGAACAGATGCAGGCGATTCTCCAGGCCTGCGTCGAAACCCAGTCCCCGGTGATCCTTCAGGTTTCCAAGGGCGCCCGCGAGTATGCGAACCAGACCCTGCTGCGCTACATGGCGCAGGGCGCGGTCCAGTACGCCAAGGAAATCTCTCCCGACGGCAAGGGTATTCCGATCGTGCTGCACCTCGATCACGGCCCGGATTTCGAGACCTGCAAGAGCTGCATCGACAACGGCTTCAGCTCGGTGATGATCGACGGCTCCCATCTGCCCTATGAAGAGAACATCAAGGAAACCCGCCGCGTGGTCGAATACGCCCATCAGTTCGGCGTCACCGTCGAAGGCGAACTCGGCGTTCTGGCCGGCGTCGAAGACGATGTGAAGGCCGAAAGCCACACCTACACCCAGCCGGAAGAGGTGGAAGACTTCGTGAAGCGCACCGGCGTGGATTCGCTGGCGATCGCGATCGGCACCAGCCACGGCGCGTTCAAGTTCAAGCCGGGCGAGAATCCGAAAATCCGTCTTGACATCCTCGCTGAAATCGAAAAGCGCATCCCCGGATTCCCGATCGTGCTGCACGGTTCCTCCAGCGTTCCGCAGGATCTCGTGAAGATCATCAACGAGAACGGCGGCAAGCTGAAGGACGCGATCGGCATTGGCGAGGATCAGCTCCGCGCCGCCGCCAAGTCCGCGGTCTGCAAGATCAACATCGACTCCGACGGCCGTCTGGCGATGACCGCTGCGATCCGCAAGGTCTTCAACGAGAAGCCGGCGGAATTCGACCCGCGCAAGTACCTCGGCCCGGCCCGTACCGCGCTCAAGGAGCTTTACAAGCGCAAGAACATCGAAGTGCTCGGCTCGGCCGGTCACGCTCAGGACTGAGCATTTCCGTCCTGAATCGAGTGATTCAACGCAAAACGGCGGCGTCTGCAACGGATGCCGCCGTTTTTATTTTTCTTACAAGGAGGCGGGGGCGGTCAGGAAACCGGTCAGAGCGCGGTGAAATCTGCCGACGTGCAATCCGTCGACCAGCGCGTGATTGAGTTGCAACGCCAACGGAATATTGCCGGAAGCGTCCATTTCCCCCCACGTGAGAATCACGATGCTCTGGTCGAGGGTGAGCGCCGCCTGGGTCAGCGACCGGAAGCCGTACCACGGCACGCAGCTTGCGCAGATGAAGTCGTTCCGCTGCCGGACGGACGGATCGAACTCGCCGCGTTTTGCGGCGGCGACCGCCGCTTCGGCCTGTCCCCGGAACTCCGCGAACGAAGGGGCGTATTCGGTCAGCGCCATTACGAATTCCTCCTCCGGGGTCATGATCGGCGTAAGGGCGGCGACGTGTTCGAATTCGATCACCTGTCCGCCGTCGACGATCCGTTGCCGGAATTGCGGCACGGAGTTGACGGCGCGCAATATCGCGTGCAAAGTCAGCAAAAAGAAGGAGAGCCGGTTCCGTTTTGCGTACCGGTACAGTTCCGTGGCCGGAAATTCCAGCGTGATGTTGAAAAGCTGGTTCTGGAAGGTCCGGTAATATTCAAAGGTTCCGCGCCGTTTCCAGGTCGCGAGATCGATCGACGTATAAGAATTCATGCATGCCTCCGCGGTTCTGGTTACAATATACCGGATCATGACGGAATTTTCCAGCCGGAATGTTGCATTATCGGGCCGGAGGGAGTATACTATCCGAAAGAATATAAGTTCCATAGGAAGGCGGGAGTTTCATGGCCGGAAAGACGGACAGGACGGCGATCAACATCAACAGCATTGCCAGACAGGCGCATGTGTCGACGACGACGGTTTCAAACCTGATCAACAGCACGGAGGTGTTTCCGATTTCCCCGGAAACGCGCGAACGGATTCTGCGGGTGATGCGCGAACTGAATTACCGGCCGCACATCGGCGGCAGCCTGATGCGGCGCAATGTGCCCCGCCGCCCGAAACTGGGTTTCGTGTTCGGCGAGGAGTGCATGAATCCGATCCTGCACACCGCCGGCAACCCGCTGGTGCAGCGGTTCCTGCGGGAGCTGGAGAGTGCG
Source organism: Victivallis vadensis (assembly GCF_003096415.1). Lineage (GTDB taxonomy): Bacteria > Verrucomicrobiota > Lentisphaeria > Victivallales > Victivallaceae > Victivallis > Victivallis vadensis. The sequence goes on along the minus strand of NZ_QEKH01000001.1, from coordinate 292,938 downwards.
ATCGAACAGGAGCTGGATTGGGAGCTGGCGATCCTGCGGGTCAATGACGAAAATTCGCGCAGCGAGTGGAACGAGCGGTTGATCGATGTGGAGGCCGTGGTGAATTTCGGCCAGCTGAACTGCCTGATGTGCGACACGATGGTGCGGCGCAACCTGCCGCTGATCAACGTATACCCGCATACGGAGGTGCGCCGCCACGGCAGTTTTGCCGGAATTCCGGATGAGTTCGACTTCGTATTCTGGCGCAATGAGCGGCAGATGGAGAATATTTTTCAGCACTTCTACGCACGCGGAGCGCGCCGTTTCCTGTTTCTGGCCAGTTGCAACATCAAAGAGAACCGTCCGGAGGGGTTCGGCTTCGACGCGGAAGCCAAGATTTCAGGTTTCGAGCGGGCGCTGGCGGCGCACCCGGAGGCAACCGGCCGGGTGCTGCGTCCCGGAAAGCCGCGGTTCTACACGATGGCCTGCGAATACCACCTGGCCCGGGAGATGATGCTGGCGGTGCGCGACGAACTGCCCGAAGTCGATGCGGTGATGTGCCATCATGACATCATGGCACAGGGCGCGGCTCTGGTGCTGATGGAAACAGGGCGGCAGGTCGGGCGCGATGTGATGGTGTCGGGGGAGGGGAAGTTCGACGAGCTGCGCTTCTGGCACCCCGCGATCACCACGACGTCGGTGGACAGCATCAGGCTGAACGCCGAAATCTGCCGGCTGCTGAAGCTCCGGCGGACGGACCGGATTTCTCCGCCCGAGACGGTTGAGATTCCGACCATCATCTCCTCGAACGGCGAGTGAAAGGCGTGTTTTTCCCGCAATAAAAAACTTCCGGCGCTTTAAAAAGTGAAAAGTTGCGCTATCTTATTTGATTATGAGTATGAAAAAGAATTTTATCACAATCATATCGGCCGGATTCGGCGTCTGCGCGCTGCTGGCAGGGTGCGGCGAAGAGCATCAGGCGCCGCCGTCGGAGCGCAACCAGCTGGTCAACCGCTTCTTCCGCAGCATGGAAAACGGGGACTCCGTCTCCGCGACCAGCCAGGGGCAGAAGCTGCTGGCGATGGATCCGGGGAACGACTATATTGCGAAGCTGGTCAATATCCAGCAGAGCAACAGCTATGTCGAACGGGCGCAGAAGCTGGTCAATGCCGGCGATGTCTCCGGGGCGCTTGCTGTGGTGGAGGAGGGACTCAAGGTCTATCCGTTGAACCGCACGCTGTCGCAGCTCCGCGGCCAGCTCCGCCAGCTCCGCCATGCGAAAATGCTGATCGCGAATATGCGGAGCGCGAAAAGTTCGTCGGCGATGACCGCCGCACTGACCGCCGCGACGACCGGACTTTCGAGCAACCGGACGGAGAAACTGGAAAACTACTTTAAAATGTACCGGCAGCGGATCGCCGAGACCGCCGCCCGGGAGCAGGCCGCCGCGGTGGCCGAGCCGGTGGTGCCGGCCAGGCCCGCGGAGCGTTGACAGGGACGCATTCATGCGAATTGCGGGAATCATCGTGTCGGCATGTATCATGCTGGTTGCGGCCGGAGCGGAGGAATCCGCTGCCGGCCCGTTTGATTTTCTGCCGGAAGTGGTCGCCACGGTGGACTCCGTGCCGATCCGGCGGGATGAACTGGCCGCGCAGTTGACGCTTTCGCGGCAGGCTCCGCCCAACGCGGACCGGGCCGTGCTGGCCCGGCTGATGCGGCAGGCGGTGGAAGAGAGAATCTATCTGGACATCATCCGGCAGCTGCTGGCGGAGCAGCGGATCGTGCCGGATGAGGCTTCCGCACTGGCCTATCTCAAAGAGATGAATGCGCTGCTGCCGCGCGGCATTCCCGGAGTTCCTCCGGCGGAATTCGCCAGACTGGCGGCTGAGCCTCAATTCCAATTGAATGCGGCGCTGCACCGCTACTTCAAACAGTGTTATCCCGACTGGGTCAAGGTGGACGACCGGGAGGTGGAAAACGCCTACCGGCTGGATCAGCAGCGTTTCCTGCTGCCGGAAAAACTGGAACTCGGCGTGATCGAGGTCGAGCGGAGCCGCGATAATGCGCGCGAAACAATCGAGGACGCCCGCGCCCGGCTGCGGCAGGGGGAGAACTTCGACCGGGTGGCCGCCGAGGTTTCGCCGGACGGAGTGAAAAGTTCCGCCGAAACGGTGATGGAGCTTTTCCGCATTTCCGGAGCGAAGATTCCGGTGCGCGGCGTCAGCGAGGTGTTGGAGTCCGGGGACCGCTTTCTGCTGTTGATGGTGCGCGAACGGATTCCGGCGCGGTTTGTGCCGCTGAAGGATGCGGCCCCTTATCTGCGGGAACAACTGGCGGCGGCCAAAGTGGGCCGGGCGCTGGAACTGCTGCTGCGCCGGGAGCTGGCGCGGCGGGATATCCGATATTTTCCGGACGTTCCGTCCGGAGGCAATTCAGTGCAAAGGAAGTGAAAGATGGGAAAAGTTGAAGTTTCCGGCGGGGCAATCCGGATCGACGGCAAGCCGGTGCAGATGATCTCCGGCACGATCCACTATTTTCGCGTACATCCCGAGCTGTGGCGCGACCGGATCGAAAAGGCGAAGATGATGGGGCTCAATGCGATCGAAACCTATCTGTGCCACAATCTGCATGAACCGCACAAGGGGGAATTCGATTTTTCCGGCATGCTCGACTTCGAACGTTTTCTCGATGAGATTCACCGCGCCGGGCTGTATGCGATCGTCCGGCCCGGCCCGTATATCTGCGCCGAGTGGGAGAACGGCGGCCTGCCGCCGTGGCTTTCGGTGGAGCCGGGGATCGACTTCCGCTGCTCCAACCCCGCGTTCCTCGAAGCGAACGACCGCTACCTGAACAAGGTGCTGCCGATGGTGAAGAAGCATCTGTATACGGCGGGCGGGCCGGTGGTCATGATGCAGATTGAGAATGAATACGGCAGTTACGGCAAGGACAGGAACTATCTGGAACATATCCGGCAGGTCTATCTGCGCAACGGGATCGATGTGCCGCTTTTCACCTCCGACGGCCCCTGCGACTGGATGCTGCACGGCGGCACGATTCCGGAGTGTTACCAGACTTTGAATTTCGGCAGCCGTTCGGAGGAGGCGTTCCGCAAAGGGCGCGAATACCGGCCGGAAGGGCCGGATTTCTGCATGGAATTCTGGAACGGCTGGTTCGATCACTGGGGCGAGAAGCACCATACCCGCCCGGCAAAGGATGCGGCCAAAGAGCTGGATGCGATGCTCAAAGCCGGGGCTTCGGTGAACTTCTACGTGTTCCACGGCGGCACCAACTTCGGCTTTATGGCCGGAGCCAACGGCAACGGTGCGGAAGCGGGGGATTACGGCCCGACCGTGACCAGCTACGACTACGACGCGCCGCTGTCGGAATCGGGTGATCCGACGCCGAAATTTTTCGCGTTTCAGGAGGTGATCCGCAAATACCGCAAGGATGCCGCCTTCGGCACGCCGCGCCCCGGACGCAAACAATCTCCGGGACGGGTGAAGTTCATCGAAAGCGCGCCGCTCTTCGGGCAGCTCGACCGGCTTTCCGCCAGACGTCATGCGCTGAAACCGCTGACGATGGAGGCGTGCGGCCAGAGTTACGGCTTCATCAACTACCGGACCGTGATCGACGGCCCGGCGGAGGAAAACCTCTACTTCCCGGAGGTGCGCGACCGGGTCAGCGCCTATCTGGACGGCGAATATCTGGGGACGGTCTACCGTAACGACGCGAACCGCCGGATTCCGTTCCGGCTGAAAAAGGAGACGGCGGTGCTCGATTTGCTGGTCGAAAACACCGGCCGCATCAACTACGGCCCGCTGGTCGGGCGCGACCAGAAAGGGCTGCCGCTCGGCGTCTGCATCGGCTGGCAGTCGCAGATCGAATTCGATATCTGGAACCTCGAACTCGACGATATCTCCAAGGTGGAATACGGTGAATACCGCAATGCGAAAGAGGTTCCGGCGTTCCATCGCGGTTATTTCGAGGCGGAGGCCGGAGCCGACACCTTCGTACGGATTCCGGGCGTGAAGGGCGTGGTCTGGATCAATGGCTTCAATCTCGGCCGCTACTGGAACATCGGTCCGTGCAAAACCCTGTACGTCCCCGCTCCGGTGTTGAAGGAGGGGCGCAACCAGATCGTGGTATTGGAGCTGCATCAGCTCGACGTGAACTCCGTCAAACTGACCGACAAGCCGAAACTGTAGAACAGCCGGCGCGTTTTCCCGGTCGGGATCGGCCGGGAAAACACGGCAGAGCCGGTCCTATTGCCCGACGGGGCTGTTCCGGCGTTTTTGTTTCAGGTAGGCGACAATGGCGCCCAGCCCCTCCACACTGTCCCCGGCGATCGCATGAATATAGGCCCGCTGGGGCGGGAAGGGGGTGGTCCTCTCGTTTTCCCAGTGGGAGACGGAGGTGCGGGATACTCCCGTGAACTGGCCGAATATGCGCTGGGGAATTTCCAGGGCTTTCCGAAGCTTGCGGATGTCTCCGGCGGCCGGGCAGGAGTGCCGTTTCAGAATGCGCTGCGAGACATCCTGCAGAACCCGGAACTGTTCTTCCAGATCCTTGTCGGTATTCAGGTCTCCGATCGCCCGGGTCAGCATCGGCGTGAGATACGGACGCGCTTTCCCGGGAATCCGGGCCAGCAGATCCCGCGTCAGGACCTCGTCGGTGCAAACGGGTTGTGATTCAGTTTCAAAACTTTCTGTGTTCATTTTTTCCATTCTCTTTGAGTATTGGCGCTATTGAAATGTCTCGCCGCTTTCCCGCGGCGGGACTTACTTCGGATCGGTCGCCGGAGGCGCTTCGGTTTTCGCTTTTGCTTTCAGGAAGCCGTCGCGTGTTCCCGCCGAGACGTCAAACACACTTTTTTCCACCTGATAGGTCCATGGGGAGAGCGCCTTGTCCAGCTTGGCGGCTTTTTCCTGCCGCTCCTTGACGGTTTGGGCGAATTCGGCATCAAGCCGCTTCTTGTCCTCCGGCTTTTCTCCGGCGGGAACTGTGCGCTTCGCCTCGCCCTTCCACGCGACGGAAACGCGCAGGAAATAGTTGTCGTCTGCTCCCGCGCCCGGCCGGACCGTATAGACCAGATCGTCGCCGTCGGTCAGCAGCAGTTCCGGCGCTTTATCCATGCCGGTTGTTCCCGGGGCGGCCTTCGGGTCGGCGACATCCGAAAAACGAATCCAGGAGTAGGCGCTTTTGAGGGCGGAAGCCTTCGTTTCGTCCAGCTCCTTATCCGCCGGAATCCCGCCGGACAGAACTGGCTTGCCGTCCTTGAACGTCAATACCCATTCGCTTTTGCCGTTCCGCCTGAGTTCGGCCCGCTTCAGGTCTGAAACCTGAAAGAAATCCCGGTTCAGCCAGTCGGTCAAAGAGGCGTCGACCTCGCCGAACCGCTCCGGCACCACGACGTTGCGCCCGTCGGCGAGCTGCAGGTAACGGCCGCTGCCGCCGCCCATGCCGTAAGGCGCGGCGGAGTCCGGCCGGTTGCCGTGTTCCGAGCCGAAGACGAAGCGCTGCAGCAGTTTGACGTTTTTGTCGGTCAGCGTCATCACGGTCGCCTTTTCCGGCGTCAGCGACAGCTCTTCGAGCTGCGTCGGAATCAGCGACAGCGTCTGCGCAATCCGGGCGTCGCACAGCTTGACGAACAACTCCCGGAGCTTGGCGGTATCGGCGGGGTAGCCGTAACGCTCCTCCACCGCCCAGCCGTTTCCGGTCTGTTTCAGCGTGACGGTTTTTCCGCCGCGTTCGAGTTTGACGGCGGCGAGATTGTCGCTGCTGAAGTCAGCCGGGACCAGTTCCCGGCTGCCCGCCGTGCCTGCCGCGTCTTTGCGTTTGCCCTGCTGTGCCATATAGATGATTCCGAGAACCACCGCGATGCAGATCAAGATAATCAGATGTTTCGGCTTCATCGATGGGCGCTCCTTCTGCGTTTAACCGCCGCAACCGTGATTCCGGCGGCCACGACCAGAATCGGCATCAGGGCGATGTTGATGAAAATCAGGGTGTTTTCCAGCGAATCGATCTCCCGGCGCAATTGACGGCGGACCTGTTTGAGTTCCTTGCGGGCCTCCACCTCCTTGCGGCGGAAGTCGGCGAGCACCTTGCGCTGTTCGGAGGAGAGCAGCTCCTTTTCCCCGGGCTTGCGTTTGCGCTGGAGTTCATCGATCTGCATCTGGACGGTGCGAAGCTCCTCTTCAAGCTGAACGATCTTGCCCTGGAACTCCTTTTCCGCCTTGGCCTGCAGGTCGCGCACCACGGTGAACGGCCGGGACGAAGCGCCGCGCGCCCGGATTTCAAAAAGATTTTCGTCGCCGCTGAGCTGGTCGACCAGGTTCAGGGCGAAGCTGAGGTTGTCGTTGATCGGCTGGGCGACCGTCTGGCCGAGAAAATTACCCTGGCGCACGCAGAAGGAATCGAAGAGCATATCGGCGTCCCCGACCAGCACTACCGCGCCGGGTTGAGTTGATTTCTTCAGGCTGTCGGCTTTCTTTTGCGAAGATTGCTCCGCTTTCTTCTCTTTGCCGTCTTCGGCGGCGGGAGGTTCCGGGCTGCCGTCGGGGAAGGCGGTCGGGAAAGTTCCGGCAAGCTGGAGCGCCAGCGCAAATTCACGGTTTTCCGGTTTCAGGTTCTTCAGAATCTGTTCGCCGGAACCTTGCGCCTCGAAACTCTCGACCAGCCCGGCGTCGTCGGAAGAGTGCAGCAGAACGGTCTGCGTCAGCCCCTCGACCGGAGTGCCGGAGAATTCGCCGGGGCAGAAGAGCAGCAGCGTGTTCAGCGCCGAAAGCGCCGGTATCGCCGTATCCATTTCGGCCTTGCCCAGCGTGAGCACCGTCGGCATGGATTCGACGTTGCCGTAAGGGCCGCGCAGCCGGGTGGCGAGCTTGCGGTCGGCCACGATCTTACCGCTGTTGAATTCGATCCCCCAGGCTTTCAGGAGCTTGTCGAAGGAAGAGCCGCCCGGCTGCGGGTACGGCTGCTGCCTCATGCCGGAAACCGCGAAGGGATCGAGGAAAGCCAGCACCTTGCCGCCCCGCAGGATGAACTGGTCGAGTGCGAACAGCATCCCGTCGCTGAGATTCTGCGGCTGGAGCGCCAGAATCACGTCGATATCCGAAGCGATTTCAGTGCCGGAAACGGGAATCTCCACCACGTCATAGTTGCGTTTGAGTTCGGTGACGATCCACCACGGCGGATTCGGCGCGCTGTTCATCATCATCGGGGGGGCGCTGTAACCGCCCATCACCGGCAGCGAGCTTAAAATGCCGAGCTTCACCTTGCGGTCGGCGGTCACCTCGGTAATCGCGCGGGCAAGGTCGTATTCGAGCTGCGCTTCGTTTTCCGGCGACAGGAACGGCAGCACCGCCGTCCTGCCTCCGCAGCTCACCGCCACGCCGAAGTAGATCGGATCGCCGGAGCCGAACATATCGAGGGGGCGGCCGGAAACGCCGTCGAGCACCGCCGAATCCTCCTCGTCCGAATCCGGCGTCGGATTCAGCTGGCGCAGGTCGATCTTATCGCCTCCGGCCCGCTTGAATTCGCCGAGCAGGTCCTCCACCCGCGACGCGTAATTCTTCAGGAATACCGGCATATCCGCCGCATCGCGGGAGTAATAGAAGCGGAGGCTGACGACCTTGTCCAGATGCTTCAGGATATTCTCGCTTCCCCGGGAGAGAGTGTAGCGTTTGTCTTCGGTGCAGTCCCAGCGCCAATTGAGCGGCTTCAGGATTGCGTTCAGGGTGATCAGAATCGCCGCGACGATCAGGATGCCCGCAATAGAGCCGATCCAGGCGGCTGTCTTTTGTTTTTTCCGGTTTGAATTCATCATGTGGTTTTCCTCCATGCGGTCAGCCTCGGCGGTTTTTCAGGGCGATGCCGGTGACGGCCAGCGCCAACACCATCAGGGACAGGAAATAGACGATGTCCCGCAGGTCGAACACGCCGCGCTGCATGCCGGTGAAGTGGTAGAATACGCTGAGATCGGCCGAGAAATCGAGGACTCCGGCGGGCGCCCCCCATTTCAACAGCAGGTCGGTCACCGGCGGAAAGCCGATCAGCACCAGCAATAGACAGAGCACCGTCGAAGTGATGAAGCTCACGATCTGGTTGCGGGTGAAAGCCGAGGTCATGCCGCTGATCGCCAGATAAGCCCCCGCCAGCAGGAAGCTGCCGGCATAGCCGGTGACGACGGGGCCGGCGTCGGGATCGCCGAGGTAACAGACCGTGAACACGATCGGGCAGGTCAGCGCCAGTGCGATGCCGAGGAAGATCCAGCCGGCAAGAAATTTGCCCAGCACCGCTTCGGTGACGGAAACCGGCATGGTGAAAAGCAGCTCCAGCGTCCCCTGCCGCCGCTCTTCCGCCCACTGCCGCATGCCGACGGCTGGCACCAGCAGGATGAAGAGCCACGGGAACCAGAAGAAGAAACTGCTCAGATCGGCTTCGTTGCGCAGGAAGAAGCCGCCGATCATGAAAGTGAAAAATCCAACCAGCGCCAGAAAGATCACCAGAAACACATACGCCACCGCGGAGGTGAAAGTGCTGCCGAGTTCCCGGCGGATGATGGTCATGATGTTTTTCATGCGGCTCCCTCCTTCCGGCCGGTGCTGTCCGAGGTCGTCAGGCACCGGAACACCTCGTCCAGCTTGCCGGATTGCGTATGCAGTTCACAGAACTCCCATTTCCGTTCGTCGAGAAGTCTTTTGACGGTCAGGGCAAAATCATCCGCCCTGCCGGACGGATGGATCGCCAGTGTAAGTTTGTTGTTTTCCTGTTTCACGGTTTCGACCAGCCGGACCTGCGGCAGTTTTTCCAGCGCGGCGCGGACGTCATCGGCGGCGACTTGCAGCAGCGTTACCAGCACCCGGTCTCCGTGCGGCGCTTTTTCCTTCAACTGCTGCGGCGTACCGTTGAACACCAGTTCGCCGCGGTCGATGATGATGACCCGGGTGCAGATCGCTTCGACCTCTTCGAGAATGTGGGTGGAAACGATGATCGCCTTGCTTTTGCCCATCTCCCGGATCAGCTCGCGCATCTCGTGCTTCTGATTCGGGTCGAGGCCGTCGGTCGGCTCGTCCAGAATCAGCACCGGAGGATCGTGCAGGATCGCCTGCGCGAAGCAGACCCGGTGATGGTAGCCCTTCGACAGGGTGTCGATGGACTGGTGCATCACCTTTTCCAGATGACAGAGCTTCACAGCGCGGGCGATCGCTTCACTCCGGGCCTTGCCGGAAAGTCCGCGGATTGAGGCGGAAAAATCCAGGAACCCGGCCACGCTCATATCCTGATAAGCCGGAGCATTTTCCGGCAGATAGCCGAAGAGCCGCTTGGCTTCGACCGGCTTTTCCGCGATGTCGCAGCCGCCGATGGCGATCCGTCCGCCGGAAAGCGGCAGGAAACCGGTGATCATCCGCATGGTGGTGGACTTCCCCGCGCCGTTGGGGCCGAGGAAGCCGAGGACTTCCCCTTTCCCGACCGAGAAACTGACTCCGGCGACCGCGGCCTTGTCACCGAAATATCTGGTTACGTTGGTGGCTTCTATCATGCCTGTTTTCTCCTTGGGCTATGCTGAATGCAGGTAGATAAATTTTCCATACGGAAAATGGCAGGCGGAACTCATGATTCGACCGGAATCGTTTTGACTTCTTCCGGGGACTTCGCGGGTTTCGGAATGATGACGGTCAGGACGCCGTCTTTGCATTTCGCCCTGATGCCGTCGATGTCCGTGCCGCCGGGCAGGGAGAAGCTGCGTCGGAAAGCGCCGTAGCAGCGTTCCCCGGTGCGGCAGTCCGCCGTTTCGGTTTCCCGGACTTCCTTCTTTTCGCCGCTGACGGTCAACACGCCGCGGGAAACCGTGATTTTCAGGTCGCTGCCGGACATGCCGGGGACCTCCAGAGTCAACTCATAGGAACCGGATTTTTCCTTAAGGTCGCATTCCGGGTTGAAATGCCGCCGGGAAATGAAAGGGGACGGGCAATGCCCCGGACGGTCGTCAAACGGATCGGCGAAAAATTCCTCCATCATGCGGCGCATGATGCGGCGGTGGCGCTGATGCATCCGATCCGCGTCGAAGGCAATTCCGGGCGAAGCGGGCGGTAGGAAAACTTCGGGGGGCTGAACCCGGAGCGGGGCCGTCTGATCAGCGACACCAGCCGCCGGAGGGGCCTGAGGACTGTTTTCGCCGGAAACCGGCCGGGCTTCCTCTTTTGCGGCGAGGGCGCTGACTGCAACTGCGAACAGAAAAATGAATAAAGGATTCCTGATTTTTTTCAACGTGCACATCATTTTCATCTTCCCTTACTGATTTTTGTGTTTTGCCTCCTTTGCTCTCCGGGAAACAACAGTTCTGCCATCCGGAGAGATTCAACTTGTTTCTACCCTCTTTCCGGAATAGAGTGATATGATATAACACGGAATGCCGTTTTTTTCAAGCCCTCAATCTCTCAATGACCGAATTTTGACAATTTTTTGGCAAATTGTATGTATCAGGGAGCCGGACGCAAAGAAGAAACGATATCGTCACTGCTTCTGAAAACGGGTGAGCGCAAGAAACCACTTCCATATCCGGGTTTCTCCGGGAGCGAGGCTGACGGGGATATAGGGTTCCACCGCGAAGGCGTTCGACTGGTTCCGCCAGAAATCCCTGCGGCGAAACGGCGGGCAGGAAGTGATGTTTACCGTGAATTGATCTGTCCCGGCGGCAGCCTGCGCCTGACCGTTCTCAACCGACTGTGATTCGGGTGCGTCCGCCACGGAATGAGGAGTCCCGTCCAGCGAGTACCACCATCCGGCAAAGCCGTCCCGGGTCGCGAAGAATGGATGTAAATAGACTTGGCCGTCGATCCGGCGGGTGCCGGTATTGGTCAGTTGCTGTTTCCAGACCAGCATGTTTTTGCCGGCAGTCACGGTAATGGAAAGTTCATACGCGTAACCTTCAAGTTCGGGACAGGACTGATGCGCAATCAAACTGCGGTCACGGATGCTCCATTCCCAGGGAAAACTTCTCACCGGCCGGGAGCGGAAGTAATCTTTGGGGTGGAGCCGGAAAATCCCGACGCCCGGCTTCAAGCGGTCACCGGAAGCGAGCGGCAGGTCCGGCAGGAACTCCTGCGCACAGCCGAAGGCCGGATGGTAATCAAAAAGCGTCCGGGTGTGGAAAAGACTCGTTTCGCCGGCGGCCGGATAAAGTCCCCGGACCCAACCGGCGCGGAAGAAGCGGAAACCGAGCGCTTCATCCGAAGGATCGGCGAAAGTCGCCCGGAAACCATCGTTCTCGATGGCGATCGCTCCGCCGCCGGCCAGCAGCGGCAGGAGAAAGAGCAAAAGAAAACGGGTCATCGTTCAGGCGCAATCAGGTAGACGCCGGGCGTTTCCGCCGGAATTTCCACGGAAAAGGAATCGGGCCTGCCGGAGGCGAGCCGCCTGTCGTTCAAAAGATCCGTCACGGCTATGCCGTCTCCGGCAATCCGGGCTTCCCGGTAGGGAATCGAGATTCGGAACGTGGCCGGTTCCTTTCGGTTGTTCGGCACAATCAGGATCGCTTTCCCGTTTCGATACCGGGCGTAGGCCTGCAATTCCTCCGGCCGGTCGGTTGCGACTTTGCAGATATTGGCATCGCGGAGGGAGGCCGGGAAATATTCAAAAATCTCCGGATAACTGCGCCGGATGCGGATCATTCGCTTGACGAGTTCGAAAAATTCCCGTTCGTCGTCAAGCAGGTCCCAGCGGACCGGCAGGTCCCAGCTCCAGCCCTTGCCGTCAACCGGGTTGCGCCACTCCGCGCCGAGATACCAGATCGGGATCAGCGGGGAAAAAAGGGCCTGATAACCGAATTCGACTGCGCTGAAAGGAGGCTGCGGCTGGCGGTTGTCGTGGTTGGAGAGCGGGAAGCTGTAGAAACGTTCCCGGCCTCCGTCAAGATTGACTTTGCCGCCGTTGAACTGGGAATCCACATTGCCCAGGCGCCTGCCGCTTTTGATCAGGCCGACGATATTTTCCTGCATGAAAATCCGGCAGGGGAAACGGGTTCCGGTGTTCCCCCCGTCATACATGATTGAGAGCTGGTCGAAATCGAAAACACCCCGGCGTTCGCTCGGATGCTCCGAGAGGAAGATCACTTTGCGGCCGAAGTCGAGCAGACGTTTCCGCGCCTCCCGGAAGGGGCCGTAACCGGCGTATCCGGGGGAACTGTCGCAGCGGAAACCGTCCGCTCCGGTCACCAGCAGGAACTCCACGAGACGGGAGGCGAACCATTCGCGCAGTTCCGGATTTTTCCAGTTCCATTCCCAGCCGTTGTAAGCGGGGAGGGCTCCTTTGAACCATTCCGGCTTTTCACGGTAAAGCGGCGCGTCTTTCGTCACTCCCCAGGAGACGACATCGAAGAATACCCGGATATTCCGCCGGTGCGCTTCCTGCACGAATGCACGTACCCGGCGCCATTGTTCGGGAATATCGCCGGTGCCGGTCAAGGCGCTGTTAAGTGTGTGAATGCCGAAATTGCCGTAGTGGGGGCGTTCGTTGACCGGGGTGAGCCAGAGGCCGTTGACGCCCGTTTCCTCCAGATGGTCGAGCACGCGGGACATCCCGGCCAGCGTGCCGTCGGTTGAAGCGGTCGCGACATTGGCTTCGACGATGATCAGGCTTTTGACCCAGTCGGTTGAAGCGGTCGCATCTTCCGAGAGACGTTCGAGTTTCACTTCGGAGTCCTCTACCCATTTCGGCAGCAGCGGAGCGTTGTCGATTCCAGTGCCGAACAGGGAGAGGGACAGGACGGCAGCGGAGAATATTGAAATTGTGCGAGTCATATCCGGCGAGTCCTTTCAGAGCTGCATGGTTTCCGGGCCGTCGAGAACCCGGTCGAAAATCCACAGGTTTTTCAGGCGGTATTCCAGCGGCATCGCGGCATTGCCGTCCGGCGCCGCCGAGCCGAAAGATAAAGCACCGTCGTAGGGGAAGGCCGGTTCGCGCAGCGTAACCCGCCCCGCTTCCGTTCCATTGATATGGACAGTCAGGCTGGTTTCGCCTTCTGGCAGTTCGCGTACCGTCCCGGCGATCCGGTATGGCAGATTGGGCAACAGTTCCGTTTCGGAGCGGGCGGTGCAGAAGGTTTTGCGATCCGCCGCGAAAATTGTGAAGGCAAGCTGTCCGGAAGGAGTTACCGCCAGTACGTTGTGACAGCCGGGACGGGCGAAAAGCGCCCCCTCTTTTTCCGGCAGCTTCGGGAGCGTGACATCCATTACGACGGTGAAGGTTTTCAAGTCCGGCGGCAATTTCAGGGCAAGCCGGGAACCGTTGCCGGCAAACCGGAGCTGATCTTTCTCCCGGTTGATTTTGACGAATTGCGCCCGGGAGAGTCCTGCCGGATTTCCGTCGCGCATTGCCAGAATGGGAGTGAAAGTGGCAAAAACCGGGGAAGGCGGGGCCGTAAGACGCCGGTACGTCCCGTAGTAACGGCGGCCGAATTCCCGCTGGCTGGGGGCATCGAAATGAATCCGGTCGGGATTGGAGGTCAGTTGTTCCGAGGAAACGAAGCCGACCTCCGGCAGTTCCGCCGCGGCGGCCCGGTGAGCGGCATCGACGCTTTTTTTGCCTTCGCTCCACGTCTCCTGGGGGAAGCGGCTGAGCTGGCCGATGATGAAGGGACACGCCGGCGCGCCCAGCTCCTGCCGCAAGGAGCGGATCAGGGTGAACAGCCGCTCACGGTACTGATTCGGTGCGCTGCCGTAACAGTCGGCTTCGCCCTGGTGAAACAGAATCGCTTTGAGTGTGCCGTCCTTCATGGCCCGCCGGGTGCGGCGGACGGCATCGTCGTAGGGATGGCTCTGAGTTTGTTCATGGTAGGCCCCCGGTTGCCAACTCGCGATCGGCGAGCCGCCGCATGCCGCCGGAATCAGGCCGACCGTGATTGCCGGATCGGAAGCCGCCAGCCGGATTGCAAAACTCCGTCCCGGCCCGACTCCGGCGAAGTCCTTGTCATAATGAACCGGTTCCACGGCGGGAACCCATTCGCCCTGCCGGTTTTGCATCAGGACCCGTGGGTGCGGAATCCGGTCGGACGGAGAAATCACTCCGCGCCCGGCCATGTTGGATTGCCCGGCCAACAGGATCAGGTGGAAGTTTTCGCGGGCGGGGAGCTTGATTTTTTCATCCGCAGCGGCGGCAAACAGCGCGGCGGAAGTCAGAAGCAGGAAAAAGAGGGTTTTCATAGTGCTGTCACCTCACATAAAATTGTCTCAGGAGCGTCGGATAATCATTCCGTACAACAGTGTCGGATAATGAGTTTGCATGACCGTCGAAGTAGGAGGCGTTCAACCGCTTGGTATGACGGTACGCGACCGCGCCTTCAGTCGGTGTTTCTCCCACCGTAAAATACTTCCTGACATCACCGCTCCAGGGATAGATCAATAACCCCAGGCTGTCCGCGAAGGCAACGGAAGAAGAAGGCCGTGCAAGCTGATTGAGTTTGAAAGCTCCCTGCTTGAAGCTGTTGCCGTCCATAAGGTCCCAATAGGTGACTCCATACGAATGGCTTGCGATTCCCATTCCATGGGTTGCATTGAGAACCGCGTAAGAATCGGGACAGAGGATTTTCGCGGAGAACAATTTCCGGGAATCGAGGGAACCGTCATCCACATCCGCAACCCGCATCTGGCCCAGCAGAGACCGGAAAGCATCATTGTAAACAAAGATTCCGCAACTGTAATCGACAGACAGAGTGTCGGCAGGGAGCCAGTAGTCATTGTTGTCATTGGCATATTGTACGGCTGCCGTGCCGAACTGCTTGAGGTTGGCGAGGCAGGACAGACTCTTGGCCTTGCTGCGCGCCTGATTCAGCGCGGGCAGCAGTATGGAAGCCAGAATCGCGATAATAGCTATCACGACGAGCAACTCAATGAGAGTAAACTGCCTTACATGACGGTATGCGGGGGGCGTGTCCGCCGCCCCCCGCGCCCCCTGCGTCCGGCAAGGTGCCGGTGCCGGGTACGGGACGGTCGACAGGCGGAGGCGCGGTCGGCTGCCGGCGGGGGAAGAAGATTCGCAATAACGTGAAGTTCTCTTCCCGCTTTTTTGCGGAAAGACAACTTCACGTTTTTGCTCCGACTTGCCGCTTGCAGAGCATTGGCAGAGGCGTGAGAGCTTGCGGGAAATGAGAGAGATGTTCGGATTGGTTGGTACGGGGAGAGACGCGGCGCAAGTCGCCGCTTTCTCTCCCCCGAACCCCTCTCTTTCGCGCAGAGCGGCATTCGTGGACTGATTGTATATTTTACAAGTTGTGTTCACGAGCAGCTCAATAAGGGTGAATTTACTTTGAAGTTTCATGCTTTCTTCCTTTAGATTTGAGGATAGTTGAGACCGTTGAAACGCGCAATCTGGCGGTATTCGGCATCTTTGTACTCTTCAGTGTAGACCTGATGTTCCTGCCCGACCGCTCCGCGCAGTCCGAAGGGCACGGCAATCCAGCATGGCGCAAGCCGGTCGGAGAGATGCAGTTCCAGTTGCAGATAGACCATCGGCGCCGGAAACTCTCCGGGGACAAGTTCCACGGTGATTGCGGCTTCCATGCGCTGTTTGACCTGAAGGAGCTGGCCCGGACCCGGATGAAGCTCCCAGCCCTCCGGCAATTTCCAGTCGAGGCGGACAAGCCGGTTGTTGTGCGGGCACTCCGTCACGGAAATGCGGAGCTTCTGGCGTTCACCGGGACTGGTCATCGGATTTTGTCCGTATTCGATCGCCAGTTCGCCCCACGGCAGGTTGAACGTGAGCCGCCGGGAACTGCGCGTTAAAATACGTTCCCGGACTATGCTTCCATCGGTCAGTCGCTCCGTCAGGCCGGCGCAGCAGGTCGGACCGTCAATGAGGCGCGGCAACAGCGGATTTTCCTTTTCCGCATACTGCTTGTCCCGAATGATCCGTTCGCTCAGTTCCTCAACTGTGGCGGGGGCAAAAAGCCATAAGGTGGAAACCGCGGCGGTCTTGATCTCATTGCCGATCGGCTCGATCCACCGTTGCGGCAGGCCGGAACGCCCTTTCAGGATGCCAAGCACGGCGCCGACGGTCGCACCGGTGCAGTCGGTGTCGTCGCCGCAGTTGACGGCAATGCAGAGGGATTTGCCGAAATCTCCCTGGCCGTAAAGCAGGCCGAGCACGACGAACCCGACATTGGCCGGAGCTTGAAACCAGCCGAGGTCGGCGCTTTCTTCGACCAGCCGGTTGCGTGCGGTCCGCCAGTCGATTCCCTCCTGATGGCAGGAGCGCGCGAGCTTCACGCTGCGGGCGGTGCGGCAGTCGTCCGGAATACGGGCCAGCGCGATATCGATCAGCCGGAGCAGGTCCTGTTCCACAAACGCGGCCGATTCCAGGGCGGCGGTGAAGATTTCGGCGTAGATGCCGTCTCCGCAATGGTCGACGCAGGCGTCCATCCAGGCGAAACGGGCGGCCTCATCCGGTGCGCCGGGGAAAAGACAGGCCCAGATTTCCGAACGGATCCAGGCTCCGTTGCTGTTTTGCCACTCCGCGTTGTTGCAGAAGCCGGAAAGCGGCGGGCAGAGCCCGGCTGCGATATTGCCTTTGGCCGTGCCGTATTCGTTCCAGGGGCCGGTGATATAACGCATCCAGTATTCGCCGAGAATCCGTTCATTCAGCCGATAGGCGCCGTTCTGTTCGACGGCGAGTAGCCACACCAGCTGAAGATCAAGATCGTCATTCGGCGCTGGCCGGCCGGCGGTTTCCTGCGTATAAAAGCTGATATCGCCAAGTTGCCGGGTGCCTTCCATCGGGGCGCCAAGTGTGCCGCCGATATTTTTCCCCTGCCAGCAGCCGAGGACTTTGTCCCGGAATTCATGAATATTGATCTGGGCGGGGGGCGGTATTTCCAGTATGGGCATGGCTGTTTCTCCTTTTGTACGGTATTCTCTGACCGGAACGGGTTGATTTTTTTCTGTTCTCCGCCTATTATTATACTCGACAACGAATTCCAAACAAATGTAAAATTGTCCTGTTACCTATAAGTTTGTTCAAAATATGGCTATTGTGACGATGAGTCCTTTCGGGGACGCGGATTTTCTTTCGGGGCGGACCAATGTGGTCGATCCGTGCGGGCAGGAGTGGCAGAGCCACTGGATTGATAATTGGAGTTTACTGCTGATTCTGGAGGGGAAAGGTGAAATCGAGCTGGAAACGGGATGCTTGCCGGTTGTGAAACAGGACCTCGTCCTGATTGCGCCGGGTTATCCTCATAAGTTCAGGTGCCCGGGGCCGTGGGTGCTGCTGTGGGTGCATTTCCTGATGCGGCCGCATCTTTGTCCGCTGCCCGGATGGACGGAGTGCCAGTCCGGGGCGCGCTGCTGCAATCTGCCGAAACGGGAGTTCCTGCGGGCGCGTTCGGCATTGCAGGAGGCCTGCCTGCTGGACCTGCGGCGTGCTCCGAACTGGTACTTGCTGGCCTACTGCCTGCTGGAAAGTGTGGTGCTGCGCGGCTGCCGGGTTGCCGCGGAAAATACGTCGAATGAAAACGTCTGGCTTCCGCTGGCTCAACAGATGCTGCTCGAACCGGTTACAAATGATTTTTCGATGGACCGGATCGCTGCCGGGTGCGGGATGTCGCGGACAAAATTCTATACAGCCTTCAAACGGCTCTGCGGCCTGTCGCCGCGCGCCTATCGGGAACTTCACCAGATGCGCCGGGCGCAACTGCTGTTGGAAAACACGGCGCTTCCGGTTGCCGAAATCGCTTGTCAGGTCGGTATAGCGAATCCGTTTTATTTTACCGGCCGCTTCCGGAAGTTCAGCGGGAGCGCGCCTTCCGAGTACCGGTCCCGCCTGTGGAAAGGGAAGAAGCAGCCGCCTTCTCGTTGAAACAAAGAAAAATCCGGCGGACCTGGGGAGAAGTCCGCCGGACCGGGTTCCGGCCCGCACAGGGAGGAACGGGCCGGAACCCTTGGGGGAGATTGGGTCAGTTCACTTTTATCTTGTGAACTTTTTCACGTTCCGATTTCGGAATGTTCAGCGTCAGCACGCCGTCCTGGGTTTTCGCGGAAATCTTTTCGATATCCACACCGTCGGAGAGCTGGAAGCGGCGTTTGAATACGATCCGCTTGCCGTTCCGGCGCAGTGAGCTTTCGGCGTTCAGGGACATCACGTGATTCTTGACTTCGATGTTCACCGTGCCGGAATTGGCGCCGGGAACTTCGAACCACATGGTCACGCCGTCCGCTCCGTCCAGAATGTCCACCAGCGGCATCACTTCGAGCACTTCCTCTTCGCCACGGATGGTTTCGTTTCCGGTCATGTTCTCATTCATAATATCTTCCTCCTTCTCTATCAAATCTTAATTCACTTTCACGACATGGGCGGTCGGCGGGACGGCGGTCTCGCGCGGCAGCGTGACGGTCAGGATGCCGTCTTTATATTCCGCTTTGGTTTCACCGCCCTTGATCGCGACCGGGAGTTTCACGCTCTCCTCATATTCGGAGAAGGAGCGCTCCTGCCGCAGATAGTGTGCTTTGTCATCGTCGGAAACTTCGGATTCGCGTCTGGCGCGGATGGTCAGGCTGGTGCCGACCACCTCGATATCGATATCCTCCGGCTTGCAGCCCGGGATCGGCAACCGTGCGGTCACCGCGTCCTCTTTGACTTCGACCTCCAATTTCGGAGCAAGGCCCGAATCCCACATCATCTCCGGCGTGAAGTCCGGAGCAAGCTGCCCCAGCACCGTGCGGAAGATATCATCCACCCCGCGCAGCGTAACCGGGAACAGCCCATCACCACGATTCAATCTGGTCAACATGTTCATAATCTTTACCTCCTGTTTTTCCTCTTTTCCGGTGTTTCACCGTTTCGCCGTCAGTATCAGCAGGTGCCGTGCCAATTCGCTGTTGAAGTTGACAAAAGGATTTTCCGGTTTCATTTCGTGACAGTTTGACGCACCATTGCGTCAGTTTGTCCCGATTGCGGGTTGACGGCGCGGAAAATTCCGAATCCGGGAAATTTTCGTTTTTTTTCGCTTTCCCTATTGACAACCGGTGCTTTTTCTGTCATAATATTACCAAAGTAACAATTGATACAATGGCATTTTTAACACTTTAAGAGATTATGGCTGAGACACTGTTTGAAGAAAGCCGGCGGTATATCCTCGGAAAGATGCGCGGCATTCTGCGCGAGGGCGGCCGGAAGCTGCCGACGGACCGGGAGTTGGCCGGGGAGATGTTCGCCAGCTACGCCACCATCCGGCTGGTCATGGGCGAACTGGAACGGGAGGGATTCATCCGCAGAATCCGCGGTTCCGGCACCTATCTCGAACCGGGAGCGGCGGAGCTTCTCGAACGCGCTTTCCTGCCCGTGGTACGGCTTTTCACCTCTCCGGTGAACGGAACCGCCGACAATGACTATGCCGCCTATCTGGTCGATGAGCTGACGCGGCAGGCCGCCGGGAAGCGTTTCAGAATCGAACACCGGCAGGTGGCCACGCATAACGCATTTCTGGCGGAGCTGGACAAGGAGGCGGATTCGCGCGTTCCGGTGGTCTATCTTCCTCCGACCGCGCCGTTTACGATGCAACAGCTCGGCAGGCTCGGCCGTTTCGACCATATTCCGCTGGTGGTGATCGACTGCGAACTCGGCAATATCAATGTCAACAATATCACGACCGATAACCGCAAGGGCGGAATGCTGGCGGCGCGCACATTGCTCGCCGGAGGCTGCCGGAAGCTGGCGCTGCTGCTGTGCGAGCCGCCGCTGCGTCAGATTTCCCAACGCGTCCAGGGCTTTACCGAAATCGCGGAATTATCCGGCGCCGAGGTCGAAATCTGGGATTGCCAGGTCCGGGGGGATGACGAACGGACCGCGCTGGCACACCGGAAAACGCTTGCGGCACTGCGGGCGGGGCATCGGCCGGACGGCATTTTCGCCGTCTCCGACTCCGGCGCCGTCAGCGCCGCCGAAGCCATTCGCCAATCCGGTTTCGAGTTGGGCAGGGACATCGCCCTGATCGGTTTCGACGGCCTTCCGGCGACCCGCACGCACAAGCCGTCCCTCGGCAGCATCGCGCAGCCGGTCGCTGAAATCGGCGAGGAGGTCTTCTCGCTGCTGGGAACCTGGCAGCAGGGAACGCATGTCCAGAAACTGCTTTCTCCACGGTTTCAATCCGGGGCGTCCGTAATGAAAAAGGAAAAAGCCACAACGGCCATACCAACTTAACACAAGAAGAAAGGATGATGATGAAAAAGTTTACGCTTATTGAGTTACTGGTAGTGGTTGCGATTATCGCGATTCTGGCGGGGATGCTGCTGCCGGCTTTGAATTCGGCCCGGGAAAGAGCCAAATCCACCCGGTGCATCGGCAATCAACGCCAGATTGCCCAGGCGGAGCTGATGTACACCAATGACAACAACGACCACCTGACGCCGTTCAATCTGGCCGCCGGCTGGGAGGCGCCCGGGATGTGGGGGAATTGGTGGGTCAATCTGCTGTCCCGAAGTTACCTGCCGGTTCCGGGGTGGTCCAATACCGCCAAAGACAGAACCAGCGAAGAACTCAACGGCGATCCGGAAAAAGGCATATTCGTCTGTCCCGCCGTTCAGGAATTTCCGGGTTGGGGCGGCGGAATCGGCCTCAGCGCCGAAGGCACGCATACCCTTACCCATTACGGGAAATCCGTCAAAGTGACGCGCATCGCCAGACCTTCCGTACTGATGATGATCAGCGACTGCGCTCAGAAGACCAGCGCCGGCCGGATCCAGCCGGCGAACCACGCGCAATGTCCCGATAAATGGCCGAAATACATGCCGCTGGCGCGCCATGGCGGTCAGGCCAACGGCGCCATGCTCGACGGCCACGTGGCAAGCGGCAATGTGGAGAAATGGAAAGAAGCCTATCCCTGTACCCAGAATATCACCATCACTTTTTGAGAGGAAGCTCCCCGATGAAACGTTTTTTATTCTTTCTTTCGCTGATTGCGGGCGTTCACCTTGCCGCGGCTCCGGTCGACCGGTACGGTCAGGCCGCCGAAGTTGACTGGCCGGAAAAAGTGAGCGACGATTCTGAATTGCGGAACGATCTGGAGCGGGAAACAAAGGAGTTGGCCGGCGTCAAAAGGGAGTCGGGCCGTTTCGACCGCTACGGCGGCGTCAGAAGCGGCCGGACGCTGCGGGCGACCGGTTTTTTCCGGGTCGAAAAGGTCGAAGGGCGCTGGTGGCTGGTGACTCCGGAAGGCAATCTCTTCTATCTGCAGGGCGTGGACGGCGTTCCCTACAACGAGCACGGCTATTTTACGCAGGTAAACCGGCCGGATGGTTCACGGCGCGATCTCTTCACGGAAGGCGTTCCCGATCCCGGACAATTCCCGGCGGCATGGTCGAAAGATAAAAAATGCGTCAGTTTCCTCACCGCCAATATCCGGAGAAAATACGGTCCCGACTACCATAAACGCTGGATGGACCTGACGACCGGACGTCTGCTGGCGTGGGGATTCAACTCCATCGGAAAATGGAACAATCCGTTTGTCGTCAAGGAGATGCCGTTTCTGTGGGATCAGGGGCTTTTGATCCGTGACCCCTATGATCCCGATTTCGAACGCTCCGCGGAGAAACAGATCAAGACGATGTGCGCCGGGCTGAAGAACAATCCCTTTCTGATCGGTTATCAGCTCGCCAATGAAAGCGGCTGGAACCGCCACTCCGTCGACGTCCGGTTGAAGGACGTCTCCGGGAAATCTCATGCCAAGCGGGCGCTGCTGGAGCAGCTTGCCGCCGCAACCGGCGGCAAACCGGGAAAATTCTTCGGTCTTCCGGAGGAATCCATTGATAGGCTGATGCTGAAAAAACTGGATTTCAGGAAAGTGCCCTCCCGGGAACTGGATGCATTCATCTTGAAATCGTCGCAGCGGTATCATTCCACCCTGCGGCAGCTGATCCGCCTTTACGATCCCAACCATCTTTTTCTGGGAGCCTCGCACTGTTCCAAGCAGGATATCCGCTGGATCGAGGGAGCGGCGGAATTCGTCGACATCGTCCCGCTGCATCTTTACGATATGAACAACGCCTGGATTCTCAATTTCGTTCTTCCCGTGCTGAAGAGACTGGATAAGCCGTACGCTCAACTGGAATTTTCCTTTACCACCACCCTGCGCGGCTTCAGGCCGTTCGGAGACCGCAAAAGCATCGTCGCCTCGCACCGCGACCGAGGACGCGCTTTCCAGTACAGCACGGAACGCATGGCGGCGGAACCGCTTTGCGTCGGCACCGCATACTTTCTGATGTACGACCAGCCGCTCACCAGCCGCGGCCATGACAACGAGGCGTTCAACTTCGGCCTGATCGATGTGACCGACCGTCCCTACCGGGAAATGATCGCGTCGGTCAAGGAGGCCAATGCGCGGCTTTTCGGCATCCATGCCGGCAAGCTTGCTCCGGTCCGGCCGGAACCTTTGCTGCTGGTCGAGAAGAACTATCGCGAGATCATGCCGTTCTCGCAGCATGGTTTCCACGGCTACGATATGACCAACCCGCAACTGCACTTCAATCAGAGCGACCGTCTCCACCTCTATTTTCCGGGTGGTTACCGCCATGACCTGTCCGGTAAATTTCTGCCGCTGGCGACGGTGGACGCAAACAGGCCGAACGGTTTCCGCAAGCTGGAATTTCAGGTGTTCCTCTGGAAGCAGGCCAACCCCGGCCGGCCGGAAAAATGGTTCCAACTGGAGGAATCGCCCGACAACACCGTCTTCACTCCGGTCAAGGCGAAATTTAAACTGCTGGCGGATGGACCGTTCCGGAAATATGCGTTTTCTCCCGTGTCGCTGGCCGCAGATACCCGGTATGTACGGATCAGTTTCGCCCAGCACAACCCGGAACAGCCCTGGATCAGCTCGCTGTCGGGAGTCTCCGTCGAACGGCGATAGGATGCCGGACCGCCGCTGATTTGACAAAGGGACGAAACCATGCTATTTTGGGCGTTGTTCAATATCGTGAGAAATCCGAAAATCATGTTCGATCTGACTCTGGGAAAATTCTGCATTGAAGCAGGCTCCGGCAATGGTGACGGTGAGACGTTGTCCGGGGCGCGAATAAACTGAATTCTTTTCATCGGCAAACTGTCCGGCGGGTAAATCCGCCGAACGGCAGGGGCTGTCGTGTCGGAATGCAATAAGCTGCGGACGAAGTTTCGTCCACGGCTTTTTTGCATTTTTTTTGAAAAGAATCGGAATTATGAAAGAATCAGAACAGAATCTTACGGTCGGGAAGGTGTCGGAACAGCTCTTCAAGTTCACCGTCCCGTTGTTTTTCGCCAACCTGCTGCAGGCCTGCTACAACATCGCCGACATGGTCGTGGTGGGCCGTTATGTCGGCAGTTCGGGACTGGCGGCGGTCAGCAACGCTTCAATGCTCTGTTTTATCATCACCAGCATCGGCATCGGCATCACCATCGGCGGAACCGTGCTGGCGGCGCGGGCCCGCGGCGGCGGCGACCGTACGGCGGAACGCGCGACGGTTGGAACGTTGTTCGCGGTGACGGCATTGGCGGCGTTGCCGGTGACGGCAGGCGGCTGGTGGTTCAGCCGGAGCGTATTCCTGCTGATGAAGGTGCCGGAGGAAGCGTTGGAACAGGCGTGCGGATATATGAACATCCTGAGCGGCGGAACCTTATGCGTTTTCGGTTATAACGCGGTGTGCGCCCTGTTGCGCGGCCTCGGGGATTCGCGGCGGCCGCTGCTTTTCGTCGCGATTGCGGCGGCGGTGAACATCATACTGGACCTGCTGCTGGTCGGCGTGTGGAAGCTGGGCGTCACCGGAGCGGCGTGGGCGACGGTGACGGCGCAGGCGGCTGCGCTGCTGGCCGGGCTTTTTTATCTGAAGCGCCGGAAGTTCTTTCGCGGCTTCGGCCGGCGGGACTTCCTGCCGCGGCTGGGGACAACCGTCGGCATCCTGAAGACCGGCATTCCGTCCGCCTTGCAGATGGTGGTGGTGAATCTGGCTTTCCTGCTGGTGACGGGGATGTTCAACCGCTACGGCGTCACGGCGGCGGCCGCCGCCGGAATCGGCCTCAAGATCAGCACATTGGCCGGAATGCCCTGCTGGGCGGTCGGACAGGCGGTCACTGCGATGGCCGCCCTGAATCTGGGGGCGGGGGAGGTGGGCAGAACCGCCGAAACCGCCCGGACCGGAATCCGGTTCGGGCTGATTTCCACCGGAATCGCCGTAATCCTGATCCAGCTCTTCGCCCGACAGATAATCGGCTGTTTCGACAGTGATCCGGAGGTGGTCCGCTCTGGAGTGCTGTATTTGCGGATCTTCAGCTCCTTCAGCGGCTTGGCCTATGCGGTGATGTATGTGTGCGACGCCTTTGCGACCGGCACGGGGGCGCCGACGCTGGCGCTGTTCAACGCGCTGCTGGAGGCGGTGATACTGCGGCTGCTGCTCTGCTGGTTCTTCAGCACCTGTCTGGAATGGGGCTTTGCCGGAGTCTGCTGGGGTATGGCGCTTTCGACGCTGCCGCCTGCAATGATCGGCCTCAGCTACTGCCGCTGGGGCAGGTGGCGGAAGGAGCAGCGGGAACGGTAAGTGCGTTTACCGCTCCCGCTGCCGGGGGACTATTCCCGGTCGAACAACAAAGGCGCCAGTTCCGCCGGGGGAACGTCGCGCACTTCGCAGTTATGCCGGGAGGCATAGGCTGCCGCCGCCCCCGCCGCCGCTCCCAGCGCCATCGCGATACACATCACCCGGCAGCTGGCAAGCGCTTCGTGGGAGGCGCTGATGCAGCGGCCCGCCAGCAGCAGACCGTTCAGGCGGCGCGGCACCAGCACACCGTACGGAATGTCATACGGTTTGCCGCGTTCGGCGGTGCCGACCTCGTTCTCATCGTGTCCGGCGGCTTGTCCGCAGCCGGCCGGATTGTGGATGTCGATCGGAAAAGCCGCGCGGCGCACGATCGCATCCGAGAAACGGGTTCCTTGCAGGCAATTTTCTTTTTCGAGCCGTGCCATCCCCTCGAAACGGCGGGTCTCACGCACGCCGATTGCGGCGGGCATGCCGGAAATACAGGCGTTTTCATAGCCGGGCAGGGTGCGGCGCAGAAATTCCAGAATCCCGAACGCCTGTCGCCGTCCTTCGATTTCCGCCTTGGTCAGGTCGGAGGAGAGGAGTCCGTTCAGGAAATTCACCTGCGTCGCGTTGACGATGTTTTCATCGGCGCGGCGGGCCGTGTAGAGCCGGATCACGCCCACGGATTCAGGCAGTTCTCCCCGGCAGCGCGCCTCCATCACGATTTCTTCCCAGGTACGGCCGTTCACCATCACCTGACGCGCCTGTTCTTCGGAACAACACAGGAAGCGGCGGGCCGGATCAATGTTGCCGATCGTATACATGATGCTCATCGGCTGAGTCAGGCCGTCGCTTTCGCGCCCGGTTTCAAACGGCACTCCGGCGCGGAACGCGACCTCGCCGTCTCCGGTCGCATCGATCACGGTACGTGCGGTCAGGCTCCGGTTTCCTTCGCGGCAGTTCAGGACGACGCCATTGAGTCTTCCGGCCTCCCGCAGTACGTCGACGACTGTGGCATGGAGCAGGATTTCAACGCCTTTGGCGGTGAGCAGATCGTAAAGCTGGAGGTCCGCCTTCTGGAAGTCGACCGTACAGCCGCCGAGCGCCTGAGTCACTTCCCGGACGATCCGGCTTTCGACGCCGCCCATCAGCGGACCGACCAGTGAATGAATCGCCGTGCCGCCGAGACGGCCGTACCGTTCCACCAGCAAGATTTTCGCTCCGGCCTCCGCCGCGGCATAGGCGGCCCCGATTCCCGCCGGTCCGCCGCCGGCGATGATCACGTCATAGTCCATTTACAGTTGCTCCTTTCGGTTTTATTTTTATTATACCTGAAATCAACAAAGTTGAAAATGCAGAAAAATGCTGTATCTTTATATAAAATTGCTGTAAGACACAATATTATGAAATTTATCGATGGAATTGATCCACACTCTCCCGGTCGGGCGCTGGCGATGGCCTTAAATGATCTTGAGAAACGTTTCGGCATTGCGCTGACCATCCATGACTGCCGGGGGATGCTGAACGATTCGGCGGGAAGGCCGCTCTTCCCGGGACGCAATATGCACATGCACCCATACTGCATTGCCGGGCGCTTCAAGCAAGAGAACTGGAACCGGCGCTGCCATCAGCAGTGCATGGTCGAAGCCGAGGCGGTCGCAAGCGGTGCGAAACGCCCTTTCCGGCACGATTGTTGGAAAGGTGTTTCAGAGCTGGTCGTGCCGATTGAACGCGACGGCACCTTGATTTTGCTGATCTACGCCGGAGGGTTCCGGTCGCCCGGAGCCGAGATCCCGGACTGCATTCCGCCGGAACTGCGCACCATCCGCTCCGATATGCCGGAGGCCGATGACCTGCTGTTTGAGGAACTGGCCCGGGAACTGCTGTTGTTCGGGCAGGGGATCCGGCACTATCTGGACCTTTCCCACGATCGGCGAGGCGTTCCGGTCGGAAACGCCGACCGCATCCGCCGTTTTCTGGAGGATCACGCACATGAACCGGTCGGACTGGCCGAACTGGCCCGCTGGATGAACCTCTCGCGGAGTCACGCCTGCCATCTGGTGAAGTATCACTTCGGCAAGCCGTTTCATGCCCTGCTGCTGGAAGAACGCCTGACGCGCGCCTGCAACCTGCTGCGCACGACGGAGATGCCTTTGAAGGCAGTGGCGGCGGCAGTCGGTTTTTCCAATGAATTTTACTTCAACCGGCTTTTCGCCCGCGAATGCGGCCGGCCCCCCGGCGAGTTCCGCCGCCGGGAGAAAATCCAAGCTGAACTGCAATGATCAGATTTCCTTCTCCTCTGCATGAATCCGGCCCGTTTACAAGTTGTGGAAAATCAGAGTAATACAAATATCCCCGAGTCTTGCCCCGGGGATAATCGGGTCATAAACAAAAATTATTTGGTACGACCGGTGTAGGCATTGGCATCGGTGTTGTCGATGACATATTTGAAGAACTTTTTCTCCGCTTCAGAACGAGCCGCGTCCCAGGGGCGCGGATTTCCGCAAAGCTGCACGACCCACAGCTTCAATTCCTTGCGGTGCCAGTTGACCATGCAGTTCGTGCCCCATGCGCCGCCATGCCCGAACCAGGAGTCCTCCTTGTCCTCTTCCGGCGCGCTGAGGCCCAGGGAATAGCCGCCCATCCCTTTCGGACGGGTCGACTTGGCAAGCAGCTCTTTGACGGTTTCCTCCTTGAGAATCCTCACCCCATTTTCGCCCACGCCGAGATTCATCAGCATCTTGTAGAACTTGAGCTGGTCGTTTGCCGTCGTCCAAAGTCCCGCGCCCGCCGATGCAAAGACATGGGAATCGTTATAGGGACGCTGCTGCATGTCATTCTGCAGCCGGTATTTCGCCGGAGCGTCTTTTACGCAGTCATACATTTCGATTTGCGTTTCAAGAGCCTGATCGCTCGGCCGGAACGAACTGGATTTCATTCCCAGCGGAGTTAATACCCGCTCCTGGAGGAAATCCTCCCAACGCTGTCCTGTTACGACCTCAACGATCGCCGCGCCAATGTCGATGCCGGTGTTGGAATACTGCGTTTTTGTTCCGGGTTCAAACAGCAGCGGAGAAGCGGCCGCGATGGCTGCCGTCTGCCGGAGCGGAGCGCCGCCGCTCCAGCCGCCGCCCTTGATGTTGCCCTGCTTCGCGGAAATCTCGAACGGGAAACCGCCGGTGTGATTCATGACCATGCGGATGGTGAGAGGATTTTTCGCCCTGACCAGCGTTTTTACGCCATCTTTGTTGGAGGCCAACACCCAGAGTTCCTTGAATTCAGGCAGGTATTTTGAAACGGGGTCGTCCAGGGAGATTTTGCCTTCTTCGACCAGCATGGCGATCGTGACGCCGCAGAACCCTTTTGTCTGCGAGCACTGCATAAAAACATCATCCATCGTAATCGGACGCTTGGCCGCAACATCGGCATAGCCGACGCAGGCGGTCTCCTGAATGCCGTCTTTATAAAAAACGTTGATTGCTCCCGGCAGTTGTCCGCTCTGGACAAAAGGAGTCAGTGCATCTTTCGCAAAAGTCGTACCTGATTCTTTCTCCGCAGGTTTTCCCGATTGGCATCCGGTGATGACCGCCGTGACAGCGATAAGCATCATCAGTGTCTTCAGGCGGTTCTTCCTGATTTTCATTTCCATGATATCATAGCTCCGGTGATTTTAATTGCTTGTTATTGTCCTGAATTTGGTGCTGTACGAAATTTCGTCACGGTACTTGACAGTTTTTAATTCTGATAATGTTGTATTGATGTCTCCTTTCGCATCTGTCCTGACAAACTTTGAAGCGTAAACAAAGAGCCAGCTTGTCCGTAACAGCATCTTGGGCTGTCGGAAAAACAAGAAGGCTCGGTAATGATACATCAGTCAGCTTGTTTCGTCAAGTGCCGGATTGGACTACGAAGCGAAAATTTGAAAAAAATAATAATGAAAATAATACATATTGGGGTGTTTGCAAACTCCAGACTGGCAGATTCCGTATTCTCCCGGGCAACGGCCGTCAGAAAAATAAAAAGCACCTCAAATGAGGTGCGTTGTTTTTCTATGGCGGAGAGAGAGGGATTCGAACCCTCGGTGAGTTTCCCCACACCACATTTCCAATGTGGCGCCTTCGACCACTCGACCATCTCTCCGGTTTTGAGTCATGTCAAATTCCGTTGACATGGCATAAATATAATCCGCCGGAAATATTTTTCAAGCTCAAATCCTGCTTAATTCTCACTTTTTTCATCCGTGTGCAGAAAGAGATGCCGGAAGCGGATGAAGTAACCGAGCCCGGAAAGCACCGTAACCAGCACAATACCCCACAGATACGCATTCCACACATACCACAGCCGGATATGGAACCATTTTTCGCTGTACAGGTCAAATTCCCAGACCCAGGACGCTCCCGCAATCGCCAGCATCACCATCTGCAGCGCGGTTTTGAGCTTTCCCCAGCGGTCCGCCGAAATCACCACCTGCTTTTTCGCCGCCAGCGTCCGCAGCCCCGTGACCATGAATTCCCGGCAGAGCACCGCCACCGCGATCCAGGCCGGCATCAGACGGTATTCCACCGCGATCAGCATCGTCGCCGTCACGAAAATCTTATCGGCTAACGGGTCCATCAGCGCTCCGAAATCAGTGACCTGATTCCAGCGGCGGGCCAGATAGCCGTCCAGCAGGTCGGTCGCTCCGGCCAGAATTGCCAGTGCATAGGCAGTCAGGCGCATGGTAAATACCCAGTGAGCATCCACCCAGCCGACATTGGCCAGAGTCGCCAGCACCACAAAAATCAACACCATCACGATCCGGCTGATAGTCAGTATGTTGGGAAGATTCATGTCATTCTCTTTTCTGTGATTTTATTGAAAAATATTATTTCACCAGTTCCGCAATCAGGTCGCAGCCGTCCGTACCGGTGATTTTCACCAGGCAGAACTTTCCCGGTTTAAGCCGTTTCGGTTTGGGGATATAGATCACATTGTCGATTTCGGGCGCGTCCATTGCCCCGCGCGCGACCGCTCCGTTTTCATCCACATCATCCACCAGCACCCGGACTGTTTTGCCGACCTGATTTTTACTGAGCTTTTTCATGATCGAAATCTGCTGCTTCATCAGTTCCGTGGAACGCTGTTCCGCAAGCTCCGCCGGAACCTGATCCGGGAAGGCGGCGGCCGGAGTTCTCGGTTCAGGCGAATAGGGAAAGACGCCGCAGCGTTCGAACTTGAATTTCTTTGCAAAACTTTTGAGTTCCTGATATTCCTCCTCCGTCTCGCCGGGGAAGCCGGTGATGAAAGTGGTGCGCAAGGTCAGGCCGGGAATCCGCTCGCGCAGTTTCGTCAGGAGTTCTTCGGTCTGCTTCCGGGTCACGTGGCGGTTCATCTGTTTCAGGATTCGGTCGGAGATGTGCTGCAGCGGGATGTCCAGATAGGGCAGCACTTTGGTGTTTCCCCGCGCCATGAAGTCGATGAATTCCTCCGTATAGTGGGCCGGATGAGTATAGAGCAGCCGGATTACGAAGTTGCCTTCCAGCGCATTCAGGGCGGTCAGCAGTCTGGCCAGCGTGTCGCCGGATTCCGGGCGGTCATTGCCGTAGACCGTGATATCCTGAGCGATCACCAGCAGTTCCCGCACTCCGCCTTCGATCAGGTTGCGGGCCTCCCGGACCACCGATTCCATCGGCCGGGTACGGAGCCGGCCGCGGATTCCCGGAATGCTGCAATAGGTACAGCGGTTGTTGCAGCCGTCCGCGATTTTCAGATAGGCGAGGTGCGGCAGGGTGAGCTGCAGGCGCGGCGTGCAGTCGTCGTAAAGATAAACCGGTTCTTCCGCATTCTCAGGAAGCGTGCTTTGGCGGTCGAGCAGTCTGGCGATCTCCGCAACCTGATTGACTCCGGTCCACAGATCGACCTCGGGGTATTCCTTACGGACGGAACCGTCTTTGTCCCACTCGGTCAGGCAGCCGGCGACTACCAGCAGCCGTCCCGGCTTTTCCTGTTTCCAGACGATGCCGTCTTCGATCGCTTCGCGAGCTTCGTCGCGGGCGGCGGGGATGAAGGCGCAGGTGTTGATCACGTACAAGTCCGCCTCGTCCGGCTCGAAAGCGAGCGTGCGCCCCGAGGTGAGCAAGGTGCCGGCGATCACTTCCGTGTCCACCAGATTTTTAGAACAGCCGAGGCTGACCAGATAGAGGGCGGTTCCGGCTTGGGCAGGGATATTTTTTGCTGTTGACATGAGGACTCTTTATACTTGAATGAGTGTTACATGATTGCGGATGTAGTCGATCGCTTCGCGGTCCGGTGCGATTATCAGATCGTCATTGAGGCGCCAGCGGTGCGGGCCGGCGGCATCCAATGCAAACTGGCCGCCTGACGCGATCCGGAAATCGAATGGGGCGCCATCCGGGAAACGCGCTTCAAAGCCCGCCGCTTTCACCAGCGGCATCACGCCCGCCAGATCCCAGAGCTTGCTGCGCAGCACGTAGGCCAGCAACAGCCCCTTCAACAGATAATAACCGGAGCCGACACAGCTGGACCACGCGAAAATCTGGTTGGGGAGCCGGATGTCCCAGTGCTTGGCCGCAAACTGGCCGACGCTGATGTGCCCGGCCTGGCCGAGCGGTGTGCGGACCGCTTCAAACGGCGCCACTTCAGGAGAATTTCCCTGAAGCCTTTTGGCGCTCCAGATGGTCCCTCGGCAACTGACGAGGGCTTCATCGGGGCCGGGCAGGTAGATTGCTCCTTCCGTGAGTACGCCGTTCTCCATCAGGCCGATTGAAATTCCCCATAGCGGAACATCTGTGGAGTAGGGCGCGGTGCCGTCGATGGGGTCGACGACGTAGCAGAGGTTCCGGAATGCTTCCTGCAGGTAGGCTTCGGAACATTCGGCGATGCTCTCTTCGCCGATCATATAGCAACCGGCTTCGGGGCGGTTGAATTTTGCGGCCAGCATCGCTTCGATTTCACGGTCGGCGATGGTGACGACCGTGTGGTCCGGCTTCAACGCCACCTCGGCAGCGCAACGGAATTTGAGCGCGACAGCACCCGCCTGCCGCAGGCATTCGAAAATGTTGTCGAGTTTCCAGTGGTTCATTTCAATCATTCAGCGTTGTTGGAAGAACCGGTTACGAAGGGCCGCCCTTCCGGATGTCTTGCTTATTAAAATAGGTTAATATTTCGTTTTTACAAATGATCTGCTTGCTTTTTTCCCATTGTATTATAGATTTAACAGCGTATATTCTCTTTTCCGCAAGTGGAGAAGGTGTTTTTCTGATGTTTGAGGTTGAAAATGTTGAAGCTATCGAAGTTGTTCGGCAATCACGCCGTCCTGCAGCGGAATCGGGCGATTCCGGTCTGGGGGTGGACGGAACCTTTTGAAATTGTGGAAGGCAGTCTGGGCGGCGTTCCGGCAGTGGCACGGGCCGGAGACGACGGCAGGTTCGTGTTCCGCTTCCCGCCGCGCCCGGCGGGCGGGCCGCTGAAGCTGGAAGTGCGGGTGAAAAGTTCCGGAGAGACGGTCGCCTATTCCGACATCCTCGTCGGAGAGGTCTGGATCGCGAGCGGACAATCCAACATGGAATTGAAAATCGAAGAGCTGCCGTCGAAGTGCGAAGCGGTGCGGGCGGAAGCCGGAAAGCTGCCCCAGCTGCGCATGCTGACCGTGCCGCAGCGGGCGCAGCCTGTTCCGATGGCCGATGTCGCTGCCGACTGGCAGGTGGCGGGGCCGGAATGCGTCGCCGGATGGTCTGCGGTCGGATATTTCTTCGCGCGCAAGCTGCACCGGGAGCTGAATGTGCCGGTCGGGATCGTCTCCTCCAACTGGGGCGGCACGGTCGCCGAAGCGTGGACCAGCCGCGAAACGCTGGTCCGGAATCCGGATTTTGCGGCGAGGGTGGAGGCTTACGAGCGGAATCTCAACGCTCCCGGCATGTGGGAATCGCTTTCCGCCGAGGAGCTTTCCGTGGAGCATTGTCCGGGGGGAGAGCTGGCGTGGTTCCGTCGGATCCTGCCGCCGGAACCGGAAAACCGGGGAGTGACCGACGGCTGGGCGTCGCCGGAATTCGACGATTCCGGCTGGCGGACCGGGAAATTGCCCTGCTTCTGGAAAGACCTCGGCCTCGACATCAACGGCGTGGTCTGGTTCCGGCGCGAAATCGAAATCCCGGCCGCGTGGCAGGGGAGTGAGCTGGTGCTCAGCCTCTGCGCGATCGACAAGCATGACGTGACCTATTTCAACGGCGTCGAGATCGGGCGCACCGGGCAGGGATATGAAACGAAGCATTGGGCCGTTCCCCGGTGCTACCGGATTCCGGCGGAACTGGTCAAGGCGGGCAGGGCGGTGATCGCGGTGAGAAACTACTCGTTTGTCTACAACGGCGGGTTGCACGGCGCGGCGGATAAGATGTGGATTGCGCCGGCGGGCGAGGAGCGCGCTCCGGTCGCGCTGGGCGGCGTGTGGAAATTCAAGCCGGAGTTTGAATATCCGAGGGTCGATGCGCTGAAAGAGGCGATGGGGCCGGGCAATCCGAACAGCTACTGTATGTTGTTCGACAATATGATCCGGCCGCTGATTCCGATGGCGATGCGGGGCGTGATCTGGTATCAGGGCGAATCCAACGAGAGCGCGCCGGAGTATTACGAACGGCTGATGCGCGATCTGATCGCCGACTGGCGTTTTCGCTGGGGACAGGGGGATTTCCCGTTCCTGCAGGTGCTGCTGGCCGGTTTCCGGAATCCCGCCGATTATGACGATGCTGCCGCGTGGCCCTATATCCGGGAGGCGCAGAGCCGCGCCGCGCAGGCGACCGGCAATCTGGCCGCGTCTGCGCTGGACCTGGGCGAGGCTGCCGATATTCATCCCCGCCGCAAGGCGGAGGTCGGCGAGCGGCTGGCGCTGGCGGCGCTGGAACAGGCTTACCGGCAGCCGGTGATCGGCTCCGGGCCGGTGTACCGGGAGATGGTGCGCGAAGCGGAAGCGATCCGGGTCTGGTTCGACCATATCGGGAGCGGTCTGACCGCGCACGGAACCGGGTTGAAGGGGTTTGTGATCGCCGGAGCCGACGGCGTGTTCAAGGAGGCAGAAGCGCAGATCGTGGAAAATTCGGTGCGGGTGTCCTCGCCGGAGGTCAGCGATCCGGTCGCGGTGCGGTATGCCTGGGCGGACAATCCGGAAGAGGCGAATCTGTACAACAGTGCGGGCTTGCCTGCAACCCCGTTCCGGACGGACCGGTTCCCGAGGTGAGCTTATGCCGGAGGAAGTGACGATCCGCTCCGCCCGGCCCGGAGAGCTGCCGGAGTTGAGCACCCTGTTAGACTTGCTGTTTGAAATCGAGCAGGATTTTAAGCCGGATACCGCGCGGCAGGTCGCCGGGCTGAAGCTGATGCTCGATTCGCCGCTGGCGGAGCTGCTGGTCGCGGAACTCGGCGGCAGGCCGGTCGGGTTGTGCGGACTTCAACTGCTGGTCTCGACCGCGCAGGGGGCGTACTCCTGCCATGTCGAGGACCTGGTGCTGGCCCCGGAATGCCGGGGGCGCGGGATCGGCCGGCTGCTGCTGGAGGCCGCCGCGGAGTGGGCGCACCGGCGGGGAGCAACCCGGATGCAGCTCAACTGCGACGATAAGAATTTGCCGGCGATGAAGTTCTACGAATCGCTGGGCTGGCGGAAAACCCATTTGTTCAACTATTTCAAGTTGGACTTCTGATCAGGCAACCAACTACCAAAGGAGGTGCGGTATGAGCAAAAGCAGAGACATGAAGAAGGAAACCAAGAAAGAACCGACCAAGACGCTGAAAGAAAAGCGGGCGGAAAAAAGGGCGAAGAAGAACGCCTGATTCAGCGAATCCCCGGAGGCGGCGCTTCCGGGGATTTTTGCTTCCGCGGCAAAAGGTCCGGCTCGATCAGCACCGCTCCGATGATCACCACGGAGCCGAGCAGCTGCAGCGGCGTGATGCGTTCTCCGAGAAACAGAAAGCCGAACGCGGCGGCCAACATCGGCACGAAATATTCGTTCAAACCGAGCAGCGCCAGTGAAATATAATGCTGCGCCCGGTTCCAGCCGTAGAAAGCGAGGGCGGTCGGGCCGATGGCGAAGTAGATGACCCAGCCCCAGCTGATCCAGCCGGAGGGCCAGCGGAGGGGGCCGGGCTGAAAGCACAGATAAACTCCCAGCCATGCCGCGCCCCACAGCACGGTCCAGCTGCTGAACACCCATCCGCCGAGCCGGTTGCTCGCCTCGCGCCCCCAGACCGTGTAGACCGCCCAGCAGAGGCCGGAGAGGAAAATCAGCAGATCGCCGAATTTCAATGATTTCAGCGCGATGCCGTCGGCGGAGAGAATGCGCAGCACCAGCAAACAGCCGATAAAGCCGGCCGCCAGCCCCGCGAACTGCAGCAGCGAACTCCGGCGGCCGCAGCAGAGGCCGATCACGAAAATCTGCAGCGGCACGATCGCTTCGAGCATCGAAGCGTTGATCACGGGGACTTCGCGCTGGGCGACGAAAAGGAACAGCGCCATCAGCGCGGCTCCGACCAGCCCCTGAAACGGCAGCCGGAGCCAGTCGGCGCGCCGGAGTTGGAACATCCTTTCCCGGCAGATCAGCATCCCGGCGCCGAAGAGCAAAGCGCCGCCGATCGCGAAGCGGAGCAACCCCAGCACCGCCGGGTCCATGCGGCCGCCCGCGACCAGAAAACGGCCGACCGGGAACATGGTCCCCCAGAAGAAAACACTGACCAGAGCCCAGCCGATCCCCTTGCATTGCGATATCGTCATGATCCCGTTCCGAAATTGAAAGAACGATAATATACCGGCTCCAAACCTGAAAAGCAACTGGAATATTTCAGGTTTGGTGGTAGATTATCCATAAGGAGACGCTGAAGCAATGGAAGAAGAGACACTGTTTTCCGCCGGGGTGGGGCGGCCGCTGGCGGACCGGATGAGGCCCGCGTCGCTCGACGAAATCGTCGGGCAGGATCATCTGCTCGGGCCCGATGCGCCGCTGCGGCGGATGATCGATTCCGGGCGGCTGGCCAGTTTTATTCTGTGGGGGCCTCCCGGCTGCGGCAAGACCACGCTGGCCCGGATCATGGCGACCCGGACCAGCCTCCACTTCGTCGCGCTGTCGGCGGTGTTCTCCGGCATCGCGGATTTGCGCAAAGCCTTCGAGGTGGCGGGGAAGCGGCGGAGCTGCGGGGAGGGGACGCTGCTGTTCATCGATGAGATTCACCGCTTCAACCGGGCGCAACAGGACGGCTTTCTGCCCTATGTGGAAAACGGCACGGTGATTCTGGTCGGCGCAACCACCGAAAATCCCTCTTTTGAGTTGAACAGCGCCCTGCTGTCGCGCTGCAAGGTATTTGTGATGAATCCGTTGAATGCGGAGGCTCTGGCGGAGATCGTCCGGCGGGCGGAACGGATTCTGGATCGTCCGCTGCCGGTTTCGGAGGAGGGGCGAAAGACGCTGATCGAGCTTGCAGACGGCGACGGACGCTACCTGATCAACCTGCTCGAAAGCGTGTTCGACCTGACCCCGGCGGGGCGGACGCTGGACGCCGCCGGCGTGCTGAAGATCGTGCAGCAGCGCGCTCCCGTGTACGACAAGGACCGCGAGGGACATTACAATCTGATCAGCGCACTGCATAAATCGCTGCGCGGCTCCGATACCGACGCCGCGCTTTACTGGGCGGCGCGGATGCTGGCCGGCGGCGAGGACCCGCTTTTCCTGCTGCGTCGCCTGACCCGGTTCGCGATGGAGGATGTGAGCCTGGCCGATCCGCAGGCGCTGCCGATGGCGATCGCGGCGTGGGATGCCTATGAGCGGCTCGGGTCCCCGGAAGGCGAACTGGCGATCGCGGAACTGGTGATCTATCTCGGCACCGCCCCGAAGTCGAACAGCGCCTACAAAGCGTGGGGCCTGGCGCAGGAGGCCGCGAAAAAGTACGGTTCGCTGACGCCGCCCGCGCATATCCTGAACGCGCCGACGAAGCTGATGAAGGCGATCGGTTACGGCGACGGCTACCGGTACGATCACGATACGCCGGAGGCTTTTTCCGGGCAGAACTACTTCCCGGATAAAATGGCGCGCCGGAAGTTCTACGATCCCCCCGAGCGCGGCTTCGAGCGTGAAATCCGCCGCCGTCTCGCCTACTGGGAGCGGCTGCGGCGGCAAAAGGAAAATTCCGCTCCCGGAACGGAATGAACCGGCGGAAGCGGAATTGCGGCGGGGAGGTGGCGTTCAGCGCTCCTTCAGGATTACGATTCCATCCCCGGCGTCCGTGATGTCGGCGGTGTTTTTGCCGATTTCGAGTAGCTTCTTCAAATAGGGGCCGGGCGCTTCGACCCGGTTGTCCCTGAAAGTGACCCGTTCGGCATTGTCGACGAAGATCAGGGCGTCGGGATTGTAGCCGCGCGCCCTGCCGC
Organism: Victivallis vadensis; assembly: GCF_003096415.1. Lineage (GTDB taxonomy): Bacteria > Verrucomicrobiota > Lentisphaeria > Victivallales > Victivallaceae > Victivallis > Victivallis vadensis. The sequence continues at coordinate 256,023 of NZ_QEKH01000001.1, read as the reverse complement.
GGTCGCACGGGTTCCGGTGGGGACGGATGAAGCGGTTGCCTTCGATCAGGATGTCCTGGACATTGTCAAGGTGCATGTTCATCCCGTCCTGATTCTCAAAGGTGTTGCCGATGATTCTGATGTTCCGGTGGCCGTAACCGGCGGGGCCTTTCGAGGGGGCGTCGGATTTGATGCTGAATGCGCCGGGAACGTATGAATCCGGTCTGGTCACGCCGGTCGAATAGGCGGTGTTCCTGAAAATGTTGTTGCGGATCGTCAGGTTCCGGCTGTAGCAGGACTCGTTCCAGCCGAATTGCGGCGTGGCGATCAGTCCGGCCACGGTGGAGCCTTCGACGAGATTGTTTTCGATCAGGCCGTCGTCGGCCTTGATCAGGAAGCCCCGGGCCCGGTGGTTGCGGATCACGCAGTTCCGCACGACGAAGCCTCTGCCGGCGGTGTCGGGCGTGCTGAGGCGGGCTCCGGCGGGGATCACCGGCAGGTCGCGGTCGCTTTCGAGCCGGTAGTAGACGAGCTTGTCGGCGGGCAGGTGAGGCAGCCGGAAGTCCCGTTCCGCTTTTCCGGTGGTTTCGACGACGGCTTCCGCGAGAAAACGCTGTTCCGGGTCGAAAAGCCGTATGCGCATGCCGGGCTTGAACTGGTTGGCGTTCTGCCGGGCGACGTAATAGAGTTTGCGCCCCGCGGCCTGCATTACGAGTGCATAGCTGGAATGGATCGGCACCGCGTCATCGCACATTCCTTCGAGCACGCAGCCTTCGAGCGTCGGTCCCTTGAGGGCGCCGCCGGAGTGGAACGCGTCGGCCACCGAGGAGATCAATGGATCGCTTGACGCGCCTTTCGGTCGCGGCCCGTAGGTCAGGGTGTAATTGTAATAGTTTCCGCCGTTGCCGCCGGATTCCTGAACGCCGAAGACTCCGGCCGATTTTATGGTGACTTTTTCCAGCCGGCAGCCTTCGCAGACGTCGAAGGTGATTGCCATTTTTCCCTGTTTCCCCCGGATGGCGATCAGGTCCCGCCCCGGAGTCAGGTCAGTTTTCAGTTTTGCGGGCATATCCGCATTTACCCGGATGCCGTAGACCCGGCCGGAACGTTTGAACACCTTGTTGTAGTAAATGTCGTAAACGCCCGGCTTCCAGCGGCGGGTTTCGGGATCGAACAAATATCCCACGCTGTCGGCATCGGGGGCGGGGTAGCCCGCATCGATTTCGACCTCCAGCGTGCTTTGCTTCTCATCGAATTTCAGCACGCGCCCCTGCGTAAACGGCGGGACTTCATTGTAGTAGAGCAAGCCTCGCAGGGTTACTCTCCGGCTGTCGCGCAGGAATACCCCGCCTTTGGTCGGATCGGTGCCGGCCAGCGTTACCCCGGTGGCGTCAATCTCCATATCCTGAAGCCCTTTCAGGAACAGCAGGTGATCCCGGCCGGTGGCGCCGCCGCGGATCACTCCGGGAGCGATCCTGACTTTTTTCACCTTGTTTTTGGCGGCTTCCAGCAGTTTCTGCTGGAGTTCATCCGGCGTTTTCGCCGTGATGGTGACGTCGGCGGCGAGTGCCGTTCCGGCGGTGACGAGCACAGCCAGACAGCTGAGAAGCAGTCGTTTGCAAAACGGTGCGATCATAAGAAATCCTTTCTGAACAGAGGTGATTTTGAAATTATTGCGGCAGGTCGATTTTCACGTCAGGGGCATCCGCGGTACGGCCGTTGAAGAAATAACCGCTGAATTTTTTCCGGTCGAACTGCGCGTGGCCGTCGAAGAACAGCAAACCGGCGCGCAGGTTGTGGAGCAGTCCGAGGTCGTCGCGTTTGGCCAGAGCGCTGGCGGCCCAGATGTTCCGGCCGCCGTCCACGATGGTCAGCGCATCAAAGATGATCGGAAATTCCGAGGGAGTGGCCCGGACGCGGTTCGGAGCAGTATTCTTGGCGGCATTGCCCGAATCCGCGACAGTCGGCCCCACTGCCTTGAAGTGCGTGCTGTATGAAGGGGCGGTATGGGTGCCGCGCATTGCATAACTCCAGGAATAGTGTTCAAAGCTCCCCCGGTTTGCCGGACAGACCAGAATGGTCTGCCGGCCGTTTTTCGGCTTCGGGATGTAGGCGAGGTCTTCGAACAGCCGCCCCCAGGAGGAGTCGCTGCCGTACTGGACCGGCGTCGCTTCCGGCGTCCAGTCCTCGAAGTCGCGGATGTACAGCTGCATCGCCACACCGCACTGCTTGAGATTGCTGAGGCACTGGGTCGCCTTGGCCTTATCCCGCGCCTTGTTGAGAGCGGGCAGCAGCATCGAGGCGAGAATCGCGATGATCGCTATCACCACGAGCAGCTCAATCAGGGTAAAATCGCTGATGGAGCGCCGTCCGGGCTGTGTGTGAAGTGGGAGTTTCATCGGGTTTGTTCTCCTGTGATTGCGTTGTTGTTATTTGAATTGCGGGTAAGCCGGGAAAGTGAACCGCGCTCGATCAGGGTTCCGGAGAGGATGCGGCGGCTGACCGGAAGCGCCAGTTCCCGCTTGCGGGCGTCGATGCGGGAAAAAAGTTCGATCGCCGCCGTTTTCCCGATGTCGGCCAGCGGGTTGTTGATGCTCGAAAGCGGAGGATTCAAACTGGCGCAGATCGAGATTTGATTGTCGAAGCCGAGAATGCTCAGCTCCTGCGGAATGGAAATGCCGCGTTCGGCGCAGGCGCGGTAGAGGCCGACGCAGCCCCAGTCGTTCGCGACGATGGCCGCGGTCACCTTTTCCGGGAAGGCGAGAAGCCGCTCCAGAGTGCCGCCGAGCAGCGGCGGAACGGGGTCCGGATCGGGAGCCGCGACGGTCGCGAGCTTGCGGGAGATGAAAAGCTCCGGACGCCATAAGCCGGATTGTTCCATCATTTCCCGGAAGCCTTCGCCCCGGGAACGGAGCATTTCACTTTCCGGGTTGGGATTGATGAAGGCGATCACCCGATGCCCCCGCCCGATCAGCTCCCGGGCGGCAAGCGCTCCGGCGGAATGGTTGTCCAGAAAGGTCTGGGAATAGCGGCAATGGGGAAAGTTTGTGCCGAAACCGGCCACGGGAATTTTTTCCGCCAGCGCGTTAATCCGCTCCGCCCTCGGATCGCCGGGGCCGAAGTTATGCTTGATCAGGACTCCGTCGAACTTGGCCAGCCGCCTGAAAAAAGTATCGCCGCAAAGGTCCTGCAATGTGAAGAATTCGGTTTCGACCCGGTAGGCGGTGCAGACGGCTTCGATTCCGGCGGCGTAGGAGCGGGAGAAGTAGGATTCGTTCCACTGATGCGGCATATCGCAGAAAAGCACCGCGATCCTGCCGCCTTCGGCCGCGTTCCGGCGGGTGTTCCGGCGGGGACGGCGCAGCGGGATGTAGTTGTTCTCACGGATTACGGTGAGCGTGTGCTCCTTGAGCGCGGGGTCGATGTTCGCGGCGTTGTTCATCACCCGGCTGACCGTACCCAGCGAAACGCCTGCCTTCTCTGCGATATCGCGAACTGTCAATGGCTTCGTCATTCTGCTTTCCTTGTTGTTTCCCGGTTGTAATTATACCGAAAAGAACGGAAAAAAGCAAGATGAAACAGGTTGAATCATGAAAAAAACAGCTGTTTCAGTCGTTTATTTCATGAACTAAGCAGTATGCGGGGGAAGCTGGCGGCGCTTGACGGTGGAAATCAGCGGCCTTCGGTACGCCAGCGGCCGAAAGGCATTTCGACGGCGGTTCCGGCGCGCAATGACGCGGGAACGTCGAGCACCCGCTGGTTGGAGCTGCCGCGGAAGCGCAGCAGCAGATTCCGTTTCAGCAGTTCGAAACGGCCGTCGACCAATACATCCGTCTGTTCAAGCAGTTCATGCACGGCGGGGGAGGAGGCCGCGTACAGCTCCTCGAAGGTGAAACCCGTATAGACCGCCAGCTCGTACCCGTCCGCCTTGACCAGTCGGCCCAGCCGGGCCAGTTCGGCGGCCTGGCTGAACGGTTCTCCGCCTGAAAAAGTCACGCCCCGCAGCAGCGGGTTGCGGCGGATTCTCGTATGAATTTCTTCGACGGAGTATTTGCATCCTTCGCCGAATGCCCAGGTCTCCGGGTTGTGGCAGCCCTTGCAGTGGTGCGGACACCCCTGCACGAAAAGCACAAAGCGCAGACCCGGGCCGTTGGTGATCGAGTCATCCTCGAAGCCGGCGACGTCAATCACGGCGGATACCGTGTTTGACCCGGTCGTGTTCTTCGGCGCGCTTGGCGTTGTTGAAACGGTCGAGCGTGCCGACCAGATAGCCGGTGATCCGCCGGATCCGTTCAAAGCCGACGCCGTTGTCGCCCTCGTGGCGGTGGCACTGCGGACAGACCTCGCCGATGATGCCGTTGTAGCCGCAGACCGGGTCGCGGTCGACCGGATGGTTGATCGAACCGTAACCGATTCCGGCGTCGTGCATCGCGCGGACGATGGTTTCAAACGCTTCGAGATTTTCGCAGGTGTCGCCGTCGAGTTCGACGTAGGAGATGTGCCCCGCATTGGTCAACGCATGATACGGCGCCTCCTTCGCGATCTTGTCGAATGCCGAAATCCGGTAGTACACCGGCACGTGGAAACTGTTGGTGTAGTACTCTTTGTCGGTGACGCCCGGAATCAGGCCGTATTTCTTTTTGTCCAGCCGGATGAAGCGGCCGGAAAGCCCCTCCGCCGGAGTCGCCAGCAGCGTGTAGTTCATGCCGGTCTTCTCCGACATCGCATCGGTGAATTCGCGCATGTGCCGGATGATGTCCAGCCCTTTCTGCTGCATTTCGGCATTCTCGCCGTGATGGTGGCCGTACAGCGCGACCAGCGTTTCGGCCAGCCCGATGAAGCCGATCGACAAGGTGCCGTGCTTGAGCACTTCGCGGACCTCGTCGTCGAACCTGAGCTTTTCGGAGTCGATCCAGACTCCCTGGCCCATCAGGAACGGGAAATTGCGGACCCGCTTCTTCGCCTGGATTTCAAACCGGTCGGAGAGCTGCTTGGCGACGAGGTTCATCATCGCGTCGAGCTTTTCGAAGAACAGTTTTTCGTCCCCGTGCGATTCGATCGCGAGCCGGGGCAGGTTGATCGAGGTGAACGACAGGTTGCCCCGCCCGTTGGTGATCTGGCGGGTCTTGTCGTACACATTGCCGATCACGCGCGTGCGGCAGCCCATGTAGGCGATTTCGGTTTCGGGATGGCCCTCGCGGTAATATTGCAGATTGAACGGCGCATCCACAAAGGAGAAGTTCGGGAAAAGCCGCTTCGCGCTGACCCGGCAGGCCAGCTGGAAAAGGTCGTAATTCGGTTCGCCCGGATTGTAGTTGATCCCCTCCTTGACCCGGAAAATGTGGATCGGAAAGATCGGCGTTTCACCGTGGCCGAGCCCCGCTTCGGTCGCCAGCAGCACATTTTTGATCACCATGCGTCCCTCCGGCGTGGTGTCCATCCCGTAATTGATCGAGCTGAACGGCGTCTGCGCGCCGGCCCGGGAGTGCATGGTGTTCAGGTTGTGGATCAGCGCCTCCATCGCCTGATAGGTGGAGTGGTCGGTTTCGCCCTCCGTGTTTTTGATCGCGAAAGCCTGCGCCTGACGGGCGCTGTCCTCGTAACCGAGCAGCGCGGTCAGCTTGGCCAGCTCCAGTTTCTCATATTCGGCATTGCCGCCGAGCTGCGGCTTCAGGCCGGAGACCGCTTCGATCTCCGCGGCCATCGTCTTGAAATCCCGGAGCGACAGTTCCCGGCTCGGAGCGAGGATTTCCGCCGCTTTCTTCAGGTTGACCAGATAGAGCTTTTTGTAGGTCTTGGCCACGCCGGGGGCGAGGCCGTAATCGAAATTGACGATGCTCTGGCCGCCGTGCTGGTCGTTCTGGTTGGACTGAATCGCGATGCAGGCCAGCGCCGAATAGCTCTGGATGTTGTTCGGTTCGCGCAGGAAGCCGTGTCCGGTGGAGAAACCGCCCTTGAAGAGTTTCAGCAGGTCGATCTGGCAGCAGGTGGTGGTCAGCGCGTAGAAGTCGAAGTCATGGATATGGATGTCGCCGCTGCGGTGCGCCGCCGACTGCTCGGGGGTCAGCAGATGCTTTTCATAGTAATCCTTGGCGCCTTCGCAGCCGTATTTGAGCATGGTGCCCATCGCGGTATCGCCGTCGATGTTCGCGTTGTCGCGCTTCATGTCGGAATCGTTGGCCGCGGCGAACGTCAGTTCGTCGAAAATCTTCATCAGGCCGGTCTTCATCTCGCGGGTGCGGGTGCGTTCGGCGCGGTAGAGAATGTAGCTTTTGGCGACTTCCTCAAGGCCGTTGCGCATCAGCGCGATTTCCACCGCGTCCTGAATATCCTCCACCTGCGGCGCTTTGCCGGGGCATTTTTCTTCGACGATGGCGCTGGCGGCGGCGGCGATGATGGCTGCTTCCCCGGCTTTGGCGGTGTGGCCGGCGGCATCCATCGCTTTCTGGATGGCGCGCACGATTTTGCCGTCGTCGTATGAAACCACTCGGCCGTCGCGTTTTACGATATTCTTGATCATCTTTCCCCCCTTCTCTTTGTCTTGAAATACCATATCTTGTATGTCGGATTTGCAATATAGCCCCATATATTGTGATTGCAAGCGCGATTCCGGGAGCGGAAACGGCCGGTGTTTCCGTTATTGACGCAGGGCAAACAGTTTACGGCGCCGGAACTTTTTCTGATAATTTTTACTGAAATTTAGTGCCGGAACAACTTGACTTTCAGAATTTCAAAGTTATGGAAAAGGGGGAGGGGAATCTAGACGAATGCCCTGCCGAGGAAAAGGCCGCCGAGGGCGGCGGCGATGCCGAGAAAATTCTGGAGCAGGATGTTGACCGCCGCCCGGCCGCAGGAACCGGCGGCCAGAAAGTGGGCGTTTTCCAGCGCAAAGGTGGAAAAGGTGGTGAAAGCGCCGAGAAAGCCGAGCATCACCACCGGCAGATACGGAGCCAGTCCTTCATACTTCTGCCGGAGCAGCACGTAGACCAGTCCGGCGATGAAGGAGCCGAGAATATTGACCGCCATCGTCGCGAACGGCAGCGTATCGCCGCAGGCTGCGGTCAGGAAGCGGATCGACGCCACCCGGCAGAGCGTGCCGAACGCTCCGGCCGCCATGATCAGCAGAATCAGTTTGAAAGACATGACAAAAGTTCTCCCCGGTCCGTCGCAATCCGTATACTATACCGCCGTTTCCGCAAAACTCAAGAAAACCGGATTGACTTTGTCGAATGATTCGGGTATATTAACCAACCGACAAACAGTTTTTTTATCCCTCCGGAGAATATTTTTATGCAGGTGCTTCGCAAATTCATCCGTTACTACCGGCCTTATCGCTGGATGTTCTATACCGACACGCTGTGCGCGTTGACGATCTGCGTGATCGATCTGGCTTTCCCGCAGATTCTGAATGTGCTGACCCACGGCCTTTATACCCGCGGACGTGAGGCGATCCTGCCCGCCCTGGCCTGGATCGGCGCCGGATTGCTGGCAATGTACATCCTGCGTTATTTCTGCCAGTATTACATCACCACCTGGGGGCATGTGATGGGAGCCAGAATGGAGTCCGACATGCGGCAGGACCTCTTCGACCACTATCAGCGGCTCAGCTTTTCCTATTACGACCGGAACAACACCGGCGTGATGATGGCCAAACTGATTTCCGACCTCTTCGACATCTCCGAGCTTGCCCACCACGGCCCGGAGAACCTGATCATCTCGACGCTGAAGATCGTCGGCGCTTTCACGATCCTGATGTTCATCAATTTCAAGATGACCCTGATCCTGATTGCGGTGACGCTGGTGATGGCGGTATTCAGTTACCGCAAGAACCGGAAAATGCGGGCGATCTTCCTCGACAACCGCAAGAAGATCGCCGGGGTCAACGCCCAGGTACAGGATTCGCTTTCCGGCATCCGGGTGGTGAAATCATTTGCGAATGAGGAGATCGAACGCGAGAAGTTCGCCGACTGCAACGGCCGGTTCCTGACCTCCAAGGTCAGCAGCTACAAGCTGATGGGGGTGTTCCATGCCGGGAACGGCTTCTTTCAGGGGCTGCTCTATATTTCGATTCTGGTTTCCGGCGGCTATTTCGTGGCGCAGGGGACGCTGGCGGCTTCCGAACTGGCGATCTATGCGCTGTATGTCGGCATCTTCCTGAATCCGATCGAAGTGCTGATCAACTTCACCGAACAGTTCCAGAAGGGGTACTCCGGTTTCCGCCGCTTCACCGAAGTGGTGGAGACCCAGCCGGAAATCGAGGACAGTCCTGACGCCCGGCCGCTGGGGAGAATCACCGGTGAAATCGAGCTGGACGACGTGTCATTTTCCTATACTCCCGAAAATCCGGTGCTGGAGCATGTGTCGCTGACCATCCCCGCCGGCAAGACCATCGCGCTGGTCGGTCCTTCCGGCGGCGGGAAAACCACCCTGTGCTCCCTGATTCCGCGTTTTTACGACGTGACCGGCGGAGCCGTGAAAATCGACGGCAACGACGTGCGGGACGTGACCGGCAAATCCCTGCGCAGCGCGATCGGCATCGTACAGCAGGAGGTCTATCTCTTCGGCGGCACCCTGAGGGAGAATATCGCATACGGCAGACCCGGCGCCACCGACGAGGAGATCGTCGAAGCCGCGAAGCGGGCGAACATCCACGATTTCATTATGAGCCTGCCGGAAGGGTATGATACTTCGGCGGGTGAGCGCGGCACCCGGCTCTCCGGCGGGCAGAAGCAGCGTATCTCAATTGCGCGGGTATTTCTGAAGAATCCGGCGATTCTGATTCTCGACGAAGCAACTTCTGCACTGGATAATGACAGTGAACGGCACATTCAGGCCGCGCTCGAACAGTTGGCCAGCGGCCGCACCACCGTCGTGATCGCCCACCGCCTCAGCACCATCCGCAAGGCCGACGAGATCGTCGTGATCGCGAACCACGGCATTGCGGAACGCGGGACCCATTCCGAGCTTCTGGAACGCAACGGCATCTACGCCAAGTATTATTACATGCAATTCGAAGGTCTGGAGTAAAAACAGCGTCGGGGATTTCGCTCTTTTCGGAGCGGCCAGGGCGAGGGAGGAGGAGAGGACAAAAAATGCCGGAAAACCATGCGGCTTCCGGCATTTGAGGTAACTGGCGGTCAGAAGTTTTCTTCGTCTTCGAATTCTTCGGCGAATTCTTCATCTTCGAATTCTTCATCCTCGAAGTCTTCATCCTCGAAGTCGCCGTCAAAAGCGCCGCGCTCGAAATCTTCGTCGTCATCAAGGTCGTCGAAGATATCCTGATCTTCCCCCGGTTCAAATTCGTCGAATTCATCGTTTTCGCCGAGAAAGGAGGAGGTCGCGCTGATTACGGAGCCGCACTCCGGACAGCAGCCGTCTTCGGCCTCAATGGAACTTTCACTCACTTCAATATTGCAATAGGGACAAACTGTAGCCATTTTTTACCTCCGTTATCTGAATATTTCCGATACTCTCAAACACCCGGTACTATATTGACTGTTTGGAATTTGTCAAATCATGAAGTGAAAAAAAACAAAAAAAATCTCCGGACTCGAAAGTACCGGAGATTTTTTGGATTCCGTGGAACGGCAATCAGAAGCGACGACCGCCGCCGAAGCCGCGGTTGCCGCCGCCGAAACCGCCTTCGCGACGGGGACGCTCTTCGCGCGGCCGGGCTTCATTGACCACGAGTTCGCGGCCGCCCTGCTTGGTGCCGTTGATCGCTTCGATCGCGGCGTTGGCTTCATTGGCGTCGGCCATTTCGACGAAGCCGAAACCTTTGGCGCGGCCGGTGTCGCGATCGGTGACCAGACGGGCGCTGCTGACGGTGCCGTAGTTGCTGAAGAGGTCGCGCAGTTCGTCCTCGGTCATCGAGTAGGCCATGTTTCCGACGTAGATATTCATTTTTCTTCCTTTTCCGCGGCAGGCGTGCTGTCCGCAATTGTTTTTCGCACTCCCCGGATCAAATCAAATATTGTTGTTTCTTTTTCCACATCTGAAATCACCGGATAGAGGGGGGAGGGCGTAACTGCTGACAACCATCTGGGAATGACACTGCGGAATATCCGAAAAGCTTAACAGCTGTTGGATCGTAAAATTAGTGTGCCGGCGACAGCGCCGGTCCAAAGCCGGATATGATTCAAAATGCTTTTTATTCCTTACAGCGAGTTCCGAAAAGTGCCTGTTTCATCCGCGTCGTCAACGTTGGCGGCGCCTTTGCACTGAAATTTTCAGAATCTATTACCAATATAACGCCTGTTTTGTTGAATACAATCTGAAAACCGGATATTTTTCCGTTGATTTTGAAAATAAATTGATTTTTTGCGCTTTTTTATGAAAATCCCGTTGATGGAACCCCGGTTTGGTGGTACTATAGAAAACGTTCCACAGATAGAGGTAACCGGAATGAGTGAAAAGAAATTATACAACGAGATCCTGAAATTCGAAGACCGCAAGCATGAGGCCCTGATGGGAGTCTGGTGGTCGGGATTGCTGTTGAAAAAACATGCGCGGAAATTTTTTCAGGAATATCTTTCCAGCGAAGTGCAGTTCAATATCATGATCCTGCTGAAATATGCGGAGCATCCGTTGAGTCAGCGGGAGCTTTCCGAACGATTGCTGGTCGACAAATCCAACCTGACCGGGGTTTGCGGGCGGATGGAGGCCGCCGGGCTGCTGACCCGCAGCGCCTCGCCCGGCGACCAGCGCGCCTACGCGCTCGAACTGACTCCCGCCGGCCGCGATATCCTTGAGCATGTCGAAGGGCCTTACCGGGAGCGGATCCGCAGTTTCATGCAGGGCTTCGACGATCAGGAGATCGCCCGGTTCACCGAATACCTGACCCGGCTCCAGCGCGAACTGATCCGGCAGGAGGAGGAGCGGCCGTAGTTCGCGGCGCTTTCCGGAAAGACAGGCTTCCCCGCAGCCGGGGAGGCTTTTTTTTGTATAAAATTTGATAAATTTCAAACAATGCTCTTGACATTTTGTCCATCTTGAGCCATAATTATATACAGTTCAATAAAAATTAATACAATGTGGCGGGAGTGATGAAATACAACAGCAAAGCGGTCCGGCTGTCGGATGTGATCGTGCGTGATATCTGGGAAGGGCGGTTCGACGGCGCGAAATACCTGCCGGGCGAGGATGTGCTGGCCCGGGAGTATGAAGTGTCGCGCACCACGATCCGCCGTGTGCTGGATATCCTGAACCGGGAAGGAGTGCTGATCAAGGAGCCGAACCGCGGCTCCCTGATCAACCCGGACCTGAAATCACGGCTTTCAGTGGAAGAACTGTCCGCCGGAACCCTGCCGCCGGAGAAGATCACGCTGGGCGCGGTCTGGGCCGGTTTCCCCGATGCGATGACCATCGGCATCAGCGACGGAATCAAGGCGTATGCGGCGGAGGCCGGGATCGGATTCCATCTGTTCCAGAATGTCGAGGGGCACGCGAAAGTCCTTGAGGAGCTGGCGCATGTGAATGAACTTGCCGTCTCCGGGATCGTGGTGCTGCCCTATAATTTCGACGGTTACGCGGAGGCGCTGCGGAAGCTGGCGGCGCGCGATTTCCCGCTGGTCTGCGTGGACCGGCCGGTGAAGGGGCTGGAACTCTCCTGTATCGAGGTGGACAATGCCGGAGGCGTGTACCGGGCGGTGGTGAAGATGCTTGTGGAGTTCCGGCGGCCGGTCTACTATCTCGGGGCGGAGCCGGAGAACGACACCCAGCGCCTGCGGTACGAGGGCTATTGCCGGGCGATGAACGACGGCGGCTTCGACCGCGAGGTGGAGAAATGCACCTGCTTTTATCCCTCGACCGACAACCGCCCGGAATTCTGGCCGGTCGAAAAGAAGCAGGAGCCGCCCTATCGGGCCGCGCTGGAATTCCTGCGCCGGGTGGAGCGCCCGGTCAGCATCATGGCGATGAACGACTACGTGGCGCGGGGTATCTACCGGGCCGCCGAAGAACTGAAACTGAAGATCGGCCGTGATGTGATGGTGTTCGGTTTCGACGACCTGCCGCTGGCGAGCTGCCTGGAGTGTCCGCTCAGTTCGGTGCGCCAGCCGCGCCGCGAAATCGGTTACGAGGCGGCAAAACTGTTGCATGAGCGAATCATGGGCAAAGTGAGCCGCCCGGTGACGAAGTGCCTGCCGGTGGAGCTGATTGAACGAGAGTCAAGCCGTTTGGCCGATAAGAGATAAAAGCAGGAGGAAAATAAATGCAAAAAAGTTTCAGGTCTGTCAAGTTGCCGGTGATGAATAACGTCAGGAAGGCGGCTTCTATCTACTTCACTCTGATTGAGCTGCTCGTTGTAATAGCCATTATTGCGATTCTGGCGGCGATGCTGCTGCCTGCGTTGAACAAGGCCCGCAGCCGTGCGCAGCAGATCCAATGCGTGAACAATGAAAAGCAGATTGTAACCGGGATTCTGATGTATACGTCGGATTTCGGGGATCAGCTGCCGGCGACGATCACTTCGATTCTGGGGGCAGGGGTGACGGAGAACCGTTCGCTCTCCGAAAGCAAGCTGGCATATCCCAACGTCGGCCTCGGATTGGTGGCGGCTGGAAAATATCTGGGCGGGACGGATGCGGATTTCACCAGACGGGTAACCGGGAACAACCGCCCGAAGATCCTGAAATGTCCCTCCAACCCGAAGGACGGGTGGAATCAGGCGGGAGTGTATAATTTTGCGGATTACATCTATTCCCGCGATCTTTCCAACGTCTCCTGCTGTCTGCCGAGTTTCAACAAACCGCTCGGACGCCTGAAGAACGAAGTGCTTTCTTTTTGCATTTCAGGAGACCGGATGCTGCGCAACGGTGTCGAAGTCGGTAAAATTCCGCCGAATCACAATCGCGGCATTACCGTGGCGCGCGTCGACGGTTCCGCGTCATGGGTGTCGCTCAATACCTACCGCAGCGGCAGCAGTTTCGAGTCGCGGATGGAAAAGATCGACCAGTTGTAACCGGCCCCGGCCAAACGAATGCCAAATGGAGAAAGAATGAAAAAATGTGATTGGAACATCTGCCGTTCGGCGGCAGTGGTTGCGGTGCTGGCACTGTCGTTTGCGGTGCGGGGCGGAGAACTGCTGGATTGCGGGAAAGCAAAGCCGGAGAATGTGATTCTGCACACGCCGGAAAAACGCGGCCAGTCGGTCCGCATCGAATCGCTGGAACAGCGGGACGCTTTGCGGATCGATTGGGATTGCGCGCGTTCCGGTTATTTTGAATTTCAGCTTAAGCCGGGAGTGAAGCTGCCGGAATTCAGGACCGCGCAGATCCGGGTGCGCGCCTTTATCCCGGAGGGCGGCAAGTCGCGGAACTTCAATCTGCGCATTACCGACCGGGAGGGGGAGACGTTCCAGTTCACTCGGCCGCTTGCGGCGGAAGACAGGGGATGGCGGGAGTTTGCCTATCAGATCGACGCCGGGAAACCGAAGGCCGGCAGCTGGGGAAAGAGAGCGAACCGGCGGATCGATTTTCCGGCGAAATTGACCGGTTTCGCCTCGGATTTCAATTCCCGCGAGGGAAAAGGATACCTCGGTATCGGCGCAGTCGAAATTGAGGTGCTGCATTCGGGACTGCCGCTTCAGCCGCAGCTGGAAACCGGGTCGCCGCTTCAGATTCTGACACCGGAGCGGAAAGAGGCGCCGGGAATTTCGCTGGTCAATCCCCGAAAGGAAAAAGCGGAGGGAGAGCTTTTTTACCGGGTCGCCGACGCATTCGGCGCGGAGCTGGAGAACGCGACGCGGAAAATCACGCTTGCTCCGGGGGGAAAACTGCTGTTCCCGTTGATGAAACCGAAGAAGTTCGGAGTATATTATGTGGATGTCCGGTTCCGGGAGAACGATCCGCAGCTGAAAACGTTTGAAAAGCAGTACCGTTACTGCTATATGCGGCCCGCTGGACCCACGCCGGGGATGGCGAAGGGATTTCTGTTCGGCGTCTGCTCGCATCCGCAGGGGCTGTCCGACCGGGACCTGGAGCTGGAAGCACGGGCCGCCGCGCTGTGCGGCGTCAAAATCATGCGCACGGATATCTACTGGGAACGCATCCAGCCCGCTCCCGGCCGCTGGCTGTTCGGCAGCTTCGACCGGGTGGTGGAGGCGTTCGGGGCGCAGAATATCGAGGTTCAGGCGATCTACTGCTATTTGCCGAAGTGGGCCGTTGCAAAGGAGTGGAAGCCGCTCGCCCCGAACTACAAAGGCAAGCCGCGCCCCGATTACGGCCACTGGCGCAGATTCATCCGTGCTTTTGCGGAACATTATCGCGGCAGGTTGCGGTATGTCGAGGTCTGGAATGAACCGGACCATATCGGCTTCGCCAATTTTCCGGTTTCGGAGTATATTGAAATGATGAAAATCGCCTATGCCGAAACCAAAAAGGCCGCGCCGGAGATGAGCGTCCTGACCGGCGGTTATACCGGAATGCCCGGTTCTTCGCCGAAGATGAGGGAGAAGGACCACATGACACGTACCCTGACCGAAGGGAAAGGTTCTTATGATGTCTTGGCGTTTCACGGGCACGGCTCGATGTCGAGCTACCGCAACCAGGTGGACCGGCTGGTGAAGATGCGCCGCGACCTCGGCATTGAAGCGCCGTGGTATGCCAACGAAACCGCGATTTCCGCCATTCTGATCGGTGAAATGAAGCAGGCGGAAACCCTGTTTCAGAAGTTTCTGTACAGTTGGGCCAACGGAGCGATCGGTTACAACTGGTACGATCTGCGCAACGACGGCTTCGATCCCAATGCGAACGAACATAATTTCGGCTTGATTACCAGAGACTTTCAGCCGAAAGCCGCCTATGCGGTCTACAATGCGCTTTCCGGTACGTATCGCGAGGCGGAATTTCTGCGGGCCGTGCGGTTCGGCGGCAATATCGAGGCTTTTCTTTTCAAGGCTTCGGACGGCAGGCTGCTGCTGGCGGTCTGGAACAATGATCCGGGCTGCGACGGCACCCCGCTTTGTCTTTCCGGCATTTCCGGCCGGGCGGAGGAAATCGACCTGTTCGGAAATGTGGCTTCCCTGCCGGTTCGAGGCGGCCAACTGGTATTCAAGGCAGGGCGCAGCCCGGTCACCATCCGGTTGGAAGCGGATGCCGCCGAACTGAAGGGGGCCGGAGAGTTTCTGAAATCGGGACTGGTGTTTTCCGTCACGCCCGGTCGTGAAAGCGAGGTTATGCCGGAGTTTTGCAACCCGACGGCCCGGCCGCTGGAGCTGGAACTGAATTGGAGGCCGCCGGCGGGAGTAACGCTGTCCGCGGTCGGACAGAAGTTGAAATTGAAACCGGGCGAGTGCCGCAAGCTGCCGCTGAAGCTGACTGCGGCTCCCGAATTTCGTTCGCCGGACAGCCGGCCTGCCGAAATGAAACTGGAGCTGGTGCTCGGCGGATTGTGGCACGGCGAACTGTGTTATCCGGTACGCACCGTGGTCTGGCTGGAAACGGAGATGCCCCGGACGCCGGTATTCGTGCTGCGTGAAGCGGCGCAGGTGATTCCGTTTGCGCCGAATGTGCCGGAGAAGGAACATCTGTTCTGGAAGGGGCCTGCGGACCTTTCCGCCGAAATCCGGCTGGCACATGACCGGCAGGCATTGCTTTTCGAGGCGGTCGTGACCGATGACATCCATCATCAACCCGGTTTCGGGGCGGAGGTCTGGCGCGGCGACAACATCCAGATGGCGCTGCAGCTGCCGGGGCAGAAAGGGATGTGGGAACTGGGCTTCACCCGGCTGGACGATGGAAAAAGCGAAGCGTTTGTCTGGCTTGCCCCTTCCGGTTTTTCGGCGGACAAGGCTGCCGGGGCGGTTCGGCTGGAAACGTCGCGTGACGAGAAGAAAAAGCAGACGGTGTACCGTGCGGCGATTCCGTTTGAGGCGATCGGCCTGAAGGAAACGGCGAAGAAGCGCGGTTTCAGGTTGAATCTGATCGTCAACGACAATGACGGCGAAATGCGTGAATCCTGTATCGGCGTCGCACCCGGCATTGCAGAAAACAAGGACCCGGAGCGTTATCCGATCATCAAGTTCCGGTGAAATACATCCGGCTGAGTTGAGGCGGCGGCGCGATCCGTGTGATCGGCGCCGCCGCTGTTTTTTGTGGAACTTCTCACAAACAGATATGTTTTTGGCGATTCATCTATTCTCAATCCGGCTTGCTCTGTGGTATAATATTGGAGTAATGACGGAAAGGGAGTTGTAATCAATGAAAAAATCGCTTGTCTTACTGATGTGCTGCGGAGTGCTGGGAGGTTCTGCCGCCGAATTCACCCCGATTGATCCGCTGGCGGACTCCGCCATCGACGAAAAGAAAATTCCCGTGGTAACCGGGGCGGAAGAATTTGAAGTCGAAGAACCTGCAAAGTTGAACGACGTCATGGTCAATGTCGCGGATTTCGGGGTAAGCCCGGATAAAAGCGACAATACCGCGGAGTTTCGCGCCGCGGTCGAAGCCGCGCGGAAACAGAAGGCTTCCCGGATGGTGCTGCCCCACGGCGTCTACCGCTTCACCTCAAGCGACTGGCTGGAATTCAACGGTTTTTCCGATTTCGAGTTTGACGGGCAGGGTTCCACACTGATTTTCAGCAAGCCGCGCGACGTGCAAAGCTGTATGTTCAACATCATCGGCTGCCGCCGGGTGCGGTTCCGCAATTTCAGGATCGACTGGGACTGGGAGCGCGACCCGATCGCCAGCCTGATCGAAGTCGAAAAAGTCGACCCGGAACGGAGATGGGCCGACTTCCGGTTCGTCGATTACCGGAAGTTCCCGCAGCGGGACATCAGGATCAACCTGATCGATCAGGTGAAAGCCGACAGCACCGCCGGAATGGGGGAGGGCACTTTCTGGCTGGCTCCGACCGGAGAAAAGAAGTGGCTCGGCGACAACCTGTTGCGCGTTGAAGCCGGTTCTTTCAACGGCGGCCGGATGCCGGAGCAGCTCAAACCGGGCCAGAGGTTTCGCATGAGTCACTATTACGGCACCTATACCGGCGTCGCGATGTCGGGCAATATTCACCTGACGTTGCAGGATATCGACATGTACTCCTGTCCCGGTTTCGCGTTTCACGCTTATGACGGCCAGCACCATTGGCAGATGAAAAACGTGAACATCGTGCGCAAGCCCGGCACCTTCCGCCCGATCACTGTGTCGGCCGACAGCGTCCATATCACCAAGGCCAAAGGGTATTTCAAAATGGAAAACTGCGAAATGAGCTTCGGCAACGATGACTGTTTCAATGTGAACGACCAGTCGCGCACCGGCATCCGGCGGGGAGAAAAAACATTGCATGTGGTTCACCGGAGCGGCGGTTTCTTCGTCGGCGATGAAATCGAATTCCGCAATGCGGACTATTCACCCGCCGGAGTCACCTCCCGGCTGGTCGCCGAGCGTCCGGTGAAAACACCGGAAGGCGAGGTCTGGGAGATGGAGTTCGCCGACCCGCTGCCGGGCAAAGCGGGCGACCGCCTGATCCTTTTCAACCGGGAGCAGGGCTCGAAGAATATCATCCTGCGCGACTGCTACTTCCACGACAACCGCGCCCACGGCATGCGGCTTCAGGCGAACGACATCACCGTGGAGAACTGCCGGTTCGTGAATAACGCGATGGGGATCGCGATCACCACCGGCTATACGCTGAACAGCTGGTGCGAAGGGTACGGCGCCTCGAATATCCTGTTGCGCAACAACATCTTCTCCGGTGTGAACCAAAGCAATTATCACGCGGCGGAAAAGTCGCCGATGGTCTATATCGGCGTGTTCCTGAAAAGCGATCCGTCGCCGGAACGGACTTCCTATCCGATCATCAGCCGGATTCTCTTTGAGGGCAACCGTTTCGTGAACTCTCCCGGCGTGATCAGTTACATCTCCTCCGGGCGCGATATCGTGTTCAGAAACAATACGGTCATCAACGATCGGCCCAGTCTTTCCGGCGTGGCGGAACGCGGAGGCGTCGCCGCCGACTGGTGCGGCAATCTCTTTCTGGTCGGCAACCGCTGGATGAAATCGGAATTCATGCCGCCGCCGCAATTCCTTTCCGGCGGCGCGGGAGTTCACAATGTTTGTTTCCGTGGGAATCAACTTTGTAAATGAACGGGGGAATTTATCGGCATTGCCATTTTCGCGGCGCACAATAAGTGCGGTCAGCGCCGTGAACGAATGTGAGGGAATTATTTTGCGGTAGCAAAATAACGAGGAACGATAGTGACGAAGCCGAACGTAGAGAGCGAAGCCCCTCTGGCGTAGTGAGCGCAGCGAACGTTGAAGAGTTGACGGGCGCAGCCCGGCAAGTAAGCGGCAAAGCCGCGCCCGCGAATGGAAGTGCTTCGCAAGTCAACGGGAGGTCCGAGGCGAGTGGACGGGCGATCGTGCACGCCGCAGGCGGGCAGGCCTTGAAAAAGGCCCTCCGGAGCCATCCGCAAATGACCGGCACCCAGTTTATGGCCGGTAACGATACGGAAATGCGAATTAAACGTAAGTATAATTATATGATCACGTGCGACTGGAAAGCGGAGCTGAAGCTTACTCCCGCAGAGCGGGAGCAAGCCCTTCAGGCTCCGCACGCCAGGGGCGGTCCCGGACGGCAGGTAAATATACAGGAGTGACTGAAATGTACACAACTCACCTAACGAACGAAAGGAGTAAAATGTCTAGAAATCAAAGATTTACCCTTGTTGAGCTGCTTGTGGTGATAGCCATCATCGCGATCCTGGCCGCAATTCTGCTGCCGGCGCTGAATAAAGCGCGTGACCGGGCCAAGTCGATTTCATGCGTCAACAACCTGAAGCAGCTTGGGCTTTCGATCAATGCTTACAGTGTTGACAATGATGGATTTGTGCCGAATTTCAGATATGGAGGAACGATTTCTGAAAATTGGCTTGGATTGCTGTATTCTCAACTCGGAGGAAGCGGGGATATCAAAGATATTGGTTCCACGGATGAGGAAATTCGGGCAAAACTGCCTAAGGTGTTCAATTGTGCTGCCGGCGAAATTTATCAGCCCGGACTCAATATTTCCAATTATTGTTACAATATTTATGCCGGAGACGTTTCTGGTCCTTATTCGCCGGGAGCGCCGTGGCAGAGCAGGCCGATGCGATTGAGCAAGGTTGCCGCTCCGAGCCGTTACCGTCTGATGTTTGATGGAAAGACGCATGACGCAAACGCCGTGCGGCATCCCTACTTCCTTTGCGGACCGAACTGGTATTTTGCCGACGCGTACAAATTGAATCAGGGAAGTTTCCTGCACGGCGGCATGAATAATGAACTTCTGGCTGCCGGGAATGTCAGGAGCATTCTGATCAGTGAAGTCGCCGCGATGAGTCCCGGCTATACGGACGACTACTATGGGGCCAACTGGTCGATTCGCCCCGAACGTTAAGCGGCAGGAAATTTGAATCCATGAGAACAGTTTACCGAAAAAATTGTGCCGATACCGATGCGGCCGACCGCGATTTCTTTCATTGCGGCGAAGTCGCGGTGGTGGAGGACGGGTGCGGCCGCTATCTGCAGGCGGCGGAGACGCCGCTGGCGCGGTTCGGCTACCGGTTCCGCCTGACGCCGAAACGCCCGCATCTGCTGCGGGTGCGCTACCCGGATAACCGCCGCCGTTTCATGATGATCGGGGACGGCACCAGCTACGATGCGAGCTGCGCGGTCGTGACGGGCCACCGCTGGGAAATCTCCAATTCGATGCAGCAGCTTGAACAACTGTTCTGGCCGCGCTTCGGGGATTTCTCGCTCTGTTTCATGACCTGGGGACAGGATGAGGCGGCGGCGGTCGAAAGTTTTGAAGTGTTTGAATTGGAGGAAAGAGAACTTGCTCCGCTGGAACCGGTCGGGGAAGGGGGGCGCGACCTCGGCGTGCAGTACGAGGACCCCTGCGGTACGCAGGCGAGCGAGGGCGCGCAGAACTTTGCGGAGTGGATGGAGCACGTTTTCACCTATCTGCGGCACACCGGCCAGAATACACTGGTGTATCCGTTGTGCTGGTATCACGGCCCGTGGTTTCCGAATGACAGGGAAGCGGCGCAGGTGTTCAGCATCACGGTTGCCGACGACCGCCGCCAGTATATTGCGTGGAGCGACGCCCCGGCAGACTGGCCGGCGGAACTGCTGGCCCGCTGCGACCGCGAAAAGATCGGTTTTATGGGGGAATTCACGCTGCTGCGGCTTGATTCGCTGATGCGGAAAATGAATATCGACCAGCGTGCGATCGAGGCGGGCGCTCCGACTTTCAACAATATGCTGTGCAACAATATGGTACAGTCCGGGACGATGGATTGGACGGTGGTTTACCATTCGGCCAACTACCCGGAGATGCTGAAAAGCGACGACCCTTTCAACACAGCCGCGCCGCGCCGGATGGCGTTCGGCGAAAAGAGCCGGATCGACGGCTGTCCGGTCGGGCCGATGTTCAATGTGCTGCACCCGGAAGTGCAGCGGGCGGTGCTGGAATTTTTCCGCGAAACCTGCCGCAGGTACAGGCGCTTCCGGTCGTTCCGGGGGATCAGTGTGACGATGTGGGCGCCGACGATCCTGTGGTTCGGTTCGCTGAAGTCGGGGTACGATGATTACACGGCGGGACTTTTCGAGCGCGAAACGGGCATTGCGGTTCCGGTGGAGCCGCTCGACCCGGAGCGTTTCCGCAAGCGCAGTGAATTTCTGCTGGGGGAGCATCGCGAAACGTGGATTCGCTGGCGCTGTGAAAAGATCGCCGCGTTTCTGCTGAAAATCCGCGACGCGATGATTGCCGAGCGGCCTGACCTGACGCTTTCGCTGACGATGTGGAACGAGCCGTTCGTTCCGGCGGTCTGCGACGTGAATACCCCCGGCTGCCAGTTCGGGAGCCGCGAAAGCTGTGACCGGCTCTACCGCAACGGCGGTATCGACCTGGCACTGCTGGCGGGCGAGCGCAACATCGAAGTGATGTTCCAGACCGACGGCGGCAACCGCGACCGCACGCCGTCAAACCGTACAAAGGAAACGGAATATTTTCACATGTTCCGCGATTTCGACTATCTGGATGATTCGGTGTGGGAAAAGATGGCAGAGCTGGACAACTGCGGCGTTTATATCTTCAATGCGTGGCATGAGGCGTGGGGGCGGCACCTGTGGTTTCCCGCTGAAGAAGGCGACCGGAACTGCGCCCGGTACAATCAGGTCTACGGCGGAAAGGCGGACGGCATGTTCCGGATCAATTCCAGCTATGAACCCGACGGCTTCTGGTGGGATTCGCAACTTCGTATCGCTCCGGCATTCCCACCCGGCAGACAGTATATGGAACACTTCGCCCACGCGCTGGCTTCCGGCGACGCGCTGAAGATCACGGCGGGCGGGCTGTTCCTCGACAAGGTGCATCGCACGGAGTTCCGGGAATTTGCCCGGGGCTACCGGCGCCTGCCCGGGCGGAAATTCGAGACCGTGGGCGGTTCGACCGATCCGGTGGCGGTGCGGCAACTGACCGTCAACGGGGAAACATTCGTGTACTGCGTGAACCGTGAGCCTTATGAGGCGGCGGTGCGGCTCGCCTTTGACCGGGAACCGGAAGGAGTTTGCCTGACGGATGACAAACCGTTCCACGGAGGGGAGATACGGTTGGGCGCGTATGAGTTGGCCGCTTTCAAACTGGCGGAAAACAAGGTTACGGCCTTCCGCTGTGAAATCGCACCGGAGACGATCGAAATGCTCCGGCAACGATTGGAACGGGCGCTGGCGTTGCCCGCGCTGCCGCCGGAGACGGCAAAGACGTTGCGGCAACTGTTCCGCGAGGGGCGCTACTCCCGGTTGCGGCACTGCCTTGGCAGTTACGCGGTGGCCAAGGCGTCAGAAAAGTGACCGCCGCTGCCGGAAGAATTTGGGGGCGATGCCGAAGTGCTGCTTGAATACGCGCGACAGGTGGAACGCGTTGCTGAAGCCGAAGCGTTCCGCCAGTTCGCCGAGCGTCTGCGTGTCCCGGAGCAGCAGGAGCCGGATCTGCTGGAGCTTGCGTTCGGTCTGGTAGCGGGCGGGCGGCATGCCGATGATCTTGCGGAATTCAAGCGTGAAATGTTCGCGGCTCATGCAGGCGAGGCGGGCCAGTTCTGGGACGGGGTGGTTGCGCTCCGGGTTGTTTTCGATGAAGTTCACGACCCGTTCGATACGGTCGAGAGTGTCGGGATTGTGGAGCGGCAGTTCCCATTTTCCGGCTTTCCAGATTAAGGAGAGCAGTTCATAGAGGATGGCCATCAGTCCGAGTTCGCCGCTGATGGCGGCGTTGTCATGCGGAGCCGGCGTATTTTCGGTTCGGGCGCAGGCGAGGTATTTTTCCAGAAGTTCGGGCGGATACTCGTTCAGCTCCACCGCATGCGGCTTGAGCAGGTGCCACAGGTCGAGCCCGGACCACGAATTCATCCGGAAAAGCGTGTGGTAGAGCCGGGCGTGGTCATGCCGCACCAGTGTCAGCCGGAGCTGCGAGGGCAGGAAATAGAAGCAGTACGGCTTGAGGGTGATCGGTTCTCCGCCGCACTGCACTTCGGCATTCCGGCAGGTGGTCAGGAAGATGCTGCAGTGGGAGTTCACGTCGCTCTGCCCCCGCCAGTAGCGGTCGGAGAGATCGACCACCGCATGTTCGTATACGTAGAGCTGCATGGAGTTGGTGAAGTCGCTCATCTGCAGGGCGGTGGTCTTGTAGACTTTGAAATAGGAGTCGTTCCGGTTCTGCACGTTCTTTTCTCCTGTTGCGGAATCATGTTATGATAATTTATACCGCCGATTGTGTTTTTTCCACACCATCGGCGGAATTTTCCGGCGTCCGGATTGCAATTCCGGCCGGGGTGTGTAAGGTAATAGAATTGGTTGAAAGGAAAGCATATGAAACGCGAACCTGATTTCGGCAATCTGTTGAAGGTGTTGGAGCGCAAGGTCCCGGACCGGCCGACGCTGTTTGAGTTTTTCCTGAATCCCCGGCTGTACCGGGAACTGGCGGGAAATGAGGCGGTGCCGGAGCGGTTGATGCACATTCCGGCATACCGCAACGCGGGGTACGACTACGCGCCGATTCTGGCGGCTCCGGGATTGTTCCCGCACCCGAGACCGGCGCAGGAGGCGAGCTGCTCGATGAACGAGGCTCCCGCCTTTACGGACCGGGCCGCCGAACGGGACTACCGCTGGCGGGAGCCGGAGGAGGCTTACGATTCCCGTTATATGAAGGAAGCTGCCGCCTGTCTGCCTCCGGGGATGAAGCTGATCGCCTACGGCCCCGACGGGATGCTGGAGAATATGATCCGGCTGATCGGCTTCGACAACCTCTGCTACGCGGTCGCCGATGATCCGGAGTGGGTGGGGGAGATTTCGGAGAAGGTCGGTTCGCGCCTGGTGCACTATTACAAAACCGTCTCCGCCGATCCCGCGGTGGGCGCCTGCATCGTGAACGACGACTGGGGATTCCATTCGCAGCCGATGCTCAGTCCGGAGGATATGCGGCGCTATATCGTGCCGTGGCACAAAAAAATGGTCGAGGCGATCCACGGCAACGGCAAGCCGGCCATCCTGCACTCCTGCGGCCGCCTCGACGCCCTGATGGATGACATCATCGACGTCTGCCGGTACGATGCGAAACATTCGTATGAGGATAAAATCCTGCCTGTGGAGGAGGCTTACGAACGTTACCACGACCGGATCGCGATTCTCGGCGGCATCGACGTCGATTTCGTGTGCCGCCGGACGGAGGGTGAGATTTTCAAACGCTCCGCCGCGATGCTCGAACGGACCCGCGCCCGCGGCGGCTACGCGCTCGGAACCGGCAACAGCGTGCCGGAATATGTGCCTGACGACAAGTATTTTGCGATGATCCGCGCCGCCGTCCCCGGCGTGGAAATTCCTCGGGCTTGACAGAAACGGGATCGCGGGATATATTAAGAAAAAATCAGATAAGTCTTCGGGGCGGGGTGAAATTCCCTACCGGCGGTGAAAGTCCGCGAACTTCGGGAACACGGTGTTTCCGGAGCCGATCCGGTGCGATTCCGGAACCGACAGTAAAGTCTGGATGAAAGAAGGCTGACACGCATGGAATGCGATTGCGTTCTACATGCCGGCGTTACGTCCCGGGAGCGGTTTGGGTACTGCTTCCGGGATTTTTCATTCCGGGCCTCGGAGATGGGTACAATAATGCGAGGTGAAGGAAAATGTTTGATCCGATCGAAGATGTGATCGCCGCAATCGGCCGCGGCGAACTGGTGATTGTGACCGATGACGAAGGGCGCGAAAACGAGGGTGACCTGATCGGCGCCGGCGCTTTCGCCGATGCCGCGATGCTGAATTTCATGGTCACTCATGCGCGCGGGCTGCTGTGCGCCCCGCTGTCGGCGGAATACGCGGCCCGGCTCGAGCTGGCCGAACCGGCGGGAAAGCACGATCCCCGCCACACCGCTTTCACCCAGAGCGTGGATGCGGTGGAAGGCACGACCACCGGCGTATCGGCGTTCGACCGCGCCCGGACCGTCGCCAGACTGGTCGATCCGGCCAGTACGCTGGAGGATTTCTATTCTCCGGGCCATCTGTTCCCGCTGATCGCGCGTCCCGGCGGCGTGCTGGAGCGGCCCGGCCATACCGAGGCGAGCGTCGATATGGCGGTGCTCGCCGGGCTGCCGCCGGTGGCGGTGCTGTGTGAGATACTGAAGGACGACGGCACGATGGCCCGCGTCCCCGACCTCGAACTCTATGCGAAAAAGCATCACTTGAAGATGGGGAGTGTCGCGGATCTGATCGCATACCGCAGGCGGCTCAACTGCGTGTGCGCATGACCTCGGCGAGTTTCGCCATGATACCGGGGATGTCGATCGACTGGGGACAGTGCTGCGTACACGCGCCGCAGGCGATGCAGTTCGCGGGGCGCTCGTTTTCCCTGAGCCGGTCCATCCGCTGCATGATCGCGACGTTCGGCGTGATGCTGTAGCTGTTGTAGATGTTCATCAGGTCAGGGATGTTCAGCTGCTGCGGGCAGTCGTCGCAGCAGTACCGGCAGGCGGTGCACGGGACGTTGAAATGATTGCGGAACAGTTCGCAGGCCTTCATCAGCACCGCCTCCTGTTCCGCGGTAAGCGGATCGGGGCGGTCGAAGGTCGCGATATTGTCCTTGAGCTGTTCGAGCGTGGACATGCCGCTCAGCACGACCAGCACGTTTTCCAGCCCGGTCAGCCAGCGGAAGGACCAGGACGCAATCGAACGTTCCGGCTCCGCCGCTTTGAGCAGCGCATTGGCCTCCGGGGTCAGGTCGGCGAGGCTGCCGCCCCGGACAGGTTCCATCACGATCACCGGCAGCCGGCGTTCGGTCAGGATTTCATACTGCGTTTTCGCATCCTGAAGCGTCCAGTCCAGATAGTTCAACTGGATCTGCGCGAAATCCCATTCGTGATGGTCCGCGAACTTCGCAAGGGTCTCCGGTTTGCCGTGGGAGGAGAAGCCGAGATAACGGATTCGTCCGTTCCGCTGTTCTCCGGCGAAATAGTCCAGCAGCCTGAGCTGCTCGTCGGTGTAGGTGCCGATGGATTTCTCATTCACGTTGTGCATTAAATAGAAGTCGAAGTAACCGGTGCGGCACCGCCGGAGCTGTTCCTCGAAAATATCTTTCGGGTTCTGCCCCGGAGTAAACAGAAAACCGGGAAATTTGGTCGCCAGGAAATAGCGGTCGCGCGGCCGGTTCCGCAATGCGTTCCCGAGGAAGCTTTCGGATTCACCCTTATGGTAAACATAGGCGGTGTCGTAGTAGTTGACGCCGTGGTCGAAGGCGTAGTCGATGATCCGCTGTGCCTGTTCCGTATCGATCGAACCGTCGGCATTGACCGGAAGGCGCATGTTGCCCATGCCGAGCTGTGAAATATGCAAATCTTTGAATGTTTTGTAAATCATCGTCGAATCTCCTGAATTTCCGATACTGTAAAATAATCGTCCGGTGCAGCGCCGGTCAACCCCTTTCCGGAAAAAAATTGAAAAAAATACGGTTGTAATTCCGTTTGGTGAGTCTTATATTGTGCTCGCACGGTTTTTCGAATGAAAGGGCACGAATCATGAATCCTGTTCGCATTATCACCATCAGCCGGGAATTCGGCAGCGGCGGACGCACCGTCGGCCGGGAAGTCGCGGAACGGCTCGGCGTCCCCTGCTATGACAAGGAACTCGTCGCGAAGATCGCCAGAGAAAGCGGTCTGGCCGAAGAGTTCATCAAAGAGAACGGCGAATATGCCGAATCCGCCAACGCCTTCCTCTTCAACTGGGCGCTGGCGGCGGGCGCCGGCGGCGGTTCCCTGCCGGTTTCGGACCGACTGTATGTGATTCAGCACAACCTGATCCGCGACCTCGCGGAAAAGGAGCCGTGCGTGATCGTCGGCCGTTGTGCCGACTACATCCTGCGTGAGCGCTCCGACTGCATGAACGTCTTCCTGCATGCCGATATGCAGTTCCGGATCGACCGCATCCTGCGCCAGTACGGCGAAGCGCCGGAAAAGCCGGAAAAGTTCCTGCTGGACCGCGATGCGAAGCGCAGAACCTATTACAGGCACTACACCGGCCGTCAGTGGGGCGTCGTGCAGAATTATCATCTCACTTTGAACACCGCCTTCCTCGGAATCGAACGTTGTGTGGACATGGTGCTCGAAGCCGCCCGCACTCATTGAAGTTACAGGAAGGGGCTGCGGCGCATCTTGGCCGCCAAAGGCGAAATCCCGGTCCGGAAACTTGTACGCGGCGTATATTTGCATTATAGGTGAAACGGATTTATATTCTGCAGATAGCCCCGATCGTTGCAACAGAGAGCTGAATTTGAGAGGAATCATGGGAAAGCAGGAGATTCTCCGGCTGGTGGTGCCGTGTTATAATGAAGAGCAGATCCTGGAGGAGAGCGCGGCACGTCTGCTGGAGAAGCTCCGCAGCCTGACCGGAGCGGGGAAAATCGCCGCCGGGAGCGGCATCCTGCTGGTGGATGACGGTTCATCGGACCGGACCTGGGAGATCGTCTGCGCCTTGCAGGAAGCGAATCCGGAAATCGCCGGAATCCGTCTCTCCCGCAACCGCGGCCACCAGATTGCGCTGTGGGCCGGTTTGATGACCGCGCGGAAGAACTCCGATGCGGTGATCTCCCTCGATGCCGATCTGCAGGACGATATCGAAGTGATCGACCGCTTTGTCGAGGAGTTCCAGAACGGAGCCGATATCGTCTACGGCGTGCGGAGCTGCCGGGATACTGATACTTTTTTCAAGCGTTCCACGGCGGAGGCGTTTTACCGGCTGATGAACTGGTTCGGGGTGAAAATTCTGTTCAACCACGCCGACTACCGGCTGATGAGCCGCCGGGCGCTGGAGGCGTTGAGCGAGTACCGCGAGGTGAATCTTTTCCTGCGCGGCATTGTGCCGCTGCTGGGATTCCGGCAGGCGGTCGTGACCTATGAGAGAAAGGCGGCGGAGCGGCCGACGCACTATCCGCTGCGGAAGATGCTGCTGCTGGCGCTGGATGGCATCACCTCGTTTTCGGTGACGCCGATCCGCCTGATCACGCTGCTGGGAATTGTGATGCTGGGGTTGAGCGCGCTCGGCGTGATTTACTACTGGATCGTTTATCTGAACGGCGGAACGGTGCGAGGCTGGACCTCGCAGGTGTTCATCATCCTGATTCTGGGCGGGCTCCAGCTGTTCGCCACCGGCGTGATCGGGGAGTATATCGGTAAAATCTATATGGAAGTCAAAGCCCGCCCCCGGTATTTCATCGAAGAGGAGCGCGGAACGGACGGTGAAAAACGATGAATCCCGTGGCGGTGTTGAAGCGGCAGCTGCAGAAACGCTGCCTGCCGTATTATATTGTGGATCGCGATCCGTTCATCTTTTATGCTTACTGGTTTGATTTTTATGGCCGGCTGGAGGATTTCACCCGCCGGTTTGCCGGAAAAAAGCGGGTGTTCGGCGTGTTTCAGTTCGGCTGGCACTACGAAACGGAGGAGCGCCAGGCGCGGCTGGAGCGCGAGGTGAAGGAGGCGCTCCGCCGGATTCCTCAATTGGAGGTGCGGTTTCTGGCCAACTCACCGGTTGAGGAGACGGGAGTGCGCAAGCTCGGATTTCCGGTCGTCTACTGCCACCAGAATGCGTTTCTGGAGGAGGGCAACTACCGTCTCTCCTTGAACGACAAGGAGTTCGATGCGGTCTATGTCGCGCGGATCACTCCGTTCAAGCGTCATGAACTGGCGGCGGAGCTGGATTCGCTGCTGCTGGTCGGCGATTATTCCGGTGCGGAACAGGCATTTGCGCTGGATGCGCTGAAAAAACAGAAGCCGGCGGCCGTCTGGAAACGGTATGTGCCGCACCGTTCCATCGCGGATGAGATCGGACGGGCGCGGGTCGGCCTCTGCCTTTCCGCGGAGGAAGGGGCGATGTTCGTCAGCGCCGAATATATGCTCTGCGGCCTTCCGGTGGTTTCGACGCGGAATCTCGGCGGACGGGACGGGCTGCTGCCGGAACCGTACCGGCTCCGGCCTGACGACTCCGCCGCAAGTGTCGCAAAGTGTGTCGCCTCCCTCGCCGCAGCCCGGTTTGAACCGGCGCAAATCCGGGCCGCCTTTCTCGCCGCCGCCCGGCCGCACCGGGAGAAGCTGATCGCGCTGCTGAACGACATCTACGCCGGCTGCGGCCGCCCGGCTCCGGTGACCCCGGAAAACTTCCGCCGGTACTGCCCCCATAAACTCGGCCTGCGGTGCGGCTTCCTGCCGCTGCTTTACTTGCAGGGGTTGTGCCGTTCCATCGGCCGGTGATCCGGTTTCAGCGGGGTCAGGTCGCCGAAGCGGCGCGGGTCGATGATATGGCCGCCCATCTGCAGGAAATATCCCTCCCATCCCTTGCGCCACCAGCCGTCGGATTCGTTGAACTGCACGCAGAAGCCGAAGGGTTTCCCCGACTCCGGGTCGAACTTCAACAGCCGCCACGGAATCAGGCATTCGTACACGGTGCGTCCCGGCCTGTCGTAACCCCCTTGATGGCGGATCACCTTGAGCGGCACTTCCGGCAGCGGTCCCGCGGGGCGTTCTTTCGTGGCCCGCTGCAGGATCGCCGGGCTGCCGTCCGCGAGGGTCAGCACCGGATAGCCGGTGAAGTCCGGGCGTTCGTGGTCGGCGTTGAGCCCGAGCTGGATGCTGTCGGTCCGCCAGGCGTCAAGTCCTTTGCAGTCGGCGTCATGCTTGTCGTCGAGGACTTCGGCGGCGAACAGCAGCCCTTCGCGGTTCCACGCGAATTTGAAGGTCGGCCGGTAATCCGCCGCACCGGTCCAGAAACGGGCGAGGGCGGTGTTGCGCTTGCGGGCGCCGCCGACCTGCGGGAACTCCGGAATGTCGTTCCAGTCTGCGAGGTCGCCGTCGATCGAAATCCGGTCGTCGAAGGGAATGCCGCGCAGGCAGAGCGGCCGCCGGGAGTGGAGCAGCGCGGCGTTTCCGGCCGGGGCGGAGAGTTCGACCGCGATGCGGTAGCCCTCGGTCCACCACAGCGCGTTGTATCCCTTGCCCGCGACCGGGCGGTAGGGATCGAAAGGCTCCGCCGGGTCGCCGCTGCCGGGCGTGAATTCCAGCGTGACGGTTTCGCCGGGCGCCAGCTTGACCGGCTGTGAAGCCGGGGTGAAGCGCCAGGAGGCGGGCGCGTCGTTCATGAAGTGGGGCGTTGCCGTTCCCGCGAAGGGCGCGCCGGAGTTGTTGCGCAGCGTGACCGAAATCACCGATTTCGTCAGACTTTCGGCGCGGCCGAACACCTCCATCGCGAACGGCTTTTCCCCCAGCGGCTCTTCCTCGGGCAGCACGATCGCCGGATGCCGGGCGGTGACGGCGCGTTTTTCCACCGCGACCGGTCCGCCCAGCACGAAGAGCGGCGCACCGCCGACGGTCAGCGCGACTTTCCGCCCGTTGGCGGTTTCGTTGCCGAAGGCGTCGAGCACCCGGAGCGGTTCCGGCGCGGTCAGGGTGACCTCATGGAAGTCGTTGAGGCTCCAGAGCGTGGTGACCGGCCTGCCGTCGGTGGTCCAGTCGAGTATCCAGAGATGGTCGGTGGAGGCGGTGCGCCGCCGCACGAATTCGGGATGGGGCAGCGTCGCGGCGAGCGCGGCCAGCGTCACCAGGCCGGGACGGCGGTGGAACTCATGTTCGGAGAGCGAATGATTCCGGATCGAATCGAACTGATTGACCAGCGCGTAACCCGCCATGAATTGACACAGATACTTGCGCTGCAGGTAGATCGCATGGGTCAATTCGTCCAGTTCGATCATGGTGTGGAAGGGCTGGGTAATCGAGGTCGGCCCCTCCGGCTTTTCGGCGGTCAATGCAAAATAGGCGTCCTCATTCACATAAACCGGTTTGTCTCCGAAGAGGTCGCGGATCGCCGCGATATCCTCCTCGTGGCCGAATTCGGGGCGGTTCGGGCTGCGGTAGCCGTGGACCGCGACGATGTCCACGACGTCGCGGCCGCCGACGAGCGCCAGCGTTTTCAGGAACGAGAGGTTCACATGGGTGGTGCCGGGCGACATCAGCCGGAGCTTCGATCCCGCCGCGCGCAGGTTCTGCCGGACCCGGGCGACCAGCGCGGCGAAAGGGACGAGATCGGTTTCCACGGCGGTCGGCGGCCAGTTCTCCGGTTCGTTGTAGATTTCCTGACAGTAGATGAAGTCGGGGTACTTTTTCTCCAGCTTGAGGAAAGCGGCGGCGATACGGTCCGCCTTCGCCGCGAGCGTCTGCGGCGTCTGCGGCCGGAACGCCGCATCAAGGCAGGGACCGTTGACCAGCAGGCCGTTGGCCCGGGCGCGTTCGGCGTATTGCCTGGTTTCAAACTCTCCGGGCTGCCGCCAGGTCTGGCGGATCTGCCGGATGCCGAGCCGGGCCGCGAGGTTCCAGTCGGCGAAATAGTTGCCGCTGTACGGGGAGCGCCGGTCGTACCGGTCCGGCGTGACCGGGATGACCGGGATCACGGCGAACTGCTGTTCGCGGATTTGCGCCGGTTTCCCCGGCAGCGCGGCTTCGGCGCGCAGGCGGTAGACGCCGTTGCGGGCCAGCCGTTCCGCCGGGACGGAACCGGAGAGGCGGAGCGGTTCGGCGGTGAGCGTGCGCCTTTCGGAGCTATTCCAGAGTTCGCGGCCGTCGCGGTCGAAGCAGCGGAACCGGAGGCCGACCGTCTCCCCGATACGCTGCGTGGTGCGCAATTCGAGGGCGAAAGCGGCTTCCCGGCCGCGGTCGAATACGTTGTTGCCCGAAGGCGGGTTGCGCCATTCCAGCTCCAGTTCGACCGGGTGCAGGAAACGGGCGCGCTTCGGTTCCGTGCTGTTCCAGCCGGCCTGCCGGCTGCCGTCGAAGCGGTCGGAACGGGCGGGGCCGCTTCCCGATACGCGGAACTCCTTCACCCGCAGCTCCCGGATTGCGCTCCGGTCGTGGAAACCGTCCAGCGTGAGCCCGATCCGGTTCGGCATAAAGGGCTTGGCGGGAACGATGCGCAGCGCTTCCCGGCAGGCCTGGCCGTCGGTGGAAGCGGAGAACCGGAGCGTCTCTCCGTCGTATTCGGCCTTCAGGAAGAGGCGTTCGGCAGCGGCGTCCCACTGCTCACTGGAGCGTTTCACCTGAAAGTGCCCCCGTTTTTCATAGCAGACGGCGGCGAGCGGAACCCGCGCCGGATTGGCGTCCCGCTCCGGATTGAAAGGGCCGAAGCTGAAGCGGGAACCGTTTGGGCCGTCCTCGATGAAAAGCCCGAACCACGATTCGCGCGGCAGAAGTCCGGAGGGGCCGGGGGCGGGGCGGAGCAGCTCGGCTTCGAGTGTGAAGGGGGAGCCGTCCCACGGCTGGACCGTGGCGGCATGGGGGGCGGCATATCCCCATTTGTTGCCGCCGGCGTCGAGGCTGGCGACCAGATCGGCGGCGGCTCCGGAAGCGAGTCCGAGCGCAACGGGAAAAAGGAGATGGATCAGGCGGTTCATCTGGCCTCCGTTCCGTAATAGAGGTTGTTCTGTTCGACCAGGCGCCAGTCCGCTTTGGAGCCGGGGAGGCCGTCGTATTGATTGCCGGTGAAAAACAGTGTGCCCGCTGATTTTTCGGAAAGCTCAAATATGGTCCGGTATCCGAGGAACAGGTTGCCGTCGAGAAAGATGCGCACATCGTTTCCACCGAGCTTCAGCGCCGTGCCGCCGCCGGAGCGCAGCCGGAAGCGGTTGCCCCGGATCGCGTGTTCGATGCCGCCCGCAAGTTCGATCGCGGCTTTCGGTTGCGCCGCCGTTGTTTCAAAGTCGTTTTCCGCGATCACGATGCGCTCGGCATGGCCGTTGACGGCGGCGATCCGACCGTTGCGGAAGGTGTTGCCCTTGAGGAAGATTTCCCGCGCGGTTTCGATGCTGACGGCGCGGGGCGCGGCGGTTTCGGCGATGAACTGGTTGCCGGTGACCAGTATCTGGCCGTTGCCGAAGTGGTCGGGTTTGCCCGCGCTGTGGAGGCGGATGAAATTGCCGCGCTGCTTTTCGGCGCCCTCTTCAAAGACCAGCACCTGATTGTTGGCGATCAATACCCGTTCCCCGTAGAAATAGCAGCCGATTCCGGCGCAGGCGGAGTTGACCGAAATATTATTGGAAATCACCACGTTTTCGCCGCCTTCGGTATCGTAGGCGAGATCATCCATATAGCGGGCGATGTTGCCGCTGATCAGGATATTGCGTCCCTTGGACCCCCAGGCCAGCGTGGTGCCGTGTTCGGCGAAATTGTTCTGTACGCTGATGTCGTAGGTTCCGGCGGTGTCGCGGTGGAAGCCCGGCGTGCCGGGAGCGGTGCGTTTCACGGTGCGGGCGGAGCCGGGAGCGATGCCTTGTTTGGTGTCGTTGCTGTCGCCGCCCCACCACATGCACTGGTAGACCACGTTGCGGCTCCAGTTGCCGGTGTGGTTCAGGAACTCGCTGCCGTCGGCGATGTTGGTCAGCGTCCGGCACCGTTCCGCCCGGTTGCCGCGCACCGTGATCCGGGAACAGTGCCGGGCGAGCAGTACGTGGGAGAGATCGGCGAAACGGCCGTCGGCCACGAGGATATCGCGGCAGCCGGTGAGCGCGAACAGGATCGGAGCGCCTTTCTCATGCGGCACGGCATCCTGTCCGGTTCCCCGCCAGGTCGCGGTGGAACAGTTCAGGAAGCGCAGCCCGGAGCGGCCTTCGGCGGTGACGAGCGCGCCGCTTTTCCTGCGGTCGTATTCAAAACGGGCGCCGTCGATCGTGATGTCGTCTCCGGCCAGCTCAATCGAGCCGAGAATCCGCAGCCGCGAGCCGGGCGCGAAATGAAGCGAAGTCCCGCCGGGAACCTTCAGCGTCTCCACAAAATAGGTCGCGGCAGGGAGCCGGAGCGACCGTTCGCCCGCATCGAGCCGTTTCTGCAGGGAATCGTCGGCGGCGGCCGGGGCCGACGCGCCGGGCCAGGCGGCGAGGCCGCGGCCGGAGCCTGTTTCCCAATTCCCCGCATCGGTGAAGTCGTCCCGTTCGCTCCTGCCGTCGGCGGTCAGGGTGAAGGAGTCGAACCGGACCGGGGCGACGGGCCTGGCGTGGTAGCTGTCCACTGTGATTCCGGCCCGGTCCGGCGCGAAACCCGTCGGTACTGCGGTTTCCAGAATGGTGCGGGAAGGTTCGCCGGGGACGGCGCAATCGAGCGAAAGTTTGCCGTTTTCAAGCGTCAGGGCCAGGCGGCGGCGACCATTCGCCGGAACCGGATCGGCGGCGGCCCGGCGCTGCATATTGCCGTTTTTCTCGTAGGAGATCAGTGTCGGGGTCAGGTTCTGCGGCGCGGAATCCCAGCCGGGATTGAACAAACTCCAGATGTAACGGGTACGCTGCCGGGTGTCCTCCAGATAGATGCCGAACCAGCTTTCGCGCGGAATGGGCGTCTCCTTTCCGGCGGCGGCTTCAAATTCGACCGCCAGTTCCAGTTTTCCGGCGGCGGGTACGGGGCGGAGCAGGGTGTTGTGGCTGCCCGCGTATCCCCATTTGTTCTCGCCCCTGACGACGCCGAACTGGACTGCGGCGCAGAGGGTTCCGGCGGCGAACAGCATCGCCGAGGTGCAGATGTTGCGGTATTTCATTGGCATTTTTCCTTGTTCTTTACCAGTTGCGGGTGTGGAGGCAGGGCCAGTCGTATTTGCTGTGGGGCCTCAGGTAGCCGAACGGGACAGACCGGATCGCCCCATCCATGTAGCAGAGGTTTACCGAAGTGCCGTGGTTGCCCGGTTTGCCGTCCCGGGCGTACCAGACGTCGGAGCCGGTGAACAGCAGATAGGTTCCTCCCTTGGGCGGCCGCGCGGTGATCTTGTAGCTGAAATTGTAATTGGTCGCCGACGGCACGTAGAGGTAACTGCTCAGGTGGGAACTGATCCAGCCGTTGGCGCCGAGGTTCTTCAGGACCGCCGGATCGGAGGGGCACATGAAAGTTTGGGTGTTCGGCACATAGCCGTATTTATTCAGCAGGCCGTGGTTGCATTCCCGCCCCCAGCCGACTTCGCGCAGGTCGGTTTTGTTTTCCGGCCCCCACGGGATGTAGTCCTGATAGTCACCGGCATAGAGCACGACAGCCTGGCCGAGTGATCTCAGGTTGCCCTGGCAGGTGGCGTTGCGCCCCCGTTCCCGCGCCTTGTTCAGCGCCGGTAGCAGCATCGCCGCCAGTATCGCGATGATCGCAATCACCACGAGCAGCTCAATCAGCGTAAATTTTGCGATGATCGGCCTTAAACGGCGGTATGCGGGGGGCGTATCCGCCGCACCCCGCACCCCCTGCGTCCGGCAAGGTGCCGGGGCCGGGTACGGGACGGTCGACTGGCGGAGCAGCGGTCGTTCGGCGGAGGAAGAAGATTCGCAATAACGTGAAGTTGTCTTCCTGCTTTTCTGCGGAAAAACAACTTCACGTTTTTGCTCCGACTTGCCGCTTGCAGAGCATTGGCGAAGACGTGAGAGCTTGCTGAAAGTAAGGGAGAGGTTGAGGAGATTTGGTACGGGGAGAGACGCGGCGCAAGCCGCCGCTTTCTCTCCCCCGAACCCCTCTCTTTCGCGCGGAGCGGAAGCGGGGATGGAGAACCGGAGCGATAACAATTGTTCATGGTCTCTTGGATTTTGAGTTGCTGATGGTTCAATTGACGTGGCAGGCTGGATGTTCATGGCGGCTCCTATTGATTCAGGTTGGAGTTTTCTGCTGGAATCATTTTGACGCTCTCGCGTTTGACCAGTACGGGATTCACGGTGCGCGAGGCGTTTTCCGGGTGGATTTTCCCGTCGAGTCCATCGAGGACCGTTGCGACGATCGCATCGGCGTAAGCGGTGCTGTCGAAGCCCATTGTGCTCAGGCCGGGGATGCTCAGTTCGGATTCCCGTGTGTTGTTCACGCCGAGCAGTGAAAAATCCTCCGGCACCCGGAAACCGAGCCGGTAAAGCGCCTTCATCGCCCGCATCGCGATCAGGTCGCTCTGGCAGAAGAAGGCGGTGGGACGGTCCGGCCGGGCGCAGACACGGCGCAGGCCGCTTTCCAGCTCCCCGAGCGAATCGGTTTCCGGGACGAGCCAGCCGTCGTTGAACGGCAGCGCCAGTTCGTGTACGGTATGGTGATAGCCGCTGTAGCGGTCGGCGAGCGCCGGGGTTTTCGGGCCGATGTAACCGATCCGGCGGTGGCCGCAGTCGTAAAGATGGCGGACGCCGCCGCAGGCCGCCCGATAGACGTTCACCCGGACGCTGGGCAGCGGCATCGGTTCGAGCGTATCGAACGCGGTTACGAAGTTGAGCTTATCGAGCACGGGCCGGAGCTCCTCGTATTCGGCGGTGTAGCCGAGCGGGCCGAGCACCACGGCAGCCGCCCGCAGCTGGATGAAGAGGTCGAGCGTCTGCCGCACCTGGAGCAGGTCCTGTTCGCCGAGCACGGTGCCGACGTAGAAGCCGTGGCGGCGCAGTCCGTTCTGGACTTCGGCCATCACCCGGATATACCACGGGTCTTCGAGGTTGCCGCGCAGGCAGAAGCCGACGATCTTGCTGTTGCCTTTCAATGATTGCGCCAGCAGGTTGGGACGGTATTCGACCTCGTCGACGAAGGCGAGAATCTTTCCGGCGAGTTCCGGCGAGAATTTGCCCTTGTTGTTGAGGATGTTGCTGACCGTTGCCGCGCTGACGTGAAAACGGCGGCCGATTTCAGCCAGACTCAGATTTTTCCGCCTGTCGTTCATAATTCCCAAATTTTTTGGTTAATTGATTAATCCAAGGAGAAACCAATCTAATTTCCCTGATAACCGCAGAAACCGGAAATGGAAGATTAATTGATTAACTGAATATATTATGAACGATTCCCGGCGTTTTGTCAAGAGGAAAATACGAAAAAATCATGATTTTTGTTCCGTTCGGCGGCAAAGGCGGATTCAGGTGCGTGGAAAGACGGCTTTCAGCGCGTCGAGATAACCGTAACCGTATCGGGCTTCGGGTTCGAGCATGCTGCCTTCGGTCCACTCGTTCCAGCAGTTGATGCTGAAGGTGCGGATTTCCGATTTCAGCAGCCGGTCGCGGGTGGCCGCGAGGGCGCGGCGGAAGTTTTCCGGCGTGTTTTCCGACAACGTGCAGGTGTAGGGATAGCCGACCGGTTCCCAGCGGTCGGTCATCAGCGTGCGCGGGGAGGGGTCCCAGCCTGCGGTGACATTTGGAAAATAGGGGATGCGGTATTGGCGTTCGATTTCATCCCACTTTCGCCAATAGGCCTGAAACGCCTCCAGATACGGATATTGCGCCGCTTTCGGCAGGTCGATGTGGTGAATCCATACGTAACTGGCGGCGGAGTCGAATCCCAGTTGCTGCACCACCTTTTCCTGTTCGGTCAACTCGGTTTCGCCGGGCAGCACGGGGCTGCCCCAGATCACCGCGTTCAGGTGGACTCCCGGCAGGCCGGCCCGGCGCGCCTCTTCCCGGAACCATTGCAGGGCTTCACGCGTTCCGGCAAAGCCGCCGCAGCTTTCGATCAGGAGTTCCAGATGATAGATGGAGAAGTATGGCATTCCGTTGATCGTGTAATAGCTGGGGTGCCTGAAATAGTGTTCGGTCACGTGGCGGCACATCCGCCGGAAGCCGTCCTGATCCACCTTGCCCGGATAGAGCAGCGGACGGCTGACCCGTCCGCAGGGGTGGATGTCGAGCCAGTCGTGGTTGGCCCACATCAAGGCGAATTTCAGCGGCGACTCCGCGGCGGCGGGCAGGAACCCCCTGTCCAGACAGCCGGACAGGAAAGTGCCGTCATTGTAGTGGTAATAATCGAAGATGAAATAGTCGATGCCGTGCGACCAGGCCGCATCGATCTTCCGGGCCATCACCTCCGGGCGGGATTCGTCGGTATACCCCCAGAGCGGCTTGAGAGGCTGGCGGTGGCCGGGAAACCGGGGCCGGGCGGCCTTGACCAGTTCCCATTCGCTCCAGCCGGAGCCGTGGACGGCCGCGTTGCGGGCGTCGTTGGGGTGGTAATTCGGGAAATAATAACAGCCGACGTCGATTTTCCGATCCATGTTCCTGCTTTCCATTCATTGCATTCAAGATATTCTGAAGGGAATATAACGCCGTTTCCGGGGAAAGAAATGGCGGAAAATCCGCAGAACCGGGCATTTCGTCCAATTTTGCGGCGGCGCGGGCAGTCCGTCGGCGAAACGTTCCGGACGGGAGAATTGTGGATCAGCCGGACATTTTCCAGCGAATAGAGTTTCAGCAGTTCCGGCACCAGCGGACCGTTGACGTTGAAACAGTGTTTGATCCACGGTTCCTCGCTGCCGGACCAGTACGCCTGTCGCCCGCTGTCGGGAATCCGGTAAAGCTCGCCCGCTTTCGGAAAATATTCGACGCCGTCGGTCCATTGAAATTTTTTTTTGCGATTTTCCGTCTTGGGCTATTGACTTTTGCAAACCGGTTTGGTATAATATATGAACAAACACCGCAAACCGGTTTGCGAATTAAGGATGAAAGAAATCATATGAGCGGTCATGTAACCATAGCGGATGTGGCGAACTATCTGGGAATTTCCAAAACGACAGTTTCTCATGCTTTGAGCGGGAAGCGTCAGGTCAGTGCCGAACTTCGCAGTAAAGTGGAGTCGGCGGTCGAAGTTCTCGGATATCGGCCGAATTTTGCGGCGCGGATGATGAATACCCGCAGTTCCGGTCTGGTGGGAATCCTGGTGGACAACCTGAACAATCTTCATACCATGGCATTGCTCGAGGCATTCAGGCGGGAGCTGTCGCGCCATTCGCTCCGGATGGTATTGGCAAGTTCCGATCGGCTCGACGACGGACGCGCCCTGCTGATGGAATTCTCCAACGGCATGGTGGACGGCATTCTGAATACGCTTCCTGTTCTGGAGGAGAGGGAAGCACAGGAGCTCGCAGGCGGCATCCCGCTGGTGACTTACCTGAGGCACCGGGAAGCGCCATTGGAGATTGATCTCGCCGCCGGAATTCGTTCCGCCATTGCCCATCTTGCGGAATTGGGACATCGTCGGATTGCAATCATCTCAATTCCGGACCACAGCTATGACCTTGGAGCAACCAATCCCTGCCTTGCGGCATATTGCATGGAAATGGAAAAACTGGGGCAGCAGCTTCGCATTTTCCATCAGGAGGGCAATACGATTGAGTCGGGCGTCCGTTTGGCCGAAGAGGTGTTCGCATCCGATGCAACCGCCGTTCTGGCCGGGAATGACTCTATTGCCGCCGGATTGATTCAGTGGGCGAACGATCATGGAATTCATGTGCCCGGAAAACTCTCGATCATCGGACACGACGACTCGTCGGTGGCGACGATGATTTCCCCGCAGCTGACGACACTGCATCTGCCCATTTCTCTGCTGGCTGCTCATACGGTACAGGTTCTGATGCATGAACTTAATCCGGAAAATCCGATGCCGTCATCATTGAAAATAGTTCCCGAACTGGTCATACGAAAAAGTACTTCATCAGAAGCGGCCAAAATACAATAAGGAGGTGCCGGCAATGAAACCGCAATTATTTACCATGATCGAATTTCTCGTTATTGAAACTTGTCAAATATACAATTTTCTTTCATATACCGCTCTGCGTAAAAGAGAGGCGGCAAGGTGCCGCTGCCGGGTAACGGGATGTGCGTCGTCACTGCGTTCCTC
Organism: Victivallis vadensis; assembly: GCF_003096415.1. GTDB lineage: Bacteria > Verrucomicrobiota > Lentisphaeria > Victivallales > Victivallaceae > Victivallis > Victivallis vadensis. Next base: position 216,911 of record NZ_QEKH01000001.1, on the reverse strand, counting down.
CTACTTATCCCGCTGGAGAGCTCTGCTCCCCCGGCCTCTCGTTCTCTCTTCTGCTCCCGCTCTGCGTGAAAGAGAGGCGGCAAGGTGCCGCTGCCGGGTAACGGGATGTGCGTCGTCACTGCGTTCCTCCTACTTATCCCGCTGGGGAGCTCTGCTCCCCCGGCCCCACGTTCTCTCTTCCGCTCCCGCTCTGCGTGAAAGAGAGGGGTTCGGGGGAGAGAAAGCGGCGACCAGCGTCGCGTCTCTCCCCGTACCAGCTGATCCACACATCTCTCTCATTTCCCGCAAGCTCTCACGCCTTTGCCAATGCTCTGCAAGCGGCAAGTCGGAGCAAAAACGTGAAGTTGCCTTTCCGCAAAAAAGCGGGAAGACAACTTCACGTTATTGCGGATCTTCTTCCCACCGCCGACCGACCGTCCTCCCGCACTGCACCGCCCCGTACCCGGCACCGGCACCTTGCCGGACGCAGGGGGCGCGGGGGGCGGCGGACACGCCCCCCGCATTCCGCCATGTAAGGCCGTTTACCCTTATTGAGCTGCTCGTGGTGATTGCGATCATCGCGATATTGGCGGCGATGCTGTTGCCCGCGCTCAATAAGGCGCGGGAGAAGGCATATACCTCCGGCTGCATCAGCAATCAGCGGCAGATCAATACGGGAATCGCCCTGTATGTCAACGATTTCGATGACGTGCTCCCGGCTACTTGTTCCACTATCCGCAACTCCGCCATCGACAACCGCTCCATTTCCGAAGCGCTGGGGGGTGTCATTACAAACGGCGGATTGGGGCTGGTCGCCGCCGGAGGATATCTGGGGACTCCGCTTTCGTATGGAGTACGGGTTTACGGCAGGAATCGGCCGAAAGTCCTGAAGTGCGGCAGCAAACCGGCGGATGGCTGGGCCAGCAATGCCATGAATTTTACCGATTATATTTATCACCGTGATTCCGCCAACTTCACCAGTGAAGCAAGTATTCCGCATTTCAATAAAAAATACAGCCGCCTTAAAAGCGAGGTTCTTGTTTTCTGTATTTCCGGAGACCGGTTGCTCCGCAACGGTGTGACGGTGGGATTTGCGGCGCCGTTGCACGGCAATGGAATTACCATATCGCGTGCGAATGGCTCCGCTTCCTGGGCGGCTCTCAGCACTTACCGTCCGGGAACGACTTACCTGAAGCGCCTGACCTTGTTGGACGAGGCCGAATAAACTTAAATTATGAGGTTTCCGGGAATGCGATATTCTGTCGTCCTGTTTTTCTCCATCGGCATTCTGAATGCCGCTCCGCTGGTCGATTTCGGTGCTGTTGCTCCTGAAAGCATCCGGTTGCATACTCCCGGCAAACGGGAGCAGGCAGCTGGAATCGATACCTTCGATCGGCGTAAGGCGCTCAGAATCGATTGGAACAATGCCCGTGCCGGTCATTTCGAATTTCATACCACGGACAAGCTGATCCTTCCGGAATTCCTGAAAGTGAAGATTCGGGTTCAGGCGTACCTGCCGGAACATTGCAAGGCGCGGAGCCTCAATCTCCGCATCGTGGACAGAGACGGTGAAACCTTTCAGGTTTACCGGCCGCTTGCCGGGCTCAAGCCCGGTTGGAATGAGATCATCTATGAGCTTGACTCCGAAACTCCCGGAGCAGGGAGTTTCGGGGCGGGAAAGAAAGCGAACAGGAAAATCGATTTTCCGGCGAGGCTCGGTGGGTTCGCTGCGGACTTCAACTCCAAAGACGGGGAAGGCTTCCTGGCGATCGGAACGGTGGAAATCGAAATCGTCAGTACCCGCCTGCCTCTGCGGCCGGTGCTTGAAACCGGAACTGCTGTCCATGTGCTGACTCCGGAAAATGAGGCAGGAATCCTGCTGGCGAACGACCGCGCCGTCGATGTTTCCGGCAAACTGGAGTTCCGGGTCGCCGACGTCAATGGCAATCCGGTTTGCGGAGAGGAGAGCGAAGTCTTCCTCGCTCCCGGCGAAAGCAGGCGCTTTCCGATCGTAAAACCGGAGAAATTCGGTGTTTATTACGTCGACGTGAAATACAGCGAATTCGAAGAACACAAGAAGCCGTTTGAGAAAACCTTCCGGTTCTGTTATATGAAGCCCGCCGGACCCGTTCCCGGCCCGGCAAAAGGATTCCTTTTCGGTGGGTGTACGCATCCGCTCGGAAAACCCGTCGAGGACCAGAAGCGCGAGGCGCTGGCGGCGGCGCTGTGCGGCATCAAGGTGATGCGTGTGGATTTCTACTGGGAAAGCATGCAGCCGACCGCACAATCGGAACTGAATTTTAAAAGATTCGATGACGCACTACGGGTTTTTGAAGAACAGGGTATTGAATTTCAGGCGATCTATTGCTATTTGCCGAAATGGGCGGCGGCAAAAGACTGGAAGCCGCTTTCTATGAAATTTACCGGAAAACCGCGTCCCGATTATGGACTGTGGCGCCGATTTATCCGCTCTGCCGCCGGGCACTACCGCGGAAAACTCCGTTATGTCGAAGTCTGGAATGAACCGGATCATGTCGGCTTTGCCAATTTTTCAGCATTGGAGTATATTGAACTGATGAAGATCGCCTACGCCGAAACCAAACGGGCCGATCCGAATATGCAGGTACTTACCGGCGGGTACACCTGCATGCCGAATGGATTCGTAAAACTGGTCGAAAAAGACCATATGCAAAGAACTCTGGTCGAGGGCAGGGGAGCTTACGATATCTTCGCGTTTCATGGCCACGGTCCGTTCCACGACTACCGCAACCAGATCGACCGGCTGGTGAAGATGAAGAAGGAGTTGAAGGTGGAAGCTCCCTGGTGGGCCAATGAAACGGCGATCTCCTCGATCCATGTCGGAGAACTCGGGCAGGGAATCACGCTTTACCGCAAACTTATCTACAGCTGGGCGCGCGGCGCAATGGGTTACAGCTGGTTCAACCTGAGGAACAACGGTTTCGACCCCAGGGAGAATGAGCACAATTTCGGCTTGCTGACCAGGGATTTTTACCCCAAGGCGGCTTATGGCGTCTACAATACGCTGGCCCGCCTCTTCCGGGAGGCGGAGTATCTTGGGGATGCGGATGCCGGGGAGGGGATTGATGCGTTCTTTTTTCGGGATGCCCGGGGTGAGCTTCTGCTGCCGCACTGGAGCGGCGCCTCCAGCGGGAGCGGTCGGGTACTGCTGTTGTCCGGAATCTCCGGGCCGGTTACGCGCATCGACCTTTTCGGCAATGAAGAGGTGCTTCCGGTCTGTAACGACGCATTGGTTGTCGAGGTCGGGGAGATTCCCGCAACGCTGCGTTTCGCGCAGCGGGAAACGCCACGGATTTGCGGGGAATTTTTTCAGCTGGCCGATGATTTTATCTGCCGTCCCGGCGGTACCGGGAAATACCGGTTTGAGTTGATGAATCCGACCGGTACATCGCTTACTTTCCGAATCGAACCGGAGTTGCCTGAAGGGCTGACGCTCAAAGAGAAGATTCTCCCGCTCCGCATCGCTCCGGGGCAGAAGAAGACAGTGACGTTGCGAATTGCCGCCGACAAGAACTTTCGCTACTTACATAACCGGCAGGAGATGATCGGGATCGCGTTGGCGGTCGATGACCTCTGGGAAGGAGTGCTCCATTTCAAGGCTCGCTGCGCCACCCCGTTGAACCGGGGATTGTCCGGACGGCCCGATTTTGTACTTGAGAGTGCTGACCAAATAGTAACTCTCGTTGCGAACCATCCGGACAGCGCACATCTTTTCTGGAAAGGGGGCGAGGATCTGAGCGCGGAAGTCCGGCTCGGACATGACGGCACGGCTCTCCTGCTCAAGGTGGATGTCCGCGACGACATTCATTGCCAGCCGTACCGGGGCGGACGGATGTATCAGGGAGACGGTATCCAATTCGCACTGCAACTTCCTGATCAAAAAGGGCTTTGGGAAATCGGGCTTTCCCGCCGTGACGATGGCGAAAACGACGTACATCTCTGGCACGCTCCCGAAGGGTTCGATCCTTCAAAGACGGCGGCGGAGATTCAACTGGAGACCCTGCGTGATGAAGCGAAGAAGGTAACCGGGTATACGGTGCGGATTCCGTTTATGACGATCGGGTTGAACCGTAACGTCGGGGGAGGTGCCTTTCGTTTCAATCTTCTGGTCAACGACAATGACGGGGAAGGGCGGGAAAGTTATATTGCCATCGCCCCCGGAATCGGGGAAAGCAAGACGCCGGATGAATATCCCGTGGTGATTTTTCACTGATTACTGACTTGAGGAATGCGGGAAACAGATGTGGGCAGACACCCGGTACGTGCACGGTGGAATGCCGGGAAGAAGCCGCTCAAGGAATCGAAGCCGCCTTGGTAAGCTCCACGAGATCGCCGGGCCGGGGCCGTGGACGGCCGCGTTGCGGGCGTCGTTGGGGTGGTAGTTCGCCGATGTCGATTTTCCGATCCATGTTCCTGCTTTCCATTCATTGCATTCAAGATATTCTGAAAGGAATATAACGCCGTTTCCGGGGAAAAAAAATGGCGGAAAATCCGCAGAACCGGGCATTTCGTCCGTTTTTTGCAGCTTGCGGAGCAACGCTTCAGTCTGATTCGGAGGCAAGGAGGGCGCGGTTCACGTAATGGCCGGGCTCGCTTTCGATGATATTGAAATCCGTCAGTGTCCCTTCTTCGGTTTTGCGGCGGTAGCGTCCGGGGGAAAGGCCGGTTTTTTTCTTGAAAAGCCCGGCAAAGTAATATTCGTTGGAAAAGTACAGCCCGGCGGAGATCTGTTTTACGCTCTGGCGGGTGCAGAGCAGCAGCTCCTGAGCGGCGGCCAGTTTGCGTTTGAGCAGATACTGATAGGGCGTTTCCCCGAAATCGCGCCGGAAGATGCGGATGGTCTGGACCGGGGAACGCCGCAGGACCCTGCTCATGGTTTCGAGATCCGGCATCGGCCGGAAAATCTGCCGGTCGAGGTAGTCGCGCAGCAGCACTCCCTCCTCGCTGAACGAGTGCTGCTTATCCTTGCCGGTCAGAAGGTCGGCCGCGGCCTGCGCCAGGATCGCATGCAGGATGTCCGGTCCCAGCGGCAGGTGCGCCCGCTGCGGGTCTTTCTGGAGGCGCGCCAGCCCGTCGGTGAAAAGTTCCGGACGGGAGAAGTTATGGATCAGCCGGACATTTTCCAGAGAATAGAGTTTCAGCAGTTCCGGTACCAGCGGACCGCTGACGTTGAACCAGTGTTTGATCCACGGCTCCTCGCTGCTGGACCAGTACGAACGCCGCCCGCTGTCGGGAATCCAGTAAAGATCGCCCGCTTTCGGAAAATATTCGACGCCGTCGATCTGCAGCTGTCCCCGGCCGGATTCCACATACTCGAATACAAAGTAAAGGTCGCGTTCCCGCAGTTCGATCCGGTAATTGCCGTCGCAGTAGCTGGTTCCGGCCAGATGCAGCCGGAACGGGGAGCGCGGATCGGGCGGCGGCGGAAAGATAAAATCCTCCTGCATGATCATAAACCTTATCTTTTTGTCAATAATCGGTATTGGAAAACAGAGGTTTCTACCCTATAATATATACAGAATTTAAAATGATGCAACCTTGGAACCACTATTCATGGAAAGGTAAATAAAGAAGATGAAACAGTCATTCTCCCGGATCGGACAGCTCGGTGGACTTTCCTTTTTCCGCACCTGCCGGTATCGCTCATTCACGCTTATCGAGCTGCTCGTGGTGATAGCCATTATCGCGATTCTGGCGGCGATGCTGCTGCCGGCGCTGAACAAGGCGCGGGAGCGGGCGAGGGCGATCTCCTGTACGAACAACCTGAAAACGCTGGGGACGGCGATCTCCTTTTACAGCAACGATTACGCGGGATGGATGACTCACGGCGGCAATTATCACGACGGTTCGTACATCACGTTTCTGTCGCAATACATCGGCGGGAAGGGCGTCGGCGAGCTGTTGGCCGGGACGGAGGCCGATTTGAGTGAGGCAACTCCGAAAAGTTTCATCTGCCCGGCGATCGAAATGCGGATTCCGTCGAAAAAGAATTGTTACGTTTATGCGATGAGCGGCAAAAACAACAAGAGAACCACCGGCCACTCCTATCCGCTGTTCAAGCGGAAAAATTTGCCGGAGGAAACGCCGAGCGAGATTTTCCTGGCCGCCGACACCAGTTGCCCGGCTTTTGAAGCGACCAACGGCGCGAAGGACTGGGCGACGACCCTGCTGGTGTGGGACCCGGTCGCGAATCCGAATTACGCGGCGCTGACCCCCCGGCACGGCGGCAACTTCAATACGCTGACGCTGGCGCTCAATGTGGTCAGCAAACGTCCGAACGACGTGCGGAACCGCAAGCGGTTCATGTGGGTGGATTCGCTGACCGGCGAGATGACGCTGATGAAGTTCGACGGCATGTGCGACGCACAGGGCAATCTGTTTAAATTTTGAGTGGGAATGATCCGATGAAAAAAGTATGGCTGATGTTGGCGGCGGCGCTGTTCTGCGGTTCCGCCGGGGCGGCGGCGCCGGAACTGTTCCGGCCGGACGAGGCGCTGAAAAAGAAGATCGCGGCGGACCCGGAGATGAAACGCATCCTGTATCAGGCGCACCGGACGATGCTTTCGCCGGTGATGGCCAAGGTGCGGCCCGACCGGGGAAATAAGTACACGCTCTGGTATTTCGGGACCACCTTCACCTACTGGATGGAGGGGCTTGGTTACAGCTACATGGTCACCGGCGACGGGAAATATGCGAAGAAGGCGGTGGAGCTGATCGTCAGCACCTGCCGGGATTTTCCGGTCAACGACGAAAAGCTCTCCAGCGGGCTGGTCTGTGAACGCGGCCAGTTCCTGTACGGGCTGGCGGTCGGCTGTTTCTTCTTCTTCGACAAGCTCACGCCGGAGGAGCAGCAATTGGTTGCGGATACCGCCGCCGGCTATATCGATGAGACGCTCAAGGAGGCGGACAAACCGGAGACATGGTGGTACGACATCCACAACCACAACGGGGTGATGTTCGGCCCCGCCGGAATCATCAGCCTCTTTTTTCAGGACCGTCCCGGCTACAAAAAACGGGTGGCCGACTGCGTGCGGATTCTGAAGCGGTGGATCAACTCCGGCTTCGACGACAAGGGGCTGCCGTGCGAAGGTTCGGTTTACGCCCGTTACAGTGCGCTGCGGGTGATGCTTTTTGCGACCCTGTTGCGTGATCAGGGCGGCGAGGATCTGTTCAAGACCACCAAACTGAAGAAGTGGCCGCACGTCTATCCGGTCAAGATGATCCCCGGAACCAACCTGGTCGAAACCCGCAACGACGCGTACTACGCGCCGCCGAGCCTGGAGTGTTTGTTCGTGTCGGCGGCGAATCAGGACCCGGTGGCGGAGTGGATATGGCGGAACTGGTCGGACCGGGGACGCGAATATTTCCCGCTCAATTTGCTTCTGGAGGCGCGGCGGCGGCCGGAACCGGCGCTGGAGCTGTCGAAGTATCCCCGGAGCGAATTTTTCAGGCAGCGCTGTCTGTCGATCTGGCGGACCGGCTGGGGCAGGGACGACGCGATGTTTTCGATCGAGGCCGGCCCTTACCTGACCGCAAAGACCCGCCACCGCTCCATCCACGCGCAGGCCGACCGGGGACACTTCAACCTTTACGCCTACGGCGATCTGTGGGGCGTGGACACCGGTTATGCGAACGATGCCAACGGCAACCCGAATTTTTCGCGCAGCAACACGCTCGCCCACAGCTGCGTGCTGATCGACGGCAAGGGGCAGGGGCGCAGCGGAAACGGGCCGGGCGTCTCCGCCGAAACGCTGGCGGCGCGCGACTTCGGCACGTTCGGGTACGCGAAGGTGGACTGCACCAGCGCTTACAACGGCAACAACTGGGGGGAACCGGCCGCCGGGGCGAAGCAGGCGATCCGCGATGTGTTTTTCGTGCGGCCGAGCCACGGCGCTTCTGCGTATGCGGTAGTGCTGGACAATATCAACAGCGATTCCAAAACGCACACCTGCACCTGGCAGATGATGCTGCTGGCGGATAAGCAAGTGGAGCTTCGACCGAACGGAGCGCTGATCCGCAACGGCAAGCCCTTCGCGAGTTATGCGACCACCCCGGCGCGGGCGAAGAACGGCGCCCTGACTTGGAAAGTGAAGTTCGACAAGCCGACCCGCTGCTCCTTCTGGGGGTTGTTCCGCGCCGGCGGGATTTCGGTATTGGACAGCGACTCCTTCTATCTCTCCATCGACGGCGGCCGGCCGATGCAGTGGAACACCGCCGCCGGAGCGGAATACGACTGGCGGCGCATCCCGGATCAGGTGAATCTGCGTAACTCGCCGCCCAGATCGAAGATGTTCGACTTCTCCGCCGGGGAGCATACGATCACGCTCTCCACGCGTGAACGGGAGGCGGAGGTGCAGGCGCTCTTTCTCGGCACGACGCCGGATATGACTCCGGCGGTTCCCGGAGACGGCAGATTCCTGCCGGTTGCGGCGGCGGAGGTCTCCGGCGGCATGGTCCTCAAGCCGCATGAGAAAGCGGTTTCCGGCAACCGATGCGCGGTGTGGCTGGATGCCGCCAGGCCGGTGCGGATGTATCAGGACAGCTTCACTCCCGCCAATTACAGCCGTCCTCCGGCGGTGATCCTGCGGCTGCGCGGCGATGCGGAAGCGATCAATCCGCTGTTCGCGGCGATGCTGGCGCCGCTGAAGCCGGAGATGAAGGAACCGGAGGTGAAGTTCGACCGTTCCGTCGCCGGACGGGTCACGATCACGGTGAAATGGCCGGAGGCGGTCGATACGATCGTCTGGAATACGAATGGAAAAGGGACGGCGAATTTCCGCCGGGTTCCGGTCAGAACAGATCGGGAGTGACCGGAAACTCATCCATTCCGGCGGAGTGTTCGGCGATCCAGCGCATCAGGATCGACACGATCCGGTTGATCTCCTCCTCCGACAACCGGCGTCCCTGCGGGATGCCGTGCCATTTTTCCAGACAGCCGCGGCAGCAGCAACCGGTGGCGTGCTGGGCGACGAAGCCGGGATGGCCGCGCATCGGCGTCTGGTTGCCGTCCCGGAACGGCTGCGCCGGGGCGAGGCGATCGCGGATGAAGTTGCGGCACTGGCCCTCGACCACCGCGAAGCCGCGTTCGGCCAGATACTTCAGCTCCGATCGGCGCAGTTTGAAGCGGGAGCGGAACGAAGATTCGGCCAGCCGCAGTTTCAGAGCCTGCCACTCGGTGTCGCTGATTGCTGAATGTTCCATAAAATCACGCTTTGAATCGATGTCGTAACTTTCCGACATCGATTATTTTTTCTATTCCGGTTGTTTTCGTTTCTTTCGGGAATATACTATACGCAAGCGCAATTTCAATATCGAAGGGAACGGGAAAATGTACGAATACTGGAATTATTACGATGTGACTCCGAGAATGGTTCCGGCAGACTGGGAGAGCACGGTCACGATCCGGCCGCGCTTCACCCACGCGAAATTCCCGCCGGCGGACCGGATCAAAGTCCGGGTGATTCCGCTCGACGACGGCGTGCGCGAAGGCGGGCCGGAGCCGCTGCGCGGCTGGGAGCTGGATGCCGACGGCGCACTGCGCATCCGGGCGAATTTCACCGGGGAGCAGGAGTACAACCTGACGCTCGAACTGACCGAACCCGGCAACCGCGAGGCGGACGAGTGGGCGCTCAGGGCGCGTGAAACGCTGCGTTTCAACGTCTATTCGCTCCGCGCCGATTTCTATGAGCGCCGTCCGTTCAAGGGGGATTTCCACATGCACAGCTGGTGTTCGGACGGACGCGAGGCGCCGGAATACGTCGCCGCCCGCAACCGCGAGGAAGGCTTCGATTTTATCGCCGTGACCGACCATCACCGTTACGCGCCGTCGCTGCAGGCGATCCGGGTCTGGTGCGAACTGCCGACCGACCTGAAGCTGTTTCCCGGAGAGGAGGTGCACTCCCCGGACAATCCGGTGCACATCATCAATTTCGGCGGCTCGTTCAGCGTGAACGAACTGGCTCGCAGTGGAGAGGAACGTTACCGGCGGGAGGTCGCCGCAATCGCAGAGACACTGGGGACGGAGGTGCGCGACCGGTTCGCGGTGGCGGCGAGCGAGTGGGTGTTCGACCGCATCCGCGAAGGGGGAGGGCTGGCGGTATTCTGCCATCCCTACTGGCAGACTGAAGCCTATGTGATCAACGAGGGAATCACCACCGCGATCCTGAACCGCCGGAGGTTCGATGCGCTGGAGCTGATCGGCGGCTTCTACAAACATCAGTGGCGTTCCAACAATTTCCAGATCGCCCGCTATGGCGAGGAACGGGCCGGAGGGAATGCATTTCCGGTAGTCGGCCTCAGCGATTCGCACGGAACCGACACCGGCGCGCTGTTCGGCTGGTACTACACCGTCGTGCTGGCGAAGTCGGACCGGCTGGAGGATCTGGTCGAGGCGGTCAGGAACGGCTTCTGCTGCGCGGTCGAACATGTGGAGGGCGGCATTCCGCGCGTGTTCGGGGAGTTCCGCATGGTCAAATACATCAGTTTTCTGCTGGAGAGCTATTTCCCGCGCCATAAGGCGCTTTGCCGTACCGAGGGGGCGCTGATGAGCGAGGCGCTGGCCGGAAGCAACCGGGCCGTGGAGGCGCTCAAAATGCTGGCCGGGAGTGTCGCGGCTTACCGGGAGAGTTGTTTCCGATGAGCTGGACCGCGTTTTTTCTGGTGCTGGTGTCGGTATTTCTGCACGCCGGCTGGAACTTTCTGAGCAAGAGCGGCCGCCCTTCGGCGGCGTTTTATCTGGTGATGTCGATGACTTCCGCGACAATCTGGCTGCCGTTCTTCCTGTTCAGTGGACTGGATGCCGGAAAACTGCCGTTCTCTTTCTGGCTGTACTGGATCGGCAGCGGCGTCTGCGAGGTGCTGTATGTGCTGGGATTGTTCAAGGCGTACAGCAAGTGCGATATTTCAATGGCGTATCCGCTGGCGCGCGCGCTGCCGGTGCTGATGGTGGCGGCGGTTACGATCGTATTCGGGATCGGCCGGATTCCGGGGGCCGCCGCGCTGGCCGGAATGGTGGTGGTATCGGCGGGATGTCTGCTGATGCCGCTGCGTTCCTTGCAGGAGTTCAGCCTGAAAAGCTACCTGAATCCGGCCATCGGCGCGATCCTGCTCGCCGCCGCCGGGACCACCGGATATACGGTGCTGGACAGCATGGCGCTCCCGCTGTTCCGCGAGGCGGCGCGGGATTCGGCGCTGGTCGGCTGCGGCGCGTATCTGTTCGGCATCGAAGCGATGCTGGCCATCGGGCTGGGCTGGTACGTGGCGCGCCGCCGCCGGGAACGCGCGGAATTCCGCAGGCTTTTCCTGAAGTCGGCTTATCCGTCGCTCGCGGGCATTTTCGCGTCGGGCTGCTATATCCTGATCCTGCTGGCGATGGGGCATGTCACGAATGTGAGCTTTATTCAGGCATTCCGGCAGATGAGCCTGCCGCTCGGCGTGCTGGCCGGAATTTTCATCCTGAAAGAGAATCACGCGCCGGTCAAGCTGATCGGAATCGGACTGGTGATCGCCGGACTGGTGATGGTCTCGCTGAATTGACCGTTCAACGCGAAATGCTGCGCAACTTGAAGCCGACCGCCAGCGTCATCACACCGTACAGGATCAGATAGAATGCGAACACAAGATTGATCCACATGATTCCGGCCAGCGGAAAGAGAGTGATGAAAAATCCGCAGAGAAAACTGAGGATTCCGTTCACCATCGCCATAGTCCGGATGGATCTCGCCACCGTTTTGGCCCGGGCGGCTCCGACGAAAAGCTCGATTGCGTGAAAGATGAACCAGATTCCGAGAATCAGCAGCAAATCCAGACTGCCGAGAAACGGGTTGGCTACCAGAAACAGCCCCGCCAGCAGGAGCAGGAGGCCGTAAAGCAGAATCAGAAAGGAAAATTTTTTGGTCAGGATCATCAGCGCAAACTGCTGGATGCCGCTGCCGAGCAGCATGATGCCCAGCGCCAGCGCCAACACGATCATGATCCAGGCCGGATGAAACAAAAAGATCACGCCCAGCAGGATGGAAATCAACGCCTGCACGACGATGAACAGCCACGAGTGGCCGCCCAGAAGATTGGTGGAAATCAGGATTTTCGGATTTTTAATTTCAGTCATGGTTCATATTCTCCTCTATAAGTTACTCTGTAACCAATATACAACGGTATCGGCGAATTAGCAAATTTTCTGCGGTAAGATATGGTCGTCAGGCGCGCTCCACGCCCTTCGGGGCCGCGCGGGCGTGCGGCAAGGTGCCGCTGCCGGGGCGGCAAGGTGCCGCTGCCGGGTGCGCGCTCTACGCCCTTCGGGGTCGCGCGGCGGCTGGTACTGGCGAGCCTTGGTTGGTTTTCAAGACCATTTACGCGGCGCATACATAAGGCCGCAATGTCACTTACGCGGCGCACAATAAGCGCGGGTTCGCGCCGCGAACGAATGTGCGGGAATTACTTGCCTTTAGCAAGTAACGAGGAACGGTAGTGACGAAGCCGAACGTAGTGAGCGAAGCCCCCCTGGCGCAGCCCGCAACGCGGGCGATGAAGGGTTGGCCGCCGTAGGCGGACAAGTAAGCGGCGAAGCCGCGCCCGCGAGCGGAAGTGCCTTGCAACCGGACCGGCCTCCGCCACCGGCGAGGGGGTCCGGGGGACGTGCGCGACGTCCCCCGGAGCCATCCGCAGGCCGAAGGCGCGGCGCTCACTACCCTCCGGGCACCCCGCCTGTGCTTGCGCTCAAAAGTTGTTACCCTCCGGGCAGCTCTGCCTGTTCTTGACGCAATGCAAAGCCGAGTATAAAACTCACATGCGACTTGAAGGCGGAGATGAATCTCCGCACTCCAAGGTTACCGCACGGCCTTACGGGCATTGTGCCCACGGACTTCCACGGACTGGCACGGAAGGCACGAAAGCTCCTCGGCCTTTCCGGGAACAAGCCGCCGGTGATATTTTTCGTCGTTTTCTGACCGGATCGCGGGAAATGGATATTGAAAAAGTGAACGGCAGGTGATATATTACGAAAATAACCATAAAGGCGGAATAAAGGTTTCTCCGCAGAAAACGGTTTGAAGTATGAAAAAATCAGTTGTCATTGCCATTCTTGCTTTGTTTGCCGCATTCGGTGCGGCGGCCGGCTTCTGCAATGATACGCAACTGAATACGCCGCTTCAGAAGGCGATTGAACTTTCGGAACAGAACTCCGGCGATACTTCGGCCGCTGGGGATTTGGAAGCGGTCGCCCCTTTCCGCAATTCCGATCATACGGGGTGCGTGATGCGTTCGGAAGAGCTGCTGCGCAGCCCGGCGCTGCAGCAGCGCGGCAATTCTTACAGGCTTCCCATCTTCCGGCTTGCCGCCGGAGCTTTTGCATTGGCGTTCCAGTTGAGCTTGGAAACGCCTCCTTCCGGTCACTTCACTCCAGTCACGGACCAATACCCGCAGGTATTGGCCTGGCTTGGATGCAGTGTGGAAGTACGGGCCGGCCCGTTCGCGTAATTTTGTGCGAACCGGCGGCCGTTTCCGGCCTTTCCGTTTCAAGTTTCGGATTTCATGACCACGGGCTGATTGCGGCTTCGTGGGCGATGAAAGCCGAGTAGTCGAGGGTTCCCTTGCCAGTGTTCCTTTTACCGGGACGGGGGCCGGTCTGCCCCGATTCGCACTCTTTTTCCTCCTGTTTTCGCCATGAGGCGGATATTGTGCAGTTCCACTAATGATAATGTAAGAGAGTGCAGTATGAAAAAAGTAGATTTCATGATGACGGCGTTCCGGGACGGTTTCCAGTCGGTATTCGGGGCGCGGGTATTTTCCCAGGACTTCCTGCCGGTGGTCGAAGAAGCCGCCGCTGCCGGAATCACCCACTTCGAGGCGGGAGGCGGCGCGTTGTTTCAGGCCGCTTATTTCTATTCCAATGAGGACGCGTTTCAGGTGATGGACAATTTCCGCAAGATTGCCGGACCTTCCGCCAATCTGCAGACGCTGGCGCGCGGCATCAACGTGGTCGGTCTGGATTCGCAGCCGCGCGACATCATCAAACTGCACGCGCAATTGATGCACAAACACGGCATCTCCACGATCCGCAACTTCGACGCGCTGAATGATGTGAACAATTTGATCTACAGCGGCAAGTGCATTGTGGAAGCCGGTTTGAAGCACGAGGTCACCGTTACGATGATGGAACTGCCTCCGGGCTGCGCCGGCCATACGGTGGAGTTTTACGAGGGGGTGCTGCGCAAAATTCTCGATTCGGGCATTCCGTATGATTCGGTCTGCTTCAAGGATGCTTCCGGCACTTCGACGCCGCGCAAGGTCCACGAAACGATCAAGATGGCGCGGCGGCTGCTGGGCAAGGACATCCGGATCGTTTTCCACTCCCATGAAACCGCCGGCTGCAGCGTGCTGGCCTATATGTCGGCGCTGGAAGCGGGCGCGGACCAGCTCGATTTGTCGATGGTCCCGATGTCCGGCGGCACCTGCCAGCCCGATTTGCTGACCATGTGGCACGCGCTGCGCGGCACGGAGTACGACCTCGGCATCGATCCCAGAAAGATCATGAAGGTCGAGGAGAGCCTCAAGAACGCGATGAAAGACTACTTCATGCCGCCGGAGGCGACCAAGGTCAATCCGCTGATCCCGTTCTTCCCGATGCCGGGCGGCGCGCTGACCGCGAACACCCAGATGCTGCGCGACAACAACCTGATGGACAAGTACCCGGAGATCATCGCCGCGATGGGCGAGGCGGTCGCGAAGGGTGGTTTCGGGACTTCGGTGACCCCGGTTTCGCAGTTCTACTTCCAGCAGGCATTCAATAACGTGATGTTCGGGCCGTGGAAGAAGATCGCCGAGGGATACGGCAAGATGGTGCTCGGCTACTTCGGCCATACTCCGGCGGAACCGGACCCGGAAGTGGTGAAAATCGCCGCCGAACAGCTCAAGCTCGAACCCACCCGGGAGAACCCGCTCGACCTCAACGACGCCAATCCCGCCAAAGGACGCAAGGCCGCGGTCGCGATGCTCGAAGCCAACCAGCTGCCGATCACCGATGAGAACATCTTCATTGCGGCGAGCTGCAGCGACAAGGGCATCCGGTTCCTGAAAGGGGAGGGAACCATCGGCGTGCGCAAGATCGACAAGAAGGCCGAGGCGGAAAAGGCCGCCAAGCAGGATGCCGCCGTTACCGGCGAGATGACGGTTTCGGTGAACGGCAAGAGCTTCGGCGTGAAACTCTCCGGCAATACCGCGGAAATCAACGGCAGAAAATATGAATTCGGCGTGACCGCCGGCATCGCACAGGTGCAGAAGCAGGTTGCGGAAGCCGCTTCATCGGGTTCGACGGAGCAGTTCAAGGAGATTCATTCGACGCTGCCGGGCGCGGTGGTGCGGATTCTGGTCAAGCCGGGCTCACCGGTCAAGGAGGGCGAATCGATCCTTGTGCTGGAGGCGATGAAGATGGAGACGATGGTGACCGCTCCGGTTTCCGGCGTGCTGGCCAGCTGTCAGGTCAAGGAAGGCGAACAGGTTCAGGCCGGTGCGCTGCTCGCGGTGATCAAACACTGAACCGCCAACCGGAGAAGATGAATCATGAATACCAATTGGCTTGATATCTTTCAGGGCGTGGGGGTGATGATGGCCTCCTTCGCCAACGAGCCGGGAATCGCAATCGCCCGGATTCTTCTGGTGCTGCTCGGCTTCCTGCTGATCTACCTCGGTCGCAAGGGCGTGCTTGAGCCGCTGCTGATGATCCCGATGGGACTGGGCATGGCGACGATCAACGTGTCGGCGATGTTCTTCGACCCGATCAATATGGCGGCGGGCGGCAAGGTCGATCCGAATGCGGTGAACAACCTCTTTCTGGATTCGACCGCCAGCAACAACGACCACCTGATGACGTTAATGCAGATCGACTGGCTTCAGCCGGTCTACACGCTGACGTTCAGCAACGGCCTGATCGCGTGCCTGGTCTTTATCGGCATCGGCTCGCTGCTCGACGTCGGCTTCGTGATGGCGCGTCCCTACGTCAGCGCGATCATCGCGCTGTTTGCGGAACTGGGCACGATGCTGACGCTGCCGCTGGCGGTGATGTTCGGCGGTTATTCGCTGCAGGACGCGGCGGCGATCGCGCTGGTCGGCGGCGCCGACGGCCCGATGGTGCTGTTCGCGTCGCTGAAACTGTCGCCGCATTTGTTCGTGCCGATCACGGTGGTGGCGTATATGTACCTCGGACTGGCCTACGGCGGCTTCCCGTACATGATCCGGCTGCTGATCCCGGAAAAGCTGCGCAAGATCCAGATGCCGGCGGATGATCCGGCGAAAAAGGTCACTTCCGGCCAGAAGCTGACGTTCGCAGTGGTCTGCTGCGTGCTGCTGAGCTTCCTGTTCCCGGTGGCTTCACCGCTGTTTTTCTCGCTGTTCCTCGGCATCGCGATCCGGGAGTCCGGGCTGGACAAGTTCCACTATCTGGTCAGTGAAATCGTGCTGTACGCTTCGACCCTGACGCTCGGGTTGCTGCTCGGCGTGCTGTGCGAAGCCAAGACGATCATGGACCCGAAGGTGCTGCCGCTGCTGATCTTCGGTCTGGTGGCGCTCGGCCTCTCCGGCCTCGGCGGCCTGATCGGCGGTTACTTCATGTACTTCGTGACCGGCGGCAAGTTCAATCCGGTGATCGGCATCGCGGGCGTCAGCTGCGTGCCGACGACCGCCAAGGTCGCGCAGAAGTGCGTGAGCAAGGCGAACCCCGGCGCGATCGTGATGCACTATGCGCTGGGCGCGAACATCTTCGGCGTGATTACCACGGCGATCATCGCGGCGATCTACATCAGTTTGTTGAATAAATAGTCGGAGGAGCGGTTATTATGATAAAGGAAGCCTGGGAAGTGATGGGGTTCAGCTATCTGCTGACGATCATCGTATCGCTGCTGGTGGCGGTGGTGATTCACGGAATGACGGTGCTGATCCGGCGGTTCGGCGCCAAGGCCGCGCCGCTGCCCGCGTCGGCGGTGCAGGAGCCGGTGGTGCCGGTGCCGGACGATCCGGATGAAGTGCTGGCCGTGGTGCTGGCCGCCTCGATCCGGATGCAGCGCAATCCGGAAGGAAAGTAACAAAATGGGGGAAAGATATCTGAAATTGCGCACGGTCGTGATCGTCGCGGTCATCGCCGTCTTTGCCTTTTCGATGTTTCCCCTGACGCCGCGCGACTTTTTCGAGACCTTTCGCAGGAGTCTGAAGCGCGCGGACGATCCGGCGGCGGCGAAGCTGGTCGAGGACGCCCGGCTCCGGCAGCAGGCCGAACCGGGCCTCAACCCGGCGGCGGCGCTGCTGGAAGCGGCCGAAGCCGCCCGGATCGAACTGTCGCCGCTGGTCAAGGGCGGCGATATGGCCGGCAACGCGGATGTGATCGCCAAAGTCCGCAAGGAGGCGGCGAGTTCCATCCGGCCCGGTCTCGACCTGAATGGCGGCGTGGAGTTCATTCTGGAACTGGTGCCGGATGACGACCTGCTCGGCAAATTCGCTAAGGAGGGCGGTGCGAAGGACCGGGCCGGAATGGAAAAGCAGATGTCCGCCGAATTCGACCGCTACCGCGAGCAGGCGATTGAAACGCTCCGCAGGCGGCTCGAAACCCAGAATATCTTTGAATCGGAGATCACGCCATACGGCAGCCGGTCGGTTTCGCTGAAAGCGCCGATCGTTTCGCGCGACGAAAAGGACAAGCTGCTTAAGCTGATCAAAATGAGCTGCAAACTGAGCTTCCGGCTGGTTCACCCGCAGAGCGAAGAGCTGCTGAAAGACTATGACCCGGCGGATTCTGCCGCGTTTCTGCCGCCGCCGGGCTATGAGGTGCTTTCCGCCTCGGGCGGCGACCGTGGTTATCATTATCTGGTCGCGAAACGGCCGGAGATGGACGGCCGTTCGGTGGCGCGGGCGATGCCGGTGCGCGACCAGTTCGGCCAGACCAAAATCAGTCTGGAATTCAATTCGGCCGGAGCGGAGCGTTTCGGCGAAGTGACCGGGAAGAATCTGGGGAGGCAGCTCGCGATCGTGCTGGACGGCAAGCTCTACTGCGCTCCGGTGATCCAGAGCGCGATCACCGGCGGCAGCGCGGAGATTTCCGGCAGGTTTTCCAACGAGGAGGCGAAGGATATCGCCGACGCGCTGACCAGCGGCAGTTTCCCGTTCCGGATCAAGGTGACCGCGGTTTACGACACCGCTCCGTCGCTGGGGGCGGACAACGTGCGCAACGGCATCATCGCCGGTGCGTTGGCGATGGTGCTGCTGACGGTTTTCATGTGCGTGTACTACTTCCGGGCCGGCGTGATCGCGTGTCTGGCGCTGGCGGTCAACGTGGTGCTGATTCTCGGCGCGATGGCCGCCTTCGGCGCGACGATGACGATGCCGGGCATCGCGGGTGTGATCCTGACGCTCGGAATGGCGGTGGATGCGAATGTGCTGATCTTCGAGCGGATCCGCGAGGAGCTGAACGGCGGCAAAAGTCTGGCGGCGGCGATCGACCTCGGCTATGAAAAGGCGTTTTCGGCGGTGCTGGACGGAAACCTGACCACCTTGCTCTGCGCACTGATCCTGATGATGCTCGGCAGCGGCCCGGTCAAAGGATTTGCTGTCAGTCTGTCGATCGGCCTGATCGCGAGTTTGTTCACGGCGGTCTGCATGACCCGGCTGATCTTCGACTACATGCTGCGTTTCTTCCACTGGAAGACGCTGAAGATGTGCCATGTGTTCACCCAGCCCGCGTTCAACTTCATCGGCAACCGGAAATGGGCGTTCCTGTTGTCGGGGCTGCTGATCGCGGGGAGTCTCGCGGTACTGGCGTTCAAAGGGGAAAGGATGTTCGGCGTCGATTTCACCGGCGGAACCCGGATCAGCTGCTCGTATGCGGAGGCGGTTTCGACGGGAGAGTTGGAAAAGGTGCTTCGTCCAATCGATCCGAATGTACGGCTGAACTATAAGTCGAACAACTCCGCCGGGGACAACCGCAAACTGGAAATCCTGATCCGTGACCGGAACCGTCCGGCCGGGCAGGAGGAATCCGCGTATGCGTTGAGCGACCGGGTGATCAAACTGCTGAACAGCGAGTTTCCGCAGCTCAGACTTTCTGACGGTTCGGAGAGTACGGTCGGCGGGCTGGTCGGTCTGGAAACCGCCAGAGCGTCGGCGTGGGCGATCGTGCTGGCTTTGCTGGGCATGAGCGTCTATGTGGCGATCCGGTATGAGGTGTCGTTCGCGGCGGCGGGGATTCTGGCGCTGGTGCATGACGTGATCATCGCGCTCGGCATCTTCATTTTGATGGGGCGGGAGCTGTCGCTGCCGGTGGTGGCGGCGCTGCTGACCATCATCGGTTACTCGATCAACGATACGATCGTGATCTTCGACCGGATCCGGGAGGATGCGAAACTTTTCCCCGGCAAGCCGTTCGGGGAGGTGATCAACTATGCGATCAACCGGACGCTGAGCCGGACGATCCTGACCAGCGCGACCACTTTCCTGGTGGTGGCGGTGATGTTCTGCTTCGGCGGCATCGTGATCAACGATTTCATGCTGGTGATGATGCTCGGCATTGTGATCGGAACCTATTCGTCGATCTTCATCGCAAGCCCGATCGTAATGTCGTGGCATCGCAAGATCGGTGTGAACCACTGAAAACAAGGGGGGAGTCAATGATGTTTGGATGGAAAGCTGTGCGGCGCTTGCTGATGCTTCTGCCGGTGTTCGGACTGCTGGCGGCGGGTTGTTCGGAGGAGCAGCCGGTCCGCCTGAGTGAAGTTCGCGTGCTGGATGGAGCGGACCAGTACGCGCTGCCGGGCAAGGCGTTCGCCGAGCCGGTGGTGGTGGAGCTGCTCGGCAGGCCGGAAGCCGGTCTGCTGGGCGGGAGCGGTTCGGAACGGCCGCTGGCGGGGCGCAGACTGCTGGCCGTGGCGGAACAGGATTCCGACCTGGTGCTGGAGCGCGGCGAATTTGAGAGCGACGCCGGCGGCATCGTGCGGATCCCGGTTCAGGCCGGCCGCAAGACCGGGGACCAGTACCTGAAACTGATCCCGGTCGGCGACGAACGCCGCTCGGTGACGGTGCGGCTGACCAGCGGCATCGCGGTGTCGGGAGAGCGGCAGGAGGGGGCGGCGGGAACCACGCTGCCCGATCCGATCTGCATCCGGGTGATGAAGCCGGACGGCACTCCGGCGGCGGGGCGGCGGGTCTTTTTCGAGCTTGCCGAGCAGCCCGCCGCAAAGTCGGAAGCTGCACTTTCCGACCGGGTCGCCTTTACCGACGATACCGGCGTGGCGCAGACTTTCCTCAAACTGAATGACGGCACCGGCCGCTACCGGGTCGATGTGAAGCCGGAGGGGGCGGACGGGCAATTGCTGAGCCGCGGTATTTCGGTCGAAGTGATGGGCCTGAACTTCTGGACGCTGATGCTGAATGCGTTCGCCGGATTGGCGATCTTCGTATGGGGTATGCAGATGATGAGCGACGGCCTGCAGAAGGTGGCCGGGGAGCGGATGAAGGGGATTCTGCGCTTCTTTTCGCAGAACCGCTTCGTGGCGCTGCTGGCCGGCGCGGGCGTGACCGCGGTGATCCAGTCCTCCAGCGCGAGCACGGTGATGGTGATCGGCTTCATCAACGCCGGGCTGCTGAATCTCGCGCAGGCGGTCGGCATCATCATCGGCACGAATATCGGCACGACCATCACCGCGCAGATCGTCTCATTCGATGTGAGCGTGCTGGCGATGCCGGCGATCATCATCGGATTGCTGCTTTACTTTGTGACCTGGAAGGGGATACGCGGGTTCGGAGAAACGGTTCTCGGCTTCGGTTTCCTGTTCTTCGGCATGGTGATCATGAGCGATGAACTGACCGGAATCGGTTCATTTCCATCGGTGGAAAGGCTGTTCTCCCATTTCGACTGCACCCCGGCGGACGGCGTGATGCCGTTCGGCGCGGTGATGGGCGCGCTGGCGATCGGATTGATCGTGACGATGATCATCCAGTCCAGCTCTGCGTCGACCGGCATTGTGATCGCGCTGGGGGCGAGCGGGCTGGTCAATTTCTACACCGCGATTCCGCTGATTCTCGGCGCGAACATCGGCACGACCGTGACCGCGCAGCTGGCGGCGATCACCGCCAACCGGGTGGCGAAGCAGGCGGCGCTG
Organism: Victivallis vadensis; assembly: GCF_003096415.1. GTDB lineage: Bacteria > Verrucomicrobiota > Lentisphaeria > Victivallales > Victivallaceae > Victivallis > Victivallis vadensis. Next base: position 195,759 of record NZ_QEKH01000001.1, on the reverse strand, counting down.
GCGCATACGCTGTTCAATGTGTTCGGCACCATATTGATGCTGGTTTTCTTCTACGTGCCGTGGGGGCGTTCCGGAATTCCGGTGTTCTACTATATCGTCGATGCGATGACCGGCGGCGACGCTTTCGCGGCGATTCCGCAGAACGTGCCGCGTCATATCGCAAACGCGCACACTCTGTTCAATGTGTTCACGGCGATCATCCTGCTGCCCTTCGTGCCGCAGCTGGCGCGGCTGTGCGAGAAGATCATTCCGGCGGGACGCAGGAAAGTCAAGTATGTCAGCCTTGACCCGCACCTGCTGGAAAATCCGGCGATCGCGTTGCAGCAGAGCGTGCTGCAGCTCCGCACGATGGTGCGCAATTCGTGGCAGCTGCTGGACCGGACGATGCACGACGACATCTTCGACGGGCGCATCGACAATGCGAAACGCGAGGAGTGGAGCCGCCGCGAGGCCAGGATCGACCGGATGCAGTCCGAAATCACCGGCTATCTGGTGCAGTTGATGCAGCGGCAGCTTTCACCGGAGGAGTCGCGGCTGGTTCCGGTGGTGACCCACTGCACCAACGATGCGGAACGGCTGGCGGATTACGCGGAGAACATCATCACCCAGTCGGAACGGCTGTTGGAATTCAAGCAGAAACTGACGAAGAAGTCGGAAAAAGACCTGAGAACGCTGTTCAACCGGATTTCCGACATGGCCGCCGAGGTGATCGAGGCGCTGGACGGCGCTTCCGCCGCCAGAGCGCAGACGGCGCGCAAGCTCGGCGGCGAGGCGCGCAAGCTGGCGGACAAGCTCGAAAACAACCATCTGGAGACCCTGCGCAAGGAGGACTATAACGCGCCGAACGGAGTGATTTTCATGTCGCTGCTGGGAATTCTGCGGCAGGTCACGGAGCGGCTGGACAATATCGCGGTTCGTACCGGGATGCTGGTCGACTACGACCTGACGAAGAAGTGATCTGCACTGTTTGCTTTTGATATAATCAGGTTCCCTTTTCCGGGGCGGAAGAGCGTATCCACTCAATACGCGATTCCGTCCCGTTTTTTTATTCCGGCGGTGGCGTTTCCGCCGTGTTTGTGATATCTTATGAAAAGTAAACGGAATCACCACATGGGCATGGAAATCGCGATTGCTCCTTCCGGGCGGCTGCGGCTGGAGGGGGCGGAGAATATTTTTGCGGAGGGCAACGGCGCCGGACTTTTCCGGCTGCTGGCCGATCCCCTGCCGCCGGATGCGGGGGCTTCATGCAGTTTTTTTCGGCGGCTGGCGCGGGATTATGCGATGCGCCTGTGCCGCTCGGCGACGGGGGAGGGGAGCGATCCCTTTGCGGCGGCGCTGCCGGACCGGGAACAGATCGAAGCCGAGCTTTTCGACCGCCCGCCGCTGACGGGTGGCGAGTATCTGGACGGCGAACTTCTGGAACGCTGCCACCGCGAATTGGCCGAATGGGCGAAGCGGGAGTTTGAAGCGGCGGAACTGCCGTTCGAGGAGTGGCTTCGCAAGCTGAATCCGGCCTGGCGCGACGTGGGGCGGATCAGCTTCCATCTCGCGGAAAACAAAAGCGATCCGGACGGGGCGCACCCCTTTCTCTTTCTGGCGACCTTCATTCACCGAGTCAGCGAAAGCGACCAGCCCAGGCACCTGCCGCTTGGCGCCGCGCTGAAGGCGTATGCGAACGACCGGAATGCGCTTTTGTCCATGCTCCGCCCGATTCAGGAGGCGGCGAAGGGGAGTGCGCTGATCGCGTCATTGCTGGCCGACCGGAGCATCTACCGGCCCGGCGTGTGGAGCGCCCGCGAGGCCTATGCGTTTTTGCAGGATATTCCGGTGTTCGAGGCCGCCAATATCGTGGTGCGCATGGCGAACCTGTGGAAACGCGCGCCGAAAAAACTTCAGGTGCAGATTTCATTGGACACGGTTGGAAAGCGCGGCTTCCTCAGCGGGGATTCGCTGCTGCGTTTTTCGGTCAACGCCGTGATCGGAGGCACTCCGCTGAGCGAACGGGAACTGGAGGAGCTTTTGAAGTCCGGGGACGGGCTGGTGCGGCTGAAAGGCGAATGGATCGAGGCGGATTCCGAAAAGATCGGGCAACTGCTGAGTGCCTGGCGTCGCGCCGCGGCGGCAGTGCCGGGATTGCCGGTCATGCAGGGGATGAGGCTGCTGGCGGGGGGCGCCGTTCCGGGCGGCGGGGCGCTGCCGGAGCTGGATCGCGGCCTCTGCCGCGTGGAGATGGTGGGCGAGCTGGAAAAACAGTTCAGGGAGTTGACCGCGCCGGAGCGAATGCAGTTGCCGCCGTTGCCGGAGAAATTGTCGAATACCCTGCGTCCATACCAGTTGGATGGCGTCAAATTCCTGTGGGGCATGACCCGGATCGGGATGGGGCCGTGTCTGGCGGACGATATGGGGCTGGGCAAGACGCTGCAGATTCTGACTTATCTGGAGCTGCTGCGCCGCAACGGCGATCTCGCCGGATTGCCCGCGCTGCTGGTGCTGCCGGCCTCGCTGCTGAACAACTGGAAGAACGAGGCGGAAAAGTTCACGCCGGAATTGAAGGTCAAACTGCTGCACCCGTCGCTGCTGTCGCCGGATGAACTGGCGGAATTTGACGGGGACCCGGCAGGATTTTTGCGGCGATATGACCTGGTCGCAACCACTTACGCTCTGGTGACGCGCTATATGGAATTGGCGCGGCTGGAATTTCCGCTGGTGATCGCCGATGAAGCGCAGGCACTGAAGAATCCCGGTTCACAGCAGAGCCGGGCGGTGCGCCGCCTGAAAGGGGCGCGACGGATCGCATTGACCGGCACTCCGGTTGAAAACCGGCTGACCGATCTGTGGAGCATCTTCGACTTCACCAATCCGGGACTGCTCGGCTCGCTGAATGAATTTGTCGACTTCACCCGCCGCCTGACGCCGGAGGACGGGCCGGTGAATCTGGCGCCGCTGCGGCGGCTGACCGGTTTCTACATCCTGCGGCGGCTGAAAAGCGACAAGTCGATCATCCGCGATCTGCCGGACAAGGTGGAGCTGAACCGCTTCTGCCGCCTGACCAAACACCAGGCGGTGCTGTATCAGCAGGTGGTGGACCGGATGCGCCGCGAACTCGAAGCCGCCGATGAATTTCAGAAGAAAGGTGTTGTGCTGAAAAGCCTGATGCAGTTCAAGCAGCTGTGCAACCATCCCGCGCAATATACGGGGGAGGGGGATTTCAAAGCGGAGGAGAGCGGCAAATTTCTGGAACTGGCCGAACTCGCGGAGAAGATCGCGATGAAGCAGGAAAAGGTGCTGGTATTCACGCAGTTCCGGGAGATGACCGACCCGCTGCACGAACTGTTGAGCCGGGTGTTCGGCCGTCCGGGGCTGATCCTGCACGGCGGCACTTCGATCCGGGCGCGCGCCCGACTGGTCGAGGCGTTCCAGAAGGAAGAGGGACCGCCGTTTTTCGTGCTGTCGCTGAAGGCCGCCGGAACCGGCCTGAACCTGACCGCCGCGAGCCATGTGATCCACTTCGACCGCTGGTGGAATCCGGCGGTGGAGAATCAGGCGACCGACCGGGCCTACCGGATCGGACAGCACCGCAATGTGCTGGTGCACAAGTTCATCTGTTCGGGCACGATTGAAGAGAAGATCAACAGCCTGATCTGGTCGAAGCGTAAACTGGCCGATTCGGTGGTCACTTCCGGCGGGGAGGTGCCGCTGACCGAGCTGGACACCTCGGAACTGCTTGAACTGGTGAAACTTGACATCCATCATATCGAGGTATGAATATGTTTGATTACGATGATTATAATCCGGTCCGTTCGGTGGGGGAGCGCAAGGCGCTGGCGGCAAAGCTGGCGAAGCAGTACGCCGGGAAGACGGGGCGCGAACTGCATCCGGTGACCGCGAACGGCCGTTCGATTGCGAAGAGTTTCTGGGGCAAGGCGTGGTGCCGCAACATCGAATCCTATCAGGACTACGAAAGCCGCCTGCCGCGCGGGCGCTCCTATCTGAAAAACGGAGCAGTAATCGACCTCAATATCGAGCCGGGGCTGGTGACGGCGATGGTGGCGGGCAGTGAACTCTATCAGGTGAAGATTGCGATTGATCCGCTGGATGAGGAACGGTGGAACGCGATCAAACGGGCCTGTGCCGGGAAGATCGGTTCGCTGATTGATCTGGTGCAGGGAAAGTTGTCGGATGAAATCATCGGGATTTTGTGTGCGCCGGATACAGGCTTGTTTCCGCTTCCGGATGAAATCCGCCTCGACTGCGACTGCCCGGACTGGGCGGACCTGTGCAAACATCTTGCGGCGGTGCTGTATGGAATCGGAGCGAAGCTGGATGAGGACCCGGGGCTTTTTTTCGTGTTGCGCGGAGTGGATCGCAACGAACTTTTCGAGGGTGATCTTGCCGCGGCTCTGCCGCCGGAAGCAGCGGATCTGGACGCCGCTGCCCTGGGAGATGCCTTCGGCATTGATCTGGACACGCTCTGAAAATCGAATTTTTCCAAAATCTGAGCTTGCAAATCGTTATTTCAACAGTATATTAAAAAGCGTTGACACAAAGTGCACCCATAGCTCAATTGGATAGAGCGTCTGGCTACGGACCAGAAGGTTAGGGGTTCAAATCCCTTTGGGTGTACCATTTTACCCTCTGATTCCTCAAAAAAGTGCCATTCGGTGCCGTTCCCGCCTTTCAATCCTCGAAATCAGTGGTATTTTAGCTCACAAGGATAGTTACGAGGAAACAGGGCAATGGCGAGGAAAGTCATGAAGCAGGAAGTCGGTACCATCTACCAGAAACCAAGCGGAACTTACTATTATCGCTATCAGATCAATGGTGAACGAAAAGCGATCAGCCTGAAAACCAAAAATCAGGAAGAAGCGAAGCGGAAAGTCAAAGAGTTGCTTCCGGTTCTGAAAGCAACCAGCATAGAGGTCGTTTCGGCACACGTCGCTCACGCGCGCAATCTGATCAAACCGGCAAACGTGTTGCCGCTTGCCGAGGTGTGGAACACTTATTCCAAACATCCGAACCGCGCCACCCCTGCGACCGTAAACGAACGGCTCAATTATGAAGCCGATTTGCGAGATTTCCTGGCATCTCTGCCGGAAAGCTGCCAATATCTTCACGAAGTGACGCCGGCACTCGCCGATGCCTATGCGCAAAAGCTCCGGGAACGTCAACTGGCCGTTGATACGCACAACCGCAACCTCCATGGTCGGAAAGAAAACCAGCTCCCAGTGCGGAACCGGTCCCGGCAGTGGCGGACGGCGCTCCAGCGCCGCGATCATCCGTTCTCTCGGTGTGGAATTCATTGCCGGGCCTCCCGGTCGACCTTGTCCCACTCCCGCAGCGCGGTCAGCGCCGTTTCCGGCTCCACCAGTACGCCCAATTCCAATTCCTTGACGATGCCGCCAGCCGGATCGTAGAGGTGCCGGGCGACATTGCGCACGAAGGTCCGCGCCGCCTCCGGCGTTTTGGTCAACACCTGCTGGCGGTCGATTTCACCGAAGAACGTCAGTTTTCCTTTGGCGACGGTTGCGACCTTTTCCAGATTCATGCAGCCGATCTGGAAGTTGCCGATGTCGAGCCCGAGCTCGACCAGATCGGGAAGAATCGCCTCGATGTTGCCGTCGGAGTGCATGAATGCGAATTTGCCCGCGGCGTGGCAGCAGTCGATGAATTTCCGGTAGATCGGCTTGAAAAGTTCCCGCCAGGTCGCCGGGTCGATCAGCAGCGCCTGCTGGGAACCCCAGTCGTCCATGTAGGCGATGCCGTCGACGTCGGTTTTGCACCAGAATTCGATTTCCCTGACGTAATAGTCGGTGATCGCCGCGAGGATGACATCCACATTCTCCTCGCGCAGCGCCATATCCATCATTGCATTTTCCGTGCCGCGCAGGAACTGGTAACGCTCCCACGGACGCGGATTGCAACCGGCAAAAACGAATTTATCGGTGTTGCGGCAGAATTCATTGACCTGCGCGATCGCCGCCGCCTCATTCTTCGGCAGCAGTTCGTAAGGTGGCTTGAGGCCGCTCAGGTCTTCCAGTTCCGGGATCAGCGGCGTTTTGACTTCCCCGATCATGCCGGGGTTGATATTGGTGAACACGCAGCCCCACTCATCCACATAAATCCCTTCGGCAAAGGGATCGCCGGAGAGGCAGGAGGAGGGATCATACGGAGCCGGCGCCCATTCGCAGTCGGCCGGAAACTCCTTCATGATCGCCGCATAATCATCCGGACGGCTCCAGATGAAAGCGGGCAGCGCGAAAACGCAGCACCCCAGCCGGTCCGGGTGGTCGAAAGTAAAGGTTTTGCGCATAACCTCGCGCGGTGTCTGTGCCATAGTCTGATCTCCTTATTGATTCATCGATGATCGATTGTTGCTGAATTGAACCCGGAAGGTCTTGATTTCAAAGGGGTGAAACTCCGTTGCGGAGATACCGCCCAACGCCCTTCCGTCCGGGCGGACCGCCGTCAGGCGCACTCCCGGCAGTTCCGGGAGGACGCCGCTTTTCCCGAACCGTTCGTACACCCGCAGCAGCACGCCGCCGCCCTGCCACGCCGGGCGCATCATCGTGACGGCGAATTGGCCGCCGGTCCAGTCCAGTTTGCATCCCGCATCGGAGGCCGTCTCCGGCGCCGCCGCTACCGGCCGGTTCAGCCATTCGGCAAGCTCCATCGGGAGCGTGGCGTCGCCGTGATCCACCGCGAACGCAAAGGCGAATTCATGGTGTCCCAGATCATTGTACCGGGCATCGCCGCTGCGCGCTTTGTCGTCCTTGCCGATGAAGGAGCCGGGACGTTCGGCACAGCGCAGCAGGGTGATGTTCAGCCGCCCGTTCTTGACCGAAAAACCGTATTTGCAGTCGGAGACCAGCGAAAGCGCCGCCGTTTCATCCGCAATGCGCACCCAGCGCTGCGCCGCGATCTCGTACTGGGCGCGTTCCACGGAATTGGCGGACCGCGTCGAAAATTCCTCAAAACCATACTGCGCAGCATATTGCGCGGTGTCGGCATCGACTGTGCCGGGCAGCTCGAAGCGCATCAGGTGCTCCGGATCGCGCCACTCCAGTGTGACGAAAACCTCACAGGCGGAGGCGTCGGCATTCAAGCGGAACTCCGCCCGCATCCGGGAGTTCCCGTAGTGATACTCCTGACAACAGCAGCCGACCGGGCCGTCGGCGTAAATCCGTTGGCTTACCAGTTGCAGACCCGGTTCCAGAGGCGCGTCATAAGTACCCGGCTCGATATTCCACGCATTCCCCTTGTCCGCATAGAGCTGGAAGAGTGCGGGGGCCGTCAGCAGTTCGCGTCCGGTCCTGTGGTCGAACCAGCCCGCCACGCCGCCTTGCGTATCGAAGCCGACCCGGATCACGCCGTTATCCAGCATGTTCTCCTGCGCCCTGACCGGCGAACCGTTCCACGGACGGCTGCCGCCCCAGGCGAAAGGCGGCAGCTGCAGGAGCCGCCAGCCTTCCGCCGTTTTTTGAAACCGGGTCAGCGGCGCTGAAGTCGGATTGAAAAAGCATGCCTCTTTGCGTGTGCCGTACCACTCCCCGATCCGCTCCATCCAGCAGGCGTGCCGTTCCTCGGCCTCCCGGTAGACGCGTTCGATCGACGTGCCGGGCAGGACATCGTGGAACTGCATTAGAAGCACCTCTTTTTCAAATTCATCATACCACGGCGGGAGCGGTTTTCCCCAGACGACCGACGCGAATTCCAGCTCCTGCCGGTTCCGCTCGTAACTGCGGTTGATCCGCTTGATCAGTTCGCAACTGGTGAAAGTGCCCTGATGGTTTTCCAGATAGAGTTCGCCGGTGTAGCCGGGCAGGGAGTCCCGTTTTGCCGCGATCCGGTCGAAGAACTCCTCCGCTCCGGCGTGGATCACCGGCGGGAAACCGGGACGGTCCGCCATCCGCGCCAGCAGCTCCAGATGGGTTTCGCCGGGACCCGCGCCGCCGTCGCCGATGCCGTACAGCATCAGAGAAGCGCCGGAAACGGCCCGCTGGGCGTCCTGCCGTTGGCACTTCATCACCGCCGCCGGGTTGGCGGAGCCGTTGTAGGTCTCCTCCGGGAGCCGGTAGGCGAGAACCCGGCTCCCGTCGATGCCGGTCCAGTTGAACGCATTGTACGGGAAGGGGTTGAAAAGGTTCCAGGCGTTTTTCATGGTCAGCACGTATTCGGCGCCGTTCAGCTTCGCGATGCCCGGCAGACTGCCTGAATAACCGAAGATGTCCGGCAGCCACACGGTCCTGACTTCGTGGCCGAAGGTTTCACGCCAGTAAGCCTGCCCGTAGATGAACTGCCGCATCAGCGATTCGCCGTCGGGGATGTGGGTGTCCGCCTCCACCCACATGGCGCCCTGAAGCTCCCAGCGTCCCTCGGCTTCCCGCCGCCGGAGCGCCTCGAACAGCTCCGGGGCCTGTTCCGCCACCCAGCAATAGAGCTGCGGCTGGCTCGCGCCGAAGCAGTACCACGGATATGTTTTCTGGTTGGCGAGCGCCGTGGCGAAGGTGCGCACGCCCTTGCGGCGGGATTCGCGCAGGGGCCACAGCCAGGCCAGGTCCAGATGGGAGTGTCCCGTCGCGTAGACCGGCAATCCGTCGCTGCTGCAGCCTGCTTCGGCGGCCTCCCGCTCGAAGCGGCGGTCAAAGTAGTCGGCGGCCAGCCGGGCGGGACGGCGGACAAGCTCCGCAAACCGCACCGTGCCGTTCAGTTGAAGCGCGCCGAACAGGTCGTTGCATCCGGCGTCGGCCCAGACTTCAAATTTGCCGCCGGAGATGTTCAGCTCACTCAGAGGCATATAGAGTTTTTCCGGAGTGCCGATCCTCCGGTCGAAAATACTCGATAAATTGGTCAGCGCCCGAAGCGGCCGTCCCGCGGCGTCGACCGTCAGCAGTTCGCCGTTCACATCCAGCCGCAGCGCCAGTTCTTCCGGCCTCTCTCCCGGCGGCACCGTGCCGGAAAAGCGGAACCAGCCGCAGTCGAAGAGGGAACCCCAGCTCCGGCCGATTTCCAGCTTTTGGAATGTTCCCTCGAACCGCCGTTCAAAGGGGAGCGGTTCCGGCGAAGTCCACACTTCGACCTGAAGCGGGGCGACTGTCTCACATAAATTCTCAATGGTTTCAAACATACCGTCAAATTTCATCCTGCTGTTTCGGTTTCCGTTTTAATTATGGCCGAAATCAGCAGTCAAGACAAGAGGCGGACGGTACGGAGTCTTAAATAAATGTGACAAAAAGTTTGAAAAATGGTGATTTTGCTATATAACTGCTATAGTAAGTTCGCTACGCTGCCGCGCTGGATCAGTGTGCCGAGCAGTTCTTCCTTGATGCACCGGTCGCCCTGCGGCGTGCCGCGCATCAACAGGATTTCGACAGCGCGCAGCCCGAGGGCCTTGAAAGGCTGCGCAATGGTGGTCAGGCCGGGTGACAGGCGGCGGCAGAGGTCGATGTTGTTGATGCCGATCACGGAGACGTCGCGCGGGACGCAGAGCCCCAGGTTGCGCGCCGCCAGATAGACGCCGGAGGCGATCTCATCGAACATCACGAAGAACGCGGTCGGCCGGTTGTCGCGGAGCAGCAGCTTCCGGGCCTGGTCATAGCCGAGGTTGTCCAGATCGATTTCGGCCAGCGGCAGACTGGTGTACTCCCACGGCAGGTACATGATGTTTTCCCGGGGACAGGGCAGCTTGTGATCCTTCAGAGCCTGCTGGAATCCCTCCATGCGTTTCTGGGCGACGTAGTTGTGGCGGAAATTCTCTTGGGAGACCGTGATATGGGCGATGTTGGTGTGGCCGTTTCTGATCAGGTGCTCGGTGGCTTTGTAGCCCATGTCGAAGTTGTCGCAGTCGATCGAATCGATCCGGTCGTCGGCGTAGATGTTGTCGATGGTCACGACCGGGATTCCCGCCGCGATCAGGCTGCGCGCGGCGGCGACGTTCTTGTTGCCGGCGATGGGAAGGAGGATCACGCCGGAGATGTTGCTGTGCAGGAGATTTTCAAGCACTCCCTTTTCGATGGTGACGTCGAGCATGGAATTGCAGACCAGCACGAAGTAGCCGCTCCGGCGGGCGCGCCATTCGATGGCGGCGAGCAGTTTGATCACGACGCCGTCATAGAGGTCCTGCGCGACGAAGGCGATGGTGCGGTTCCGGGCGGAGGATAGATTGCGGAATTTCTCGTTCACGAAAACGCCGCGATGGGCTTTCCGTGTAATATATCCCTGATCGGCCAGCTCTTCGATCGCCCGGCGGACCGTCATGTAGCTGATGCGGTAGGCATCTGCGAGCTTGCGTTCGCTCAGGATTTTTTCGCCGGGCAGCAAAGTGCCCGACCTGATTTTCTCGACCAGGTCCCGTTTGAGTTCATCCGCGGCGTAACCGCTTTTCAACGTCGCTTTCACCGGATTCTCCTGAAATGATTGCTTTCAATTCCCGATATTTTTTAAGATGGCACAATTTTCCGGTGTTTTCCACCCCGCGAAACAGATTTCAGCCGATTTCTGAATTTGCACAGACGGTCGGAGAGTTGCCGATGAATGCCTGATGCAGCCGATGGCCGCATCAGGGTGCGCCAACGATTCTTGTCCGGTTGGATTGCTCTTTTGCTTTCATTCCTCCTCCGGTTTGGTTTTCACTCTTCAATTTAATTCACTCCGATGAAATAGCAAATACTTCTTCCTTGTGTCATGATATGCTTGTAATGTATATCATGTGGTGATATAATAGCATCGGCAACTGAAAGGAGACCGTGATGGAACTCAGAGTATTGCGATATTTTCTCGGCGTGGCCCGCGAGGGCAGCATCACCGGCGCGGCCCAGGCGCTCCACGTTACCCAACCGACGCTTTCGCGGCAGCTGAAGGATCTGGAAGACGAACTGGGGCAACAGCTTTTCATCCGCGGCAGCCACAGTGTTTCGCTGACTCCGGAGGGGATGCTGCTGCGCAAGCGCGCCGGGGAGATCATGGAAATGGTCTACAAGACCGAGGCGGAGTTCAATTCGATGGGGGATGCCGTCTGCGGAGACGTCTACATCGGCGGCGGCGAAACCGACGCAATGCGTCAGATTGCCCGGATCATCGGGGAACTGCATGACGATTATCCGGAGATCCGGTTTCACATCTACAGCGGCAACGCCGAAGACGTGACCGAACGTCTCGACAAGGGAATGCTGGACTTCGGCATCCTGATCCAGCCGGTGAATATTGCGAAATACGATTATCTGAATTTGCCCGCGAAGGATGTCTGGGGCGTGGTGATGCGCCGGGATTCGCCTCTGGCGGAAAAAAAGTCGATAACCCGCGAGGATCTGGCGGGACTGCCGCTGATCTGCTCCCGCCAGCCGCTGCAGCAGACTTCCGGATACAACGAAGTTCTGAACTGGCTTGGCGACGGATTCGATCAAGACAATATCGTGGCAACCTACAATCTGATCTACAATGCTGCGCTGCTGGTGGAGGAAGGAGTCGGCTATGCAATCTCGCTGGACAAGCTCGTGAACGTGACCGGTCGCCACAACCTCTGCTTTCGCCCGTTCGAGCCCCGGCTGGAGTCCGGCCTGAATATCGTCTGGAAAAAGTATCAGGTGTTTTCCGCCGCCGCCGAACTCTTTCTGGAGAAACTTCGGGAAAAATTCGCGGAAACCGGGGAATGATCCGAAAAAAACGGATATTTTTGAAAACAGCTCCTTGACTTACAGTTACTGTAAGTTTTATACTGAATGGCAGGGAACGGCAATCGGGCCGATCCATAACCTTTACTACAGGAGGACTGAAGATGAAAAACAGAACAATGGCGCTGGCGATGGCCGCCTCGATTTTCGGAGCCTGCGGTTGTTCGGCGGCGGAACAGGAGACCGTGAAAGCCGCGGCGGAGCCGGGAAAGATTCTGGTCGCCTATTATTCCTACAGCGGCAATACCCGCTTCGCGGCGGAGCAGATTCAGAAGGACACCGGCGGCACGCTGTTTGAAATCAAGCCGGTCAAGCCGTATCCGGCCGATTACAACGCCTGCGTCGAGCTGGCGAAACGGGAAATCAACGCCGGAGTCAAGCCGGAGCTGGCCGAAAAAGTGAAGGAGTTCGACAAATACGACGTAATCTTCGTCGGTACGCCGAACTGGTGGAGCACGATGGCGCCGCCTGTCCTGACCTTCCTTTCCAGCTATGATTTCAGCGGCAAGACCATAATTCCGTTCGTGACCCACGGCGGAGGCGGCATGGCGCGCTGTGAAAGCGACATGCGCAAGGCGTGCCCCAAGGCGGTTTTCGGCAAGGGGGGCGCTTTTTCCGGCAGGAGCATCAAAGAAGCCGGAACGGCGCTGGCCCGCTGGGTCGATGAAGTTGTAACAGTCAAAAAATAATCATGGGCACGGGCCATGCGTACGGCGGAGGTTTTACCGGCGGACGGTCGGCCCGGGTTTCCTGCGGACGGAGTAGCCGAAGTGGCCGAGACAACGGCCGAGTTCGTAGTAATGGCCGTGGGCGTAGGCGAGCAGCCCCGCCTTTTCGAGCTGCATCCGGCCGGAGCGGTCGAGCAACTCCTCCGAAACCTGCACCGCGAGGATTTCGGCGAGAAACAGGGTGTGGCTGCCGAGCTCGAGGGCCTGGGTTACGCGGCATTCGAGGCCGAGCGGACACTCCGCAACCAGCGGTGCGGCGACCTGCGAGCCGGGCAGGGAAGTCAGGCTGCGCTCTTTGAATTTGTCGTGATCGCGCCCGGAAACCACGCCGCACCAGTCTACCGCGCGGGCAAGCCGGGCGGGAGGGATGTTCACGGTAAATTCACCGGCTTCCCCGATCAGGGCGTAAGAGTGGCGTTCGGGCCGGATCGAAACCGAAATCATCGGCGGTGCGCTGCATACGATACCGGTCCACGCGACCGTGATCAGGTTGTAGCGGTGCGTTCTGCCGTCGCCGCAGCCGACCAGCACAGCCGGTACCGGAGCCAATTGGGTGCTGCCGGGCCAGATCAGTTTGCGCGGGATTTCCATCAGTTGCCCTCCAGCGCGGCGCGTTTGCTCTCCAACTCATCCCACCGTTCGTAAAGACGGGCGCATTCGGCTTTCGCATCGTCCAGTTGCCGCTGAAGTTCGGCGGCGCGGCTGCCGTATTTGGCGAAGAAATCCGGATCGCTGAAACAGGTTTCGATTTCGGAAACTTTCTCCTCGGCGGCGGCGATCGCCTCCTCCATCCCGTCCAGCTCGCGCTGCTCCTTGTAAGAGAGCTTCCGGCGCTCTTTCGGAGCGGGGGGCGGGGCGGACGATTGCGGTTTCGCCGGCCTGGCCGGTTCGGCTGCGGCGAGTGCCGCGGCTTCGCGTTCGCGCCGCTTTTCGAGGTAATAGTCGTAATCGCTCGGATTGTAAACCACCTTGCCGCCGGCTTCAAACGCGAGGATGCCGGTGCAGACCCGGTTCAGGAAATAGCGGTCGTGGCTGACCACGATCACGCAGCCGAGATAGGTCGCCAGCGCCTCCTCAAGCAGCCGGAGGCTGGAGAGGTCAAGGTCGTTGGTCGGCTCGTCGAGGATCAGGAAGTTGCCGCCCTGCTTCAGGATTTTGGCCAGCGTCAGGCGGGCCTTTTCGCCGCCGGAAAGATATTTGACCTTGGTGTTGATCCGCTCGTCCTCAAACAGGAAGCGCTTCAGATAACCCCACACCGAAATCTTTTCGGCGCCGAGCTGGATGGTTTCGACGCCTTCGCTGATCTCGTCGGCGACGCTTTTTTCCGGATCGAGCGCGACGCGGGACTGGTCGATGTAGTTGAATTCCACCGTCGAGGCGATGGAAACCTCGCCTTTCGTCGGCTGCATCTGCTGCGTGATGATCTTGAGCAGCGTCGATTTGCCCGCGCCGTTGGGACCGACGATGCCGATCCGGCTGCGCGGCTCGAATTCAAAGTCGAGATGGTCGATGATGACCCGGTCGCCGAATTTCTGTTCGACCCCCTTGAGGTCCACCGTCTTGTTGCCGAGCCGGTAGGCGGTCGGAATCAGCAGCTCCATGTCGCTGTCGCGGACCGGGCCGGACTGTGCGGCGATCTCATCGTATCGTTTCATGCGGCCGAGGTTGCGTTTCAGCCGCGCCTTCGGCGAACGGCGCACCCATTCAACTTCACGGCGCAGGAAGCTGCGGCGCTTGGCGTCGAGGATGTCTTCGTTGAGTTCGCGTTCGGCCTTGGCGGCCAGAAAATCGGAATAACTGCCCTGATAGCTGTACAGTTTCCCGTGGCTGAGTTCGACGATCCGGGTGGCGATCCGGTCGAGGAAATAACGGTCGTGGGTCACGAAAAGACAGCTGCCGCGGTATTCGGCGAGGAACTTTTCAATCCACTCCACCGCCGCGACGTCGAGATGGTTGGTCGGTTCGTCCAACAGCAGCAGATCGGGTTCGGAAATGATCGCCCGCGCCAGCGCGACCCGGCGTTTTTCGCCGCCGGAAAGTTTGTCGCAGGGGCGCTGCGGATCGCTCAACCCGAGCTTCGCCAGAACCTGTTCGACCTTGGTATCGAGGTTCCAGCCGTCGTGCAGCATCAGCAGATGGTCGATTTCGGCGTGTTCAGGAGAGTTCACCGACACGGTTTCAAACTTCTTCTGGAGTTCGAGGAACCACGCCAGCCCGTCGCGCACATTGTCGGCGATGGAGCGGCCGTTGTCGATTTCGAAATCCTGCGGCAGCACCGCGACGCGCAGATTGCGGGCGCGGGTGAGGTTGCCGGAGCCGGGGAGCTCTTCCCCGGTGATCAGCCGCAGCAGCGTTGATTTGCCGCTGCCGTTGCGTCCGATCAAACCGACGCGCTCGCCGGCGTTGATGAAAAATTCGGCGTTGTCGTAGAGCGTCTGGCGGCCGATGGCGAGACTGAGCTCTTCGGCCGCCCACAGAACCGGTTCTGACATGGAAGCTATCCTTCGTGTTGCGGCGCGCTCATGCGGATCGCCTTGCTGAGCGCGATTTCGAGGACCTGGCGCGTCCACTCCACGTCGGCTCCGGCGCGGTGGGCGTTCATGCCCTTTTCGGTTTCGAGCTGGAAATAGGCGCGCAGGCTTTGCAGGTTGTAGCTCGGCAGGTTCGGGAAGGTGGTTTTCAGCAGCCGCAGCGAATCGAGCGTCTTGCCCTTCCACAGCGGCAGCCCGGTCCGGGCGAGGCTCTCCTGCAGGAAGCCGAGATCGAACCGGGCGTTGTGCGCCACGAGCGTGCTTTCGGAGGCGAACTCCAGAAAATCAAGGCCCATCCGGGCAAAGCTGGGCGCCCCGGCCACCATGTCGTCGGTGATGTGATGCACCGCGACCGCCTGCGCCGGAATCCTGACGCCGGGATTCACCAGCGACTGGAAACGGCTCAGGCTGCCGTCGCGATCGACCCGGACCGCCGCGAGTTCGACGATCCGGTCCCGCACCGGACTCATACCGGTGGTTTCCACGTCGAAGATCGTGAAGGGACCGAGTTCGCACCAGATCAATTTTTATACCCGTCCGGATGCTTGAGCTGCCACTTCCACGCGGATTCGATGATCTTGTGGGCCGATTCATATTTCGGCTCCCACTTGAGCATCCGGCGGGCGCGTTCGCTGCAGGCGATCAGCTTGGCCGGGTCGCCGGGACGGCGCGGCGCAACTTCATAGTTGACCTTGAGTCCGGTCACGTCTTCGGCGGCGTCGATGATCTCCCTGACGGAGAGGCCGTTGCCGGTGCCGAGGTTGTAGTGGCCGCTTTCGGGAGCCGACAGCGCGAGTTCGTGCGCCTGGGCGAGGTCGAGGATGTGGATATAGTCGCGCACGCAGGTGCCGTCCGCGGTGTCGTAGTCGTCGCCGTAGAGCATCAGCTTGTCGCGCTTGCCGCGGACGGTCTGCAGGATCAGCGGGATCAGGTGGGTTTCGGGCCGGTGGTCCTCGCCGAAGTTTTCAGTCGCGCCCGCCGCGTTGAAGTAGCGCAGCGCCGCGTAGTTGATGCCGTAAATCTCATGATACCACTTCAGGATCTTCTCGAAACAGAGCTTGGATTCTCCGTAGGGGTTGATCGGGATCTGCCGGTCGAATTCCTTGATCGGAATCGATTCGGGCTGGCCGAAGGTCGCCGCGGTGCTGGAGAATACGAACATCTTCACGCCGCTCTCGACCGCCGCGTCGGCGAGGTTGATGCCGTTGGCGATGTTGTTGCGGAAATATTTCGAAGGGTCTTTCATCGATTCGCCGACCAGCGAAAACGCCGCGAAGTGCATGATCGCGTCGAATTTGCCCTCGCGGCAGACGCTCTTGATCTTCTCGCGGTCGGAGAGGTTGCCGAGGATGAACTTGGCGCGCGGATCGACCGCCTCGCGGTGGCCGGTCAGGAGACCGTCGAAAATGGTCACGTCGTAACCGAGGTTGAGCAGATATTCCGAGCAGGCGCTGCCGATGTAGCCGGCGCCTCCGGTGACCAGAACCTTCTTCATTTCATGATTCCTTGTTGAAGTTTGGGTTGTTACTCCTGAATCATAAACATACATCGGAAACGGTATTTTTTCAATCGTTTTTTCCGGGTTTTTAAGAGTTTCCGGCGGCAGACGCCCGGAATGGCGACCATGCGCTTTCCTCTTTCTTTGCCGATGGGAAGAGCGGGAAGAAGTGTAAAATCTCACTGCGGTCCGGCTGGCCGGCGGGATGGAAAATTAGCCGATTCCGCTTTTTTTGCGGAAAAAACGGAGCATTTCGCGGTATTGCGCTTGAAAAACGCCGAATTTGTGGTATTTTCATATACTCGTATCGACAAAGATTTAACAAAATTTTTTATAGTTCGTAATTTATTTAGGGAAAGAAGAAAATGGCTCACACTAAATCCGCAATCAAGCGTCTGCGCACCAGCAAACAGGCCAACCTCCGCAACCGTATGCGTCTGAGTGAACTCAAGACCCTTGAGAAGAAGCTGCGCGCCGCCGTCGATGCGAAGGATGCCGCCGTGGCCGCCGAGCTGGGCAAGACCTACTGCAGCCGCATCGACAAGGCCGCCAAGGTCGGTACCGTCCATGCGAACCGCGCCGCGAACAAGAAGTCGCAGGTCGACAAGCTGCTGAATTCGCTGGCCAACTAAGCGTTATCGGCGTTTTCGTCGAAACGGCGTTCGTTTTCCCGTCGGTGGGTGAAACGGGCGCCGTTCTTCTTTTCGGATTTTCACGACTATGATGTACAAAGTATTTCTGTCGATTCTGGAAACGTTTCTGGTTTTCGGTGTCGGTGCGCTGGCGTGGCGGCTCAAAATGATTGAGACCGGCGACCTCGGACGGCTTTCGAGGCTTACGCTGGATCTGTTTTTCCCATTGCTGACTTTTGCGACCATCACCCGGAATTTCAAGCCGGACCAGCTCAACGAATTGTGGCTGATGCCGGTGCTCGGTTTCGCGCTGATGCTGGTCGGCGCGGTGATCGGCCACTTCCTGAAGCGGTTCATGAAGCACAAGACGCCGGAACGGATCGGCACGTTTCACCACATCTGCGCGATCAACAACTACGTGTTTCTGCCGATCATCATCCTGCAGAGCATCTGGGGAGACCGGCACGTGGCGCTGCTGCTGTTGATGAATGTCGGCTCCACGGTCGGCTTTTGGACGATCGGCGTGATGACCTTCACCGGAGGCGGGACGGTCGGACAGACGCTCCGCAGTATTTTTTCGATCAACGTGGCGGCGGTGGCGGCGGCGCTGCTGGTCTGTTTTCTGCGTATTCCGATTCCGGAGCCGATCGCTTACACCTGCAAATACCTCGGGGACATCACTGTCCCCTTCATGCTGGTGATCATCGGTGTGGCGCTGGTGAACTGTTTCAAGTCGATGCTGAAGCATAAAACCGACATGGTCTATTTGTCGCTGGTGCGGCTGGCGGTGATTCCGGTGGTGCTTCTGCTGTTGCTGAAACTGCTGCCGCTGCCCCCGGATGTGTACCAGACTGCGGCGGTGGTTGCGCTGATGCCGGCGGCATCCAGCTCGGTGCTGGTCGCGCGCCAGTACGGCGGCGACTACGAATTCGCCGGGCAGGCGATCATCGTGACCACGATTCTGTCGCTGGCGACGATTCCGCTGCTGATGCGTCTTTTCGTTCCCGCCTGAGCTCCGGTAGGAGCGGCCCGTTTTGCTTTCCGGCGGATTCAAGATCGGTGCGGAATGGTTTCGGCGGCAGGATATCAGATGCCGATCAGCGCCGTTGAATGCAGCAACGCCTGTTGGAAACGGTCGGCGTCGGCTTTGGCCAGGAGCAACTGAACCGGTTCGGGGCCGATGGTCAGATCGATGGTGTCCTGCTTGCGGAAGAGCGGGCAGGGGAGGCCGGTCATCGTCGTCTCGGTGAGATCGAAGCCGATGCCGCGCAGCAGCCTGGTCTGGCGGGCATCAGACCAGAGCAGGAAGAGCGTGTCGTCGGGGCGTTCAAACCGGATCAGGCGGCCGCCTCCGGGGATGGCGGATTCGCCGCGGTATTCTGCGCCGGCAAGTTGGCGGTTCATCTCCCGGCAGGCGTGATAGGCCGGTTTGAGGCGGAAGTCGGCGGCGATGATGCCGAAGTGATGCTCGAAATTGGCCGGATCATCGCCGTCGTCGCGGAAATCGTACCAGTAGAGCCGTTCAATTTCAGGCCGCTTCATTGACGTGAGCCAGTGGCGCGCCAGATGGAACGCCTGTTCGGTTTCGGTCGGGACGAACCGGCTGTGGACCGGGGTGCCCAGCTCCGTCAGCCAGACCGGTTTGGCGCAACGGTGGCGGCGCATCATTTCGGCGAAACGGTCGAAAGTGGCGTCGAACTCGGTTTCCGGCACATTAGGCCCGGAGTAGGGGTGTAGATTGATGATGTCGCAGCAGTCGGAAAGCCCACGCTCGAAGAGCTGCTCCATGAAGCCGAAGTTGATCCGGTGTTCCCGACAGCAGGCGATGCCGCCGTGCAGCACCGGTACTTCGGGGGCCGCCGCCTTGATCGCGCGGTACGCGGCGTGAAGAAGAGCCATATAGGCGCCGGCGTCAGCCTGCGGATACCAGAAGTTGTTGGAATTCGGCTCGTTCCAGATCTCCCATGCACTGACCCGGCCCCGGTAGCGGCCGGCCAGCCGGGCGGCGAACTGTGCGAACTCTTCCGGTTCCCGAGGCGGATGGAAGCGGAACCGGCCGTCGCTTTGGCCGCCCCCGGCCCAGACCGGGGTGCGGGCGATGGTGCCGAGAATTTCGAGGCCCGCCGCATTGAGCCGGTCAACCAGTTCATCAAGTCGGTCGAAGCGGAACCTGCCCGGTTCCGGTTCGAGCGTGTCCCACAGGAAACCGGTGCGGATCGCGGTGATTCCGGCGTCGCACATCAGGCGGATTTCCTGTTCCGCTGCTTCTGGTGCGAGTTTGGTGAGATGGGTGGCCATGCCGAGGAGAGGAATCGGTTTCATAAGATCAGTTGCCTTTGGTAAATTGCAGGTAGACGGGAGCGGTGCCGATGGTCAGTCTGCCGTCGGCGGGGTGAAGCGGTTCGCCGGTGACGCCGGTGACGGCGGCGACGCCGGGAGGAAGCGTCCAGTTGGTCGGCGTGTCGCTCCAGGCGACCAGCAGCGGCGCGCCTCCGGCGGTGAAGCGGTGGAACACAATGCCGTTTTCTTCAATACGCTCCTGATAATCGGCGCGGGAAAGCATTCGGAGCAGATGGCGGAAGGCGAACAACGCGGGTTTCGGCGAGAGATCGTGGTGCACAAGCCCGAAGTTATGTTCCGCATAGTCGGGATTGTCACCGTCGTTCTGGAAATTGTACCAGTGAACCCGCTCGATCCCGGGATCGGCGGCGCAGAGGGTCAGCAGCAGGGTCAGGATTTCCGCCTGCCGCCGCTCGTCGACGGTGCGGGGTAGATTGGGCGCGCCCAGTTCAGTCAGCCGGAAGCCGGAACGGTCGCCGCGCCGGTCGCGGACGGCGCGGAGGCGGCGCATCATTTCGGTGAACTGCTGTTCCAGACTGGCGTTGGTGATCGCTTTGCGCATGACCGGGTAGGGGTGGTAGGCGATCCGGTCGAACACTTTCTCCTGACCTGCGTACTCATACAGGTCGTCGAGGAAAAGCTCCGCCGTTGCATCCGGCTCGACGAAGCGGAACGGGGAGAAGCCGGCCGTCAGCACCGTCGCATTCGGATCGCCCGCCTTGACTCCGCGGTATCCGGCCTGCTGAAGCTGGAAATACTGATGGGATTCCGGGGCGGGTTTCCAGTAGGATTTCAGGTTGGGTTCGTTCCACAGCTCCCAACTGATGCCGTTCCCGGCGTAGCGCTGGGCGATTCGGCGGGCGTATTCCTGCCAGCGGTCGAGCTGCGGCATCCGCCCCGCCTTGCGCGGAAGTCCTCTGCGCCCCAGCGGATCCGTGGAGGCCCAATCGGGCGTTCCGGCCAGTGTCGCGGTCAGCTCCATGCCGGAGTCGCGCAGCGCCTTTACGGTGCGGTCGAACCGGGACCAGTTCCAGCGTCCCGGCTCCGGCTCGGCATCCTTCCATAGGAAGCCGGTCCGGAAAGTGCCGATCCCGATCCGGCGGGCGACGGCGAGGGTGCGGACGAGTTCATCGTCATCCAGCCGGTTCAGGTGTCCGGCAAGGCCGAAACGCGGTTCAGCCGGTTCCGGCTGTTCCGGCAGCACGCCGAAAGTGAATCCGTGACGGGCGGTGAGTCCGTCGGAGGAGGTCAGTTCCGTTTCAAGCGTGTAGAACCCCTCGGGGAGCGGCGGCAGGGTTTCAACGGCTTCGGCGTGTCCGGCCGGTTGCGGGAGCTTCAGGCGGAATTCCGCGGCAACCGTGCGGTCGTACCTCCTGACCGTACCACGCAGTTCCGGCCGGTCGAGTCTGGCCCCGGAGAGGTCGTCGGCGCTCAGCTTTAAAGTGACCGGTTCGCCGGGGGCGAACAGATTGGCGGTTTTGCCGGTGTCGAGGGTGACGCGCCGGAACTCCCGGACTTCGGCGGGGCGGAGCCGGACCGGTGCGATCCAGATGCCGCCGGATTGCCGGCTTGCTCCGTCATGCACCCGGACCGCGACGGTGTGCGCCGCTCCGCCGGTCAGCCGGGCGGGAATGAGATAACGGCGCATTCCAAAGGTATCGCCTTTGAACTTCGGGGAAAATTGCCCGGTGGAACCGATTTTTACGCCGTCGAAAAAGGTTTCGTCCGCCTTGGAGATGCCACCGGCGATCAGCACCAGATTCCGGCCCCGGAGGGCGGGCGGCAGTTCGATCCTGCGGCGGTACCACGCAAAACCCTCCAATTCCGGGTATCCTTCTTTTTCCCACAGGGCCGGGACCTTGATATTGTCCCAGCCGGAGTCGTCGAACTCCGGTGCGGCGGCTCCGGCAAGGTCGCCGGGATGGAATTTCCAGATCCCTTCCAGCGGCAGTTCTACCGGCGAGGCGGCGGGCGGAGCGGCCTGCAGCGCAAGATCGTCGAACCACGCCTTGCCGTTCGCGACGAACAGCGTGACGATCAATTCCGTAATTCCGGCGGGAAGCTGAAAAGCGAGGGAACCGGTGTTCCAATCCTGCGAACCGGGGAGGGCGGCGGAGCGGCTGAAAACGGCTTTGCCGTCCCGCTTCCCGGTGACTTCCAGTCTGGCGCACTGTTTCCCGAGGGAGGTGCGATACCAGCATGTGAGCGTATAATCGCCCGGTTGGGGATTTTTAATCCTCTGCAGATAGGCGCCTTTTTCTCCGGCCGGGGCGGAGATGAAGGCGCAGCGGCTGTTGTTGCGGCCGTGTTCGGAGAGGCGGCGCTCGGTTTGTTTGCCGTCACGCCACTTTTCCCAGCCCTGTTCCGTTTCAAAGGCGGGATTGACCAGTTGCGCCGCCGGCAGGAGGCCGCCGGCAGCCAGCAGCAGCGGGAGGAATGGAAACTTATTCATTGGCATCTCCTTTGCAGATGAAGTGAGTGTTCCGGAAGCACCATTTGCCGAGCATTGCCGCCGAACGCATCTCATGGCCGGCAGTCCGGAGCCGGGCAAGCAGCTCATTTACGGCGGTGACGCCGGTCAGGTCGCGGTTGAAGTCGAGGCTGGTCCACTCCGGATGGATTTCGCTGCTCTCCTCGGAGTGGCTGATCGTGATGATCGCGAGGTCGCGGCCGGGGATCAGGCCGCGCTCCGCCAGCGCGCGCCGGACGCCTTCAATCAACAGGTCTTCGCCGATGAACAGCGCCTCCGGCGGCTCCGGCGAATCGAGCATGTCGCACACCGCGCGCCGCGCCGCTTCCGACTGGACCTGAATATGCCGGGAAAGCCGGTAATCGAGCCGGGCGCGGGCCATCGCGAATTCGTAGACCTGCCGGTCGGCGCAGCCGGAGTGGTAGGTTGTTTCGATGCCGAGGAATGCGATTTTCCTGAGGCCGTGCCGGGCGAATTCACGGATTCCGCGCACAACGGCCTCCTGACCGTCCAGCCGAATTTCCGGTTCGTTGAATTCCTCGTCGCCCCAGCTGGAGAGATAGACTGCGGCGGTCGGCTCCGTCCCGAACGCCATCCGATAGGCAGAAATGAAGTGGCCGCCCAGCGGCGAGGTGATCAGATAGCCGTCGGCCGGATGCGCTTTGAGCGAGGCGGCGATCTGTTCGAGCGGAAGCGGTTCCCAATGTTCGTCGATGATATCGCAGGTTTCCAGCGTGTGTCCGGCAAGCTCGATCCGGCTTCGGATTTTCCGGTAGAGCGAATAGTTTTCATTCCGGCCCGGATTGCGGTGGAATCCGCTCCAGAGCTGGATGGTCAGGCGCTGCTGTTCCGGCAGAGACGCGAGATGGGGGGCGGCGTCCTCTTCCAGCTCCGAAGCCGGAAACAGCTGTTCCGCTTTCAGGTCGGCGGGTACGCATTCCCCCGGAATCCGGCGGATGTAGTTGCCGCTGCCGTGCCGCTTGGAGAGGATGCCCTCCTCGGTCAGCAACCGGAGCGTCCGGTTGATGCACTTGGGGCTGACATCGAGGGTCCGGGCGAGTTCGCGCTCCGGATTCAGGCGCATTCCCGCCTTGACCGGCGGGTTGGAAAAGGCGGCCTTGAGCCGCTGGACAAGCCGGGCGGACGGGCTGGTGGTTCTGGTCATCGGTGCGAACTCCTTATTTCTTCTTGTCGAACTTCCACATCCGGTCGTCGTCCTGCCGGGTCTCCTTCAGCGCGTGCGAGGCGGTGTGCCCGTCGCCGAACAGGAAGTTGTTGCGGGTATCGGCGGCGTGGAAATTGCCGCTGCGGGTGGCGTCGGTTCCGAGTGCGTTGCTGACCGTGTTGTTGACCAGCCAGCGGTCGCCCATGATGATGGTCGCAGTGGGTTCCTGCACCCGTGAAAAAGCGACGGTTCCGGCGGTTCCGGCGGTATCGCCTTCCTGTACTTCAAAGTTGAGCCCATAGCTGTTCGGGCCGGAGACGTCGGCCCCGTTGCTGCGCGGCAACGAGTCGGAGGGGCAGCGGAAGGTTTTAACCAGCTTGACCTCGTCGAGCGCGCTTTCCGCTCCCCAGCCGGATTTGCCGATATACGGCATCAGCAGCCGGGTGTAGCGGTAGGAGGTGCTGACCGGCTTGTACATCACCGGAGGCATATTTTTGTTCTCGCCTTCGTAGAATGTGAGCGCCAGCCCAAGCTGCTTCAGGTTGCCGTTGCAGGAGATCATGCGCCCACGTTCCCGGGCGGAATTGAGTGCGGGCAACAGCATCGCCGCGAGAATTGCTATGATTACAATCACGACGAGCAACTCAATCAATGTGAATTTTGACGGAGAGAGACCGGCGGGCAACCATGCTTCCGGTAAACCGTATTTGTTTGACAACTCATTCGACACGACAGGCTTTTTCATTGCGGAGTCCTCCAGATCGACAGTTAACGGTTTGAAAATTGGAACTGCTTTGGGTATACAATAATCATAATTGTACACCTTTACAAGCGTTTTTTCAAAAAAATCCGTTTTTTTCAATTGCCATGTCCGATACGGCGGCATTCGCGAGGAGAGAACTTGAAACGTTTCCGAAATTCTGTTGAGAAGTCCAAGGCACCGGGAGACGATCCGGGCGGTGATTCCCCTGATCGACAATATGTCATCTGGAACAGAGGCTTATGTCCCTGACGCAGGACTTCGGCAGCGAATTGGCGGGGCCGGGCTGCATTTCGCGGTGTCGGCTCCGTCCGGCCTCCGAATGGGACGGAGACGCGTAACGGAGCATAGGGAAAAACAGGTTGTTTAAACTCAGTAGACGGTGCCGAGGCCGCGCTTGACGGCGGCTTTTTCGTAGTACTGCCTGGCCGCCGGGAGCTGCTGTTTCAACCGTTCGAGGCGCTTGTCGCCGTCGGGGTGGGTGGAGAGAAACTCCGCGACTGTGCCGGTCTGGCTGAGTTTGCGGAACTTATCCCAGAAGGTCAGGGCCGCCGCCGGATCGTAACCGGCCTTCGCCATCAGGATCAGGCCGAGCTGGTCCGCCTCGTACTCCTGCGTGCGGCTGTAAGGCAGCATCAGAGCGAGGTTGGAGGTCGCCTGATAGGCGGAATCCCATTCGGAGCCGACCGCGGCGGTGACCAGCGCGCCGCCAAGCGACTGCAATGTGCTCTGGCTCATGCGTTCGACGCCGTGGCGGGCGAGCGCGTGACTGACCTCGTGCCCGACCACGGTGGCAAGCTCGGCATCGTTGTCGACCAGCTCGAACAAGGCGGAGTAGACCGCCACCTTGCCGCCGGGCAGGCAGAACGCATTCGGCTCTTTGGAGTCGAATACCACGAACTCCCATTTGTAGTCGGGCCGTTCCGCGACTTTGGCGAGGTTGGGACCGATCCGGTTCAACGCCTGATTGTATCCGGCGTCGGAGGAGCGTTTTTCCTGTTTTTGAATCTCTTTCCAGGACTCCTCGCCCAGCTCGATATCGCTTTTTTCGCCGTAGAACATCAGCTGGCTGCGGCCGGTGACCGGCACCGTGGTGCAGCCGTTCAACAGCACCGCAGCCAGGGCGGTGCACACAAGACCGATTGCAGTGGCTCTGATGTCCATCGCCGGGCTCCTAGCATTTCAGGTTGCGCAGGTCGAGCACCCGCTTCGCCTTTCCGGTGAAGCGTTCAAGGGTGTTGGGCTCTACCAGTTCGATGGTGAAATGAATGCCGGTGATTGATGAGATTTCTCGGCCGATCCGGTCGCGGAGCCGGTGCATCTCCTCCATCTTGTCAGAGAAATCCTGCTCGCGGATTTCGACCTTGACCACCGCCTCGTCGAGATTGCCCGGACGGGTCAGCTCGATCATGAAGTGCGGCGCGGTGCCGTCCACCCGCAGCAGCGCTTCCTCAATCTGGGTCGGGAACACGTTCACGCCGCGGATGATCATCATGTCGTCGGAACGCCCCTTGACCCGGCTCATCCGGATCGTGGTGCGTCCACAGGGGCACTGGTCGTAGTAAAGCCGCGCAAGGTCGCGGGTGCGGTAGCGGATGATCGGACACGCCTCCTTGGTCAGGCTGGTGATCACCAGTTCGCCCTCCTCGCCCTCGGCGACCGGTTCAAGGGTGTTGGGGTTCAGGCACTCGACCAGAAAATTGTCCTCCTGGATGTGCATGCCGGTGCGGGCCGCGCATTCGCCGGCGACGCCGGGGCCGATGATTTCGGAGAGACCGTAGTTGTTGAAGGCGTGGATGCCCAGCTCTTCCTCAATGGCGCAGCGCATCTCTTCCGTCCACGGCTCGCCGCCGAAGTGGGCGAACCGGAGCGCGAGGTCCCCTTTTTTCAGCCCCTGGCCCTGAATGGTTTCCGCGAGGTTCAAGGCGTAGGAGGGGGTGCAGATCAGTGTGTTGATCCCGGCGTCCTTGAGCAGCATGATTTGCCGCTGGGTGTTGCCGCTGGAGGCGGGCAGCACCGCCGCGCCGACCCGTTCGATGCCGCCGTGCAGCCCGAAGCCGCCGGTGAAGAGGCCGTAACCGAAGGAAACCTGTACGAGCTGGTCGCTGGTCAGGCCGCCTGCAACCAGGAAGCGGGCGCAGAGATCGGCCCAGAGCTTCATATCCTTTTTGGTGTAGCCGACGAAGGTCGGCTTGCCGGTGGTGCCGCTCGAAGCGTGGATGCGGGCGAGTTCGCCCCGGGGCACCGCAAAGAAGCCGAAGGGATAGGCGTCGCGGAGGTCCTGCTTGGTGGTGAACGGGAGACGCTTCAGGTCGGCGACGGTTTTGACCGAATCCGGCGAGATGTTCTTTTCCGCGAACTTGCGCCGGTAGAACGGAATCTTCTGAGCCTGTTCAATGGTGCGCCGCAGATGGGTGGCTTGGAGCTTGGTCCGGTCGGCGCGAGGCATACACTCGGCGGCCGGGTCGAAGATCCGGTTGGGAATGACGAACTGAGACATTTCTTCTGACTTCTTTGCTTGAATATATGGGTCGGCAGCGGCGAAACCGCAGCTGCCGGCCGGAGTGGTTATCGGAACAGATCGGCGGAATTGACCAGCTCGATCGGCTCATTCTTCAGGAGTTCGACGGCCTGCTCCGGATGCTCGAACCGGAACACCATCACACTCTTGTCCTCGCGGCCGAAGGTGAACGCATACATATATTCGACCGAAAGTTTGTGCTTGTCGAAAATCGTCAGGATGTCGGCGAGGCCGCCCGGATGGTCCGGCACGGTCAGCGCCAGCACGTCGGTGACTTTGACCACCAGACCGGCGGCTTCGAGCGCTTCCTTGGCCTTCTCGTACTCCTTGACCAGCAGCCGCAGGATGCCGAACTGCTGGGTGTCGGCCAGCGACAGGGTGCGGATGTTGATCCGGTTGTTCTTCAGCACCTGGCAGACCGCGCTCAGGGCGCCCGGACGGTTTTCCACGAAAAGCGACAACTGTTTGATCATCATGATACTGCCTCCTACTGGGTTGGGTCAGGCGTTGCGGCCGAGTTCAAACATTTCGATATTGAGGGCGTGCAGCTTTTCCGGCAGCCGCTCCTTGATTACGGCAAGCCAGCTTTCGTCGGCGAGTTCGAGATGCTTCGACAGCGCGCCGAGCATCATCGTATTGAGCGCTTTCGGATTGGTCAGCTTATCCATCGGCACATCGTCGGTGGTGATCAGCACGCCGCCCGCTTTGAGCTTGTGGCGGTTGACTTCAACCTGGGTCGGCTCCATCACGATCAGGAAGTCGCTTTCGCCTTCCGGAACCATCGGGCTGGCGACTTCTTTGCCGTAGCGCACTTCGCTGGAAACGGAGCCGCCGCGCTGGCTCATGCCGTGCACTTCGCTCTTTTTCACATCGAATCCGGCGCGGAACATTACTTCCGCGATGATGTCGGTGACGGTCAGCACGCCTTGGCCGCCGAGACCGGCGACGGTGATATTGACAACTTTCTGCATCTTATTTCTTCCCTTCGTAAGACTTGAGCTTGACCATCGCGAGAATGCAGGGGCGTCGGGCGATGATCACGCTGGTGTCGTTGCTCGCAAGGCGCTTCTGCACCAGCTCCTTGAATGCTTCGTAGTTCACGGTCGAGTCGATCACATCGACATTGTCCACGCCGATCCCCCTGACGACCTGTTCGATCGAAACCTGCGGGGCAGGGGTGTGGTCGAGCTTGCGGCCGGTGCCGGGATGTTCCTGCATGCCGGTCATCGCGGTGGTGCTGTTGTCGAGCACCAGCACCACGTGGCCGGTCGCGGGGCGGTTGTAAACCATTTCGACGATGCCGTTGACGCCGGTGTGCATGAAAGTGGAGTCGCCGATCACGCTGACCACGCGGCGCGCTTCGGCTTCCGGCAGCACCCGGCGCATACCGAGCCCGACGGTGATCGAGGCGCCCATGCACACGCAGGTGTCCACCGCTTCGAAGGGGGGCAGCACGCCGAGGGTGTAGCAGCCGATATCGCCGGAGACGATGCAGTTGAGTTCATGCAGCGCCTGATAGGTTTTGCGGTGGGGGCAGCCGGCGCAGAGCTGCGGCGGCTTGCCGGGGGCGGGGGCCGGTTCCGGAGTGGCGTCGCCGGCCAGCAGCCGGCGGACCCGCTGCACGTTGAGTTCGCCGAAACGGAACATCTCCGGCTTGCCCTCGACCCGGATCCCGGCGGCGTTGATTGCGTCGGCGAGGATCGGGTCACCCTCTTCGACGACCACGCAGCGTTTCACCGATTCCGCGAATTTGCGGATGGTTTCCAGCGGCAGCGGATAAGTGAAGCCGAGCTTCAGCACCGAGGCCTCCGGCGCGGCGTCGCGGACGTGCTGGAAACTGATGCCGCTGGTGATCACGCCAAGCTCACTGGAGCCTTCGATCCGTTTGACGAATTCGCCTTTTTCATTGAGTTCTTCAAGTTTGTGCAGCGTGGCGCGCAGATTCTTATGGGCGATCCGGGCGTAAGCCGGAATCATCACGTTGCTCCTGGGATCGTGGGTGAAGCTGCCGGTTTTCGGCTCCGCGATCCGGCCGCGCCGTTCGAGGATGCACTTGGAGTGGCAGACGCGGGTGGTGACCCGGAACAGCACCGGGCGGCGGTACGCTTCGGAGAGCTCAAAGGCGCGGATCAGGAAGTCATAGCACTCCTGAGAATCCGCCGGCTCCAGCATCGGCACCCCGGCCGCGATCGCATAGCGGCGGTTGTCCTGTTCATTCTGGCTGGAGGCCATGCCGGGATCGTCGGCGCTGACGATCACCAGCCCGCCGGGCGTGCCGGAGTAGGCGATCGTAAAGAGCGGGTCGGCGGCGACGTTGAGTCCGACATGTTTCATCGTGACCAGCGAACGGCCGTTCGCAAAGGCGACGCCGATGCCGACTTCGAGAGCGGTCTTTTCGTTCGGAGCCCACTGGGCGGTGCCGCCCTCCTTGCTGAATTCGTCGAGGATCTCCGAAGAAGGCGTGCCGGGATAACCGACGCCGAGGTTTACGCCGCAGTCGAAAGCGGCCATCGCGATGGCCTCATTGCCGCTCGCAAGTATTCTCTGAGTCATATAGTTTCTCCTTACCGGGTATTGATTGCTCATTTGTGGTGACAACAACCGCAATCGCAGTCGTCGCCGTGGTGGTCGTGACCGCAGCCGCCGTCGGCGAACCGGTCGGTCAGTCTGCCGATCAGCGCATCCTGGTCATCAGCGCGGAGTTCGACGGTTTCGGTAAGCCGGTCAAGCTCCGCATTGTCGGGCGTGAAGCCCGGATTGTTCAGCAGCTTCAGGATTTCGTTGAGCTGCATCGCGATTTCGGCGAGCCGGTGCATCTCGTCGTGCGGCAATTGTTCCGGCGACGCATTTTCATTCGACAGGAAGTCGAAGAAGTTGAGCCGGTCCTCGACCAGCTCCATGACGGTCGAACGCAGCGGCGCTTTCGGCTCGTCGTCATAACGGTTGTATTCGCCGGTCAGCTCCTCGAACCGGTCTTCGATGTAGTTGTAAAAGACCGCCTGCTGCCCCTCGTCGGTGAAGTTCAGCTTTTCGCGGCCGAAGGCGCGGGCGAAGAAATCCTCGAATTCCAGTTCGCGCGCGTGGCAGTTGTCGAGGATGAAACTGTCGATCTCCACCGGGGTCAGGGGCGAACCGATTTCGCGCAGCAAGGCGGCGATGTCGCCGGTTTCGCCGCGCGAGAAGGTGACGCCTTCCGGCAGGTCCGCCGCCGCATCTTCGGGAGCCTCGGACTTCCGGGCCAGCACGGTGTGCTCCTGATCGAAGTTGATTTCAATCCCGGAGGCGCGGCGCAGGAACTCGTCGTCGGAGGCGCTGTCGGCGGCGGCAGGCAGCGTGGCGCGCCCCGCGTAATGCGCCCAGCTCAATTGTTCCGGGATTTCCAGATAATTTTCAAACCGGTCGAAGACGATCCCCAGTGCGGCTTCAAAGGCTTCGACGTAGGCTTTGAGTTTGCTTTCCTGGCGATTCTCGCCGGAGAGGTAGCGAAATTCGATGATGCCGTCCTCGTAGTCGACCACCTTGCAGAGCAGCGCGTCACCGACGCTGAACCGGTGCTTTTTGAAGAAGACGGAGAGGTCGAAGGTGTTCAGCGTGACCATATCGCCCGGCTGCGCCGAGTTGCGGATGCGGCTGTTGGCCGGGGAATCCGCGACGAAGAAGTCGAACACCTGCTCCGAACCGAGCAATAGATGGTAGTGGAACACCTGTGACAGCGGCGCGGTGACCTCCTTTTTCGGAACCGGCTGGCCGTCAGCATCGATCAATTTGACCTCCGACGGGAAGATTTCCGGGTTCACGAACGGGGCGAAACGGTGGCCGGGGAACAGCATGTCGTTTTCAATCTCCCAAGCGTCCGGCGTGATCAGGAACTCCCGGTTGCGGAAAAATTCACTGCGCAGCTGGAAGTTCCCTTTGCCGTCCGAGAAGAAACGGCCGTCGCCGTCGACGGTGCGTTCAACCCGCCCCTGCAGGGTCTGGGATTTGCCGGCGCTGATCGCTTTCAGCAGCTCCGCCATCGTGAATTTGCCGTCGGGGGCTTCGGCGAGCACGGTTTCGATCGCCGTTTCGATCGCGGAAATGGGAATGTTTTTATCCGCCATAATTCACCCCCGCGATTTTGGAGAGCCGTTCGTACAGGAACTGACGGACGTGGATTTCGAGGTCCGCCTGTTCGAAAGTCTTGAGTGTATCGACGGTAACCGCATCGGCAAGGCTGAACTGGCCGCTGCGGGTGCGCCGCAACGCCGCCAGCGTACCGCCGCAGCCGAGCTTTTTACCGGCGTCCGAGCAGAGCGTCCGCACATAGGTGCCCTTGGAGCAATGCAGCGTGAAATCGCAGAACGGCAGTTCGCAGCGGGTCACATCGAGGCTGAAAATGGTGATCGGTTTGCTTTCACGCTCCACTTCGACTCCCTGGCGGGCGAGTTCGTAGAGCTTCTTGCCGTCTTTCTTGACCGCCGAAACCATCGGCGGGGTCTGCATCTGTTCGCCGACGAAGCCGGCGAGGGTGGCGCGAAGCTGCTCCTCGGTCACGCCGGACCAGTCGTGTTCGGCGGTCACTGTGCCGTCAAGGTCGCAGGAATCGGTTTCAAGCCCGAGTTGCAGCGTCGCTTCGTAAATCTTGTCCTCGCCGCTGAATTTAGAGCTCAGCTGAGTGAATTTGCCGAGCACCAGCACAAGCAGGCCGGTGGCGGCCGGATCGAGCGTGCCGCAATGTCCGACCTTCGGCACGTTGAAACGGGCGCGCACGAAATTCACCACATCGAAACTGGTCCACTCCTTCGGCTTGTCCACCAGCAAAACGCCGCTGGTCTGGAAGGGGGGCAGATGGTGTTTTCGGGAGTTGTATCGCATTCGATGATCCTTCAAAAAAGCTATGGTTCCGGGACGGGACGCAGCAGACCGGTCACTTTGTCCAGCAGTACGGCTTCCACCGCCGCCGCGTCAGGCAGCGCGAGGGTGATTCCGGCAGCCATGTCATGACCGCCGCCGCCCAGGCTCCGGGCAATGGGGCCGACCGGGAATTCGCGCAGCTTGCTGCGCATCGACACCTTGTAGGAGTCGTTCTTGCGGTAGATCAGCGCAGCGACGACCGTGCCGTCGATTTCGCGGAGCAGGTCGATCAGCCCCTCGCCGTCGCGCATGTCGAAATCGTACTTTGCGAACAGCTCCGGCGGGATCGAGGCGTAGGCGTATCTGCCGTCCAGCGCGGTTTTCACACAGCTCTGCAGCAGCTCCGCTTCGAACTGCTGCTGGCGGCGCGGCTTGCTGAAGTAGACCGCGTTGACCACCCGCTCGCTGTCGGCCCCCGCGTCGAGCAGGTCGGCGGCGAGACGCAGCGTCTTGCCGGTGGTGTTGGTGAAACGGAAGCTGCCGGTGTCGGTCAGGATGCCGAGATACCAGAGCGTCGCCGCTTCTACCGGAATGGCTTTGCCGGTCGCCTGCGCCAGCTCCACGGCGATTTCACTGGCGGCGGAGGCGGTGCTGTCGATGTAATTATAAGGCGCGCCGACGTTGTTGCCGACGTGGTGGTCGATGTTCAGGAGATTCCGGCTCCGCAGGAAATCGGCGTCCAGCGCCGGACCGCAGGCGATGCGTTCGGCGTTGGCGCAGTCGAGCAATACGATCAGATCGTAGTTCCGTTCGGCTTCCTGCCGGGAAAGCGCGGTCAGCACCGGTCCCGCGAAGGAACGGTACCGCTCCGGGAGCGGGGAGGGGAACAATGCATCCGCCTGCTTGCCGAGGTTTCGCAGGAAACTGCGCATCCCCAGCACCGAACCGAGCGCATCCCCGTCCGGCTTCTGGTGCGCCAGAACGAGAATGCGCTGATGCCGCAGCAGAAAGCCGGCGGCTTCCTCCAGGCTGACGCTCTTACTCATGCTTGTTGTGATTCTCCACTTCATTCAAAAGCTCAAAGACCCGGTCGCCCTTTTCAATGCGGGTGTCGAGCCGGAAATCCAGCACCGGAGTGTGTTTGAAAGCGAGCGTCCTGGCCAGCTTGCGCTGGAAATCGAGGCGCTGTTCGCCGAGTTCGTTCATCACCTTGCGGCGGGCGGCGTTGTCGCCGCCGAAAATGCTGACGTAGACCGTCGCATTGCGCAGATCCACGCTGGTGTTGACCTCCGTGACGGAGACCAGCATACCGGGAGCCGTGATCAGTCCGCGTTCGATCGCATTGGCGATCTCGCGTTTGAGCAGCTCGTTCACACGGGTTAACCGATCGACCTTTTCAGCCATGATCTTACCCTTTCATCCGTTAAAAAAAGGAGACCTCAGAGGGTCGCCTTTTTGAGTTCGATATCGTACAGCTCGATCTCGTCGCCTTCGATGAAATCATTGAAGTTGTCGAGACGGATGCCGCATTCGAGGCCGGCCTTGACCTCCTTCACGTCGTCCTTGAAACGGCGCAGACTGGCGACTTCGCCGTTGTAGATCAGCTCTTTGCTGCGGCGGACGCGCGCCTTGGCGCCGACGTGGACGGAGCCGGATTCCACCATGCAGCCGCAGATTTTCGGCCCCTTGGAGAGTTCGATCACCTGCAGGATCTTGGCGGTGCCGATCGGTTTTTCGCGCTTTTCCGGCTCCAGCTTGCCCGCGAGCGCGTCGGTGATGTCTTCAAGCAGCTCGTAGATGATGCTGTAAAGGCGGATTTCGACGTTCTGCTTCTTGGCCATGTCGTTGACGCCGGGATTGACCCGGACATGGAAACCGACCACCAGCGAATTGGTCGCCGCAGCCAGCGAAATATCGTTTTCGGAGATCGGGCCGACCGCGCAGGAGATCACTTCCGCCTTGATTTTCTCGGAGGGGAGCTGGGCGAGCGACTGGGTGATCGCTTCACCGGAACCGCGCACGTCGGATTTGATGATGATATTGAGCGTGTTGCGGTCCTCGCTGTTCAGTTTGCTGAACAGGTCCTCGGCGGTGGCGATCGAACTGGTCGCGAGCATGTGGCCGCGCTTTTCGGCGACCCGGTTGGCCGCTTCGGCGCGCGCCGCCTTTTCCGATTCGAAAATCTCCAGCGGGTCGCCCGCATCCGGGACGCCGGAAAGACCGACGATCTTGACCGGGGTACTCGGGCCGGCGGACTTCACGCGCTCGTTCTTGTCGTTGATCAGGGTACGGATTTTGCCGTAGCTTTCGCCGCAGAGCACCACGTCGCCGACATGGAGGGTGCCGTCCTGAATCAGTACGCTGGCGGTCGGCCCGAGGCCGTTTTCCAGCTGCGCTTCGAGGACGATGCCCTGGGCCGCGCGCTTCGGGTTGGCCTTGAGTTCAAGCATTTCCGCTTCCATCAAGATGCGTTCGAGCAGGTCGGGCAGCCCCTGGCCGGTCTTGGCCGACACCGGCACGGTGCCGACTGTGCCGCCCCAGTTCTCACTGGTGAGACCGTGCTGCTGCATGTGGAGCAGCACCTTGTCCGGGTCGGCGTCCGGCAGGTCGATCTTGTTGATCGCCACGATGATCGGCACCTTGGCCGCCAGCGCCTGATTCATCGCTTCGACGGTCTGGGGTTTGAAGCCTTCCGTCGCCGCCACGACCAGCACCACGAGGTCGGTCGCGTTGGCGCCGCGGGCCCGCATGTTGGTGAAAGCCGCGTGTCCGGGGGTGTCGATGAACGTGATGCCCTTGCCCTTGTAGCTGACGGTGGAGGCTCCGATATGCTGGGTGATCGCGCCCGCTTCCTTGTCGGTGACGTGGGTGTGGCGGATCGCATCCTGCAATGAAGTCTTGCCGTGGTCGACATGTCCCATGAAAGTGACCACCGGGGGGCGTTCCTTCAGAAAGGCGGGATTGTCTTCCGGTTTCGGTTTGGGAGCGGCGGCGGGGGCTGCCGGTTTGGGCGGCTGGCCGATCACCAGTTCGATCCCATAATTTCTGCAGAGTTTTTTCGCATTCGCTTCGCTGATCGGCTGATTGATGCCGGCGAGCTCTCCGAGCTTGATCAGGTCGGTAATCAGTTCGTTCGGTTTTTTGCCGACCGCTTCAGCCAGCGTTTTCACGATGATCGGCGCGGGCAGCGTCAGTTTGCCGTCGACCACCGCCGAACTCGCCGCCGGAGCGGAAGAAGTTGTGGACGGTTTCTGCGGCTGCGGACGGTTTTTACTGCCGCGGCCGGGTTCCTCTTTTTTCGTGGAAGAAGCCTTCTTGGGGCCTTTTTTGACTGTTTTCTTATCGACGGGAGCCTCCGCTTCCTGTTCGAACAAATCGGCGAAGTACGCCTCGACCAGTTCGACCATATCGTCCGGAATCACGCTGTTTTCGGCCTGCGGGGTCTCGATCCCCTGGCCGGCCAGTTCTTCGATGATCTCTTTCGCGGATACGCCGTACTGTTTGGCGATCTCTTTAACTTTCAATTCCTTACTCACAATAATTCTCCTGCGCGTTCATAATGTGTCAGCCGTTCAGGCGTTCGAGGGCATTTTGCATTTCCGCCGTGTCGATGCCCTCGATTTCCAGCAGTGCTTCGGGATCGGCCGCCTTCACTCCGTCCACTGTTACATATCCGTTGTTGACCAGCAGTCCGGCGGTTGCCTCACTGACTCCGATCGCTTCCGCCAGCTTCTGCGCCGCGATTTTCAGCTGCTCGCCGATGGAGTGACCGGCCTCAGCGCCGCGCTCTTCTTCGTTGCGGATGTTGATGTTCCAGCCGATCAGCTTCGAGCAGAGCCGGACGTTCTGCGCTTTCTTGCCGAACGCGAGCTTGGACTGTTCGTCTGTGACCCGCACGATCAATTCGTGCTTCGCTTCGTTGACCTCGACCGACTGCACCTTGGCCGGCAGCAGCGCGTTGGTCGCATACTTGCGGATGTCCGCGTCGTACGGCACGATGTCGATCCGCTCGTTGCCGAGCTCGTTGGTGATGTTGCGCACCCGCTGGCCGCGCATTCCGACACACGCTCCGACCGGGTCGACACGCGGATCGGTGCTCATCACCGAAATCTTGGTCCTCTTGCCCGCCTCGCGGGCGATGCCCATGATCTTGACTACGCCGTCGTGGATTTCCGCGATTTCGCGTTCGAAAAGCCGGGTTACGAATTCGGGGCAGCTGCGCGACACGATCAGGCTCGGGCCTGCGGTGTTGATGTCGACGCGCAGCAGCAGCGCCCGGATGATGTCGCCGGGCATGTACTGCTCATCGTGGATTTTCTCCTTGGAGGGCATGATCCCTTCGGCTTTCTGGAAGTCGATGATGATGTTGCCCGCTTCGAATCGGCGGACGGTTCCGCTGATGATCTGGCCGATCCGGTCGGCGAACTCCTCCTGCACGTTCTCCTTTTCCGCCTTGCGGAGCTGCTGCACGATCGCCTGGCGGGCGGTCTGGGCGGCGATGCGGCCGAAGTTGCGCGGAGTGACCTCCCACTCGACCTTTTCGCCGAGCTGCACGTCGGGGAAACGTTCGCGGGCCCGGGCGATCACCAGCTGGTCGCAGGTCGGATTTTCCTCGACCACTTCCAGCGTCGCCCACGCCTGGATCTGCCCGGTGACCGGGTCGATCTTCACTTTCAGTTCGCTGGCCGGGTGGATGCTTTTGCGCGCCGCGGTCAGGATCGCGCTTTCCAGCGCCTTGATCAGGCTGTCGCGGCTGATTCCGCGTTCCTGCTCGATATATTCGAGAATCGTAAGTAATTCGTTAGCCATCAGAAACCTCCATTGCTTGCCGCCGGGGGATCAAACCCCGGTCGTTCCTCTTCAATCCTACTATAACCGGTTTTTCCAAATGTGACAGAAAAGAAAAAAGCGGGTAAACCGCACCCACTTTCACGCCACCGGTTCCTACCTATTAATTTACGTTGGTAATATAGACTCGGGTTCCGGTTTTATCAAGCCCCCGGGCGATTTTTTCCACATTAAAACGGCTGTTCCTTGAATGAGGAGGCAAAGAATGCTATATTACATGCTTTCAGGAAAGAAAAAATATGAACAATTCCGAACAACCCGTGATTGCGGTCATCGGCCTCGGCCTGCTCGGCGCGTCGCTTGGAATGGCGCTGCGCGGCGGAGCATACCGCCGCTCCGGCTGGACCCGCCGTCCCAATATCCGGCGCTGGGCGCTCGACTGCGATGTGCTCGACGAAACCTGCGACGATATCGAAAGCGTGCTGAACCGGGCCGACCTGACGCTGATCGCGTTGCCGATCCCCGAAATCCTGCATTATCTGAAACAATATGCGCATGCGTGGCGTCCCGGGACGGTCGTGACCGATCTCGGCAGCGTGAAATCCTGTGTGATGGAAGCGGCGGCGGAGCATCTGGCTCCGCGCGGCGTGCATTTCGTCGGCAGTCATCCGATGGCCGGAACCGAGAAGTCGGGGCCGGAGTCGGCGTTCCCGGAGCTTTACGGCAATGCGGATGTGTTCGTGTGCCCGTTCCCGGATTCCCCGGCTTTCGCCGTGGAGCAGGTTGAGGCGTTGTGGCGGTCGATCGGCACGCGCACCACCCGGATCGACGCGAAACGGCACGACGATCTGGTCGCGCACACCAGCCATGTGCTGCATATCGTTGCATCGGCGCTGGCGCTTTCGGTGCTGGGAGCGCCGGATGCGCAGACCCGTGCCGAGCGGTTCGCCGGGTGTGCGACCGGCTTTCGCGACACCAGCCGCATCGCATCGAGCAACCCGTTGATGTGGCGGGAGATCGTGGAGCACAACCGTCCCGCCGTGCTGGCGGCAATGCGGGATTTCGAGGAAAAGTACGACAGTTTCAAACGGATGATCGAATCCGGGGATTTCGACCGCTTCGAGCGTGAATTCGCGCAGGGCAAGCTGCTGCGCGACAGCTGGGTGGAATACAAGAACAGATAGGTCAGTGAAAATGGCGAATGAATTGGCGATTCGGGTGGAAAACGCGTCGGTCTATCTCGGCGGGCGTGAAATCATTCATGATATGAACTGGCGGGTCGAAAAGGGCGGCCGCTGTTTCATTCTCGGTGCGAACGGCGCGGGCAAGACCACGCTGGTCAAGACCCTGATGGGATATGCGTGGCCGAAGTTCGGCGCGACGGTCGAGGTGCTGGGCAACCGGTTCGGGCGGACCAATCTGGTGGAACTGCGCAAGAAAATCGCGTGGGTCAGCCCCTGTATGCAACAGTTCACCGAAACCGATTGGACAGGGCTGGAGATGGTGCTCTCGGGCATCGACGGCACGCTGGGGCTGTTCCGCAAGCCGCTGCCGGAGGAGGTCGATCAGGCGAAGGCGCTGATGAAGCGGTTCCGCTGCGACCATCTGGCGGACCAGCAGATCTTCACGATGTCCAGCGGCGAGCAGGTGAAAATCCTGATCGCCCGCGCTCTGCTGACCAGGCCGGAGCTGGTGATCCTCGACGAGCCGAGCGTCTATCTGGATATGGCCGGGCGCGAGTTCCTGCTCGGCGAGATCGAACATATCGCGAACACATTGCCGGAGGTCACGATCGTATTCATCACGCAGCGGATTGAGGATATCCTGCCGGTGTTCGACTGCGGCATGATTCTGGCGCACGGCAGAATCGTCAGCTCCGGGAAGCGCGAGGAGATTCTCGACGAAGAGCATCTCTCCAGCGCGTTCGGAATGCCGATCAAACTGATCAGGAACAAGAAGGGCCGTTTCTGGGCGGTGTTGGAGTAGAAGGATGAAATCGAAGACGCCGGGGCGGCTGCTCCGGCGTCTTTTTGAATTCGGAGAAGTATGGCGATGTTGGATTTGAAAAAGACGGCGGAACGCTACGAGCGGGAACTGACCGACGCGATCGCTCCTTTCTGGGCGGAACACGCGGCTGATCCGGTCCACGGCGGTTTTTACACGAACCTGTGCCGGGGCGGGGCGGTGTTCGATCCCGGGAAAAACGTCTGGATGATGTGGCGCGACATTTATATGTTTGCGAAAATGTGCAATGTCGGATTCGGCAAGCCGGAATACGCCCGGCTGGCGGAGCAGGGCTTTGACTTCTGCGTACGTCATGCGCGCGGCGGGGACGGGCGTTACCGTCTGTACGTGGCGGCGGACGGCGGGGAGGAAGGTGCCGGTTTTCCGATGTTCCGGGCGATGGCGGACGTATATGCGGCGATCGCGTGTGCGGAACTGTACCGGCTGAATCCGAAAGAGGAGTACCGGCGCGAAGGGTTTTCGGCGCTGCGTGTTTATGAGGAGTCGATGCGCGGCGGCGGTTCCGGCAAACGGTTCATGCCCGCCGGCGCGAAAGAGCTGGGAGCGTACATGCACATCGTCTACGCCGCGGCGGAACTGTTATCGGCCTGCGGCGACGAGGACGGGTATTGCAGCGGGCTGATCAGGGAGGCGCTCGCGGAAATTCCGAGGTTCCGTCACCCGCAACTGCGGCGCTGGCTGGGAATGCGCGGGGCAGACGGGGAGTTCGATCTCGCTACTTCGATGGGGCGCATGATCGCGACCGGGCACGGTTTTGAAGTGATGTGGTTCGCGGGGTATGCGGCGGAGATCGTCGGCGACGCGGAGTTCCTGAAGCGGATTCCGGCGTGGACGCGGGAGGTCTGCGGCTATGCGTTCGACCGGAAGTACGGCGGGCTTTTCAGTATGCAGGACGCGCTCGATCTGCCGTGCTGCATGCCGGGGGCGGGCACGAAGCAGTGGTGGACCCATACCGAGGCGCTGCTGGGGCTGGCCTACTCCTATAAACTGACGCTCGATCCGTGGTTTCTGGAGCGGTTCGCGGAGGTGGACGAGTGGACGTGGCGGAACTTCCGCGATCCCGACTTCCCGGAATGGTTCGGGGCGGTGGCTCCGGGCGGCGAAGTGTTGTGCGACGCCAAGGGAACTCCGGCGAAGGCGTTTTTCCATTTGCCGCGCTGTTTATGGTTCTGCGCGAAGTGGCTTCGCGAGGCGGCGGAAATGGCTGAACGGGAAAAAAGTGAGAAAAAGTCCGGTCCGGCTTGTTGATATTTGAGGCAGCCGGATTATATTATC
Organism: Victivallis vadensis; assembly: GCF_003096415.1. Lineage (GTDB taxonomy): Bacteria > Verrucomicrobiota > Lentisphaeria > Victivallales > Victivallaceae > Victivallis > Victivallis vadensis. The sequence continues at coordinate 156,527 of NZ_QEKH01000001.1, read as the reverse complement.
GCGTTCTGTTGTTGATTTTGGAATAAAGTTTTAACATATAAAGATCCAAATAACCAACCAAAATGGGAGTCGAAACTGTGAGTTATACCGTACTCGTGTTCGTCAAACAGGTTCCGGATACCCAGAACATTTCCGGCGACGCAATGACGCCGGAAGGTACCGTGAACCGGGCCGCCCTCCCGGCGATCTTCAATCCCGAGGATTTGAATGCGCTGGAACTGGCCCTGCAGCTCAAGGACCGCTACGGCGTCCGCGTGGTCGTCGCGACGATGGGCATGCCCGCCGCCGCCGAAGTCCTCCGCCAGTCGCTCTACCGCGGCGCGGATGAGGCGATCCTGGTCACCGACCGGGCGCTGGCAGGCGCGGATACGCTGGCGACCAGCTACACGCTGAGCTGCTGCGCGAAGAAAGTCGGCAAGGTCGACCTGATCCTCTGCGGCCGTCAGGCCATCGACGGGGATACCGCGCAGGTCGGTCCGCAGATTGCGGAAAAGCTGGCGATGCCGCAGATCTGCTACGTCGAGGACGTGCTTGAGTTCGGCAACGGCAGGATCGTCGCGAAGCGCGCGATCGACGGCGGCTACGAAGTGCTGGAGGCTCCGCTCCCGGCGCTGCTGACCGTGATCGACTCCAACGATCCGCGCCCGATGAACGCGAAAAAGATCATGAAATTCAAGCGCGCCCGCACCGCGTCGGAGGTCGCCAAGGCCCACTCCAACTCCAATTACACCGACGGGCAGACCGTCGATGACGAGTTGAAGAAGCTGGAAGAAGCCGGACTGCTGATCAAAGAATACAGCGCCGCCGATATCGGTGCCGATCCGGCCCGGATCGGTTTCCCCGGTTCTCCGACCAAGGTCAAGCAGGTGATGAGCGTCGTGCTGACCGCCAGCGAAGCGAAATCGGTGCCCGCGACCGCCGAAGGCGTCAGCCTTCTGATTCACGAACTTATTAGCGATCACACTCTGGGGTAAGCAATCATCATGGCTGAAAAAATTGGAAATGTCTGGGTTTTCATCGAGCAGGAAGCGGGCAAGATCGCTGACGTGAGCCTCGAACTCGTCTGCAAGGGCCGCGAACTGGCCGCGCAGCTGGGTGTGAAAACGGAAGCTGTTCTCCTCGGAGACAATGTGGCCGGCTGCGTCGACACCCTCTTCGCCTACGGCTGCGACAATGTGTTCCTCGCCGAGGATTCGCGGCTGGAGCCTTTCACCGTGCTGCCCTATGCGAAGGTGATCATGGATCTGATCCGGGCGCACAAGCCGAACATTCTTCTCTTCGGCGCGACCCTGAAGGGGCGCGAGCTCGCGCCGCGCGTCGCTTCCGAAAAACTCGGCGGACTGACCGCCGACTGCACCGACCTGCGGATCGACGACTTCGAGGACAAGAAGAACAACAAGAGCTACACCAACAAGCTCATGCAGATCCGTCCGGCGTTCGGCGGCAACATCATCGCGACCATCGTGAACACCTGGGACGATCCGCAGATGGTGACCGTCCGCGAGGGCGTGATGAAGCTCGACGAACCCGACTTCGGCCGCAAGGGCACTGTGACTCCGGTCGAGGTGAAGCTCACTGACGCCGAAACGGTGATCAAGGTTCTGGAGCGGGTCCGGGCCGACAAGGAAGTCGATCTCAAGGGCGCGCAGATCATCGTCGCCGGCGGCTACGGCGTCGGCAGCAAGGCCAACTTCAAGCTGATCTACGATCTGGCCGAGGCGCTCGGCGGCGAAGTCGGCGCATCGCGCGCCGCGGTCGACGCGGGCTGGATCGACCACGATCATCAGGTCGGCCAGACCGGCGTGACCGTGCGTCCGCGTCTCTATATCGCCTGCGGCATCTCCGGCTCGATCCAGCATTGCGCGGGCATGTCGGAGTCCAAGAAGATCATCGCGATCAACACCGACCCGGGCGCGCCGATTTTCAGCGTCGCGCACTATGCGATCGTCGGCGATCTGAACACGGTGATTCCGCAAATGATCAAAGCCTTCAAGGCCAAAGCGTAAGGGACTGATTCGATTATGGCTAACTTTTTCAAAGACAATGCGGATTTGATGTTCACGCTCAACAACCTTGAACTGGCCGAAGTCGCCAAACTCAAGGAAGAGGGCTACAAGTTCGCTCAGGAATTCGACAACGCTCCGGCGGATTTCGCCGACGCGCTGGACAACTACAACCGCGTGCTCGAAGTCGTCGGCGAAATCTGCGGCGACCGCATCGAGCCGCGCAGCCGCACCGTGGACGCCGAAGGTCCGCATTTCGCCGACGGCGTGGTCACCTACCACCCGCTGACCGTGCAGAACCTGAACGACCTCAAGCAGGCCGGCGTGATGGGCGTGATGCTCGACCACAAATTCGGCGGCCTGAATTTCCCGGTTTCCGTCTATACGATGATGACCGAAATGGTCTCCCGCGCCGATGGTTCGCTGCAGAATATCTTCGGCTTGCAGGACATCGCCGAAACCATCAACTTCTTCGGCAGCGATGAGCAGAAGGAGAAGTATCTGCCGGGCTTCGCTTCCGGCGAATACGACGGTTCGATGGACCTGACCGAGCCGGATTTCGGTTCCGACCTCCAGTCGGTCCGCCTCCGTGCGTGGCAGGATGAAAAGACCGGCCAGTGGTATCTGAACGGCATGAAGCGCTTCATCACCAACGGCTGTGCGAAGGTGCACCTGGTGCTGGCCCGTTCCGAGGAAGGCACTTCCGATGGCCGCGGACTGTCGATGTTCATCTGCGAAGCCTGCCCGCAGCTGGTGGTGCGCCGCATCGAGAACAAGCTCGGCATCCACGGCGTCGCGACCACCGAGCTTCAGTACAATGACGTGCCGGCCGTGCTTTGCGGCAAGCGCCGTTTCGGCCTGATCAAGTATGTGATGAGCCTGATGAACGGCGCCCGCGTCGCGATCAGCGGACAGGCGATCGGTATTGCGGAAGCCGCCTACCGCGAAGCTCGCAAGTATGCCGCCGAGCGCATGCAGTTCAAGAAGTCGATCGACCAGTTCCCGGCGATTTATGATATGCTTGCCGGCATGAAGGTCAAGCTGACCGCCGCCCGCGCGCTGCTGTATGAAACCACCCGCGTGGTCGACCTGCGCAACGGTTATACGCATCTGGTGGAACACGGTGAAAACGTTTCCGCCGATGATCGCGCCAAGCAGAAGTATTACAACAAGGTTGCGGCGGTGCTGACCCCGATGTGCAAGGCGCTGGCCACCGAAATGGCGAATCAGGTCGCGTATGACGCGATCCAGATTCACGGCGGCACCGGCTTCATGAAGGACTTCAATGCCGAGCGCTTCTACCGCGACGCGCGCATCACCAATATCTACGAGGGCACCACCCAGCTTCAGGTCGTGGCGGCCATCGGCGGAGTGATCCAGCGCGACAACGACGTGCGGATTCAGGAGCTCGCTTCGCTGGACTACACCGGCAAGCTGGCCCGGCTGCGCGACACGGTGATGAAGCTGCACGCCCGCCAGCTTGAGGCGGTGAAATTCGTCGCCGAGAAGAAGGACCCGGCCTATCACGACCTGATGGCCCGCAGCCTGGTCGAGATGGAAACCTACATTTTCGTCGGTTTGCTGCTGCTGCGCGATGCGATGAAGTGCGAAGATCGTGCCGCGATCGCCGAACGCTTCATCCTCGATGCGGTTCCGGAATTTGAAAAGCGTTTCATGCGCGTGACTTCCGGCGATGTGACGCTGATCGACAACAAGCGCGATATCATCGACTATTGATTCCGGTATCGACAGTCGGAAATGTGAAATAATTGCGGCGGAACGCATCGTCTGGATGCGTTTCGCCCGCCGATTTTCAGAAAAGAGGTAAAATCATGAACAATGCGTATCTGGCGAGAGCCAAAAAAATGATCCCGGACCCGCAGATCCTGTCGGTGGTGGCCGCGAAGCGCGCCAAGCAGTTGGCGATCGGCGGGGCCCGTCCGATGATCAAATGCGACTCCGAGAACCTGATCGACGTGGCGTTGCTCGAAATCGCCGAGGGGCTGTTGAGCTATGAATTCGGCACACCGGGCGAAATCGCTTCCGGGCTGCCGGTGGTGGCGGACGGGTCGGAACCGGCTGAAATTCCCGTGGACGGCGAATAAGACGCCGCCGATGAAATCCGAGGAATCCCGTACAGAGCGATCTGGCGGGATTTTTGTGTGAATGAACTGAAATTGGGAGAATGAAAGAATGGGTAAACCCGTGGTCGCCGTCCTGATGGGCAGCAAAAGCGACCTGCCGATCCTGCAGGGCGCGTTTAAAGTGTTCGATAGTTTCGGAGTGGAGTTCACCGCCCGGGTGCTTTCGGCGCACCGGACTCCGGTGGAGGCGATGGAGTTCGCCGCCGGTGCGGAAGCCGCCGGAATCAAGGTGATCATCTGTGCCGCCGGCATGGCCGCCCACCTCGGCGGCGTGGTCGCCGCGCATACCACGCTGCCGGTGATCGGTCTGCCGGTCGCGAGCGAGCCTTTCAACGGCCTGGATGCGTTGCTGGCGATGGTCCAGATGCCTCCCGGCGTGCCGGTCGGTGTGGTCACCGCGGGCAAGGCGGGCGGCAGGAACGCCGCACTGTATGCGGTTTCGATGCTGGCGCTGGGCGATGCGGAATTGGCGGCGAAGCTGAAGAAATTCCGCGAAGATCAGGCGAAGATCGTGCTCTCCGCCGATGCGGAACTCCAGGAAGAACTGAAGGAACGGTAAAACTCCGCGGCCGGGAAGGGGGGGGCGAATGATGGATGTCAACATGTTCATCGGAATGGTGGTGCAGTTTTTCTTTCTGCTGACGCCGTTTTTTGTACTGTCGCTCTTCGTGTCGCTGACTTCCGGAATGGAATTGCCGAGGCAGCGCAAGCTGGCGGTTCGCACCACGCTGGCGGTGATGACGATCGTATTGATCATCTATCTGCTCGGCGACCGGATTTTCGGATATCTCGGCATTTCGCTGGACGCATTCCGGATCGGGGCGGGGCTGGTGCTGCTGCTGAGCGGCATCGAGGTGGTCCGTTCCTCCGGCACGCCCTCCGGCACCCGCCAGTGTGACGACGACGGCGATATCGCCGTCGTGCCGCTGGCGATTCCGTATACGGTCGGCCCCGGCACGATCGGCACGCTGCTGACCATGGGCGCGTCGGCGGACTCCGCCCGGCTCCGCGTCACCCAGATCGCGGGGATCGTGATCGCGGTGCTGATCATGGGGCTGCTGCTCTATTTTTCGGCGGCGCTGGAGCGTCTGCTGAAGAAGAAGGGGCTGAATATCCTGAGCAAATTGACCGGCCTGTTTCTGGCGGCGCTCGCTTCCCAGTTGATTTTTACCGGAATCCGCAACATCATGTTCGGGGGAATGCAATGAAGGTTTATATTTTCTGCGACATCGAAGGGATCAGCGGCATTGCCGGCGGCTGTTATATCGACAACTCCCGGCCGGAATTGCTCGCCGCGGCGCGTCGTTTCATGGCGGGTGATATCAACGCCTGCGTCGAGGGCTGTTTCCGGGCGGGTGCCGATGAGGTTGTGGTCCGGGACGGGCACGGCAGCGGCTTCAATGTGACCTGCGAGATGATCGATCCCCGGGCCGATCTGGTGCAGGGCGTTGCGCCGCGCTGCCGTTTTCCCGGCGCGGAAGGAGCCGATGCGATGATTCTGCTCGGTTATCACGCGATGGCCGGAGCCGCCGGAGCGGTGTTGGAGCACTCTTACTCGGCGGCGGGATTCCAGACGCTCCGCTTCAACGGCCGCCCGGTCGGAGAGATCGGCCTCGACATTCGGATTGCGGCCGAGCACGGCATTCCGGTGGTGATGGTGAGCGGCGACGACAAAGCCTGCCGCGAGGCGGAGGAGTGGCTGCCGGGAGTGACGACCTGTCAGGTCAAGACCGGGTATGACACCCATTGTGCGCGGCTGATCGCGCCGGAACGGGCTCACCGGCTGATCGCCGAACGGACGACGGAGGCGCTGCGGCGGCGCACGTCGGTCCGGATGCCGGAGCTGGAATATCCGGTGACGTTGCGCTGGGAGCTGGTGGAACGTCATGCCGTTCCGACCGGGCCGGATGTGACGGTAATCGACGCCCGGACCTATGAGAAGAGCGGTGATTCGGTGGAAAAACTGCTGATCTGGTAATTGAAGGTGAAATTATGAAAAAGTATCTGTTCATCGAGTATCCGAAGTGCACCACCTGTCAAAAGGCGAAGGCGTTTCTGGACGCGGCCGGAGTCGAGTATCAGGACCGGCATATCGTCGAAGCCAACCCGACAGCGGAGGAGCTGGCAAAATGGGTGGCCGAAAGCGGCCTGGAGCTGCGCAAATTTTTCAATACGAGCGGTCTGAAGTACAAGGCGCTGGCGTTGAAGGAGAAGCTCCCGGCGATGTCCGATGCGGAAAAGCTCGCGCTGCTGGCTTCCGACGGGATGCTGGTGAAGCGCCCGCTGCTGATCGGCGGCGGCAAAGTGCTGGTCGGGTTCAAACCGGCGGAGTGGGAAGCCGCCCTGAAATGAATGGAGCGGTATTGCGTCCGGCGGCGGAGGGGGACTTTGATTTCATCCGCACGCTGGATTGTCATATTTCGGACGTTGAGCTTCGCCGCAAAATTGCGGCGGGGCTCGTTCTGCTTATTGCGGACGGCAGCCGGCGCTGCGGCGTGTTGCGCTGGGGGCTGTTCTGGGACAACACGCCGTTTCTGAACCTGATCTGTCTTGCGGAGCCTTTCCGGCGGCGCGGCCTCGGCAGCCGGGCGCTGGCTGAATGGGAAGAAGCGCGCCGCCGGGCCGGTTACAAACTTGTTTTGACTTCCACGCTGTCGAACGAGGAGGCGCAGCACTTCTACCGCCGTCGCGGCTACCGCGACTGCGGCTGTCTGCTGCTGCCCGGCGAGCCGAATGAACTGCTGCTGCTGAAGGAACTGGACGCGGAAGAACGGAAAAGCGTCGCGGAGAAGTCTTAAAAAACTATCACTTCCTCATAAAAAAACAACGGATTTTTGTGGCGGCTCCGGTTATATTGATGCCGTAAAACAACAACCGGGAGGAAGGTCGATGAATTTCGGAGTCCAGTATTACCGTGCCCCGTTTCCCGATGCGAAGCATTGGGAGAGTGATTTCAAAAAGATCCGGGAGTCCGGCTTCAACACCGTCCAGCTCTGGATCAGCTGGGGATGGGTCGAGGCGACGCCGGACCGTTTCGTCTATGACGATTACGACCGGCTGGTCGAACTGGCCGCAAAGCATCGGCTCGGCGTGGTTCTGAGCACCATTGCCGAAATCCAGCCCAACTGGATTCACCGGCTGGTTCCGGGCAGTGAAATGGTCGACAATTTCGGTCATAAGGTGGTGTCAAGCGCGCGCGGGGAACACCATTTCGGAATCACCCCCGGTGGCTGTACCGACCATCCCGGCGTGTGGGAGAGGATGGCCCGCTTCATCGAAACGACCGGCAGGCGCTACGCCGGGCTTGATCATTTGCGCGGCTGGGACATCTGGAACGAACTGCGCTGGAACGTCAACGCCGATGCGCTGGTCTGCTTTTGTCCGCACACGCTCGCCGCATACCGGTGCTGGCTGGAGAAGCGATTCGGTTCGCTGGAAGGGCTGAATGAGGCGTGGAAGCGCCGCTATGCGTGCTGGGAAGATGTGATGCCCGGCAAGCTGCCCGACCGGCCTTATACCGAACTGATGAGCTTTCAACACTTCCTGACCTGCCGGGCCGATGAGCACGCCCACAGGCGGTACGGAGTGATGCGCGCTGTCGACCCTGTGCATTTGATCACCGCGCACGGAGCCTGTCCGAGCGCGCTGTATTCCGGCGATCCCGGCACCTATCCGGTCGACCGGGGCAACGACTGGTTCCTCGCGGACGCGCTCGACGGAATCGGCTGTTCGAGCTTTCCGCAATGGTTCGATGTGGACGACGCCGATTTCGGGCTGCGGATCGATATGGTCAAGTCCGCAGCCCGCGGCCGCAAAGTGTGGCTCAGCGAATTGCAGGGGGGCCGGGCGGCGGTCGGCTTCAACACCTACGGCGTGGTCCGGGCGGCGCAGCAGCAGCGCTGGCTGTGGAACGGGCTGGGCTGCGGCGCGGACACCATCCTTTTCTGGTGCTGGCGCGACGAGGTGTTCGGGCGCGAATCCGCCGGTTTCGGCATCTCCGGCCGCGACGGCTGCGCGGAGGAACGGCTGGCCGCAACCCGCGTGACCGGGGAGTTGTGGGAGCGGTACGCGGAGCTTTTCGACCATTACGTGCCGGACCGCGCCGAAGTCGGATTGCTGTTTTCGCCGCAGAGTTACTATCTCGGCTGGGCGCAGGAGGGGAGCGGCGACCGCATCCGCGACGGCCTGGCCGGTTACGGCCGGGCGCTGACCAGAAGCTCGATTCCGCTGCTGTTCGTCGAGGAGGAGCACCTTGATGCGCTCGACGGTTTGAAGGTGCTGTTCCTGCCCCGGGTATTGGTGACCGATCCGGTGACGGAGACGGCGCTGATCCGCTTTGTGGAACGGGGCGGTACGTTGGTGTGCGAATCGGAGTGCGGCGCATTCGACAGCGCCGGATTTTACCGTTATCCCGAGGAGCGTTTCCTCGCCCGGTTCGGCATCGTCGAAACGGGGCGGCGCAATCTGGAAGCGGAGGCGGTGGATTTTCAGTACAATGGCCGGAGTTACCGGCTCGGCGTGGAGCAGTGGATGACCCCGCCGGAAAAAGAGCCGGAAGGACAGCTTTGCCGGACGGTTTCATACGGTGCCGGCCGGGTGGTTTATCTGGGCAGTTATCCGGGAAATGCCTGCGGCCGGAGCTGGAATCCGGAATTTGAGGCGCTGCTCCGCGATATCGTGACCGACTCCGGCGTGGTGCCGCCCGTCGTGGTGCGTGAGCCGTTGCCGGGTAAGGAACGGTTCGTCTATCTGAAAAGCGGCAGGTCGCAGGGGAAAAGCCTGCTCTTCGTCTTTTTCCCGCCGGATGTGCAGGAAGCGGAGATCGCCGTCGGGCCGGAGCTGTTTCCGGGAAATCGCGCCCGCGAACTGTTTTCCGGATCGGAGACGGAACTTGCGGCGGGGGGAGATGGCCGGACCATGCGGCTGAAGCCGGGCCGTTTCCAGTTGGCGGTCTACACGGACGCACTTGTGTGACAAATCGGTTTCCGGGCCTTGTTTTTCCGGATTCTTCCCGTATAGTAGGAAAAAACAGGAGACTGGAATGGAAAAGCTGATTATCGATACCGATTTTGAAACCGATTGTGACGACGCCGGGGCGTTGGCGATTCTGCACGGCCTTGCCGATCGCGGTCTGGTCGAGCCGCTCGGAATTGTCGCAAGCGTGAACTCCTGCTGGCCCGCCGCCGGAGTACGCGCGCTGAATCTCGCTTTCGGGCGGCCGGAACTGCCGGTCGGCTGCAATTTCGATTGCCCCGACACATTCGCCTACCGGCTGCACCGGGAGAACCATATCCCGCAGCTCTATCATTGGAAGCTCGTGCAGCGCCGCCCGGAGGCTTCGCCCGGAAGATTCCGGCCGGAGGAGGCGGTGGCGCTCTACCGGCGGCTGTTGGAAACCGCCCCCGACCACAGCGTGACGATCTGCGCGATCGGGCTGCTGTCGTCGCTGGCGGCGCTGCTGGAATCGGGCGCTTCGGAGCTGATCCGGCGCAAGGTGAAGCTGCTGGTCACAATGGCGGAGGCAATGCCCCCGGAAAGCAGCGGCGGTTTCAACTGGGAAATGAACCGGCGGGCCGCCGGCCGGGTGCTGAACCACTGGCCCGGCGAAATCGCAGTCAGCCCGATGGGGCGGAAGATCTTGACCGGCGCTTTTCCCTGCGCGGACAACGAACGCGGCGATTTCCTGCGGACCGCCTACTCGAAAATGGGAGGCGGCGACCCGAAATTCCTGCGTCCGAGCTGGGACCATATCGCGGTGCTGTTCGCAGCCGGGGCGCTCGGCGAGCTGGCCGGAGTCTCCCGCGCCGGAACGCTCCGTTATGACTCTGTCGCCGGTCTCGCCCGGTGGCGGGAGGAGGCCGGCGGCAACGTCCGCTTTCTCGAACAGCGTGCGAGTGATGACCGTTTCGCCCGTTTCATTCAGGAATGGATGGCCGCAAGCTGCCGTTGAGCGGGCAGGGTTTCCAGAAAAGCCTCGTAGCCGCGTCGCGACAGATGTTCGGCGGGCTGCCAGCGCGGGCAGTAGATTTGGCAGAGCCACCCCTCCTCCTCGGGGGAACGGGTGAGCTTGTGCGGCGACCGCTGTAGTTCCCGGTTGACGCCGAGCTGGAATCCCTCCAGCGGGGAGCGGATGTCATGGAGGAGACCGGAAGATTCCAATGAAGCAATCGGCACGCCGGGAAAAAGCAGGCGGCTTTCCGCCGGGAATTTCAAAACTGCATCCTCCCGGAACCGGGAAGCCGCATAGGCCGTCAGCCCCAGAATCACAATGCCGTCCTCGTAATCAAGCCACAGATGGTCTTGGGTAAAAACTCGCATGGAACCTCCAAATCATATAATGAGTTATGGCGTTCAGCTATGACCGTCCATTGTTTCCCTTCTTTTCAGAATAACACGAAATGATGGAAAAACAAGAGGGAAAACGGCAATATTTTTGAGTTTTTCGCGGAGAATGCGGAAAATGACCGGCAGACCGCTTATTGGGCGCGTTCGATCACGAAGACGCAGCCGACCGCGAACAAATTCGGCCAGGCGGCGGTCAGCAGCGGAAAGGAAAAGCCGATCGGAATCTCCTGCACGATCCGGATTCCGAGGTGTTTGCAGAGCCGCCGGAAGTCGCGGATGGTGCCGAGGTGGATGTTCGGCGTATTGTACCATTGATACGGTATCTGGGTGGTGCGCGGCATCGAACCGGCCAGCATCAATTGCCAGCGGCAATGAAAATGCCCGAAGTTGATGAAACTGACCGCGCCGCGCTTGCCGACCCGGACGAGGCGGCGCAGCAGGCGGTCCGGCCGGCGCATCTGCTGCAGCGTCTGCGACAGGATCACCAGGTCGAAAGAACCGTCCTCGGCGAAATCGAGGTCGTCGTCGAGGTCGCTCTGGATCACCGGCACGCCGTTGGCGATGCACTTGGCGATTTCAACCTGACTGATCTCCATGCCGAGCACTTCGGCGCCGCGTTTTTCGCGCAGCATTTTCAGGAAGATGCCGTCGCCGCAGCCGAGGTCGAGCACCCGGTGGCCGGGATCGACCAGCCGGGAGATGACTTCGAGGTCGGGACGGGCTTTGAGGTCGAGGTAAAGGGATTCAACCACGGTTCGCCTCCAGTCGGTTGTGCAGGAAGTCGCGGATCATGCCGCCGAGGATATCCACTTCCAGCAGGAATGCGTCATGGCCATAGCCGGACTCGATTTCGCAGAACGACACGTTGCAGCGGTTTTTCAGCAGCGCATTCACGATTTTGCGCGATTCGGAGGTCGGGAAGAGCCAGTCGCTCGAAAACGAAACCACCAGCACCGCCGCCTTCACCGGCTCGAACGCCTTCGCCAGATCGCCGCCGGCGCGGGCCGCGAGGTCGAAATAATCCATCGCGCGGGTAATGTAAAAGTAGCTGTTCGCGTCGAAACGTTCCACGAACCGGCGGCCCTGATGCTCCAGATAGCTTTCCACCGCGAAGTCGCGCCGGAAATTGAAGGAGTAGGAGTCGGCGTCCTGCAGCTCCCGCCCGAACTTGCGGTTCATCGACTCCTCGGAGAGATAGGTGATGTGCGCCAGCATCCGGGCCGCCGCGAGGCCGCGGTCCGGCACGTGGTCGGCGGAGTAGTTGCCGTTGTTCCAGTTCGGATCGTACTTGATCGCCTCGCGGCCGACCCAGTTGAACGCGATGCTCTGGCTGGAGAGCTGGCTGGTGGTCGCGATCGGAATCACGCTGTCCACGAGGTCGGGGTAATTGATCGCCCACTCCATCGCCTGCATTCCGCCCATCGAACCGCCGACCACCGACAGGAACTTTTTAATTTTCAAATGTTCCATCAGGTATTTCTGGGCGCGGACCATGTCGCGGATCGTGATGACCGGGAAGTCGAGGTTGTAGGGATTGCCGGTATCCGGGTTCACCGAACGCGGCCCGGTCGAACCGGCGCAGCTGCCGAGCACGTTGCTGCAGACGACGAAATAGCGGTTGGTGTCGATCATCTTGCCGGGGCCGATCATATCGTCCCACCAGCCGGGTTTCTGGTCGGCGGGAGTGTGGCGGCCGCAGACGTGGGCGTCGCCGGAGAGGGCATGGGTGATCAGCACCGCGTTGGAACCGTCCGGGGCGAGTTCCCCGACCGTTTCGTAACGGATGTTCACCTGCTTGAGGCTCCGCCCGCAGTCGAGCTGCAGCGGTTCAGGCAGTTGAAAGTTTTGCGGCTTTACGATCAACACTTCGGCATCTCCCCAAGGTAAAATCATACAAAAACCTTATAATATACCATTGAGAGACGCTTTTTGCAATGGAATCCCGAAGTTTTTGCCGAAGAATCCGGGATTCGCATTTTCGGGTGCGGCGGCGTCTGCGGATCAGGAACGGGACCGGTTGATGTTTCCGGTCAGGACCATCACCAGCGCCAGCAGCAAAAACAGCACGATGGAGCCGGTCAGCAGCGCATAGTCTTCCAGCTGGAGCATGAAGTACAGCAGGATGTAAGTCAGCGCCATCACTCCGGCGACGGCTGCCGCCACGATCTTCCGGCGGAAGATCAAAAGACAGTAAAGGCCGAGCAGTCCGACCGTGGCCGCGGTGGTGATCCAGTAGGCGCACTGGAAGCCGAGGTGTTCGCTGAAAGCCAGCAGCAGCGTGTAGAACAGTACGACCGCCAGCCCTGCCATCAGGTATTGCAGCGGGTGCATCCAGACCTTGCTCAGGATTTCCGCGAACAGGAACGCAAGCATGGAAAAGATGATGAACAGCACCGAATAGTGGATCGCCCGCATCGTCTGCTGGTAGACGTTGGCCTGAATGTGGAGGCCCACTCCGAATTCGGAGCCGGCGATCTTGAATTCATCGTCGAGCCACGATTGCGGGTAGTTGCGGTTCATGTCGGTGATCTTCCACTCGGCGTTGAAAGAGGTGTCGGTAACTTCGCGCGCGGCGGGCAGAAACTCTCCGGTAAAGCTCGGACTGCTCCAGTTGGCGGCCAGCCGGGCGGTGTTGGTCCGTCCCAGCGGATAGAAGGAGAGGGCGCTGCTGCCGTTCAGGTTGAGTTTCAGGGAGAATCTCAAAGTGGCGCCCGGTTTCAGGTCTTTCAGGGCAGTGAGCGGCACCTGAAAACCGGAAGAAGCCAGTCGGGTATCGGGAATGCCGGGGATTGCCTTGCATTCGACTCCGTTGATGTCGACGGTTTCGGCGGAAATTCCTTTCAGGTCGCTGATGCCGATCACCAGAATGGCGTCCTGAAGCTCTGTTTGCGCATTGGCGAGGCGGGAGAGGCGGAACTCCGCGGGAAGTTTAAACTCCCCTTCGATGGTGATCTCGCTGCGGTAAAGGACGGCCTGATAGAGGCCGCGGTAACGGATTTCCGGGTCGAGTTTCCCGGTGATGTTCAGCGTTTCCGGCAGGAAAGTCAGCTGGTGAAAACGGACTTCCTCAGTCACGGGCATCGTCGATTGCGCCGCCGGGCGGAGCCGCTTTTCGCGGACCGGGATCGACAGGAACGGCCCCGTTACCGTCTGGGCGGAACCCCATTCCCGGGAGATTTCATCGACCGCCTGATTGCGGTTGCTCTGCCGCTCCGCGATCAGCGAGTAGATCATCAGCGTCGGAATCTGGAGCAGCAGGATGATCGCGCCGATCAGCACTAGCTTGACGGTCAGGGAGTGGCGGACCCGTTCCGTCAGACAGGCGAAGCGGGAAGCGGATGAAGGGGACGTGTTTTCCGGCATGAGAAGGATTCCTTATTTTTGAATGGCGGCGCGGATGGCCGCCGCCGCTTTCTGGGCGAGCACGGAACGTTTGGCGTCGGAACCGGCCAGAAGCTGCTTCGCCTCCGCCGCTACCTGCGGCGAGGCTTTGACCGGTTTGCCGCCGTTCTGTTTTACGGCTTCTGCCGCCGCCGTGGCCGCCCCCTCGAAATCGTCGCTGCGGAAACGGAGCAGGGCGGCGAGCAGCAGCCCGTCGGGGGAGGCGGTATTCATGCTCAGGGTTTCGAGCGCCGCCGGAAGTTGTCCCGACTTATATTGTGCGAATGCCAGACGCACCGCGTTTTCGGCGGAATTCCGGTCGCGTTCCAGCAGTTGCTTGAAGTACCAGGCGGCGGAACTCCAGTCATTGTTCCGGGCGGCTTCCTGCGCCGCCGAAGTCATGAATTCGGTGACCTGCCGGTTCTCGTCGATCAGTTTGCCGAGGCGCGGTTCGAGTTCGAGATCGGGACCGGCGCCGAGCTTGCGGGCCGCCTGATACAGCCGGGCGGCGGCGGCTTCATCCGGCTTGTCGCCCTGCAGGTACAACCGGGCGAGTTCCAGCTTGGGGAGGGGAGAAGCCGGGGCCAGTTTTTCCGCCTGCCGGTAAAGTTCTCCGGCGATTTTGAGCTGGCCGCTCCCGGCCTGCGCTTTTGCGAACGGCAACAGCAGCCGGAGGTCATCGGGGTACTTTTTACGGAGAGGCTCCAGCAAAGCGAGCGCGTTGCCGTACTTCTCCTGCCCGTTGAGCGCGGCCGCGGCCGCCGCCGTCAGCTCCGGGTCATCCGGCGTGGCGCGGCGGGCGATGTCCAGAAGCGGCAGGGCGCGGTTGAATTCCTCGCGCTTGAGATGGATCATCCCGAGACGGGAGGCGGCGGCGGCGTTGGACGGGTCGAGTTCCAGCGCGGTCCGGTAGTTCCAGATCGCGAGGTCGGTACTCTCCTCCTGCTCGGCTTTTTGACCGGCGGCGACCAGTTCGGCCGGATTCCCCTTGGCGGTGACGATCCGGGGGGGCACGGCAACCTCCGGTTCGGCGGCCTGACGGATCACCGGACGGGCCGCCAGCTCGGCTTCGAGTTTGAGTTTGGCTTCGGCCAGCGCCTGATTTTCCCGCTGCTGGCGGGCGAGAGCCTGGCGTGTCTTGTCGAAATCGGCAAGCCGGGTTTGCAGGGCAGTCAACTGCTTTTGAGCGGAGGCCAGCTGCGCGGCCAGCTTTTTATTGGCGCTGTTTTCCGCCTGCAATGCGTTGAAATTGACCTGCAGCGCCTTGAAGTCGGCCTGCAGTTTCTGATGGCCGGCGGTTTCGGTTTCGAGCTTTTTCAGGCGGCCTTCGAGGTGGAGCCGGGCAGCCTGGGTTTTCAGCAAAGTTTCATGAGTGGCGTCGAACTCCTTTTTGAGCTTGGCCGAAGCGGTTTCCATATCCTGCTTATTGACGGTGAGTTCGGCGATCTGCCCTTTCAGCAGACTGATCTCGGTGGAGAGCTTGCGCTTGGCGGCGTCGGAGGCGGCGATGGCGTCGTAATCCTCCTGTTTGCGCTCTGCCAGCCGTTTTTCGAGGCGGTTGCAGCGGTCGGACCAGGTCTGGATATCGCTTTCCAGCCGGGCAATGCGTTCGCGCTGGTTCTTCAACTCGACCGAGGCGAGTTCCGCGCCGCCTTTTTCACGTTCGAGCGTTTTAAGCAGTTCTCCTTTTTCCGCCTCCAGCCGGGTGCGGGTGGCTTCGAGCCGCTGCAGCAGGTCGCGGACCTGCACCAGTTCGAGCTGGAGGTCACGCTGTTTATTCTGCAATTGGGTATTCTGCTCCTGACTGGTGGCGGCGGCTCCCTGCAGCTCGGTGAGGCTTTCGCGCAACTTGCGGTTTTCGTCCAGCAGCTGGGCGTTGAGCGTTACGGAGTCGCCGCCGTTTTTCAAGGTGTCCTGAAGCTGGCGGCGAAGGTTTTGCAGGTCGTTCTCCTGACTGCCGATTTGGGCCTGCTGTTCCTTGAGCTGGAGATTCGCCTGATCGAGGCGGTTCTGCAGTGCGCTGCGCTCTCCGGCGGCGTTGGCCTGAAAACGGCGCAGCTCGGCCAGCTCCCGCTCCAGCCGCGTCGCATCGGCTTCCCGCTCCTTCGCGGCGGCTTCCGCCTTGCTTCTGGCGCGGTAGAGTTCGACGGCGTCCTGATCGAGTTTCTGGAGCCGGGTTTCGGCGACTTTCAGGCGCTTGGCGGTCAGCTCCGCATTCAGTTTTTCCTCGATCAACTGGTTGCGCAGCTCGGTCAGGCGCTGGTCCGGTTCAAGGGACTGGCGCTCCAAGTCCTGATAGCGTTTTTCGAGCAGGGCGTACTTCTCCTGCATCACACGCTGTTCGCGCAGCAGATTGGCGACCTCTTTCTGAGAGGCCTGGTTGCGGGCGAGCCGGCGGCGGAGATCGTCGTTTTCGACGATGATTTCACTGAGTTTCTGCTTGTACTGTTCCAGTTCCCGGCGCAGGCTCTGCTGCTCGGCAAAGTCGGCGCCCGTGGGAGCAGAGGCCGCCGGCGAAGTCAGTTCACTGTCGCCGACGAGGCGCTTGACCGCGGTGATCTCGCGGTCGCAGTCGGCGATCCGCCCGGTGATGATCTTCTGATTCCAGTCCGGACGGTTCTTCTGGAGCTGTTCGTACAGCTTTTTAGCCTGTTCAAAGGAGTTGAGCGCTTTCAGGTAATCGCCTTTGTCGCGGAACTGCTCCCCTTTCTCGTACAGGGTATACCCGTTTTTCCAGGCATCCCACGGCGAGAAGTCGGCGGCGGCGAGCGTAAGCGAACCGGCGAGCGCCGCCGAAAGCAACCAGAATCGTTTCATCGTCTGAACTCCTCGAACTTATGCCGGTGAACCGGCCCGATGGTGAACACCAGTTCCAGCTCGCCCTGATCGTTGTAGTTCTCCTCGTAGATGCGGCCGCTGGCGTGGGCGAGCGCCGCGAGGTCGGAACGGGCCGGGGGCAGGGTGACCCGGAGCAGCTCGAAGCGCTCCGAGGCGAGGGACGCGAGCCGTTCCCGGAGCTTATCCATGCCTTCGCCGGTCGCGGTGGAAATATAGATCGCGGTCGGGAACAGGCCGTTCATCCGGGCGAGCCGTACCAGATCGTTTTCCCGGTCGACGAGGTCGAGCTTGTTGAAGACGACCTGAATATTCTTTTCTTCGGCGCCCAGCTCCTTGAGTACGGACATGGTGGTCTCCCACTCCGCGTCGAGCTGGTTGCTGGAAAGGTCGAGCACCAGCAGCAGGAAATCCGCCAGCACCGCCTCTTCGAGCGTGGATTTGAAGGCTTCTACGAGGGAGTGCGGCAGTTTGCGCACGAAGCCGACCGTATCGGTCAGCAGGAGCTCGAGGTTGTCGTCGAGCGTGATGCGGCGGGTGGTCGGGTCCAGCGTCGCGAAAAGCTGGTCTTTGACCAGGATTTCCGCCCCGGAGAGCGCCCGGAGGATGGAGGATTTCCCGACGTTGGTGTAGCCGACGATCGCGCCGTGCGGCACGGCGTTGCGCTGCCGCGCCTTGCGCTGGGTGGTGCGCTGCTTGCGGACGGTTTCAAGCTCTTCTCGGAGCTGCTGGATGCGCCGCCGGAGCAGCCGCCGGTCGGTTTCGATCTGGGCTTCTCCCTCGCCGCGGGTGGTGGCGCCGCCGCCGTGCTGGCGGGAGAGGTGGGTCCAGGCGCGGGTCAGGCGCGGCAGCGAATACTGCGCCCGCGCCAGCTCCACCTGCAGCACGGCTTCACGGGTCTGCGCGCGTTCCGCGAAAATATCGAGGATCACCTCCTCGCGGTCGATCACGCAGGTTTTGGTGAGCCGCTCCCAGTTGCGCTGCTGGGACGGCGTCAGCGGGGTGTCGAAGATCAGGCAGTCCGCTTCGCACTCCTGCGCGATCTGGGCGATTTCTCGGGCTTTGCCGGAGCCGACGTAATATTGCGGCATCACCGTATGCAGGTTGACGACCAGCGGTTCGAGGGGGACGATGTCAAGGTTGCGGACGAGGTCGGCGAGTTCGTCCAGATGCTCGTACACTTCGGCGTCGGTTTCTTCGGGGGCGCGTATGCCGATCAGCAAGGCGCGTTCCACTTTCTTTCTGGAATCTGAGGCGATATCGATCATGTTTTCCGGGATGTGCTTTCCTGCGATGAATACTGTTTCGGTTTCATTATAATAATACACCGGTTTTGCCGAATTCCAAAGGAAAGAATGCGATAAATGCCGAAAAAAGCGCGGATCGGCTTCGGCCGGCTCCTTGATAATTCGGGAAATCCCGGTTATATTAGCCGACAATGCGCGAGTGGCGGAATTGGCAGACGCGCCGGATTTAGGTTCCGGTTCTTCGGAGTAGGGGTTCAAGTCCCCTCTCGCGCACCATGTCGGTTTTCAGTATTTCCCGCCGTGGCGGCGGTTGCGGTAGCTGCTCGGATTGGTGCCGCAGTGCTTGCGGAAAACCCGCGAAAAGTAGCTCAGGCGGCGGAAACCGCACATTTCCGCGATCTCGCTCAGATTGTAGGAGGTCGATTCCAGCAGCATCCGCGCGAAGTCGATCCGGCGCTGGATGATGTAGGCGCTCAAGGTGATTCCGGTGGCCGATTTGAATACGGTGTTGAGATAGTTCGGGTGCAGCCCGATGGTGCGCGACAGCTTGCCGATGCTGAAATCCTCGTGGGTCAGGCTCCGTTCAACCGCCTGTTCGATCAGTTTGACGATCCGCTTTTCGTTGTCCGGCTCCGCTTCGGGAGCACCGCCTTTCACATTGAGCAGGTTCAGCCCCAGAAAGAACAGCTCGAAAATCTTCACCGAGGCGGAAAAATCCTCGCGGTTGTTGTACGCCAGTTCCGCGGCGCGCTGTTTCTGCAGGAAGTTGCGCGCATCGAAATCGTTCAGGCGGATGATGCCGAAATCCGGCCATTCCCGTTGTTCCGGTGCGAGCAGCTGCTGCAGCGGAAAGAGCGCGATCTTGCCCTGTTCGTCGAGAAAACGCCAGATCAGGCAGGTGTGTTCCACCCCCGTCGCAGGATCGCCGATGAAGTTGTGCGCGATCAGCGGATTGATGAACACGAGGGAGTTGAGCGGCGCTTCCGCCGGCTGCCGCCCCCGGATGTGCACCAGGCAGCTTCCCTGCGAAACCAGCACGTAATGATAGGAGGCGTGGGCGTGGAAGCGGTTTTCACTGCCGCGGAAGAAACGGTGGTGGAGCGTTTCCACGCTCAATGTATAGCTGCGGTCATCGAATCTGATCAGGCATTCGGTCTTTTCCATGCAGTCGGCCCTCCGGGAATAATATTGCCTCATTCTCTGAATTATGCAACTGATCTGGGAAAATAAACCGTTTTTTTGACCAGATATCTTTGAAAAGTGTAAGTTATATAGAATTTTTGCCGTTGACATCCGGCCCGGTTTCTGCCATAATTATAGGAGAAACAAAACGGAGAAGCAAGGATGAAAGAACGGGCGAGATTGCTCTTTTGCACGCCGATGGATTCGGCGGACTTTCCGAAGCTGTGGAACCGCGACGCGGAGGCGGCGGCGGAACGGCTGGGGTTTCAACTGGACCTGCTGAGAACGGCTCCGGCCGGAGCGGGAGGCTGGAACCGGCTGCTGCGCGGCTACGACGGCGCGGTCACCTCATGGGGAGCGCCGCAGTTCAACGCGGAGCTGCTGGAGGGGAACACCCGGCTCCGGATCGTCGGCCATGCCGCCGGTTCGGTCGCGGATCTGGTTTCGGATGAGTTGTTTGCGCGCGGGATCAAAGTGGTCTCCGCCAATGACACGATGGCCGGTTCGGTCGCGGAGTGGTGTCTGGCCGCATCGATCCTCGGCTTCGGGCGGGCGCTGGAATTCCTCCGCTTCGGAGGAGGGGAGCCGCTCCGCTGGGAGAATCGCGGCCGGGTGCGGTCGCTGCGGGACGCGGCGATCGGAATCTGGGGCTTCGGAGCGATCGCACGGAGCTATCTGGAGCTTCTGAAGCCGTTCACACCGGCGCGGATTCTGGTGCACAGCGATTTCGCTTCCGACGCCGCGCTGGCAGAATGGGGAGCCGAACCGGCCTCGCTGGAACGAGTGTTCGCGGAGGCCGATGTGGTCGTGCTGCTGGCCGGGCTGAACAACCGCAATATCGAACGGGTGGACGGCGGGCTGCTGCGCTCGCTCCGCGACGGGGCGACGCTGATCAATTACGGCCGGGCGCGGTTGATCCGGGAGGAGGATTTGATGGTGGAGCTGGAAAGACGGCGCTTTTCCGCATTTTTCGACGTTTTTTACCGGGAGCCGCTGCCGGTGGACAGTCCGCTGTACCGGCTGCCGAATGTGGTGCTGACGCCGCACGTGGCCGGGTTGGGCGGAATCCGGCGGTTCATCCCGGATGTGCTGGAAAATTTCGGCCACTTCTTCCGGGGCGAACCGCTGCGCGGCGAAATCACCCGCGAAAGGGCGGCGGCGATGACCAGTCACAAGAAAGCATTGACAGTCTGAAGGAAACATAAGGAGAAGGAATCATGAATCGATGGATCGAACCGACCGGAATATTCTGCCGGAGTGAACAGGCGCTTCCCGCAGTTCGTCACTTAAAGAAGTTCACTCTTATTGAGCTGCTTATTGTGATAGCTATAATTGCGATACTGGCGGCGATGCTGCTGCCGGCGCTGAACAAGGCGCGGGAAACGGCGCGGGGCATTGCGTGCGTGAGCAACCTGAAACAGTGTTACCTGGCGCTGTCCGGATACGCGCTCGACAATGACGACAACGTGACGGTGTCGACCAGCACGAATGCTCCGGCATGGGTGGGATTCGTGGTGCCGCCGGAAAAGACCTATGGAAACCTGAACTGCGGCGGCAATTATCTTGGAAATCCCAAGGCGGCGGTCTGTTCGATGAACGCATACAATTCGGCGCGGGCCAATGATTTCCGCAAAGCGGCCTACGGTGCGGCCATCGGGGAGCCGAAAGCGATCCACGACCGTTTCAAATGGGATGGGGAGGACGGATCGACGAAAACGCTGATTTCGGTGCCGATGCGGCTGGTGATGAAGCCGGGGGAAACCACGGTGCTCGGCGATACCACCGATCCGGATTTTCTGAATGAAACCACCAATTATGCGATCATGGACCGGGGGGCGGGCAAGCCGAACGTAATGCTGCGGCACGGTCACAAGGCGAATATGCTGTTCTGGGGCGGCAATGTTTCCTCGCTGCAGCTGAATGATTTCCGCAGTTCGCAATACTATTACTGGCTGATGCGGCCCGGCTATTTCGCGGAGGGGCAGGACGGATATGCGAAGGCGCGGGTGCGTTTTTCCAAGGTGCTGATCCCGAATGTGGTCGAGTGGACGCCGTCGGCGCCGGAGCTGTAAGGATAAGGAATGAAAAGCATGAAGCGACTGTTGATGGGTTGCGGTGCGGCCGCATGGCTGGCATGGGGCGTTTCCGGGGCGGCGATCACCGCGCAGCCGGGTGCGGACGGCACGATTTCGATTCCGGTGGCGGAGCCGGGAATCTACAAACTTGAACTCAAGGCGCGGGCAGGGGAGGGGGTGCCGGGGCGCAACATCATCCTGCGCAGCGCCTTCGGGGACCGGGTGCTGATTGCGCCCAACTCAAGGGAATGGGGAACGGTCGAGGATTATGCCGCGATCGGGGATTTCTGCGACCGGGTCGAAATCCGCACCCGGCGGCCCGGCATCGAACTGGGCGGTGCAACCCTGACCCGGGTGAAGGAACTACATCTGCCGCGCCAGCACTATGTGGCGCGGCCGGAACCGAATCGAGACCGGACGCCGGACATCAACCCGCCGACCTTCCGCTGGCCGGCTCTGGCGGGGGCGTCGGAGTACACGGTGCTGTACAAACCGGTGGCGGCGGACTGGAAAAGCGCGCAGCGGGGAACTGCCGTGAAGAATGGAGAGTTCCAGCCGCTGTTCTTCCGCCCGCAGAAGGCGCTGACGCCGGGAGAGTGGGAGTGGAAGCTGTTGTGCAACGGCCGCGAACGCGGCGGGCCGTACCGTTTCACGGTGTCGGCGGAGGCGGTGAAGTGGGAACTGCCGCCGTGGAGTGAGTTTTACAACGCCTTTTCAAAGACGCGGCCCCGGCTGATGTACTCCGCCGAAGAACTGGCACGGATCGGAACGAACGTCTCCGGCCCGATGAAAGGATACGCCGACCGGCTGATCGCGGAGCTGGAGGCCGGAGTCGGGCGTCCGTTCTCTGCCGCGAAAAAGGGCGATGAGCAGGTCAAGGGGATCAACGACCTGATGACGGTGCTGCACTTCGGCCGCCCGATCCATGAATATCTGGTGTTGGGACGGGTGCTGAACAGGCCGGATTTCCGGGCGGAGGGCAAACGCCGGGCGCTGACGCTGCTGGAACGGTGCCGGGGAAAGAAGGTGGCGTTCGACCAGGATTTCGCGAACGGATTGATCACGCAGTCGCTGGCGTTCGCCTATGATTATCTGGGTGATGAATTGAATGCGCAGGAGCGTGCGGCGATCCGGGCGGATATCGTCGAACGGCTGAAGTCGACCCGTTACCCGGCTTCGCTTCCCCGGTTCCTGTACGATGCGCATGCATGGCAGAGCACATTGCATCAGGCGGTCTGCGGCGCGATGGCGATCTGGGAAGAGGAGCCGTATGCACGGGAGTTCCTGCAGCAGATGCTGCCGTTTTATGTCGCGCTGTACCCGTGGTTCGGCGGCGGTGACGGCGGCTCGGCGGAGGGGACCCATTACGGCGTGGAGACCAATGCGCTCACTTCGCTGATTCCGCGCGCGCTGTGGCGGAACTTCTGCGGTCTGGACCTCGCAGGCAATCCGTGGCTGCGGAATAACGTCTGGTTTGCGATCTACACCCGCCCCAACGATGTGAAAAGCTCGTGGTTTGGAGACAACGGCGCGGACCCCGCCGGAGAACTGGGCGTCGCCGCGCCGTTGCTGGCCGGACTTCACGGCGCCCTGTATCCGAATCCGGCGGCGACGGCGTATGCGGTCCGCTACCTGAATCTGGAACGGACGGATCTGCAGCGGCTTTCGCGCGGCCTGATGTTGCGGCTGCTGCCGCTGGCGTGGGGGCCGTTTGAAGCGCCGCAACCGGCCGGGGCGCTGCCGCCGGCCCGCGCGTTCCGCGATGTCGGCATCGCGATCGCCCATACCGACATCGCCGACGCCGGGCGCAACATCACTTTGGAATTTCGCAGTTCCCCGTATGGAGCTTACGCTCACGCCCACGCCGATCAGAACTCCTTCAACCTGATGGCGCGCGGCGAGAAGCTGGTGCTGGACTCCGGTTACTACATCGGCTGGCATGACAGGCACCATTTCGGCTACACGATCCGTACTGCCGCCCACAATACGATCCTGGTCGACGGCAGGGGGCAGCCCGCCGACTGCAGCTATGGCTGGGGACGGATCTCCGGCTTCCGGCAGGGAGAGGACTACGTCTGGATGCGCGGCGACGCCGCGGCGGCCTACCTCGATCCCGCGCTGGACCGCTTCGACCGGGGAATCCTGCTGCTCAAGCAGGGAGAGCGTGCGGCGGCGGTCATTTTCGACGACCTGAAAGCGGCGGACGGGAAACGGCACCGTTATTCCTGGCTGCTCCATCTGGGCGGCAAGCCGGAGATCGACGCCGGAGGGCGTTCGCTGACGGTTGTGCGGGAGCGTGCGGCGCTTCGGGCGGATTGGCTGGAACCGGAAGAACTGGAATTTTCCGTCACCGATTTTTTCGATCCGAAGCCGGTGGTCTGGGAGTACCGCAAGAGCCATTTCAAGACGCTGGAGCCGCAGTGGCACGTACGCGCCGAGTGTAACGGCGGGGCGGAGCAGCGGTTTGTGACCGTGCTTCAGGCCGGGCCGAAGGAGGCGGCACCGGAGTTCGGGCGTCCGGTGGTGCGGGACGGGTGGATTACGATCGGAGACTGGAAGATCAGGCGCGACGGCGGACGCATCCGGCTGGAACGGCCGGGGCGCGAACCGGTGGAGTTCGCGGAGACGGAGCAGCAGGAGAATCCGCAACCTTTGCCGCCGCTGCCGGAGCGGATGGAGAAGCCGCGGGCGCGGCAGCTGATCCCGGCTTTCCGGGACGGAGAAACCGTCTGTTTCGCCGGAGACAGCATCACGCAGGACGGCACCTATATCGAACTTCTGAACAATTATTACCAATCGCGTTACCCGGAGCGCCGCGTGCGGCTGGTCAACTGCGGGGTGGGCGGCGATACGCTGTTCGACCTGATCCCCCGCCTGAAGTCGGATGTGCTGGCGCATAAGCCGGATTGGATTTTCGTGATGATCGGCACCAACGATATGAACCGGCGGCTCTACGGTGACGGCAAAAACGGTGCGGACTATGAAAGGCGGCGCGCGGTCTGCCGGGAGCGGTTCGGGCGCAAGCTCAACGAACTGCTGGAGCGGCTGAAGAAGAGCGGCGGCGGACGGGTGGTGCTGATGAGTCCGCCATGTTATGACGAATACACCTCCGGCGATCCGGCGCGGGAGAACAACGTCGGCGCCGACCGGGCGCTGGCCGATTTCACCGCGATCGCAGCGGAAACGGCGGCGCGGCATGGAGTGCCCTTTATCGACCAGCATACGCCGATGCTGGAGGCGACCCGCCGGGGGCAGGGGCGGGATGCGTCTTTCACCCTGTTCCATCCCGACCGGCTGCATCCGGCGCGCGCCGGCCACTATCTGCTGGCTTCGAAGATTCTGGAGGCGCAGGGGGAAAGCGGTCCGCTGGCGGAGTGGAACGTCAAAGGCACGGCCTTCATCCTGACTCCTCTATCGTTGCCGATGTGGCTGGACCCGGTATTCGGGAATACCCCGGAGCTGGAACAAACATGGCGCGACCGCAACCGGGCGACGCTCCGCGTTTCCGGGCTGGCCGATGGACGTTATCGCCTTTGCATCAACGGCAAAGAGGTGATGACAGGAAGCGCCGGGGAGTTTGCCGCCGGCGTCGATCTGGCGGTATTGCCGGGGAATCCGTGGCTGCTGCCGTCGAAGCGGGCGGCTGCGCTGAACCGGAAAGCGGCCGTGGTGGCCGACCGGAAGCTGCGCCGTCCGCTGGTGGGGCGTCAATTGCTGCTTCGCGCCCGGCGGGAGGGAGCTTCATTGCCGCCGGATGAGTTCGAGGCGGTCCGCCGGCTGCTGGCGGAACAGCCGGATAACAGCACACTGGCCGGACATTACCGCCGCTTTCTGGAAGGCGCGTCGGCGGAGGCGTTGGCGCAGGGGGAGGCGGAAGTCCGTGCCCTGCAGGAGGAAAGCCGTCGGATTCATCAACCGGTAAAGCTGCAATGTGAACTGGAACGGTTGCCGTAATCGGGAAGTTTCCGGAAAAACAGCCTCGGAAAATGATTTTTTTCTGCAATTTTTGGTTGCAAAAAACGGAAAGCTGTGTATATTAAAAAATGTTCGTTCCGTTGAGGATTTTTTCAAAACAGGAACGAGGTTGCACCCGTAGCTCAGTCGGTAGAGCAAATGACTCTTAATCATTGGGTCCACAGTTCGAATCTGTGCGGGTGTACCATTTTTTGCACCCGTAGCTCAGTCGGTAGAGCAAATGACTCTTAATCATTGGGTCCACGGTTCGAATCCGTGCGGGTGTACCATTAAAAAATTCAGCCTCGCGAAAGCGGGGCTTTATTTTTTAATGGGCTCCGGCACGGATGGCGAAGGTAAAACCTGAGCTGCGGCACGAAGTGACGCTTGAACAGGTTCGACGGCGCAGCCGAGCACGAGCGCAGCGAGGGCAGTCCGTGCGGGTGTACCATAAAAAAATCAGCCTCGCGAAAGCGGGGCTTTATTTTTTACGCCGTTTGCGGGGGTCTGAATAGGGGTTTTGCCCTGGTCGTCGAAAGCGGAAACCCATTTTCAGGGGCGAGTGGCGGTTTCGGCGATTTTCGCGAGTTCAGGTGAGGGTTTCCAGTCCTTGTATTCGGCAGCCTGGCGACGATTGATGTCGAGCCAGTGGCGGGGAGCCCACAGCCACTGAATCGGTTCTTCCCTGATCAGTTTTTCCAGAGCGGTGATGCACATCTGGGTTACGATCTGCACGTCGTGCTCCTTGTTGCCGGTGGGAGTGTAGATGATCGGATCGCCGACTAGGATTTCAAATTCAAAGTTGTCGCCGGGAACGCGCCGGGTCAGCTCCGGGATGATCGGAATACCGGTTTTCAGGTGGAGCAGCGCCGGAGTCATGTGAACGCAGGCCGGATGGCCGAAAAATTCACAGGTGATTCCCTCATTTGCACCGGCGTGCTGGTCGATCAGCATCGTGGTGATGCGGTTCTGGGAAATGGCGCGGAGGATCGGGCGGATGCCCTCGCGTTTATCGACCAGCTTGTGCATGTCGCCGGCGCGGTGGTCGAGGATCATCTTGCCGATCAGAGGATTGCTGAAGGGGCGCATGAAGGAGGTCATCGGAATGCGCGCCTTTTCCGCATAAGCGGTGCCGGCGACTTCCCAGTTGCCGTAGTGGGCGGTTGCGATGATGACCGGTTTGTTGTCATGCTCCTGCGAAAGGGAAATATCGATTGCGGCCTGCGATCCGACCACTCTGATTTTGGCCGGATCGTAGAGTTGGTCCATCTTGACGATTTCAACCAGAAGCTTGCTGAATTCGAGATAGGAGGCGACGGTGAGCCGTCTGGCCTGGGCCTTATCTTTGGCGATGCCGGCGTGCAGGAGGTGCTGCACGGAACGGGTATGGTGCCGGCGGTCGAAAACCAGCAGCAGCCGGAATAAAAAGCCGCTCAGGGCATAACCGGCTTTCAGCGGCAGCAGGTGCAGCAGGTGATACAGCAGATAAAAGGGAATATATTCCAAATAGATCAGGAAGAGGGACTTCTCCCGGGATTTTTTATTTTTCATGGCGGCCCCGTCTGTTTTTGGTTATGCTGTTACCGGACATTCCGAATGCGAGATAATACGGTAACCCAAAATATAATATAGTGCCGATTCTGTGTTTACGCCAGTCCCGGAAGAAAATTATCGGGAAATTCCCGGCGGGTATCGATGCAGTCTTGCATTTTTCGGTTTTTGAAGTAGTATAATAAACAGGAACGGCGGCAGAAATCCGTCGAATTTTGAAGATGAGGAGTGAAAAATGAAGTTCTGGATGATGATTTCCTGTATGGCGCTGGGGCTGGTTGCCGCGGCGGCGGAGTTGAACTATTCGGTGGATGACAGGGGCGCCCTGACGGTTCAGATGGATGGCCGTACCCTGTTGGACGGGGAGACGCTGCAGCTGATGGATGCCGAATGGGGGACGATTTCCGCTCCTTTGAAGGCGCAGCTGCAGCGGAAAAAGGAGGGAAATGTCGAGCGCTGCATCTGGGCGAGCGACCGCGCCGTGGTCAGCCGTTCGGTGGAGAAGCTGGCCGACGGCCGGCTTCGGATCGGCTGGAGCATGAAGTTCGTGAACGGCATTCCCGGCGGACGCTATATTGAATTGAGCTATTTCGCCCCCAGAGGCTCGTTCGCCTATGCGGAACAGGGACGGCGGAAAATCGCCGCTTCGGCCAAAGCGATGGTGATCGAGACCGCGGCGGGAAAATTGAACATCGAATTTTCGGGAGCCTCGACTCCGTGGGCTTTCGAGGATATGCGCAGTGAAAAGTGGCATGGGAATTTCCGGTTGATTCTGGCATGGAACTACGACCCCGCGGCGGTCAATGTCGTGGAATCCACGATGGTGTTGAGCGGAACTCCCGCAGAAGGAAAGTAAGAGAAAATGACGTACCAGTACCGTCCAAGCGGACTTGTTTGCAGCCGGATGATCGAAATTGAAATCAGGGAGGACGGCAGAATCGGCCGGGTGGCTTTTACTGGAGGCTGCCCCGGCAATCTCTCCGGAATCAGCCGGCTGGTGGTCGGCATGACCCCGGAAGAGGTGATTCAAAAGGTGGACGGCATCCGCTGCGGCGGCAAGGCGACCAGCTGTCCCGACCAGCTTGCGAATGCCTTGAAGGAGATCGTCCGCAAGCGCGGCTGATCGGATGTCCGTGTCAGGTTGCGAAGAGCAGATTGAACATCATCCGGCAGGAGTTCTGCGCTCAGCCGAGGAACTGCCAGTCAGGAAAAATCGGTTCGTTATCCGACGGATGCCAGGACTTTATGACCGGATGCGGGAACGTTTGGGCAGAGCTGCACGCAGAAGCGGTATTGGACTCTGCGTCTGCCGGTTTGCCTATCGGCCGGCGCTATCCGAGTCGGGCCGGGGGCAACCCGGGAGAACGAACCGTAATCGGCGCGCCCGGCGGACGACGGATGATCGCCTGAGCACAACCGGCGAACGTAGTGCGGCAAGGTGAGTCATCGCGCACGGTATCATCGGGGCGACCGTTTCCGGTGCCGAGCAAGACTCCTTCCGTCAGTTCGAAGATGACCGGGAGTTCCGCATCTGGAATTACTACGCCGAGGTTGTCGACGATGAACACGTTGACGAGCTCTACATTTGCCCCCCGGAACGCGCTCTCGAGCCTGAGCGCTGCGGGTTCTCCGGCGGTATGGCTGACGAACTCCACCGTTTTGGAGCCGGGGCCGGAGCCTTTCACGCAAAGCACACCGGGCTCATAAGGAAATTCGCCGAAACAGACGACTCCGTCAACGGCTTTGCGATGGCAGACCGTTCGACCGTTGATCAAAAGCTCGGCCTCGTCGCAATTGGTAAACGCATAGACCGGAACCGGAATCCCCGGTTCCACACGGTGTGTCCACGGCGGAAATGCGTAGAGCAGCGGTTCCGGCCGCCATTGTGCAGCGTAATAGTAAAACGAATCCTTTGCAAATCCACAACTGTCCATCACACCAAAACTTGATGCGGCAGCCGGGCGCGGTAACGGCGTCGGTTCGCCCCGGTAGTCGAATCCCGTCCAGATGAAGAGCCCCGCGATAAAGCTGTAATCACGGACAAGGGCCCAGCGCCGGGCAAAATCGAATGGCTTTTCTGTACCAAGCCACGAGAGTTTTCCATGTTCGTGGTCATCCCGATAGCAACCGCGCACAGGAGAAAGCGAACTCTCCTCCGTCACCAGAAACGGCTGTTCCGGATTGGCGGCGCGGTAGAAGAACCAATGCTGATCGCAGTAGTTGAATCCCATGACATCAAGCGCCCGCGCGGTTGGCAACATCCGATCGAGAGCAGCAGGGCCGGAGGTTAGATAGTTCGAAAACAGCGCGGCGGTTACGGGCCGGTCGTCGAACTGCCGGACGAAGTGTTTCAACGTTTCAACGATTCGCGGTCCTTCCGGGAAGAACTGCACGCGCGTCTCTTCGTTGCCGAGACTCCATAAGATCACTGACGGATGGTTGCGGAACGCACACACCATTTCACGCAGCTGGCCGAGCTGTTCCGGAGCGCTTGAAAGCAGCCGGTTTTCCGGCAGCAGCAGGATTCCAAGCCGGTCGCACAGATCGGCCAGTTCCGGTGAAGGGGCGTGATGGGCGACCCGGTAGGCATTGCACCCCATCTCCCGTAGCCGGAGAAGCCGGAACTCTTGCACGGCGTCCGGTACGGCCGTTCCAACTCCGGCATGATCCTGATGGCAGCACATCCCTTTGATTTTCAAAGGCTCACCATTCAGCAGAAATCCGCGTTGTGCGTCGAATACCGCAGAACGCAGGCCGAATTTCACTTTGACACGGTCGAACACCGCACCGCCGGATTCGATTTCGCATACGGCGGTATAGAGTTGTGGGTGTGCCGGCGACCAGAACTTGCAGGAATTCAGTGTCAGTTCGAGTTCCGCCCCGGCTTCCCGCCAATACTCCGGCAAAAACTCCAGAGAGCCTTCTCCGGCAAAAGTTCCGTCTGGCGAGAATACCGTACAGTGAAACCGAACTTTCCGACCGGGTTCCAGCCGATTTTCCAGACGGTATCCGATCCGGATCCGGGGAGAAGCCGACGCCTGAATCCGTACACCGTGGCGGACGAAGCAGATCCGTTCAAGCTTCAACAACCGAACGTGGCGATAGATGCCGCCTCCTTCGTAATACCATCCCTCCGGCAGCGTACTGTCCGCCCGTACCGCCAGCAGATTCTCCCCGCCGAACCGGGCGAAGTCGGTAAGCTCATACGCAAATCCGGTATAGCCGCTTTCATGGCGTCCGAGGGAAAATCCGTTGCACCAGACTTGACTGTCACGGCAGACGCCGTCAAATTCAATGAAAATCCGTTTATCCCGGTCTGCCTCCTCAAGCCGGAACCGTTTCCGATACCAGCCGATGCCGTACCGGTAGCAGCCGCGATTCTGAATCCAATCTCCAGTATCCCACATCCGGAACGGATCATGTTGGAGCGCCGAATTGGTCATCGCGGTTCCGTCTGCATAGCGGCGCGGCGGTTCATCGGAATAATCCCGCTCGCCGAGGTGCACGAAATCGTGCGGAAGATCAATCTTCTCCCAGTCAGAATCATCGAATTCCTCTCCAGAGCCGCCCTGTGTGCAAATTCCTGCTTTGCTCAATCCCCAGAAAGTATTCGGGTACGGCACATCGCCGCAAAGAAAACGCCATCCGGAATCAAAATCAACAACCTCTCTGCCCATCTCACATCTCCGCCGTCGCCACACCGATGCGCATGTCGGCACAGCCGTAGTAAAGGAACCGCCTCCCTTTGAATTCCACATACCCCTGAGCAAACACCGTGTAGAAGGAGATGCCGAAAATCTCATAGAGCCGCTCCGGAGTCAGCACAGGCTCTTCACAACGCGCAAGCAGACGGGAAGGATCGTGCCGGTCAAAAAGCGCCCAGCCGGTCGAGTAACAGGTCCACAGAATATCATGGACATAACATGGAATGATTCCCCGCGCATAATTCTGCGCCTGTTCGCGCCCTCGATCGCCGTTGTAGAAAAGCAGAATCCCGTCATCCGTCAGCAGCGGCGGTGCGGCGCTTTCGCAGAGAAGAGCGTCAAAGCGCCCGGGGCGCGGACGCAGCGCGGGTTCCTTCAACGTTTCCCAACTCCGCAGGTCCCGACTGCGGGCCAGAAAGATGCAGCTGTTTCCCCAATACCCGTAATAATAGCCGCCGATCCGTTCGCGGGTGATTGCAATCGCGCGGCCGGGAAGCACTTCTCCTCCCCACTCCCAGTGTTTCAGATCGCGTGAAAACGCGATGAGCCCGGGCGTCCGGTCGAAGTTGTGAACCCCGGTGAAGGTGAGAACGTATTCGTCGCCGATCTTCACAAGCCGGGGATCCTCGAATCCGCCCTGATAAGGCGAATCCGGCCCCGGATCGAAAGCGGGTTTCTCGTCCAGCTCGAAATGGAACCCGTCATCGCTCCACGCCCAGACCAGAGTCGAGACGCTCCAGTTGCGCGAATCGCGGGGCTGCCGGGTGAAGTTGATCGCCCGGCAGAGCAGGCCGACCCGTCCGTCGTGAACGATCGCTGCCGGATTGAAGATTGCATCGGCCGCCGGTCCGGCCCCCTGCGGCCGGATCACCGGATTGCAGGCGGATTTCTTCAGATGCTCGATCCACGCCAGGCGCGGCGGCAGTTTAACGGCTTCCTTCATGATGGGGTCTCTCCCTGTGTCTATTCCTTTGAACATTCAAGAATATCACTTTGTTCCGCCGCCATCGATCACGCGGCCCCGGAGTTTGATCTCCCCGAAGGTCGCCTCCGGCGCACTGAACTGTAATCTGAAACGGACGAAACGCGCCTCCGGCTGCTCCGGCAGCTCAAACCCGGCAAGTTTCAACTTGAGTCCGGCGACATCGAGTTTCTTCGGATCGCTGAAGGTTTTTCCGTCCCGGCTGAAGCATATCTCCACGCCTTTGAGATTCGGTTTCGACCCTGCGCCAAGTTCCATGTGTTCGAGCCGGTATACCGACTTGAGATCGACTTCGACCGTCGCTTCCGGCAGATTCACGAACAACACATCGGCGGGCTGATTCCAGTCTCCAAGCACCCCTTGGAAAAGTGCCGGCTTTCCACCGGTTGCCCCGGGATCGCGCGGGTCGCGGATCTGCTGGTCCTTTCTGAGCGGCTTCGGCGTGAGGAAACGGTACTCCGCGCCCGTACGGATCGCGATCGGCGCGACCTCCGAACCGTTGTCGGCATTGTCTGTCAGCAGAATCGTATGCCGGACGGGATCGAAGCGGAGCATCGCCGCCAGATGCGCGACCGCGATTCTTCCGCCGTCGTCACTCATCGTAGCGACGACCGGATAGATCATGTTGGGCAGTGCCTGTTCCGGCAGCTCCGCTGGAGGCGTTACCGTGAAGCGTGCCGGGGCGGTTCCGACCGGTTGGCTAACCGGAGTAACCTTCCAGCCCGGCTCCACGTCGAGCGCAATCCGCCGCCCTTCGGAACCCGGTGAGAAATCCACCGGGGAAACCACCACTTCGCAGCTTTTTCCCGGTTCAAACATTGGGGTGTTCGGATCGTTCGCCGCATGCCGTTCCGCATTGGTCACGGCGAGACTCAGCATCGGCGCATGGTCGTTGAAGAGATAGATCATCCCCGCTGACCGGATCTCAGGAAGCGTCAGCTCCAGCGTGCCGTCGGCGCGTAGTTCCGCCGGAATCGGGTGCAGCATATTCTCCTCCGCAGCGCCGAACCAGACCCGGGCGGGGAGTTTGAATTCCGGCGGCATTTTCAGCGTTACCTTACCGCCCGGCCATGGCAGGCGGTTCATCACTCCGGCGGCCAGCAGCCAGTTGCCGCGACCGTCGGTCAACGGGTGTTCGATGCGCAGATTCTCCATCTGCGCTGCAGAATACGCGGGGGCGACTCCTGCTCTTTTCAGGAATCCGGTCAGAAATGTGGTCACGTCGCTTTCCGGCGCATTTTCTGCCCGAAGCACGCCTATTCTGGTATTGAACCAGTAAACCCGTCCTTTTCCGTAGCGGTTGCAGGTGACCCATGCCGATTTTGCGTTGCAGGCGACATCGCGCGCATTCAACAGTTCGGCTCCGGCGAGCTTCACGTTGATCCGGCCGTCACCGCGAATGAGGAATCCGTGTTCCGTACCGTACCAGACGTCATCCGGAGAAAAGTGGATTCCGGAGTAAACTCCTTCGAGTCGGACGCCGAGCAATTCGTCGAGCCCCTGGGTTACGCGGTGTTTTTCATCGTAATAGCCGGGCATCATATCGGCCATCACGACGCCGCCGTTTGCCGTGAAACGCCTGATTGCGGCACACTCCTCCGCGCTCAGGTGTTCGGCGGAGACCAGAATGAGCGCACGATAGCGCGCGAGATAGTCGTCGGTCAGTTTGGTGTACGGCAGGACGTCGACCCAGTACCCTGCGTCGCGCAGACGCGTAAAGACATTCAGACGGTTGTTGACGCTGTAATCCCAGCGGGAGCGGTTGGTTTCCATCGAGAGCAGCACGTCGCGCTGCGGCATTAAAATCGCGATCTTCGGAACGTTCTTCGCCGGAAGCGCATCATGCCAGAATTCCTCGGAACGATGGATCATATTCGCCCAGCGCGATGCGTAAAACATCCGGTCACGCGGTTGCCCGTCATAGCCGTCGATGAAGCTGAACGTCAGGTTGTCCCAGTTGGATTTGTACCGTCCGAGCACGAAGAAGTCCACACCGCGCATGCCGTGCGCGAGCGTCCGCCAGTAGGTAGCCGCGAATTGAAATCCGGGGCCGGCATGATTGTTCGTCTCTGCAAAAAAGATCCTGCCCTCCGGTTCTCCGGCGGCCTGCTGGGTTGCAGTCGGACGAATACAGTTGTAGATATAACTGGTCTCATAGGCATTACGGTCGGTGTTGCCGTACATGTCGATGCCGATCCAGCCGTCGGAGGTGCGGCGGGTCCGATCGGCCAGTTTCGCAAGATTGGCCATGTGGCTGCGTACAATATAATTCATTTCGATCGAAGAACACTGGGTGGATTTCAGTACGGCCGGGCGATGTTCAGGATCGAATTCACGCACCCATCCAAGATAGGAACCGATGAAGTCGACAAACGTATTTTCCGAATAATCGTGCCAGGCGAGCCAGGCAGCCGGTTTTTCGAGATACTCTTCTCCTTTCGGCGGCAGGATCTCGCAGAAACTGCGGTATTTCGTCTTCCAGACCTCATTGAGCTTGCCGATGTCGCCGCCGTAGATATGCTCGAGTTCACGCTGAAAGCCAGCCATCGCCAGCGGTGAGTAATTCAGAACCGGTTCCCATTCATTATCGATGTTCCAAAGCATAATGTTGCGTTTCGGTTTCTCGTTGACCGAACCTTCGACGGAAGCTTTCACGCAGGCGCGGATGTAGTCGCGCATGGTGGGAGCGAGATAATCGATCCACGGCCCCTCCTGCGCCTTGCCATTTTCATCAACCGGGCGGATCACCGGCCCGTGCGTTGCGGTATTGCCGCCGTACCACATGGAATGTGCCGCCCAGATCGCTACAAAATAGAGTCCGTTTGACCGGTTCGGCGGGAAACTGCAACTGCATTTTCCCGTATCTTTGAAACTGTAACAGCAGTGGCCGATCTCCGTGAAATTGAACCCGAGCTGCGGCAGGAATGTAAAGCGGCTGCCGCCGAGCATGCCGAGCGGGAAGATTTTTTCTGTCGGCTTGAGTCCTTCGGAGAGTTCCAGCGAATAGGCGGACGGTTTGTGCACATCAGCAGCGCCGGCCGGAAGCAGAAGGAGCAGCGCCGGAAGCAGGAACTTTTTTTTCATCGAGTCAGTTTTCCTTGATTGAAAATTAGTGAAATCAGTTCAGAGCGCCCACAATTTGGTCCAGAAGCCGTCATTCGGATGGGCATCCGCAGCATCGGGCATGAACGCGATATTGCCCGGGTTGGAGGGAAAGTTGCAGCTGACCGCGTGTCCATCCACCAGGCCGAAATTGACGCCGTTGCCGCCGTGATCGCGCACGCTGGTATTTTTCGAGGCGAAACGGCTCAGAATTCCCCCGAAAGCCTTGGTCCCATCGCCAATCATCGGAACGGAGTATTCCGTAATCATAATCATTCGACTCGGCTGCCTGACCGAGCTGATCTTGCCGGCAGGCATCCGGATTTCGGAGGCCCAGTTGTGTTTCGCGAGCAGCAGAAACTGATTGAATGTATAATTGACCCGGCCGCCGTCTTCGCCCCAGCCAACCACCTTTCCGTCGATCGGCTGGCCGATGCCGGCCACATAATTCTCTACGGCATCCTTATCGGTCAGGCGCGGATTTGAGCAGACAAAGGTTTTCTGGCCGACGCCGTAACGGTGGTACAGATGCCACATCCAGCCATTGTCCGCCCAGCTCGGCGTTTCCGAGGCGGGTTTCTGGGTCGGAAGTTGACCGTTGTAATCATCGGCGTAAAGCTGGACTCCCGTCGTCAGTTGTTTGATATTGCTCAGGCAGCTTGCCTTTTGTGCGGCCCCCCGGGCCTTCTGCAATGCAGGCAGTAACATCCCGGCCAATATCGCAATAATGGCGATTACAATGAGAAGCTCGATTAAGGTAAAATTCCGTTTTTTCATCATCCATGATCTCCTGTAGTTAAAATTCCGCGCCGACGACCCAGATCGGTTCTCCGGAGAGATTGACTTCCGCATACCCGTTTTTTGCGGGAATTCGCCGAAGCTGACCGATCGGGTTGATGACCTTGATTTCCGTGCCGGTACATTTCAGCCGCACCGGAGTCCGGGTTTTCCAGAAGGCAATCCACGGCTCCTGTCCGGCGAACTCCGTTTTTTTCTGATTCAAGCCGTATCCGTCCGTTCGATCCCAGAGCAGGGCGACCCGGCTGCCGTCAGGCTTCGTGAAAATATATCCTTTTGAACAATTCCCGGATTTCCACTTTTTCTCGAATTTCGCTGCATCCAGCATTTTTGCCGCAGTTTGATAGGCGAGAAGCGTCGGTTTGACATTTCCGTTGCGGTAGAGCATACCGAACGAGTATTCCCGATCATTGGAATTCACGCCGCCGATGTCGAACCAGACTGAATCGTTCAATTGATAGTAATGGGCGATTTTCACATCATGAGCAAGCGCGATCGCATAAGAAAGCGGCACATTCTCTGTTGCGTTGCGTAAGCTGTCGTCCCAGAAGGTATTCGGGAAGGTCGGCGTATAGATCTCCGTCAGATAGACCGGCTTGACACCGTGTTTCTTCATCAGTTTCTCCAGCTCCTGCAGGCTGCTCAGGTAGAACCAGCCGTCTCCGACATTTTCGAGATCGGGTACAGTGTTGCCACGCCCGAGGTGGTAAGCGATGCCGTCCAGCAGCGGCCAGCCTCCCGCCTGAGCGACCAGATCGAGCGACTTAATACCGCCGAAGCCGTTCGCAAAACCGATGCTCAGCAACTTCACGCCCGGGGCTTCCGCATCGAGGATGGGGCGGATCCGCCTCAACAGCTCAACGTAGGCAGCCGCCTCCTCCGGTTTTTTGAAGTCATTCTCATTGCCGAACTCCCAGTGAGTCGCACCATTCGCCTTGATTTTCGCAATGTGTTCGCGAATCCGTTTCTCCTGCTCTTCCGGGGATTTTCCTGCCCACTCCTTCGGAGTGTAGGCGCTGTGATAACCGGCGTCCATACCGTATGTGCGCAACTCATTGCCGTTTTCACTGCGCAGATGGCGGACACCGATACGACGCAGTAATTCGAGCGCGCTCTTCCGGTCGGGAATCGGGAAGAAAGCGGAGATGCCGAAAACGCCTTGGGGAGCCCCCTGAAACTCATGCCGGTCCATCGCCGCTACCGTCGAACGCAGGAATGTCTCTTTGCCATCAACCGTCCCGACGGCCTCAATGAACCAGATGTCCGGCTGTTCTGCTTTCGGCAGTGTGAAACTCAGTTCGGTTTTCCCCTGCGGCGCAAGCATGCAGCGGCGGTTTTCACGGATCGTTTCGGTGCCGTCATAGGCGGTGGCATTCACCCGCAGTTCCGCTTCTGCCGGCCGGAGGGAGGGATTGAAAACGGTCAGCTTAAATTCCGGCGTCTCGCCGACATCGAACAAATGAAACGGCTTTGCCGTCGTCACATTCAATGCCAGCACCTGCCGATTGAATACCGCTGCTGCCGTCGATGCGTCAAATCCGTTCGGCAGAACCATGAACTCCACCCGGGCGTGCCGAATCGTTGGATCCTTTTCATCCTTGCGGAACACGATGTGTTGCTGATATTCGCCTCCCCAGGCCGGATTGCCGTCCACCTTTTCCCAGACGGTCAACCGTTTGCCCGGGAACGGCCGCAAAACCGCTCCCTTCGCTTCATACGGAACGCCGCCATTGGCATGACGAAACCAGATGCCGGATTTAAAAAGAGGCTTCAGTTGCCCCCCCGGGATGAACCGTTCGAAAATGACACCATCAGTCGTAACCTCCTCCGGAATGTTCAGCGTATAATCGACCACAATCCGATTGCCATCCGGATGGACCTCATAATTTCCGCGACATTTTCCGGTCACGTCATTCTGAAATTCCAATTCCACCCGATAACCATTCCTGTCCAGGGGAGTAATCCGTCCTGCCGTTGCATTTTGAGGCGCCCACTGAAAACTCAGATTTCCAAACCGGAATACCTTTTCGCCGGTGGCGGCATCAGTGAGCCACAAAGAACGTTCCCCTTCGCCGAAATCAAACAATGGTGCATCCGCCCATGCGGCCATCGCCAGCGATGCAGCCGCAACAATCAGTCCGATTCGCATCATCATCATCCTTTCTCCCGTCCTGCGGGAATTCATGTTCCGGAAATTACCGGTTCTCCTCCAGAGTCCGCACACTGTTTCCCTCTTGAAATTCGAGCGGAATCAACGTCTTGCAAACCTTGTCGCCCGGGTGGGAAGCGGTCATAAGCTGATAGAGCTGCTGCGCCCCCCGGCGGCCGAGTTCGCGCGGAAACGTGCGGAAGTAGGAGATCCGCACCCCGGAGTAGAGGCGAACTTCCGAGTCGAATGTGATGAGACTCAAATCCCGGGGACAGGTCATTCCCCGCGCCTCAAGCACCCGGCAGATCACCTCCGCTACCGCCGCATGGGATGTTACCAACGCCGGAGGACAGGTGCCGGACTCAAGCCAGTCGATGAAACACCGCTCAATATCCGCATTGTCCGAAGAATGGGCGGTTCGGGCTTCGAACGCTTCAATTCCGAGATGCTCCACCGTCGAGGCCATCGCCCCATATTTGCGCATCGTATGCGACAGAGCAAGCGAGGAGCCGCACAGAAAGCCGATTTTCCGAAACCCCTTCTGGATCAGATATTCCGCCGCCCGAAAGCCACCCGAAAAGTCATCGGAGCTGATCGAATTGGCGGACTCATTCGGCAACTCGTTCGGCAGGAGTACATATCGGATCGCATTGCGCCGCAAAAAACTCATGAGTTTTTCATCCGGGGAACCCATGAGAATGATCCCGCCAACGGAATTCAATCTTCTCAACAAAGGCCGATTGTCTTCGCTCCTGTCGTCCGGTTCCCAAGTCGATATATTCATCGTAACATTGCGGTGCCGGTTGAAATAATTCTGAATTCCCCGCAGAATCTCCGCCATAAAATCAAGTTGCAGAAGGTTCTTCTGCTCCGGCATCGGGCAGAGCAGAAGCTCAGTCTTGAGTTCGCCCCAGGACGAGGGGGCCTTTTCTGAGATTTTTCGGGCGATTGCCGAATCGTCATATCCCAGCTTCTTCACCGCCTTGAACACCTTTTCCTGCGTCAATGCGTCCGCCCGCGCCTTCCGATTCAATACCCGCGACACGGTTGCCACCGAAACGTTTGCCTCCCGGGCAACATCGTTCAATGTGACAGATTGTTTTGCACTCATCCTCTTGATCTCCGTGTAAGATTACATAAATAATCATGTAAGATTACGTAATTTTTCTCTATTAATTATGAACGATCATAATAGTAAAGTCAATACCTCAATCGAAAAAAAGCGAAAAAAAAGGAGTTTGACCGAGAACTCGATTGACCCGTTGTCCCGGAACCTTGTTAAATTCTTTTTGACAACCGGCGATCGGAAAAAGTCAAACTCTCCGGACTTGATATGCCTCGGTAAAGAGTGTTTGCATTGGTTGTGTACGTTATGACCGGGAAGGTTGCAAAAGCAAGGGAAAAGATAAAAAATCATTTTCAACACCATGTGCAAGTTTCGCGAAATGGGGCTTGTACATGGCGTTTCTTTATGATCGGGAAACAAAAGAATAAAGCTGTTCGGGGCCGTTGAAGCGGAAACCCGAGTATTCCACGGTTATTGCTGTTCGCGGATGCGCTGAAGCTGGTCGAGCAGCCGTTCGCGCACGTGGCTGAGCATTTCGACATGCAGCAGTGCCTGCACTTTGATCGAACGCTGTTCGCGGCCGAGCCGTTCCAGCTCGCCGGTGAGTTCGTTGAGGTCGGACAAGGCGCGCTTGCCGAGGCTGAGCTTCAAAGCCCGGTCGTCCTTGTCATCCAGATTGATGAAGTCGGCGGTGCGCGCGAGCAATTTGCCGTAGGCGCAGCTGATGCCGAGCCCGGGCAATTCAAAGTCGGCGCGCAACCGGGTCACGGAGAGTACGTTCCACTCCACCGCAAGCCGGTCCAGCTGGTCGATGATTTCCGAGCCGGTCCGCGCCGGGGTCCCGGCGTCGAACTCGTCGTCGTCCTCCTCCTCGCTTTCACTGTGCCAGACCCGCAGTGAATCGGCGTTGCCGCCGATGGGCACGAGATCCGGCTGCGACAGCAGCGACGAAAAGATCATATCCTCTTCGCCGGGCAGGTCGAGGCAGGCGGGAAGTTCCCGGTAATAACAGCTGATGCGGCGTTCATCGCGCCGGATTTCCTGCTCCCACCGGTATTCGTTCCAGTTATCCTGAGGTCGGGGTATGTCACCCATGAATACCTCCTGTTCCGTGGTCAGGCACGGTTTCCTGCGAGTTTATGCAAGGCTTCTTCCGCGGGCTTTTCTCCCCACAATCCTTCCAGATTGTAGCGGTCGCGCGTCTCCGGGGTCATGAAGTGCACGATCACGTTGCCGAAATCGAGCACCATCCAGCCGGAGACGCTTTCGCCGGTCTGTGAGAGCGGGCGCAGCTGGAACTTCTCACGGAGCTCACGCTCGGTGAAGCTGACCAGCGCGCGCAACTGCGGCTCGGAGTTCGCGGTCGAGATCACGAACCAGTCCGCGACCGACGAGGCCGGGCCGACGTGAATCTTCAACACGTTTTCCGCTTTCTTCTCCAATGCGCAGGCCGCGCAGAAATCGGCGAGTTCCGCCGAAGAAATCTTCTTTTTTTCCGTCATGTTTTCCATTTCCTGACTCCTCCTGTAAAGGTTGTGCTGCCGGATATACTCCTCAATACTCTCCGGTACTCCACTATTAATATGAACCGTTCCGGTCAACTTTGCCATCGAATTTCTGACATTCGTGGAAGATATTTCAAAAAAACTCCCGTCCAGAATGCCGGAACGCAGCTTTCGGGCCAATTCCGGCGGCCAGTGGCGGTCCAGCTCTCCGGCTTCCGGCATTTCTCCCCGGCGCGGATAGGTCAGAATCTCGTGGCGGCGCACCAGCTCTTCCGCCCGGTGCCACAGATGCAGGTCGCGCAGGCTGTCGCCGCCGATCAGCAGCTGGACCGGCTGCTTCAATTCATGC
The DNA here is from genome assembly GCF_003096415.1 of Victivallis vadensis. Lineage (GTDB taxonomy): Bacteria > Verrucomicrobiota > Lentisphaeria > Victivallales > Victivallaceae > Victivallis > Victivallis vadensis. Next base: position 116,155 of record NZ_QEKH01000001.1, on the reverse strand, counting down.
TCCGCCGCGGCCAGCACATCGATGGTGTAGGACGGCGTCAGCTTCAGCCGTCCCTCGATGTCGCAGAGCGCGAAACCCGGTTCGCCGCCGATCAGCAGCTTCACCATATTGCAGCGGTCCCGGAACGAGGCGCGCTCTGAATTCACCTTGTGCGGCGGCACGAAAGCCGGAGCGAAGAGCACCCGGTCGGTGCGCCCGGAGGCCACCGCCGCCCGGGCCACTCCGAGATGGCCGGAGTGGGGCGGGTCGAAGCTGCCTCCGTAGTATGCGATTCGTTTTGGTGCTCTGCTGTTCATTTTTGATAATTTATCGCAAAAATATGAATTTTCAATCCCATAATCGGTAAAATATCCGGCCGCCGGATTGACGCGGAGGGGATTCGGCAGTATAGTTTATAGACAAATCATGTACTATTGACGGAGAGGTAAGCGGTAAGTTATGCGTGAAATCAGTATTCGGCGATTCGGAGTCACGTTCGCGGCCTTGCTGGCGGCGGTGTCGTTTTTCGGCTGCAGGTCCGACCAGTACACCCAGGAGAAAGCGGTGGAGCGGGCCCGGGCTTTCCTGCTGGAGGAATCGCCGGAACTGACTGTGGAACAGATTTATTTCGTGAAGTTCACCGAACCGGTGCTGCTGGTCGGCGAAGTGATCGGCTCCAGCGGCATGGCGCTGGGGAACCGGCTGGAATCCAGCCAGCGCCAGATCTGCCCGACCTGGATGATCCCGGGACGGGACAAACTCTATATGGTGTTCGGCGTTTCCTCGGGGCGGATGTCGAGCTGGGAGCCGATCCGCCTGATCCGCAAGAATTTTGAACGGGATGCGTACAAGGCGCTCAACTCCGCGTGGACCGCCGCGCAGCAGTTCGCGGTCGACAATTTCTACCGGGAGCTGGACGTCACGCAGCTGAACCGGATCCGGCTCTATCTGCCCTATATCCTCGAGACCGATTTCGAGTATATGATCGACCCGTCGTTCAAGCTGAACCCGGAGGCGCCGAAGGTCGGCGACGCCCAGCGGCTGAAAAACAAGGCACAGCGCTCCCTCGTCTGGTATCTGGACGGAAATGAGGAGGATGCGATCGTCTTCTGCGGTTTCAGCGCGCCCGACCTGACCGGCTGGACGATCAACTGGGCCGGAAGAATGAAAAAAGAGGAGCTTAAAAAGCATATCCTCAAAGTGATCAAAACTCCGGCGGACGCGAATACGCCGATTGTGATCGAGCCGGAAAGCAAGCCGGAAACGGCCAGAAAATAAGGAGTATCTGACTTTATGCTCAGCATGACCGGATTCGGCAAAGGCTCGGCGGTGTTCGACGGGCGGCAGCGTTTCATTGTGGAGGTCAGCTCCGTGAACCGTAAGCAGTTGGAGGCGCGGATTTCGCTGCCTTCGGAGTTCTCCGGTTTTGAGGTGAATGCCCGGAAGCTGATCGGCGAATATGTCAGCCGGGGTTCCGTGCAGCTGCGCGTGAGCTTTGACGGCGGCGGCGCGGCGGAGGAGGTGACGATCGACCGGGGATTGCTTGCCTCGCTGGTGAAGGTCTGTCTCGAAGTGCGGCATGATATCGGCCTTGACGGCAATGTGGCGGTTGAGGAGTTGATGCGCGTGCCAGGCGTGGTGGGCGGTTCGACGCCGGATATGGATCGGCCCGGGCTGGCGGCCGCATTCGAACAGGCGGTCCGGGAGGCATTGACGCACCATCGTGAAATGCGCGAACGTGAAGGCGAGGCGCTGAAGAAGGATTTTCAGGAACGGCTTGCGACACTGGAAGGGCTGCTGAAAAAGATTGAACCCCTGGTGGGCAATATTGCCGACTCGATCAAACAGCGGCTGATGGAGAAGCTGGCGGCGGAGAATATTCCGGTCGGCGCGGATGACGACCGGCTGTTGAAAGAGGTGCTGTTCTACGCGGATAAATCGGATGTGACCGAGGAGATCACCCGGCTGCACAGCCATTTTGCGCAGTTCCGGCGTTTTCTGGAGGAGACGCAGCCGGTGGGACGCAATATGGATTTCCTGATGCAGGAGTTTTTCCGGGAGATCACCACATTGGGAAACAAGGCCGGGGCTCCGGCTGTATCTCCGTTGGTGGTGGCGTTCAAGAGCGAGCTGGAGAAGCTGCGCGAACAAATTCAGAATGTGGAGTAGCATCAGGCTATGGATGATTTCAAACACGATTTCAGCGATGAAGAAGCGGCAAGTTCGGTGCGGCTGGCCGAACTCGCCGGCCGGATCGGGGAAACCTATTCGGACGGTTTCGGGGTGAATCACCTCGACGGCGACAACCTGCCGCGCCGCAGTGAGGTGATCGCGATCACCGAAAAGCTGCTGGAGGTGATTTTCCCCGGCTTCGACGGGCGCAAGCAATATCGGAAGGATGCCGTCGCGCAGGATGTGGCGGGATTGCTCAAGGAGATTTATTCGGACCTGTTCGACCAGATCTGCCGGGCGATCCGTTACAGCTGCAAGAATGAGGTCTGCCGGGGATGCGGCGGCCAGAAGCGGACCAACCGGGCCGTGTTCAGCCTGATCGCCAAGCTGCCGGAAATCCGGGAGGTGATGAAGGAGGACGTGAAGGCCGCCTACGCGGGCGATCCCGCGGCGACCTCCTATGACGAAATCATCCTGAGCTATCCCGGCATCAAGGCGATCATGATCCAGCGTCTTGCTCATGTGCTTTATCATGAACGGATTCCGTTGATACCGCGCATGATGACCGAATATGCCCACAGCCAGACCGGCATCGACATCCACCCCGGCGCCCACCTCGGGCGGGGCGTGTTCATCGATCACGGCACCGGCGTGGTGGTCGGGGAGACCGCGGTGATCGGCGACAACGTCCGCATCTACCAGGGGGTCACCCTCGGCGCGGGCAATTTCCCGAAGGACGCCTGCGGAATGCTGATCAAGGGAAACAAGCGGCATCCGACGATCGGGAGCAACGTGACGATTTATTCGGGTGCTTCGGTGCTCGGCGACATCACCATCGGCGACAATTCGGTGATCGGCGGCAACGTGTGGCTGACTGAAAGCCTGCCTGCCGGAACCAAGATCACCGCCCGGCCGCCGGAACACAATATGAAATTCGCAAACGAACGACGCAAATGAGTGAGCTGACGCATCATTACGACGAGGTTGCCGCCCGGCTGGCCCGCGCGGCTGCGGAGGACGGGCGTTCCGCCGACGAGGTACGGCTGCTGGCGGTCAGCAAAACGTTCCCGGCGGAGATGATCCGGGAGCTGTATGAACATGGCGTGCGCCTGTTCGGCGAGAGCCGCGCGCCGGAACTGGCGGAGAAGGCCGCCGCGCTGCCGGCGGATATCGAATGGCACTTCATCGGGCGGCTGCAGGCGAACAAGGTGCGCAAGGTCGTGCAGCTCGCCGGGGTGATTCATTCCGTGGATACGCCGGAGCTGCTGACGCGGATCGACCGGATCGCGGGCGAGGAGGGCAGACGTCCGGTTGTGCTGCTTGAAGCGAATGTTTCGGGGGAGGAGAGCAAGGCCGGCGTGCCGGTCGGGGAACTGGAGGCGTTCGCCCGTCAGGCGGCGTCATTGCCGAATGTCGATTTTCAGGGATTCATGACGATGGCTCCCTTTGATGCGGAACCGTTCAGGATCGCGGCGATTTTCGAGCTGCTGAAATTGACGCGGGACGAATTGGAGGGCAAGCTGAACCGTCAGCTTCCGATCCTGTCGATGGGGATGAGCGGGGATTTCGAAATTGCGGCGCGGCACGGTTCCACATTGGTGCGCGTCGGCAGCCTGATTTTCGGCGCGCGGTAAGATGACGGTTTTGAATGTCGGGAATGGAGGAGAGGTGATGATGAATGTTCTTTTGATCGGTGCCGGTGCAGTCGGCACTTACTTCTGCGGCCGGCTCGCACAGGGCGGCGCGAAGGTGGCGGTGGTGGCGCGCGGCGATTATGAAGTCGTGAAGGAGCGCGGTTACCATATCCGGAGTGTCGCCGGGGATTTCGACTTTCATCCGGCCGCCGTGCTGAAGGACAGTGCGGATTATCAGGAGACGCCTGATTACGTGATCGCGGCGACCAAGGTGCTGCCGGAACTGGATCTGGTCGGTATGCTCCGGCCGGTGATCCGCTCTCCGAAAACGGTGATCGTATTGATCCAGAACGGGATCGATATCGAGAAAACGGTGCGGGCGGCGTTCCCGGACAACGAACTTTTGAGCACGATCGCCTATATCGGCGTATCGCGCCCCGCGCGCGGCGAAGTGCTGCATCAGGGCAGCGGCAACCTGAAGACAGGCGTTTATCCTTCCGGGATTTCGGAGAGCGCGAAGCGGCTGGCCGCCGCATTCGGAGCAGGGGGCGTGAAGTGCGAACTATGCGAAGACATCCGGTTCGTGCGGTGGTACAAGTTGTTGTGGAATCTGCCGTTCAATCCGGTGTCGGTGCTGGCGGGGCGGGTGGACACGCGCACGATGACCGACCGCGCCGAACTGGAGAAACTCTGCTGGTCGCTGATGCTCGAAACGATTGCGGTGGCGAACGCCTGCGGAGTGGCGCTGTCGGAAAAGGATGCGCGCAGCCAGATGGAATACACCCGCGAATTTCCGGCCTACAAAACCAGCATGCTGCAGGATTTCGAAGCGGGCCGGGAACTGGAAGTCGAGGCGATCCTCGGCAACGCCGTCCGTCTGGCGCATCAAAACAACGTGCCCGTGCCGAAGATGGAGGCCTGTTACGCACTGCTGAAGTCAGTCAATCTCCACCGGTCCTGAGAAAAATGATTGATTTTCGGAGTTGGGGATATTGCCCCATCCTGTAATTTCATAACAGTAAGGAGTGAATGATGAAATTATTCTCGGTAATGGCGGCGGCGGTTTTCGCCTGCTCCATGCTGGCGGCTTCGGAGCTGCTGGTGAAAGACGGCGACAAAATCGCGTTTCTCGGCGATTCGATCACGGCGCAGGGCAACGGCAATAAGACGAGCGGTTACGTCCATCTGGTGATGGAAGGGCTCAAGGCGCAGGGACTGAAGGATATCAGCGCGGTTCCGGCCGGCGTCAGCGGCCACAAGTCGACGCAGATGCTCGCCCGGCTGGAAAAGGACGTGATCGCCAAAAAGCCGCAATGGATGCTTTTGAGCTGCGGCGTCAACGACGTCTGGCACCAGTTCTATAAAAAGCCGAACGGCGTCAGCCTTGAAGATTATAAAAAGAACATCACCGAAATCGTGGACAAGGCGCAGGCCGCCGGTATCAAGGTGATGCTGCTGACCTCCACCATGATCACTGAAAACTCCCGCGACAAAAAGAACGTGGCGCTCAAGCCGTACAACGACTTCCTGCTGGAGCTGGCGAAGGAACGCAATCTGCCGGTTGCCGATCTGAATGCGCGGATGCTCCGGGAACTGCGCGCGATGGGGCCGCTGCCGGGCAACCGGCTCACCGGCGACGGCGTGCATATGAATGCGATGGGCAACGTGATGATGGCGTCGGGCATTCTCGAAGCGTTCGGCGTGTCGCCGGAAGCGGTGGCCAAACTGCGTGACGAGTGGTTCGCACGTCCCCGCATGATGCCGATCGGCAGCACGCAGGTCAGGGTTTCGGTCAATGAATATATGAAATTGCGCCGCAAGGCCGCGAAGGACAAGCAGCGGCTCGATGATATTGTGACCAAGGTGGTTCGCGATTATATCGGTACGATCGACGCGAATTGACCGCTTTTCCGAAGAGGCGGCGGGACCCCGTAGCGGGAACCGCCGCTTTTTTCATTTGCTTTGAGGGGGGATCATTTGTTTTTTCGGGTGTTGAGGTATATATTACTCGAAATCCGAATATAGGCAGGCAATTTTTTAAGGTTTTTTCAACTCATGGCTGATTCTGTTTCTTCCGTGGAGGGCGGCGAATGCAATCTGGCCGGATATCTGACCGGCGACCGTGCCCTCCTGCTCGATGTACACAGTAAACACGAAGTGCTGGACCGTCTGATCGACTGTCTGGCCGGTTCGCCGGAGGTCGCTTCCCGGGAGGAACTGGCGGCCGGAGTCTATGAACGTGAAAAACTTATGAGCACCGGAATCGGGCTGGGAATTGCGATTCCCCATGTCCGGCTCGCGTCGGTCTCCGATCTGGCGGTCGCCGCCGCGCTGGTTCCGCGGGGGATCGACGATTATGAGAGCCTCGACTCCATGCCGGTCCGGCTGGTGCTGCTGATTGCGGCGCGGAGCGACCAGCATGCCGAATATCTGCGGCTGCTTTCCAGGCTCAGTTCGAAACTGAAGGACGACTGTTTCCGGGAGCGCTTGTTCGCGTGCAGCAGTTCCGCCGAATTTTATGCTCAGCTGATTGAAAAATAATGACAGGGAGACGAATCGTATGAACAGTTCCGCTTATCCGCCGATCGACTGGGCGCGGGTCGACCTTCTGATCGATCTGGCGCTGCAGGAAGACCTCGACACCACCGGCGATGTGACCACCAATTCCGTGGTGCCGGAGGAGGCCGTCGCCCGCGCCGTCTTGCTTTGCAAGGAGCCGGACATGGTGATCGCCGGGCTCGGCGTGGCCGAACGGGTGTTCAAAAAGGTGGAACCGAGGCTGGAATTCACCGCTTTGAAACATGACGGCGACAGTTGCGGGGTCGGAGAGGTTTTCGCGGAGATCAAAGGCCCCGCCCGCGGCATCCTGATCGCGGAGCGGACGGCGTTGAATTTTCTGCAGCGGCTCTGCGGCGTGGCGACCACTTCCGCGAAGTACGCGAAGGCGCTGGCCGGCTTCAAAACCGTGGTGCTCGACACGCGCAAGACCACTCCCGGCTACCGGAATCTGGAGAAATACGCGGTTGCGGTCGGCGGCGCCACCAACCACCGCGTCGGACTGTTCGACCGGGTGATGATCAAGGACAATCACCGCGAAATGGCCGCGATGGAAGGCCCCGGCGGCATCGCCCGCTCGGTCGAACGCGCCCGGAAGATGTATCCGGGGCTGGAGATTGAAGTGGAGGCCGATTCGCTTGAGGAAGTGAAAGAGGCCGCCGGAACCGGCGCCGAATACATCATGCTTGACAATATGTCCGACGAGATGATGGCTGAGGCGGTGAAGCTGGTCGCCGGGCGCGCGAAGCTGGAGGCCTCCGGCGGCATCACGCTGGAACGACTGCCGCGCATCGGAAAGATCGGCGTGGATTTCGTCTCCTCCGGCGCATTGACCCATTCGGTGAAGTCGGCGGATATTTCACTGGACATCCGGGTGGAAAAATGATCGCCCGGCTGACCGGCATCCTGGCCGAGAGCAGTTTCTCCGGCTGCATCATCGACGTGGGCGGAGTCGGATATGAAGCATTGATCCCGCTGTCGACGTTCGACAAGCTGCCGCAGCCCGGCAACAAGGTCGAGCTGCACATCTTCACGCAGGTGCGCGAGGACGCGATCACGCTCTTCGGCTTTGCGACGCCGGAGGAGAAAAAGCTCTTCCAGCAGTTGATCAACGTCAGCGGGATCGGCGGAAAGATCGCGTTGAGCGTACTGAGTTCGATGCCGGTCTCCGGCTTCTGCTCGGCGATCGCCTCCGGGGACATCAAGTCGCTGTCGCGGATCAGCGGTGTCGGCAAGCGGACCGCCGAACGGATGGTGGTCGAACTGCGTGACAAACTCGGTTCGGTGGCCGGCGGCAGCGTTTTTGTACCGGATGCGGAGCAGGGCGGCGAACTGACGGCTGCGGCGGAAGCGGCGCTGGCGCTGGAGCAGCTCGGCTTCAAGCGCGATGCGATCGACAAGGTGCTGAAAACTTTGCTGGCCGAGCTGCCGAAGTCGGAACACACCACCGACAAGCTGCTGCGGCAGGGGATCATCAAACTGAATTTCGGATGAAAAAGCTGCGCAAAAAGCTGATGTGGGCAGGGATCGCCATTCTGGCGGTCTTTGCCCTTGTTTATTCCAAAGCCGATGTGACGCTGATCGGTCTGGAAGCCGCCCGTTTTTCCGTGGTGCAGGCGGTGGGGGAGCAGAATGTGTTTCACATCGAGAACACCGTGTTCAAATCGGTGGACCGGATTGTACGGGACGGCCATGTTTACTCTGACAAGCCCCTGCCGCTCGGCTGGACGCTGGGAATGTTTTATAAAATTCCGCACCGGCTGTTCGGATTGAATTTCACCGATCATTATTACCTCTCCGTCTATCTGGTGAACCTGCTGTTTTCTGGGACGGTCAACATCCTGATTTTCGTGTGGATGTTTCGGATGTTCTGCCGGGTGCGCCGGGGAAGTCCGTATCTGAAGTTTTTTCTGGCGCTGGGCGTTTCGCTCGGAACCTGGCTGCTGAGCTATTCGGTTACCCTGAACAACCACACGCCTGCCGCGCTGGGTGTGCTCGGACTGTATATCGTGCTGGAGAAATTCCGGCGCGTCCCCTCCCGTGTACCGGCCGTCATGGCCGGATTGGCGGCCGGAGGAGTCGCCGCCTGCGACCTGCCGGCCGGTGCGGTGTTTGCAGTCGCCGCCGTCGCCGGGGTTTTCCTGACTGCCCCGGCGGAAACGCGGTGGAAACTGACCGGCTGCTGCGTGGCGGCCGGAATGGCGGTCGAGGCCGGATTGCTGCTGCTGAATTTCATTGCCTACGGCACGGTGGTGCCGCTTTATGTGGCCGGAACTGCCGGCACCTACAGTTTGGCCGCCCATGAAAATCTCGGCAGATATCTGGCGGACTGTTTGATCGGCCCCCGGGGGCTTTTCAGTTATCAGCCGTTCCTGCTGCTGGTTTTTCCCGCCGTGTTCACCTTGTGGAAGAAGAGCCGGATTGCGGATCGGGTGATGCTGGGCGCTTCGGCAGTGCTGATGTTGCTTTATTTGCTGATTACCGTGGAATACGGCGGCGGCGCATACGGTTTCCGTTATCTGATCCCGGTGATCCCGGTGCTGTGGTACTGGGCCGGGCGCTGGGTGTTGGCCGCGCCGCAAAACGGAGGGCGGCTTACGCTGGCCGGGATATTGGCAGCAGTCGGAGTAGTGACGGCGGTGGTTGGAAGCTATGTGCCGTTCTGCGTGGCGTATGAAGGCCCCCGGTCGCCCCGGGGACACTTCACGTGCCGGATTCAAAGCACTTTCTGGGGAAATCTATTCAATTGGAGCTTTGAGAACAACCCGGATTCGGCGTTGACCCGGGCTTTGTTCAACTATTACGGAGCGGAAGACAGCTGGCGTTTTCTGTACCACTCCGCCTTCAACCGGAAGCGTCCCGATCTGATTCGGCAGGTGCTGGAACGGATGCCGCGGAACGGTCAGTAGAACGGCACGTTTTCGAGCTTGAATCCGGCCCGCTCCTCCGGCGTGTAGAACACCTTCATCAGGAAAAGCCCGTTGGGAGGCGCGGTTTCGGGCGCTACGGTGCGGTCGCACGCTTCGAGAATCCGCCTGACCGCCTCCGGTGAAAGTTTGCCCGCCCCGGCGGCCTCAAGCGTCCCCATCAGGCAGCGGATCATCTTGTACAGGAAACCGTTGCCGACGAAAGTCACGCAGCAGAACTGGCCGAACTCCTGCACGTCGATCCGGTAGATGGTGCGGACGGCTTCGTCGATCAGGCTGCGCTCCACCACGAAGCTCGAATAGTCGTGCGTGCCGGTCAGCACCTGCGAGGCGGCGCGGATTTTCTCCACATCCATGCGGTGGATCGGCCGCCAGGTGTAGCGGTCGGTGAAAGGCGAGGGATCGCCGAGGTTCAGCACATAGGTGTAGGCCTTGCCGAGCGCGTCGTAGCGGGCGTGGAACTCCAGCGGAACCTCCCGGACGGTACGCAGTTTGATGTCGCCCGGCAACTGGCGGTTCACCGCGCGCAGGATTTTATCCGTCGGAATATCCGGCCTCACCGGCGTCAGGTAGCTGGCCGCGAACCGCTGGGCGTGGACTCCCGCGTCGGTGCGGCTGCTGCCGATCAGGTGGATCGGCTGGCCGTTGTACATTTTGGTCAGGATCTCCTGCACGCGCTGCTGCACGGCGACGCGGTGGGGCTGGATCTGCCAGCCGCTGTAATTGGTGCCGTCGTAGGCGATTTCCAGCAGATAACGTTTATACGGTTCGTAAGGGGTCTCTTCGATGCTCATAGTAAAACTTCCGCAATGGTGTTCCAGAATAACAGGCCCGAGCTGCTTAATGTAATGCGTCCGGGCGAAATGTCAAAGAATTCCGGCGAAGTTTCTTTCGCCGCGCTGCGGGCAAGCCGCAACCGCGCCTCCCAGCCGTCTGCGCCGGGAACGCGGCTCCAAAGGTGCGGCGTCCAGCCGGAGGCGGTGCGCAGATTGACCGCGAAGATTTCATTGAGCCGGGCCGCGCCGGGAATTTCGTCAAGCTCCGGCGGCGCTCCGGCGAGCCATTCCGTCAGCGATGCGGCCTGCGCGTACCGGAGCGCGCCGTCGAAGGAGGCCGCCGCCGGGCCGAAACCGCGCAGCAACCCGCCGCGCCAGACGTTCACATTGTGGCGGCATTCGTGGCCGGGGAGGGCGTAGTTGCTGATCTCGTAACGGCGGAACTCCCACGGGGCGAGCTGTTGCGGAATTTCTTCCCAGAGGGCGGCAGCCTCGTCGTCGTCGGGCTGAAGCCGGTCGCAGAGCCGCGCCCCTTCCTCCGGGGTCAGGCTGTAACAGGAGATGTGGGGAGCGCCTGCGCGCGCGGCGGTGGCGAGGTCGTTGAAGAAGTCCCGGCGCGTTGCTCCGGGAATCGCGTAGATCAGGTCGATGTTCCACTGCGGGAACTCCGCGTCGCGGATCAGGTCGATCGCGTGATGGAGCGCCTGCTGCGTGCAGTCGCGTCCGAGCGTGCGGCGGTGTTCGGCGGAAAACGACTGCACGCCGAGGCTGATCCGGTTCGCGAAGCTGCGGATCAGCCGGATTTTTTCGCGGTCGACGGTTTCCGGGTTGGCTTCGATGGAAATTTCGGTTCCGGCTTCCGGGGCCAGTTTCTGCCGGATCAGGCAAAAGAGCCGTTCCAGCCGGGCCGGATCGAAAAGGGTCGGGGTGCCGCCGCCGAGATAGACAGTGTCGGGCGGGGGGAGGGGGGCGGCATCCAGTTCCCGTTCGAGTTTATCCAGATAGGCGTCGAACATGCCGGGGTCCGGCGACGGCTCCGAATAGAACGCGCAGTAACCGCATTTGCTGCGGCAGAACGGAATGTGAAAATAGTAGTTCATCAAAAGCATCCGGTATCTTGGAAAATGACGGCTCGCGGCTAATATAGCATCTCCTTCGGCGCTTTTACAGGAAAACACATCCGATTTCGGCATTTATCGGTGGAAAAAATAAAATTTCTAAACAGTTTAACTAAACTAAGCTAAACTTGATTGCTAAAATAATTTAAAAATATTCATAAACACTATTGACATTCGAATGATTCTGTTTCATAATTATAGGCAGAAAGAAAATATACGGACAACCACAGGGGGATTTATGATCAAGAGCCGGATTACCATCATGGATGTGGCGCAGCAGGCTGGGGTTTCCAAGGGGGCCGTTTCCCTGGCGCTGAACAACAGCCCTGCGATTTCGCCGGAAACGACGGCCCGGATTCGGAAAATCGCCAGAGAGCTCGATTATCAGCCGGTCAGGCGGCGCGCCAGAGGGAAAAGGCTGAACTGGTGCTTCCTGCTGCCGTACACCTTCCGTTCCTATTCCTATACCGATCTGGACCTGAGCACGATCGAGGTGCTTGAACAGTATGCCCAGCAGTACAACGCTTCATTGCAGGTGTCGCGCCTGTCGGAGGACGGCGGGTTGCCGGAATCGATTTCCACGATGGATATCGATGTGTTTTTCATCAAGTCGTACTGTTCGGACCAGTTGCAGAAGTGCTCCCAGCTGCGCAACACCCGCAACATCATCCTCTACGGTTTCGAGAACAACACCGACATCGGGATTCAGGTGTTGCCGAATGCCGTGATGGGAGTGCAGCTGCTGATGGATGCGGCGCTGCGGAGCGGCTGCCGGGAACTCCTGATCCTCGATGTGGAAAAGGAGACGGTTTCTTCCTCGCTTCAGCGGGAGGAAGTCTCCTATCTGAGTTTTCTGGCGGCGTCGCGGCAGGTGCCGTGCCGGCAGCTGGCCGGTCAGCGCGAATCGATGGCGGATGAGCTGCGCGCGGAGCTGGCAAAGGGAGGCGGCAAAACCGCCGTCGTCGGCTTCCGGAAAAGCAGTTTCGAGCAGGATGTGATGAAGCGGATCCCCTGCGAAACGCTGCGGCTCGGGCGGGATTACGAGTGTTTCGTCACGGAGTACAGCCCGGCGGCGATGCAGACACCCGGATTTCACTATCTGGATATGCGCGGCCCGGAGTTGATCCGGCAGGGGATTCTGCTTTCAAGCGGGAGTATTCCGGTGGAGAATTGCCAGCTCGTGCTGCTGCCCCGGCTGTTCCGGAAATAACCGGCAAATTTGCCTTATGTCTGTTGAAATCGCAGGAATCATCATGAAGTTGCAAATGAAGTATTGGGGATTGCTGGCCGCTCTGCTGACGATGCTGCCGGTTCCGGCGGCGGAAGCCGGGCGCATGACGGTCGTCACCCACGGTACGCACCCGGTTCCGGCGGCCGGGATCGGTTCGAGTGCGGTTGCGTTCGATGGCCGGGTGATCCGGCTGGGCGGTTTTGCGGCGCAGCCGGAGGCGGGGAAGCTCGCTTCCGCTCCCGGTTCGGAAACGATCCTGGAGATTTCCCGCAACGCACAGGAGCGCCGTCCGCTGAAAAGCACAGTCCGAATCCGGCCGCTGGCGGCTTTTGCCGGGACCGGTTCCGCGATCGTGATGGCGGGCGGGCTGGAGCCGGACGGCGCGTTGAGCCGCAAAGCGCAGCTGCTTCACCCGCAGGGGGATATCCTGAAGTCGGAGCCGCTGCCGGAGCTGCCGGAGGGGATCGCGGCGGCGGGAATGGCGAAATTTGAAGGCAGATATTATCTGGCGGGCGGCGTGACTTCTCTCAAACCATTGCGGGTCAACCGGAAAATCTATGTGTACGATCCGGCCCTGCCGCAAGCGCGCTGGGAGGCGGATGAGGGAGCGCCCGAGTCCGGTCAGGGGCGCATCCTGCCTTTCCTGAGCAGCCAGAACGGGCTGCTGACCCTGTTCGGCGGCTGGACGGCCAACCCGGACGGCACTCTGACCGCTTCAAGCTCGATCTGGCGCCTGAAAACCGGCGGCTGGAAGGATGCGGGGTGGCGGGAGTGTGCGCCCGCTCCGGCGCCGCTCGGCGGTTCCTGCGGCTTCCGGCTCGGTGTGACCCACTACGGCTTTGCCGGACTGCGGAGCACGCCGTCCGCGGATTCCTTCGCCGCGCTGTTCGCTCCCGCTCCGGTGCGGGATACGATGCTGGTTTACAGCAATGTGACCGACCGCTTCTTTGAAGTGCCGCTGCCGCCGGAGGCGGCGATGGCGGAGTGCGCCGCCGAATTCGCCCGGGTGCTGACCGGGGCGGGGGGACGAAACATCAGCGAGCCGGGCGTGCTGTTTTTCGGAACGGGGCAGGCCGGGGAACCGCTGGTGCGTTTTTCCGGCTACCGGGTTGAAAAGAGCAGCCTGAACTGGGTGGATTATTCGTTGATCGGCGCTTATCTGGCGCTGCTGGTCTGGATCGGTTTGCATTTCGCCCGGAAGGGGAAGGACAGCTCCGATTACTTCGTCGGCGGCCATAAGATGCCGATGTGGGTCGCCGCGATCAGCGCGCAGGCCGCCGGAGCCAGCGGCATCACGATGATGGCGCTGCCCGCGATGGCTTACCAGAGCAATCTGCTGTACTGGGGAATGCTGTTCTGGGGAATCATCCCGGCGGTGCTCAGCGCGGTTTTCATCATTCCGCTGGTGCGCAAGCTCAATATCGTCAGCTGCTACGAATATCTCGACGCGCGGTTCGCGCGGGGCATCCGGCAGTTCGCATCGGCGCTGTTCGTGATTTCGCTGGTGTTCATCCGGCTCGGGGTGGTGACGCTGCTGCCCGCAATGGCGATCGCGGCGGTGACCGGCTTGAACGTCTACATCTGCATCATCCTGACCGGTGCGATCGCGACGCTGTACACGGTGATCGGCGGGATCAACTCGGTCGCGTGGTGCGACGTATTCCAGTTCATCATCATGACCGGCGGCGCGCTTCTGTGCATGGTGCTGATGGTCTGCGGCGCGGACGGGGGAATTTCCGGCTTCATCGACGTGGCCGCGAAGTACGACAAATGGACGATGTACGACTTCTCATGGGACTGGACGATGCCGACGGTGTGGCTCTGTCTGCTGACAACTCCCCTGACCATGTTCAACGGGATGTCCGACCAGGGCTTCATCCAGCGGGTGATGGCGGTGAAGGATGTGCGCGAGGCCAAACAGGTGACGGTCTGGAACTTCCTGCTCGCGCTGCCGGTGCAGTCGGCGATGTGGATCATCGGAGTCGGACTGTTCGTATTCTTCTACCAGAATCCCGGATTGTTCGATCCGACGCTGGCGCCGGATTCGGCGTTCCCGCAGTTCATCGTGGAGAGCCTGCCCGCCGGAATCCGCGGATTGCTGATCATCGGCATCGTCGCCGCGTCGATGTCCACGATCGACGCCGGGATGAATTCGGTCGGCGCGGTGCTGGTCACCGACTTTCTGAAGGTGTGGAAGCCGGAGTGTTCCGAAAAGGCATTGCTCTTTTTCAGCCGCTTTTTCACCTTCCTCGCCGGGGCGCTCGGCACGCTGGCGGCGGTGGTGTTCGCGACCTTCGACGCCGGTTCGCTGTGGGTTTCCTTCTCCAAGGTCACGGCGCTGCTGATCGGCGGTTTTCCGAGCATTTTCATGCTGGGGATGCTGACGAAGCGGGGGAACACCGCCGGGGTGATCGCCGGCTGGATCGTGTCGATGGCGGTGGTGTACTTCATTCAGGAATACACCGATATCTCGTTTGTGTACTATCCGGCGCTCGCATTGATCGCCGCCTTTGCGGTCGGCTATCTGGTCAGCGTACTCACCGGCGGAAGCCGCAAAGATCTTACCGGACTAACCGTTTTCACACCTACTGAACAGGGAGGAACCGAAGCATGAAGAAGCGAAGTTTTACCTTAATCGAGCTGCTGGTCGTAGTTGCCATCATCGCCATTCTGGCTGGGATGCTGCTGCCGGCTTTGAACAAGGCGCGGGAGCGGGCGCAGCTGGCCAGCTGCATCAGCAATCTGAAACAGATCGGGCTGGCGACCGTCGCCTACACCAACGACTTCGACTATCTGCCGCCGCTGTGCGCCGGATGTGCTTCATGGAATGACGGACATGATACGAATACCGCCAGAGATACCGCTCATATCACCTACGTGAGGGCATTGTACGATACCAGGCATCTGGTCAGCCCTAAAGTCTGGGCTTGTCCGGGGGACAACAACATCAAGCGGAATTACCGGAATGCGTTTGTCGCCGGGGACGGCAACAAGGTTTACGGTACGCTTTCCTACAGTCCGAATGTTCTGTACAAGGATGTGAAGGATTGGCAGGGGAAGTCCGACGCGATGCGCGACAATATGTTCGGGCTGAAGTTCGGGCAGAAGATGTCGCGCGTGGCCGGGGATACCTGGATGTACGCCGATGCGATTGTCGCGAACGTCGCCTTTCACCTTTATCCGAACCTGAGTTCGGGCGGACGCAACTACAACATCTGGCGCGACCGGGATGATGCGACCTACGGTTTCGTGATGTACACCGGCCGCCATAACGACAAAAAGCTCTGGGCGCCGCAGCCGTTCGTGATGGCGGACGGACACGTGCAGATGCTTTCCGCCGCGGAACCGGCCGACCGGCTGGCCAAACAGGATGCCAACTTCCCGCGCAACGGCGGCATCGGCCGCTGGACGGCGCGCAGCGGAGACTGATTATGAAACAGTGGATATTACCGGTGTTGTGCGCCGCTCTTTCGCTCGGCGCGATCGAAAGCTCAAAGCATGATTATCTGCCGCTTTTTGCGAAACGCGCCCGGATGACGGCGGAGACATTGTGCAAACCGCAGCCGAAACGGCCGAACCGGGCCGATCCGCGTTTCAACGCGACTTCGATGATCACGCAGGCGGAGCTTTGTTACCGTTATGGAAAAGCGGCGGCGGAGCCGGAGTTCGTGAAGCTCGGCGTGGAGATGTACGACCGGTTTCCGGCGATGAAGCCGGTCACCGGGCGCGGTTCGGATTTCCACCTGACCCGGCCGTGGGCGCTTCTGACGTGGCGGCTGGACCGGGACGGGCTGCTGACCGGCGAAAGGCGGGCGCGGAC
Source organism: Victivallis vadensis (assembly GCF_003096415.1). Classification (GTDB taxonomy): domain Bacteria; phylum Verrucomicrobiota; class Lentisphaeria; order Victivallales; family Victivallaceae; genus Victivallis; species Victivallis vadensis. The sequence continues at coordinate 99,942 of NZ_QEKH01000001.1, read as the reverse complement.
GCTGGAACTGGCCCGCGCTTATCTGAATCACTATTACGGACGCAACAAAGACGGCAGGCTCTTTGCCGAAGAACTGTGGGATCACAATATCCATCAGGCGGAGATGGTCGCCGCCGATGCGCTGGCGATCGTGTTTGCTACGGAAAAGGGATTGCCGGTCCGGGAGATCCGGGAACTGGCGAAGGAGTTTGCCGACCGCATCCTCGCCAACGGCGACCTGAATGAAAATGCGACCAACTACGCGCCTCTCGGTACCGCGTTCTTCCTTGAACTGCTGGCGCTCGAAGGCAGGACGCAGGAATTGCGGAAAAATGCCGGGTTCCGCAACCAGTTCAGCCGCTGGCGTGATTTCGCCGGCCCGGCGGTGATCTTCCCGGAGATCGGGGACAGCTATTTCAAGCACGAACTGCTGCCGCTGGATGTGGTGCTGATGATGGAGGCCGGAGCGCGGCTGTTCGACGATCCGTCGTTCGCGGCCGAGGCCCGGCGGATCATGCAGCGCGACAACGGCAAGCCGGACGACGACCTGATTTTCCGCGCGCTGCCGCTGATGGAACTCGACACGTACCATTCCGCGGCGAAGCCCGCCGCTCCGGCCCTGTCGCAGGTGCAGTACCGCGCCGGATACGGCGGGAACGGCAGGCCGACTGTGCCGGATAAGCTGATTCTGCGCACCGGTTCGCAGCCGGGCGACGCGATGATCATGCTCGACCTCTATGCGCGGGGAAGTCACGCGCATGAATTCCACCGGCCTTCGATTGCCTACTTCGAGGCGGGCGGCACGGCGCTGTTCCACAACCTCGGGCGGCGCGGCACCACCAGTGGAAACCACGCGAATGTGGTGTGGCTGGAGGAGGCGTTCGACCGTTTTCCCGGCCATCCGAAACCGGGCGTCTGGAATACGATGACCATTCCGGTCAACCGGCTGCAGCCGGCGGAAAGGGCAGGGGAGTACCGGTTGACCAACCGGCTGGATTTCCGCACCTTCCGCCAGCCGACGCTGAAAAGCATCACCTTCGACAACCTGCGGCTGGAAGGGACCGGAGGAACGCTGTTGATCGACGGCTTCGAGTCGCCCGGCCTCTGGACGCGCTACACCCGGAACCTGCCGAAAATTTCCATCGAAACCGTCGACGACCGCACCGAGGGCGTTCATGCCCAGCGGGTCGGCTGGAATATCTTCAACGGGCAGGTGGTCAACCGCGACCTGCCGCCGGAGTTCCGCAATAGGACGGTCAAGGAAAAGGAGTACGACCTTGTACGCTTCGATTACAAATACGACGGTCCGCTGCCGTACTGCAATCTGCGCGGCTGGTGCCGGCGCTGGATGGATTTCGGCAATGCGGCGCTGGAGTGCGAAGTCGACTCCGCCGAGGTAAGGCAGCTCGGCTCCGATGCGTGGGGCCGGGTGGTGTTCCGCGACTACATGGGGCCGGGCAACCGGCTGGAGCGCCGGATGCTGCTGACGGAGGAAGGGGTGCTGGCGGTGGTCGACCGTTTCACGCCCGCTCCCCGGTTCGCGGGGCGGACGGTCGGGCAGCTCTGGCAGCTCTATACGAAAGCGGAGCAGGGGGACGACTGGTTCGCGGCGGAGTCCGACGGGAGGTTCCCGCAGGTGGACGGCGTCGACCGCCCGGAGCGGCGCACGCTGGTGAAGTTTTACCGTCCCATCGGGACGGAGTGCGGCGTGGAGGAGTTCACGCCGGGTTATATGCACGCTTACAAGATCGGCGGGAAAAGGTACAACTCCTTCTTCACCGCCTATTCCAGGCGGAAAACCACTTCCGCCCCGGTCACGATGGCGCAGCTGGTTTTTCCGCTGCTGCCGGAGGACGATCCGGCGCGGACCGCCCGTGCCGCCCGGTTCGATGCGGCGGCGGACGGCACGGTCAAAGTGGAGTTTGAAACTCCCGGTTCCGGCAGGAAAGTTCAGGCAACCATCACCGGCCGCGGTGCCGAAGTAAAACGGAGGTAGAGAATGAAACTGTTCAGGATTATCGCGCCGGCGGTTCTGCTGCTGTCGCTGGCGGCGGCGGGCGGGGAGCTTTTCTGGAACGGCAGGCCGCTGCCGATTCACTATGCGGATGCGATCAATTTTCCGGTTTACCGTTGGCCGCGTACGCTGCTGTCGTATCCGGTGCGCTTCGCGCCCGGCACCGATCTTGCGAAGCTGGTGCTGAAGGACGCGGCGGGCAAACCGGTTCCGGTCCAGTGGTCGCAGGTCATGGCGGAGTCGGCGACGCTGAATTTCTTCGGCGACCTGCCTTCCGGCGCGGAACGGAACTTCACACTGGAGGCCGGGACGCCTGCATCCGCTCCGAAATTCGATGCGATTCAGTTGCGGCTGCCGGAAGCGCGCGGCTTCGCGCCGGGCGAGACCGTTCCCGGCCCCTTCGCCGGACTCCGTATCGGCGACGGCGGCTGGATCGGGGAAAGCGTGATCAAAAGTCCGAAACTCGCGGTGAAGTCGCTGAAGCGCGCGACCCTCGAAAACGGGCCGCTTTTCCGGACCGAACAGCTGAGCTATGAGTTCGCGAACGGCGGCGTCTACCGCGTCACGCTGCGGATCGTGGCCGGTTACGATTTCTTCGACTTCGACGAGGAGATGGAGAATCTGCCCGTTGACGCCGGAATCCGGATGACGGCGCGCTGGACCGGCTTCCCGGTCGAGTACCGTTTCGCGACCGAGTCGAGCTACTGGAATGAAGCCGCCGGCGCGTGGCCGAAAATCGATGAACCGATGATTTCCGCGATGATCCAGGAGGACCCGCACTGGTCCCCGACCGTGGTGGAGCAGCCGGGCGAACCGATGTATATGAAGCTCGGCCCCTACTGCGGCAACGGCGTGCGCGAAATTTTCCCGTGCGCGAGTTTCTGGTCCGAAAAAGGGAATGAACTGGGGATTTTCGTGCGTGATTACAATCGCTGGTTCGACCCGGCCTACGGTATCTGGCAGCCGACCCGGAACCTGATGGTCGGCTTCCGCTACCGTGACGGCGTGCTGGAGTGGAGCTTCCCGCTGACCACCGGCGGCCGTTCGCTGGCGGTGAACTACGCGCCCGCCGCGAAAGGCGAAAAGTTCGTCGAGGCGCTGAAGCGCGACTACTGGAAAAACGTGCCGAAACCGGCGGGCGACGTGCGCTTCAACTACAGGACCACCCGGTTCCGCTACAACCAGCTGCTCGGCCAGCTCTACGGTCCGCAGAGCCTGAACCGGGTCAAGGATTGGCAGCTCACCTATGACGGGAAGCATCCCGATCCCGGCCCGCTCGACGGGCGCAAGTACAAGGACGCTGCCGACATGGAGAAGTTCGTGCTGAATTCCAGCCTGGTCTTCTACCCGCAGGGGCTGAACACCTGGCCGGGCGTGAATTCGATCCAGCACCGCTATATGTACGGGATGTTGTCGGAGAGTTACCTGCGCTTTGCAGAGGAACTTTCGCCGGAAAGCCGCCGACGGCTCGACGCGCTGCTACTCTACGCCGGTTATCTGCTGACCGACGACGCGATGCACCCGATCCGTTCGAGCCTGGCGGGGTGCCCGAATATGGCAGCCGACGGCTGGACCATGCCGATGCACGTCGCCTATCTCTTCCCGGAGCATCCGATGGCGAAGGAGTGGCGGGACTATTTCCAGAAATACTGGCAGGTCAGCACCGTCTTCTTCACCCGTCCGGCGGTGAAGGCATACGGCAGCCGGGGCGGGCGCTGGACGGAGAGTTTCGGCGTGTACAACTGGGCGCACCTCGCGCCGACGCTGCCGGCCCAGATCGCCGGATTCCTCTCCGACGGCGTGAACCGCTGGGCGACTCCGGCGACCGCCGAACGGGGCAACTGGATGGTCGATTCGGTGACCGCTCCGGTGCTGAATCCCGATCCCTACTGGCGGCAGAATTTCCGCAGCGGCGAGGCGATCCCGCCGCCGCTGACGGAGGCGCGGGCGCGGCGGAACTATCCGGCGCAGGGCGCACACGGCTCCGGCACCACCATGCCGATCCCGCAGACGGTCCGTTATTTCGGCTGGTTTTTGCGGAATTACGCGCCGCTGACCGCCGAACATCTGCTCTGGCTCGACGCCGAGGAGTTTCAGGAGGTCGCCGGTTCGACCGACTGGGGCAAAAGCCATCTTGCACCGCGTATCGGCGGCAACCGCGGCACCCGGCCCGAACTCGCCAGCAGCAAGTACACCGGCTACGGCGTGAACCTGCGGCACGGCGTCGGCACGCCGGACGAGGTGTTCCTCTATCTGTCGCAGGTGGATGACGGCCCGAACTACCGCTGGGGCAATTCGGGGCAGGGGGCCACCGGGGCGCTCTACTACGTCGCCGGCGGGCGGCTCTGGACCGGCCATGAGCGCGAGGATGCCGGCGACCATACGGCCAACGATGTGGACGGTTATTCCGGCGCGGCGGTGATGAAGGAGCACGCTTTCCGCGCGCTCGGCCGCAATGTGCTGGAAAAGCCGCTCTTCGACCTCGGAGTGGCCCAGCTGGCGACCATCGAATCGCGTCGCGGAAAGGATGCCTATGCGTGGCCGGAGTACGAATCGCGCTCGGTGATGCTGGTCGGCGGCGACTATTTCGTGCTGCTGGACAAAGTGCGCGGCAACACCCGGTTCAGCTGGTTTATTCCGAAAGACGGGGAGTTCCCGGATTTCTGGTTCCTGAATCCGGTTTCGATCCGGCAGGATCACTGGCGCGAGGTCGAAACGCCGAGCGCGCGCGGCTTCCAGCGCGACGGCACCCCGAAAAACGGCGATCATCTGGTGCTGGTCACCCACCGCAAGGGCAAACTCAAGCTGCCGACCATGCAGAAGCGGGAGTTGCCGTTCCTGAAAAACAAGCTGTACGATTTCCGCAAGACCGGACGTTACCCGGAAGGAGTGTATCCGGTGGAGACGCCGGAGTCGAAGGACCTGTTCTTCCGCTCCACCCGCCCGCTGCACTATCAGGATAAGCAAGTTAGCTTCTCCGGTTCCGCCGGAGTGGTCCGCGACCGGCGCGATCAGTCGCTGGAACTCGCACTTTTCGGCAGCGGCGAACTGCGCAGCGGCAAGCTCGGCATCCGGATCGGCAGCGACCTCGCCGCCGCCGGGCTGACCCGGACCGCGTCGGGCGGGCTTTCCGGCGTGATCTCAGTGGCGGGAACGGCTCCGCAGGCGGTGGAATTCGACTTCGGCGGAGTTCCCGGCAGGCTCCATATCGACGGCGTCGAAGCCGACGGCAAGGCGGTTGCCCCCGGACGGCACATGTGGGAGTACACCGCCGGAACCGCAGCTCCCGCCCGTCCTGAGCTGCTGCGCACGGAGAACTTTTCCGGCGGCGCGAAGGTCTTTTTCAATCCGGCGGGCGGCGCGGACCGCTACCGGCTCGAAATCAGTTCCGACAACGGTGCGAGCTGGACGACGGCGGCGGAGGGGAGCGCCTCGCCGCTGGAAGTGAAGGATTTATCGAACGGGCGTAAGGTGCATCTGCGTCTGACCGCGCTGCGCGGCAACCGCATGTCGCCGCCGTCGCCGCTGTATCCGCTGTATGTGACGGACCGGCCGCCGGAGCACCCGGACGGGCTGCTGCTGGAGCCTGGCGACGGTCAGGTGTGCGCAACCTGGGGCGAATGCCTCGGCGTGACCGGCTACCGACTCTACCGGCGCGAACGCGGCACGGAAGTGTGGAAATTGGTCTACTCCGGGCCGGACCGGCAGTTTACCGACCGGGCTCCCGGCGTGGTTCCGCCGCGCCGTCTCCCCGGCTCCGCCGACAATCCCGCCCCCTGTCAGGGGAAGATCTGGGAGTATGCGGTCGCCGCGGTCAACGGCAACGGCGAAGGGGTGAAAAGCGAGCTGCGCGACACCGATCCGGCCTCCTGGCTGAACTGGCAGCCGCCGGTGCCGCTGAAGTTCCGCCGCCGGAGCGAATACACGAAGGAGCCTTACAATCCGGCCGGGGCGGTGCCGCCGCTGTATTATCCCGACTGATTGCCGCCGTGCGCAAGCTCCTTGTTAATTATAATTAATTTTGATAAATAATTTGAATAAGCGGACGCCGGAGTTATATTGTATGGCATCATTCAATATAAGGAGGAAGCGGGATGGAGCCCTATCGGAATAAGAGCAGTGTCGAGGAGATCCGGGAGCGGTTCGAGCACGATGTGGAGCGGTTCTCCGATCTGCACACCGGACAGGTTTCGACGGTCGACGCGCCGCTGGCGATGGAACTGATCACCCGGGCTGCTGCTGTTGCCACACATCCGGTGCGCCGGATTCTGGATATCGGCTGCGGGGCGGGTAACAATACGCTCAAGCTGTTGGAGCTGGCTCCCGGCGCGGAGTGTACGCTGGTCGATCTGGCCGGGGCGATGGTCGAGCGGGCCGTCGAACGGGTCAAACGGGCCGGAGCGGGCAAAGTGACCGGAATCCAGGGGGATTTTCGGGAGACGACGCTGCCGGAACGGGGATTCGATGTGATTCTGGCGGCGGCGGTACTGCACCACCTGCGCGGCGATGAGGACTGGGAACGGGCGTTTCAAAAACTGTATGCGCTGACGGCTCCCGGCGGAAGCGTCTGGATCACCGATCTGATCAGCCATGAAATTCCGGCGGTGGAGCGGATGATGTTCGACCGCTATTGCGGCTATCTCGAATCCGTCGGCGGCGCGGAATACCGCGGCAAGGTGGCCGCTTCGATCGCGAAGGAGGATTCGCCGCGCCCGGTCACTTACCAGTTGGAACTGCTGCGCCGCTCCGGTTTCAGCCGGGTGGAGCTGCTGCACAAGAATTCGTCATTCGCCGCATTCGGCGCGTGGAAGAGCATATAGAATTCAGACGGCGGCGGCTTCGAGCAGTTCAAGCAGCTTTCCCGGCTGCCCGGCTGTCAGCAGCCGGTTGCGGTCATCCCGGGAAATCAACCCTTCGGCGACGCCGTGAGCGATGAACCGGATCAGTCCGTTGTAATAACCGGCGATGTTCAGCAGTCCGCACGGCTTGCGGTGATAACCGAGCTTGTAGAGGCAATAGGCGTCGAACAGTTCGTCGAAGGTGCCGAAACCGCCGGGCAGCGCGATCGCCGCGTCGGCCAGTTCGAGCATTTTCGCCTTGCGTTCCGCGAGGTCTTTCACCATGATGGAACGGGTGAGGCCGGGATGGAGCAGTTCCGCGCGGAAGCCTTCCGGGAATATTCCGGTCGCATTTCCATGATTCGCCAGCACCGCTTCCGCCAGAACTTTCATGGTGCCGCAGTCGGAGCCTCCGTAGACAAGGCCGATGCCGCGTTCCGTCAACAGCTTGCCGAGCTCCGCCGCCGCATTGCAGTAGGCCGGGTTATTCCCAGGCAGCGAGGCGCAGTATACTGCGATATTCCTGATTTTTCCCATTGCTTTTCACCTTTCCGAAAACGATCAGGGAGTTGGAAATCATCGAATTACCGTTAATTTCCAGCCCCCCGAGGCCAGGCGGACTTTCGGAAGCATCCGCATTTTTAAGCCGCTGTGTTATTTGCAGTCGGAAATCACGATTGCCGCGTTGCTGCCGCCGAAGGCGAAGCTGTTCGACAGCGCGTGGCGGATCTTCGTGCCGGTACGGCATTCGCGCACGAGGTCCGCCCAGCCGAATTCCGGATCGGGATTGTCGAGGTTGATCGACGGCGAAAGGAAGTCGCGTTCGAGCATCAGCGAGGAGAAGATCACCTCCGCCGCTCCGGTGGCGCCGACCATGTGCCCGGTCTGCGATTTCGTGCTGTTGATCGCCGCGCCGGAGCCGATCACTTCACGGATGGCCGCCAGCTCCAGCGGGTCGCCGACGGGAGTGCCGGTGCCGTGGGTATTCACGTAACCGATATCGGCCGGCTTCAGGCCGGCGTCCGCGATCGCTTCGCGGATCACGGCGGCGGAGGCGGCCGCATCCGGCACGACCATGTCATGCGCGTTGCTGTTCGCCGCAATACCGGAGACCTGGCTGATCGGCCGGACGCCACGCGCTTTCAGGCTGCGTTCGGATTCGAGCAGCACGTAGGCTGCGCCGCTGGCCAGCACGAAGCCGTCGCGGTCCCGGTCAAAGGGGCGGCTTGCGAGTTCCGGCGTATCGTTGTATTTTCTCGACAGGGCGCGGCATGCGCAAAAGCCGAGCGCCTGTACCCAGTCGATCTGCTCCGCGCCGCCGGCCAGCACCATGTCGTAAATGCCGGCGCGGATCAAACGCACCGCCATCAGAATCGACAGAGCGCTGGACGCGCAGGCGGCTGAAATATCGTAGGACTCCCCGGTGATCCCGAAGATCAGCGAGAGGTTGGAGATGGCCGAGGAAGGCATTACCCGCGGCACACAATAGGGGGAAACGCGGCGCAGCCGGTAATCGCTGCGGATATAGTCGTCCACATTCTGGAACACTTCGCGGTAATTGCTGCCGGCGGTGCCGCCGATGATGGCGATTTTCCGTTCCCGCAGGGATTCCAGCGGAATTTCCGCTTCGGCGAATGCTTCCGTGGCCGCCACCACCGACATCACGGCGGTGGGCGGAGCAAAGCGCAACAGCTTGCGGTCGATCAGGGGTGTGGTGAGTCCCTCGCCGGCAACGCCGCCGACGACGCTTTCGAGCCGGTGTTCCAGGAATTCCGGCACCTGTGAAAGGCCGCTGGCCCCGGACCGCAGCGCGGCTTCGTTGACTTCAAGTGAATTTCCGAGCGGAGTGACCAGCCCCCGGCCCGTGATAAAAACTCTTTCCATGAGTCCTCGCAGAATATTCGGCCCGGCAGGCCGCGTTTACTATTATTGATATAAGCTCATGGTAATATAGACCGTTTTTCCGGGATTTTCTACTGCTTTCGGAGGAAAATATTGTGGAATATCCTTGATTTTCGTGTTATATTCCATTATGAACAGGAGAAAGTGGTTGTCATGGCGTTATTGAATGTGCAGAATCTTTCGATCCGGTTCCGCTCCGGGGGGCGCATGCTGCCGGTGGTGGACCGGATCTCCTTTGAGGTTTCCCGCGGGGAAATCCTGGCGCTGGTCGGCGAATCTGGGTGCGGCAAGAGCATCAGCTGTCTTTCGCTGACCGGGCTGCTGCCGTCGCCGCCGGCTTTCGCCTCCGCCGACTGTGTCGAATTTAAGACGGGGAAAGGGGAACGGGTCGACCTTTTCCGGCTTCCCCCGCGGCGGCTCCGGAAGATCCGCGGCGGCGGAATCGCCTATATTTTTCAGGAACCCTCGGTGTCGCTGAATCCGGTTTTCCGGGTCGGCGACCAGATCGCCGAGGTGCTGGAGCTGCACCGGCCTGAGGTTGCCGATGTGCGTTCCAAAGTGATCGAGCTGCTGAAGGACGTCGGGATTCCGGCGCCGGAGACGCGGATCGACGCCTTTCCGCATGAGATGTCCGGCGGGATGCAGCAGCGTGTGATGATCGCGATGGCGCTGGCCGGAAATCCCGACCTGCTGGTCGCCGACGAGCCGACCACCGCGCTCGACGTGACGATTCAGGCGCAGATACTGGAATTGATCGACCATATCCGGCGTGAGCGCGAAATGGCGGTGATTCTGGTCACCCACAACCTCGGCATCGTCGCGCAGCTGGCGGATCATGTCGCGGTGATGTACGCGGGCAATATCGTCGAATACGCGACGGCGCGGGAGCTGGTGGAGCAGCCGAAACACCCCTATACGCTGGCGTTGCTTCGGGCGGTGCCGCATCTCGGCGGGGAGTCCGGGCGGCTTTCAACGATCCCGGGGCATGTGCCGCCGCCGGAACACTTTCCGGCGGGCTGCCGGTTCAGCGACCGCTGCGAGCTTTGCGCGCAGCTGGACCCGGAGTCGCAGCGCCGCTGCCGGGAGGTGCCGCCGGAAAGCCGCGTGCTTTCGCCCGGCCACCGCTGCGCCTGCCACTTCGCCGGTGACGGACGGAGGCGGCCGCAGCGATGAACCGCCGTTTTCTCATTCCGGCCTTCCTGCTGGCGATGATCGTCGCGGCGACAGGCATTGTGATCTGGACTTACGACGGTCCGGCTTCCGCGCCGCAGAGTCTTTCGTCGTCCCAGGCGAAGCTGGCGTGGCAGCTGCGCAGTCAAGCGAATACGCTGATTCAGGGGCGGAAATTTCTGGAGGCGGAGCGGGTGCTGAGCCGTCTGCTGAAGCTGGAGCCGGACAACGTCAGCGCCCAGCGGCTGCTGGCCGTGTGCTGCTATGAAAACGGCCAGTATGATCGGGCCGCCGATCTGTTCCGTTTTTTTCTGATCCGCAACGGCGGGGACGCCGCCGCGCGCAACAATCTCGGGATGACACTGATCCGGATGCGCAACATCGAGGCGGGCATCACCGAGCTGCTGCGGGCATTGCGGAAGGACGGCAAGACCCCGTATTTCGAGTACAATATCAGCCGGGCTTACCGCGAACTCGGCCGTATGGATAAGGCAGAAGAATATTACCTGCGGGCTGTGGAAAACAGTAAGGGTAACTCCTCCTTGCCGCCCGACGTGATCTGTATTCCGCGAAACAATTGGGTTGCCCCAGTGCAAAGCGAGGTTACCGATGAGCAAGATTAAAGTGATGTCCGAACAGCTCAGCAACCGGATTGCCGCCGGAGAGGTGATCGAGCGTCCCGCCTCCGTAGTGAAGGAGCTCGTGGAGAACGCGATCGACGCGGGCGCCCGGCATATCCGCATTGAAATTGAAAAAGCCGGTTCCAGGCTGATTTCCGTGGAGGATGACGGCTCCGGCATGGACGGCGACGACGCGCTGCTCTGCATCGAACCGCACGGCACCAGCAAAATTTTCACCGAAGAGGATATCGACCGGATCACCACGCTGGGGTTTCGCGGGGAGGCGCTGCCGTCGATCGCGTCGATCAGCCGCTTTTCCATCCAGACCCGGACTTCCGACATGCTGGAGGGCACCCGGGTGCGGGTCGAAGGCGGCAGGCTGCTGGAAGCCGCGCCCGCCGGTTGTCCGGTCGGGACGGTGATGCAGGTGCGCGACCTCTTTTTCAACACTCCGGCGCGCCGCAAATTCCTGAAGGCCCCCGCTACCGAGGCGCACCATATTGAGGAGATGGTCCTGTCGATGGCTTTGCCGCGCCATGAGGTCGGCTTCGAGCTGCGCATGGATGGCCGGCTGGTTTTCAACTCTCCGGCCTCGTCGACCGCCGAGGCGCGGATCCGTGAGTTTTTCGGGCGGCAGTTCGCGGATGCGATGTGGCCGGTCGATCATGCCGAAAACGACATCCGTGTGACCGGATTCGTCGCTTCACCGGGCTTCACACGCAATTCGCGCAAGGAGCAGCGCACGTTCATCAACGGTCGCGCGGTCGAATCCCCGACGCTCTACCGCGGCATCCGCGAAGGATATGCGACGCTGAATGAGCCGGGCCGTTTCCCTCCGGTGATCCTGTACCTTGAAATGCCGCCGGAGGAGGTGGATGTGAACGTCCATCCGGCGAAACGGGAGGTGCGGTTCAAGCATGAATACGCGATCAGCCGGGCGGTGACCGCCGCGGTCTCCAAAGCATTGAAGCGCTCCCGCGAAGTGGATTACTTGAATGATGAGGCGGAAAATCTGCCGCTTTCCGGTCAGGTTCCCCTCCATCTGGTGCTGGACAGCGCCAAGATCTCCTATACCGTCCGGGACACTGAGCAGCAGGAGTTTGCAATACCCTCCTCCGTTGTGCCGCCGGAACCGCCGGCGGTGAAGGAGGAGTCGCCGGTTGAACCGGAACCGTCGCCGTCCCGCTCTGTTCCGGCCATTGCGTCGCCGCCGGTGCCGCGTTTTTCTCCGTCGCCGGTCCGTGAACTTGAGGAGTCGCCGGAAGCAGCGGCAACGGAATCGGCACCGGATGCGGAGCTTCCACCCGGCGCAAAGCCGTTGTTCCTGAATGATCCGCCGCCGGAGGCGCCGCAGCCGCGCGAGGTGCCGCCGGAAAAGCACATCTATCCGGACGCTCCCTTCAACGGGGATTGGCCGACCGAAATCCTGGGCGTGTTGGATGACACCTATATTCTGTGCGCCGGCCGCACCGGGTTGGTGATGATCGACCAGCACGCGGCCCATGAGCGGATCATGTTCGAACATCTGTTGAAGGCGGCCCGGACCGGAGTTCCGGCTCAGCCGCTGCTGCTGCCGCAGCTTTTGGAGCTTCCCGCGACGATGAGCTCGTTGCTGTTGCGCAACCGCAAGGTGTTCGAGGTGTTGGGCTTCGACATCGAACCGATGGGCAGCACCTCGGTCATGCTCAATGCGCTGCCGATGGAGATGCCGACGCACCGGCCGCTGAATGAACTGATTCCGGATATGCTTCAGGAGCTTCTGGACAATATGGCCAACAAGATGCCGGTGGAGCTTGAGTACGTCGCCCGCGCCGCCTGTCACGCCGCGATCAAGGCGCACGACCGGCTTTCGCCGGAGGGAGCGCGCGAGCTTCTGCGGCAGCTCGGCGAGTGCCGTCAGGGGACGCTCTGTCCCCACGGCCGCCCGACTATGGTGACCGTTACCTTCAAAGAGATCGAAAAACGGTTCGGACGCCGGTGAAAACAGTCAATTTATTTCATAAAATCATAAACAGAGAAACGCAGTATGAAAATCTCGACCAAGGGCCGTTACGGTCTGCGCATCCTGCTGGATTTGGCGCTGAACGATTCTGAGAAGCCGCGGATGATCCGTGACATCTCCGAATCCCAGCATATTTCCGAAAAGTACATCAGCCGCCTGATTATCGAATTGCGCAAGGCGGGCATGGTCAAATCGATCCGCGGCTCCAAAGGCGGCTACCGCATCTCCCGCGAACCGAAGGAGATCACGCTGCTCGATGTGGTTGAAGTGATGGAAGGACCGGTCAGCATCGTCGACTGCGTCTCCGCCCGCGATTGTTGTCCGCGTATCGCTTCGTGCGTCACCCGCGAAATCTGGACGGAACTCAACAATCAGATTCGTGAGGCATTGCAGAAAATCACCCTTCAGGAGATCATCGACCGTTACCGCGCCAAAAACGGCGACGGCGAATTCCTCGATTACTGCATCTGAGGGGGCTTGCTCCTGCGACGCAAAGCGTCTTTGGTTTATGTTCGACTTTGCATTGCCGCAATAACAGACAAGCTGCCCGGAGGGCAGGCACCGAACCTCCCTGTCCGCTCACATGTGCTTGCGGCGCAGCGACGATGAGGGGATGTTCATCCCTTCGCGGTACTTGGCGACGGTGCGCCGGGCGACCGCGAGGCCCCCGGCTTTCAGCATCTGGGCGAGCTGTTCGTCGGAGAGGGGCTTGGCCGGATTCTCCTTGTCGATCAGTTCTTTGATCTTCTCCATCACGGCCCGGTTGGAGACGGAGGTGCCGTCCTCCCCGGTGAAACCGGCGGTGAAAAAGAACTTGAATGGAAAAATCCCCTGCGGCGTCTCCACATACTTGTTGGCTACCGCCCGGCTGACGGTGGTTTCGTGCAGTTCGAGCATTTCGCCCGCCTGTTTCATGGTCAGCGGCTTCAGCGCCGCCACGCCGTTGTCGAGGAAGTCGCGCTGGGTCGCGACGATCACGCCCGCGATGCGGACGATGGTGCTCTGGCGCAGGTCGAGCGCGCGCATCAGCTCCCGGGCCTGCTGGAGCTTGTCGCGCAGATACGCCTTGTCCGCCGTCGGCAGGTCCGGGGTTTCCAGCAGCTTCAGATACCGTTCGGCCAGAAAGAGCCGCGGCATGCCGTTGCGGCGGGGCGCCACCTCGTATTCTCCGTCGGCTCCGCGCACAATCGACACCTCGGGCATTACGAAATCGGCGTGTTCCGGCGCCAGCGCCGACCCCGGATAGGGATTCAGCCGCCGCAGCCGTGCAAGGCACCGGTTCAATTCCTCCAGTGATATGCGAAGCGTCCGGGCCAGTTGCGGCAGGTGGTTGCGGGCGATCTCCTCAAGGTGATGGTCGAGAATTTCCCGGTAGAGCGGCGTCAGTTCTCCGGTGCGCTCCAGCTGCAGCTTCAGGCATTCGGCAAGGTCGCGGCAGCCGACGCCGGGCGGATCGAAACTCTGCACGAGTTTCAGTGCGGCTTCGGCGTCGGCCAGCTCGGCGTTTTCACTCATCGCCAGGTCGGCGGGAGTGCTGCGGAAATAACCGGTGTCGTCGATCGAGCCGATGATCTCCTCCGCCAGCCGCCGGACTTCGGGCGTCGCATCACAGGTCGCCAGTTCCGAAAACAGCTGTTCCTGCAGCGTCGGGGCGTCGGAGAGCGAGTTGAGCATGAAGTCGTTTTCTTCGTTGGTGAAGCCGGCTTCCCCGGTGCCGGGCGGCATCGGCAGTTCGTCGGCCCACTCCTCGTTTTCCACAGCGCGCTCGTCGAGCGTGCTTTCATCTTCCTTTTCGGGAGCTTCCGGCTGCGCGGGAAGTTCCACGGGTTCGGACTGCACTTCGGCTTCCAGCAGCGGATTGGCGGCCAGCTCCTGGGTGAGCCGTTCTTCGAGTTCGAGGGCGGGCAGATTCAGAAGCTCCAGCGACTGAAGCTGGCGGGCGGAAAGCTGCTGTTCCTGGCGAAGTGTGGTGGATAATGTTTGCTGATTTCCCGGCATGCGTGTATATTATCGAAAATAATGATTAAAAAAGCTGTATTGAACCTGATTGCGGTTTGAATTTTACCTTATTAGAATTTAAATTTCAAAACAGCTTTTTTCCAGTCGTTTCGGTTTTATTTTGCTGATTTTTTGATTCCGGACGGAAATTCGGAGTTTTCAGGAGCTTTTTAAGAAAATGGTCAGATTGAGTGCGCTGGGCAGCGGCAGCAAAGGCAATGCGCTGGTCCTCTCCTGCGGGGACGGGTCGATTATCGTGGATGTCGGTTTTTCCAGAAAGGAGACCTGTTGCCGGCTGCGGACTCTCGGTCTTAATGCCGAGGAGATCAAGGCGGCGCTGCTGACCCACGAACACGACGACCATTCCAAAGGATGCCGGGTGTTCTGCGACGAATTCGACATCCCCTTATGCACCTCCTCGCTGACCGCGAACTTCCTGCGCAAGAAAGGCAAGCTGCCGGTGCGGGTGTTGGAGTTCGAGCCGGGCGGGGAGTTCCAGATCGGGGGCTTCGGGGTGGAGCCGTTCGCGGTTCAGCACGACGCGGTCAACCCGGTCGGCTTCGTGATCCGGCGCGAAGGCCTGAAGATCGGCATCGCGACCGACCTCGGCGATATCAATATGCTGGCGATGCAGCGGCTCAGCGACTGCGACGCGCTGGTGCTGGAGAGCAATTACGATGCGCAGATGCTGCGCGATTCCGACCGGCAGCTCTATCTGAAACGGCGGATTCTGGGGCGGCACGGTCACCTCGACAACATGGCGGCCTGCGCGGCGCTGGACTATCTGCTGACTCCGCGCACGCAGTTGCTGCTGCTGGCTCACCTGAGCAGCGAGTGCAACTCAATTGAAATCGTGCGGCCGCTGTTCGAGCGCCGCCTCGCTGAGCTGGGGCGTACCGATATCGAATTCGGGATCATCGAGCAGGACCATCCGCTCGGAACCTTTGAACTGGAGCCGGAGCTGCCGGCGCTGAAGGCGGGGTGTTAGGCATGGCGCAACAGGATGCGATCAAGGTGTTCTGCCGGAACTGCCACGCGAAGCTGGACGTGACCGACCTGGAGCCGTTCAGCCATGTGGAGTGCCCGGAGTGCGGCACCGTGCTCCGGGTCCCGAAGCGGTTCGACCGCTATCTGCTGGAGAAGGTTTGCGGCATCGGCGGCATGTCCAAAGTCTACCGGGCGCTGGAGCCGGAGTTGGCGCGCCGCGTCGCGGTCAAAATCCTGAACGAGGAGAGCGAAGAAAATGACGGCGGGCGGCGGTTTCTGGAAGAAGCGAAGCTGGTCGCGAAGATCAACCACCCCGGCGTGATTCCGATCTATAACTGCGGCGTGGCCGAAGGCCGGCCGTTTCTGGTGATGCGTTATATGGAGAACGGCAGCGTCGAGGAGCTGCTCCGGCGGGACGGCCTGGCCGACGTTTCGATGACCGCCGGCTGGATGGCCAATATCGCGGAAGGGCTGGAGTTTGCGCTGCGGCAGCAGAGCGTCGTGCATCACGACATCAAGCCGGGCAATATCCTGTTGACCTCGGAATGGGAGGCGAAGCTGGGGGATTTCGACCTGGCGGACGTCCGGGAAACCGGAGATGCGTTGACGCTGTGCGACGGCTGGGCCAGCCCCGGCTATGTAAGCCCGGAGCGGCTGCTTTACGGCGGCGAGGATTACCGCGGCGATATTTTCAGCCTCGGCGTGACGATTTACGAGGCGATGACGAAGCTGGTGCCGTTCGGCGTGAAGGGAACGCCGGAGGAGTTGCTCGACCGGCGCGCGAATCCGCATTACCCGGAGCTGTGCAAGGTGAATAAGCAAGTGACGCCGGAGTTTTCGGCGCTGGTCGGCCGGATGCTCAGCTATCTGCCCGAACAGCGTCCCGAATACCGGGAGATCATCGCCGGGCTGAAACTGGCGGCGGTGCCGGAAACGGAAGGAAAAGATGAAGGCGAAGGATTGGTCCGGAAACTTTCCGGCTGGTTCAGGCGGTGAAGAATACCCTCGGGAATTGAAACCAAGGCAGGATATGAATATCAGAAAAAAAGTCATCACCTTTCTTTGTGTCGCGGGATTTTTTTCCGCGTTTGCCGTGATTCCGCTGTTTATTTTCGGCGGCAGTGAGACGGTCCGGTTCTTCGGCGGAATTTTCGGCGTTACGGAGCTGCGGTTCGGCGACGCGCTGCCGCTGGTGACCCTGATCGGCCTGCTGGGAGTGTTCGGAACCATGATGCTGGGGTGCCTGCGACTGCTGAAGAATGTGGTCGAACCGGTCCGGCGGATGGCGGAATTCACCGACCATCTCGCGGGCGGCGATATGCCCCAGCCGTTGGCGGCGATCGAGCAGGAGGCCGACGAAATCGGTTCGCTGCACGCCGCGCTGAACTTCCTGCGGGACCGGCAGCAGAATCTGCAGGGCAAGCTCAAGCTGAGCCTCGCGCGCGAAGCCGAGGTGAAGCGCGAAATCGAGCGGCACGACCTGCTGCAGCTGCGCATCCTGACCGGAATGCTGCCGGAGCTGCGGCAGCCTTTGAGCATCATCAAGGGGATGGCGCTGGTGCTGAAGCAGGGGATCGAGGAGGGGCGTACACCGGACGGCGAGGAGTTGCGCATTCTGGATGTGATCGGCAAGCGGATCGGTTCGTTGTCGCGGCGGGTGGACCGGATGGACGACATCGGTTCGCTGTCGCGCGAGCGATGGAGCGTGCTCCATCTGGAATCTTTCAATACGGCGGATTTCCTGCGGGAGCTGACGGAGCGCAGCACCCTGTCGCTTCAGGCGCGCGAAATGACGCTGGTCAACCATTTTTCCTCCAGTGCGCCGCAGGGAGTGCGGACCGACCGGGAGCTGCTGTTCCAGTTGATGAACATCCTGATCCGGGCTGTCGCCCGGGCGTCGGCTCCGGGGGAAACGGTGGTGCTCTCGTGTTATTCGGAGCGTCACCGGGTGATTTTCGAGGTTCGCGACAGCCATCACGGCGTCTGCCGCGAGGAGCTGGCCCGGATCTATCTGGAACACCGCAAAAACGCCGATCCGTCGATGCTTTACCCGACTTCGGAGAGTCTCGGCGTGCTGGGGCTCTGCTTCGTCGGCGATATCGCGACCAGAATCGGCTGCCGCCTCGAAGTCGAGAGTACTCCGGAAGCGTATTCCA
Organism: Victivallis vadensis; assembly: GCF_003096415.1. Lineage (GTDB taxonomy): Bacteria > Verrucomicrobiota > Lentisphaeria > Victivallales > Victivallaceae > Victivallis > Victivallis vadensis. The sequence goes on along the minus strand of NZ_QEKH01000001.1, from coordinate 82,276 downwards.
TCCTGCGGCTGGAACTGGATGAAAAGGACTGCACGGTCGATTCCGCTGAAAATCGGGCCGGCAACTGGCGCAGCAGCCGGTCGAGCCAGTCGGAGCCGGACGGCAGCTCTGAGGAGCCGGAGGGAAGCTGTACGCCGATGAAAATCCTGCTGGGCGACGACAATACCGACGAGGTTTTTATTTTGAAACGGATTCTCGGGGCGGAGCTGATCTCGGTGACGGCAGTGGATACAGCCGAGGCGATGCAGAAGGAGGCGGAGCAGGGGGATTACGACGGTTTCGTGCTGGTGGCTCCTTTCCGCACCTGCGATCCGGTGGAGCTGGTCGTCCAGCTGCGCCGGGCGGCCGGGCGGCGTGAGGTTCCGGCGGTGGTGGTGGTGCCGCGCCTCTCTGAAGAGCGGTTCCGGCAACTGCGTGAACTGGGGAGGGCGTGGGGGATGACCTTCCCGCTCAATTACGCGCTGCTGGCGAAATTGCTGCACCAGGCCGGCGGCCATGTTCACAGCCGGGGATATGCAAACAGACCGTGACGGAGAGTGATGGCGGCGGAGGGGGCGGACGCTGGATGCTGCCGGTTCCGCCGGTGACGGTGCGTAAAGTGACGGGAGGAGGACGATGAGCGGAGGGGATTCCTGGCGGTTTCGGGCCGTGATTTTCTTTTCGCTGCTTCTGGCGTGGGCGGCGGCGGCATTGTTACGCGCGGTCTGGCTGGCCGGCCCGCGCAGCGCGGAGTATATTGCGCAAGGGGAGAAGATGGCCCGCTTTCACGGTACGCTCCCGGCGATGCGCGGCCGGATTCTGGACCGCGCCGGGCGCACGCTGGTCTGGAGCGAGCGTTACTTCGACCTCTATCTGACGCTGCCGGAAGGCATGACGCCGGAGGATGAAACCTTTGACGCGGTCCGGAAAACCGTGAAGGATTTGAAAATTCCGGAAGCCGGAACGGGGACGCCGATGCTGCTCAAGCGCGACCTCGCTCCCGCGGAGCTGCTGGCGCTGGAGCCGGTAGTGAAGAACAACCGCGCCTTCCGCATCGAATCGCGCGTGGAGCGGATCGCGGTCAGCAACCCGGCGGCGCGGAGCCGTCTGGGCACGGTAAAAAGGGAAAACGGCGAACTGGTCGGCGCATCGGGGCTGGAAGCCGAGTTCGACGCCCGGCTGCGCGGCAGGCCCGGGCGGTTCGAGGTGATGCTGGACCGTCGCCGCAACTGGATCGCCGGCAGTTGGAAGCTGCTGGAGGAACCGGCTCCGGGCGAAGACGTCAGGCTTGACGTGACGCTGGAGACGTTGATGCGGCGTCCTGCCGGAGAGGAGGCGGAGCAATGAATCGACGGAGTCGCAAACTGCCGTTGCTCGGCCCTGAAACTCTGGCGCTGCTGATGACATTCCTGATCGGCGGCTGGGGGCTGCTGACCATCGTGAGCAGCCAGTCGCATGCTTCGGAACCGTTTCTGCTGGCAGGGAAGCAGCTGATGTTCCTGATTCTCGGGCTGGCGGTGATGTGGGGAGCTTCGAAGGTGCCGTTCCGGTTTTACTGCCGCAATGCGTGGATTCTGATGCTGGCGGCGTTCGGGCTGTTGCTGCTGCTGCCGCTTTTCGGAGTGCGGGTCAACGGGATGTGCGGCTGGTTCCGGCTCGGCGGTTTCCACTTTCAGCCGACGGAGCCGGCAAAGGGAATCTATTTGCTGACGCTGGTGATCGCGTTTTCGAAGCTGCGCTCGGACAACCTCCGCTTCTGGGGCGGGGCGCTGCTGACTCTGGTCTGGCTGCTGCCGATCCTGCTCCAGCCGGACTTCGGCACGGCGGCGATCTATCTGGCCGTTTTCGCTTCGCTGTACTTCCTGTCGGGCGGTTCGTGGCGGAATTTGCTGCTGCTGGCGGCGGGGGGCGTCGGCACGGCGGCGCTCTTCGTCTGGCGCCATCCGTATGCGTGGCGGCGGATCACCGGGCTGTTCAACCCTGACCTCGACCCGCTGGGCAGCGGCTGGCATATCCGCCAGTTCGAGCTGGCGATCGCGCGCGGCGGGTGGTTCGGGGCGAAACTGGGCGGAGCGGTCTGGAGCAACGCCTATTTGCCTTTGGCCTACAATGATTCGGCCTATGCGACGATGGCGGAGACGCTCGGATGGTGCGGCGTGCTGCCGGTCTGGATCTGTTTTACGGTCCTGATCGCGTCGCTGCTGCTGCTGGCGTTCCGCTTCGGGCTGGCGCGGGAAGCGCGTCTTTACCTGCTTGGCGCGGCGGCGCTGGTCGGCATCCAGACGCTGGTTCATATCAGTGTGAATTTATGTCTGCTGCCGACAACCGGGCTGACTTTGCCGTTGATCAGCTACGGCGGCAGTTCGCTGTTCGGCTGTTGTTTACTGCTCGGCATCGCGCTGAGTGCGGCCAATGAGACGGAATGATTCGACAAGGAATAAATTGGATATGACGGAAAAAGAGTTCGATCCGGAAAAAACGGTTCCACTGGATGATACCTCCACGATTGCGCTGGATGGAGAACGCACCATTCCGCTGGAACCGCTGTCCCGGGCCGCTTCTGCCGCGGAGAATGGCGGAAAACGGAAAAAACGGCTGTTTGGGTTCCGTATCTTCTCCTTCCGGAAACGCAGGGATGTCGGTTCCGTGATCGAATTGCTGCGCGACAAACGGCCTCCGCAGGAGGTCGCGTTTCTGGGCAACGAAGAGCGACTCGACCTGATCGAAGATAATTACGAGCTTGGCCGGGAGTTCGCCGAGGGCGGACAGGGGAAGCTCTACAGCGGCTTCGACCGCAGGCTGCGGCGGCTGGTGGCGATCAAATCCCTGCGGCGCGAGCTTTCCGGCAGGGAGCGGCAGCGCCGCCTTTTCCTGACGGAAGCGCGGGTCACCGCCCAGCTGGATCATCCGGCGATCGTGCCGATTTATGCGTTGAACTCCGACCGCGAGAATGGCCTGCATCTGGCGATGAAGCTGGTGAACGGCGAGAATTTCAAAAGCTATCTGGAGCAGGTCGTCACCCATTACCGGCTGGACGGCATCAATGCCTATGATGAGGAAAAGTCGCTGCATTTCCGGCTGGATGTGCTGCTCAAGGTCTGCGACGCGCTGGAATACGCGCACAGCCGCAACGTGATGCACGGGGACCTGAAACCGGCCAACATCATGATCGGCGAATACCATGAAACCTACATCATGGACTGGGGGATCGCCCGGCGGATCGGAGAGAAGCCCGAGGAGGCGGAGACCCCGGACGGCAAGAAGGGAATCTGCGGGACTCCCCACTACCTCGCTCCGGAAATGGTCGTCGGCGAGGTTTGCGACCAGCGGGCGGATATCTTTGCGATGGGCGTGATCCTGTTCGAAGCGGTGACGCTGAAAAGCGCGTTCACCGGTTCCTCCGTGCAGGAGTTGATGGAGAATATCCGGGATGGCCGGATGGAGCCGCTGGAGCATCGCTTCCACGTCCGGATCGACCGGGATTTGAAAGCGGTGATCCGCAAGGCGACCGCCACCAGCCGCGACGAGCGGTATCAGACCATCGGCGAACTTTCCGAGGACCTGCGGCGCTGTCTGATGGGGCTGGAGGTGCGGGCAAATCCGGACAATCCGGCGATGAAGGCGGTACGCTGGTGTTATATCCACCGCCGGATGACGCTGATCCTGATGCTGACCGCATTGCTGATCGGCGCGGGAGCGCTGGCGTTTTCGCTGTACCGGGAGTTCCGGGTATCCGAGGAGATGCGCAAAAGGGACTATGCGCTGGGAATGGCCTATTCGGTCAGCACCCATGCCGGTTACCGGCTGGATGAACAGTTCTCCAAACTTGAGCAGATGACCGATGCGCTGGCGGCGGATGTGCAGTTCCTGCTGGATTACGACGTGCACAAGGAAAGCGGGCACGGCAACAGTTCGGCAGCCTTTTATCCGGTGGCGGAAATCCGGGAGAAGGGTTGTCCCGGATTGGTCGATTCGGTATTTCATCACGGCCGGATTTCGCCGGACGCGGTTGCCTACCACACGACGCCGGATACCGATCTTGCCCGGCTCCGGGAGCGGCTTGATCCGATCTCGCGCTTTATCCCCCGGCTGCTCCAGACCATTCTGGAGAGTCCGGTGAATGCGAAGGTCACCCTCGGCAATCTGGAGCGGCTCAAACGGTCGGCCTTCCTGGACGGTACGCCGATCATCCGGGTATTGTTCGGCTTTGCGGACGGTCTGTATGTGGCCTATCCGGCCAGCGGCGCTTTCCCCGCCGGTTACGATCCGCGCCGCCGCGTCTGGTACGGATTCCCGGAAAATCCCGAGGCCGAACGCGCCGTCTGGTCGAAGCCTTACATCGACGGCATCCCGGAAATCGGGCTGGTGATTTCCTGTTCCGTGCCGCTGTATTCGGCGAAGGGGCGGGCCGACGGTGTCTGCGCTGTGGATATTTCGCTGTCGGAGCTGATCGAGGAGCTGCACTCCTCCGGCAACAGCGGGGATTATGTGCTGGAAAAAGCGATCGTGGATGATTCCGGGCAGATCATCGTCTCCACCACGCGGGATTTCGCAAACGCCAAGCTGCACAGCTACAGCTCTTCCGATGAAGAGCCGACGTTCGCGAAGCTGGATAATGAGGAATTGTGGAACGACTTGAAAGAGCGCAAGTTCGGCTTGAGAGTCACTCGCGACTCCAAAGGGGAAATGGTGGTCTACACCTTCTGCCATATCCGTTCGGTGAACTGGTTCTATCTGGAGAAACTGAGTCAGGAAGGGGTGATGAAGTTTTTTCAGGATTTCCGTTCCCTGCCGGGAGAGGCGGCGGATGATGAAAAAAGCCCGGCAAAATCCGCCGGGCGATGAGTTTCAATCCACTAACGTGGCCGTTCCCCAGTTGGAACGGTCGGCGCTGTTGTTCGCCACGCCGCTCCACATGAACTGGCGCAGCCGTTTGGGCCCGTCGTCACTGTCGTCGAGTCCGAGGTCGAACCGGAACGAGAGGCCGGTTTCCGGCTTGATCCGCAGCGCCTCCCACGGAATTGCCGCCTCCAGCGTATAGCCTCCGGCATTCGGGATCACCACGGCCTGCACTCCGGCCTGAACCGGCTGGTTCACAAACCAGCTGCCGCCTTTCGGCTGGGCGGCGGAGATCAGCAGTTGGCGGTCGGAAAAGAGCAGCGGGCCGGAACGGTCGGGAGATTCGCCGCCGGTGAAAAGCTCGATGCAGTCACTCTGCCACAGGTCGGCGCCGGTGCGGCTGTTCCGGGCGGGGGTGGAATCGACAACTTCGGCATACAAATACAGGTTCTTCTCATCCCAGCAGAGCCAGAAGTCGGCTCCGGTTCCGCCGGTTTCGGCGCCGGTGACGAGACAGGAGCCGTCGAGCCGCTCCGAGGGACGGCCCGGCCACGGGGTTTTCACGCCGTCCACTTTGTGGCCGGGCAGGGCGCGCGGAATCTGGAGGCGCTTTGGAGTGCGATTTCCGGCACTGCCGGCGGCGCGCCACACGAAAGGTTCGACGGCACCGAGTTTGAGGTCGTAGATCCGGTAATTGGTTTTCATCGCCTCATGCAGAAACTCCTTGAACGGCCGGTCGGCCACATTGACCAGACCGATATTCATGCACTCGCCGTTGTAATGCTGGAAGTACCGCCCGGTCAACGCCTGGTCGAGGTAGGAAAACCACTGGCTGCCGACGACATAGGGGAGGGCGGCCGCCTCCTCGACGTAGCTGCGGTAGGCTTGGCCGCGCTCGGTCTGACTGCGGGCGTCGATCACACCGCCCGCCAGCCCCTGCTCGGCGGTGCCGAAGCTCCATTCGGAAAGCAGCAGCGGCTTGCCGGAGAGCCGGTGAATCTTCTCCAGAAATTCCGGTTCGATGGAACGGGAATAGTAGTTGATGCTGAATACGTCACAGTATTTGCCGCACGCTTCGACCGCCGCTTCAACGCTGATGTTGGCGGGCAGGAAGCGGGCGCCCAGCAGCAGGTGGTTCGGATCGTATTTGCGGAAGGTCCGGGCGATCAGCCCGAAATAGGCGTCGAAGAAGTGCCGGCTGTATTCCTGCATGTCGTTCCACGCCGCCTCGGTCTGCACCGGCAGCGGCAGGTCGTTCAGTGCGTCGAAGTTGGCGGCTTTCAGGCCCCATGCGACATTGAAGCGGTCGATGGCGCCGTATTTGCGTTCCAGCAGTTTCACCAGCTCGCGCTTTGCCGCCGTTTTGCCGTCGAAGCCCGGAACCTTGCGAGCCACATCGCCGTAGGGCTGCTCGTTGGCGATGAAGTAGCCGATGATGGTCGGATCGTCCCTGAAGCCGGCGATCGGGGCGAAATTTTCGTCCAGTTCCCGGCGGAAGGTTTCGTTGAAAGGATCGCCGATATCGCCGACCAGTCCCGCCTTTTTGAAAAGTCCAGGCGTGCGGCCGAATTTAGCGGCTGCATTGACCGGAGTGTATGTGGTGAAAGCACCGTCGCTGTTGAAGCCCCACTTGCGCAGGCGGCTGATCTGCTCGCGCTTCCATTCGTCAAGTTCATAGGGACGGCCGGTTTTGCGGATGCGGTTCGCCAGATAGAAGGAGAAATCGGTGGCCCAGTGTCCCCGGAAAGCGGTCTTGTATTCGCTTTCATACTTCGGCAGCCACTCGTAGATCTGTTCGCGCCCCTTGATGTAGGTGTGGTCGTCGCCGGGACAGACCGTGCAGACGCCGAGCTGGAAAAAGAGGTCGCCCTCCGGCGTGACCAGCACATCACGCCCCTGAACTTTGTCCAGCCGGAAGAAACCGGTTGCTTTCAGATTGAATTTTCCGCGGCTTCCGGCCATGCCGCCCCACGGCGCGGTTTCGGGCGGCCGCAGCGAACCGTAATAGGCGCGGTCGGCGGCGATGTCGGCTTTCAACTGCGCCTCATCGGTGATCTTGCCGGGAAAGTCGAGATTCTTCGGCTGGCCGAAACGGTCGACCCGGACCGGGACGGCTTCGGGCTGTTTCGAGCTGAAAGTGAGTGTAAACTCCTGCGTGCAGCCGGGATAGACATCGGTGTAGAGGATGAGCTGGAAGATTTTCCACTTCCACTCCCGGTTGTCCTGAAGCTGCCAGAAGCCCTTGCCGTCCAGAGTGATGACGATGGATTCGGCGCTTTGAGGATCGGTGAGGCGGAACCAGGAGCCGTGGAGCTGGACGAGATGCGGCTTGGAGGGCTGCTCTTTCGGAAACACGCCGCTTTTTCCGTCCGGTCCAAACGCCCATTCCCCCTTGCCGCCGAACATGATCGGCAGGAACATATCCCAGATGAGCTTGCCTTCGGCGGCGGTTTTCATGCTGCCGCGCAGCCGGTCGCCGTCCAGAGTGAGTTCGATCCGCGGGGCGCGGTCGGCCAGATAGGTCAGTACGGCTTTGCCGCCGTCCAGCCGGACTTTCGGCTTGACTGTTTTGCCGCCGGTGTTGAAACCCGGATAGGAAAAAATGAATTTCCCCATCGTGCCGCCGTCGATTTCCACGCCGGATTCCGTAAGCCGCGGCATTGCCGCGAGCACGGCTGAGGCCGAGAACAGCATTGCCATGAAAAATAGTCTGAGCTTCATTGATTGTTTCCCTTATCTGATTCAATTACTGTAAATGACACGCCACATCGGACCGGCCGCATTATCGTTTTCACAGCCTCGCAGGTCATTGACTCCTTTGGAGGCGGCACGGCCGTCGATATAGAGGATATTGCGCTGGTTGTTGTGAACGAAGTATTTCAATTGTAATATGGAGTAGTTTTCATTGAATTTCGTGCTGTAAACGGCGAGTGTGCCGTCGGAGACATAGACCACGTTGCCGAGTGTCGGCCTGGGATTTTTATATACGGTCCGAATCTGGTCGATCAGGTTTCTGGTGCGAACCGTATAATTTGGAACTCCGCTGTTGGCATTGCCGAACTGACTGGTATTCAACGCGGAGCAGCAGCTGGCGCCAACTCCGGCTCGGCCGCGCGGAATCTGTCCCCAAGCCGGATTCCAGCCCGCTACCCCCTGACCTTTGAGGTTGGCGACTTCATGCCCCGGTGCAACTTTGACCATGGCCGGACAGTTGAAAACCCGGAAGTTGTTGGTATAACGTTCCAATTTCTGATACCAGCGCCCTTCGAGAATCGGTTCTGCGGTCAGGTTGCCGACATTGCCGCCATTCGGAAAATAGTCATCACTGTCTCCCTGATACATGGCCGTCGCTTGACCGATGGTTTTGAAATTGGACAGGCAGGTTGCGGTTTGCGCCTTTTCCCGCGCCTTGTTCAGTGACGGCAGAAGCATCGCAGTTAGAATCGCGATGATAGCAATTACTATTAAAAGTTCTATTAACGTAAAACGGTTCATACTATGTGGTGCTCCTTTCGATCAGTTCGGGTTCTATGGTCATTTGGATGGTGCGGGCGGGATCATTGATTTTATCGAGCAGGTGGCTGACCGCGAGGCGGCCGAACTCCTCAAGCGGCTGGCGGATGGTGGTCAGGGCGGGTTCCAGATATTCGGCGTTTTCATTGTCGTCGAAGCCGATGACCGCGAGTTCTTCCGGGATACGCAGCTTTTGCGCGCGGGCGGCTTTCAGCAGTCCGGTCGCGATGTCGTCGTTGCCGCAGACGATGCAGCGCGGCAACAGCTTGTTGTCCAGGAGATAACGCAGTCCGGCCTGTCCGTCGGCATGGCTGTAACGGCCGACGCGGGGAACTTCGGGTACACCGTTGCCGCAACCGTTCAGGATGCGGGCATCGTCGAAGGTACAGCCGCTCCCGGCGAGGAATTCACGAAGGCAACGGACGCGCTCGATATGATGGCGCTGAGGATTCGGGGTCAGCTCGCCGACGAAACCGGCGCTTTCATACCCCTTGCGCCGGATCAGTTCGGCGACCTGCCGCATCCCGGAGCGGTTGTCCACGCCGATTCCGGCGGCGGTGACGCCGGGAAGCTGGTTGTTGATTACCACATACGGATAATTCCGGGCGTTGAAGTGCTCGAAAAGCCCGCGCATCTGGTCGGTAAGCGGATTGCTGTCGAGCGGGAAACCGATCAGCACCAGCGCGTCGATCCGCTTCACGTCCATATAGTAGCGGTAATCCTCCCCCTGAATCAGCAGTACCTGATAGTGGTGGCGGGAGGCTTCACGCCCGATGCCGTTCAGCAGCCGGAAGGTGTAATTGGACAAATAAGTATCGGTGTGGTCGCCGGGCAGCGTGACCGCGAAACCGATGGTCCGCGTGCTTTCGCCGCGCAGCAGCTTGGCCCCGTAGCTCGGACGGTAACCGAGCCGGTCGGCGGCGGCGAGCACCTTTTCGCGCGTCTCCGCCGAAACCCGGATATTGGCGGAGGAACCCGGATTCAGGATCTTCGATACGGTTCCGATCGAAACTCCCGCCAGCTCCGCGACTGTTCTGATTCCTGTTCCCGGCATGTATGGCTCCTGATGGATTCATCTCTTAGGCAAACGTTTTATCATCTCTTTTATTATACCAAAAAAGATTGCGGATGTCAAGTGATAAAACGTTTTTTTCTGAAAAAAATCATCAAAGTTTTCCACATGGGCATGGATAATCCGGGATTGGCGGATATATTGAAAAGAGGAGTTGTGTCATGGAAAATACGTTTGAATGCCGTCCGGGGTGCGGCGCCTGCTGCATCGCGCCGTCGATCTCGTCGCCGATTCCGGGAATGCCGGAAGGCAAGGCCGCCGGAGTCCCCTGCGTGAATCTGGACCGGGAGTTCCGCTGCCGAATCTTTCAGGCACCGGAGCGTCCGGCGGTGTGCGGTTCGCTGCGGGCGACTCCCGAAATGTGCGGTTCCTGCCGGGAAGAGGCTCTGGCGATCCTGACGGAATTGGAGCGGCTGACCACGCCGGAAGGAAATGGAGCGGCTGATCCATTGTAAGGTTTCGTTATTTATTCTATTATCCGTTTGAAATCTCTGTCGCATATCCGAATATTCAAGATTTGCAATGTATTCGGTTTCTTGGCTGGAATATCAGGATTTCCGCATTATATTAAGTAGATGTCCAAAAACGGGAATTCTGGATTATGATTCATCTTTTCTTCGAACGTCTGTTGAAAACATTTTCCGGCTACTTCCGGAAGAGCGAACTTACCGTACAGGGCGGCTATGCCGAAATCTGGCGAATCGCGTGGCCGTTGGTGATTCTGAGCGCCAGCAACACCATTATGATGCTGACCAACCGGGTATTTCTCGCATGGAATTCACCGGAGGAGATCGCGGCGGCGATGCCCGCCGGCCAGATGTTTTTTACGCTGATGGCGTTCTTTTTGATCACCACCGGTTTCACTGCGACGATCGTCGCCCAGTTCCACGGCGCGAACGATCGGGTCGGGTGTGTGCGGGCGGCGTGGAACGGTTTCTATTTCGGCGCGATGGTTGCCGCCTTGCTGATGTTCGCGCTTCCGGCGGGCGGAAGCTGGATCATCATGCACAACGGCCACTCCGCCGGGATTGCCCAGTATGAGCGCGAATACTTCGTCGCGATGGCGCCGTGCGCCGGTTTCACCTGCATGGAAACCGCCTTTCTGTCGTTTTTCACCGGCCGCGGCAAAACCATGCTGGTTGCGGCGGTCAAGGTTGCGGGCTGCTTGGTCTGCGTGCCGCTCAACTATATCCTGATCTTCGGCAAGCTCGGATTGCCGCCGCTCGGTATCCTCGGCGGCGGGCTGGCCAACAGTTTCGCGAACCTTTTTACCATGCTCACCGCAATTACGCTGTTCCTCTGCGTGAAGCAGAGCGAATACCCGACCCGGGAGCACCGGCGGTTCCACTGGGAGTTCGTGAAAAAACTGGTGTTTTTCGGCGCTCCGGCGGGGTTGCAGACCTTTATCCGCAACGCGGCGTTCGCGATCGTGGTGATGATGATCGGCAACCTCGGCGACGAGGCGCTGGCGGCGACCAGCATCGCTTTGACCATCAATATGCTCGGTAATATGCCGATGATCGGTCTGCTGGATGCGACCAGCGTGATCACCGGCCAGTATATCGGCCGCCGCAAGCTCAATGTGGCCAACCGCATCGCGGGGCGTTCGCTGCGGCTTCTCTTTGTATGGATGCTGACCGCGTCGCTTTTCTACATCTTCGCGCCGGAATTGCTGATCCGGCTGTTCAGTTCTCACAACGCCAGTTCGACTGGGATGAATTTCGAGCAGGTCACCGCCAACGTGATTTCGATTCTGCACTGGGCGGTGATCTTCAATCTGCTCGACGGCACCCGTTTCATCACGATGGGCAGCCTGCGCGGCGCGGGCGATACGCGCATACCGCTGCTGATCGGCATGGCGACTTCGTGGCTGATCCAGATTCCGGGCACGATCCTGCTGGTTTACGTGATCCACGCGACGGTGTCGGAGGTCTGGATGCTGATCACCTTCTACATTTTCATCGACGCGGCATTGATGCTGTGGCGGCGCGGCACCGGCGCATGGCGGCGGATCAAAGTGATCGAATTGCCCGCCGCCGGAGGTGACGGCGATGAAAAATCCGAGGCGGCAGTTTGCTAAAATCCTCTCAAGCTGTTATATTCTCCTTTACAGGAATATTTCAGCCAAGAGGAGAGCGCCATGTTTTTTGAACAACTGACCGAAACCCGGCGGCAGGGAGTCACCGCAGTCGAGACAACCGCCGACCGGACCATTTATTACTTTCACGACGGCGACGGCTTCCGGACCGAGGAGGAACCGTTCAAGCCGTTCATCCTGTTAAGCTCCCCGGAGCAGCTCAGCCAGTTCGAGGGGGCCTTTTCGCCGACGCCGCTGGCCGGCGATATGACCTTCAAACTGATGGCTTCGTTCCCGGATGTCAAGACTTACGAAGCCGCGCAGAAGTACCTGAAAAAGACGCCGAACGGCCCCTGGACTTTTTTCCGCGACCTCAGCCAGCAGGCGCTGCTGGAGGGGAAAAGCCGGCTGTTCAGCGGCATGGAGTTTTCCGAACTGCGGCGGCTCAGCTTCGATCTCGAAACGTTGACCACGCCCGGCTACGATTTCCCCAATTCCGACCGCGAGGGCGACGAGATCGTGATTATTTCCATGCGCGACTCCACCGGCTTCGAGCTGGTATTGTCGCAGGAGGACATGAGCGAAAAGGAGCTGATTCAGGCCTTTGTGAAAACGCTGGCCGAACGCGACCCGGACGTGATCGAAGGTCATAACCTCTGCCGTTTTGACCTCCCTTACCTCGAAGCGCGCGCCAGACGCCACAAGGTGAAGCTGGCGCTGGGGCGGGACGGTTCGACCTTCTCAAAGCGGAGCAGCCGTTTCAATATCGCGGACCGGATCATCAACTACAGCCGGTATGATGTATGGGGCCGCCATGTGGTGGACACCCTCCATCTGGCGATGCTCTATGACGGCGCGAACCGCAACCTCGAATCCTACAACCTCAAATATCTGGCGAAGCACTTCAGGATCGCCTCCGACGAGCGAACCTATGTCGACGGCTCGAAGATCACCGAATTGTGGAATTCCGACCACGCCACGCTGCTCGCCTATGCGCTCGACGACGTGCGTGAAACCGAGGCGTTGAGTGCGGTGCTCAGCCCGAGTTATTTCTACCAGACGCAGCTGCTGCCGCTCAAATACCAGAATGTGATCATCCGGGGCAACGGCACCAGCCTCGACGCGCTGCTGACCTGCGAATATCTGCGCAAGCGCCACAGCCTGCCGCTGCCGGAAGCGCCGCGCCGTTTTTCGGGGGCGCTGACCCGCGCCGACGCGACCGGAATCTTCCGCAACGTCTGGCACTGCGACGTGCGTTCGCTGTATCCGTCGATCATCCTCGCCGAAAAGTGGGTGCCCTCGCGCGACGAGCTCGGTGAATTTCCCCGGCTGCTGGGGGCGCTGCGCACTTTCCGGCTCGCGGCCAAAGACGCCGCCCGCACCGCGGAGGACCCGGCGAAGAAGAAATATTTTCAGGCGCTGCAGAGCACTTTCAAGATCACGATCAACTCCTTTTACGGCTATCTCGGTTTCTCGCAGGGGACCTTCAACGACTTCGACATGGCCGAACGGGTCACCGCGCGCGGCCGCGAAATCCTGACGATGATGCTTGACTTCCTGACCGGCGCGGGGGCGAAGGTGCTGGAGATGGATACCGACGGCATCTATTTCCAGCCTCCCGCCGGCGTCGGAAAGCCCGCGGAGTTCGGCCGGAAAATCCAGGAGATTCTGCCTGCCGGAATCGAAGTGGAGCTCGATTCGGTCTACGACGCGATGTTCTCCTACAAGAGCAAGAACTATGCGCTGCTGTCGCCGGACGGTGTCGTCAGCATCACCGGGGCGGCGCTGAAATCTCGCGGTCTCGAACCTTTCCAGCGCCGGTTCATGGCGGAGATGATCGACGCGCTGCTGCGCGATGACCGCGCCGCGATTCCACGTGCTTACGACCGCATACGCCGGTCGATCGAAAGCCGGAAAATCCCGCTCGCCGATCTCGCCAAAACCGAGACGCTGAACGATTCGCCGGAGACCTACAAGCGCAAGCTCGCCGCCGGAACCGGCCGCCGCGCCGCCGCGTTCGAGCTGGCGATCCGGTCGGAGCGGGATTACCAGTCGGGCGATCAGGTCACCTACTACATCACCGGGGAAAAGAAAAAAGTGTCCGCGGTGGACAACGCCAAACTCCTCGCCGACGCGCCAGAAGGAGAACGCGACGAGAATACCGCCTACTATCTGAACAAGCTCGATGAGCTTTACAGGAACTTCGAGAGCTTCATCCTGCCGCAGAAGTAATTTTACAACATTCCTCGGCTGATCTTGCCGGCGACCAGTGCGGCGAGCACCTCGCCGGTCAGAAGCCGTTCCAAGCCGTTCCCCGCGCTTTGCACCGCGCGCCGGTAATGGTCGACGGCAATGTCGCGGCCGAGCCACGGCGGTTCGGCGATGACGGCTTCCAGCTCGGCGATCAGCTTGCGCGCGATCCGGTCGTGGTACATCACCATTTTTTCTTCCAGGCTGCCTTCGCGATTGAAGCATTCATGATAGAGGGTCATGCCGTGCAGTATCAGAGAATGGGTGCGCGGGTAGCCGGAGCACATCAGGTTCCACGGTTCCCCGCCTGCCTGCTGGTCGGAACAGCTGCGGAAGTCCGTCCGCAGCAACACCGCCGGAATGTCCAGGAACTTCGCATACATGAACTCCGCCACAGTGCCGGAATCGAGCTCCTGACCATCGAAATTCGCGACCAGCACGTCGCACTGGAACAGCAGTTCCAGGTCGCGGTTGCGGATCTCCTCGACGGCACGCGCGCAGTTGCTTTCGCTGTCCTGCGGCAGCAGGACCTTCCAGCGGTTTCCCGATGCGGCGGTGAGCCGGGAAGCCAGCGCCGCATTTCCGGTCAGGTCCTTATGATTGAAAAGGTCTCCTGCAAAATAAATCTTGAGTGCGTCTTTCATGATCCAGCTCCTCCTTGTCGTCGCCGTTAGATTGTTCCACTGTATTCGGTAATATAGTTTTAGGCGTTCCCGCTTTCAAGTCTGCGCCGTAAAAAGTTGAAAATCCGTTTGTTTTCATTAAAGTTTACAAAAAATAAAATAATTATGCAATTTGCTCTTGACTTATTTTATTAATAGTTTATATTCAGTAAACATAAAGGTAAACAAAAACAGGATTTGAACCATGCCGAAACAATTGCAGCAAATCCGCCGGGTCTTTCTGGACATGGACGGCACGATCTATCACGGCGACACGCTGTTTCCGACCACGGCGCCGTTCCTCGATTTTCTGGAGAAACGGGGGATCGGCTATACCTTTTTATCCAACAACTCCTCGTTCAGCACGGAGGAGTATATCGGGAAACTCTCCCGGATGGGAATTGCGGCGGCGGCGGAAAACTTCTACATTTCAACCGATTACACCATCGACTATCTGAAGCGGCATCATCCGGGATTCCGAAAGCTCTACCTGCTGGCCATGCCCCGCATCCGCGCCGAATTCGAGGCCGCCGGTTTCACGGTTGACGAAACGCATCCCGACGCGGTGGTCGTCGCCTTTGACCGGGGTCTGGTTTATGCGCGAATCTGCCGGGCGGCATGGCTGCTGAAACAGGGGGTGCCGGGCTTCGCAACCCATCCCGATCTCTTCTGCCCGACCGACCGCCCGACCTGGCTGCCGGACTGCGGGGCGCTGACCAGGATGCTGGAGGCGGCGACCGGAGTGAAGCTCAAGGTCCTCGGCAAGCCTGATCCGGGAATGCTTGAGGAGGCGGCGGCGCGCAGCGGCGTTCCGGTGGAACGGACCCTGATGGTGGGTGACCGGCTCGCCACCGATATCGCGGCCGGACGGCGGGCAGGGGCGCTGACCTGTCACGTCACCCCGGAGCCGGAGGCGGCGTCGGACGTGCCGCCGGAGTTGGCGCCGCAGATGCGCGTGCGCAATCTCGGAGAACTCAAGGAGCTGTGGCTCAATGCATAAGGAGAATCGTTCCATGATAATCTATGACGTTGCGGTGATCGGCGCGGGAGTTTCCGGCGCGAGCACCGCGTACCAGTTGGCCCACTATAATCTTTCGACGGTGCTGCTGGAGAAGTGCGTCGATGTCTGCTTCGGAGTTTCCAAAGCCAACTCGGGCATCATCCACGGCGGGTTTCACCATCCGGTGAACACACTGAAGGCGAAGCTGGAAATCCGTGGCAACCTGATGTTCGACAAATTGCAGTACGAGCTTGGTTTCCCGTTCCGCCGCAACGGGATACTGGTGGTCGCCTTCAGCGAAGAACAGATGGCGACGGTGCAGCGGCTCTATGAACAGGGCGTCGCCAACGGCGTGCGCAACCTCGAAATGTGCGGTCATGCCCGGCTGATGCAGCTCGAACCCAAACTGAACAAGGAGGCGGTCGGCGGTTTCTTCGCTCCCGGCGGCGGCACCATTGAGCCCTACCGTTATGTGTTCAGCCTGGTGGAATCGGCGGTCCGCAACGGCGTCAATCTGAACTGCGATTTTGAAGTAGTTTCCGGCAGTTTCGCGGACGGCTGCTGGCGCCTGGCCGCGGCGGACGGCCGCGAAGTCCGCGCCCGTTACGTGGTGAACGCCGCCGGGCTTTATGCCGACCGGATTTCGCGGATCTGCGGCGGCGAGGAGTTCCGGATCCATCCGCGCAAGGGCGAGGAATATCTGCTTGACCGCAGCAGCGACGCCCGGCCGGAGCGGGTGATCTTCCCGGTGCCGACCCGGCATTCCAAAGGGGTGTTGGTGATTCCGACCGCGGAAGGAACCACGATGATCGGGCCGACCGCCGATCCGACCGATGACAAGGAGGACACCGCCACCAGCAGCGACCACATGCAGCGGATCGTTTCGCTGGTCAGCCGGATGGTAGACGGGGTTTCGCCTCGCGATATCATCACCTCTTTTGCCGGCTTGCGTCCGGTGCTGGACGGAGAAGATTTCTATATCGCTCTTTCGGAAAAGGTTCCGCAATTCGTGCAGGTCGCCGGCATCCAGTCGCCCGGCCTGACCGCCAGCCCCGCGATCGGCGAATACGTGAAGGACCTGTTGAAAACCGGCGGCCTCCAATTGATCGAAAAGCGCGAGTACGATTACGAATTGCCCCGACGCCATGAAGTCCGCCACGAATCCCTTGAAACGCTGGACAGGCTTCATGAGGAAAATCCGGCATGGACCCATCTGGTCTGCCGCTGTGAAAAGATTTCGGAGGCGGAGATCGTCGAAGCGGTCCGCAAGGGGCACCGCACCCTCGACGGCATCAAGTTTTACACCCGCGCCGGAATGGGGCGCTGTCAGGGCGGTTTCTGTTCGGCGAGGATCATGGAAATCGTCAGCCGCGAAACCGGCCTGCCGCTTTCGGAACTGACCAAGAACGGCGGCGTCAGCCGTCTTACCGTCGGCCGCCTCGGCGACCGGCCCGTACTGTTATGACAGGAGGCAACTTGCTATGATTCAGGAAGAAACATACGACGTCGCGGTGATCGGCGCCGGAGCCGCCGGACTTGCCGCCGCCGCCGAGACCGCCGGGGCCGGACGTTCCACCGTGGTGATCGACCGCGAGGAACTGCCCGGCGGCATCCTGCGGCAGTGCATTCACAACGGCTTCGGCATCAATTATTTCAAGGAGGAGCTGACCGGGCCGGAGTATGCGACCCGCATCACCCGGATCGCCGAAGAAGCCGGTGCGGTCTTTGCGCTCGGCAGCGCCGTAACCGATGTAAAACGCCTGCCGGACAACCGGTTCGGGCTGGTCGCGCTGTCGGCGGAGCGGGGCGTGGTCCGTTACACCGCCCGCGCGGTGATTCTCGCGATGGGCTGCCGGGAACGCACTCGCGGCAACCTTGCGGTCCCCGGCACCCGTCCGGCGGGAATCTATACCGCCGGAAGCGCGCAAAAGCTGCTGAACCGGGATGGAGCGCTTCCCGGCACCAGCGCGGTGATCGTCGGCTCCGGCGACATCGGCCTGATCATGGCGCGGCGGCTCCGCTGGTGCGGGATCGAGGTAAAGGCGGTCATTGAAATCATGCCGCAGCCCTCGGGGCTTCCCCGCAACATCGCCCAGTGTCTCGACGACTTCGGAATTCCGCTCTACCTCGAGCATGCGGTGACCAACATCGGCGGGGCGAAGCGGGTGGAATACGTCGATGTCGCGCCGCTGGCGGACGGCATCCCAGACGCGTCAAAAACATTTCGCATCCAATGCGATACGCTGCTTTTCTCTGTCGG
Source organism: Victivallis vadensis (assembly GCF_003096415.1). Taxonomy (GTDB): domain Bacteria; phylum Verrucomicrobiota; class Lentisphaeria; order Victivallales; family Victivallaceae; genus Victivallis; species Victivallis vadensis. The sequence continues at coordinate 64,624 of NZ_QEKH01000001.1, read as the reverse complement.
GCTGGTTCCGGAAAATGAACTTTCCAGACAGCTCGGAGTCGAACTCAATCCGGCTACCGGCGGCGCCCGGGTGGATTCCGGTTTCCAGACCAGTGTGCCGGGAGTTTTCGCCGGAGGCAATGTGCTGCATGTACACGACCTCGTCGACTTCGTCTCGGAGGAAGCGGCGCTGGCGGCGAAAGCGGCGCTCCGTTATCTGGACGGTGCGCCTCCGCCGGAACGCAACCGCGTCCGGGTTGAAGCCAATCTGAAATATGTGGTGCCGGGCTATTTCAGCCGCAATCTGAATACGGTATTCTCTTTCCGGCCGCTGATCACCGCCGACGCGGCGCAACTGACCGCGCGGCTCGACGGTGAAATCGTCTGGAAGCGCCGGCTGCGCGGCATCCGGCCCGCCGAAATGATCAAGGTGGAGCTTCCCGGAACGCTGCTGAACCGCTCCGGCGATTTGGTATTTTCACTGGAAACAGAATTGGAGGCGTGACAGAATGGAAGAAAAACACCTGATCTGCATCTCCTGCCCGACCGGCTGCCGGCTGTCCGCTTCCCGCGAAACCGCAGACGGCGAATGGAAAATTACCGGCAACCGCTGTCCGCGCGGCGTCGCCTATGCACAGAATGAATTGCACGATCCGCGACGGATCGTCACCGCCGTGGTCCGCTGTGATTCAGAGCTGCTGCCCTGTCTGCCGGTCCGCACCAATGCTGCGCTGCCGAAGCGGTTCATCGCGCCGCTGCTGAACCGGCTGTATCAAATGGAAGTGAAAATTCCGGTAAAATGCGGTGAACTCCTGCTCGCCGATATTGAAAATACCGGAGTGAACGTTATATTTTCCTGTGACTGCGTAAAATAAAGGAACCGTCATCATGTCCGTCAAACTGGTCGCCCATCGGGGCGAATCCGAAGCCGCCCCGGAGAACACTCTCGAAGCCTTCACCCTCGCCTGGGCGCGCGGCGCCAGATGCATCGAGGGGGATTTCCACCTGACCCGCGACGGGGAGGTGGTCTGCATGCACGACGACAATGCGAAGCGCACCTGTGGCGTCGACCGTCCGCTGGCCGAACTGACGCTGGCCGAAATCAGGAGTTTTGACGCCGGGAAGTGGAAAGGGGACGCCTGGAAATTCACCCGTGTTCCCACCCTCGGCGAAGTCCTGCGCACCATGCCGGAAGACGGCGAAATCTTTATTGAGCTTAAAAGCGTCGGCCCGATCCTCGATCGGCTCAAAGCGGTTTTCGCCGCCGGCCCATGGCGGCCGGAACAGTTGACCTTCATCGCTTTCGATGAAACGACGATCTCTTCGGTCAAGAAACTGTTTCCGGCTCACAACGCCTACTGGCTGCTCTGCAACTGGATCGGCCCGTGGGATTGTCACACTCAGGCGCGTTTCACGCCGGATGAACTGGTCGCCAAAGTCCGGGAACTCGGTGTGGACGGCGTGGACATCCATCCTGATTTTGTGGGGGCGGAGCACGTAAGCGCCATGCACGCCGCCGGTTACAGCTTCAATGTGTGGACGGTTGACGCCGTGGAACAGGCCCGCCGCCTGATCGCGATGAACGTCAACTCCCTGACCAGCAACCGCGCCTACGCGCTCGGCTGCGAACTCGCGGAGTGAAGAATGAGACGGATTTCCCTGCCTCCCGGCCTTGAAACCGAATGTTTCATACTGGATTCCGGCGCGCTGGCTGCGGTGCCGGGGCTGTGCCGGGAGTTTTTTCCCGGCCGCCGCCCGTGGATCGTCGCCGACGGCAATACCTGGGAAGCCGCCGGGAAAGGCGTGTTCAACTCGTTGCGGAAGGCGGGGTTGACGCCTGCCGAACCGTACCTTTTTCCCGCCTCGCCGCCGCTGCATGCCGAAAATCGCCATGTCGATACGCTGGTTGCGGCGATGCCTCCGGATGCGGTTCCGGTCGCGGTTGGCGGCGGCACGGTCAACGACCTCGTGAAACGGGCCGCTTTCGTCGCGGGTCGGCGCTATCTTTGCGTGTCGACCGCCGCTTCGGTGGACGGCTTCACCAGTTCCGGCGCGTCGCTGGTCAAAGACGGGCTCAAGCAGACTCTCCCGTGTCCCGCTCCGCTGGCGCTGGCCGCTGATACCGATGTACTGAAAGCCGCTCCGCCGGAGATGGCCGCCGCCGGTTACGCCGACCTCGCCGCAAAGATTCCGGCCGGGGCCGACTGGCTGATCGTGGACGCACTCGGCCTTGAACCGATCCGGCCCGAAGTCTGGCAGATGGTCCAGCCCGAATTGCGTGACCGGCTCAGTGAACCGGCAGACCTCGAAAAGATATTTCTCGGCCTCGCCGCCACCGGTTACGCGATGCAGCTCTACCGCGACTCCCGCCCCGCCTCCGGCGCGGAGCATCTGGTCAGCCACGTGTGGGAGATGGAGGGGATCGAGGCGTCCCACGGCTTCAAGGTCGGCATCGGCACGCTCGCCGTCACCGCGATGATGACGGAAGCCTTTCGCCTCTCCGCCGCCGAACTGCACCGCGTCGCATCGCCGCCGTCCGGCCCGGAGGAGCGCGAACGGGAAATCGCGGCGTTGCTGTCGCGCGGCGTCTACGGCGACGCCGCCGGAATCGCGATGAAAAAATTCCTGTCCGGCAATGAGCTGCTGGAACGCCGCTCGCTGATCGCTTCGAAGTGGGAGCAGATGGGAGAGCGCGTACTTCGGCAGTTGATCCCGTTCAATGAAATGAAACGACAATTCCAACGGGCCGGATGCCCGGTGCATCCGGCGGAAATCGGCCTTGCCCGGGCGGATTTCCGCGACGGCTTCCGCCGCGCCCAGTTGATTCGCAAACGCTACACCGTGCTTGATCTGGCTTATGAAGCAGGCATCCTCGAGTTGCTGCTCGACCGGATGGAGCCTTACTTCAAGGAGTGATTCAAATGGATCTGGTCAACGTCGCCCACAAGATCAAGGAGCTTCGCCTCCAGCAGCAGCTTACCATCGATCAGCTTGCGGCCCGTTCCGGGTTGAGCAAAGGTTATATCTCCCGGCTGGAAAACTTCCGCACCGGCGCGTCGCTGCGCGCGCTGAATCTGGTCGCGGCGGCGCTCGGCGTCGAAATGATCGACCTTTTCCGCAGCGAGAACGCCAGCCCGGAATATGTGTTCGGCCGCCTTGACGAAGGCGAATTCATCGACCGCAACCAGGGGGCGGAATACGGCATCCGCTACTTCGCGCTCGCCTATGAGAAAACCGACCGCAATATGAATCCGTTTTTCCTCGAATACCGCCGCAGCGACAAGCAGCGCGAACTCATGCAGCATGACAGCCAGGAGTTCTTCGTGCTGCTCGAAGGGGAGGTCGATTATATGATCGGCTCCGCCGACAATTCCCGCCGCATGGTCAAAGGCGATACCGTCTATCTGGAGGCCCAGCTTCCCCACGGCGCCCGTCTCGCTCCCGGCTGTGATTACGCTTCGGCTCTGGTCATCTACCACTGATCCCGGGGCGGAAGCCCCGGGAGGCGGGAGCGGACCGGTTACCGGCACCGCATCCAGACGAGCAGGTCGGAAGGACCGCGGTTCTGCCAGAGGGCGTAGGGAATCGCGGTGAAGCCGGCCTTTTCCAGTTGCGGCGCGGCGCGGTAATAGAGGTGCCCTTCCGAGGCGTCGCTTTCGAGCCGGGCCTCGCCGCGGATCGCGAGAACGCCGTCGGGCAGGTTCGGGGCCGGAGCGGTGGTGAAGCCCGCCTCCGTATCGATCAGCAGCCGGGAGAGAACCCGGCCGTTGTCGGTGCTTTCGAGCGCGTAGACCAGCGGCCCGCGCATCAGTGCGATGCGTCCGGCGTCGGCGGTCACGGCGGGATTGGCCCGCACGACCTCGACCGGCATGTCGAGGGTGAGTTCGAGTTTGTCGCCCGCGTTCCAGTTGCGCTCAAGAGTGATGTAGCCGTTTTCGGGAGCGGCGGAAACCGCTTCGCCGTTCAGCGTGAGCCGGAAGGAACGGCACCAGCCGGGAATCCGCAGCGCGAATCTGAAGTTCCCCGCCGACTTGACCGTGACCGGGATTTCGCCGCCGAAGGGATAGCTGCCGCCGACTTCGATTTCGATGCCGTTCCGGTTGACGCTGCCCGCCGCCGGAATATTCAGCCGGAGTTCGTTTTCCGCTTCCGACCACGCGAAGGAGCCGAGCTGCGGCAGGAACCGGCAGAAGCTGGTCGGGCAGCAGGAGCAGTCGAACCACGGCTGGCGCTCCTTGCGGATATGCCCGTAAGTGAAAGTGTCGGAGCTGACTTCAAGCAGATTGGCGTAGAAGAACTCGCTGCCCTGCAATGAGATGCCGCTCAGGACGCCGTTATAGAGCGCCTGCTCCATCACGTCGGCGTAACGCCCCTGCCGGGTGATGTTCAGCAGCCGTTTGGCGAACTGGACCAGCGCCATCGAAGCGCAGCTTTCGGCGTAAGCGGTATCGTTGGGAAGGTTGTAGTCCACGGTGAAGGCCTCGCCGATCAGGGTCGAGCCGCAGCCTCCGGTGATGTACATGCGCTTTTCGGCGATGCTGTCGAACAGGGCCTTGCAGGCATCGAGCAGTTCCACGTCGTTGCTGCGTTCGGCCACGTCGGCCATGCCCGCGTAGAGGTAGAGGGCGCGCACCGAGTGGCCGTCCGCGTCGCGCTGTTCCCGGACCGGTTTGTGCGCCTGGCGGTTTTTCAGCTGCCCCTCGTTGCGCCCCGGGTCCTCCTGCTGAAAGAAATTCGGGGATTTGCCGCGTTCGTCGACGAAGTATTTCGCAAGCCGGAAATAGGCGTCGTTGCCGGTCGCGTCGGCGAGCTTGCACAGCGCGAGCTCAAGCTCCTCATGACCGGGATAACCGTGCATCCGGTCGGCTTCCGGGCCGAAGACTGTGCCGATGTAGTCGGCGCAGCGGCACATCGCGTCGAGGAATTTGCGGCTGCCGGTCGCCTCGTAATGGGCGACGGCGGCTTCGATCAGGTGACCGGCGCAATAGAGCTCGTGCCAGTCGAAGATGTTTTTCCAGCGTTCCGCCGGGGCGACCTGGGTGAAGTAGGTGTTGAGATAGCCGTCTGGCTGCTGGGCGGAGACGATCAGGTCGATATAGCCGTCGAGTTCGGCGGCCATCCGGTGGTCTTCCGGGTGCAGGGCGACGGCGTAGCACATGCCCTCGATCACTTTCGCGAAATCGGAATCCCAGAAGATGTGGGGACGGTTCGGCATTCCCGGCTTCCAGTTGAGCCGGAAGGAGTCGATGCGCCCGGTCTCCCGGCATTTGTCGATGGAAGTCGGGATCGTGACGCGGTAATCGGCTTCGACCCGATGGGCCAGAAACGGGTCGGCCAGCCTGACGGAGCCGACCGGCAGAGAGCGGCAGTTTTTCATGATGAAACTCCTTTCGCTTGGTTTGGTTCTGCCTATATTATACCCCGGGAAAGAGGAAAAGTGAAAGAGGACGAGTCGTCAGAAAAGAGAGACAATTCCGACAATAGAACGGTTATGGCGACTGGATGGACAGCGAAAAACACACGAAAAGATACAAAAAACATGTTTTCGGGCATTCCGCGGCGGGGAAAAATATGGTATAATATCAGGCAAGGGAAAATTTCAAAAGATCAATCCGGATTATTGTGAGGTGTGAAATGGTTCATCGAAAGTTCCTGTGGAAAGCGGCGGCTGTCCTGATGTCATATTCACTGGCGGCCGGTTCGGCCGCGCCGGTCGTGCATTACGACCTGAACGAGGGGGCCGGTACGGTTGTGCGCAACCGGGCCGGAGCGGCGGGGGAGGGGAGGTTCCGGGGGCCGGTCGCGTGGGCGCCGGCGTTGGACGGCAGCGGAATCCTGCTGGACGGCGCGACCAATTCGGTCTTTTGCGGACCGATGCCGGAGCTGGATGAAGAAAAGGGGATGACGCTGCTGGTCTGGTTCAAATCAACACATCCGCTGGGCTTGCGGACCGTCGCGAGCGCCGAAAACCCGGAGAGCGGGGAGGGGTGGCGGTTCGGAATCGACAACAACCGGCTTTTTTCCGTCCTGCCGCCGAACGAGGCTTCAAGCGGCTGGTCAGACGGGCTGTGGCACCTCGGCGCGCTGGTGCTCCGGGGGCGTGAAGTCAGGGAGTATATGGACGGCGAACTGGTCCGCAGCACCAGTCTGGAGAAGCCGGTCAGGCTGAACGCCGGCGCGGAGCTGGCGATCGGTTCCCTGAGCGGCAGGGAACTCGGCGGTTTCCACGGCGTGATCGACGATGTGAAAATCTACAACGTCGTACTGGAAGCCGACCGGATCAGGCAGGAGTTCCGGCGGCTGGTCAAGGCTCCGCAGAACAACCCGGAGCTGGAGTTCCGGCGCGGCATGATCCTCAGGACGCTCGCGCCCGCCGCCGCCCAGCGGGAGCAGCTCTCCGGCAGGCTGAGCGAAAAGTACCGGGCTCTCGCCTCCCGCCTGGCGGCGGTCCCGCCGGCGGCGCGCGGCGCGGAGCTGGAGCAGTCGACGCGGCAGCTCGATTCGCTGGCGGCGGAGGCCAGGACGCTGCGCAATGAACTGGACAAAGAGCGGCTGCGCCGGCTCGGCAAGACGTCGGTGCGGACTTCATTCTGGGGCAATCGCACCGCGGAAGTCCGGCTGCCGCTGGTATGGGGGGCCACTGCGCTGGACAATATCTTCAGCGACCGGCTCCTTCCCGACGGCGAGCCGGTGAACAGAATCCGGCTGGACGCCTGCCGCAACGAATATGAGCCGGGGCAGTTCGTGATCAGTTCGCTGGATTACCGGGGGCCGGTCCGGCTCAAACTCAATGCGCTGGCGCATGAAAACGATCCGGCGGCGAAACTGACGGAACTGACCGCGAATTTCGTAAAGGAAATCTACGCCTCGCAGAACACCGTCGGCTTTTACCGCAATCCGAAAAGCCCGCTGCTGCGTCCGGCCCCCGCAACTTTCCCCGATATGCTCTCGAATGATGATACGACGATGCTGGAGCCGGGCCGCTCGCAGCCGGTCTGGCTGACGGTCCGGGTGCCCGCCGGCGCGAAGCCCGGCCTTTACCGCGGCCGCGTCGAAGTGCAGACCATGTTCGGCGTACAGCCGCTGGAAGTGGAGATGCGCGTCTACGATGTCGCGCTGCCGGAAGTTCCGATTTTCCGCCTCGGCACCTGGGGTTCCGCCCGGCTGCTGGCGAATCTGGCCGGTTTTGCCGAACAGCCGGGATTCCGGGACCCGCGTTACTGGACGTTGTTTGAAAAGGTGCTGCGCAATATGAAAGAGCACCGCGCCTATAATTTCGGGGACCCGCCGCTGTGGGAGATCCGCAACAATATCCGGATCACCGATGACGGCAAGGGGGGCGTGGAGATCGACTATTCGACCTTCGACCGTTTCCCGGAGATGCTGGACAAGGTGTACGGCAAGGGCAACTGGCGTGTGATGTCCGCCGATATTCCGCTGGATGCGCCGCTGTACGGCCGCGACGGCAAGGTGAAATACAATCCCTTCGGCAGGATTCAGGACCTGCGCAAACGCTACTGGAATTTCGATGACCCGGAATTCAACGCATTCGCGGTCAAGGTCCTGCGCAACCTGGTCCGGCACCTGACCGAAAAGGGGTGGATCGGGCAGTTCCAGTTCATCTACCGCGACGAACCGGACCCGGTGATGTTCGCCAACGGCAGGCACGTGTACAAACACCTGCAGAAGATCGCGCCGGAGCTGGTTTACATGAACACCCTGACCCATACCGGACTGATCGAAGGATATCCGGATGTGGACATCGTGGTTCCCGCCTGGACCGCCAACGAAGGGATGGATGCGGCGATCCGGAACGCGACCGCCGCCGGACGCAGGGCGATCGTGTACAACAATTTCTCCAGCTATCTCGACCGCTCGCTGCTCTGCACCCGCACCATGGGCGCGATCCTCTACAACCTCGGCTGCGAGGGTTTCAACCAGTGGTCATGGGCGTGGTCGTGGGATAAGAGGAGCAATCCGTATCAGGATGCGTTCGTCGACGGATACGGGCCGGGGGAAGGGTATCTGGTCTACTTCGATCCCTATACAACCGAGATCACCAGTTCGATGCGCTGGGAGCAGTTGCGGGAGACGGCCGAGGATTTCGACGCATTCAAACTGTATGAAAAGCTCGGCGGCGACCCGCGCCGGTATACCGGACGGCTCGGCCGGGACATGGTCAATTTTGAAACCGATCCACAGCGTTTCATGGAAGTTCGGCGCGAATTTCTCGCCGATCTCGAAAAACTGGCCGCCGGCCGGAAGAATTGAGCGGCATGCTTTTACGCCCGCTTTCCGGAAAAAAACGCCGGGGAGCGGGCGTGATCCGATGCGGCCGGTATCGAGATTGGTCTGGTTATCGCCGTTGTGGACATTGTCCGGCCGCAATTCCGCTGCCGGACAGCGCAGCGGTTTGTGCATCCGCTTGCCGCCTTCGCTTTCGGAGAGGCCGATATATTCCGCGAAGTTCCGGAATTTGCCGGGAATAGACGCCGACCACGCCGTATATGAAGGAGATAAAAAGACGTTTTTTTGAAACACGGCTTGACTTCCGGTTCGGAAGTCGGTATAATTGAAAGTGTGCGATATAGGGATGAAATCCTTGGCCGCCGCCGGATTATTGGGATTTTAATTCCGAAACCATAACCACAAGGTGAATTCATGAACAATTTCGCATCCGCCTCCTGGAATGCCGTGTCGCGTCTCTCCGGCGCGCTGAGCCGCTCGATCAGTCCCGAGAACTTCACCGGCGCGCCGGGCAACGGCGGACGCGCCGCCGAAGGAACCGGCGCGGATTGCGCCCGCGAACTGGGCGTGGGCTGGAAGGTTTCGCCGAGCGTGGCGATTCCGGCCGGAACCACTTTCACGCTGGCCGATATCGAGGGGGAAGGGGTGATCCAGCAGATCTGGATGACGCTGACCGGCAACTGGCGCTTCCTGATCCTGCGGTTTTACTGGGATAACGCGGAGACTCCGGCGATCGAATGTCCGGCAGGTGACTTCTTCTGCAACGGCTGGGGCAGAACCGCCGTGTTCGCCAGTCTGCCGGTCTGCGTGAATCCCGGCAGCGCCTTCAACTGCTACTGGGAGATGCCGTTCCGCAAGCGCGCCCGGATCACGCTGGAGAACATCTCCGGCGAAGAGATGCGCGCCTACTACCAGATCAACTATGCGCTCGGCTGCGTGCCGGAGGACGCCGGATATTTCCACGCCCGGTTCCGCCGCTCCAATCCGCTGCCGTACAAGGAGGTCCATACGATCCTCGACGGCGTCGAAGGCTTCGGCCACTACGTCGGGACCTATATGGCGTGGGGCGTCAACAACTGCGGCTGGTGGGGGGAGGGGGAGATCAAATTCTACCTCGACGACGACACGGATTTCCCCACCATCTGCGGTACGGGGACGGAGGATTACTTCTGCGGCTCCTATAACTTCGAGAACCAGCAGACCCATCAATATCAGGAGTTTGCGACTCCGTACTCCGGCATGCCGCAGGTGATCCGTCCCGACGGCGTCTACCAGTCGCAGCAGCGATTCGGTCTCTACCGCTGGCACCTGACGGATCCGGTCCGTTTTCAAAAGCGGCTCCGGGTCACGATCCAGGCGCTCGGCTGGCGTTCCGGCGGCCGCTATCTGCCGCTGCAGGACGATATCGCTTCGGTCGCATTCTGGTATATGGATAAGCCGGCGCACAAGGCGTATCCACTCCCGGATAAAGACAGTCTTGAAGTCATCTGAACCGCCGTTGAGTTCCGCCGCTTGTGGAAGGATTGGTGAAATAGGCTGAATTTCAAGTTAACATTTGCCGTTTGCGGCTGCATTTTTATGATTGTAACGGAAAACAACCATTTTCAGGGAGCCGGATGGAGTTATGGAAAAGTTCAGGAATGTTGCACTGCCGCTGGAGGAGCGGATTGATGCGTTGCTGTCGGCATTGACCGTTGACGAGAAGCTCGGATTCATCAATTACCGCAATGAGGGTGTGCCGCGTCTCGGCATACCGCCGTATGTGTGGTGGAACGAGGCGCTGCACGGGTTAGCCCGCAGCGGTACGGCGACGGTGTTTCCGCAGGCGATCGCGATGGCCGCGACGTTCACGCCGGAGCTGGTGGAGCGCATGGGCGAAGTGATTGCGAAAGAGGGGCGCGCCCGCCATTTCGAATCGGCGCGGTATGGCGACTACGGCACCTACAAGGGGCTGACCTACTGGTCGCCGAATGTGAACATCTTCCGTGATCCGCGCTGGGGCAGGGGGCAGGAAACCTACGGCGAATGCCCGTGGCTGACCGGCGAGATGGGGGCCGCCTATGTGCGCGGCGTGCAGGGCGATGACCCGGAACACCTGAAAGCGGCGGCCACGCCGAAGCACTTCGCGGTTCACTCCGGGCCGGAAAAGACGCGGCTGGGTTTCGATTCCCGCGTCAGTGAGAAGGATTTGCGCGAGACCTATCTGCCCGCGTTCCATCAGTGCGTGAAAGCCGGGGCGCAATCGGTGATGAGCGCCTACAACGCGGTCAACGGCACGCCGTGCAGCGTGAATTCCCGGCTGCTGAATGAAATTCTGCGGGATGAGTGGGGATTCGACGGCGCGGTGGTCACCGACGCCGGGGCCGGCGAGGCGCTGGTGCGCGATCATAAACATTGCGCAGATTATCCCGCTGCGATTGCGGAAGAACTGGGAAGCGGCGTGGATGTGGTGACCGACTGGGCGGCCGGAGTGCGCGAGGCGTATGAACGCGGCCTGATCGCGGAGGCAGACCTTGACCGGGCGTTGCGGAACCAGTTGCGCGTGAAGTTCCGGCTGGGGCTTTTCGATCCGCCGCGCGACGTGCCGCCGTGCGATGTGATCGAGTGCCCGGAACACCGGGCGCTGGCGCTCGATGCGGCGCGCAGAAGCATTGTACTGCTGAAAAATGACGGAAATATTCTGCCGCTGGATTTCGCCAAGCTGAAGTCGGTCGCGGTGATCGGCCCGAATGCGGATTCGCGTGAAGTGCTGATGGGAAATTACTTCGGTACACCGACCCGCACGGTCACATTGCTGGAAGGAATTCTGGATGCGGCCGGCGGCGATTGCCGGGTGATCTATGCGCGCGGCTGCGAGCCGGTTGCGCGCAAAACGGAAGGGTGCGCCGAGGAATACGACCGGATCGCGGAGGCGGTCAGTGCAGCGGAGCGGGCCGATGTCGCAATTCTGTGTCTGGGGTTGAATCCGCTGATCGAAGGCGAAGCCGGAGATGCATTCAACTCCGAAGCGGCCGGGGATAAGGTGAGCCTGGAATTGCCCGGTTTGCAGAAGCTGCTGCTTGAAAAGGTTGCGGCGGTGGGCAAGCCGGTGATTCTGGTCGCGGTGTCGGGCAGTGCGCTGGCGCTTCCCGAGGAGTCGGCGGCCGGAGTGGTGCAGTGCTTCTATCCGGGAGCGGAGGGCGGCACGGCGCTGGCGGAGGTGTTGTCCGGCCGGGTGAACCCGTCGGGCAGACTCCCGGTGACCTTCTACCGGAGTGCGGATGACCTGCCTCCCTTTGAAGATTACGCGATGGCGGGGCGCACCTACCGCTTTTTCGGCGGAGAAGTACTGCATCCCTTCGGTTTCGGCTTGAGCTACACGGAGTTCAGGTATTCCGGCCTTTCCGTTCCGGGCAGGATCGCCGCCGGCGAACCGTTGAAGGTTGCGGTCGGCGTTGAAAATACCGGAAAGCGCGCCGGTGAGACGGTGGTGCAACTTTATGTCGCGGCGTTGAATCCGCCGACCCGGGCGCCGCAAAAACAGCTGGCGGCGGTGAAACGCATCTCGCTGAAACCCGGCGAAACGCGCCAAGTGGGGCTGGAGGTCAAGCCGGAATCCTTTTTGCTGACCTTCGACGACGGCGAACGCAAACTGCTGCCCGGCGCGTGGCGGATTGAGGTCGGCCACGACTCCAGAAGGAGCGCGGCAACGACTGAAATCGAACTGATTTGATAGAAAAATCGCCGCCCTGTCTCGATGTTCAGATACAGGGCGGCGGTATCGGTCAGCGGAACTGAGGTCAGGCGCGCTTGGCGAGGACGCTCTTTTCGTAGCGTTTGACCTCCTCGATCCAGGCAGTGCCGACCGGAACATTGTGGCGTTCGCAGTATTCGTTCCAAATCGGGGCGAAGGGCAGGGTCTTGATCTCCTCCATCAGCGCGAGGCGGGTGGAGAAGTCGCCGCTGTTCTCCGCATCGCGGAGCTGCTTGGCGGGTTCGACCAGCGCCATCAGCAGCGCCTTGGACATATTGCGCGCACCGATGGTCCACGCCATGATCCGGTTGATCGACGCATCGAAGTAATCAAGGCCGATATGGACGCGCTTGTCGTAGTTGTGGCGGATCACCTCCTCGGCGATCGCCTTGAGTTCTTCATTCATGATGACCACGTGGTCGCTGTCCCAGCGGACGCCGCGGCTCACGTGCAGCAGCACCTCGTCGACGAACATCAGGCAGCTGGTGAGCTTGTCGGAGATCACTTCGGTCGGGTGGAAGTGGCCCGCATCGAGGCAGAGCAGCTTTTTATTCCTGGCTGCATAGCCCATGTAGAATTCATGGGAACCGACGGTGCAGCTCTCCGCGCCGATGCCGAAGAGCTTGCTTTCGACCGCGTCGCGGTTGCAGTTCTGATCGATTTCGACCGCGAAGATTTCATCGAGGGAGTCGCGCAGCCGCTCGCGGGGGGCGAGACGGTCGAACGGAATATCCTTATACCCGTCCGGCACCCAGAAGTTGGTGATGCAGGTGTCGCCGAGTTCCCGGCCGAAGGCTTCGGCGATCTTCCGGCAGGCGATGCCGTGGCGGATCCAGAATTTGCGCACTTCCGCATCGGGGCTGCTCAGCGTGAAGCCGTCCTTCATCATCGGGTGGGAGAAGAAAGAGGGGTTGAAGTCCAGGCCGACGTTATTCTTTTTCGCCCAGGCGATCCAGTTGGCGAAGTGTTCGGGCCGGATTTCGTCGCGGCTGACCTTCTCCTTGCCGGGTTCGGCGTAGAGCGCGTGCAGATTGAGCCGCTTTTTGCCCGGAATCAGCGACAGGACTTCATCGATGTCGCTGCGGAGTTCTTCCGCGTTGCGGGCCCGGCCCGGATAGTTGCCGGTCACCTGAATGCCGCCGTCCAGCGCGCCGCTGTTCTCGAAACCGGCGACGTCGTCGCCCTGCCAGCAGTGCAGGCTGACCGCGATCTGATCCAACCGCTTGAATGCCGCCTCGACGTCGACGCCGAGTTCCCCGTACACCTGCTTTGCGGAGTCAAACATGGAAGCCATACTCGTTTTCCCTTCTCTGTTAATCCTATATCATGAGAGTTTAATTTTAAATATAAGCATTGTTATGGAATAATACAAGCAAAAATTGGAAAAAGACCGGAATTTTGATTGCTTTGACGGATGCGGATAAGTTTTATGGATCAGCCGTCCCCCCTTCCGGCCGACAGCGGATGGGGGACGGTGAAATCCCGGTGACGGGAATCAGGGGGCTGGGGGGAGATGGACGCCGTGGACCAGATACCAGCGCAGGATTTTTTCCCCGGCGAAAAGCCAGACGAGAGCGGCTCCGGCGAGGAACGGCCCGAAGGCGATCTTGACGCGGGCGACGGGACGCTTCAACACTGCGGCGACGCCGATTCCGTAGAAGGTTCCGGCAAGCGAACCGGCGGCGACCGCGAAGAACGCGGCAGGCAGGCCGAGCAGCATCCCGACGGCGGCAATGAAAGTCACGTCGCCCCAGCCGAGAACTTCCTTGCGGGTGAGCTTTTTGCCGATGATTGCGAAGAGTGCGAGGAACAGCGCCGGGATCGCTCCCGAGATCAGGGCGTACACCGGGGCGTACAGGCGGCTTTCGATTCCCCAGACGGAAGGACAGACCGCGGAAACGGCGACGCCGAAACACATCGCCGGGATGGTCAGCGCATCCGGGATCAGGCGGTGTTCGGCGTCGATCCAGCTGGCGGCGACGGCGAGCAGGATCATGGCCCAATAGGGGAAAACGGTGCAGATCGGCTGGTCGGCAAGCCCGACTTTCACGAACGCAAGCACGAACAGCACTCCAGTCAGGGCCTCGACGACCAGATAGCGGCAGGAGTAGGGTTCGCGGCAGCAGCGGCAGCGCCCCCGCAGCACGAGGTAGCTGACGATCGGGATGTTGTCGTACCAGCGGATCTCATAGCCGCACTTGGTGCAATGGGAGGGAGCGGTCACGACCGATTCGCCGAGCGGCAGCCGCCAGATGCAGACGTTCAGGAAGCTGCCGAGGCAACTGCCGAATACGAACACCGCGAAAAAGGCGAAAACCGCCACCGTCGGATATTCGAGTCCGGCCCGGAACCACCATTCGCTCATTCCGTCGGTCAGTCTCAGCATGGTTGCGCCTCCAGAAAGCCGCGCCGCATCGCGTCGAGCGGAGCGGACAGGCCGGTCCAGAGCTCAAAGGATTTCGCCCCCTGATGGATCAGCATGGCCGCGCCGTCGGCGACCGGAAGCCTGAGTTCGCGCGCTTTCGCCAGCAGCGGCGTCGGCTTGTAGATGGTGTCGAATATGCAGAGCTTCAGCTCCGGTTTCAGCAGCGCGAGGTCGAACGGAGCCGGATCTCCGGCTTTGAGGCCGAGGCTGGTCGCCTGAATCAGGAAATCGGTGTCGGCGAACCAGCGCGCCAGCGTTGCGGAGTCGTCAGGCCGGGCGGTTTCGACAAAGAGCGCCGGATGAAGGCGGCGGAGTTTTTCCGCGATCTCATCCGCCTTCGCAACGGTGCGGTTCGCGATGCGGATCGACTTCACGCCGAGGGCGGCGAGATGGAAGGCGGTCGCATGGGCCGCGCCGCCGGCCCCGATGAAGGTGACGCCGGCTCCGGCGAGGGGGCGGCTGAAATTCTCCAGCAGCGCATGTTCGAGGCCGTAGCCGTCGGTGCTGGCGCCGTGGATGCGGCCGTTTTCGATGATCAGGGTGTTCACGCTGCCGGCGGTCTCCGCGGCCGGGTCGACGGTGTCGAGGTACGGGATCACCGCCGCCTTGTGCGGCACGGTCAGGTTCACGCCCTTTAAATTGGCGCGGGCGAATTCGATGAAGCCGCCGAGTTCATCAGGGCGGACATGGCGGATTCCGTAAGGCGAACCGAGGCCGTGAAATTCAAAAGCGGCATTCTGCATGCCGGGGGATCTGCTGTGGGCGATCGGGTCGCCGATAACCATGTACTTTATCATTTTTTTACTTTTTTACTGGATTTTGGTTTAATTGGTGTTAATATACATGAACAGTCGTTTCTTGGCAATGGAAAAATGAAACGGGAGTGATATATTGACGATGTTTTTCGAAAACAATGGAGGTGACTTCTGATGGTGCGCAGGTTTTTGGGGCTGGTTCTGGTCGGAGTGTCGGTGTTTTGCCTGACCGGATGCGAGACGTTCAACGAGGCGTTCAAGCAGGCGTTGGAGGAGGGCAGCAACAGCGAGAATCCGAACAGCGAGGATTACCGGCCGAAGTTCGTGGTCAGCATCAATTCGGTGGTCGAGTACCCGCGTGCCGGGGATCTGGAGCGGGAGATCGAAGGGATCGACGGGAAGTCGGTCTGGATCAACAGCGTGCCGATCTTCAGCAGCATGAATATTTCGGACGCCCGCGTGGTGGCTCGGCCCGGCAATCCCGATCTGTGCGACCTGCAGTTCAAGACCGACCGGGCGGGCAAACTGAAATGGCAGGTGGTTTCAGGCAATCATCGCGGCGACGCGGTCGCGTTCGTGGTGGACGGGGTCTATTTCGGCTCGTTCATGCCGGAATCGCTGGACGATGACAATTCCGACTGGATCACGGTGCGGGTCGGCATCGATTCGGTGACCGCCAACGGCATCGCCAAATATGCGAAGAAAAACTATACCCATTATCATCCGAACACCGCGTCCTGGTTTTGACGGTTGAATTGTTTTGAGGATTGTGAATGAAGAAGTTGAGACGTTTGAACTCCACGTTTCAGGCCGGAGTGGTCGACGTGGGGGCGCATTCGATCCGGCTGGACATCTTCGAGGTGTCCGGCGGCGGAAAGATCGACCTGCTTGAGAGCCTGTCGCGGACCGTGAATCTGGGGTACGACGTATTCCGGCACGGTTCGGTTTCGCCGGAAAACCTGGCGCGGCTCTCCCGGGTGATGTCCGACTTCTCGCGCAAACTCGATGAATACAAGGTGCAGGCGCACCGGGTGGTTGCGACCAGCGCGATCCGCGAGGCGTTCAACCGCGAGCTGGTGGTGAACCGCATCCGCAGCGATGCGCACCTCGACCTGGAAATCCTTGAAGCCCCCGAGGAAGTGAAGATTTCGTTTATCGCGATGCGCGATTCGCTCCGCAGGCAAATGGAGTTTGACAAGCTCTCCGGGATCTGTCTGGTAATCGGCACCGGTTCGCTGCTGGTTTCTTATTTTGCGGGGGGGCTGATGCGGTTCAGCGAGGAGGTGCCGCTCGGCACGGTCCGGCTGTTCGACGCGTTCGGCCGCTCCGGGCTGTCGGTGGAGCGGGTGATCGAAACGCTCCGCTCCCAGGACATCGGGCAGCGGATGATGGAGTGCGTCGGGCTGGAAGCCGGGCGGCCGATCACGCTGATTGCAATGGGAGCGAGCGTGCGCGCTTTGACCGGCTGGATCGCCGGCACCGCCTCGGAGCGCGACGAGGAGGATTGCCTGACGCTCGACCCCGCTGCGATCGCACCGACGCTGCGCCGGATCATGAACATCGATCCGGTCAAGCTGGCCGAGGAGCTGAAGCTGCCGGAGGAGGAGGTCGCCAGCGCCGGAAGCTGCGCCGGCATCCTGACCTACTTTCTCGACGCCTTCAACTGCCGCAGCTTCCTGAGTCCCGGCACCACGACGCGCAGCGCATTGATTTACGATCTGATCCGCCGCAACCGGGAGCCGGAGCGTTCGCCGTTCCATGACGACCTGATTGCGATTTGTGACGCGATCGGCTGCAAATACGGCTACGATCCGGGGCACGGGCGGCAGGTGTCGCAGATCTGCAGCAAACTTTTTAAGAAGCTGAAGCGTTCGTTCGACTTCGCTCCGCGCTCGGAGCTGCTGCTGGAAGCGGCCGCCCGGCTGCACGACATCGGGCGTTTCGTGGATACCCGGCAGCATCATAAGCACTCCCATTACCTGATCAGCAATACGCAACTACCCGGGATTTCGGAGGAGGAGTTGCGGATTATCGCGACGGTTTCGCGTTATCACCGCAAATCGGAGCCTAAGACCTCCCATCTGGAGTACACGATGCTCTCCGCCGAGGACAAAGTGACGGTGCTGAAGCTCGCCGCCATCTTGCGGGTGGCGGATGCGCTGGACTGTTCGCGCCGGGGGCGGTTCGACAAGGTGAAGCTCGTGCAGCGCGGTCACGTGCTGAGCGCGGTGGTGCCGGAGTCGGGGGATTTCCGGACGGAACGGCTCTACCTGGAAATGAAAGGCGGGTTGTTTACGCAGGTGTTCGGGTTGGATGTGAAGATTGAAGAGGCGCCGTTGTCATTATGAGTACGAAAAAGAACAAACAGAACGAAACTCCCGACAGTGAACTGTTCATCAGCCGGGAGCTGAGCTGGCTGGATTTCAACTCGCGGGTGCTGGACGAAGCGTTCTGCCCGGCGAATCCGCTGCTGGAGCGGCTGAAATTCATCGCGATCTTCAGCAGCAACCTCGACGAATTTTTCATGGTTCGGATCGCCGGGCTGCGCCAACTGGTCAAAATGGAGCAGAATCTGCCTGATCCGGCGGGCAACCGTCCCGCTGACCAGCTGGCCGCCGCCCGCCGCAAAATCGAACGGCTGGTGAAACGGCAGTACTCCTGTCTGCACGACGAAATCCTGCCGGGGCTGGAACGGCACGGGGTGCGGCTCAGCCGTCCCGCCGACCTCTCCTCCACGCAGCGGGCCGAACTGACCGGCTACTTCACCACGCAGGTGCTGCCGGTGCTGACGCCGCTGGCGGTGGATCAGGCGCACCCGTTCCCGATCCTGAACTCCGGCGCGATCGAAATCGCGGTCAGCATGAAACCGGCGGACCGTAAAAAGCTGGTCTACGCATTCGTCGAAGTGCCGGATGTGCTGCCGCGTTTCATCGAAGTGCCGGGAATGCAGCCCGGACGGACGTTCGTGCTGCTGGAGGACGTGATCATGGACAACCTCGGCGCGCTGTTTTCCGGCTGCGAAATCGAGGAATTTTTCCCGTTCCGGGTGACCCGCGACATGGACTTCTCGGTGGAGGACGAGGGCGCGGAGGACCTGCTCCAGAGCATTGAAAAGAAACTTCTGCAGCGCCGCCACCGCGAACCGATCCGGGTCGAAGTGTTGACCAACACCCGCGGCCCGCTCGCCAGATGGCTGGAACAGGAATTCCGGCTGGACGAGCAGTTCTGGTATGCAGTGCGCGGCCCGCTTCATTTGAAACAGTTCTTCGAGCTGGTCGGCAAGGCCCGGCTGCCCGAACTGCTCGAACCGGCATGGCCCGCGGTGGAACCGGCCGCATTCAGCGAGCACAACAGCGTTTTCGACGCGATTTCGGCGAAAGGTACGATCCTGGTGGCGCCGCCGTTCCACTCCTTCAGCCCGGTGGTGCGGCTGCTGCAGCAGGCGGCGGACGATCCCGACGTGCTGGCGATCAAGCAGACCCTCTACCGGGTCAGCGGCAATTCGCCGGTGGTGCGCTCGCTGCAGCGCGCCGCCGAAAACGGCAAACAGGTGACGGTGGTGGTCGAGCTGAAGGCCCGTTTCGACGAGGGCAACAATATCGCTTGGGCGCGGCTGCTGGAGGAGTCCGGCGCACATGTGGTCTACGGCGTCGCCGGACTCAAGGTGCACTCCAAGGCGCTGCTGGTGGTGCGCCGCGAGGATGGGGCGATCCGCCGTTACGTGCATCTTTCGACCGGCAACTACAACGACAAGACCGCCGCGCTGTACACCGACCTCGGCATCATGAGCAGTGATCCCGACCTCTGTTTCGACGTGGCGAACCTGTTCAACGTGCTGACCGGCTACTCGTCGCCGCCGGCGGAGTGGCGCAAGATCGCGGCGTCCCCCTTCGACCTGCGCCGCCAGGCGATGCGGCTGATCGAGCGCGAGATCGCGAATTCCACGCCGGACCGTCCGGGCCGGATCATTGCGAAAATGAACAGCCTTTCCGACGAGAAGATGATCCGGCTGCTGCACAAGGCGGCGGACGCGGGCGTCGAAATCGACCTGATCGTGCGCGGCATCTGCTGTTACAAGCCGCGCGCCGGGCAGGAAAACGTCAGGATCATCAGCATTGTGGACCGCTATCTGGAACACAGCCGGCTTTTTTATTTTTTCAACAACGGCGACGAAGAGTATTATCTGTCCAGCGCCGACTGGATGTACCGCAACCTCGACAAGCGGGTCGAGCTGCTGTTCCCGATCGAGGACGAGAAGATCCGGGGGATTCTGATGCGGCTGCTGGAGTTCCAGCTCAACGACACCGACAAGCTGCGGCGGCTTCAGGCCTCCGGGAGCTATACCCGGAGCATGGCGGAGCACTACACGGGAGCGCGCAGCCAGTACAACAGCTATCGCTATTTAAAGGAGCTGGCCGGAGCGGAAATGCGCGACGTGACCGGCGAGGCGCTGAAAGTGTTCACTTCGCCCGAACGGCCCGTGCCGACCTTTGCCGAAGACGATGACGACGAATTTGAGGACGGGGGCGAGTAGCATGGAACCTAAGATCAGGCTGTACCGCCCCGGCGACGAGGCGGCGGTGGCTCAGCTGGCCGTCGCCGGATTCGAGCAGTCGATCCGGCAGTACTACTCGGAGGAGGGCGTGGCGGCGTTCCTGGCCTATATTTTCCCGGCTGCGATCGCGGAGCGCCAGCGGAACGGCTGCCAGATGGCGGTCGCCGAGCTGGAGGGGGAGATCATCGGCGCGGTGGAGCTGCGCGATTTCGAGCATGTTTCGATGCTGTTCGTGCTGCCGGAGTTCCAGTGCTGCGGCATTGCGCGGCGGCTGCTGACCCGTGCGGTCACGCTGCTGAAAAAAGCCCGGCCCGAAGTGAAGCTGCTGACCGTCTTTGCCGCTCCGGGCGCGGTGGAAGCGTACAGGCATCTGGGGTTTCTGCCTGACGGAGCGGAACGGGAGGAGTCCGGCATCCGCTTTTTCCCGATGAAAATGAAGTTGTAAAATGAGTAAGCTGCCACCTGTCTATTCGCCCGCGGAAGAGAGAACCAACGTATGGACCCATGCCGCCGGGGCCGTGATCGCGCTGGCCGGAGTGGTCGGGGCGTTCTTCATCGCGCCTCCCTCCGGCGTCGCCGGAACGGCCGGTTATCTGGTTTACGGAGTCAGTCTGGTGTTGATGTATCTGGCCAGCGCCTGTTATCACGGAGTTTCGGAGCCGTCCCGCCGGGCGCTGCTGCGCCGCTTCGATCATGCGGCGATCTATCTTCTGATCGCCGGGACCTATACGCCGGTGCTGTTGCTGGCGGTCGGCGGCAGGCTCGGTGCGTGGCTGCTGGCCGCGATCTGGTCGCTGGCGGCGGCAGGGATTGCGATGACCGTGCTGGCGATGGGGAAGTATCCGAAAATTTCACTGACGCTCTATCTGGTGATGGGGTGGCTCTGTCTGCCGGTGTTGAAGACGATCATCGCCGGGATGAGTGCGACGGCGTTCGCATTCCTGCTGGGCGGCGGCGTTGCATACACGCTCGGCGTGATCTTCTATGTGCAGAAGCGCCCGTTCAGCCATGCAATCTGGCATTTGTTCGTGCTGGCCGGGAGCATTCTGCAGTTCTTTTCCGTGATCAATCTCCGATAGGCTCATTCTGCTCCTTCTTTTTGAGTGTATAGGAGTTTGCCTGCTCTTTCAGGAAGTCTTCGAGGCAGTTCAGCGCTTCCGGGATTCCAGCTTGCCGCTGTCGGCAGGGCTGACCTGAAGACCGGGCAGCGGACATGGAAAATTCCGGTCTCTCAACATGAGAAACCGGATTTTTTGAAGATCAATTATGACAGTCAACAGATAATCGGCGGCTCCGTCCAGCCTTTGCACACGTCGATCCAGCCGAGGGCGCGGGAACAGGTTTCCAGTTCGGCGCAGGTAAGTTCGATCGCGGAGTTGCTGCTGCCGCAGGCCGGAAAGACGGTCGCAAAACGTTTCAGTGATTCATCCAGCCAGATACGGGCAGCGGGATTTGTGATTGCGAACGGACAGACTCCTCCGATTGCATGGCCGGTGCGGGCGATCACCTCGTCCGGCGAGAGCATCCGCGCCTTGCGGTGAAAGAAGGCTTTGAATTTCGCATTGTCGATCTTCGCATCCCCGGCGGCGACGATCAGGATGCAGCCGTCGCCGTCGTCCGAAAACGAGAGGGTTTTGGCGATGCGGGCCGGCTCGACGCCGAGCGCCTGCGCGGCGAGTTCGACGGTCGCGCTGGAGACCTCGAACTCCCGCACGGCGGCATCTTTGTTCCATTGCTTCAGATACTCTTTGACGGTTGTCACGGACATGATCGGAACTCCTCGGAATAAAGCGCCCGGACATCGCCGAGCTGTTGCAGGGTATGAAGACATTTGCGGCATTGTCCATCCGGACCGACGACGATGGAACGCTTCTGCAAACAACTATAGCGGCAGTATGCCATCCATTTTTGTTCAGTTCTTTTCATCACCGGTTTCTTTCGGAAATAACCAAGCATTTTTTCACCATTGAGCAAGTATATACGCAGTCGGGAAAAATGCAAGAACGAAATCCGATACATCCGTCGATTCCGTCAAATTTTTATATATTTTTGATTTTCTGAGCTTGCAATTTTTTAAACCAGGGATACATTAAGGGACATGGAAACGGGAAACATGCGAGTGTAGCTCAGTTGGTAGAGCATCACGTTGCCAACGTGATTGTCGCCGGTTCGATTCCGGTCACTCGCTCCATCTTTCGGGATGGAGTTTCAGATTTCCGGGCAGGTGCGAGTGTAGCTCAGTTGGTAGAGCATCACGTTGCCAACGTGATTGTCGCCGGTTCGATTCCGGTCACTCGCTCCAACTTTTGAAAAAACAACCGGAGTTTCCGGTTTGCAGGTGCGAGTGTAGCTCAGTTGGTAGAGCATCACGTTGCCAACGTGATTGTCGCCGGTTCGATTCCGGTCACTCGCTCCAACTTTTGAAAAAACAACCGGAGTTTCCGGTTTGCAGGTGCGAGTGTAGCTCAGTTGGTAGAGCATCACGTTGCCAACGTGATTGTCGCCGGTTCGATTCCGGTCACTCGCTCCATTTTTTTGCCTAAAGTTCGAAAGGTTCCTCCATGGCGCAATATTCCATCAGCCGTCGCGACGCCTGCCGTTTTCTGATTGATTATCATCATCTTTCGGATGAAACGGAGCTGAAAATGCCCGCCGACACGGTGGAGTATGTACGCAAGGTGGGGTGCATCCAGTTTGATCCCCTGGATGTGGTCGGGCGCAACCCGGAACTGGTGTTGCAGGCGCGTTGCCGGAACTACCGGAAGGGGGATATCGGCGAGCTGCTTTACCGGGAACGCCGGTTGTTCGATGTATGGGATAAGAATATGGCAATCTGTGCCGTCGAGGATTGGCCCTGCTTTTCACGGTTCCGGAACAGTCACGCGCAGTGGCTGGAGGAACACGCCGATGCGGTGCGGATCGTGAGCGATTACCTGAAAACACACGAGTACGCCTGTTCTTCCGACATTGAGCTTGAAGGGCGGATGCCCTGCTGGCATCGGCAGCAGCAGATGTCCCGAGGGGTTCTTGAGTGCATGTGTCACGCCGGGCTGGCGGTGGTTCACCACAAGCGGGGAGCACGCCGTTACTACAGTCTGGCGGAACACACGATCCCGCGGCATCTGCTGGAACGGCAGGTTGACCATTCGGATGACGCCGGATATTTTCTGTGGCAGGTGCGCCGCCGGACCGGCGGAGTCGGCCTGCTGTGGAACCGCCCCGGCGACGCATGGCTCGGGATACGGGGTATGAAAAGCGTCCACCGCAATGAAGCATTCCGGAAGCTGGCCGAGTCCGGCGAACTCCTCGAGGTCGCGGTGGAGGGGCTGAAGCACCCGCTGTATTTGCCCGGACCGGCGCTGCCGGTGCTGGAAAATGTTTTGCGGAACGCTCCGGCGGAGGCAGCCGAATGCCGCATGATCGCGCCGTTGGATAATCTGCTGTGGGATCGCAAACTGATCGCCGAACTGTTCGGCTTCTCCTATAAATGGGAGGTCTACACGCCCGCCGCTGAACGGAAGTACGGGTACTACGTGCTTCCCGTGCTGCTGGGCGACCGTTTCATCGGGCGGATCGAACTGCGTTCCGCCGACGCAGTGCTGCAGGTGGAACATTTCTGGCCGGAGCCGGATGCCGGTCGGGTTTCCGGCTGGAAACCGGCCCTGAGGCGGGGGCTGAAACGCTTTGCCGCCTATCTCCGGTGTCGCGCGGTATCAGGGCTCAAGTGAGAGCCGCAGCATCTCCCCGGCGTCCTGCAATCGGCAGACGGTGAGCACCCCATCCTCATAGAAGCCGAAGGAGGCAGGATTTCCTCCTTTGGGCAGTGAAATGGAGCCGGGATTGAAAGCGATCCGACCGTTTTCGAGCCGTTCCAACTGGGGCAGATGGGTGTGGCCGTAGGTGAACACGGCGCCGGCGGGAATCGGGGGAAGCTGCCCGGGATTCCAGAGATGCCCGTGGGTCAGGAAGAAACGGTGTCCGTCAACCAGCAGCGTGGAGTAATCCGACATCAGCGGAAATTCAAGCAGCATCTGATCGACTTCGCTGTCGCAGTTGCCGCGGACGGCCACGATCTGTTCCTTTCGGCGGTTGAGCTGTTCGACCACCTGCGGCGGCGCATAGTCCGGGCGCAGGGGATTGCGCGGGCCGTGGTACAGGGCGTCGCCGAGCAGCACGAGCAGGTCGGGGGCGTGGGATTCGATATGACGTTCCAGCAGTTCAAAGCTCTCGGGGGAGCCGTGTACATCCGAGAAAAAAAGCAATTTCATGATTGATCCTGTCATTGGGTTGATCCATGCCTGTAATATAGGCGGCGGAGTGGAAAAGTGCAAGATTCAGAAGCGGATCCGGGCGATGAAGATCGAATTGTCGCTGCCGCGGCTCATGCACCGCTCCCAGTTGGCGGGCCCGAGTGGACCGTCGCACTGCATCCATTCGGAGACGACGATCCACGATTCGCCTTCATCGATCCGGCAGCATCCGAAGTTGCCGAGCCGGGCGCCGCGCTCAGGCACCGCTATACACTCCGTGGAACGGATCACGCGCAGCGTATCCGGGTTGACTTCCGCCAGGAACAGCGGTGCGCGGTGGCGGAATACATGGCCGTTGTTTCCGGCGCGGCGGGTGTAGACCAGAAACAGGCGGCCGCCGCCGGAAATCCAGTGCTGCTGGGTGTTGTAGTTGCCCAGCTCTTCGCCGTCATCGAACCGCCATTCGACCGGGCGGGAATAGTGCAGCCCGTCGTCGCCGGCCGCGACGTAACCGGTTTTATCATTGCGCATGGTCAGGTAGAAGCGCCCATTGTGGCGAATGATCGACGGTTCGCACAAACCGCGGGGCTCCGGCACGGACAGCGGCTCCCCGCATTCGAGGAAACGCAGTTCGTTGCCGTCGAAGCCGCAACGCATCACAGCGGCGCGATAACAGCTCTGCCACGGAGTCGCGGCTTCGGCTCTGGTCATGAAATAGATCGGAATCAGCAGCCCGCCGTCCGGCTGTTCGTAAATCTGGGAACAGGCGGCCGCCGCGTTGAAAAAAGTCTCCTCCGGGTCGTGCGGCATCATCAAAGGGCGGTAGCCGCTCCATGTCCCGT
This sequence comes from Victivallis vadensis, assembly GCF_003096415.1. Taxonomy (GTDB): domain Bacteria; phylum Verrucomicrobiota; class Lentisphaeria; order Victivallales; family Victivallaceae; genus Victivallis; species Victivallis vadensis. Next base: position 39,838 of record NZ_QEKH01000001.1, on the reverse strand, counting down.
CATCCGGGGACATCACGCTCCAGACGGTGTGCCGGGGACGCGGATCGGGGATGAATTCGTCGTTGCAGTAGATCATGCTCGAACCGGTCAGCAGGAATTTTCCGGTGGCGGCATGGTAAAACGGCGTGGCGTCCGCCATCGCGATCTCCCATTCCGGGTGGCCGGGGAAAGGGCGGCGCGCCAGTTCCGGCACTTCCCGGATCGGCGACCAGTTCCGGCCGCCGTCGGAGCTGGCAAGCTCCCTCATGCCGTAAAAGATGTCGCTGCCGGTAAGCCGAAGCGGCTGGGTGGTGATGACCGCCCGCCCGTCCGGGGCGGCGGCGCCGCGGGCATGGGTGTAACAGAACTCCCCCTGAAATCCGGTGGCGATGCGCTGCAGTTCGATTTTCATGGTTTGCCGGATTCCTTCCGTTGAGTGTGGCAGGTCAGATTTTCCCGGCGGAATTGGCTCCGCTGCGGGTCAGCCAGCGCGAATTGCCGATGGTGAACACCGCGTAAGGCACCACCCAGAAAAGGGTCAGCGCGTGAAAGATTCCGTAGAAATAGCAATACAGAATATGGCGCAGCGAATTGCGCTGCAGATTCACCAGCGCCGGAAGCGTCGACCACAGCATTGCGGTCGCTGCAATGCTCAGCACCAGTGTCCCGTTGGTGGTGAAGATGTTGTAAAGGGTGAACCAGATCATCACCACCGGCAGCACCGTCATCAGCGTATACAACAGCAATGTCGCGAGCATGAACCACCGGCGCGGATCGGTGAAGCGGAAATTGCGGAAGATAAAGGAGTACATCTCCAGATTCTCCCGGATGTTGCTCCTTTCCCAGCGCAGCAGCATCTTGGAGATGCCGCGGTAGCATTCCGGCACGTTGGTATAGATGTAGGCGGAACGCTGCATGATCACGCCGTATCCCTGCCGCAGGATCAGGTTGGTCAGTGCGCGGTCCTCGCCGATTCCGGCAGGTTGGCCGAAGAAGGTCTGGTTCAGCCACTCGTTGAGCAGCGGCATCAGGGCGGTGCGGCGGTAGGCGCTGAGCGCGCCCGGCGTGCAGAACACGCTTTTGAACACCGTCTGCCCCGCCCGGATGAAGTCGAAGGCGAAGGTGAAACCGGCATCGATCATCGGCGGGAAGATCCCGCCCTCGAGGTTGGCGACCCGGACGTTGCCGGAGACCGCGCCGACCGAGTGATCGCGCCGGAACGGGGAAACCATCCGGGCCAGCGCATCCGGTTTCAGCAGCGAGTCGCTGTCCACCGTTACGAAAACTTCGCCGGAACCGCTGCGGAACCCCTGGTAGAGCGCGTAGCGCTTGCCGCGGTTTTCCGGGTAAGTGATCACCCGGATGCGGCCGCCGGACTCTTCCGCCGCCTGCTGCATCCAGCGGAGGGTGTCGTCGATGCTGCCGTCGTTGACGGCGATGATTTCGAGCTTGTCGGCGGGATATTCGCTGCGGCAGACGCTTTCGAGTGCGAGCTTGATGGTTTCGCCCTCGTTGTAGGCGGGAATGATGACGGTACAGACCGGGAGTTCTTCCGGCGGCACCGTCGGAATTTCCCGGTAGAAAAAATACCGGCAGACCGCGATCAGCAGGAAATATCCCAATGGGCAGCAGAGAAAGAAAAACGTGAAGGCCAGCGAAAACCGGTCAAATGGAGAATCCTCCTGAACCCAGCAGTCATAATACTGGGAAAACATCACTCCCGAAAGAATAAAAATAATGGCCAGGACCACGATCCGGCCCCAGCGTTTCAACCTGTACATGATACCATTCCCGATTCCGCTCGTTCAAAAACCATTTAATATAATGACGATTCTAATGGATTTCAAATGATTTTCGCGGAATCGGAATGGAATTTCCGGATTATGGAAGCCGGTTGCCCGCCGAACGGTAGATTTCGTACCATTCTTCGCGAGTAAGCTCCACATCGGCGCCCCGGGCATTTTCGCGGACCCGCTGCGGTTTGGTCGAGCCGATGATCGTCTGAATTTTCGCGGGATGGCGCGCGACCCATGCGACCGCCGCCGCACCGGGGCTGAGCCGGTAACGTTCGCCGATCCGGCCGAGGGTGCGGGTCAGTTCCGTGTAGCGTTCCGAAGTCAGGAATACGCCCTCAAAGAAGCCGAACAGAAACGGCGACCAGGTCTGGATGGTGATTTCATTGAGCCGGCAATATTCGAGCACGCCGCCGTCGTACATGGTGCCGAGGGGACTTTTGATGTTCACATTCAACCCGGAGTCGACCAGGGGAGTGTGGGCGGGACCGAACTGGAGCTGATCGGCGATCAGCTTGAACGGCACATACTTCTGGAGCAACGCCATCTGCGACGGATTCTGGTTGCTGACGCCGAAATGACGCACCTTGCCGGACTGATGCAGATGCGTGAAGGCTTCGGCGACCTCCTCCGGCTCCATCAGCGTATCGGGACGGTGAAGCAGCAGCACGTCGAGATGATCGGTCTGAAGCCGGGTCAGGCTCTGATCCACCGAGTGCAGGATGTGCGGCAGCGAGAAGTCGAAAAAGCCGGGGCGGATGCCGCATTTGGACTGAATGAGAATACGGTCGCGCACGCCGGGGTGAGTGTGCAGATATTCGCCGAACCGCTCCTCGCAGCGTCCGCCGCCGTAGATGTCCGCATGGTCGAAAAAATCGATGCCGGCTTCGAGGCAGGCGTCGATCAGCTGCGCAAGTTCGGATGCTCCGAGTTCCGCGATGCGCATGCAGCCGAGTGCGACGGCGGAGGCTTCGAGTCCGCTGTTGCCGAGATTGATGCTTTTCATGAAATGGTTCCTTTCGCAATGGTATGATGTTCAATCTATCACGGAAAGGAGTTCCGGTCAAGCGCGGTCAGGGGTGAAGTTCCTGGATTTTTCCTCCGGCGAGCAGTTCGGAGTGGGAAATCGTGCGGGCCGTTCCGGCGGAGCCGGGCGCAAGCTCCAGCATCCTGCCGTTGCCGAGCCTGATTTGCATCGGATGCTGCGGCGCGGCGAGCACATACTCCGGCCTGCCGGGGCAGAAGGGATAAAAGCCCATCTGTGCAAACACATACCAGCCGGACATCTCGCCGTTGTCCTCATCCCCCGGCAGGGTGTCGGGCGTATAAAGTCCTTCCGTGACGCGGCGGATCGCGGCGGCGGCTTTGCCGCGCGCCCCGGCCAGCGTGTAGAGCCACAGCACATGGTGAACCGGCTGGTTGGAGTGGGCGTACTGGCCGAACCCGGCCAACGCCATTTCGGCCATTTCATGAATCTCTTTGCCGTAAGCGCCGGTCTGGAAGTCAGGCGGGGCCTCCAGCATCCGGTCGAGCCGGGCGACGGTTGCGGCAGGGCCGCCGAAAAGTCCGATCAGCCCTTCGGGATCGTGCGGAACCGCGAAACCGCACTGCCAGCTTGAACCCTCAATGTAGGTGCGGTTCCAATCGGTCGGGGAGAGGGCGGAAAAAGTGCCGTCGGCACGGCGTCCCTGCAGGATTCCGGCGGCCGGATTCCATAAATTCCGGTAGTTCCGGCTGCGGCGGAGAAGGTCGTCGCAATGGACGGCGTCTCCGAGTATTCCGGCGATCTGCGCCAGACAGAAGTCATTGGCGGCGTAGTCCATCGTGCGCGATGCGGCGTGTTCGCACTGATCGTCCGGCACGAAACCGTACCGGATGTACTCCGCGAGGTTGCGCCGCCCGAAAAGCCCGTGCGGTTCGACCGGTTCATACGCATTTTTCAACAGATAACGCCACGCTTCGGCGAGGTCGAAGCCGCCGATCCCCTTGACCGCCGCGTCGGCATAGACCGCGTCGATATGGGTGCCGGTCATGCAGCTGCGGTAACCGGGACTGCTCCAGCGCGGAAACCAGCCGCCTTCGCGGGCGGCGTTAAGCCAGCCGGAGAGGATTTCTCCGTATCGCGCCGGGTCGAGCAGCGACAGCAGCGGGTAGACGGTGCGGTGGGTGTCCCAGAAACCGTTGTCGGCGTAAAGCACTCCGGGCCGTGCGGTTCCGCTGTACGGACTGTAGTGGATCGGGTTGCCGGAACCATCGAATTCGTGAAATTCACGCGGAAACAGCATTGTCCGGTGCAAACAGGTGTAAAGAATGCGGCGGGTGCGTTCGTCGGCGTCAACCTGAATCGCGGCAAGTTTTTCTTCCCAGCTCGCGGCGGTTCGGGCGGCGGTCTCCTCCAGCGTGGCGGCGAGTTCGCGCAGGTTCCGTTCCGCCTGCTCCGGAGAGAGAAAGGAAGTGCCGATCCGCAGCTCCGCGACGGTGGTTTCGGGCGGCAGTTCCAACACGCCGCAGTGGAATTTCGCCACGGCGGCCGAACAGTGTGCGACGAAGTGAAACCGGAAATTCTCCGGCACGCCGCCATTGTGATTGGAGGTATGGCCGTGAAAGGTGTGCGAACCGTCCTGTTTCAGTTCCGAACGGCCGCACTTCAGGTCGAAGATGATCCGTTTCGGAACTTCGGCCGGAAAAGTGAAGCGCAGCCACGCGCAGCGAGCGGTCGCGGCAAGATCGACGTCGACGCGGTAACGGTTGAGATGCAACGAGAAACCGGCGGGGGTGAACCGGAGCCGTCGCGGATCGTATACGCCGATGCGCGCTTCGGGATCGAGCAGTTCCGGCCCGGTCTGCGGCAGGATCAGGAAGGTGCCGTAATCCCCGATCCACGGACTCGGCTGGTGGGTCGCCCGGATGCCGTGAAAACAGCGGCTGCGCGGCGTGAAGAACCGCACGTCGTCCCGGTTTTCGATGCTCCAATGGGTCATTGCATAAGGCGGTCCCGCCAGCGGCAGGGTATTGCCGGTCGAGTAGTGAAACTCGGAGTCGCTCCCCTGCAGCGGATTGACGTAGTCGAGCAAAGCGGTCATGGCTGTTCCGGTATCATTTTAAGTCCGCAGAACTGGACCGCCCATGATTTGGACGTATCGGAGACGCGTACTCCGATACGGACATAACGCGTGGATTTTTTCAGCTGGTTGCGCGGTGTGATGAAAAATTCGGTGTAATCACTCCCCGTATGGCCGGGCCGCATTGCTGGGGCAACAGGGGTGAAATGCCGGTTGTCGGCGGATTCTTCAATCAGAACCATCTCCGGTATGCCGGGACGGTTCCACAGGAAAGCGCGCACTTCCACCCCGGAGGCTTTCTGAGCCTTTAAATCGATGGTACCGAAATAGTAGTCCCCCGGCTTATCGGCAACTGCGGCTTCATTCACTTTGGCCCTGATTTTTTCTCCGTTGAAATAGTGGGAGGCGCGCAGGTCGAGAATGATGGCCGGGGAAGTGGAGCCAGGCAGAAAGCGGGAAAATACCTGTTCCCGCAATTTGGAGCCGAGCATGGAACGGGGCGCGGCGATGGCGAAAGGCTTCTCCCGGCCCTGATGTACGGCTTCGAGGCGGCTGTTGCTCTTGCACACTTCGGCAAGCATCTCTTTGTAGGGACGGTCCTGTTGGCTGACCAGGCCGAAATTGTGGTTTTCCCCGTCGGGCAGGCTGCGCATGGTTACCGGCTGGTCGTAGAACAGAAAGTAACCGAAACCGATGCAGAGCGGATGGGCAGCGAGCCGTTCCGTGTAATGGCGGTAAGCGATGCCGCGCTCCCGTTCGGTGCCGACGTTGTTGGTTTCCCAGCGAGGCGGCATGCCGCGGCCGTCGGCTGTGAATGAAAACTCTGTCACGACAAACGGGACATCCAGCTTTTCGTAACCGGCGATCTGCCCCATGATCCACGGGGATTCAAGATCGTATTCGTTGAGCATGAATGCATCGACATACGGGGCTCCCGCATAAATCCATTCCATCGACTGTCCGCGACAATGGGAGGCGGCGAACCACATGTGGCCGGGATCGAGTTTCCGGTAAATGCCGGAAAGAATTTCGTGGTAACGCCTTGAGGCGGCGGTAATGACGGCGGCGGCATCTTCGCGCGGCAGCGTCACGGCGGTGCGGTTGGCCAGCATTTCCTTCCTGCCGCCGGTCAGTCCGAACAGCCGGGCCGCTTGTTCTTCACCGTACTTGCCGATCAGATAATCGACAAGCTTCTGTTTGGCCGCCAGGTCCGCCGGAGCGGCGGTGAGCTCCTGTATATTGTTGAAATCCCAGCCGTTTTCATTCTCGGTGGCATAAGCGACCAGCATCGGATCATGTTTGCGACGTGCCACCTGAACGGCAATCTCCCGCTCCGCCCGCTCTGCGAAGCCGGGATCATACGGATCGATACAGCGTCCGAAACGCCGGACGCTTCGGAAATTCAGATCCTCGAAATACGGCAGCCCGATTTCGGTTCCCCAACCCCATTTGGCGGAACTGTTGAATCCCCAGGCGATCAGGCGCCGCCGAGCCGTTTCCAGCGCCTTTTTTCGGAAATCGGGGCCGTACTTGCGTTGCAGATTGGCGGCCAGATAGTTGAATTTGCTGCGGTTGCCGTTGTAAGCGCCGGGGTACTCACCCGGATCGGGAAGCGTGCCGGCCAGTTCCGGACGCGTTTTGCCGCCCGGACCGTAAACCGGGGTGGAATAACCGTTCTCATTATAATCGACCGCATCGCAGCCGATCAGGAAAAATCGATGCCCCTCCGGTGTGATCAGCCACCAGCGGCCGTCGATTTTCTTTTTGCAGAAACGGCCGGTCGCTTCAAAACTGCCGGCGTCAAGCCGTCCGCCGAACCGGTCGAATTTTGCCGGATCAAAGGCGGAAACGGTCAGTTCCGACGCTTCCCGTGCTGCATCGGCGCGCAGTTCCATATCCGTTTTTACTTTGCCGGGCCATTCCTCTGCGGTGATCTGGCCGTAGCGGTCTACCTGAATTCCTGCGGTTGCCAGGACGGCAGACAGGCAGGAAACTGCCGATAGAAGTTGTTTTCTCATGTTGAACCCTCAGAATCTTTGAATTGCATCGCTTTTATAAGCGACAGTGAATTTATTTACCGGTGCAGTGGAAAGTTCGTTCCAGCCCATTGTCTGCACATGGCCGTCAAAAAAGCCGGGATTGGCCCGGTTGGAATGACGCAGGATTGCTGCAATGGCCTGTGAACTGCCGCTGAGCGTCTGGGACGGCGAAAAATTGTAGGAACCGGCGCCGTGATTGGAAAAAGCGGTACTGGTCGCTCCCGCGTCGATAAAGAAAACGGTTCTGGCGGGATATCTGATCTGGGACGGCCGGAAATAGGAACGGCTTTTGTCGTTGTTATCGAAGCTGACCGCATTGCCGAGGATGCTGTTGTCGTTGGTATAATTGTCATCCATCCCGGCGGAATACATCGCATAGATTCCCCAGTATTGGCCGATGTTGTTCGCTGTTACCGGATCGTTCGGGCAGATCGCGGTTTTACGCGGCATGTACTGCGGAAAAAACGGCTTTTCCCTATTTCCCCAGCCCCGGTATGCTTCGGTATAGATTGCCGGTGTGCTGCCGAAATCATCCGCATAAATGTTCATTGCGGTCAGCAGTTGTCTGGTATTGCTGACGCAGGTTGCGGAGCGGGCTTTTTCACGCGCCTGATTCAGGGCCGGAAGCAGCATTGAGGCGAGAATTGCGATAATTGATATTACAACGAGCAATTCAATTAAAGTGAATTTATTTCTCATATTTTCCTCCTTATCTCCGGTTTTCACCATTTCCCGATGAGATCCGCTTTCAAGATGTAAGTGAACTTATTGTTGACTGTTTTCAGTTCACCGGCGGTTAAAGTTGCGGCATGTCCGTCGAAAAAGCCGGAGGCGGCCTTGTTGTTGTGAATGGTCGCCACGCCCTGCCGTGCATTGTTGTCGATATATTTGGAGGGGGAAAAGGAGTACGAGCCGATTCCGGCAGTGTAAATTCCGGCAGTCACCGTGGTCCTGGAGTCGCTGAGAAATACGGTCGTGCTTGCCGATTTCATCTGGCCCGGCCTGTAAGTACACCGGCTGATGTCGTTTTCCACATAACCGTAAGAGCCGCTTCCGAGAACAGAAGAAGCTCCGCCGTTTTCAGACAGATTGTCATCCCGGCTCCACGCGTACATTCCGTAGATTCCGTGACTGTTGTCAAGCTGTGCTCCCGCAGCGAGATCGCCCGGACATTTGGCCGTCTTGCGGTCCATGTACTCCGGAAACAATCCCTGAGGAGAGATTGCGCCCCACCCGCCGATTCCGATACGCCAGATCGGAACCGTCCAGCCTTTGGAATCATCCGCATACAACGTCATGGCGGTCAGGGTCTGCTTGAGGTTGCTGAGGCAATGGGCGGAACGGGCCGCTTCCCGTGCCTGATTCAGGGCCGGGAGCAGCATTGAGGCGAGAATCGCTATGATTGCTATTACGACGAGCAACTCAATAAGGGTGAATTTTTTCTGCATCTGATTCTCCTATTTTGTGAGTGAAGCTGTGGTATCGCGATTGATGAAACGGCTGGGGACCAGCGTTCGGGGCGGAATGGGTGTATTGCGATTGATGCGCTCCGCCAGCAGCCGGACGGCGGCTTCCCCCATTGCTTCGCCGTCCTGCCGGACCGTCGAAAGGCGCGGGGTGATCAAAGTGCAAAGCTCGTCGTCGTTGAAACCTACCAGCGAGACATCGCGCGGCACTTCGCGGCGGGTGTCGCGGATCGCGGCGATCGCTCCCGGCGCCAGCTCGTCCCACAGCAGCAGCACGGCGGTCGGAGGGCAGGGGAGGTGCAGCAGCCGGTTCATGGCCGGATAGCTGAACAGCTCCAGCCCCACGTCGGAGGGGCGCATGTGCGACAGCGCCGGCCCCAGCTCGGAGATCAGCGCCGGATCGAATTCCAGTTTCGCGTCGGCCAGCGCCTGCCGGTAGCCTTCAAAACGGTTGCGGACGGAATCCACCTCCCGCGCCGCCTCCAGCGTGGTCAGCAGGAAGCCGATCCGGCGGTGGCCGAGTCCGATCAGGTGCCGCACCGCCTCATAGGAGGCCCGGAAGTTGTCGGAGGCCACCAGCGGTATTGCGTCGGTGGCGAAACTGTTGTCCAGGCAGACCAGCGGCAGTTCGGCGGCGATCCGCAGCGCCAGTTCCCGGTTGCGCTGGAAATAGGGAATCAGGATAATGCCGGCTGCCCCGCCGGAACGGGCACGGCGCAGGTATTCGGCTTCGCGCTCCGCATCGTTGCGGGTATTGCACGTGACAAGGGAAAAACCGTGCCTGTGCGCGGCGCTTTCCACTCCGACCAGCGCCCGGTGGGCCAGGGATTCCTGAAGGTTCGATGCAATGTAGACGAGTTGCCGCAGCCCGGAAGCCGGCCGCGGCGCGGCCGGAGCGTTTACGAACGTCCCCCGACCCTGTTCGGAGCGGAGCGTCCCTTCAAGTTTCATGATGTTGAGCGCCTTGAGCAGGGTCTGGCGGGTTACGCCGAAGCGTTCGGCCAGCGCCTGTTCGGTCGGCAGCTTTTCGCCGCCGGAGAAAACCCCTTCGGCGATGTCGCGCATCAAAGCGCGGTAGATTTCCTTGTAACGGACCTGTGTAGACATCTGAAAGTTGCACTCCTGTATTTACCGTCAATTATAGTGAATTTTCTCGCAAAAGGCAATAGAAAGACGGTTTTTTTATCGGAAAATTGCAAGTTCAGGCCAAACTTGTATGTACAAGGCGTCCGTTTTCACGCGACGGTCCCCGGCTTATCGGAACAATAAACCGGGGACCTGAATATGGAGCAGCATTGTTACGGCAGATATACTTCGAGTTCGTCACGCAGGAAAGCGCGCAGCTTTTCCACATCGACCGACCGGACGGCTCCGTTGCCCGCGGCGCTCATGGCCGCGGCGGCTCCCGCCGCCTGTCCGGTCAGGAAACAGCCGGGAATCACCCGGATCGAGGATTGCGCTTCCCGGTCGCAACTGATGCAGCGTCCCCCGACCAGCAGGTTTTCCACCTCCTGCGCGACCAGCGCACGGTAGGGAACCCCATAGTTTTCACCCCATTTGTACATGGTTGCGGCCAGTTCTTTTTCCACCTCCTTCTGCCGGGCGACGTCGCCCGAGGAGTGGATGTCGATCGGATAGTTGAAGCGGCCGATCTCGTCCGGGAAAGAGGCGCGGCGGCGATAGTCCTCCCCGCTCAACTGGTAGTCGCCCCGGACCCGGCGGCTTTCGCGCACGCCCATCAGCGCCGCGGTCTGGGAGAGTTCTGAGTTTTCAAAGCCGGGTACGTGTTCCCGGTAGAAGTTATGGTAGACCAGCGCGAGTTTCCGGCCCTCGATGTAGGCACGGGTCAGCTGTTCGTCGTCGAGCGTATCCGTGCCGTAAAGATGGCCGACGTTGGCGCGCCCGCTCTTTTCACTGTACTCCCAGAAGCCGGGAAAATGGAATTCCGCCACCGGAGAAACGCCCTTTTCCGCCATTTCCATCCAGATGGCGCGGTCGGAACGCCCCCGGGCTTTCGCTTCCCGGTAACGCGCCATATCGACATTGGTGTACTGCGCGCAGAGGGTGGGGCTCATCGTATTGCCGTCGCCGTCGCCCTTGTCGAAAGGGACTCCGGCAAATGCCGCAACGGAACCGTCCCCGGTGCAGTCGACGAAAACCCGGCCGGTGACTTTCTGCAGGCCGGAGGAAGTCGCGACCAGCAAGGCCTCAATCCGGTTGCCGCGGCGGATCGCATCCGCGATGCGGATCATGTAAAACACCTTGACCCCGGCCTCCAGAAGCCGCCGGTCGCAGACCCGCTTCAAAGCTTCGGTATCGACCGGCTGCCAGAGGGGATGCACTTCATGAATGCCCATTTCGGCGCACGCATCCCGGACGATGGAGTGGCAGATATTGCCGACGACGACCCGTTTGCCGTCCCCCTGGTGAAGAATGATCGGAATCAGGGAGTTGGTGCTCATGCCGCCCGCGGAACCGGTCTGCTCCAGAAGGACGGTTTTCCTCCCCTGCATGGCGGAAGCGATTGCCGCTCCGATTCCGGCCGGCCCCGCTCCGGCGATTACGACGTCGGCATCACAGAATACGGGTACGTCAAGCGATTCAAACATGATTTCGTTCCTTATAATTCGATAGATCAGGCCAAGGCGATTGCGCGCATGGCCCGGGTGATGCGGGTCAGCTCTTCCGGGGAGGCCACAAAGGGAGGCATCGTGTAGAGCCACGGTCCGAAGGGGCGCAGCCAGACGCCGGTTTCGCGCACGATCCGCTGGACGGTTTCGGGGGAGGGGGTGGAAGCAAGTTCCGCCACTCCGACGGCTCCGAGCGTGCGGACATCCTTTACATTGGGAAGGTTGCGCAGTTCCTCAAGCTCCGAGCGGAGCTGCCGCTCGATCGCCTTGACGTTGCCGCGCCAGTCGTATTCGCTGAAGAGTTCGAGCGACGCGCAACCTGCGGCGCAGGCGAGCGGGTTGGCCATGAAGGTCGGCCCGTGCATGAACTTGCCGGGGGGAACCGCCGAAATCGTCTCCGCGACCTTGTCGCTCGCCAGCAGCGCGGCCAATCCGATCGCGCCGCCGGTCAGCCCTTTGCCGACGCACATCAGGTCCGGGGAGACTTTCGCGTATTCGGCGGCGAAAAATTCCCCCAGCCGCCCGAAGCCGGTCGCGACCTCGTCGAAAATCAGCAGGATGTCGCGCTCGGAACAGGCACGGCGCAGTTCGGCCAGGTACCGCGGGTGATAGAAGCGCATCGCGCTGGCACCCTGAAAGACCGGTTCGAGGATCACCGCCGCGATTTCGTTTTCATACCGGTCGAGCATGGCTTCCATCGGGGCGAAATCGTCCGGATTCCAGTCGGCGCCGAACGGCGTGGCGGGCTGCGGAGCAAAGTGGTGTTTCGACAGAATGCCGGAAAACATGTGGTGCATCCCGTCCGGGTCGGAAAGCGCCATCGCTCCGGCGGTGTCGCCGTGATAGCCGCCCCGGACCGTGCCGAGCAGCCGCCGCGAACCGCGCCCCGCCGCCAGCTGGTACTGGAGCGCCATCTTGGCCGCGCATTCGACGGCCACCGAACCGGAATCGGCGTAAAACACCCGCGTCAGTCCGGCCGGAGCCGATTCCACGAGCAGCTGCGCCAGCCGGATCGCCGGTTCATGGGTGAAACCGGCGAACATCACCTGCGACAGTTTCGCGGCCTGTTCCCGGATCGCCGCGACGATCTTCGGGTGGTTATGTCCGTGGCACATGCACCACCAGCTCGAAACCCCGTCCAGAAGCTCGCTGCCGTCGGCCAGTCTGATTTTCGTGCCGGAGGCGGAAACCGCGAAGTTCACCGGCGGCGGCTCGGTCATCGAGGCGTAGGGGTGCCACAGGTGTTTGCGGTCGAATTCCAGAAGCTGTGTCGTATCCATAGGTCAGCGTTCTCCGAAGATCGGGCCGAAATCGGTGTCCGGATAAGGCTCCGCGACCTTGCCCAGCTCCACGAGGATTTCCGGCTGTTGATATTTGTTCAGATATTTCAGGATCATCCGCCGGGAGTCGGCGGAGATTTCCGGGTCGGCCCCGGCGCTCCAGTTATAGACGACGCCCGCGAGCTTCATGCCCCGCCGAACCGCCATTTCGATCGACATGATGGTGTGGTTCAAACTGCCGAGACGGCCGGAGGTGACCAGAATCAGCGGATACCGCCGCTCCGCCGCGAAATCCACCGTCAGGAGATCTTCGGTCAGCGGCACCGCGAGGCCGCCCGCGCCTTCGAGCAGCACGACATCGTAATTCGCCGAAACCTTCTCCACCGCGGCGCGGATTGCGTCGAGGTCGACGGTGCGGTGTTCCCGCGCCGCCGCGAAATGGGGGGAGGCGGGAAAGCTGAAGATCGCCGGAGCGGTCAAACCGGCTTCGTCTTCCGGGAAACGCCCGACGCCCATCATCGCGCGATGCCTGTCGAGGTCCTCGGAAAAACCGACATTGCCGGTCTGGATCAGTTTCACAGTGATCACGCGCCTGCCGCGCCGGTGCAGATAACGGGCCATCATGCCGACCGCGACGGTTTTGCCGATGTCGGTGTCGATGCCGCTGACGAAGTAAACATTCATAATTCAGGCCTTCTTTCTGGCAATCAGGGTAATGGGATGATAGGTGAGCGGGAACTTGCCGTCCCCGAGTTGAAACCGGCGGTAACCGGCGGAAAATTCTTCGAGCCGCTTCCGGGTCCAGCGCAGCGGACCGCCGGTCGCGGTCACCCCGGTCGCCTTCAGGTGTTTCAGCACCGCCAGCGGAGTATCGAAGCGCGGCTTGAGCAGCTCCTGCCGGAAGCCGATCAGGTCGAACTCACGGCTGAACAGTTGCTGAAGACGGCCGGGGTCGAGGTAACGCAGTCCGCTGCCGGTCAGGTCGGCGATCTCATAAAGATTCTCCGGCCCGAAGGTGGTGACCGCCAGCAACCCGCCGGGATTCAGTGCTCCTGCCAGCTTTTTCAGCAGCGCGGGCAGGTCGCTCATCCACTGGATCACGGCGTTGGAGAGGATCAGGTCCAGCGAGCCGGGCAGGGGGATTCGCTCCACATCCCCGGCGATGAACTCCGCCCGCTCCCGGTTGCGGTGAAAGCGGCTCCACTCCTCCACAAGATCGAGCAAATAGAGTTTGCCGTAGTCGAAGCTCTGTTCGATCCGGTCAGTCAGAATGCCGGAGCCGCATCCGAGTTCGAGGATACGGGGAAAGTCGCGTTCGCCGGTCGCGAGCCGGAACAATTCCAGCAGCTCCTCCGCCATCAGGCGCTGGACCTCCGCCGCGTGGTCATAGCTTTCCACGCTGCGGCGGAAACGGCTGCGGACCAGATTCTTATCCAAGTTTTCCAAGTTCGGCCACCTCGGGATAAAGGGCAAAAGGATAATGGGGCGAATCGATTTCAACGATCCGGCTTTCGGTCATCTGCCATGCGGCGCGCTGGGCGGCGGGAGAAAAGATCCGGTCCCGGCTTCCGATCACCGCCAGCCGGAACAAATTGGCTGGAATGAGCGACTCCATGATATTGTGCAGCAATGAGTTGAGTTCGTTCTGCTGCGACTCGGCGGAACGGCCGGAACCGGGAAACGCGGCCAGTTCGGCGCGCCCCCCCGCCAGCCGCAGGTTGAACCGCTCCCGGGCGCGTTCTTCAAGCCAGTTGGCGGCGGTTCCGGCGAAGATGTCCGGGGCGATGCCGTATTCGGCGCTGACCGGCTGAAGCGTGCCGTTGACCGCGACCGCGTCGGCAAATGCAACCTCCTTGTTTTCAAAATATTTCGCGGCGGACCAGACGCCGAGCGACCATGCGGTCAGGCGGATTTCCCGGTAACCGGCCAGCAGCGGCAACAGGTCGAGATCGAAGCTGGTGTAATCCCAGACCGCCAGCAGGTCATCGGCACCGGCGAGGGCGTGCGCGACACAGTCGTCCATGCTCCAGCCGTTGAAAAAAAGTTCAAGCACGGGAGTGTGGTTCTGTCGGATGAATGCCGCGTTCACAGGAGCTTCCCCACTGCTTCGATATCGCTTTCATCCAGCGCGGCGGTCAGCGAAAAGCGCAGCCGCGAGGTGTGGGCCGGAACCGTCGGCGGACGGATCGGAAAGACCAGAAAACCGTTGTCCTGGAATTTTTCCGCCATCAATTCGGCATCGCGGTCTTCTCCGACCATGAAGGGGACAATCTGCGAATCGCCGTCCTTTTTCACTCCGGCGGCAGTGAAAATCGCCCGCAGCCGGTCGCTCATGCGTTTGAGTTTGGCGCGTTCGGCATCCATCTCTGCCGCATGGCGCAGCACGAAGTCGCTCCAGTTCAGCACCACCGGGGGCAGCCCGGTCGTGAAGATCAGACTGCGCATGTGATTGACCAGATATTCGCGCACCTCCGGCTCCATGATTGCGTAGGCCCCGGTCGAACCGAACGCCTTGCCGAAAGTGCCGATCAGTACATCCACCTTGCCGGCCACGCCGAGCTCGGCGGCCAGCCCGGTTCCCCGCGGGCCGCGCACTCCGACCGAGTGGGCCTCGTCGACCACCAGCACGGCGTCATATTTTTCCTTGAGTTCCACGAGTTTGCGCAGATCGGCGAGGTCGCCGTCCATGCTGAACACCGACTCGGTCACGATAAAGACCTGCCGGTAGGCGGCGCGCTTCGCGGCGAGCTGTTTTTCCAACTGCTCCAGGTCGAGATGAGGGTAGCGGCGGAATTCGGCGTCGGCCAGTTTCAGGCCGTCGATGATGCTGGCGTGGTTGAGCTTGTCCGACAGGATCAGGTCGCCGCTCCGGGCCAATGCGGGCAGCACGCCGATGTTGGTGTGGTAGCCGCTGTTGAACACCAGCGCCGAACGGCCGTTGTAAAGCTCACTCAGAGTCCGCTCCAGCCGGTTGTAGGCGGGCGTGTTGCCGGTCAGCAATCGGCTGGAAGCGCTCGACTGCGCCAGTTCGGGCGTCGAAAGGTCGGCGGCGTACTGTTCGTAAAATTTCCGGCGCAACTCCGCGTCGCCGGAAATACCCATATAGTCGTTGCCGGAAAAATTGCAGTAGCGTCTGCCGTGATAGACCGCCCGCCCGTGCGGTTCCGGCGCGATTTCGCGCAGCACCCGGAGCCTTCCGGCCGATTTCAGCGCCGCGGCGTCGGCGGCGAGTTCTTCCAACCAGGACATATTGCATCCCCCTCATTTGATGAAATTCATTTTCTTACTATAGCACCTCAATCATCAAAAATCGAGTGAACCGGCTTGCAAACCCGGCCGTTTTGTTGTAGATTATAGTCGTTCTGTTAATTTATCATTGTTTTGAAATCGTTTCATAACTGAAATCACAAGGAGTTCATCCACATGGACAAGGTAAAAGTCGGTATTATCGGCGTCGGCAATATGGGGAGCGGACACATCGGATTCGTGAAGAACATCCCGGAAGCTGAACTCGTGGCAATCTGCGACATCGACAAGGCCAAGGCGGACGCCAAGGCCGCCGAAGCCGGCTGCAAGGCCTATTATTCGACGGATGAGCTTTTTGCGGCGAAAGCGGTCGATATGGTGATTATCGCAGTGCCGCACTACTCGCACACTCCGATCACCATTCAGGCGTTTGAAAACGGCGTGCATGTGCTGTGCGAAAAGCCGATTGCGGTGACCAAGAGCGACGCGCAGAAGATGATCGACGCCCACGCGAAGCACCCGGAGCTGCGCTTCGGCCTCGTGTTCCAGCAGCGCACCAATGAAGCGCACAAAAAGATCAAGAAGCTGATCGAAGGCGGTGAATTCGGCAAGATCGTCCGGGTCAACTGGATCGTGACCGACTGGTTCCGTTCGCAGAGCTACTACGACAGCGGCACCTGGCGCGCCACCTGGGCGGGGGAGGGCGGCGGCGTGCTGCTGAACCAGTGCCCGCACCACCTTGACCTCTTCCAGTGGTTCTTCGGTTTGCCGGTCAAGGTGCGCAGCTCGGTCTCCATCGGCAAGTACCACGATATCGAAGTCGAGGACGATGTGAACACCTACTGCGAATTCGCGGACGGCTCCACCGGCAACTTCATCACCTCCACCGGCGAATTTCCCGGCACCAACCGCCTTGAAATCATGGGTACCCGCGGCCGCATGGTCTTTGAGGACGGAGTGATCAGATTCCGCCGCACCGAGGAGGATGTGAACCACTTCTGCCGTACCACTCCGGAATCTTTCCCGTCGATGACCACCTGGGATATCGAGGTGCCCTACAAGAAGGACTCCGGCAACCAGCACCAGAACGTCGTTGCGGCCTTTGTGAAGGCGGTGCTCGATCCGAAAGCCAAGCTGGTTGCGGATGGCGAAGAGGGAATCCGTTCGGTCGAATTCGGCAACGCGATGCTTTACTCCGGGCTGAAGCACGAGGATGTGGCGATCCCGATGGATACCGCCAAATACGACGCGATGCTGCAGGAACTGATCAAAAACTCGAAGTTCGTGAAAAAAGAGGCCAAGGCCGCCATCGTCGACATGAGCAACTCCTACTGAGGAAAATAAAAGATGCGCCGGATGGAACGTCAGCTGGAATTTCAGCAGATATTGGAGATTCTGAAGGATGCTTCATTCGGCGATCTCGCCTTTCTGGACCACGGCCGTCCGGCCGTGGTGCCGCTCTCTTTCGGCTTTCAGCAGGAAGAGAAGCGGCTGGCATTTTTCTTTCACTGCGCCCCGGAAGGGCGCAAGATTGAGGCGTTGCGGGCGAATCCCGCCGCCTCGTTTTCGGTCGTGAGTCGGGCGGATGTTGTGCTGGCGGAACCGGCCTGCCGCTCGACCATGCACTACGCCAGCGTAATCGCCGACGGCGAAATTTCAGAACTCACGGTTCCGGCGGAGAAAGCAGCCGCACTTGATCTGATCATGAACCACTACGGCGCGGCCGGGCATTTCGATTATCCGGCACCGATGCTCGAACGTACCGCCATCCTGAAGCTGACCGCAAGTTCCATCACCGGCAAATCCAACTGCCGCTGACCGATTCAGCGGTGTTCGGTGTTTTTATTCTGCCGCATTGATGACGAGCCAGGCCATATAACCGACGAAGACCGCGAGCAGCCCTCCGCCCTCCCAACGGTTGATCCGGCTGCCGCTGCGCACCATCGGATAGAGCAGGATGGTGTAAAACAGCATCAGACTCCAGTCGATCCACGTGATGCCGCTCGCCTGAACCGGGCGGATCAGCGGCGCGATCCCCATGATGCACAGGATGTTGAAGATGTTCGAGCCGACCACGTTGCCGATCGCGATGTCGTCCTGATGGCGAATCGCCGCGACCACCGAAGTCGCCAGTTCCGGCAAGCTCGTACCGATTGCCACCACCGTCAGTCCGATCACCGCCTTGCTGACGCCGAGTGCATCGCCGATGGCGACCGCGCCTTCCACCAGCAGATGCGCACCGCCGACCAGCGCGGCAAGACCGACCGAAACCAGTGCAAATGCCGTCGGCAGCTTCATATTGCGGTTTTCTCTGACCTCATCGGCCACTTCATCGTCAGGCGCGCCGCCGCCTTTGAGCGCGGTGCGCACATTGCAGAGAACGTAGCCGATCAGCAGCAGGAAAAAGACCGCCCCCGCAATCCGGCCGATGCCGCCGGTGGCGATGCCGAGGCCGGAAAGCAGCAGCGAAACCGCAATCAATACCGGCACGTCGAATTTCAGCAACTGCTTTTCCACCGCCAGCGGCGTGATCAGCGCGGAAAGTCCGAGAATCAGCCCGACGTTGCAGATATTGGAGCCGACTACATTCCCGATCGAAATATCCCCGGAGCCGGCCAGCGCCGCCTTGACGCTGACCACCAGTTCCGGCGCACTGGTCGCGAATGAGACCAGCGTCAGGCCGATGATCAACGGCGGAATGCCGAGGCGGGCGGCGATTCCGACGCCTCCCTTGACCAGCCATTCCGCGCCGTAATAGAGCAGGGCGATTCCGGCGAGCAGTTGAATTGCAATCAGCATAGATTCCCCTTGTGGATTAAAAAGGCCGAACCGGCTTTGGTATCCGGTTCGGCCATATCGTGTATTCGGATGGGATTACTTGTTGGCCAGCTCGAACTTCTTCATGAATTCGACCAGGGCCTGCACGCCTTCCATCGGCATCGCGTTGTAGATGCTGGCGCGGCAGCCGCCGACCAGACGGTGCCCCTTGAGGTCGGTCAGGCCGTTCTTTTTCGCCTCCGCGACGAAAGCGGCGTCGAGCTCTTCCGACGGAGTGCGGAAGACCACGTTCATGCGGGAACGGTCCGCCTTCGCGACCGGAGTCTTGTAGAAGTCGGAGGTGTCGAGGAAGTCGTAGAGATACTTCGCCTTTTCATTGTTGATCTTTTCGATCGCCGCGACGCCGCCGAGCTCCTTGAGCCAGTCGGTGACGAGCGCGAGCATATAGATCGCGAAGGTCGGCGGAGTGTTGAACATCGAACCGTTTTCGATATAAGTGCTGTAACGGAGCATGGTCGGCACCTTTTCCTCGACGGTGCGGGCCGCAAGGTCCTTGCGGATCACCACGAGGGCCACGCCGCTGGGACCGAGGTTCTTCTGGGCGCCGGCGTAAAACATGCCGAAGTCGTTCACATTGAAGACGCGGGACATGATGTCGCTGGACATGTCGGCAATCATCGGCACTCCCGGAGTCGGAGTCGGCATCACCTGATACTGGCTGCCGGCGACGGTGTTGTTGCTGGTGATGTGCATGTAAGCGGCATCGGCGGTGCGCTTCCAGGTGTCGGCGGCCGGGATGTGGTCGTATTTGGCTTCACGGCTGGAAGCGACGATGTTGACGTTGCCGAAAAGTTTGGCTTCCTTGGCCGCCTTGTTGCTCCAGACGCCGGTGTCGACATAGTCGGCGGTGCCGCCGTTGAGCAGGTTCATCGCCAACATGCAGAACTGCATGCTCGCACCGCCCTGAATGAAGAGCACCGCGTAGTCATCGGAGATATTCAGGAGTTCGCGGATATTCGCTTCGGCGCGGTCGATGACCGGCTGGAAGAGCTTGCCGCGGTGGGAGAGCTCCATGATGCCGCTGCCGCAATTCTGATAGTTGGTGAATTCGGCCTGCGCGCGTTCCATGACTTTCTTGGGCAACATAGCCGGACCGGCTGCAAAATTATAAACTGCCATGATCAAATCTCCTGAATATATGGTTGTTTATTGCGTAGGTGATTATAAAATATACCACGGCAACTGTCAATTGCAAATGAAATTTACCGGAAATCTCTGATTCAGCAGGAGTTATATTGAGGCTGGATAAAAAATGGGGTGGTAGACCGGACTTGAACCGGCGACCTCCTGGGCCACAACCAGGCGCTCTAACCAACTGAGCTACAACCACCATTTTGTCGTTATGTCATATAAGATAACCGCTGTATTCCGGAAATGCAAGCTCGGCTACCCTCAAAACACACATTTTTTTGAATTATTTTCGCTTTCCGGAAAAACGACGCGGCTCCGACGCCCGGAAAAGTTCAGGCCAGCCGGTCAATTCACCGGAGAAAAACTTGAAAAAGCTCCCCGGCTGTGCTATTTTCTTTGTACTATTATACCTCTTTACCATAGTTAAATAAAATTTACAGTTAAGGATTGCTGCATCATGGATTTCTCCCGGTATTTTCGCGATTACCCGACTCCCGACGGTCATTTCGGTCCCTATGGCGGTGCGCATCTGCCGCCGGAGTTGCTGGCGGCATTCGAGGAGATCAGCAACGCCTATCAGTCCATCTGCCACTCCGCTTATTTCATCAATGAACTGCGGCGTATCCGGCGCGAGTTTCAGGGGCGGCCGACTCCGGTCTATCACTGCGACCGGCTCTCTCGCCTGATCGGCAACTGCCAGATTTACCTGAAGCGCGAGGATCTGAACCATACCGGTGCTCATAAGCTCAACCACTGCATGGGGGAGGGGTTGCTGGCCAAATTCATGGGCAAGAAGCGGCTGATCGCCGAAACCGGGGCAGGGCAGCACGGCGTCGCGCTCGCAACCGCCGCCGCCTATTTCGGGCTGGAATGTGAAATTCACATGGGCGAAGTCGACATTGCCAAGCAGGCTCCCAATGTGACCCGCATGAAAATCCTGGGCGCCAAGGTGGTGCCGGTCTCCTTCGGCCTCAAAACCCTGAAGGAGGCGGTCGACTCGGCTTTTGAATCCTATGCGCGCAATTACAAGGATTCCATCTACTGCATCGGCTCGGCGCTCGGCCCGCATCCGTTCCCGCTGATGGTGCGGGATTTCCAGTTCTGCATCGGCGAGGAGTCCCGCGAGCAGTTCAAGGCGATGACGGGCCAGTTGCCGGATGCGGTCTGCGCCTGTGTCGGCGGCGGCTCCAATTCCGCCGGCTCCTTCGCCGCGTTTCTGAACGATCCGGTCGACCTGTACGGCGTGGAACCGCTGGGGAAGAGCTCGAATCTCGGCGATCACGCGGCAACGCTGACCTACGGAACGCCGGGCTCAATGCACGGCTTCGACAGCTATATGCTGAAGGATCAGGAAGGCGGACCGGCTCCGGTGTATTCGATCGCCTCCGGTCTCGACTATCCGTCGGTCGGCCCTGAACATGCGTTCTGGAAGGATTGCGGCCGCGTCAACTATGTGACGGCGACCGACGAAGAGGCGGTGGACGCCTTTTTCAAGCTCTCCCGTTATGAGGGAATCATTCCGGCGCTGGAAAGTTCGCACGCGATCGCGTATGCGATGAAATGGGCCAAGACCCATCCGTACGGCGCGATCCTTGCCACCTGCTCCGGGCGCGGCGACAAAGATGTCGATTATGTGGTGGAGCATTACGGCTACGGCGAGAAATACAAATTTGAATCAGGAGAGTAATTCATGACCCGCGAACTTGAAATCGACGGCAGGCTCTATTCCGGAGTCGAACTTCACACCCGGCACGCCGTGATGCTGCTGATTCAGGGCGAACAGGGCAATCTGGGATGCGGCTACTTCTCGCTGGCTCCCGCCGATAAACTCGGCGACCGTTTCGCGATCGTGACCGGCGTTAAAAGTTTTTCCGATATGCTCGAAGCCAAAGTGGTCGCCGCCAGCAGTGCGGCGCTGGCCTGCGGCGTTGAAATCGGCATGGCGGGGCGAGCCGCTCTGGCCTGCATGGAAAAGTAGGAAGCATCCATAAAAAAGGACCGGTTTCCCATGCGGAACCGGTCCTTTTTTCGCAAATCAGAATCAGTCATCAATCTCGACATCAATATCGGAGAAATAGACCGCTCCCATTGCAGACTGCAATCCGAGGCTGATCGCAACCTCTTTGGCATTTGTCGGGATCGCGGCTTTGACTTTGCATTCCCGCCAGTCGTAAGAACCGGATTTCCCGGTCGTAATATCAACGTACTGCCTGGTGCCGTCCGCTTTGGTGATCACGATCATCATCTTGACGCCGAGGTAATGCTTGGGGGGCTGACTCACATTTTCAGCTTTGACATCGGCGGAAAGCTCAATGACCTTTCCCCGCACTTTGTCGAGATCGAGCTTGTACTGGATCTGGCGGTTGGCGTCGGAAGCGCCGCTGGCAATGCGAATGGCCGGTTTTCCCTTGGGGCCGCCTGTCGGCAGCAGCGTGGCGAACTGCGACGAGCCCCACCGCTTCAGCAGTTCCGGGGTGCTGGCCATGTTTTCCTCGACATTGTCGCCGGCGAAAAGCGCGGTTCCGCCGAACAGCATCAGGCCCGCCAGGCCGAGAGTGGTGAATTTCTTCATGATTTTTTCTCCTTATGTTAAGCAGGGAGCGCAATCTCCCGTTTCCATCAGTAACCTACATCAAATCACCGAAAAGTCAAGAATCTTCGGGATTATCTGTAAAAATCCCGGAATTTCCGTTGAAAAAAACACCGGATGGCTGTAATGTTGCACCCTGTCGTTTTAGTTGGTAATCATTTGGGATTTGCGATGAAAATTTCAGTAGTGACCGTGGTCCGCAACAATGTGGAGCACATAGCCGAAACGATCCGCTCCGTGCTGGACCAGAATTACCCGGAGCTGGAATATATCGTGATCGACGGCGCCTCCACCGACGGCACCGTCGACGTGGTCCGTTCCTTCGGGGACCGGATCGCGCAGTTCGTCAGCGAACCGGACCGGAGCCTGTACGACGCGATGAACAAGGGAATCGCCCGGGCGACCGGCGATGTGGTCGGCATGATCAATTCCGGCGACCGTTATCTGCCGGGCGCGCTGGAACTGGTGGCGAAGTCGTTCGCGGGGCATTCGCTCGATGATACGATTTTCTGGGGTGATGTGCAGTATGAGTTCCTGGGGCGTGTGAAAGGCTTCCGGCCGCACAACCTGAAACGCGGGGCGTTCGCGCCCCATCCGTCGATGTTCGTGCCGAAGCGCATCTACGACCGGATCGGCGCCTACGATATTTCGTTGCGCTTCCTGGGGGATTACGACTTCATGTACCGCGCGATCAACCATCACGGCCTGAAGCCGCTGTACGTGCCCGAGCTTGTCGCGTTCTACCGGGAAGGGGGGCTCTCCGACCGCAATATCGTGCCGTGCCTGAAAGACGAACTGACCGTGAAACTGCGTTACGGACAGTCGCCGCTCATCGCCAGAACCGTCTATATGCTGAAGTTAATCAAAAATCTGCGGCGGATTTTGCTTGCAAACCGCTGAAAATGGTATATATTATCAGGATATGTGCGAATTAACTGGATGTCAGTTCATAATAACCCGTAAGGAGCAAGAAAAAGAATGTATGCTATCATCAAAACCGGCGGCAAACAGTACAAAGTGAAGACCGGCGATCTGGTCGAAATCGAAAAGCTCGATACCGAAGTCGGCGGCAAGGTCACCTTCGATGAGGTTCTCGCGATCGGTGAAGAAGGCGGCAAGCTGAACTACGGCGCCCCGGTTCTGGCGGGCGCGACCGTCGAAGCCGAAGTCAAGGATCAGTTCCGCGGCAAGAAGGTCATCGCTTTCAAGATGAAGCGCCGCAAGGGCTATCGCCGCACCCACGGCCACCGCCAGAGCCTGACCCGCGTTCAGATCGGCGAAATCAAAGGCTGAATCCGAATTTGAGAGGATAATCATCATGCAGTACGATGCCAATGGCGCGTTGATCCAGACGGAAATTCCGGGACTCAAGCTGATCAATCGCGGCAAGGTGCGCGACGTCTACGATCTCGGTGATGCGCTGCTCTTTGTGGCCACCGACCGGCTCAGCGCGTTCGATGTGGTGATGCCGAACGGTGTGCCCCGCAAGGGCGAGGTGCTGACGCAGATTTCGCTCTTCTGGTTCGACCTGATGCGTGATATTCCGAACCACCTGATTTCCGCCGATGTCGCCTCCCGTCCGGAGCTGACGGCGTATGTGAAGGATCTGCAGGGACGTTCGATGATTGTCCGTAAGGCGAAGGTGCTTCCGGTTGAGTGCATCGTGCGCGGCTATCTGGTCGGCAGCGGCTGGAAGGATTATCAGAAAACCGGTATGGTCTCCGGCCTGAAGCTTCGCGCCGGCTATCAGCAGGCGTCAAAGCTCGACGAGCCGCTGTTCACTCCCTCCACCAAGGCTGAAATCGGTGATCATGATGAGGCGATCTCTTTCGAGCAGGTCGGCGGAATCATCGGTGCGGATAAAGCGGCGGCTCTTCGCGAGCTCTCGCTGAAAATCTACAGCACGGCGCGGGATTATGCGGAAAAACGCGGCATCATCGTAGCGGACACCAAGTTCGAATTCGGTGAAATCGACGGCAGGATCATTCTGGTCGACGAAGTCTTGACTCCGGATTCGAGCCGGTTCTGGCCTGCGGATCAGTATCAGGTCGGCACCAGCCCGGTCAGTCTCGACAAGCAGTACGTCCGCGATTATCTCGAAACGCTCGACTGGAACAAGACCGCTCCCGGTCCGGAACTTCCGGCCAATGTGGTGAAGAAAACCTCCGATAAGTATCTGGAAGCGTACCGGATGCTGACAGGCAAATCCCTGTAGGCGGCGGTTTTGCAATGCAAGGGGCGGTGGAATGGAAATTTCGCCGCCTTTTCTGTATTTCCCGATGTGACGACTATGTTTGATATTCTGAATCATTTTACGATGTTGCAGATCGGTACGCTGATGATCAGCGCGATCCTGATCGGCATCAATAAAACCGCGATCCCGGGAATCGGCGTATTGCCGGTGGTGCTGTTGACCATGGCATTCGAGGGGCGGCTCTCTACCGGGCTTCAGTTGATCATGCTGGCGATGGCCGACCTGATCGCCGTGGCCTATTACCGGCGGAATGCCGACTGGAAGATCGTGCTGCGGCTGCTGCCGTGGGCCTGGGCCGGATTGGCCATCGGTTCTTTTATCCTGCATGTGATTCCGGAAGACAACGACCGGATCATGCGCATGATCATCGGAGGGATTGTGCTGGTGCTGGCACTTCTGAATTACATCCGCAGCCGCCTGCCGCAGGAGAAGATTCCGACCGGCCTGGCGGTTTCGGCCGGATGCGGTACGCTGCTCGGCGTCACCACCCAGATTGCGAATGCCGCCGGGCCGGTCGCGGCCCTTTACTTTCTGGCGATGCGGCTGCCGAAGACGGTCTATATGGGGTGCAGCGCCTGGTTCTTCCTGATCATCAACTGGACCAAGCTGCCGATTTTCATCTGGGAGGGACGGATTACGCTGCAGGCGTTCCGGATCGACCTTCTGATGATTCCGTTCCTGTTCATCGGCGGCGCCCTGGGTGTGTTTCTGCTGGCTAAAATGCCGCAGAAGCTGTTTGAGAACATCATCCAGATATTGGTGGTGATAACGGCAATCAAACTGTTTTTCTGAGGAATTTCAATTGAATTTGTCTTTTTTGCCGCTATGTTATAAAATATGTTGTCCGGAATACCGCGCACATTTCAGCGCGGCGGCATTTCACTCGAACAAAAAGGATTTATTTTGGAAGACGGTAGTTTACTGCTGCTGCAGTTGCTTTTTCTGGGGTTTCTGATTCTGCTGAATGCGTTCTTCGCTTCCTCCGAAGTCGCGTTGATCTCTCTGAAGCCGGCGACGGTCCGGCGGCTGGGGACCGAAGGCGGACGGCGCGGACGCCGGCTGGCCGATCTGGTGGGAAATTCCGGCCGTTTTCTGGCCACGGTTCAGGTGGGAGTCACGTTTGCCGGTTTCATGGCGAGCGCTTTCGCGGCGGACACGTTTTCCGAACCCGTTACCGGCTGGCTGTACGGTTTGGGTTTTCAGTTCCTTTCCAAGAAGATTCTCGGCGGAGTCATCATGGTGGCGATCACCATTCTGCTCTCCTATATTTCGCTGGTGTTCGGCGAGCTGGTCCCGAAGCAGCTCGGACTGCGTTATGCGGAGGCGGTGGCTCTGAATGTCGCCGGCCCGATCGACTTCATCGCCAGAGTGACCGCCCCTTTCGTATGGTTCCTGAATGCCTCGGTGAACTTCGTATTGCGGCTCTTCGGCGTGACGCTCGGCAATTCGCAGGAGGTCACCGAGGAGGAAATCCGCATGATGGTCGATATCGGTGAGGAAAACGGTGCGATCGAAAGCGACGAAAAGCGTATGATCGAGAATGTGTTTGAATTCAACAACACCACCGCTGCCGAGGTGATGACCCACCGTACGGAAATGGTGGCACTGGATATCGAAGCTCCGCCGGAAGAGGTCGAAAAGGTGTTGATGAGCTGCGGCTTTTCCCGCGTGCCGGTTTATCGCGAGGATATCGACGAAATCATCGGCTTTCTTCATTTCCGGGAATATCTTTCCGCCAAGGTGCAGGGGAACAGCGCGCCGGATATCCGTAAGTTGCTCAAGCCGGTCTATCTGGCGCCGGAGACGATGCGGGCCAATATCCTGTTCCGCAATATGCAGAGCAAGAAGTTCGGAATGGCGATCATTCTGGATGAATTCGGCGGCACCTCCGGCCTCGTCACCATCGAGGACCTGCTTGAAGAGATCGTCGGCAGTCTGTACGACGAATACGACGAAGCGGACATCGAAATCGAACAGCTCGGGGAAGGGGAGTGGCGCATCGACGGCTCCATGCGGCTGGATGAAATTTCGCGCCGTCTCGATCTCGCGCTGCCCGAGGAGGAGTACGATACGATCGGCGGGCTGGTGTTCGGGATGCTGAACGAGGTTCCCACGGTCGGCGCGACGGTGGAGCTGCCTGTTTCCGGCATCTCAATCCGGGTCGAGTCGGTCGAGGAACGCCGGGTGGACAAGGTGATCCTGCAATATACTCCGCCGCAGGAAGAAGAATCCGGCGAATAATTACAGATGCAGGAGTTTCGCCGCATTCCGGTGAAAGATCAGTTCACGCTCCGCTTCGCTCAGTGGCAGGGAGCGGATGTAATCCACATGTGCTTTCTGCGGACTCCACGGGCTGTCGGTTCCGAAAAGAATGCGCTCCGCGCCGTGCTTGCGGATGATCGCCAGCAGCCGTTGCGGCGGAAGCCGGTCCGGCGTCAGCAGCGCAAGGTCGAAATAGACCGGCAAACCCGCCAGTTCCGTCTCCACAGCATCCCACATTTCCATGGAGCCGAGGTGCGCCAGAATCAGCTTCAGCTCCGGAAAGCGTCGGTGAAACGCCGCCAGCCGCGCCGGATCGGAATGCCACGGCGGTTTGAACATCACGTCGCAGCCGGCATGTGTGATTACAAATAAATCCAACTCAACACAGCGTTCCCAGACCGGATAGAGCCGTTCATCCGCAAAGTCGAACTGCTGGTATTCGGGATGCAGCTTGATTCCCGGAAGTCCCTGTTCCGCAATATACTTCAGGGTGTCCGGCAGGTGCGGGTCCCCCGGATGGATCGAGCCGGTCAGTCCGATGTTTTCCGACCGCTCCGCCGCCGCCCATGTGTTGATGCCGCGGCTGTTGGCCGGGCGGGTCGCGATCGGCAGCGCGAGAGAATAATCGATCTTCGCTTCACGCATGGAAGCAAGCAGCCCGGCCCGGCTCCCGTCAGTGTAATGGCCGATTCGCCCCTCGACGGCGGCGAGTGCTTTGCCGACGACTTTAGCCGGGTAATAATGAGTATGAAAATCGATGATCATCTGATAAAAAAAGCGGAACCGGCTTTGAAGCAGAT
This sequence comes from Victivallis vadensis, assembly GCF_003096415.1. GTDB lineage: Bacteria > Verrucomicrobiota > Lentisphaeria > Victivallales > Victivallaceae > Victivallis > Victivallis vadensis. Next base: position 12,468 of record NZ_QEKH01000001.1, on the reverse strand, counting down.
TCCGCTGTCGGATTCAAGAGGTTTCTATCGGCGCGGCTGGCGCTCGATCGGCGCTTTCGCCAGCGTCTGGAGCCATTCGACATTCGGGAAGTAATCCAGGTAGAACGAACGGATCAGCGTTTCCTGCCCCTTGGTGCCGTATTCCCAGTCAAGAATCTGCGGACCGAGTTCATTGCGGACATTGGACTGGTCAAAGACGATGTCCGACGAGAAATACGGGAACAGGTCGCCGAGGAAACGGCTCATCAGCTTGTTGTCCATGGTCGGCGCGACTTCGCCGCCGTCGACGGTCACGCCGTCGAGACGAAGCACGCTGCAGATGGTGTTTTCGATCTGGCGGGTCGAAACCGGGCTGTCGCCGGTGATATGATAGGCGCGGTTGCAGACCGGGCGCTGAAAGAGCGCGGTGATCGCCTCCTGTACATAGTCGATCGGCACAAAGTACACATGCTCGGAAGGTTCGGTCGCGAAATTGATCTGCAGATTCGCCCAGTCGACCGGATTCTGCCCATGCTTGGAACACTGATGGCTCTTGAGTTTGCCGAGAAATTCGAGAATGCGGTAAAAGGCCAGCGGCTTGCGGATCCGGCCGTCGGAACGGCGTCCGGTCACGATGGCGGGACGGTAGACCGTAAACGGAATGCCGGAGTTGCGGACCAGCATTTCAGCTTTGTACTTGCTCTCTTCGTAGGGATTGTTGAAACCGTTGTCGACCGGTTTGTCCTCGATCGCCCGGCCGACCAGCTTGCCGGCGATATAGGCGGTTCCGACGTAGTGAAACTCCTTGACCTTCAGCAGTTGGGCCAGCTTCACCATGTTCTCGGTGCCGGTGTAGTTGATCCTGAAAGTCTTGCCGGTCGGATCCTTGCCGAGATTCACATCGGCGGCGCAGTGGAACACAATGTCGGTTCCCTGCAGCAACGGGTCTTTCGCCATCGCTTCGGGGTCCATGGTGACCACATCTCCCTCGATCACCTTCACGGATTTCAGAATCCGGTCGGCCAATTCGGGGCAACCGTCGAATTTACATTCGTCGCGAATGATCTCCTGCGTTCTCTGCAAGGCACTCTTCACCGGAGATTTGCGGGCAAGGCATACAATCTCGTAGTCTTCCCGTTCGCGAAGCAGCGCAACCACAAACGCACTGCCGACCAGACCGGTGATCCCGGTCAAAAAGATCTTCTTCATCAGTCACCTAGTTTATTTTTCGTGAGCATAGAGTACAAGAGTTTAACTATACACCCAAACAGGGAAAATTCAAGCACACCCTCAAAGAAATTCGACCGATTACGGTAAAAAGCCGGAGCCGGCCCATGAATTCCATCCGGAAAATGCTTGACTTTGAAGTGTAATGCCATTATGTTATAAAATCAGGAGTATCCATATATACAGAAAGAGGTGCGCGCCGATGAAGATGATTCCCTGGTCTGCTTTCGCAGTCACTTTGTGCCTTACGCTGCTGGGAGTCGCCGGCTGCGGTGATTCCGGAGACGGAACGGATGCCGCTTCCGGAAAGCTGTCCGTTTACACCGGTCTGCCGCCGATCGCCTTCATGGCCGCCCGAATCGGCGGCGATGCGGTTAGCGTCAAGTCGGTTCTGCCTGAAGGAAGAAGTCCCCACGATTACTCCCCGTCCCCGCGCGATATCAAAGGAGTGGCTTCCGCGACGCTGTTCCTGACCACCCGCATGGTATTTGAAAAGGCCCTGACGCGGCCATTTGAACACAGCAAAGTCAGGATCGTCGATGTCTCGGCGGGAGTGCCGCGCATTCCGTTTGACGGCGCCGGCTGCACCGATCCCGCGCACCATCACGATCACGTGAACGAAGCCGATCACAACCACCCCGGCGACCATCCGGACCACTATCACCATGACGACGGCTGCAGTGACGACGGGCTGGATCCGCATATCTGGCTCTCGTTGGCCAACGACCGCATCATTGCGGAGAATATCTGCCGTGCTTTCAGCGAAGCGGCACCGGCGCACGCCGCCGAGTTCCGCAGGAATACCGATGCGCTGAAAGCGCAGCTAGCGGAACTGGAAATGGAGATCCGGGAGAAGCTGACAGCGCACAAGGGAGGGGCGTTCTACGTGTATCATCCCGCTTTCGGATATTTTTCCGCAATGACCGGTCTGAAGCAGGTCGCGGTGGAAAAGGGAGGACGCGAGGTGACTCCCGCCCATTTCGCCGACGTGATCCGGCGGGCGCGGGCGGATAAGATCAAAGTGATTTTCATTCAGCCGCAGTTCAACCCGGCCAGCGCGAAGGCGCTGGCCGACGCGGTCGGCGGCAAGGTGGTGGAGCTGGATCCGCTCGCATCGGACCTGCCGGCCAATTTCCGTAAAATGGCGGATGCGCTGGTCAACGGCTTCACCGAAGAAAAAGGACGGTAACGGAATTTTATGCATACCAGCGACGCGATCATCGAAATCCGCGAACTGACGTTCGGCTACGACGCCGGCAATCCGGTGTTGGATTCGATCAACCTGACCGTGAAGCGCGGCCAGTCCGGCTGCATCGTCGGTCCGAACGGCGGAGGCAAAAGCACGCTGCTGCGGCTTCTGCTCGGTCTGTTGACTCCCGATCGCGGCACCATCCGCATTTTCGGCGAATCGCCGGCTGCGGCCCGGCTGCGAATCGGTTACATGCCGCAATACCACCAGCTGGACGGGGCCTTCCCGATCACCGCGTTGGAGGTCGTGCTGCAGGGGAGAATCCGCAGGGGGTTCTGGGGATGGTATACCGCCGCAGACCGGGCGGCCGCGATGGCGTCCCTTGAGGAGATGGGAATCGCTTCGCTGGCTCCGCGCAGCTTCGCCGCGCTTTCCGGCGGCCAGCGGCAGCGGGTTCTGATCGCCCGGGCGCTTGCCTGCGAGCCGCAGCTCCTGCTGCTGGATGAGCCGACGGCCAATATCGATCCCGGAGCGGAAGAACAGTTCTATGCCACCTTGAATATTCTGAGGCGGCGTATGACCGTACTGACGGTTTCGCATGACCTCGGCTTCGTAAACCGGGAAATCGACCTGGTGATCTGCGTAAACCGGCAGTTGACGGTGCATCAGGCGGGTGCGTTCAACGCGGAGACCGCCAACGCGGTTTACCACCACGAAGTCAACCTGATTCAGCACGATCACTCCTGCTTCTGCAGCTGCAAGCATCCGGAAGAGTGCGGGGAGGGGCGGAAATGATCGCGTTTCTCCGGGAATTGATGCAGCCGGAATGGATGTTCCTGAGGTATGCGCTGCTGGTCGGCGCGCTGGCCAGTCTGTCGCTCGGCGTGATCGGCACGATGGTGGTGACGCGCCGGATCTCCTCGCTGGCCGGAGCCAGCGCCCATGCCGCCCTCGGCGGCGTCGGCGTCGCGCTGTTTTTGCAGCGGGTCTGCATGTGGACCGGTTTCACGCCGATGCTCGGCGCGGTGATCGGCGCGATGGCGGCGGCGCTGCTGGTCGGGGTGATCAATCTCTGCGCGAAGGAGCGCGAGGATACGATCATCAATGTGGTATGGGCGCTTTTCATGTCGGTCGGTCTGCTGTTTCTCGCCCGCACGCCGGGAGCGATCGACCTGCAGGGATATCTGTTCGGCAATATCGTGCTGCTGGACCGCTCCGCAATCTGGCGGACGATGGTGCTGGATGTGGTCGTTCTGGCGCCGACGGTGCTCTTTTACAACAATATTCTGGCGATGTCGTTTGACGCGACATTCGCCGAGCTGCGCGGTATCCGGGTGAAAATCTTCTATCTCGGGCTGCTGGCGCTGACGGCGCTGACGATCGTGCTGCTGATCGATGTGGTCGGCATTATTCTGGTGATCGCGCTGCTGACGCTGCCGGCCGCTACGGCGGGATGCTTCACGCGGCATTTGTGGTCGATGATGATCCTGTCCTCGATTCTCAGTTGGGTGTTCGTTACGGCGGGTCTTCTGGTCAGTTCCCGCTATGAATTTCCGGCCGGTCCGATGATTGTGGTTCTGGCCGGCGTGGTCTATGTGGTCGGCCTTGCGGTCAGTTCGCGCCGCAAGGCGCGCTGAACCTGCGAAAGAAGGGTGAGAAAATGAAAATGACAAAACTGTTGATCCCGGCGGCGATCGCGCTCCTGACGCTGTTCGTTGCGGCCGGATGCGGAGACAATACGGTCGAAGGCTGCCTGAATAAGGCCAATGAATACGCCACCGGCGGCGACTGGAAAAGGGCGTTGAAGTATACCCGGAAGGCGACGGAGCTTGCTCCGGAAAATGTCTCCTCTCTGGTTTTCCGTGCCATTGCCGCCGAAAAGGCAGGTGAGCGCGATCTGGCGGTCAGTTCCGCCACCAAGGCGGTCGGCTGCAATCCTGACAGCTTTTCCGCGCAATATACGCTCGGGCGGCTCTATTCCACGGATCCGACCCGATATGCCGAAGCGATGAATGCCCTGCTGAAAGCGCTGCGGCTCAAGCAGAACGACACCAACACGCTGGTGCTGCTCTGCAATGTGGCGGTTGCGATGCGCTCCAATCAGACGCTGACCTTCCTGATGGCGTTGAAGCGGCTGCCGGAGTTTGCGAACAATCCGGCACTGAACAATCAGCTCGGAGTCTATTATGTTTCCCGCGGTGATTACGAGGCGGCGAAACGGGCGTTTCTGGCGGCGTGCTCCCGGGACTCGAACAATCCGGAAATCGTATTCAACACCGCGACGTTCATGGAACGCTATACCAACTCCAAAATGAATGCGAAAAATTTCTATCGCCACTATCTGCGGTTGATCTCGGACCGGCCGGAATATGCCGCCCGGCGCGATGAAGTCGAGGCGCGTCTGCAACGGCTCAACTGAGCGGATGGCGGGGAAAATGAATTTCGGCGTCTCCAAAGATATCATTGAGGACATCCGCGCCCGGTGCGACATTGTCGAGCTGATCGGAACCTTTGTACAGCTCAAGCGCTCCGGAACCAACACCTACAAGGGGTTGTGCCCGTTCCATCAGGAAAAGACTCCGTCGTTTCACGTGGATGCTTCCCGCCAGACGTTTCATTGCTTCGGCTGCGGCAAGGGGGGCGATGTTTTCCGCTTCTATATGGACAAGGAAAATGTCGGCTTCGTCGACGCGCTGCACATGCTTGCCTCGCGAGTCGGCGTGGTGATCCCGGAAAATTCCGGCGGCGGTGATCCGGGGGAGGGAAGACGGCGCGCCAATGAGCGCGAACGGCTCTACCAGATCAATGAAGCGTTTGCCACTTTCTTCCATCAGGTATTGGTCCGCAATCCGAATTCACCGGCGGCGGAGTATCTGCGGCGGCGCGGCATTCCGCCGGAGGTGGCGGAACGGTTTAAAATCGGAGCCTGTCCCGATGAGTGGACGGCCTGTCTGGATTACGGCCGCAGCCTTGGATTCACCGACGAAGAGCTGGTCACCTCCGGGATCATCCGGAAAAAGGCCGAGACCGGCCGCTGCTTCGACCACTTCAAAGGCCGCCTGACCTTCGCGATCGAAAACGAGCAGGGCAGGGTGGTCGGATTCAGTTGCCGTTCCCTTGAAGCAAAACCGCTGGCCGGCGGCAAATACATCAACACCCCGGAAACCCCGATTTTCAAAAAAGGCAATCTGCTCTACGCGCTGCCGCTGGCGCGCAAAATGATGAGCGACAGGAATATGGCGGTGATTTGCGAGGGGCAGCTCGACTCCATCGCGTTCCACCGGGCCGGAATTGAATGCGCGGTGGCACCGCAGGGAACCAGCTTTACCGAAAATCAGGCCCGGATTCTGAGCCGCTACTGCAACCGGATTTACCTGGCGCTGGATTCCGATTCCGCCGGCCAGAAAGCCATTTTGCGCGATGTGGAGATTCTGCTGCCGATGTCTTTCGATATCAAGGTGGTCCGCATCCCCGGCGGCAAGGACCCTGACGAACTTTTCGCGCACGGCGGAGCAGCTGCGTTGCAGCAGGCGCTGGACGATTCGGTATCGTGGCTGAAGGTTTTGTGCGATTCCTTGCCGCAACGCCATGATATGGGTTCGGCGGCCGGCCGGGGACACGCCGCCGTCGAGGTTGCCGGTTATCTGAACCGGATCACCAACCAGGTGGAACTGGAGCTGTACGTGCGGGATGCCGCAATGCTCCTCGGCGTCAGCGAGGACGCGCTCTATGCGGAGCTGCGGCAGGTGAGCCGCAAGGCCCGGCGCAACGAGGAGTTCTCCCGCGGCGGCCCGGCGGCGGAACCGGCGTACACACCGAATACCGGGGAATTCATCCCGCCCCGGCCCCGTTCGGAGAACCGGCCCTTGCCGGGAATTCAACAGGAGGATCCCTGTTCTCCGGCCTTGCTGACTTTGCTGGAATTGGCCGTCAACTCCGAAACGGCGGCCCGGCAGATCGCGGAACTGGTGCCGCCGGAAGAGTTGCCGGACTCCAATCCGATCGCCAGAGCGGTCAACCTGACTGTGAACCTGGCGCTGAATGGAGAGTTCGAGCAGGTTCCGGCGGAGCTTTCGGAACTGCTGATCGAACATCCCGTGCCGGAGATCAGCCGCATATTGGTCAGCGAATTCGTCTGCAAGGACATTCCGACCGCCGTTGAGGAGTCGGCCGCCGAATTGCGCCGCCAGTTTAAAAAGGAGGAACAGCGGCTGCTGATGCTCCAGATGAAAAATGCGTCCACGCCGGAGGAGCGGCTTGCTCTCCTGACCCGGCTTCAGTCGATGTCATGAACAGAAAGGCAAAGAGAATGAAAACCGGATACATCACTGCTGCATTGATGCTCGCCCTGCTCGGAACCGGCTGCGTCCGGGAAGTCACGGAACAGCCCTGGGGCAAAGGAATTGCGGAACTGCCGGAATATCCTCCGCTGGCCGACTACAAGCTGAGCCTCAATCTGATCAGCAAACGCGAGCTGATCACCGGGGAAGGGGGCAGACTGATGTTCGCCCTGAAAAATATCGACAACAAGCCGATTCGCCTGGTGGAATGGTATGTCAACGAACCATACAATGTGCAGGTTTACTGTCAGCCGTGGTTCCCGGGGATGAACGGACCGGATCCGAATATGTGGATTCCGATCCGGATGGAAATCGATCCGAAACAGACCGGACGTTTCCCGCTGGACCTGATGCCCAACAATGAAGTGCAGATCGAAAAGGAGCTGCCCTTTGTCGACAGCCTGGTCGTCTCCCCCAACGGCGAACGGCGTTATTTCATCAAGGCCGAGCTGAACCTGAAATCAGTCAAGGTGGAGAGCCCGCTTGCCGCGGTCGCGATTCGTTCCCCGGAGACCAAAGGAAAAGTTGTCACAGTTCAGTAACCAGCACCTTTTCCGCCTCCGTCAGGCCCAGCACCGAAGCCAGCACGACATCGACCCGGGAGATCGCGGAAGCATCTCCGGCCAACAGCCGGTCCGCCAGCCCTGACAGTTCAGCGCGGACCGGCGCCGGGAAATCGGGCAGGGGCAGTTGCTCGAGGTCGCTGCGCAGTACCTTGTGCGTATTGAACCTGCTTCGGAACAGCAGTTGATAAAGCCCGGAATTGAACAGCACGGCGATCAGTTTCATCGGATAGAATGCCGGCGGAACGATCAGATTGTTGGCGCTGTTGAGCGTCAGGACGCCCTTTCGGTCCAGAGCGAAGACCAGACGCCTGGAGATGAAGCGGTACACCAGTTTTTCCGGGACCCGGTAAAGGCGTTCCGGCGCACATTGCTGAAATTTTTTCGGATCGAAGAAAATTTCATATTGCGCCGGAGCCAGCCGGTACGGTTGAACCTCCACTCCCCGGACGATCGGCTCGCCGCCGCGGCTGCCGACCGGCAGGAGCCACTTCCGGTTGTTTCCGGTCACGATTCCCAATGCCCATTCCGCCCCGCTGTCTTTCAAAGTCCGGTGCGGATACCGGCTCACCTTCTCCCAGATCGAATTCTCCAGCGGGCCACTTTGGATCACCAGGCCGCTCTCAGGTTTCAGGCTGGTTTGCAGCAGTTGAAACTCCGGTCCGGCCTCCGGCCGAATCTCAATCCGGTGATTGGGAGAAGGCGGAATATTGAGCAGATCAAGGGTGATTGCACCGGTAAAGACTCCGGAAAATTTCCGGCCGCACTCCGCGATGCCGCGCCAGGTACACTCATTCAGCAGTTCGCTTCTGATTTCCGCATGGCGGCGGATATTCAGGATCGCCTCCGGCAGCAGAAAGCGGATGGTTCCGCCAGGAACGGCAAGCGCACGGGCCCGCAACAGGAAGTACGAGAAGCTCTCCGAGAAATTGCGCTTCCGTAAGTACCTGCGGTTCAGGCGGCGGCGAAGCTCACCATCCGCCAGACGTCCCCACGGGGGATTCCCGATCACCACGTCAAACCGGCGGCGCCCGAAGGAATCCGTCAACAACGCATCGGCGCATTTCAAATTGGGCAACGCATCGACTGCCGGAAACGCCAGAAGCAGATTGAGCGCTGCCAGCCGCAGTGCCAGCGGATCCAGATCGATGCCGAAAAGCTGATCAAACTCCCAACCGGCCTCAGCAGCGCCCAATAGAAACTGGCCGCTGCCGCAGCCGGGATCAAGCAATGTGAAGCCATCGTGCGGCGTCAAGCCTGCCGTCATGCTCCGAACCACTTCCGGCGGCGTATAAAAGGAGCCGGCCTGCACCCGGCTGCCGGTACGGCGAAGCGCCTGGTAGAGGAAACCGAGCTGGTCGGAACCGGAAACCGGTTCCACCGGCAGTTCAAACGGCCTGCGGTAATCGGCTGCGGAGAGGACCGATACTCCCAGATCGCGCCGCCAGCCGCGCATGATCCGGGCCACACTCTGCCGCCGCCACCGGGAAGCCGGCGGCAGGGCAGGGGAGAACGGCGTCGCCGGCTCCCATTCGCCGGCTTCCGCCAGCAGCCGCAGCGCCCGGACATACAGAATGCACGCCGGATTGAGCTGCCGCTCCCGGATCAATCGCCGGAGCCGGATGATCTGACTGGCGTCATTGCCGTCTTCGGGACGGGATGGAAAGGGAGTCCGGTAACCGTCTGCATGCCGCTTGTTGGCACGCGCATTCAATCGCGGGACATGGCCCGCCGCAATGGCCCGCTGAAGCTTGTGCACCTGTTCGGCCGGAAAGCGCCGAACCGCCTGCTGATATCCCTGAAGAATGCCGCTTCTGGCCCAATGGTATACCGTGGCTTGTGAAACTCCCAGAAATTCCGCGGCCTCCCGGACGGAGAGCAGGGCATCCATCAAACAAAACTCCCGATTAGAACAGATTATTTACGCTTATAATATAAAACCGATTTTGCTAAAAGCAATTTTACGCTATATTATTATTCAGAGGAATCAAATTCCGGAAAGAGGAGAGAAGAATATGTCGCTGATGCCGTTTGAAGTCAACCGGGATTACCGTTCATTGAAGCGTTTTCTGCGCATTTTGGAGACGATGGCGCGCTACGGCTTCTATGATCTGACGGAAAATATCCATCCGATCAAAAAGATTTACAGCCGAAAAAGTCAGGAGGAACTGGCCGGCAAAAGCCGTCCGGAAAAACTGCGGCTGTTGTTGGAAGAACTGGGGCCGAGCTTCGTGAAGCTCGGGCAGATTCTCTCCACCCGTCCCGATCTGATTTCCCAGAAGTACGCTGATGAACTCTCCAAACTGACCGAGCAGGTCACACCTTTTTCCGGTGAAGAGGTACGCAAGATCATTCAACAGGAGCTGAAACAGCCGCCGGAAAAGCTGTTCCTCTCATTTTCCGAAAAGCCGCTGGCAGCCGCCAGCATCGGTCAGGTCCATGCCGCCCGCCTTCATGACGGAACGGAAGTGGTGGTCAAAATCCAGCGGCCCGGGATCAAGGAGACCATCGAACTCGACTTGGACATCATGCTGTACATCGCCCGCAAGCTGGAGGACTTCAACGAAACGCTGGCCCGCAACGAACCGGTCAAAATCGTCGGGGAGTTCGCCTACTCCCTGCGGCGGGAATTGAACTACCAGTTCGAAGCGGCCAACCTGCTCCGATTTACCAACAGCATGAAGGATTCTCCGGGGCTGGTGATCCCGAAATTGTATTTGAATTACACCACAACCAAAGTCCTGACCATGGAACGGATCTTCGGCGATTCCGCCACCAGGGTGCTGGAGCATCCGGAATTGCGGGCCAAATACGATCTTCCTCTGGTCGCCCATCTCGGGGTGAATCTGATGCTCAAGCAGATTTTCGAAACCGGTTTTTTTCATGCCGATCCACACCCCGGCAATCTGTTTCTGCTGGAAGGCAACCGGGTCGCGTTTATCGACTTCGGCATGATGGGGAGAATCGATGAGCAGGAACGGCGCGACTTCGTGCGGATCATCGACTATATGCTGCGCGGCGAAATTTCCTCCATGACCGACTGCGCCCTGCGCATGACCATTACCGGCACTTACGAAGGCGACCGGGAAGAGTTGGAACGGGACGTCGCCGACCTTGTGGATGAAAACATCAACCTGCCGCTCGACAAGATCAGTGTATCGCATATTCTCGAAGAACTGATGGAGCTGTTCCGCAAATACTCATTGAGCCTGAAACCGAATCTCTACATGATGTTCAAGGCGCTGATTTCCATCGAGCATCTGGGCAGGACCTTCGATCCCGCATTGAAGATCGTCGACATGGTCAAACCATTCATCGAGCGGCTGAAATGGCGTTCCTACGATCCGATGCCGCATTTGCGACGTTTTCTGGATAATTTCGGCGACAATCTGAGCGCTTTGGAAACGCTGCCGACCACGCTTCGCAAACTGATTACTTCCGCTGAGAACGGCAATCTGACGCTGCGGGTGGAGCATCACCGGCTGGATGATATTGAACAGACTATGTATGTGACCGGCGAACGGCTTTCCCGCTCCATGCTCGTCACCGCGCTGCTGATCGGCACCGCGTTGATCATCGTGGCCAAAATACCGCCGTTCTGGAATGATATCCCGATCATCGGCATGTTCGGCTTCGCCGTCTCCGCCGTGCTGGGAGTTATTATTCTGATCGACGACCACTGGCAGCGGCGGAAGTTTCTGAAAGAGCGTGCCCGTCGGAAACTGGATGCAAAAAGGGAGAAAAGAAATGAGTGACGTTCCGTGGAAATCATTGAAAAACGGTTTTGCGATTCCGGTTCTGGGGCAGGGGACCTGGCGCATGGGTGGCGTGGATACGCCGGATACCGCAAACGATGACGCCGACATCGCCGCAATCCGACGCGGCATTGCAACCGGCTTGTGTCATATCGATACCGCCGAAATGTATGCGGGCGGTCACGCCGAAGAACTGGTGGGAATCGCAATGAAAGGGCAGGGGATCAGACGTGCCGATTATTTCCTGACCGACAAGGTCTGGAAAACGCATCTCCGTTACGACGACGTTCTCCGGGCCGCCGAAGCCAGCCTGAAACGGCTCGGAACCGATTACATCGATCTTTATCTGATCCATCAGGTGAATCCGGATGTGCCGGAGGAAGAGACGATCCGAGCCATGAACCGGCTGAAACGCGAAGGAGTAATCCGGCATATCGGCGTCAGCAACTTTTCGGAAGAGCGGCTGAAACGGGCGCAGGCAGCCTCCGATGCTCCGATCGTCGCCAACCAGCTTCACTATAACCTGCGGATCCGGGAGATCGAGCAGTGCGGTCTGCTGGATTATTGCCGTTCACAGGATATCATGGTGATCGCCTGGCGTCCGCTGCGCGGTCTTGACCTCGCTCTGCCGCTGATCGTTACTCTGGCGGAAAAATACGGAAAAACTCCATCGCAGATCGCCTTGAACTGGCTGTTGTGTCAGGAGAATGTGGTGACCATAACCAAAGCTGCCAATCCGCTCCACCTCGCAGAAAATATGGGTGCGCTCGGTTGGGTGCTGGAAAAAGAAGATGCGGAACGTCTCCGCCGGGAATATCCTGCCGAAGCAGTTTCCGATGCAGTTCCGCTGATTTGATCCGAACCGAACAAAGGGCAGGGGGGCAGTCTGCCGAATCCCCCCCTGCCCAATTTCAATATAACACCAGACTCCGGAATATTCCATCCGTCAACTGTTCCTAAACAACGGCCTCATCCTCCACAACACGGCTTCCTGATAGATGCCGTTCTGCCGCTCCACCATAAGCCGTAACATCTGCGGTATCATGAAAACGTTGACAATTCTTCTTCTAGTGTACAAAAAGATTCTTTCCCGCAAATCGACGTAGAGCAGGGGATATGAATCATTCCGGATGGTGCTACCCATCCTGATTTACCCTGCCTCTGCGTTGCTTTCTGGCGCACAAGTAACGTCGCATAAGGAAACGAGTTACGTAAAAAGCCCCGGCGTTGGAGTGTTCCGATGAGCCGGGGCTTTTTGCGTAACGTACATTATGCGGGGAGGCGCTCCCGGAGGGCCGTAAAGCGCCGACCGAAACGTTACTTGTACGCTACGAAGCGAAAAAGGCAGGAAAAGGGAGTGGAGCGAAGCGGATCGGGGTGAGCTGTAGGGGTGGAACCCCTAAAGTAGCAGCGCG